>CAVZHP010000001.1:0-491667 GCA_963775115.1 uncultured Alphaproteobacteria bacterium
AGGCGGTAATGATCCGCACGATGGACGAGATCGTTGCCAAACTACAGGCGCGCGGCCATGGGAACGGCGACCGAGATCGAGCTGCCGATGATCGACGCCAGCGGCGACGAAACGCCGGGCGTGCGGCTGTCCTGTCAGATTACCGTGACTAGGCAGCACGACAGGCTGATAGTCCGCACTCCTGTGTCCCAGGGTTGATTGCAAACCCGAGATTTGAACGAGGCTTCCATGCAAGACTATGCGAACGCAGATTTCTACACCGACACCAGCCTGTGTGCCGATCCGCATGCCTATTTCGCCTATCTGAGCGAAAAGGGGCCGATCACGCCGCTGCCCGCGCGCGCCAACGCGCTGGCAGTGACCGGCTATGACGAAGCCGTCGAGATCATGCTCGACAGCGAGCATTTCTCGAGCGCGAACGCGACGATCGGGGCGATGGTCAAGTTGCCCTTCGATCCCACGGGCGATGACATTCGCGCCGAGGTCGAGGAGGCGCGGAAATTGAACGTGTTCGACGACCTCATTGCCACCCAGGAAGGCCAACGCCACGTCGATCTGCGCTCGCTGCTATCGCGACTGTTCACGCCCAGCCGGTTGAAGGCCGTGGATGCCGACCTTGTTGGCACTGCTGACGCATTGATCGACGAATTTGTCGCCAGTGGAAAGGTCGATCTGGTCCGGCAATACGGTCGCCCGTTCACCACGCTGGTCATCGCCGATCTGCTGGGCGTTCCCCAGGAGGATCGCGGGCTGTTCCGTGAATATCTCAAGGATACGATTCCAGCGGAAATCGGCGCGACTTCGGAGAAACTGGCTGAACATG
This sequence comes from uncultured Alphaproteobacteria bacterium, assembly GCA_963775115.1. Classification (GTDB taxonomy): domain Bacteria; phylum Pseudomonadota; class Alphaproteobacteria; order Sphingomonadales; family Sphingomonadaceae; genus Novosphingobium. The sequence goes on from CAVZHP010000001.1 coordinate 824, forward strand.
GCATCGCCAAGATCGGCGCGCATATCTACGGTTACCTCGCCGAACGTCGCCAGGCGCCCCGCCAGGACATCCTGACCGATCTGGCGCTGGCGAAGTACCCAGACGGGTCTGAACCACCTTTGCCGGAGGTGGCCGGGCTCGGTGCATTTCTGTTCGGTGCCGGGCAGGATACGACCAGTCACCTGATCGGCAACGGCATGCGGCTGCTCGCCATCCGGCCCGAGCTGCAGGAAGCACTGCGCGCCGACCCCTCACTCATTCCCGACTTCGTCGAAGAAGTGCTGCGGTTCGACGGTTCGGTGAAAGCCGAAGGCCGCCTGTGTGTGCAGACCAAAACCGTCGGCGGCATCGAGATCAAGGCTGGCACTTCGGTCTTCATCGCGCTGATGGGTGCTAACCGCGACGAGAGGCGGTTCGAGGATGGCGATCAGTTCAAGCTCGGCCGGCCCCGGGCCAAAGAGCACCTCGCGTTCGGCCGCGGCGCGCACACCTGCATCGGTGCCCCGCTCGCCCGCAGCGAGGCGCGCGTCAGCTTCGAGCGCCTGCTCGCCCGGATGGGCAACATCCGTGTTGCCGGGGAACATCGCGATTCCGCAGGCGACCCCCGGTTCGAATACGAACCGACTTTCATCCTGCGGGCACTCAAGAACCTGCACCTCGAATTCGACCCGATTTGAGCGAGTAGAACCGATTGGTGGGTTAGCTTTGTCACGGTTGGGATGCTAAACGGCTCGTTCCCTCCGAAAGGCGGTCTCGAAAGCCAATGACCCTCATTGCTCCGAGCGCAGTCCGTGGCGTCAATTCGGATGTGAGGGTCATGCGACCCGATGATCGCAAGAGCCTGTCGCGTTCCGCCACCCGGGCGCTCGACGTATTGGAGCTGTTTGGCGCTACCCGCCGACCGATGCGGGCCGTCGAAATTGGCAAGTCACTTGGAATAAATCCTTCCACCACCAATCATCTGCTCAAGACGATGGTGGGTTCCGGCCATCTGGTAACCGAGCTTTCCCGCCGCCGCCCATATTTCGGCCAGCTCGCCAAGGCTGTGGCAACGGGTTCGCGGCACTTCGCGGCCCGGTCGCTTGACCTTGTCCACGACATTGGTCTCGATGAAATCCTCGTTCACGCACCAGTTGAGGAATGCCTTGACGTGCGCGAGCTTGCGATTGCCAGCCGTTGGCGATTTCTCCGCCAGCGCCCTGATCCGGGCAGTGAGTTCGCCCCGCGTCAGGGAAGCAAGCTCGCGATTGGCGAGGTCGGCCAGGATGCCCTTCTTGCCATCGAGCGAAAGGCGGCGTTCACCACCCTTGCGCAAATGGACCAGCTTGATCGCTTCATATTTTTCCAGTGCCTGACGGACTGTGAGACGGCTCTCTTGCTCGTATTGCAATGCATCGATCTCGGCCTGCCGTTCAGCATTGGGATCGACGCCTTTCATCACTTGCTGCCGATGCAACTGCGCAGCGCGTCTTGCATCGGCGATGGACAGGGCCTTCTGCATGTGCCATCCTTTCGAATGACACGTCAATAATCATGGAAATCAGCCAATCTCAAAGAAATTCCTAGCATCCGAAGGGCCTGCAGCGGGAAAGTTCAGCGTGATGCGATCTGACCATCCCGCCCATGACCGGGGGGTGCTTTAGACCAAGCCGCCATGACGATATTCGGACCAAGTGGCGCGACACTGATTTTGGGTTTTTCGGCCTCACGCGATTACGCGTCGCCTATCGATCTCGCTCGGTTGCCTTGAGCGCGACACGCTGGGCCCGATCCCGGATAATGTCTGCTTGTGTCGTTGTGGGCTCCCGATCATCAAGTCCTGGGACATTCACGCCGCGTCCGATTGCATCGGTCACGGCTTCCGCCAGTTGCGATGCCCGACGCCGCACGAAGGGCGCTGCAACGCCCGCATCGGTTGCGAAACGCTCAAAGTGCTTGGCCTCCAACTGCTCCAATGTCCCGGCCCCGCCGAACGTCATCGCGAAGCGCGGAGACAACTCGGCCCACATCATCGTGCCGACCAAATCATAGAGCGGGGCAAGGACAATCGGATTGCCGCGCTCTTCCTGTCGCAGCAGGCTGAAATTCTTCGCATGGGCGTCGGCATTGCCGATGATGGCGTTGAAGATGGCTGCATCGACCAGCTTCAGCACTTCAAGCGCTGGACGTGCCGCCGCATCACGCAGCAAGGCGAAGCAGTCCCGAAACACCGGCCCGCCTTCAGCCGCATATTTACGGTTTGATGGAACGCCGAGTGCCTGCGCAAAATCTTCTTGATGCAGCCGCTGAACTGTCCGACCTTCTGCCGCACGATCATAGCGGGTCACTAGCAGATAGGCCCGCCCATTCACCTGCCTCCATTCCGCATCCACGGCATCAAGGCCCACGGCGCGCGCAAGAGCAAGGCAGAAGGCTTCATTCGCGGCAAGACCCGGAAAGCGATCCGGTTCGGGCTTGATCAGATGGGTTGACGGCTGGCCGGGTAAAGGAACGGCGACTTGCCCACCCACAAGCACGACCGGGAGCTTGGATTGCGCACCGGCGAGACTGAGGCGTGCGCCCCCTTCCCCGGCAAGCATGGGCACGCGCGGCAGCCGTTCGATCAACTCGCCAAGTGCCGTGCCGTTTAAGGGTTCTGGGGCACCTGTCGTCGCCTGTGGCGGATGCTCGCCTGTGGGCAGGAACGCGAGTGCGCCTGCAACGTCGCCGCCCAGTGCCGCCAGCAAGCGAAACGGGTTATCGGGGGAAACGCCGAGCGCGCGGGCAATCGCAGTGCGCTGCCCTTCCTCGGGCAGCAGGCCGCCGAAGACTGCCTTGCAGATGGCGTCATCATATTCGGCTTCGCGCTTGGGCATAGCGCGCGACAATGCAGGCGTGTTGGGATCAGCCAGCCAATCGGGCGCATAGGCAAAGTGCATTGCGCCGCCCCGATCAATCGAAAGCATCCCTGCTGCACGCTCTCCCCACCAGACGCTGAGGCTGTCGAGGATCGCCCCGCTCATTGAGGCCGCCGGATATCAATCGAGCACCCCAGCGCCGCCAGCACTGCCAGCACCCGGCCAAGCTGGACGGTTGGCTTGCCCCGCTCCAAGTCGACGAGGAAGCGCACGCCAACACCGCTTGCGGCAGCAAGCTCTGCCTGTCGCAGGCCGAGCGCCTTGCGTTCCTCCCGAACGATATTTCCTATTGAAGCAGTGTCGAGCATGTCTATTTTCCCGAGCGGGTCAATATGACTTTTTCTGACATCATGCAAGTAAATTATTCCCGAACGGGAATTTTATAGTAATCTTACTACGCTGAGGCTCACATTTTACCGGTCGGGAATTTACGCCACCAGCGTCGGGGTGGTTTCAAGATGCCATTCCTGAGCGCCTAGTAACGAATTCGTGACTTGCTCCGCCCGATAATAACGCAATCGTTGCCAACGCCTGCGAAGCCACTGCCGTGAGGTCACCGGGATTATTCCTGACGCGGACAACCGCAATTGGTATGACGCTGCTGCAAGGCTGGTGGATGGATCACCCCGCCTCGCCCATCCCATGCTCTGATACCCAGAAAATCATCGATCTTCCGTGTGGGTATCAAGGGGGTCCCAGGCGCCCGAACTTGCATGAAAGAGCGTGAAGCAATACGCTTCGGAATCAGCGGGTCCAAGACACGTCTTTGTGTTCCCCAAGACGCAATATGACGAATAATAGTTAGATATAACAAGATCTTAAGCATCGCTCTTAATCAGCGGGTCCTTGGTTCGAGCCCTAGTGCGTCCACCACATTCCCATTATATTACGGATAGTTAGATCACTAGCAACCTTGGGAATTTCGTTGTCCTGAGCGGCTAGGTAGCTCCCTATGTAGCAGGCTCCTGGAGACTGATTCTCTGAGCGAAAGCGCAAAAGGGCCGCTTCGCTGGTTGCTAGGCAGCCAAGTTCTCGCTCCATTGTTAGGGCTGACGCGAATCGGCATTCCCAAAGTCGTCGGGCCTGCGACTTATGTTTGAGTTCGGAGGTCCCATCTCAGCGGTGCGAGGTGACCAAATGCCAAGTCCAGATGCGATGCTCATCATTTGCCCATCCTGCGCGACGGCAAACCGGGTTCCGAAAGATAAGCTTCCGGCGGGTGGAAAGTGCGGTCGGTGCGGATCACTGCTCTTTCAGAAGCAGCCCGTCACGCTCACCGCAGCCAACTTCGATGCGCACGCTGCCAAAAGCGACATTCCGCTGCTCGTCGACTTCTGGGCATCCTGGTGCGGGCCCTGTCAGCAGATGGCTCCCGCCTTCACTGCGGCCGCCGGCCAACTCGAACCCAGAGTACGTCTAGGCAAGCTGGACACGGAAGCCGAACAGGCCGTTGCTGCCCGCTACGGCATCCGTTCGATCCCTACCCTGATCCTGTTTTCAAAAGGGCGTGAGGTTGCCCGCCAGTCCGGCGCGATGCCCCCGACTGCCATCGTCGCCTGGGTGCGGCAGGCCCTTCCCGCATAGAATCTCGCTCTACGTAAGGCGACCGCATTCGGGACCTTGGCGCTGTCGAATCTTCGCTCTGCGCGTCTATGGCGTCGGCCAGAGTCCCTACTCAGATGGGCCTTGACCCAATAGCCCGATAACCCGGGAGAGCTTGTCACGAACCACCTGCGCAGCCTTCGTCAATTCAGGATTATCGATTGCCTGCATTGTGGCCACAGGGTCAATCGCGGCAACTTCAACTCCGCCAGAGCCGGACTGTTGAACGATGACATTACAGGGCAGCATCAGCCCGACCTTGTCTTCCAGCTGCAGCGCCTCATGGGCCAAGCCTGGATTGCATGCCCCAAGAATTGTGTACGGCCGGAAATCGACGCCGATCTTCGATTTAAGTGTCTGCTGGATATCGATCCGGCTGATGACACCAAAACCCTCGGTTTTGAGGGCAGTTTCGGTGCGCTCGATGGCATCATCGAACGGAACTTGAAGCTTGGTGGCCATATAGTACGTCATCGTTGATCCTGTCATCGCTGGCAGTGCAGCCAAATCAGCCCATCACCCTCTGACCACCCGGCGGCGGCCGAACCCATCAGCCAGCAGAATGGGTGACGATGATTGGCGTTCCCTCGAGTGTCCGCTGCACCGGGCAGCGCGCCGCCGCTGCGATCAGCCTGTCCCGCTGTTCCTCGGTCAGGCTCTTACCAAAGATACGAATTGTCTTGGCGAAATGATCGGCTTTCGCCGATTTCCCCTCAACTCCCTCTCCTTAGCATGAGTGAGCGTTACCTCAACCCGGTCAAGCGGCCAGTTCGGCTGACGAGTGTATTCACCAGCCCGATCAGCTGCCAACTGAAGCCTGCACCAGCCTCCTGGACTAGTGGCTGGGCACGTTCTTCCTGCCAGTACAAATTTGATCGAGCACAATGCGGTCTCGAACGGCGGTGTCAGGATGCTCTCAGTGCCTTCGAGGTTTCCATGTCACGGCCACAATCCGGTACCCCTAGCGATTCAGGAAATGAGCAGGAAATGATCGAAACAGCCCAGCGGGCAGGGTCCGAATCCCGCCAGTGGACGTGCCTCTATTGTGGCTACGTTTATGACGAGGCCGCAGGTGAACCTGAACACGGCATAGCGCCGGGCACCCGCTGGGAAGACATTCCCGAAGATTGGTGCTGTCCGCACTGTTCGGCAGAGAAAGACAGTTTTGAACAGGCCTGAGCCCCCCCCCCCCCCGGCCACTGAAGAGGAAATGAAAATGGCAAGCAGTGCGGTTGATCTGGCAAAGCAGGATCGCGGCGTCCTGTTCAACCCCAACGAAGAGGCCAAGGCTGCGGGTTGGGGCACGGATGATCCCTATATCTACCTGGCTAAGCTGCACGACGGCCCGCCGGTCGTCAAAGGCGCGCTGGAAGACCTGATGGGTATCCCGCGCCAGTACAATACGGAGCAATGGCCGGGCGAGGTCTATTCGATCCTCTCGTTCGAGGCGGTCAACAAGGCATTCATGGACAGCGAGACCTTCAGCAACCGGGTCTATGAAAAATTGTCGAAGCCCGCACTGGGCGATACCTTGCTGAATCTCGATGGCGGCGAGCACAAGCGGCTGCGCAATGTCTCGAAGCCCTGGTTCAAGCCATCGTTCACCGACGGCTGGTGGACCGAGATGTGGACCATTGCCGCCGTCGACGAGATTTTCGACCGCATCACCGCGAAGGACCGCGCCGATCTCAACCTGGAATTATGTGCGCCGTTGCCGATGAGTGTGGTTTCGGCCGGGTTTGGCATTCCGGCGTCGGAAGCGCTTGAATTCCGGCAGGCGCTGCTAATGCATGCCAGCCCGGAAGAGATGGCCAAGGGTCATGCCTTCGCCGCCGACATGCTGACCCGGCTGATGGACGAGCGCCGCGCCAAGCCGAAGGACGATCTGATCAGCCGCTTCGTCCACGCCGATATCGAGCAGGCCGATGGCACCACGCGCAAGATGACACCTGACGAGGTGATGCGGTACTGCTTCCTGATCATCCATGCCGGCGGAGGTACGACCTGGCGGCAGTTGGGCATTACCATCATGGCGCTGCTCAATCACCCCGAGCAGCTGGAAGCCTTGCGCCAGGATCGCAGCCTGATGCGCCCGGCGATTCAGGAAATTACCCGCTGGTATCCGACCGACACCGCCTTCCTGCGCTATGTCGAGAAAGACACGGTGCTCGAAGGCGTCGAGATGAAGGCGGGTTCGGTTGCCATGCTGTGCCTGGGCACCGCCAACCGCGACCGCACGCAATGGGAGGACCCTGACACACTCAACATCCACCGCCCGGCCAAACGTCACTTTGCCTTCGGCGCTGGCGCACATGCCTGCCTCGGCCAGCATCTGTCGCGCCAGGAAATGGAAGTTGCGCTGGGCGCGCTGCTTGATCAGCTGGGCGATCTGCGCTGGGATCCGGACTATCCGCCCGCCCGCATGGGTGGCGGCACCCTGATCGGTCGCGGCCCCGAAGCGCTGCATGTGCGCTATACGCCGCGCCCGAAGCAATAGGCCAGAGCGCACAAAAGGGGCCTGGCAGGAGTTCCTGCCAGGCCCCTTTTTGTAGCCGCCTTCCGCGTCAGACCTTGAAGAATTTCTCCGCGCAGCCGCCGACAATCCAGCGTACATCCTCATCGGCAATGCCCGCCGAATCGCGGGCAATGGCAGAGAGCGAGTTGGGGTAGGTGGTTTCCGAATGCGGGAAGTCTGACGACCACATCACATTCCGGCCGCCCGGCTGGTGGCAGTTCACGAAGCCCATCCGGTCATTGATGAACGAGCCGTAGATGTTCTGGTCCATGTAGAAGCTGGGCAGATTCTTGAGTTTGCTCTCGATCCAGAAGCGCTGCTTTTCCCAGGTCCGGTCCATATATTCGGCCATCCACGGCATCCAGCCCACGCCGCTTTCGATGATGCCCCAGCGCATCGTCGGGAAGCGATCGAACAGGCAGCCGAAGATCGCCATGGCGACCGGCTCGGCCATGGCCACCTTGGTCATCACCAGATCCGAAAGGAAGTGGTCCTTCTCGCCAAACCGCGCCGCGCGGCCGCCCAGATGGAAAGTGACCGTGACATCGAGTTCCTGCACTTCCGCCCAGAAGCGGTCGTATTCCGGGTGCCAATAGGCCTTTTCGCTGGAGGGATCGCCAGTCAGCGCCGCGCCCTGCGCTTCCTGGATTTTGGCTACTTTAGCGCTGGTGCTCACACCATCGGCGGCCTGCGGAAAGGCCGGGATATTGATCGAGCGATGGCCCAGCTTCACAGCCTCGCGCAGCAGGGCCAGCAATTCGTCGATATCGCGCATCGGCAGATAGGCAACACCGGCGAGGCGCGCGGGGTCATAAGCGCAGAAATCGGCGAGCCAGCGGTTATAGGCCCGGAAGCTCTCGATATAGAGCTGCGGAATTCATCGTGCCGAGCGGTCCGCCGCCGTAGAGAATTTCCACATCGACGCCGTCTTCGTCCATCACCGCGAGGCGCTTGGCCGGGGTGGCGCTGTCGTGCAGATCGCACAGCTTGCCCATGATCTTGAAGTCCTTGCCCTCGCGGCCGCCCTGGTTGGCGAGCATCACCAGCGGGCGCTTGCGGCCTTCGAACACGACAAAATCGCACTCGTTGCCCTCTTCGATCGTTGGGGCCAGACTGCGCAGATTCGCCGGCAGGTATTCGCCCCAGAAGGTGTGTGGCGGATCGATGTGGGCATCGGCATCGACGATGCGATACTTGCCTCTGGCGATAGGCGCCGGAAGCGGCTTGCTGAGTTCTGTAACGGTCATTTCAACCTCCTGAGTGAAGTATTTCCGGGCAATCGGGTTGCCGGCCTGATCGCCGTCAGAACCCGATATCGCGGATCGGCGACTGGAAGCCGCTGTTGGCGATGTTCTGGGCTTTGCGCAGCGTTTCGCGGTCAAGCCCGGCAATGAAGCCATCGATTACCCGCTGATAATTGCTGATCAGCCCTTCGCTGTCGCCGCCGTTGAATCCCTTGCCGATGCGCATGTAATCAAGGTTGTGCAGGCCGAGCTGCTGGATCGGCAGGTTGGAATAATCCTGGCGGGGGATTTCGGGGAAGTCCTGCGAATCGTAGGGCAGCACGGTGGGCTCGGTCGGCGTGTCATAAGGCTCGCTGTCGGGGCGGATCACCAGCGACCAGATCTCGAACAGGCAAGTTTCGGGCGTCAGCGGGCGGATGCGGTAGCTCGCCATCGCGGCGACCATCGGCAGCAGGAAGAAGTGCGGGAACATGAATTCGACCGCGTTGAATTCAACTTCCGCCGAGACCTTGGCGATGTCGAACACATCGGCGCCGCGCGCCCGCAGGTCCTCCTCGATATCCTGCCAGGCGCGCGCATAGAACATCTGGGCGGCTGCGGCTGCATCGTCCTGCGGCACCTCCATCGTGCGCAGCCTGTCGATCACAGCGACTTCGGTCTCATGGACAATGCCGCCGCCCATGCCGTCGTGGATGTTCTCCATGAAGCGGAACATCTGCTCGACCATCTCCGGCCCGTTCAGACCCTCGTTCACCGGTGTTCCGTCAACATTGGCACCGTAATGATTGTTCGCATCGGGCGTCAGATCATAGAGCTGCCGATGGGTCTGCATCACGTGGTAGCTTTCCATGAAGGCTTCCATGGCGAGCTTCCAGTTGGTCGGCAGCACCGTGGCGCACCACCAGTCCATCTTCAGCTTGTCGGCATGGCGCGCATCCATCCGCTCGGCGACCGGACCCAGGCTGTTGCGCAACGACGGCGCATCGTTATCGAAGTTGATGAAGGCGCAGCCTGCCCACTCTTCGGTGCGCACCGGCGCGAGATCGATCTGCGCCTGCGCGATGATATCCTCGCTGAATATCCGCTTGCCGAAAATGAAAGTGTTTTCGCCGTCCGCGTTCCAGCGCCAGCCATGGAACGGGCAGACAAAGCCTTCGGAGCCGCACTTGCCCGGCCCATGTGCCAACTTCACCCCGCGGTGGCGGCAGGCGTTGTGGAAGCCCTTCACACCCTCGCTGGTATGGATCATGATCACCGACTTGTCGAAAATGTCGTAGACCGTGTAGTCGCCGACCTCGGGCAATTCCTCGAGTCGGCAGGCCATCTGCCAGACATGAGGCCACAGGTTCTGCTTCTCCAGCTCGAAAAATTCGGGATCGTAATAGCGCCCGGCCGGAATCAGCTCCGGATTGGCGATCCGCAAGCGGACTTTTTCAAGTGCTTGTGCAGTGTTTTCAGCCATCATTTCCACTCCTTGTTCCTCAGGCCGCTACGGCTTTTGCCTTGGTCAGTTCGTATTCCTGCGGGTCGAATTCCGCCGTCAGCTTGTGGTAGACGCTCAGCGCCCAGGGTGAATTGGTCACCACCCGTCCATGCTTGTTCTTGTACCAGCTGGTCACGCCCGGGTGCATCCAGACCATGCCTTCGAACTCGGCATCGACCTTGCGGTTGTAGTCCTCGAACGGCTCGCGCCTGACTTCCACCGCATCGACATCACGCTCGATCATCTCGCGCAGCGCCTGCATGATGTAGCGGATCTGGCATTCCGAGTGGAACAGCGCCGAGCCGCCATGGCCAAGGTTGGTGTTGGGGCCATAGATCAGGAACAGGTTGGGGAAATCGGGCACGGTGATGCCCAGATGCGCGCGCGGATCGTCCTCGCCCCAGTGATCGCGGATCGTGCCCTGGGTGCCGGTCACTTCGATCGGCGTGAGCGGGCACTGCGCCTTGAACCCGGTGGCCAGGCAGATCACGTCGACTTTGTGCTCAATGCCGTTCTCGTCGATGATCCCCTTCTCGGTGAAGGTCTGGATCGGCCCGGTGACCAGTTGGACATTGTCGCGGGTCAGTGTCTTGAGGAAGCCGCCGTCGCGCAGCATGCGCTTGCCATAAGGCGGGAATTTCGGCGTCACCTTGGCTGCCAGTTCCTCGTCGCCGCCGACCTTTTCAAGGATGTTCGCCTCCAGCCATTCGCGGGTCCGCTGGTTTTCGGCATTGAGCGACAGCGGGTTGGTCCAGGCGGGATCGCTGCGCATTTGCGGCAGCAGGCCATCCGAGGTCGCCCATAGCAGCAGGAAGCGATACCACTTGTTGTAATAGGGAATGTTGGCCAGCGCCCACTTCCAGTTGTCGGACACGGTCCTGAAGATCAGCGGATTGGGCCGGACCCAGTGCGGCGAGCGCTGGAAGACTACCAGCTTGCCGACTTCGCCGGCGATGGCCGGGACGATCTGCTGACCCGAGGCGCCGGTGCCGATCACCGCGACGGTCTTGCCCTTCAGGTCAACAGTGTGATCCCAGTGGGCGGAGTGGAACAACGGACCCTTGAAGCGGTCCAAGCCCGCAATGTTCGGGAAGGCGGGCACATTGAGCAGTCCCGCAGCGCTGATCACCGCATTGTAGGTCTCATCGAAAGTCGAGCCGTTCTTGCGGCGGATCTTGACCTGCCAGACGGCCTTTTCGTTGTCCCAGACGGTGGAGACAACTTCCTGCTCAAAGCGGACATGATCGGCGATGCCCATTTCGGCATAGCAGGTCTCGATATAACGCTGTATCTCGTCGCCGCGGGCGAAATAGTGATCCCAGTTGGGCTCCATCCGGAAGGAATAGGAATAGAAGTGGTTGGGGGTATCGACCGCGATGCCCGGATAAGTATTTTCATACCATGTGCCGCCGACATTGTCGTTCTTTTCGACGACGACGAAGTTATAGCCCGCATCCTTGAGTTTCGCCCCCATGGCAATGCCTGAAAAGCCCGCGCCGATCACCAGAACCTTGAATTCTGCGAGCCTGGCCGCGCCGGGTGCCTTGCGCCACTGGACGGTCTTGGCGTCTTTGCCGTCAAAGTTCAGCTCGTCGTAGATCATTGCATAATAGGCTTCGGGCACATGCGCACCGACTGCCGTGTCAGCCATCTTCTGCAGCAGCTCACGCGATGGCGCTGGCGGCAGCGGACGGCCCGCTGCAGCATAGTCCTTGAACGTGGCGATCAGCTTGCCGCGCAGCTCTGCCTTCATATCTTCGGGAACCGTTTCCTCAAAGCCCCAGGCGCCCTTGATGTAAGGGGCGAAGCGATCGAGCGTGGCGGTGTCGCCGGTAAGGTGGCCATAGACCAGCAACAGCGGCTGCACGTCGAGTTCTGCGAGCCTGCTCTCGAGCTGGCTCTCATCCGCCAGCAGATCGCGCAGTACCCCACTGCGGTGTTCGGGTAATTGCGGGGGGGGACTTGAATGGGTCATGGTGGCAATGCCTCGTGATTCAGGGCGAACGCGGACAGGCCGGGTGACTCGATAATGCACCGCCCGTGTTTCGTCGTTCCGTATCGCCCTCGCGCAGCCCTGGCCGCTTTGACCTGTGTCAATGAGCGCGGGAAAATGCAGCATAGGAAGTGCATTAATTTCCGCTTCAACATCTGCCTGGCCATTGGAGACCACCATGGATTCATCGTTTGCTCGCCCCGACCGCGGCTATTCTGGCCTGCCGATCCCTTTCGGCTGGTTCGCCGTGGCCATGTCGGACGAGATCGCGCCGGGCGATGTCCGTACAATGCGCTACTTCGGCACCGAATTCGTCGTGTGGCGCGGCGAAGACGGCGCCCTGCGTGCAGTCGATCCCTATTGCCCGCACCTTGGCGCGCATCTTGGCGTGGGCGGCGCAGTGATTGGCAGCGATTTGCGCTGCCCCTATCACCACTGGAGCTTCAGCGGCACTGGGGCGGTCACCGATATTCCCTATACCAAAGTGATCCCGGCGCGGCTCAAGCGGGGCTGCCTGCCGACTTGGCCGATCGCCGAGAGCGGCGGCGTGGTGTTTGTCTGGAACCACCCGAAAAAGGCGGCGCCCAAGTGGGAACTGGCCACGCTTCCGCCCTGCCCTGGCGGCGAATGGGTCGAGGCCGAGCGGCACGAATGGGTGATCGATATCCATATCCAGGAAATCACCGAAAACAGCCAGGACCACGCCCACTTTGGTGCCGTTCATGGAATCAAGGAACCGCCGGCTGCTGCGTTCAAATTCGACGGCTGGTCGCGGCGCAACACAGTCACCGCCCAGATGAACACCCCGCGCGGACCGATGACGGGAGTGATCGACGTCACTGCGGTCGGCCCCGGCCAATCGATCACCGAATATACCGACGTCTGTCATGTGCTGCAGTCACAGCAGGCGACGCCGATCGATTCCGAGCACACCCATCTGCGCTGGCAACTCTTTCACCCGCCCGGCATCAGCGAAGGCAAGATGCGCGTCACCAGAGCGCGGATGCGCGACCTGGTCAAACAGGTAAACCAGGACATTCCGATCTGGAACGCCAAGATATACAAGCCCGATCCCATCCTGGTGAAAGGCGACGGTCCGGTGCTGGCCTATCGACGCCAATATGCGCGGTTCTATCAGTTCGACGATACGGCGCCGTCCAAGATCGCAGCGTGAAGTTGCCGCAAGTCAGCCGTGCTACTCTACGGTTTCAGGCAACACCCCTCTCGCGCCCGCGCCAGTATGGTTCGCGCAGCACGCACTTCAGCACTTTGCCCATACGCTACGCAGCCCCTTGCTTCATCCGCCCACGTGGGCAACAACGATGCCGAGGCTCTAATCGCAACTGGATGAAAGTTGGGGGTCACGTCACATCTCACGGCAGCTTCGCGCCCCCAACCGATCGTTCACCTGCGATATTTGAATGCAAAAAAGCGAATGCTTTGCATCCCAAGGTTATGACCCCATCAAACCCGAGAATTTTGGGATAATCCCGACAGAATGCTCTTTGCTGATTGAGCCGGCTGGTTATCGCGGCAGCGCGACCACAGTTGGCGGAATTGGGCAAGGCCACTATGGCCGATTGTAATAGCAGCACATGATCCGCAAGCACGCGGCGATTTACCGCCTTAAAATGCCGACAGTTGGAAGGTCACTTTGTGAAGAGCGAACAGGATGCCGCGAAGGTCGACCAGAATGTGGATCGCAATACCTCTTCCCTTGGGCGCCGCCGGACATCAGTGCCGAAGCGCCGGCAGCGCAGATCGACAGCGACCCAGGATTCGCTGATCATTGCAGCTCGGCAGCTTTTCACCGATGTGGGCTATCATGCAGCTGGGACTCATGACCTGGTTGCGATGACTTCTGTTAGCCGTGGCGCCCTATATCATCATTTCAAAGACAAAGAGGGTCTATTCGAGGCCGTCCTTCGACAGATTGCGGCTGAGTTGTCGCACGCGGCTTCCCAATCGGTAGCGCCGTACTCTGGCGATCCATGGAGGCAGTTGAATTCGGCATTGAAGGCATATCTAGAACTCGTCGCGCTGCGGCCGGATGCGCAGCGGGTGCTGCTTATCGATGGCCCCGCCGTTCTCGGATGGGATAAATGGCGAGCGATCCGGTCCGAAATAACACTTCCTGGCTTGATCCACACGCTCGGCCTGCTGATCGAAAACGGCACTGTAAAGCGCCAGCCAAAGGAGCCGATAGCGCAGCTCATACTGGCAGCGATGAACGAGGCGGCTCTCGCGATCGCCCATTCAACCGAGCCCGCCAAGGCTCAGAAAAATATGACCACGGCGCTGCTGAACCTGATCGAAGGACTTCGCGTCACTTGAGATGATCGCGCCGTCCCATCGGCGCAGCATCATCCGAGCGTTGTACGGCAACACGCCCTGCCATCGCATTCTTCTTGACTTCGTCACCTCCTGGCCTGATTAGAATACGTACAGACTGCATGCTTTGCAGATCGGACAAATGGATCACCGTCAGGTGTGTTCGCTATTCCGGATTTCGCGCAGTGGCAGTCTCAGGTCAGTTGCAAAGGTGGCCTGTGGCAATCCGGAGGATGTATGTCTGCGACCAAGGTATCGGTTCTCACCAAAGCTGTTCCAAAGCCTGACCACGTTCCCGATGCACTGGTCTATGACTTCGATCTTTGGCACGATCCCGCGCTCAATGCAGATCCCGGTGCGCGCCTGCTCGATCTGGCGCAGAATGCACCGCCTGTGTTCTGGAGCCCGCGCCAGACCGGCACATGGGTCGTCGGCGGATTCGAACAGGCGTATGAGGCCGCTCGTGACTGGGAGAATTTCTCGAGTGAATCAGTGCCTTATGAGCACCTGAAAGCGGTGAATGAATCGCGTCCGGAAGGCTCGCCGCATATTCCGATTCCGTTCCCGATCTGCCTCGATCCGCCGACGCATATGTTGTTTCGCAAGCCGCTCAATGCGGTCTTTTCGCCCAAGGCAATGGCGGCATTGCAGGTCAATATCCGGGAACAGGCCATCGCGCTGATCGAAGCGTTCAAGGCCAGCCCTGATCGTGAGTTCGCAAGCGCGGTTGCCGAACCGCTGCCGGTCTCCGTGTTCCTTGCCATGATGGGCCTGCCGCTGGACCAGAAGAACCATTACCGTCAGCTCATCATGGAATCGCTGCCCGGTCTGGAGCGGCGCGAGCAAAAGAACGAGGGGATCAGCCCGAGCATGGCCATCACGGCCGCAATGCGCGAAACGATTCTGGCACGCCGCGATGATCCCAAGGACGATCTCATCAGCCTGTTGTGGAAGACTGAGATAGACGGCGAACCGATGACCTTGGGCAACATGGAGAATATCGGCCTCCTGCTGTTTCTCGGCGGCCTCGATACCGTGATCCAGGCGATCGGCTTCGGCGTGCGGCACCTGGCCATGAACCCAGATCTGCAAGAGCGTCTGCGCGCCAACCCCGGCCTGATCAACGATACCAAGGAAGAGTTGATGCGGCGCTATTCGTTCGTCAACGTGCATCGCCACGTGACGCGCGACCTGGATTTCTATGGCGCACCCATGAAGAAGGGTGACTGGGTGATCGTGGCGCTGCCCATTGCCGATCTTGACCCGAAGCACTTCAAGGACCCCGGCAATTTCGACCCGGAGCGCGAAGACAAGGTACACATCGCATTCGGAACCGGGCCGCATCGCTGCCTCGGCTCGCACCTGGCCCGCTTCGAATTGCAGATCCTCTATGAGGAACTTCTGAAGCGCATTCCTTCATTCCGGCTCAAGGCGGGCAGCCCGCCCGTCTTCCGCGGCGGATCGGTGATTTCGGTCGATAGCCTGCATCTGGACTGGGACGACTGATCCGCACCGCGCGCGGCAATTGCATGCCAAGTTGTTGCCTTGCCTGAGTGCGCAGCAACAATATCTGACAAGGAAATAGGTGAGGAGGCGACGATGGCAGCGATCAACCGGCAGGCGTCCGAGAATCTGGACGTAGCGATCGTCGGCGCCGGGTTTGGCGGCTTGTATGCGCTGCACAAATTGCGCTCGATGGGCTTGAAAGCCCATGTTTTCGAGGCCGGCAGCGACATTGGCGGAACCTGGTTCTGGAACCGCTATCCTGGAGCGCGCTGCGATATCGAAAGCCTCCAATACAGCTACTCTTTCGATCCCGATCTGGACCGTGAATGGGACTGGACCGAACGCTTCGCCACGCAGCCCGAGATCCTGCGCTACATAAATCACGTGGCGGATCGCTTTAACCTGCGCGGCGGGATCACGCTCAACTGCCGGATCGCCTCGGCCGACTATGACGAATTTGCCGGTCGCTGGACGCTGACAACCGAAGACGGACGCCGCGCTGTCGCGACCTGGGTCGTCATGGCGACGGGCTGCCTGTCTATGCCGCTGGTTCCCAAGTTTGCAGGTCTGGATGATTTTGCGGGCAAGGTTTATCATACCGGAAACTGGCCCGCAGACGGCGTCGATTTCTCCGGGCAGCGGATTGGCGTGATTGGCACGGCATCGTCTGCAATTCAGGCCATTCCCGAAATCGCCAAGCAGGCCGCCGAGCTGTTTGTGTTCCAGCGCACGCCAAGCTTCAGCGTCCCGGCACGCAATGCGCCGATCACGCCGGAAAAGCGCAACGATTGGCAGGCGAACCTTGAAGACTTGCGCCGCAAGGCCGCCAGTGAGACGCCGACCGGCGTAATCTACGATTTTGGCACCATGTCGGCGAAGGAAGTCGATGACGAAACGCGTCAGGCCGAGTTCGAAGCCCGCTGGCAGAAAGGCGGCGCCAATTTCGCCTATGCCTATACCGACCTTGTTCGCGATGAAATATCGAACGCTTACGCCGCTGATTTCGTGCGCGGCAAAATCAAGCAGCTGGTGAGCGATCCGGAAGTGGCGGATGCCCTCACGCCGCAAGGCTTCCCGATCTTCGCCAAGCGCATCTGTGTCGATACCGACTATTATGCGACCTACAATCGCCCGAACGTCACGCTCGTCGATCTGCGCAAGGCGGCGCTGGACCGGGTAACAACCACCGGCGTGCGCACTGCCGCTCGGGACTATCCGCTGGATGCGCTTGTGCTGGCGACGGGTTTTGACGCAGTCACCGGCGCGCTCGACCGGATCGACATTCGCGGCATCGGCGGCCGCAGCCTCAAGGACAGCTGGTTGGGTGGTCCGCGCACGTATCTCGGCCTCATGGCCACCGGCTTCCCCAACCTGTTCATGGTCAATGGCCCCGGCAGCCCGTCAGTGCTGAGCAATGTGCTTCTTTCAGCGGAACATCATGTTAACTGGATTGCCGACTGTCTGGCCTATCTGCGATCAAAGGGTGCCGAAACGATCGAACCCACCTCGCAGGCGGTCGATCAGTGGGTCGAACATGTCAATGAGCTTGCTGCAGGCACTTTGTATGACCAGGCCGACAGCTGGTATGTCGGGGCAAATGTGCCGGGCAAGCCGCGTGTCTTCATGGCCTACATCGGTGTCGCATCCTATCGCCGCAAATGCCGTGAGATTGTCGAGGCCGGTTATGCGGGCTTCGTTCTGGCCAAGACATCCGTCGGCGCAGCGGTTGCCTGAAGCGCCCAACCCCCCCGCATATTCGAGAGGCAGTTTACATGGTTGATGAGGCGCGCCTCATGCCGCACCCGTTTCTGAAACAGGACGCAAAGGGCCTGTTTATCGGCGGGCGCTACCACACCGCTTTATCCGGACGCAGCTTTGCCACGGTGAACCCGGCGACCGGCAAGCAAATCGCCTCGCTTGCCGAGGGCGAGAAGGCCGACATGGACCTTGCAGTCGGCACGGCACGCGCAGCATTCGAGGGCGCATGGTCCCGCTTTACGCCTTATGAGCGTCAGGGTGTGCTGCACCGAGTGCATGACCTGGTCGCTGAGCATTATGAAGAGCTGGCTCTGCTGGAAACGCTCGACATGGGCGCGCCGCTGTCGCGAACCCGCGGCATGCGCAATTTCATTTTGCAGTTGATTCAGTTCTACGCCTCGCAAGCGGTCAACACATCAGGCCGCACCATCGAAAATTCGCTTCCCGGCAACGTCGCGACCATGACGGTCAAGGCCCCGATTGGCGTGGTCGGCGGCATCATTCCGTGGAACGGCCCGCTCATCAGTCAGTGGTTCGTACTCGGGCCCGCGCTTGCCACTGGCTGCACGGTGGTCATGAAGCCGGCTGAGGATGCCTCGCTCAGCCTGCTGCGCATGGCCGAGCTGCTGCAAGAGGCTGGCGTGCCGGACGGCGTGGTGAACGTTGTTACGGGCTATGGCCACACCGCCGGTGCTGCGCTGGCCGAGCATCCCGACGTGGACCGGATGAGCTTCACCGGGTCGACCGAAACGGGCCGCTCGATCATTCGCGCCTCGGCGGTCAACATAAAGCGGCTGCAACTGGAGCTGGGCGGCAAATCGCCCGACATCATCTTTGCGGATGCCGATCTCGATAAAGCCGTTCCGGGCGCGGCGATGGGCGTGTTCACCAATAGCGGCCAGATCTGTTACGCCGGCACGCGCATCTTCGTGCAGCGCAAGATCCAGGAAGAGTTCGTTGAACGCATTGCGGCGTTCAGCAAGACACTCAAGGTCGGCGACACGCTCGATCCCGACACCAATCTCGGCCCGCTCATTTCAGCCAAACAGCTGGAACGCGTGATGGGCTACGTCGCCATCGGGCAGGATGAGGGCGCCTGCATGGCGGCCGGCGGCCAGCGGCTGGGCGGCGCGCTTGCAGGGGGCTTTTTCATCGAGCCGACGGTCTTTTCGAACGTCGCCAACAGCATGACGATTGCGCGGGAGGAGATTTTCGGCCCGGTGATCTCGGTCATTCCGTTCGACGATGCGGACGAAGCGCTGAGGCTTGCCAACGACACCCAATATGGCCTGGGCGGTGCGGTCTGGACACGCGACCTGTCGACAGCGCTCAACATGTCGAAGGGCATCAGGGCCGGCACCGTCTGGGTCAACTGCTATGGCATGATCGATCCAGCGGTCGGCTTCGGCGGCTCAAAGATGAGCGGCTATGGATGGAAGGGCAGCGCCGACCATGTCGAGGGCTTCCTCTGCAATAAAAGCATATACATCAAAACTGACTGAGCATGCCCGACCTGATGCATTGCAATGGAGACCATTCATGAAGCTTTGGGCCATCGTCGAGAATCTCAAGCCGCTGGAAGTGCTGAACCTGCCCGATCCCGTGCCGACCGGCACCGAAGTGGTGCTGGCGGTCACGCATTGCGGCGTCTGCCAGTCCGATCTCAACACCTGGCGCGGCGAATATGACATGGGCGGCGGTCAGCGGATGAAGATCACCGAACGCGGTGTGACCTTTCCGCGCGCGCCCGGACATGAGGTAGTGGGCACCGTTGTTGCCATCGGGCCGGAAGCACAGGGCGTCGCGATTGGCGATCGCCGCATCATCTATCCGTTCATCGGCTGCGGCACCTGCGATCGCTGTCTCGCGGGCGACGAGAACCTGTGCGCGCAGCAGACGATCCTCGGGATCATGCGCCACGGCGGCTTTGGATCGCACGTCGTCGCGCCCCATCCGCGCTACCTGTTTGACTTTGCGGGGATCGACGCGGCGTTTGCTTCGACGCTCGCCTGCGCCGGCGCCACCGTCTATTCCGCGATCCGGAAACTGCGTCCGGCCGATCCGGCCAAGCCGGTACTGCTGATCGGCGCGGGCGGCGTCGGGATGACCGCGATCCACATGCTGCGGGCGATGGGTCACAGCCACATCATCGTTGTCGACGTCAATGCCGAGAAGCGCGCCGCTGCGCTGGAACAAGGGGCCACGCACGCGCTGGACGGCACAGCACCCGATCTGGCTGACCAAGTGCGTGAGGCGGCTGGCGGGCCGCTGCTTTCCGCAATCGACTTCGTCAACTATCCGACGACCGCCAGCATGGCGCTCGACAGCCTTGCCAAGGGCGGCAAGCTGGTTCTGGTCGGTGTCGGCAAGGGTGAGATCGCCGTCTCGCTTGTCGGCATGATCCTGCGGCCGCGCTCAATCATCGGCTCGGTCACCGGCAGCCTGCAGGATTTGCGCGATGTGATCGAACTGGCAAAGTCGGGCAGGCTCACCGCCTTGCCTCTCACTATCATGGGCAAGGACGATGCCAACGAAGCGATGGACCGGCTAAATTCAGGCGCCGTGACTGGGCGTATCGTGCTTGAGGCGTAACCACAACAATGACGAAAGGGAGACGGAAATGGCTGAGGTAAACGGCGGAATCATCGTGGGAAAGCGGACGGTCATGTACTCGTTCGCGGCCGGCGAGGAGACGATCACCTATCTTCATGCTGCCGCAATTTATACCGGCGATCTTGATGGGCCTGCCGACGAGACCTTCGTGGCGGTGGATCACGTCGACGGCACGCAGACCCACTATGGCTGGGGCAGTTTCACTGGTCTGGTGCATGGGCGCCCTGGCACCTTGCTGTGGAAGTTCAAGGGCAAGCCGGGCAGCGGCGACATCGAGATCTACGACGGATCGGGCGACATCGGTGGGCTTCGCGGAGACGTTGCCTACTGGATGAATGGCAATGACGAGGACAGTTTCTCTTACCGGGGCAACCTCGGCTGAGACAGTTCGACTGCGGATCGGGAAAAGGGAGAGCCTCAATCATGGCCAATTGGAATTATCAGGGCAAGCGAGTGGTCGTCACCGGCTGCTTCTCGGGCATGGGCGAGGCGACAGCCCGCGAACTGGTTGCGCTCGGCGCCGAGGTGCATGGGCTCGATTACAAGCAGTCAACGCTGGATCTCTCGTCCTTCACCCATGTCGATCTACGCGATGGCGGATCGATCGACGCGGCGGCGGAAAAGATCGGCGGGCGCGTCGACGCCTTGTTCAACTGCGCCGGGGTGCCATACAGTTTCGATCGGCTCGATGTGATGAAGGTCAACATCCTGGGCACCAAGCGGCTCACCGACAAGCTGCTGCCCTATATGGGTCAAGGCAGCGCAATCGGCAGCATCGCATCGCTTGCAGGCGGTGGCTGGGCCCGCAATCTGCCGCTCTATCAGGAATTGCTGGCGATAGACGGGTTCGACGAAGGCGTTGCCTGGGTCGAGGCAAACTGGGATCGCATTCCCGACGCCTATGGCATGTCGAAGGAGGCTGTAATCGCCTGGACCATGCAGAGTTCGGTGGCGCTGATCCGCAAAGGCATCCGTATCAACTGCATCATGCCCGGGCAGACGCAGACGCCGATGATGGACGAATTCGAAAAGTCATTTTCCGCCGACCTTCTGGATGCATCGACCTTCCCCAGCAGGCGGCGTTCGCAACCGATCGAGCAGGCAAAGCCGCTGATCTTCCTCAACAGCGATGAAGCGTCCTATGTGAACGGCGCAAGCTTGCTGGTCGATGGCGGCTATATGGCCGCAACCTCGACCGGCCAATTCAACATGGCGGAATTCCTCGCCAAGTCGAAGAAGGAAAGCGCATGAGCGAAGCTCCCATGCTCCGAATCCTGCGGAGTAAATGGCACCGCAATTTTGCTGAACGGCAACTCAAGCTACCGAAACTTTTCAAGGGACTAGGATGAACTGTGAAAATCAGCATCAAACGGGAGGAGTGCGTTGGCAATGCTCGCTGCAACGCGATAGCCGAACACCTGTTTCCGCTGGACGATGACGGATATATCGCAACCGAAGGCTTCGAAGTCGATGCTGGCGATGCGACGTTGGCAAGGATGGGCGCCAAGAGCTGTCCCGAACGGGTGATAGTCGTGACGGAGAACGATGGTACGCAAAGCTGGCCGCCGCAATAGACTTGCTTGGCCGATGCGGACTTCTGTGTTTGGGAACAGACTAGGCATGACGCCATGCCTCGCGACCGCGAGCCGAAATCCGGCGGCGTTGATCAGGCCACCGGAGCACCCCATCTTCTGGACAAAGCCATCGCGAGAACTCTTAGCAGACCTTGCACATATCGGCAGGCGCCACTGGGAACGGTCAGGCGAAGGTTAGTTCCGTTGCATTGTCCAGCATGATCTTGCGCTGATCTGCGTCGGAAAAGGCCGTCAGGCTATCGAAGAACTCGCGCGGGTGACCAACGCCTTCGGCGTGGGGCCAGTCCGATCCGAACAGGATGCGCTCGGCCGGTATGTGTGTTGCCAGATCCGTGACATCGTCTTCCACGAACGGCGAGACCCAGCAATTGCGATGGAATTGATCGACCGGATTCTCGGCGTACATGCCGGGATATTGAACATGGCTGACCTGGAGGTCGTGCAGCAGCGGCCCGACCCATCTGGAACCATTCTCAATGAACGCGAACTTCAGCCGGGGGAAGCGCGAGAACAGGCCATGCGCCACGATCACCGCTGCGAAATCGCGAACCAGCCGATGCTTCTGGATCAGGTGGATCAATTGCGTATCGAAATCGCCCTTTTTCCCCACGCCCACCGACATCGTTTTGGCCTTGCCCTCGATATCGAGGTGCCAGACGCGGCCGATCGCCTGATCGACCAGGCTGTAGCCATCATCGAAACCAGCATGGACGGTTACTGTGATGCCAGCCTCCTGGCAGCGTGCCCAGAACGGATCGAATATCGGATCGGCCGGCGAACGCATGCCGTCACGTGTATAGGCCGGGCCATTGCGCACAGTGATCACGCGCGCACCGCGCGACAACACCCATTCCAGTTGGCTGAGTGCGAAATCCAGATCTGACAGCGTGAGCAGCGGTGCTGCGAAGATGCGGTCCTTGTAAGCAAAGCCCCAGTCGTCATCGAGCCAGCGGTTAAACGCGCCGATAATGTGCATCGAGGCTTCCACATCTGGCTGCATCGGGCCTTCGATGCAAACGCCGTGCGACGGAAACAGCCAGGCGGCCCGGATGCCCTGATCGTCCATGCATTTCAGTCGCGCGTCGCGGTTGAACCACTCCGGATGCTCAGCCGGCTGCTCGGACCACAGCGCGGGGTCGTTCGGATTGCTGGCCGCCCTGCCGGCAAAATAATCGTACAGCGCACCAGGCACCGGGCGCCCGTGCAAGTCGCCGGGCCCGGGCAGGATCGGGTGCTGCTTGTCGCCAATGAAGTAACGCGTCTTGCCGTCTTGCTCGACCAGCCTCACGCCGCGGTCTTTGAACTCGGGGGAACGATAACGCGTGAAGGCGTCTGCGGATTCCCAGTAGTGGTTATCGGCATCGAAAATCGGGCCGAAATCGGGGCGAATATCCTTATCCATTACAGATCCCCTCTAATTATGCAGTGCCATGGCGGAGCAGCTTCCCTGGTGTCGCCTGGGTGCATTCGCCGTCGATGAAGGTTGTTACGCCGTTGACGATGATACGCTCATAACCCTTGGCCTTCTGGATCAGGCGCCATTCGCCAGCCGGGTAATCCCAGACCCGCTCCTGCGGCAGACTGTCCAGTTCGTCATAGTCATATACGAGGATGTCGGCGGGCATGCCTTCTGCGATATGACCTCGGCCCTTGAGTCCGGCTGCCTGCGCCGGCAAGGCCGACAGTCGCCAGTGCGCCTCCTCCAGTGACATGATGCCTTGTTCGCGCACCCAATAGCCGATCAGTTCGGTCGGATAGCGCCCGGTGGTCACGAATTTGGTATGCGCACCGCCGTCGCTCACGCCGGGCAGGGCCATTGTTGACGTGGCGATCTCTTTCATCGCTGCGGGCGGGGTCATGATCATCTTGGTTTCGAAGCCGGACTGAAGTTCACCCAGTAGGGAAATGTCGAGCAGAACGTCGAGCGAATGCTTGCCCTCGCGCTCCGCAATTTCGCCAATGGTGTAGCCTTCGTAGCGATCCTGCAATTCCAGGCCATTTGGCACGTCGAGCGGAATCCAGCCGACCTTGATGTCGTCCACCTTATAGCCGGATGCGAACAGGCCGCCACGCTCGTCCTGGATCTTTTTCAGGACTGCCCGGCGCGCCGGATCCCTGAATTTCTCCATCTTCTCGGGAATCGTTCCCATGCACATGTCTTTCCACTCGGGAATGGCATCGGCGAGGTTATAGTCTTCGAACGTGAACTGCGAAGCGAAGTTGGTGGTCAGGGCTTGCGGGTAAACATGCAATCCCTGATTTTCGTTGAGGTCCTTGATCCGGTCAATCGCGACCTTCGCAGGCATGCGAGCGCCGCCGTGCTGGTTAAGCGCGCCATCGGCGAGCAGCGCGTTCCAGATCACCGGACGACCGCTTTCGCGCGCCATGGTCTCGGCCGTATCCATGCTTCCGGTAAGCTGGGCTACGCCGCGGCCGGTGCTGCCCATTGCCTGGCAGAACGCAGCAAGATCGCGTTCGCTCATTTCATCGGTCACCATCGGCGTGCCGTCATAGTCAAGCTGGACGTTGCCCGCGCTGCCGAGGATTTGAGCCGAAATGCCGCAGCCGCCGACTTCCATCCCCTCGATCACGAGGTCGCACATCTGCTTCAACTCATCGTCGGTTGCGGCGCGATGCTTGGCCTCATCGGCGCCGATAACATAACCATAAATCGGCGCGAGCGGCACGAAGGACATGACGTTGACACCTTTGGGTGTGCGCTCGACACTGTCGAGATATTCTTTGAACGTCACCCAATCAAACGGCATGCCCGCCTTCATCGTAGCAAGCGGAACCGCCTCGTTGCGTACCAGCGACAGCATGGTGCGCTCGCGATGTTCAGGCTTGCAGGGTGCAAAACCGAAGCCGCAGTTGCCGATGACCACGCTGGTTACGCCATGCCAGCCAGACATGGTGCACCAGGGATCCCAGAACAGTTGGCTGTCATAATGGGTGTGAAGATCGACAACGCCCGGCGCCACGATCTTGCCCTCGGCATCGACCACCTCAGCTGCATCCGCTGCCTGCAAGTTGCCGCTTATCTCGACGATCTTGCCGTCCTTGATACCAAGGTCGCAACGATAACGCGGCGTCCGCAGCCCGTCGATGATCGTGCCGCCTTTTATCACGATGTCGTACTTTGCCATCGGTAAAGCCTTTCTGCGCTAAACTGGCATGACCTAAAACATGCAGATTGTATGGTTTCTTCTATATTGGACTCGGAAGGACGTCAACAGCAAGATGAGGATGCGGTTGCGCCAAATTCGCATCGCAACTGCTTATACGCGAACGCTTTGGCAGGATTGTCGGCGAGCCCAGCCGTCAGCTTTGCGCACTCAAGCCAACAGAGCCGCCGATTCCTTCGAATCAAAATAGTCACGCCAATGGGCGATCTTGCCGTCCCTGATCTCGAATGCGCCCATGACGTGGAGTTGGACAGTCTTGTCGGGGACGACCTTGCTCCTGAAAGTTTCCAGGCGCTCGGTCAGCACGGTCGCAGCGTCGCCCTGGACGTGCAATACCTGCATATCGACAGTCCAGCCGCCGACGAACGCCGCCAGCAGATCGTAGGTCTGGTCCGGCCCGATACAGCGACCCTCCGGCATGGGCATGTTGATATAGAGGCAATCGGGCGTGAGCATGGCGTGCAGGTCTGCGCGGCTCAGCGTCGGCCATTCGGTGCACAGCCGGCGGACGAGGTCTATTGCGGCTTGATCGCTCATGCCATTTCCTCGATCTTCAAGTCTTGTGCAACCTGCGGCCCCCGGATCAGCCTGCCCGGCAGCGCGCCGGTGGCCGTATCGTGGTCGATGGTCTGCTCGCCAGACACAAAGGTCGCGACATAACCCTGCGCCCGCTGCATCATTCGCCGCGCGCCGGTGGGCAGGTCAAACACCATTTCCGGCAGCAACAGGTTCAGGCGGTCCTGATCGATCACGTTGATGTCGGCGCGATAGCCCGGTGCGATCCGTCCGCGATCGCGCAGGCCATAAAGCTCGGCTGTGTCGCGGCTGATCATGCGCACCGCACGGCCGATTTCGATCTTGGGGCCGCGCTTGCGATCGCGCGCCCAGAATGACAGCATCATCGTAGGCGTGCCTGCATCGCAAGCTACACCGCAGTGCGCACCGCCATCGCCAAGGCCAAAGTGGCTCGACGGATGCGTCAGCATGTCATGCACATCCTGCAGGCTGAAATTGTAATAGTTGGTGATCGGATACTGGATCAGATTGCGGCCCTCGTTGCCCAGCATGTGATCGTAGCAGAACTCTTCGGGGGTGATGCCCAGAGCGGCCGCCTTGGCAACCACGGTGTTGTCCTGGCTCGGCTCAAGGTCGAGCGTTTCGTCGATGGGGAACATGTGCGTGAAGTTTTCATGCAGCATCTGCGCCATCGGGTGGCGGTACTTGCCGTTCGGCTCGGCCAGAATGCGCGCACGCACCTCTGGCTTGCGCATTTCGGCCACGCGCTCGGCGAGCGGCAGGTCGACAATCGCCTGATAGCTGGGCCGGGTCGAGAAAGTGTGCTGAAAGCTTTGCAAACCAAAGACGATGCCTGCCGGGCGCGCGCCAACCTGCGGATAGACCGGAACGCCCTTGGCCTGCCACTCGGCCGAACGGTCGAGCAGCATTTTCCAGCGATCGAGCTCGGTGTGGGTCTGCATCACGCCGAAGACCACAGGTCGCCCGGTCCTTTCCGCGATGCCTGCGATCCAGTCGATTTCGGCATGCGCGACATCGGAGACTTCGCCATCCATGCCGCGCGGGATCACTTCGAACACACCGGTGCCAAGCTTGGCCAGTTCCTCGGCCATGGCCTCGAACTCGGCTTCCTCGGTATAGGTGCCGGGCACGACGCCGCCGGTATTGTCACGGTGGGCCAGCAGGCGCGAGACCGAAACACCCAGCGCACCCGCCTCCACACCTTCGCGGACAATCGTGCAGATCTGCGTGATCTCGTCCCTGGTTGCATCGCCGGTCGCGGCTCGATCGCCCATCACATAGTGGCGCACCGCCGAGTGCGGGACATGGGTGCCGACATCGACCATCCAGCGGCGGCTGTCGAGCTTGTCGAGATATTGCGGAAAGCTCTCCCAGCCCCAGCTAATGCCTTCGGTGAGGGCAGTGCCGGGGATGTCTTCCACGCCCTCCATAAGGTCGATCAGCCGCTGGTGTTCGTTGGGGTGAACCGGGGCAAAGCCGACCCCGCAATTGCCCATGACCACTGTCGTCACGCCATGCCAGCAGGAGGGCGCAAGCTGTTCGTCCCAGGTCGCCTGCCCGTCATAATGGGTATGCACATCGACAAAGCCCGGCGTGACCAGCAGGCCGGTGGCGTCGAACAGAGTTTCGCCGTCACGCGGCGCAGGTCGGGTGCAACCTCGACGATCAGGCCGCCGGCTACGCGAATGTCCGCAAGCGCGCGCGGGGCCGCCGTCTCCGTCAAGTAAGGTGCCGCCCTTGATCAGCAAGTCCGCCATTTTCATCTCCAGGTATTGCGGACCATGCCTGTGGCCCGTCCTTGTCGCAGATCTCGAACACTCCGTCGCTGAACAGAGAGAAGCTCGCACCGTGCGGGACCTTGATCGAGGCGTGATGAAATTCCATCGCCGGCATCGCGCCGATCACGACATTGCGGGTGCGCCGCGGGATGGCAACCGACCGGGCGGGCGGCGGCAGCAGCGCCTTGACGTAGTTCGCGGCGCGATGAAGCTCGCGATCGAAATCGTCCGACTGTTCAATCTCGGCGCGCGTGCGCCACTCGTGCTTGAAGGTGCGATTGCCGACCTGCAGCACGGAGCCAACCGGCAGTACGTTCACGCCGGATACCCCTTCGCCATCGATGAAGGTTCCGTTGGTGGAGCCGAGATCCGAGACCAGCACGTCGTCGCCCTTGAGCACGACCATGCAATGGGACCGCGAAATCTCGGAATCGGCCAGCACGATTTCCGCCGGAGCCGTCCGGCCAATCTTCAGGCCCAGCGGACTGACGACATGGCGCTTCTCGACATCTTCCCCAAGGGAGAGTTCGAGGCAATGGACCCGATCGGTCGTGACCAGATCGATTTCCCGTGCACGGGTAACAATCTGGGTTTGCTCCATTTCCGGCAAAATGCGAGCTCCAATCGAAAACGACGAAAGTCTGGTTGATGAAGCGCCCTGTCAGGAAAGATATCTCATGCTCAACTTTTCGCAAGTGCAATAAATCCTGCACTGTCTCCTGGCGGGAAGCCTCGGCATTCGGACGAAAGACTCGCTCATCAAGCGGTTGGTTCAGTTGCACGGCTCGAGACATAAGCGCGCCAACCAGCCAGGTCTGTGCACTCGACTGCGTCCTCGACAGCCCACTGCTCGCACAGGAAGCCGCTGACGCTTTGTCCGCTCTCAAGCCCGATCTTGCCGATGCCCAGCGGGCTCGGAATGGCTGCGACGAAGTGCCCGAAGGCAGCGGGCAGCAGAGACCAGACTTCAATCTCGATCCCCGGCCCGGCTATGCCAGGGCTATGCACCAGGCCTGGCTTGGGCGGCGTGGTTCCCGGCAGCGCAAACAGCCGGTAGTCAGGGTTGGTCCTCGTCCGGGCGACAAGCTGCGCGCCCATCGCCTGTAGCTCGTGATTGAGCGGCATGCCGGAAAGATGCGCGCCCACAACTACCAGTTCGATCCGGTCGTCAGGCGCGGCAGCGGATGACAGCGGTGGGGCAATGACGCCGCGATCGGTGGCGCTGCCGCAATTGGCCGCGCGGTGCAGCCGGTCGGCAAGCGGAGCGAGCGCATCGTCGGCAAATGCGGCTCCAATTAGCGTCACACCGAACGGCAATCCGTCCGCCGCAAAGCCGGCCGGAACGGCGATAGCAGACAGGCCAAGCAGATTGCAGAAGTTGGTATAGAGGCCCAATTCGGAATTGCGCAGGATTGGCTCGGCCAGCATTTGCCCGACTGTGTAGCTGCGGGGCGTCGTGGGCAGGAGGAGTAGGTCGACCTTGTCGAGTTCCGTCTGACAGCGCCGTTTCAGCGCCTCCAGCCGGTGCAGATCGCGGAAAGTCTCGGTCGCGGAAAATCCCGCAGCCTTGGCGAAAATGGCGCCTACCGCCGGGTCCAGTGCCTCGGGTGACACGCCCGTTTCCTCGAAAGCGACCTGACGCTCGGCTACCCATGAACCTTCGTAGAGTAACGCAGCGACATCCCGGAATGGCGCGTAGTCGATCTCGACTACTGCCGCCCCGGCGCGCGCAATGGCCTGCGCGTAAAGCATGGCATGTTCGTCTCGCCCGCAAAACTCGCGGTCGGCCTGTGCCAGTACACCGATACACAGGCCCTCGCGGGGCAAGGTGCGCGGCGTGGCAATGCGCGACCAGGGATCGACCGGATCGTAGCCCTCGGCGATGCGCCGCACTGCGATGCCATCGGCGACCGAGAGCGCAAAGATGCTGATGCAATCGAGGCTCTCGCAAGCCGGGACCAAACCGCGCGTGCTGAGCAGGCCAGGCGTTGGCTTGATCCCGACGAGGTTGTTGAGCGCCGCGGGTACGCGGCCGGATCCGGCGGTGTCGGTGCCCAGCGAGAAGCTGACTATGCCCCCGGCAAGTGCCACCGCCGAGCCCGAACTGGAACCGCCTGAAATATGCGCCGGATCGAACACCGAGCGCGGCGCGCCGTAGGGCGAACGGGTGCCATTGAGGCCGGTGGCGAACTGATCGAGGTTGGTCTTGCCGATGACGATTGCGCCCGCCACTATCAGCTTTTGCACCACTGCCGCATGGGCTTCCGCGACATGCGTAAATTCCGGGCAGGCGCAGGTCGTCGGCAGGCCGGCGACGTCGATGTTGTCCTTGACCGCGAAAGGCATGCCCCACAGCGGCAGGCTGTTCGGCTGGGGCGCGCGGGCGAGCAGCGCTTCGATTGCTGCCGACAGGTAGGCCGCTGGGGAACGGGTTATGAAAATCGCCGGATCGGCGGCCGCGGCACGCCGAGCAACCGCGGCGATGACGTCCCGCAGTGCGCAGCCATTGGCGTACATCGCGCGGATCGCAGCGAGATCGAGCAGCGGCGGCAAATCCACCATCAATTCCCGACACCGAGCATCGATATATGCGCCGATACCACGCGCCAGCCCTCGGGGAAACGCACCCAGGTCTGGCTCTGGCGACCCGGCGCGGGCGCACCTTCGCGCTGGAACTCGGCATTGGCGATGGCGAAGTCCTGGCCGAAGGTGGTGATCCGCACATCTAACAGCCTGCGCTGGGGCGAGCCGCCGACGCGGCTCTGGCGGAAGGCCTGGATCGCATCGATCCCGTAGAGGTTCTGCCCGGGCCCGATCCGCACGGTCAGCGAGGAATGCCAGAAGCAGGCGTCGAACGCGTCGAGGTCATTCCCCATCAGCGCGTTCTCGTAGGCGGCGAAGGCTTTCTGCACTTCGGCGATCACATCGGGATCGTCGATCAGCACGGCAGGCCCTCGGGCCCGCGTGCCACGCCAGCATGCTCCAGCATCGCTGCCGCACGCAGGGCCAGGTCCTCACGCCAAGGCGGCGCGATCAGCTGGACCGCGATCGGCATGTCACCATTGCGGATCGGCACCGCGACAATCGGCAGGCCGATGAAACTGAGCGGCTGGGTCAGCAGGCCAATGTTGGCGCGGGTCGGGATGTCCTTCCCGTCGACATGGATTGTCGGCTGCCCGAGCAAGGGTGCGCTGCACGGTGTCGCAGGGGCGAGCAACAAATCGTAGGTGCCGAAGAGCTCGGCCACTTCCTCGCGAAACAGCGTGCGGTATCGCTGGGCCTGTAGCACCGGATTGGCCGGCAGCAGCGCCCCGGCCAGCAAGCGGTCGCGGGTGGCCGGATCGAACGCCCCGGCTTGTTCGCGCAGCTGCGCCAGATGTAGGTTGCCGCCCGACGCACCGGTCAGGATGAAGGCCGCAGCGCGCGCGGTGGCAGCGCCGGGCAAGCATACCCGCTCACCGCCGCCCAGCGCTTCGGCCACCAGCGCGACAGCAGCACGGCCCTGATCGTTGGCAAGGTCAACGAACCACCCGCCCAGTACACCCACCCGGCCCGTGAACGGTTCGCCCAGCAGCGGCGAAGTCGCAGCGGGCGCCCGATCGGCACAGGCAAGATCGCCGGGATCATGGCCCTGGATCGCATCATAGACCAGCGCGAGATCGGCAACGCTCCGGGCGAAATGGCCAAGGTGATCGAGATCGTGCACGAAGGGAAATGTGCCGGTGCGCGGCAGGCGGCCGAAGCTGGGCTTCAGGCCGAACAGCCCGCAAAACGAGGCCGGAACGCGGATCGAACCGTTGGTATCGGTACCGAGCGCGAAATCGCACAGTCCCGCCGCCACCGCCGCCGCCGATCCGCCCGAGGAGCCCCCAGCGCTGCGATCCGTGTCCAGCGGGTTACGAGTCGCCCCGTAGTGCGCGTTCTCGGTGGTGAAGCCATAGGCGAACTCGTCCATGTTCTGCGTGCCAACCAGCACCGCACCCGCGCGGGTCAGCCGCTGCAGCAGCACCGCGTCCGCCATGGCGGGGGGCAGCGAGCGATTGACGATCGAGCCTGCGGTGGTCACCCGCCCGAGCACGTCGTAGTTGTCCTTCACCCCGAACGGCACACCGCCGAGCGGTCCCGGATTGCGGCCCGCAGCAACAAGCGCATCCACCGCCGCCGCTTCGCGCCGGGCACGCTCGGCCATTACTTCGGTAAAGCAGTTGAGCGAGGGATTTAGCGCCTCGATCCGCTCGAGCCGCGCCTCGATCAGCGCCAGCGCCGAGCAGCGCCCCTCCCGCACCGCCTGCGCGGTCCGGGCAGCATTGGTCAGATCTGCAAGGTCGATGTCGATTGTCATGGCCGGAATACAGGCGCGGGCTCGATCACTGCGAGAAGCGGCTGACCTTCCAGCAACGCGGCCTGATCGAGCAGGATTTCAAGATTGCGCGCCACCCCCGGCAGATGGGCGGGGTCGATCGCCAACCCCGCCATCCGTGCCAGAAGTTTAACCTCGTCCTCCGTCATTCGGCGGGCACCATCGCCGGGTCGTCGGCCAATCGGGGCGCCTCGGCCTCCTTGCGCTTGGCGCAGATCAGCAGGAACACCGCGACCATGAGGTAGGCCGCAGCCACGGCGGGCGTCTTCATCACCCCGATCGCTTCCGAATGCATCAGTCCGAAGAAGGTCAGCACCGCACCGGCCAGCGCGAAGGCGGCTGCTTTCATGTGCTGCGATTCGATGATGAACACGCAAATCGCTCCCAGAATGATGCCGACCAGGGTCGCACCGCTACCCAGGATGTGCAGGCCTTCGTAGAGTACACCGTTGTTGGCGAGCTTGTCGATGCCGACCGTCGCCGCATTCGTCCCTGCTGCCCCGAGTGCGTTGTTGATTTGCGTCGTGCCCCAGGCCGCGATCGTCGGAACGATCGCCAGCACTACGGCGGGAGCGTGCTTGTGCGGGCTTTCCTGGAAGGCCTGCGCCCCGATCAGCATGCCGATATAGAGCAGGATCGGCAGCAGTGCGACCGAGGGGATGATCGCCATCATCAGGCCGATGATCCCGAACCAGGTCAGGAACAGCATCAGGATGCCGGTCGCGGCGGAATAGCCGAGGCGGCCGCCCATCTGCTTCCAGCCGGGATGGCCGATGTAGACCGCGTTGATGAAGGGGTTGCCCATCAGGCAGCCGATCAGGCTGACGACGCCGTCTGCGGTCAGCACCCGCGTGGTCGGGAAATGATCCCCGGCCGCCTCGGCGCTCTCGACGTTGTCCATCGCCTCGACGAGGTCATAGATGCCGAAGGGAATTGCCGTGACCAGAATGATGCCGATGTATTTGAAGCCGCCCATGATCTCGGCGAACGCCGGGAACGGCACGTGAAAGCCGAAATCGGCGAGCGCGCCCGAGACTTGCTCCGGCCCTATTCCGCCGAGCGGCACACCGAGCAACGTCGCCCCCCAGGCTATCGCAGAACCGATGATGATCGCCATCAGCCCGCCCGGAATACCGCCGGGATAGCGATAACTGCCCAGCCAGCTCGCCAGGATGATCGCGAGGCAGACCACACCGATCAGTGGCGTCGTGAACACTTGCGCGCCCGGGTTGAGCGCGATGAAAGTAAGCGAAATACCCGCAAGCGACCCCAGCAGCGCCGCCCTTGGCGTAATCTTGCGGATCCAAGGCGCGATGAACCCGCCTATCATCAGCACGAAGCTCTGGATGAACACCCAGGTCAGCCCCGCGCTCCACGCCTCGATCGGGTTGCCGGTGGAGATCAGGATCGGCAGCATGACGACGAAGACCACCACGAACATGTGCGGCACGCTGATGCCCGAAGGCAGCGCACAGACATCGGTCCGGCCTTCCTTGGTGGCCAGCTTGTAGCCCAGCCAGGCGTAGTAGACCGTGCTCAGGCACAGCATCAGGCCGACCGCGGGCAGTATCCGCCCGAAGATCAGATCGTCAGGCAGCTTGAGCACGAAGCGCAACAGGCCGGTGAGGACCAGCACGTTGACGAGAATGTTTGTTCCGAAGCCGAAGAACGCGTTCCAGTCTCCCGGTGTCCACCAGGGTATCGTCGCCGGCGAACCGGCCCTCTTGGTCACGGTCGTCATGATCCAGCCCCCATGTCTTGCAGTGATGCCGGTGCCGCCGGTGCGGTGAGCGTGGCAATCACGCTCGCGGAATTGGTGACCCAGCCGAATATCCCGCCCTGCGCGGCGATCATCCGCAGCGCCATGTCGTGGAATTCGGGGTTGTAAGAAGCAGTGCAGTCCGACAGCACCAGGCATTCGATGCCGCGGTCATTGGCCTCGCGCACCGTGGTGTGGACGCAGACCTCGGTCGTGACCCCGCAGACGATAAGCTGCTCGATGCGGCGCTCGTAGATGATATCGGCCAGTTCGGTATGGTAGAACGCGCCCTTGCCGCGCTTGTCGATCACCGGCTCGCCCGCAATCGGATAGAGTTCGGGAATGATATCGTGGCCCGGTTCGCCGATGATCAGGATCCGGCCCATCGGACCCTCATCGCCGATCGTCTTCGCACCGCGCCCGCGAATCTTCTTGGCGTGGTGCAGGTCCGAAAGGTCGGGCTTGTGGCCCTCGCGGGTGTGCATGATGAAAAGTCCTGCCTGCCGGGCTGCGGCAAGCAGGACTTTCAGGGGTTCGATCGAGGGGCGGAGCAGGGAGACGTCGTTGCCGAGCATCTCCCCGAACCCGCCTGGCTCGACGAAATCGCGTTGCATGTCGATGATGAGCAGCGCCGCCTTCGCCGGATCGAATTCGAACTCGTAAGGTCGTGCAGGCACTTGTGGCATGGCCGTCCTTCCATTCGCGGTTCAGGCGGGGCTGTTCATTGTGGTCAGAAGCCGAAGTTGATCCCCGCCCCGAAAGTGACCTTGTCACGGCCAGTCGACTTGGTGAGGATAAACCGGGCGGCCTCCAGATTGTCGTTGAGCAGGTGGTAGTACTGGACGAAGCCGTAGATCGACGCTTTGGCCCCGCCCTTGAAGAACTTCAGCGGAGCGCTGGCCTTCAGTCCGGTGGAAAAGACGCCGAAATTGGAATCCTCGATGAGATCGCCTTCCTGGCCCCAGTAAGTCTTGGGTCCGACCGTGATCCAGGTCGGCGCCGATAGGGTGACGTCGCCGGCCTTGTAGGTCGGCACAGCGCCAAGCTCGACGTCGAAAGTGCCGCCGGCCTTGCCCAGCACCACCGTCGAGGACTTGCTGTCGAAAGCCCAGAACAGCTTGACGTAGGGGTTGACGGTGAACTTCGAGTCCGGCTCGCCATCCTTGTACTTCAAGCTGAATTCGAGGTTGCGCTCATCCGAGAAGGCCACCGAGGGCTGGCCGCTGATGAACTGCGAATACTCGACACCCGCCTCGAGCCTAGGCGCGATCTTGCCGCTCACCCCGACGAAGAAGTCGAATTCATTCACCGCAGTGATGTTCTCGGTCTTGTTGTAGCCCGGGTTGAGATCGACCCAGGTTCCGGCAGAAATGGCAACGCCGCCCGGCGACACCGCGACAAGTCCGTTGAGTACCTGCACCGTGACCCCGTCATCGACGACAACGAGCCCGCGCGGGGTGACGTAGTCGCTTTTGACCGAGACATCGCCGAAGCCGTGCAGCTCCCAACCGCCGTCTTCCGCATGTGCCGAGCCCGCAATGGCCAAAGTGGCCAGGGCCGATATTCCTGTGAGTAGTTTACGCATTATCCGGTCGCTCCCTGATTGGTTAGCGCCCAAACATCCCCAGAGACCTGATTGGCCCAGAAACCCGATTGGATTGACCTCTCGGATTTCCCCATTTTTGTATGCGTTTTATGAATTTTGCATACAATTTTAGATTCGGCAACACCGTTGTCGATAATAATTCATTTTGTGCGGCTGCACTCTCCGGGGTAAGCCTGCGGGGCATCCCAGACGGAGTTCGGCATTGAGCGAAACGGTCGCAGACAAGCTCGCTGAAGCCATTGCCGAATCTGTGTTTTCCGGAGAATTCAGGCCGGGCGCACGGCTTCATGAGCAGGAGCTTGCGCAGCGATTCTCCGTTTCGCGCACGCCGGTACGCGAGGCCTTGCGGCTGCTCGCGACAAGTGGCCTGATCGAAATCCGGCCCCGCCGGGGCGCCGTTGTTACCGAGGTTTCGCCGGCCCAGCTGGAAGGCCTGTTCGTGGCGATGGGCGAGCTCGAGGCCACCTGCGCGCGGCTCGCGGCGATGTCGATGGCGCCAACCGAGCGGCGACGGCTCCAGGAGCTGCACGAACAGATGGGCAGGCTGGCCCGGACCGACGACGCGCCGGGCTTTGCCGAAGCCAACCGGACGTTCCACACGATGATCTACGCCGGGGCGCACAATCCGGTCATTGCCGAGATGACGGCAGCGCTGAGGCAACGGCTGGCACCGTTCCGCCGGGTCCAGTTCAACCTCGAAGGCCGGCCGCCCCGCTCGCATGCCGAGCATGACGCGGTGGTCCGTGCGATCGTCGACGGCGATGCCCGGCGCGCCCACTCCGCAATGCTCGATCACGTCATGCTGGTCGAAGACAGCTTCGAGGAACTGGTCGCGCGACGGCTCCAGCCTGAAGACGCGGACTGAGCCGCAACGAGGCATCGCCAGCTCAGACATGGATCAGCGAGGCCACTGCCTCTGGCGGGGTATTGCCGGTTTGCCCCTCCTTCACGATCCGCCCGCGCTGCATCACGAAATAGCGATCGGCAAAAGACCAGGCAAAATCGAGGTTCTGCTCGACGATCAGGATCGCGACATCGAGCTCCTTGCGCACGCGCATCAGGGCATCCTCGATCTGCTGGACAATATTGGGCTGGATACCTTCGGTCGGCTCGTCGAGCAGCAGCAGCTGCGGTCGGCCGGCAAGAGCCCGGCCGATCGCAAGCTGCTGCTGCTCGCCCCCTGAGAGAACGCCAGCCTTGCGATTGGCAATCTCGGTGAGCTTGGGAAACAGCTCGAACACCATGTCGGGCACGACCTTCGGGCCGGTGAAGCCCTTGCGGGCAAGCGCCGAAAGCCCGACCTCGAGGTTCTCGCGCACGGTCAGGTGCGGGAACACATGCCGGCCCTGCGGAACGAAGCCGATCCCCGCGCGCGATCGCTGGTGGGCGTTCAGTTCGGTAACTTCCTCGCCGTGCCAGTAGAGATGCCCGCCAGAGCACGCGAGCTGGCCCATTATGGTCTTCATCAGCGTCGTCTTGCCGACGCCATTGCGACCGAGAATCGTCGCCGAATCGCCTTTGTTGAGATCGAAGCCGATGTCCCAGAGCACCTGCCCCTTGCCGTAGGCGGCGCTGACACTGCGCAGGTTCAGGAGCTGGCCCGGCATTTCGATCCTGGTCGCCTCGACGGTCACTTCGCCCTCCCCAGATAGATGGCGGCGACTTCCTCATCGGCGCGGATCGCAGCGAGCGTGCCCTCGCGCAGCAGCTGGCCCTGGTGGAGCACAACGACATGACCGCCGAGCTGCGCGACGAAATCGATATCGTGATCGATCACCAGCACCGCGTGCTTGCCGACCAGCGACTTGACGATTTCGGCGGTCTGCGTGCTTTCGGCAGCACCCATCCCCGCCGTCGGCTCGTCGAGCAGCAGCAGCTCGGCGTCGGTGGCGACGACCATGCCGATTTCCAGCCACTGCTTCTCGCCGTGGGAGAGGTTGCCCGCCAGCGCATCGCGGCGCGGCTCGAGGTCGATCATCCTGAGGATTTCCTCGGCCCGGCTGCGGGCCTCGTCCTCGCCTTTGCGTCCGAACTTTGTCCACCAGCGGCGATCTCGGGTTGCGGCGATGGTGAGATTGTCGATCACCGACAGTGCCACCAGCACCCCGGGCGTCTGAAACTTGCGGCAGATCCCCATGCCGACAATCGCGTGTTCGGCCTCGGTCTGGATCTCCTTGCCGTGGAACAGAACCCTTCCCGCCGTCGCCCGCACCCGGCCGATGATGCTGTCGCACATTGTCGACTTGCCGGCGCCATTCGGGCCGATCACAACCGTCATGCTGCCGCTCTCGATGGTCAGGCTGAGGTCGTTGATCGCCTTGAAGCCGTCGAAGTCGACCGTGACATGCTCGAGCTGAAGCATCGGCGCACTCATAGCGAGGCCTCTTTGATCGCGGCCGGATCCACTTCCGGTTCGGTCTCTTGCGGAGCGGGTTTGCGCGGCTTGAACGGCAGGTCGGCAGTGGCCAGCCCGGCCAGCCCCTTGGGCAGCACAGTCACCGCGAGGATGAACAGCGTGCCAAGCGCATAGAGCCACAGTTCGGGCAGCGCGGTCGAAACCTTGTCCTTCGCAAAGTTGACCAGCAAGGCCCCGGCAAGCGCCCCGGCAACGCTGTCGCGTCCGCCGATCGCCACCCAGATCACCATCTCGATCGAAGGCACGACGCCCACCAGCGCCGGTGAGACCACCCCGGCGTGGAGCGTGAACAGCGCACCCGAAATGCTGGTCAGCAGCGCTGCGACTGTAAATGCCATGACCTTGTAGGGTGCCGGATCGTAGCCGAGGAAGCGCAGGCGGTTGGCGCCGTCTCGGCTGGCGCGCAGCAGCTTGCCGAAGCGGCTGGCGATCAGCCAGCGAAGCCCGAACAGTGAGGCCACCACCAGCACCAGGGTTATGAAGTAGAGCGCGGTCGAGGTCGATGGCAGGTTGAGGTTGAAGCCGAACAGCGTCTGGTAATTTGTCAGGCCATTGAAGCCTCCGGTGCTGTCCTGCTGGCTGACCAGCAAAGTGGCGAAAGCCAGCGCCAGCGCCTGGGTAATCAGCGCGAAATAGACCCCGCCGATCCGCCGCCGGAAGATCGCCCAGGCAAACAGGGCGGCGATTGCGGTCGGCACGATCAGCACCGCGAGGATCGCCATCACCGGGCTGCGGAACACCGCCCACCACCACGGCAACACCGTGACCCCGGTCCAGACCATGAAGTCGGGCAGCTCGGTCGGGCCGAGGCTGACCAGCTTGAGGTGCATGGCAATGGCATAGCCGCCAAGGCCGAAGAAAACGCCCTGGCCCAGGCTCAGCACCCCGCCCTCGCCCCACAGCAGCACCAGTCCCATCGCGGTGAGCGAAAGCGCCAGGAAGCGGGCCAGGAGGTTCAGGTCGTAGGAGGTCAGCAGCCAGGGTGCGACAAGCGCCAGGATCAGGGCAAGCCCGCCGAGCACTGGTTTCACAGGAAGGGAATTGATCATCCGGGCCCTCTATTCTGAGTCCAGCGCACGCGATTTCACCGCGATGACGCCTTGGGGACGGAACTGGAGGAACAGGATCACGAACAGCAGTGTCAGCACCTGGGCAAAGCTGACATCGACCACGATCTGCGAGAGCGCCATGAACAGGCCGATCATCAGCGCCGCCCAGGTCGTGCCCAGCAGGCTACCCAGCCCGCCGAGAATGACGACGAGGAAGGCGGTGACGATATAACCCTGCCCGACATTCGGCGTGACCGGCCCCAGCAGCGCCAGCACGACGCCGCCCAGCCCGGCGACCGCTGCGCCGAGCGAGAATACGAAGCAATCGACCAGCCGGACATTGACGCCCATCGCCGATGCGGTCGGCCGGTCCTGATTAACGGCGCGGACCAGCAGGCCGATGCGGGTGAACCGCAGGATCGCCGCCATGCCGAGCAAGACCAGCACTGCCACCAGCAGAATGAACAGACGCGTCATCGGCAGTTCGAGATCGCCGAACGTAATGCCGCCGTCGAGCCAGGCGGGCGCCTGGACCGAAACCCCGGTCGCGCCGAAGATGTCGCGCACGGCCTGCTGCATGATCAGGCTGACGCCCCAGGTTGCCAGCAAGGTATCGAGCGGCCGCGAGGTGAGCCGGCTGATCAGCGTGGTCTCCAGTAACGCGCCGAACAATCCGGCCCCGAGGAAAGCCACGACCAGCGCCACCAGAATCCCGGCCGGCCCGGACACGAACACCATGGTGAGATAGGCAAGATAGCTGCCGAGCATCAGGATCTCGCCGTGCGCCATGTTGATCACGCGCATCAGCCCGAAACTGAGCGCCAGACCCAGCGCCGCCAGCACATAGAGCGAGGCGACGCTGAAGCCGTTGAACAGCTGTCCGACGAGGAAGGCGCTATCCATTCTAGTGTCCTTCGCCCGGTGTGCCCCATTCTCCTGCCCCGGGACCATACCCATCGCGGTCACTACCGGGGCAGGAGGCGGGTCCACCACCGCATGGGGAGCCGGTTAATCAGGCGATCTTGCCCGATCGGCACGTTACGATCAGATCTTGCAGGTCTTGCCCGGGAAGGTGACCGGGTCGTAGGGATCGGGATCGATCATGGCCGGCGAGGTCCAGAGGATCTTGAACTGGCCGTCCGGCATCGACTGGCCGATCATGCCGGTCTGGACCAGGCTGTTGTTGGCGATGAATTTGACCGCGCCAAGCGGGGTCGGGATCGCATCGAGCGTCACTGCCGCAGCGCGGACCTTGGCCGGATCGGTACTCTGCGCCTTCTCGACCGCGGCCTTCCAGATGTAGACGTCGATATAGCCGTGGACCATCGGATCGGTAATCACCGCGTCCGCCCCGAACTTGGCCTTGTAAGCCTCGACGAACTTCTTGTTCTCGGGATTGTCGAGGCTCTGGAAATAGTTCCAGCCGGCATAGCCCGCTTCGACCAGGCTCGGCCCCATCGACATGGCTTCCTGTTCGCCGATCGAGAACGACATCACCGGCAGCACCTTCGGCGTCAGGCCGGCGGCGGCCATCTGCTTGAAGAAGGCGACGTTGCTGTCGCCGTTCAAGGTCGAATAGATCACGTCGGGCTTGGCGGCCTTGATCTTGCCGATCACGCCCGAGAATTCGGTCCCGCCCAGCGGCTGGTATTCCTCGCCCGCCATGGTGAGCCCGTCCTTGGTAATGTGGGTCTTGAGGATCAGGTTGGCGGTGCGCGGAAAGACGTAGTCGGAACCGACCAGGAAGAAGCTCTTGTAACCCTGCTGCTTGCCCCAATCGTAAGCCGGGAGGATCTGCTGGTTGGGCTGGGCGCCCGAGTACATGATGTTGGGAGAGCATTCGTTGCCCTCGAACTGGACCGGGTACCACAGCAGATTCTGGGTCTTCTCGAACACCGGCAGCATCGCCTTGCGGCTGGCCGAGGTCCAGCCGCCGAACACTGTGGCGACCTTGTCGCTTTCAATCAGCTTGGAGGCCTTTTGAGCGAAGATCGCCGGATCCGAGGCTCCATCCTCGATCACGGGCGCGATCTTCTTGCCCAGAACGCCGCCGGCGGCGTTGATCTCGTCGATAGCGAGCTGGGTGGAATTCTTCACCGTAACTTCCGAGATCGCCATCGTACCCGACAGCGAATGGAGGATGCCGACCTTGATGTCGCCATCGCCCGTTGCCGGGGCGTCACCCCCCCCTGAGCAGGCGCTGATCAGCGCGGTACAAGCAAGGGCAGCTGCGATGAACCCCTTCTTCTTCATGAATGCCATGGCGTTAGTCCCTTCTAGCAAGCCCCCGGGGAGCGCATGCACCGGTCGATACAATGGAGCGGCAACTCGTCGCGCTGAAACCATCGCACCCCGATGACCTGCTCAGAATTGTGCAGCGCAGCACGGCGCGCCATGGGGCATTTGACGTATATGGCCAGATTCCCGGATGCCTCGTCCGGCGGCTTGGACGGGCCATCCGCGTCCATACGTCAAATGCCCCATGTCACCCCGGCGATTCCTGTTGAAGACTTGAAAAACTGCATCATACTGCACTGCAACATGGAGCTGCCCAGGCGTGCACGGTCGATTCGACTCGCTAAAGGAGAATGCTGCCGGACCGGCAGCGGCAGCCATTGCCGGATTGCCGGACTGGGTCCGCAGCCACGGTGCTCTCGATATTTCATTTCGCAACCGCGAAGGACGCACCGCAATCGACCGGTCCTATCAGGCGGGCTGCCTGCGGATGCGGGCACCGCGCGGCGAGGGCGCCCCTTGCGCGGTGCTGATCAATACCGCCGGAGGCGTTGCCGAAGGTGACAGCCTCGACCAGCGCATTGCCTGGGGCGCGGATACGGCCGCCACGGTGACGACGCAGGCAGCGGAAAAGATCTACCGGGCGCTGGCAGCGGGCTGCCGGATTTCGACCCGGCTCACCGTGGCGCGCGGCGCGCAGGCGCGGAATGGCTGCCACAGGAAACCATCCTGTTCGACGCCGCACGGCTGCGCCGCGATGCGCAGATCGTTTTGGAAGACGACGTCACGTTCCTGGGCCTCGAGGCGGTGGTGCTTGGCCGCACTGCGATGGGCGAGACGGTTCGCAGCGGCTCGCTGCGCGACCGGATGCGGATATGGCGTGGCGGCAGGCTGATCTACGCCGACACACTGGCGCTCGATGGCGACATCGCCGCACTGATGCAGCGCGCGGCGATCGGCGGCGGTGCGAAGGCCATGGCGGTGATCGTCCACGCTTCGGCCGGTGCTGCCGACTTGCTCGATCCGGTCCGCGAGGCGATATCCGGCGCGGTCGGGCTTGCCGCCGCCAGCACCTGGAACGGCCTGCTCGCGGTTCGCCTGCTCGCCCCCGACGGCGAGGCCCTGCGCCACGACATCGCCCTCGCCCTCGTCGTTCTGCGTCAGCGGGCGTGCCCTCCCGCGCGTGTGGAGGTGCTAGACCCCATGCAACTGACCCCGCGCGAGAAGGACAAGATGCTGCTGGCGCTCGCCGCGATGATCGCGCGTCGGCGGCTCGAGCGGAACGTGATGCTCAATTATCCCGAAGCGGTGGCGCTGATCTCGGACTTCGTACTCGAAGGCGCGCGCGACGGCCGCAGCGTCGCCGACCTGATGGAAGCGGGCGCGCATGTCCTGACCCGCGAACAGGTCATGCCCGGCGTCGCCGAGATGATCCACGACGTGCAGGTGGAGGCGACCTTCCCGGACGGCACCAAGCTGGTAAGCGTGCATGACCCCATCAGGTGACCTCATCCCGGGCGAAGTGCTTGCCGAACCCGGCGATCACATCCTCAACGAAGGGCAACCGGTAACCATGCTCAAGGTCGCCAACAGCGGCGACCGCCCGGTGCAGGTCGGCAGCCACTACCACTTTGCGGAAGCCAACGAGGGCCTGATCTTCGACCGCGCCGCAGCACGCGGTCAGCGGCTCGATATTCCCGCCGGAACCGCAGTCCGTTTCGAGCCCGGCCAGACCCGCGAGGTTAGCCTGGTACCCTTGCGCGGCACCCGCACCGTGATCGGCTTCCAGGGCAAGGTCATGGGGGCACTCGACTGATGCCCTATCGCATGTCCCGCGCCGCCTATGCGGACATGTTCGGACCTACCGTGGGCGACCGGATACGGCTGGCCGATACCAACCTCATCATCGAGATCGAGAAGGACTTCACCACGCTGGGCGAGGAAGTGAAGTTCGGCGGGGGCAAGGTGATCCGCGACGGGATGGGCCAGAGCCAGCTGACCAATGCGGCCGGGGCGGCCGACACCGTCATCACCAATGCCGTTATCGTCGACTGGACCGGGGTCTACAAGGCCGATGTCGCGCTGAAGAACGGCTGGATTGCGGCCATCGGCAAGGCCGGCAATCCCGATATCCAGCCGGGCGTCGACATCGTCATCGGCCCCGGCACCGAAATCATCGCCGGGGAAGGCAGGATCCTCACCGCCGGGGGGATCGACGCACACATTCACTACATCTGCCCGCAGCAGGTCGACGAGGCGCTGACCAGCGGCGTCACCACTTTCATCGGCGGCGGCACCGGCCCGGCGACCGGAACCAACGCCACCACTTGCACGCCCGGACCCTGGCATATCGAGCGGATGCTGATGGCCGCGGAGGGCTTGCCGATCAACCTCGCCTTCGCCGGCAAGGGCAATGCCAGCCAGCCCGCTGCACTCGTCGAGCAGATCGAGGCGGGTGCCGCCGCGCTCAAACTGCACGAAGACTGGGGCACCACCCCGGCGGCCATCGACTGCTGCCTTGCGGTTGCCGACAGGATGGACATCCAGGTGATGATCCACACCGATACGCTCAACGAAAGCGGCTTCGTCGACGATACCATCGCCGCGTTCAAGGGCCGCACTATCCATGCCTTCCACACCGAAGGCGCCGGTGGCGGACATGCCCCGGACATCCTCAGGCTCGCGGGCTTCTCGAACGTCATACCTTCATCGACCAACCCGACGATGCCGTTCACCGTCAACACCATCGACGAGCATCTCGACATGCTGATGGTCTGTCATCACCTCGACCCATCGATCCCGGAGGATCTGGCCTTCGCCGAAAGCCGCATCCGCAAGGAGACCATCGCCGCCGAGGATATCCTCCACGATCTCGGCGCCCTGTCGATCCTCTCGTCGGACAGCCAGGCGATGGGCCGGGTCGGAGAAGTGATCACCCGCACCTGGCAGACCGCGCACAAGATGAAGGCACAGCGCGGGTCGCTCATCGGCGACAGCACCCGCAACGACAACCATCGGGTGCGGCGCTACATCGCCAAATATACGATCAACCCCGCCATCGCGCAGGGCATGTCAGGCGAGATCGGTTCGGTCGAAGTCGGCAAGCTCGCCGATCTCGTTCTGTGGAACCCGTCCTTTTTCGGCGCGAAGCCCGATCTCATTATCAAGGGCGGGATGATTATCTCGGCAATGATGGGCGATGCCAATGCCTCGATCCCGACGCCCCAGCCAGTCCACAGCCGGCCGATGTTCGGCAGCTATGGCAAGGCCATGGCGGCAAGCTGCCTGACCTTCGTCAGCCAGGCGGCAGCGGCGAACGGTATCGGTGAGCGGCTAGGCCTCGCCCGGCGGGTGATCCCGGTGGTCGGCACACGCGGCATCGGCAAGGCGCAGATGAAGCTCAACGACGCCCTGCCGGATATCTCAGTCGATCCCGAAACCTACGAAGTGCGGGCGGACGGCGAACTCCTCACTTGCGAGCCGGCGGCGGAGCTGCCGCTCGCGCAGCGCTATTTCCTCTACTGAAGGGACCGGGCAATGCACAAAATACTTGCCGTCGAGCCCGCAAGTGCCGGAACTCCGGTGGACGTTGTGCGGCTCGACCACGACCAGCGCACACGGCGGCGGATGGTATACGCGACGGCAAGCGGCAGTGCGATCATGCTCGACATGCTCCGCCCGGTGCGTCTGCGCGATGGCGACCTGCTGCGGCTGGAGGATGGTACGCTGGTGCAAGTCGAGGCCGTGCCCGAGCCGCTGATCGAAATTCACGCCCATTCGACCGCCGAACTGGTGCGCATCGCCTGGCATCTCGGCAACCGGCACCTGCCGACACAGCTGGTGTCCGGAGCAGATGGCGGCAGGCTCTGTATCCGGTACGACCACGTCATCGCCGAAATGGTCGAGGGGCTGGGCGGGCACTGTGAACAAGTGCTCGCGCCATTCGATCCCGAAGGCGGCGCCTATGAAAGCCCGGCGGCATCCCATGGACATCACCACCACGAACACGATCATAGAGACGGGCACGCCCATGGCTGAAACCGCGCTCTACGACCTGATGAGCTGGATGTCCCCAGCCTGGC
Source organism: uncultured Alphaproteobacteria bacterium (assembly GCA_963775115.1). GTDB lineage: Bacteria > Pseudomonadota > Alphaproteobacteria > Sphingomonadales > Sphingomonadaceae > Novosphingobium. Next base: position 45,368 of record CAVZHP010000001.1, read on the forward strand.
CGATCGGCGCTTTCGCGCACTCCGGCGGGCTGGAATGGGCGGTGGAGCAAGGGCACGTCACCAATCGCGCCAGCACCGCCGAGTGGATCGCGGCGCTGCTCGATCACGGCGCGATCCGCAACGACTGCGTGCTGTTCGTCCATGCCTGGCGGGCGGCACGGGCCGGGGACTCAGCGACACTTGCCGAGGTGGCGGAACTGGCAGCAGCCGCGCAAACCGGCTTCGAGCGGCACCTCGAAGCGACCGCACAAGGCGCGGCATTTCGCAAGATCGCAGCCAGTTCGCTAGGCGCGGATCAGGACTACGCCACTCTCCTCAGCACAATCGACGATGACGATCTCACCTATCCCGTTGCCGCCGCAACGCTGTTTGCCTGCCACCGGATCGAGCTCCGCCCCGCCCTCACCGCCTGGCTGCACGGCGCGGCGGCCAATCTTGTCTCCGCCGCCCAGCGGCTTGTCCCGCTCGGCCAGACCGATGGGCAGAAGGTACTGCGCGACATGCGCGGCCCCATCCTCGACGCGGTCGAAGAGGCCATTGCCTTGCCCGACGGCGATCCGTTCGAAATGCTCGGCGGGGCCGCGCTCGTCGCCGAGATTGGCTGCATGGCGCACGAAACCCAATACACGAGGCTATTCCGCACATGAACGACATCTCACACACCGGCCCGCTTCGCGTCGGCATCGGCGGCCCCGTCGGCTCGGGCAAGACCGCCCTGATGGATGCGCTGTGCAAGCATCTGCGCGGTGCCTACGACATCGCCGCGATCACCAACGACATCTACACCCGCGAGGATGCGGAATTCCTCACCCGCGCCGGCTCGCTGGAGCCCGAGCGGATCGTCGGGGTCGAGACCGGCGGCTGCCCGCACACCGCGATCCGCGAGGACGCCTCGATCAATCTCGCCGCCGTCGGCAAGCTGGAAAAGCGCTTCCCCGGGCTCGACCTGATCCTGATCGAGAGCGGTGGCGACAATCTGGCGGCGACCTTCAGCCCGGAGCTGGCCGACCTCACCATCTACGTCATCGACGTTTCTGCCGGCGACAAGATCCCGCGCAAGGGCGGTCCCGGGATCACCCGCTCCGACCTGCTGGTGATCAACAAGATCGATCTTGCCCCATTCGTCGGCGCCAGCCTCGAAGTGATGGACCGCGACGCAAAGAAAATGCGCGGCGAGCGGCCTTTCGTTTTCACCAATATCCGTGCGGGCCAAGGCCTGCCGGTGATTGCAGAGTTCATCGTCAAGACCGGCGGATTGCCCGAAAGGAGCCTATCATGAAGCAACAATTGTTGCGCCTGCTGGCGCTCTGCCTTGCCTTCGTTCCAGCAACAGCATGGGCGCACGAAGACCACCACGGCCTGCAAGGGATGGTTCATGTCCTGACCAATCCGGTTCACCTCGGCCTGGCACTGTTCGGCCTGATCTTGGCAGGTTTTGGCTGGCGCTGGTTCAGCCGCAATCCGCACCGTGGTGACAGGGACGACGCGGGTTGAGCACCGCCGCTCCGCCGCAGACAGGCCCGCCCAGCGCCCGGGTGGCGATCAAGCGGCAGCGCATCGTCGGCACGCGCCGCATCTACAACCAGTGGGTCAACGACCAGACGCTGGAAGACTATGCGCTGCGCTTCACTGCGCGGCGTGCCCGCGTATGGTCGCCGGGCTGGGTGGCGAACACCGCGCTAGGCTCGATCGCCTTCCTCGCCTGCGAGGCGATCGGCGCGACGGTAACCATCGGCTACGGCTTTGAAAGCATGGCCTGGGCGCTGGCTACGGCGGCGGCGATCTTCCTGATCTCGGGCATCCCGATCTGCTATTACGGCGCGCGCTACGGCGTCGATATCGACCTGCTGACACGCGGCTCGGGCTTCGGCTACCTGGGGTCGACGATCACCTCGGCGGTCTACGCCTCGTTTACCTTCATCCTCTTCGCCATCGAGGCGGTGATCCTTTCCGCAGCGCTGCAATTATGCTTCGGCATCCCGCTCGCGATAGGCCACATCATCAGTGCCCTGGTCGTTATTCCCATCGCCGCTTACGGTTTCCGGCGGATTAGCCAGTGGCAGAACTGGACCCAGCCGATCTGGTTGCTGTTGCAGCTGGCGCCGCTGTTCTACCTCGCCGCACAAGGCCCGGCCGGGCTGGCCCTCTGGCAGGGCTATGAGGGCGATAGTGCCGGGCCGCAGATCGAGAATTTCGCGATCGCGCTCGCGGTGTTCCTCTCGCTGCTGCCGCAGATCGGCGAGCAGGTCGATTACCTGCGCTTTCTGCCCGAACGCGAGGTGGCAGGACCGCGCCGCTGGTGGGCGGCGCTGCTGCTGACAGGTCCGGGCTGGATACTGTTCGGCGCGCTGAAAATCCTGATCGGATCCTTCCTTGCTGTCGTCGCGCTCAATGCCGGGATGGGACGCGAGGATGCCGCCAACCCGACTGCGCTCTATTTCATGACCTTTTCCGGGCTGCTCTCCTCTCCCGCCGCCGCAATGGTGCTGACGGGGGTGTTCGTCGCCCTGTGCCAGATCAAGATCAACGTCACCAACGCCTATGCCGGCTCGATTGCCTCCTCCAACTTCTTCTCGCGCCTCACCCATCGTCATCCCGGCCGCGTCGTCTGGCTGGTGTTCAACACGATAATCGCGCTGATGCTGATGGAAGGCGGTATCCAGACCGTGGTCGAGCGAGTGCTGACGCTCTACTCGAATTTCGCGGTCGCCTGGTTCGGCGCAGTGATCGCCGATCTGATGGTCAACAAGCCGCTTGGCCTCAGCCCTCCCGGCATCGAATTCCGCCGCGCCTACCTCCATGACATCAATCCTGTCGGAGTCGGCGCGATGCTCGGCTCGCTGCTCTGTTCGACACTCTGCTTTGCCGGCCTGCTGGGGCCCGGGCCGCAGATGTTCTCGCCGATCATCGGTCTGGCAGTTGCCTTCGCCCTATCCCCGCTGATCGCCTGGGTGACCAAGGGGCAATTCTACCGCGCCCGGCCGGTTGACGAACTCCATGCAGAACGAATGTGCCTGTTCGGTCTGCGAGAATGCTTTCGAGGCACCGGACATGGCATGGTGCCCGGTCTACGACGGGGCGATCTGCTCGCTCTGCTGCACACTGGAGGCGCGCTGCCACGATGCCTGCAAGGAGCGGCCACGTTCGATCGAGCGCCTGGCTGGCGCCATTCGCCGCATCGTCCCTGCGCCTCTGAACGACGCGCAATACACGCGCATTGTCCGGTTTCTGCTCGCCTACGCAGTAACCGGTGCGATCATCGCCACGGTGCTGTTGCTGATCTACTACCAGCGCACTGCCGGGGGCGGCGATTCCGGGGTTCTGATCGGCGTGATGCAATCGGTCTTCGTCAGCCTGATGGCTGCGGGCGGCTTCGCCGTCTGGTTCTTCGTCCTCGCCCGTGAGAGCCAGCGCGCCGCCGAGGAGGAATCCGAACGCCAGACCGCGATGCTGATCGACGAGATCGAAGCCCATGCCCGCACCGACGCCGAGCTTCAGCGCGCCAAGGACGCGGCCGAGGCCGCCAACCTGGCCAAGAGCCGCTACATCATCGGTATCAGCCACGAAATCCGCACCCCGCTGAACGCCATTGCTGGCTATGCCCAGCTGATCGAGCGCGATCCTGCGCGGCCTGCTGCCGACGCAGTCCGCGTGATCCGCCGCAGCGCGACACACCTCGCCGACCTGATCGACGGGCTGGTCGACGTCTCGCGGATCGAAAACGGCTCGATGCGCATCGCGCGCGATCATGTGAATCTTGGTGAGCTGCTTTCGCAGATCGCCGATATGTTCCGCGTCCAGGCCTCCATCCGGGGCATCGCCTTCGAACATACCCGGCCGGCGAAACTGCCCGAATATGTCTGGACGGACCAGAAGCGTCTCCGCCAGATCCTGATCAACCTGGTATCCAATGCGATCAAATACACCCCGATGGGCACAGCATCGCTGCACGTCCACTGGCGCGATCCTGTCGCGGAATTCATCGTCCAGGACACCGGCGTCGGGATCGATGCTGAAAACATCGACCGGATATTCGAGCCGTTCGAGCGGATCGAGACAGTGCGCGGACAACCCGGCGTTGGGCTCGGCCTGACGATAACCCGTATGCTGGTCGATGTGATGGGCGGGCAGCTGACCGTAGAGAGCCAGCCGGGCCTGGGCAGCACGTTCCGGCTCAAGCTGTTCCTGTCTGAAGCAGCACCCGGCGATGCGCGTCTGGGCCCGGGCCCCCTGAAACTGCGCCCGGCGCATCGCCGCCGAATTCTGGTGGTCGATGACGACGCGACACACCTCGACATGGTGCGTGATCTGCTTTCGCCCTACGACTTCGATCTCGACTTCGCAGTCAGCGGCGAAGCGGGGATCGAAGCCTGCCGCCGGCAGCCGCCCGATCTGGTGATGATGGACATTGCCATGCCCGGGATTGACGGCTGGACCGCCGCGCGGCGAATCCGCGAAGATCGCGGAGAAGATCTGCCGATCCTGATGGTCTCGGCCAATGTCCACGATTTCCAGCGAACCCGGCGGCCTGACGATCCGCACGACGACTACCTGATCAAACCATACGAGATCGATGCGCTGATCGAGCGCATCGTCATGCTGCTCGATCTCGATGTGGGCGTGCCGGAGGATGCCCGGTGAACCCGCGCCCAGTGAACGTGCACATCGTGATCGTCGATGACGATGCCGACACCCGCAGGCTTCTTGAAGCTTTCGCTGCGACCGAGGGTTATGCCGCGACGTCGGCCGGCAGCGGTGATGAAGCGTTGTCGCTGGTCGATGCCGCGCCGCCAGACCTGATCCTGCTCGATGCGGTAATGCCGGGTATCGACGGCTTCGAGACCTGCCGCAGGATAAAGCAGCGCGAAGGCACGGCGCATATCCCCGTCATATTCATGACCGGACTGTCGGACACCGAGCACGTCGTCCAGGGTCTCGCCGCAGGCGGCGTCGATTATGTCACCAAACCGCTGGTGCTGGACGAACTGGCTGCCCGAATCCGCGTCCATCTCGGCAATGCCCGCACCGCGCGCAGCGCCTTTTCTGCTCTCGACAGTGTCGGTACGCGGCTGCTCTCCTGCGACGATGCCGGGCGGATCGACTGGGCGACACCCAGGGCACAACAACTTCTCGACGAACTCGACCTGCCGGCAGTCGAGAGCCTGCGCGACGCGCTACGCGACCTCATCGCGACAGGGGTGAAATCCGATGCCACGTTTACCTGCGGCGGCGAGGCCTTCGCGGTCACCCAACTGGGCAACAGCCCTGGAGGAGATTACCTGTTCAAGGTCGCCCGGTCTGGGGAAGGCGCGGAGGCCCGATTGCTGCAACAAGCGTTTGGCCTGACCCCACGTGAAGGCGATGTCCTGCTTTGGACCGCGCGCGGCAAGTCCAACAAGGACATGAGCGAGATCCTCAATATCAGCGCCCGCACGGTCAACAAACACCTTGAACAGATCTTCCTCAAGGTCGGCGTCGAGAACCGGGCGTCTGCCGCGGCGTTTGCAACCCGCGTCATCATGAAAAGCATGTGATTGGGGCAGTACCCGCCTATTCCTGCAGCCCCATCCGTTCTGCTTCCTTGTGCAACAGATCGCTTGGCTTACCCGCCGCGTGCAGCGCCGCGAGCCAGCCGTAGGTCATGCCGCGCGCGTTGGAGACGCCGCTCTGCATCACGGCGCCGCTCTCCATCCGCGCAACCGAATTGCCCGCGGCATAGAGGCCGGGGATCGGCTGTTCGTCCCAGCCGACGACGTTGGCGTTGCGGTCGATCTTGAGCCCGGCGGCGGGTATGCCGGTTGCGCCCATCCGCGACATCTTGACCGCGTAGAACGGCCCCTTGACGATCGGCCCGAGGTTGGCGTTCGGCTTGTGGGTCTTGTCGCCGGTCATCCAGGCCCCCCAGGGCTGCTCGCCGCGACCGAAATCGGGATCGACGCCGTTTTCCGCGTTCTCGTTGAACCGCGCCACGGTCTCGTTGAGGCCCTTCACGTCGATCCCCGCCTTCGATGCCAGTTCCTCTATCGTGTCGGCCACGACGCCCAGGCCCTCGGGCCAGTCCTGTCCCGGCATGATCGAGACGAAGGCGTATTTCTCGCGCGCCTGGCTGTCGATGACGATCCAGCACGGGAAGTTGGGATGCGTCTGGTTCACGCCGTCGATCGCATCGGTCTGGTAGTAGAAGCTGCGGTAAAACCCTTCGTTGCCGAACCGCTTGCCCTTGCTGTTGACGACGATGTGATGCGGCAGGCCGATGATCGGCATAGCGCTGCGCCATACTTGCAGGCCCTCGTCGGTCTCCTCGCCCGGAACCGCGAACCCGGCCATCGAAATTTCCGGCACGCGCGCAACCTTCGCGCCGAACGGGCCGGCGAGGCGGATGTTGGAGCCGTCGATCGATGAAAACAGCATCGATTCCGAGTCGAGAGTGTTGCCCAGTGTCTTCTCGAGGTTCTTGTTGCGCTCGTAGCTCGACACCGCGATCACCACGCCCTTGTTCGCCTTGATGAACAGGTCCGCGCCGTCCTTCTTCGCGCGCACGCCGACGATGCGGGTGCCGTCGCCGATCAACTGCTCGGCGCTGGTGCCGGTCTCGAGCGGAATGCCCCGGTCGAGCGCTGCCTTGACGAAATAGGCGGCGAGCCCCGAACCGGCGCAGCGTTCGTCTTCGGTGATACGCCGGGCGAGCAGTTCGAAATCCCACTTCATCATCGCGGCAAGGCCGCCGGCGTCGGCAATGTCCTGGGTGGTAAGGCCATAGGGCACCTGCGGAGAAAGCCGGGTCCGCGACTGCCAGTCTCCCAGCGACGGGCCGGGAAACGGCACCACTTCGAGCAACCGTCCTTCCGACACGCTGTCGTTGGTGAGGCCATAATAATAGTCCGGGCAGCCCCGGATCGCATTGATCCGCAGCCCTGCATTCTCCTCGAAGTATTTCAGCGCCGCCCGGGCATGGACGGTGAAGTTCAGGATCGCCTCGTCCTCGCCGTAGCCCATCGACAGGCGCTGCAGATAACGAAAGCCGCTCTCGGCCGAATCCTCTATGCCGAGCTCGGCGGCATGGTGGTTGCCCGAGACCCATACCTGGCCCTGCGACAGCGCCGTGACCCCGCCGACCTGGTCCGACTTCTCGAGCACCATGGCGCTGAGACCCTGGTCATGCGCGGTGATCGCAGCAGAAAGCCCGCCGATGCCCGAGCCGATCGCAATAAGGTCGACCTCGATATCCCACTTTTCCGGAAGGTTGCGGATCATCATGCCCTTTTCTCCAGTCCCAGCCAGCTTCGCGCGGTGCCGCCCATGATAAGTTCCTTCTGATTTTCCGTTAGATCGGGATTATTCCTGATAGCGAATATCAACTCGGCCCAGCTTTCGCCTGTCTGGTTGGCGGAAATGTCGCTGGCCCACATGATGCGCTCGGCGCCGAATGCCGCGACCGCCTTGCGGAGGAACGGCTCGGCGGCGACATTTGGATACCCCCCCGCGTCGAACATGGTCCCGGCATGCGCCCATTTGAGGCCGACGTTAGGATGATCCGCCGCTTTCAGCACTTTGTCGAAAGCCCGGTCAAGCGGTTCGGCGGCGACTTTCGCCCAGTAGTCCACACTGTCGGCGAGTCCCTCCATCTGGGCGAAGATCGGCGCCAGCACTTTGCCCGGCGGCATGCCGCAGTGACAGATGATGATCTTCACCGACGGAAACTTTCGGGCGTAGTTCGCGACCATGTCGCAATTTCCCGAAATCTGCAGGAAAACCGGAAAGCCGAACTCGGCGGCCGCGGCGAAGATCGGTTCGTCCTCGCCCGCGCCGAAAGCTGCAGTTTCGGCCCGGCTCATTCCCGGCGAAATGCGCAGCGCGCGGATATGCGGATTGTCGCGCGCCAGCCGCACCACGGTGTGCATATCGGGATCGCGGCGATCGACCCGGATCAGATAGGCAAAGCGCCCCGGGTAAGTCCAGCAAGCCAGTTCCGACGTCGGCGATGTGGTCCGGATTGCCTGACCACCCTGCCCTACCGGGTAATAGGGGTGCCCCGGCGTGCCCATCCACCACTCGTCGATCAGCACCTGAGCAATCCCCAGCGCATCCATCGCCTTGACCATTTCCGCCGCGCCGCCGGGCCCGAGATGGATCTGGCTGTCGAAGATATCCATGCTACTTCTCCCCGAACAACCTTGCCTCAGTTCAAACCGAACACCCGCGCCGCATTGCCGGCGAAGATCTTGTTCATTGCTAACGGATCGACGCCCGCGCCGATCTTGTCGATATGGCCCTGCGCCTGGTCACGGAATTCCAACGGCATGCGGGTGACGAACAGGTCACGTGGCTCGACGATATGGTCGTCAGCCGAAATCACCTTGTATTCCATGATCTTCGCTCTCCGTTTCACAGCGCCTTATGATTATGATTCTGGCACTTGCGCTACCGTTACCGCGATTTTTCCTATCGCGCTATCCGCCATGACTTGACTTGCTACGGCCCGGCTTCGACATCTTGCAAAAGTTCCGGGAGAGACGAGCCATGCCGCAAGACGCCTATTTCCTGTCCGCCGCCAACCCCATCGCCACCACGGCCCAGCGCGATGCCGAAGACCTTGCTCTGCGGCTGATCCAGCGCCCGGAGCTGCAAAAGGCACGCGGCGTGGCAGAGTTCCTGTGGCGTGAGGGGATGAGATACCCCGCCGCCGACCAGATGGACCTGTTCGACCGGACTATGGAGGAATACGTCTTCCACTACGCGATGCGCGCAGTGGCCAGCGACCCTCACACACCGCACGCCATTCGATTCATGGCCCCGCCGCACCGCTGGTTCGGTCGCGACGTTCCCGGCGCACGCTGGGGCGGGGACAGCCCGGATTTCATCTACCGGATGATCCCGGTCGAACACGGCGGTAGCTTCCGCATCCGTGTCCGCCCGACCTGCTCCAGTCCCGGCTCCTCGCACTACGCCCAGATGAGCGACAGCACCTCGGCACCGACCATCCTCAACCTGCTCGACGTGATCGACTACCCGCTCGACGCCAATGGCGAACTGGTCATCACGGTGGACGATACGCCAGCCGATGGCCGCACCAACCACATCCAGACCCTGCCCGGCGCACAGCAGATCTGGGTGCGCGATGCGCTGGGCGACTGGACAGCGCAGAGCTGCAATGCCCTGATGATCGAACGGCTCGACAGGCCCGCGCGAGGCCCCCTGAGCGAGGAGGAACTTGCCCAGCGCGCGGCCAAGGCCTTGGTCGATGGGGTCTATTACATATACTGGTGCATCATGACCTGCATTACCCTGCCGGTGAACGAGATGAGCACGCCGATGTCCTCGGCCGGGTTCGGCGGCATGCCGACACAGTATACCGCCAAGGTGAACCTCAAGCTCGCACCGGACGAAGCCTATATCGTGCGTGCCAACGATGCCGGCGCGCGGTTCCGCAATTTCTGCCCCTCCGACAAGTTCATGCTGTCGCTGAATTACTGGGAAAAATTGGGCCATCTCAACATGTGCCAGATGGCCCCGGACGAGGACGGCCTGTTCACATATGTCGTCGCGCATCATGACCCGGGGGTACACAACTGGATCGACAGCGGCGGGCTGGAGCAATTCATCATCGGCCAGCGCTGGCAGGCATTTGGCCCGGGCGGACCGACCGAGGAACCTTCGATTACCGGGCGGGTGGTCAAGTTTGCCGATCTGGAGCGGGAAGTGCCGAAGGGCGCGCGGCGCATCGATGCGGCGGGACGCGCGGCGCAACTGGCCGAACGCAAGAAGGGGTATCAGGCACGGTTCATCGACAGCTGAATTCTACCCGAGCTTGCCTGGCGAGGATTTGCGATGGCCTAATCCAGCCCGAACCGCGCGCTATAATCCGCGAACATCTCCTCGATCCATTCCTGCGTCAGGCCGAGCCGCTCGTAGGAATAATCGTACCGCCCGAAGCGATCGACCGCGTTTTCCGGATCGGCCAGCCAGGCCCGCATGCGCTGCTCGTGCGCCGGCGTGACATCCAGACCGGCGTGGCGGTGAATCTTGCGCACCGCCGCCACCGGGTCGGCCGAAACCTCCTTGAACGGCATGTGCAGAATGCGCGGATCGTCGATCAGCGCATTGGCCAGCACAGCGTCGAAGCCCGCTTTCATGCCGTCCGCCAGCATTCTCGCTTCGGCGATCGTATCGGAAGGCTTGCCCTGAATGGTCTCGTAGATCACCCCTGAAAGCGTCGCGATTGAGGCGAAAACCTCGGCAATCGCCCGGTGTGACCAGACGCACAGCGCATCGGGATAGACTTCGAACAGGGCATCGAGATTGTTCTGGTGGCTGGGACCCTTACCGGCCCAGCGCTTGCGCCCGGTATTCCATTGCAGATGCTGGAGCAGATCGCGGTGGAAGTGGAAAGCGCCTACCTGATCGCTGTCAAGGATCGTCATCGGGCTCAGCACCGGCACGTGGTAGTAATGATAGCAATAGGCATTGCGGAAATCGAGACTGAAGGTCTCCTCGTCCTCAAGCAGTTGCACAGCGCCCTTGTCGATATAGGGATGCATCGGCTTTTGCCCCGGGCAGAAATCCATCCAGTGCTCGATCATGCGCTGGGCATAGGCCATCCGCTCGGAGACCACCGGCCCGGCGCCGGGCGGGGGCGATGGCGAATACATGTGCCAGCTTTGCAACGCGAGCACCTCGGGGTCTTCGGCCAGCAGCGAATGCAGCAGCGTGGTGCCCGAACGGGCAAAACCTATCACGAAGATCGGGCGTTCGATTTTCTCCTCGGCAATCTCGGGGAAGCGCTTGCGGTCGGCCAACAGGCGCAGGCGCGTGGAGAGCAGCCGCAGCACCTGCGTGCGCATGCGGCGGACCTCGTCCGGGGAATAGGGAGCGTGGCTGTTGATCCAGTCGACCATTTTCCGCACGCGCGCGATCAGGCCTCCATCCGCTAGGTCATAGCCACCGCTCTCGCGTTCGGCGAGAGTGAGGATTTCATCGAAATTAAGAGCTGAAACCACTGATTGTTATACTCCTATAGAGAACGAATCCTAATCCAGCCCCACCGTCACAGTATCGCGTCCGCTGCGCAGCACCTGTCCGCCCAGCCGTCCGGTCGGGCTGTTCCCCTTCGCCACCGGCACGCCGTTGACGATCACATGATGGATACCCACCGAATCCCCGTAAAGCCGGGACTGTCCGCCCGGCAGGTCGTGGCGCATGGCAATCGGGCCGCAGTCGATGGTATCGGGATCGAACACCGTCAGATCAGCAGCCATACCTATCGCAATCCTGCCGCGATCCTTGAAGCCGAAGGCATCGGCCAGCTCACCGGTGATACGGAACACGCCGTCCTCCAGCGTCAGGATCTTGCGCTCGCGCACCCCCTCGCCGAGCAGCTGGGTGGTCAGCGCGAATGTGTTGAACAGGTCCAGGTGTGCGCCTGCGTCCGACGCGCCAAGCAGGACATGCTCGTTGTTCCAGACCTCCGCGCGCATCTTCCAGCTCTCCTCGTCCGCGCCCATTGCGGGCGCGGAGAAGGTCATCTGCAGCTCCTCTTCGACCGCCAGGTTGAACAGCGCGTCGAAGGGCTCCATCCCCTTGGCATCGGCATAGACGATCAGCGGACGGCCGCGCCACTGCGCATTCCGGTCCGACGCGACATCCTCGATCGTGTAGTTCTCGAGATTGCTGAGCACCTTGACCGGATTGTCCGGGTGTTCGGCGCCAGCCTGCAGCCGGGCGCGGGAGTCGGGATCCTTCATCGCCGCGATCTTTTCGGCACTCGACATTCGCACGAACGGCTTCCAGCCGTCGAGCATGTCGAAAGTGAAGCCGGTGCGGAAGCTCATGATGCCCTTGATCGGAGCGGCCTGTGCCAGGCCCAGCACCTTGGCGCCGCGCTCCTGCGCATAGGGTCCCATGACCAGCTGCGATTCGACATAGTCCTTGCGCTGCGCCGCGACGAAAAAGGCGTTCCAGTTGACCACGCGCCGCGAAGCCAGCGACAGGTCGGTGGCGATCTGCCACTCGCGCTGGGTATAGGGCCCGACCCCGGGGACGACTTCGACCCAGGTTCCAGGATGATCGCGCAGGGTGCCCGCCAGCGCCGCCAGTTCCTCGTTGGTGGCGAAGCGCGAAGGCACCGGGTCGCCAAGATGATCGCTGTGCGAAACACTGGTGCTTGTTGAAAAGCCCATGCCCCCTTCGGACAGCGACTTGTGCATCAGCGCGACCATCGCCGCGAGTTCCTCGGGCGATGCCTCGTTGCCCACTGCCCGTTCGCCCATCACCGTGCGCCGCAGCGCCGAGTGGCCGACCATGAAGGCGGTGTTGATCGCCAGCTTGTTGTCGAAATGATCGAGAAACTCGCCGAAGCTCTGCCAGGTCGGATGCACCGCCGCCTGCAATGCGGCGAGCGGCATGCCCTCTACATTGGACAGCATGCCGAGCAGATATTCGGTGTCCTCAGGCCGGCCCGAAAGCGGCGCGAGGGTGAAGCCGCAATTGCCGGCGATGACAGTCGTTACCCCGTGATAGACCGAGGGCGTCAGCATCTCGTCCCAGCAAATCTGCGCGTCGTAATGGGTGTGGCAATCGATGAAGCCTGGGGAGACCACCGCCCCGCCCGCATCGATCTCTTCGGCGGCTTTGCCATCGACCTTGCCGATGGCGGCGATCCTGCCGTCCTTCACGCCGATATCGCCGGTGAAGCGCGGGGCACCGGTGCCGTCTACGATCACGGCGTTGCGAATAGCGAGGTCCATGGTCACTCTCCGGATTATTGGTTTGGCCGGACTGTGCCCTACAGCCGGAAAAGGGCAAGCGCCTTTGCGTCTCCCGGCCTTGCCCGCATCGCCGCTCCCCGATACGAGATGGCCTTGAAGGAGACTTTTCATGGCGCGTTCGATCATCGTTACCGGGGGCTTTGGCGTGCTGGGTCAGGCCGTGTCCGAGGCTTTCGCGGCACAGGGCGACAAGGTGGCCCGGATCGATTTCGTGCCGAGCCCGCATTCCCCGCTTCCCTGTGCTCTCGATGTCGGCGGGGTCGATCTGACCGACGCCAAGGCGACGCAAGCCGCACTCGACAAAGTCGCCGCCGCGCATGGCGGGATCGACGTGCTGGTCAATGTCGCGGGCGGCTTCACCTGGGAGACTCTTGAAGGCGGCAGCATCGAGAGCTGGGCCAGAATGCAGTCGATGAACCTGATCAGCAACGCCACAATCACCAGGCTGGCGCTGCCGCTCCTGCAAAAATCGAAGGAAGGCCGCGTGGTCAACATCGGCGCAGGCGCAGCGGTGAAGGCGGGGATGGGCATGGGCGCCTATGCCGCCTCCAAGTCTGGTGTGCACCGGCTGACCGAGGCGCTGGCCGAAGAGCTTGCCGGGAGCAGCGTGACCGTCAACGCGATCCTGCCGAGCATCATCGACACGCCAACCAACCGTGCGGACATGCCCGATGCGGATACCTCGCAGTGGGTGAAGCCGGCTGCGGTAGCGGACGTCATCCTGTTCCTCGCCTCGCCGGCAGCGCGGTCGATCACCGGTGCGCTGATCCCGGTGACGCGGGGGGCTTGAGCTACCTCCGCTCGAAAACCGGCAATTTGTATTCTCCGCCACCATCCTCGCAGTCGATGAAACTCACTGATACCGGCATGCCCGGCTCGATATCCTGCCAGGAGAAACCCCGGGGGTTGCTCATGAACAGCGGGCCTTCCTCCAGCTCGACCAGGATGCAGTCATAGGGAACCGGCAGGATGCCGTAATAATAGTCGCGTTCGAAGGTGCACCAGCTGATCACCTTGCCCTTGCCCGACATCGGCTCCCAGCTGAGTTCCTTGTCGCCGCAAAATTCACAGGCCTGCCCGGCCGGCCAGGTCAGCCCGCCGCAGCTGCCGCATTTCTGCAGGCGCAATTCACCCTTGCCGCACCATTCCCAGAATGTGTCGTGGCCCGGGCCAAGCGTGCGGTCGGGTCGTTTCTCGGCCATGATCATTCTCCCCTCGCATAGACAATCGGATGGACTTGATCGGTCTGGGCGAGGCAGGTCAAGGCGAATTCAAGCCCCGACACCTGCCTTGGCCCGGCTTCGTGCCGCAATTGCCGCACTGTCTCCACCACCTGGCTCCAGCCATGCATATAGGAGCCTGACAGGTTGCCGCCCTCGGTATTGGTCGGCAGGCGACCGGTCAGGCCCATTTCGCCTGCCTGACAGAAGGCGAGTCCCTCGCCAGGCTTCGCAAAACCGAATCCTTCGATCTGGTTGACCAGATGCATGGTCGAGGCATCGTAACCGCCGAAATGACCGATGTTCTCGCGGGAAAGGCCCGCCATGGCGAAGGCCTGGTCGCCGGCCTGGGCGATCTCGGCGCGCAGCTGATGACGGATCAGCGTATCGAGCTTGCCATGCTTGTAATGCGCCTCGCCCCAGCCGGCGACATCGACCGGCGGTTTGGCCATATCGCGCGCCAGATCGGCACGGCGAACGATCAGGCAGACCGCACCATCGTTGACCAGGCACATGTCGAACAGGTGCAGCGGGCGGACGATGTAGCGCGAGGCCATGTAGCCATCGATAGTCAGCGGCTTCTGCATCACCGCGTTGGGATTGCGCGTAGCATGGTCGCGAATTTGCAGCGCGACGGTGCCGAGGTCTTCCTCGCGCACGCCATATTTCCACTGGTAATGCGCGAAAATCATCGCCCAGTGCGCTGCCTGCGAACTCCAGCCCCAGGGGTGGAAATAGTAGTAGGAATGAGGCCCCGCCATGCCTGCCGGATGGGTCGCGCCGCCGAAATCCCTGCGGCCGATGCTGCGCGTGGCCACCGAATAGACCATGGCGATGCAATCGGCCTTGCCCGCGGCGATATCCGCGCAGGCAACCGGCAGCGGCCCGGCCATGATATTGCCCAGCGCCTGGCAATAGCGCGGCTTGACCCCGAGCAGCGTGGCCATTTCCTCCGGCGGCGGGCCGCCATAGGTGAATGAAACGGTTAGCCCGTCGATGTCGTCGCGCTTCAGCCCGGCATCGGCGAGTGCGCGTTCGAAGGCGGTCAGCGCAAGTCCTTCTGCAGTCCTGGGCTCATATCCCGGCGGCTTGGTGCGCTCGTCGCGGTAATCGGCATGGAAATCGGTTTCGCCGACGCCGACGATCGACGCCTTGCGGCTCAGCTCGCGCGTGGAAGGCGGCATCGCCAGCGCGCCATATTCCGACATCCGTTACACTCCCAAACCGGCGCGGCGCTTGCCGTGCTGCTGTCCTCAAAGTACAGAGTGGCGGGTCAGGCGGGGCTTGCCAAGGGTCGATTTTCGATTTCGGGAATAACTGTTCGCAGCAGCAACTCGGTCTGGGCAAGCAGGTCGTCCGCATGGCGCGCCATCGGCAGCACGACGAATTTGTGGATGCCTGCATCGACATAGCGCCGCAGTACGCGGATCACGGCTTCCGGCTCCCCGATGGCAAAGGATTCGGACAGCGCGGCCCGGCTTTCCTCCGGCATGCGCGATAGCAAACGCTCGCGCGCCGCCAGCACCGCTGGGTCGTCGGGCGAGCCGATCCGCAGCGGCATGCTGGCGCCGTAGTGGTCGTCCTCGATGGTCCGGCCACTCTCCACCAGCGCCGCCTCTATCTGACTCCGCGCCGCGCCCGCGGTCTCCGGCCCGATCAGCCCGCCGAGCCAGCCATCGCCCAGCTCGGCCGTGCGCTTGTAGGCAGCGGGAGACTGACCCCCAATCCACAGCGGGACGGGCTTTACCGGGCGCGGAAACACGCCGGGGCCGGCGTAGCGGAAATGCTCACCGGCGAATTCGACCTGGTCCTGCCCGAGCAGCAAGCGCAGCAGCCGGATCGCCTCGTCGGATTTGCGCCCGCGCACCTTCGGGTTGGCCCCGGTCGCGGCCCAGTAAGGGTCCGAGGCATTGCCGACGCCAAGTACCGGGAACACCCGGCCCTCGCTGAGGAAATCGAGCGTGGCGATCTGTTTGGCGAGGACGATGGGATCGCGAAAGGCCGCGACCAGCGCATTGGTGCCGAAGCGCATGCGAGTGGTACGCGCCGCCAGCGCCGCCAGCATCGTCACCGGCTCGAGAGTGCCCCCGAGCAGCTGGTCCGAGTGCCAGATGCTGTCGATGCCGGAGTCCTCGCAGAAATCGACCCAGCGCCAGTATTCGGCAGGCGTCATGGGAATGCCGAGGCCCGGGCCGATGCCGATGCGGATGCTCATGGCTGGCTCCTTGCCCGGACCCTAATACCCCATCAGGCTAAGCACTTCCTTGCGGCTGCGCTCATCGTCGAGGAAGCAGCCCATCAGCCGGCTGGTGACCATCCCCACCCCAGGTGTGCGCACCCCGCGCGCGGTCATGCAGGCGTGGCTGGCCTCGATCACCACCGCGACGCCCTGCGGCTTGAGGTGGTCCCAAATGCATTGGGCGACTTCGGCGGTCAGCCGCTCCTGAATTTGCAGCCGCCGCGCATAGGCGTTGAGCACCCGGGCCAGCTTGGAAATGCCTACAACGCTGTCACGCGGCATATAGGCGATTGCCGCCTTGCCGATAATCGGCGCCATGTGGTGTTCGCAGTGCGACTGGAAGGGAATGTCCTTCAGCAGCACCAGCTCGTTATAGCCGCCCACTTCCTCGAACCGGCGTGAAAGATGGTAGACCGGGTCCTCCTCATAACCCTGGCAATACTCCTTCCATGCGCGCGCCACGCGGGCCGGCGTGTCACGCAGGCCTTCGCGAGAAGGGTCGTCGCCGGTCCAGCGGATTAGCGTGCGGATCGCATCCTGCACTTCGGCTGGCACCGGCAGCTTGGCCATCGGCCCCGCATCGCCCGCGCCGTTTTCATCGTCGTCGTGATTGTGGCTCATCCAGTCTCTCTCCCGTCAGAGCGGCCGCCGCAATATGCCGCCGCGCCTGAACAATCCGCGCCGCAGCCCGATCGGCTCGTAGAATTCCCCGGGCCTTTCAGGATCGAGGAAGGCGCTGTCAGCAATTGCTTTCTCCGTATCGGTCAGCGGACGCAAGCCAAAAGGTTCGAGGTGCTTGCCCTGCTTCGGCGCGGCGTCGATCGCGCCCGCCATGCTTCCGTGGCTGGCAAGCAGTTCGGCAAGCTTCTCGGCACCAATGCCGCAATGCTCGGCAAGCAGTGTGTGGCGCAGCCGGGCGATTGCCGGAACCACATGACCGTTGCCCGGCCGGGCGGCATCGATGAACACGTCCGCCTCGCTGTCGAGGCCCATCGAACGGTTATTCATGTTGGCGGAACCGACGCGGACGATCTCGTCATCGACGATCAGCAGCTTGGCATGAACATATATCGGCGCGCCGCCGGTAGTCATCGGCACATAGGCCCGGAACCGCCTGGCATGGTCCGCCTCGGCTATGGCATGCAGCAGCCGCACCCGGGCGCCGTCCATCGCGGTCTGTTCGAGCCAGCCTTCGGACGTCAGCGGCGTGATCAGCACGATCTCGGGCGGATCGGGCTGCGACACCCGCTCGGCAATCGCCTCGGCAATCGAGCGCGAGGCGAAGTACTGGTTTTCCGCATAGATGAAGTGTTTTGCCCGGGCGATCTGGGCGAGGAACAGCGCCTCGATTTCGCGCAGCTCTTCGATGTCCCGAAAGGCCGCGCGGGTGCGGGCGATGCCCACTTCGACATCGCGGAATTCCGCCGCCAGCCGTTCGGGCCAGGGCGTGTCGTCCTGGGGCAGGCAAGGCCGCATCGGCTTGCCCCCCGCCTGCCGCCAGCGCTTGCGGCCAAGCTCGGCCAGCGCGAAGGCGGCGTCGCCCTCGATCAGCATGGTGAGATCGTGCCACGGACCATAGGGCCTGCCATTGACGCGCCTGCGGCGGGAGTCTTCGTGCAGGTGGAGCGGGGTGTCCCAGCGGTCCGAGGTCATGTCGATGCCGCCGCAGACGGCAAAACAATCGTCGATCACCACGACCTTCTGGTGGTGGCTGCAACCCAGCGGATGAGCGGAATCGAATTTGAAGTCGATCGCTGGATTGATCAGCCAGCGCACCAGATCGACGATCATCGTACCGCGAAACAGATAGCGCAGCGCACCGAAGTTCCATTTTAGCAACCGCACCTGCAAGCCCGGCGTCCGGTCAGCCAGCCAGATGAAGAAAGCGCCAAGCCGCGCGGGGTAGCGCTCCTTGCGCGGCAAGTTCCACCAGCGGCGCCCGCCAGTGAGACGGATGCGCGAATCGAAATCCCAGCCGATCAGGAATATCCGCTGGCGCGCCCGCAGCATCGCATCGTGGATCAGTTCGAAATAGGCGGCGGCATCGACGACAATATGCGCCCGGGTTGCCTTGGCATAGCGCCAGACTGTCGGGTCCGCATCCGTTCGGCCAGCCTCGCTCTTCGCCCCAGTCTCGCTCTCCGCCATAACCGCGCCTTAGCGGCCCTGTGCAGCGGCGTCACGCTTTCCGGCAAGGCTGCCGCAGGAGGAACCAAGGCCGATGCGCAGTCCCGCCTGCGATCTCCCAACCAGATCGATCCACTAATCGCACCAGGAAAACAGTCTGTCCTAAAATACTGATATTATTATAGTTAACAATATTTTAATATTGAGTTACATAAATAAAAATAATATCCAAACTTAGTCGCATCCATGCAGAACTATTCGCGCCATATTTATCGATATGACGTTCCGCTGGCTTATAATCGAATAATAGACTGCTCGCAAACGTGCGAATTTTGCGCGGTCATTTGTCATGCCTGCGACCACACACCACGATCATGGTCGCCTATTTGGGAGAATACCAATGGCTACGATCACCAATCGCAAACTTACTGTGCGTCACGACCACGAAAAGAAGACGGTCCTCGCCACGGTGACCTGCAACGTCAACTTCACCGCGCTCGAATTGTGCCAGATGAAGAACTGCACCGCCGCCCGGCACTTCAAGCTGAAATGCCAGCTGTGGGGCGAGGACGATTCGTTCTTCGATCCGACCGACAACCTGCTCTACACCTACGGCAATGCCTTCTATTTCCCCGACGGCACGCCGACGGCGACCGAAACCCGCAAGTTCGAGGTGCTGCTGGGCGAAGGTGTGCTCGACGAGGACTGGCTGGGCCGGGACGAGGTCTATGGCCTGCTTCGCCTGTCCAATCTGAACGCGATGACCGAAATCAAGAAGAAGACCAACACCGTCGAACACCACTTCTAGGCGGCGTCGCAACGCGGTCGGGGGGCAGCCATAGCGGCTGCCCCCCTCTTTGCGCCGTTGCCGAAGCGCTCTCCCTTGCCAGGCAAGACTGCGTCACCTGCCAGTCTGGAACGCAGGAACTGTCTATTGCCATGGTGCCCGCGCCACGCGATGCTGCGGTCAAGCACATAGCAATCCCGGGAGAGACCAGCATGACCACGCCGACAGACCAGATCCTTATCGAACTCGCCGACCGAGAAGCGATCCGTGAATGCCTCTATCGCTATTCGCGCGGGGTCGACCGGCTCGACGCCGACATGGTGCGCAGCGCCTATTGGCCAGACTGCACCGACAATCACATGGGCTTTTGCGGCAACGCCGAGGAATTCATCGCCTGGTCTTTCCCGATCATGGGGTCGATGGACCAGTCGCAGCACTTCATCGCCAACACGCTGATTACGCTCCACGGCGACAAGGCCGATGTCGAAAGCTATTTCTACGGCTTCCACCGGATCAACACCCCCGATGGCGCCAAGAACGACGTGATTGGCGCGGGGCGCTATCTCGACAAGCTGGAGAAACGCGGCCAGGAATGGCGGATCATGACCCGCTATGTGGTGACCGACTGGTTCCGCCATTACCCGGATTCGGCCGACTGGTCGCAGGGCATGCTGGGGATCATGATCGATCCGGGCGGGCGTTACCCGGACGACGACAGCTACAAGGTGCTGAGCCTCAAGTAAGCCGGGGAGAAGAACAATGACCCAACATCTTCGCTTCGGTTACGGTTTCGACATGCGCAACCCCAAGCAGTGGTTCAGACCCTGGGCGGATTTCTATGCCGAGACCATCGAATTCATCGAACATATCGAGGCTCTGGGCTTCGAGCAGGTGTGGTTCGCAGAGCATCACGGAATCGACGACGGCTACATGCCATCGCCGCTTGTGTTCGGTGCGGGGGTGGCGACGCGCACGAACAAGGTGCGGATTTCGCAAGGCGTGGGCCTTGTGCCGCATTACCACCCGGTGCGCCTCGCCGAGGATATTGCGGTGCTCGACATCCTGTCGAACGGGCGGGCCGAGCTGTCGATGGGGATCGGCTACCTTGGCTTCGAGACCGAGGCCTATGGCCTGCCCAAGGGCAAGCGCGGCAAGATCGCCGACGAGACTTTCGCCATCACCCGGCGGCTGCTGGCGGGCGAAACCATCGACTACGACGGCGAGTTCTACAAGATCAAGGGCGCACGCTGCACGCCCCTTCCCGTTCAGCAGGGCGGCGTACCGATCTTCGTCGGTGCCGTTGCCCCACCCGGCTTCGCCCGCGCGGCCAAATACGGCGACGGGTTTATCGGCCCGGTCGAATTCTGGCCCGCCTATGTCGAGGAGCTGAAGGCACTCGGCAAATCGGAGAAGGACGGTCGCATCGCCTCGATGTCCTATTCGGACATGTGGTTCCTGGTCAGCGAGGATCCGGAGCGCACGCTCGACGCGGTAGCGCCGCATGCCTTCTACCAGATCAATACTTACGCCGAATGGCAGGAAGGCGCGGAGTGGAGCGTCTTTGCCCGGATGAGCCTCGATGAATTCAAGAAGGCGGGGCTGATGAAGATCCTCACGCCGGACGAAGCCGTCACCTACATCAAATCGCGCTGCGAACTCGCCCCGCTGGAAGCCTTCTGCATGCAGGCGCCTTCGGGATTCCCGCTCAAGGTGCTGGCGGAGCACGCCGAACTGTTTGCGAAGAAGGTGATCCCGGCGTTCCGGTAGGTACCAAACAGCCTTAGCGATATCTTAACCGCCCTTCGGCCATTCTGCCGGGACTGAAACCCGGGGGCATTAATGGCTGACTTCATCAGGCTGGCGGAACGCGTCGTGCTGATCCTCTTGTCGGGGAGCGTGGTCTGGCGCTTGCTGCCCGAGCTGAGCTTCCACCCGCAAATCGTGCTGCTGCTCGCCAGCGAGTTGTCTGCGGTGTTCTTCCTGCTGATCCAGCGCCGGGGCAGTTGGTCCAGTTCAGCCTACACCACGGCGATCGCCTTTCTCGGCACCGGCGCGGCGCTCTGCGTGATTCCGCACGGCACGGCCATTGTCCCGGAATTCGTTTCAGCCCCGCTGATCATGTTCGGCACGGCCATCGCGCTGGCCGCCAAACTGTCGCTGCGCCGCAGTTTCGGCCTGGTTCCGGCGAACCGCGGGGTTAAGGTCGGAGGTGCGTATCGCTTTGTCCGCCACCCGATGTACACCGGCTATCTGGTCAGCCACGTCGGCTTCCTGCTGCTGTTCTTCTCGGTGTGGAACCTGGTGGTCTATCTGACTTGCTGGACGCTGCTCTATCTCCGCGCCATCGAGGAGGAGAAGTTCCTGCTTCAGGATCCGCTCTATGTCGATTACGCCAAGTCGGTGAAGGCGCGGATAGTTCCCGGGCTGATCTGACCGGCCATTTTGGCCTAGCCAAGGCAACGAAGCAGGTTCAACCTCTCCCGCAAATCAACGGGAGCGGGATATGGAAGCGCTGGAAATCGGACTGTGTTGGGGCACGATCCACCGCGCCAGCCTGATCGAAATGATCGAGACGGCGGCGCGCCACCACTTCCCGACGCTGTCCTTCCCGCCATGGCTTTACACGGCCTGCCTCGCCCAGGGCACCGACGGCAGGGCCCTGCGCCAGCGGATGCGCGATGCCGGCGTGCGGGTCACTGTGGTCGATGCGATCACCGCCGGTCTGCCCGGCATGCCCGAAACGCCCGTGTTCTTCGACGGCAAGGAAATTCCGCGCTCGGGCGAAGAAGACTGTTACGCCATGGCCGAGGCGCTGGGGGCGCCCAATGTCAACATTTCGCATTTCGGCGCGGGCCCGGTGACTCAGGAAGAACTCACCGAGGCCATCGGCGGCATCTGCCGGCGCGCGGCTGAGCGGGGCCTGGGCATTGTGCTCGAATTCGTCCCCGGTTCCGGCATCCACGACATCGCCGCCGCCACCGCAATCGCACGCGACTGCGGCGAGGCCAATTGCACCATCCTGCTCGATAGCTGGCACCTCGCCCGTACCGACGGAACCGCAGCGGACATCCGCGCCCTCCCCCCCGGATCGATCGGCGCCATGCAGCTCTCAGACCGCATCCCGCCCCCGCCGGGCGAAGCCTATGTGCCGATGACCGGGCGGCTGCTCCCCGGCGAAGGCAGCCTGCCGCTGTTCGACATCCTCAATGCGGCCATGGCCAACAGCCCCGTCGTCAGCGCCGAGATCGAGGTGTTCAGCGCGGAACTGTCAGGAATGACCATCGACGCGGCGGCAGCACGAACTGCGGCGGCAATCGCTGCCTGGCGGGCCGGGCGTTAACCCAGCGACGCACGCTGGCGCGCCACCTGGTCCGCGATCAACCGCGCAATCGGCAAAGCGGAGGTCGCGGCGGGCGATGGCGCGTTGCAGACGTGGATCGAGCGGGCGGTTTCGCGGATCAGGAAATCTTGCACCAGCGTGCCATCGCGCATTACCGCCTGGGCGCGGATGCCGGCGGGCACGGGCAGCAAGTCGGCCAGTTCGAGCGACGGGCAATATTTGCGGCACATCGCCAGATAGCCGCGCCGGGAGAGCGAATTGCGCATCTCGGCAAGACCGGGGCGCAAATTCGCTCGCATGGCCTTCCAGAAGCCGGGAAAGCCCGCACAGTCCGCGACATCGCCCCAATCGAACGATCCCCTGGCATAGCCCTCGCGCGACAGGCCAAGCACCGCATTGGGCCCGACGGTGATGCCGCCATCGATGGTGCGGGTCAGGTGGATGCCGAGGAACGGCAGCGCCGGATCGGGCACCGGGTAGATCAGCGAGCTCGCAATCTGCGACTTCTCGTGTGGCAGGCGGAAGTATTCGCCGCGAAACGGGACGATGCGGAAATCGGGTTCGATCCCCCCTGCCCGCGCAATGCGGTCGGCCTGGAGGCCCGCGCAGGCGACCAGATGCCGCGCGCGGCAAACATCGTCGTCCCAACGCACTTCGACCGCACCGGCTTCCTCGGCAATCGCGGCGACCCTCGCGCCGAGTTCGATTCTCCCGCCCAGTTCGCCAATCCGCCGGGCCATGGCGCGGCACATCTCGGGGTAATCGGCGATTCCTGTCGAGGGAATCCAGATGGCGCCCGGCCCAGCTATGTCGGGTTCGCGCCGCCGCAGTTCCGCCGCGTCGATCCGCTCGCAGACGATGCCGTTTTCTTTGGCCCTCTCCATGAGGTGTGCGAGCCGCTCCAGCTCCCGCGCATCGGTCGCGACAATCAGCTTGCCGCAGATCTCATGGGCAATGCCATGCTCCCGGCAGAAGGCGACTGTCGCCTCAGCCCCGGCCCTGCACAGCGCTGCCTTGAGGCTGCCGGGCGCGTAATAGATGCCCGAATGGATTACCCCGCTGTTGCGCCCGGTCTGGTGGAGCGCGAGCCCTGCCTCCTTTTCCAGCAACACCAGCAACGCGCCGGGATGGCGCTCAAGCAAAGTCAGCGCCGTCGCCAGCCCGACAATGCCGCCACCGATGACGCAGAAGTCCTCCATGCCGCCGGACTGGCTTCCGGCCTCAGCGCGCCTGGGTCTTGCCTCCGCCCGCCGCAGCGCCCGGCTGACCCGGCTTGCGCAAGCCGAGCTCTTCGCGTGCCCGGGCCCGCAGATAGGCGTGCAGCTGACGAATTTGGTCGTCCTTCAGCCACTCGTATTGCGGCATGCCCTTTTCCATCCGTCCGGTCCGCAGCATCTGGGTGAAAGTATCGAGCCGCAGCGCGATCGCGGATTCGCGCAGGTCCGGACCCGGCGAACCGGCGCCGCGAAAACCCGCGCCATGGCACGACATGCAGGCGATCGACATCTGCTTGCCGGCCTGCACATCCGCTTCGTTAAGCACGAGATCGGGATCGTCGAGCGCCTCGACCTTCATCGTGCGCGGCGGGCCGACGGGGATCGTCGCTTTGCCATCGAGCGCGAAAGTCAGCAGACGGCGCGTCTGCGCGCCGTATTTCCAGCCGACATCGAGCACCCCGCTCATCGCCGCCGAGGTGCCGCCCCAGCCGACCAGCACCGAGACATATTGCTTGCCGCCCACGCTGTAGCTCATCGGCGCGGCGATGATGCCGAGCCCGGCGTCGAACTGCCACAGTTCCTTGCCGCTCGCTGCGTCGTATGCCTTGAACATGCCCAGCGCCGTACCCTGGAACACCAGCCCGCCCGCAGTACTCAGCGCTCCTCCGTTCCACACCGCGTCATGGGTCACACTCCACACCTGCTTCTGCGCTATAGGGTCCCACGCAACCAGATAGCCCTTGCCGTCGCCCGGCTTCTTGACGACGGGCTTGACCACCAGCCCCATGATGTTGACCGCATCGTCGGTCTGATCGGCCAGATCGCGCGAGAACAACGCGCCAACCTGATGGATCGGGATGTAGACCAGGCCGGTTTTGGGATTGTAGCTCATCGCCTGCCAGTCGTGCCCGCCGATGGTGCCGGGCCAGATTTCGGTTTTGCCCTTCTCGTAGCGGATATCGGGGTTCTCGATCGGCCGTCCAGTCTTCATGTCAATGCCGCTGGCCCAGTTGATCTCGGTGGTTTTGCCGGGCGTGTTGAGCAACTTGCCGGTGTCGCGGTCGAGCACATAGAAGAAACCGTTAGTCGGCGCGTGCATCAGCACTTTCTTGGGCTTCCCCTCGAGATTGAGCGTCGCCATGACGATGTTGGGTGCGGCCTTGTAATCCCAGCTGTCGCGCGGGTTTTCCTGATAGTGCCAGACATATTTGCCGCTATCCGCATCGAGCGCGACAATGCCGGCGGTATAGAGATTGTCGCCGCCGTTGGGGTCGCGCCGTTCGGGATCGTAGGGACCGGCATTGCCAACCCCGATATAGACGCGATTGGCCTCGGCATCGAAGGTCATGCCGGCCCACACTGTGCCGCCCCCGCCAGTGGTCTTCCAGAAGTCAGGGCTCCAGGTCTTGGCGGCCGCTTCCAGCGCAGTGTCGCCGCCATTGTTTTCAGGACGATTCTGCTCGGGGCTGCCAGGCACGGTGAAGAAACGCCAAAGCTGCTTGCCGGTCTTGGAATCGAAAGCGGTGACATAACCGCGCGCGCCTCCGTCGGCGCCGGCGTTGCCGATAATCACCTTGCCGTTCATCGTACGCGGCGCGCCGGTGGAGTTGTTGAGGCGGTAGGCAGGCTCATTGGGGATCGATTCCGCTGCCCACAGCACTTTGCCGGTCTTCGCATCGAGCGCATTGACCCTGCCGTCCATTTCGACGGTGAACACGCGTCCATCTTCATAGGCGACGCCCCGGTTGGAGCCGAAGTGGAACTTCGCATGCTGGCGCTTCCAGCTCTGCGGATCGAACTTCCACAGCAGCTTGCCGGTCAGCGCATCGACCGCATAGACTTCGGCATAACCGCCGCCGAAATAGAGCGTGCCATCGACGTGCAGCGGGGTCGATTCCAGCGTGACTTCTTCGGGAAGGTCCATCGACCAGGCTAGGCCGAGCGTGCCGGCATTGGCGGGCGTGATCGCGTCGAGCCGGCTATATCCAGCCTCGTCCGCTCCGCCCTGCGGCGCAGTCCAGTTCACATCGGCGCCAAGGCCTGTATCAGGCTGGGGGTTCAGCTGATTGCCGCAGCTGCCCAATGCCAAGGCCGCAGCAGACATCGCCGCAGCGAGAAGTCTCTTGCGCATTATGTTCCCCTTCCTGTGCCAGCGCGCTGGAGGCCCCAGATGGCGGCATCTTTGCGAGTTGTGGTATCGCCATCCTGTTTGCCCCGGCTCTGCGGTCTGACGCAAGTCCCCATGCGCATCGCGGCTCAAGCATCCGATATGAAACCAGGCATTGCCAAACGGCCATGTTGCGCTGCACAATGGACGCATGCGAATTGCCATTGTCGACGAAAGCGCTACCCGCGCCGCTGTGATCCACGAAGGGATCGCCGCGCTCGACGATTGCGAGATATTCGTGGTCACGCAGCGACGCGGACTGGTGGCGCGAATCGGCGAGATAGCACCCGATATCGTGCTGATGGACCTCGGCAATCCGTCGCGCGACATGCTCGAGGAATATTTCGCGGTAAGCCGCGCGCTGGCCCGGCCAATCGCCATGTTCGTGGACGAATCGGACGAGGACGCGATTGCCGCCTCGGTCGATGCCGGGGTTTCCGCCTATGTCGTCGATGGCCTGGCGCCGCACCGCATCCGCCCGCTGCTCGATCTGGCAGTCCGGCGATTCAACGCCTTTGCCCGATTGCAGTCGGACCTCGACGAGGCCAAGGGCAAGCTCGCCGAACGCGACACCGTAGACCGGGCCAAGCGCATCCTGATAGACAGCCGCGGATTGCCTGAGCCAGCTGCCTACAAGGAAATGCGCGACGCGGCGATGCGACAGGGCAAGCGCATCGTCGACATCGCCGAGGCCATAGTAACTGCACATAATTTGCTGGGAGGACCCCGATGAGCACCGAACTCACCATCGGATTCCTGCCGCTGGTCGACGCCTGCCTGCCGATCCTGGCGCGTGAGCATGGCTTTGCCGAGGAAGAAGGCCTGTCGCTGCGGCTGATCAAGGATGTCAGCTGGGCGACCGTGCTCGACCGGCTGCTCTACGGACACAGCGACGCCGCCCACATGATAGCCCCGCTGGCGATTGCGACGACGCTGGGGCGCGGGCGGCCCGCGCAGCCGCTGTCGGTGCCGTTCGTGCTGGGGCTCAACGGCAATGCCATCACGGTGCGGACGGAACTGGCGGCCAGGATTGGAACGCCGGGGAATCTGGGCGATCCGGCAGCTGTTGGCGCAGCCCTGGCACAACTCTCTGCCGAGCGGCGCCTTGCCGGAAATCCGCTGCGCTTCGGCGTGGTCCATCGCTATTCCAGCCACAATTACATGCTGCGCTACTGGCTGGCCTCCTGCGGGATAAAGCCGGATCATGACGTCGAGATCGTGACCATATCCCCGCCGTTCTGTGCCGATGCGCTGGATGCAGGCGAAGTCGATGCGATCTGCGTTGGCGAGCCGTGGAACTCAGTCGCCGTCAAGCGCGGGGCCGGACAGATCGCATTGTTCACCGCGCAGATCTGGCAGCGCGGAGTGGAGAAGGTACTCGCCCTGCGCGAGCCCGTGCTGGAAGAGCGACGCAGTGACGTAGAGGCACTGATTCGTGCATTGGTCCGCACCGGCCGTCACTTCGTCGATCCGGAAAACTGGGAGGCCAACGCCGCGATCCTCGCCAGGTCCGAGTATCTCGACGCATCGCCCGATCTCATCCGTCATGCGATTTCCGACCGGCTGCCGCTGGTCAGGGGCGGCGAGCCCGTGCATTTTCCCGATTTCATGTTCCAGTATAGCCAAGCGGCGAATTTTCCGTGGGTCAGCCAGGCGGAATGGCTCTACACCCAGATGGTGCGCTGGGACGGCGGCGAGATCAACTCCGCCGATGCTGCCAGTGCTGCACACGTGTTCCGGCCCGACATCTACCGCAGTGCACTAGCCGGCACCGGCGAGCCGCTGCCCGGGGCCAGTTCCAAAGTCGAAGGCAGCCTTGGCGGTCCACTCGCCGTCGGCACGCAGCAGGGCGATATGACATTGACAAGCGACCGTTTTTTCGATGGCGGTGTGTTCGATCCATCTGACCTCGCCGGTTACCTCGCCAGGCTGCCCTGACGGACTTTTTTTGCTGCATTGCAAAAAGAGCTTTACGCGCGGCCTGCGAATCGCTTAAACATTCGTCAGCGGAGACGGCGCCCGTCCAAGGAAGGACGATCATGCGTTCTCCGCTGAATGAAACATTGCGTGGCAACGTCGCCGCCCGATCTGGCCCTCCCAGGGTCAAGTCGAGGCGGTTTTTTTGCGTTGTTCTCGCCGAAACAGGAAAAGCGCGATGAACATGGTTCGGGGTATTCGTTTCGACAGACGGGGATTCGTGGCGGCGCTGATGCTGGGGGCGGCACTGACCGGCTGCGGCAAGAGCGAAGCACCGGCCCCAGGTGGCGGCGAGATCGCCAAGGTGGCCGCAGAAAAAGGCATCGAGAAGTCCAACCTCAAGCTCGGCTTCATCAAGCTGACCGATATGGCCCCGCTGGCCATCGCCAAAGAGAAGGGGTTTTTTGCCGAAGAAGGTCTCAACGTCACGCTCGAGCCGCAAGCTAACTGGAAAGTGCTGATGGACGGCGTAGCGGGCGGGCAGCTAGACGGTGCGCACATGCTGGCGGGCCAGCCCATTGCCTCGGCAGCCGGAATTGGCGGCAAGGTCAAGATGATCGCCCCGCTCAGCCTGGACCTCAACGGAAATGCGATCACCGTCTCGAACAAGCTGTGGAGCCAGATCGAGCCCGGCCTGGCCAAGGGCGCGGACGGCAAGGTGGCGCATCCGATCCCGGCATCGGCGCTGAAGCCCGCCATGGCGGGTGGCAAGCCGATCAAGTTCGGCATGGTATTCCCGTTCAGCCCGCACAACTATGAATTGCGCTATTGGCTGGCGGCAGGCGGCATAAAGCCGGGCTTCTATCTGCCTGGCGATCTTGCCGGCACAACCGGAGCCGAGGTGCAGATTTCGGTCACCCCGCCGCCGCAGATGCCCGCCACGCTGGAAGCCGGAACGATTGACGGCTATTCGGTGGGCGAGCCTTGGAATCAGGCGGCCGTGAAAAAGAAAATCGGCGTGCCGGTGATTACCGACGAGCAGATTTTCCCCGAAAACCCGGAGAAGGTCTTCGGCCTGACCGAGGATTTTGCCGCGAAGAACCCAAAGACAGTGCAGGCGATGCTGCGCGCGTTGATCAAGGCGCAGCAATGGCTAGACGCCGACAGCGGGGCGAACCGGGCAGAGGCGGTCAAGATTCTGAGCCAGCCCAACTATGTCGGGGCCGATGCCGAAGTGCTCGCCGCCTCGATGACCGGCAAGTTCACCTTTGGCCCCGGCGATGTCCGCGATGCGCCCAATTTCAATGTGTTTTTTGGCAAGTATGCCGGATACCCCTATTACTCGGACGCAGTTTGGTTCCTGACGCAAATGCGCCGCTGGGGGCAGATTGCCGAAGACAAGCCCGACCAGTGGTATTTCGACACCGCCAAGGCCGTCTACCGTCCCGAACTCTATATGGCGGCGGCCAAGGAACTGGTCGATGCCGGAACCATCCCTGCGGCATCGGTGCCCGAAACCGACGGCTTCCGCGCGCCGCAATCCGGGTTCATCGACGACGTGGCCTATAACGGCAAGGCTCCCAACGCCTATCTCGCCAGCTTCGCCATCGGCCTGAAAAAAGGCCAGACAGTCACGCCCGCAGGTGTGAAGTAAGGATACCATGGCCATGACCGCCGCTCTGCCCGCCAAGGACACTTTCTCCGTGGAAAAGGAAATTGCTCCCCCCGACGATGCCGTCAAAGCAATCGCAAAAGACGCGGCAGCGACAAGCAAGGGTCTGCCCTTTGACCTGAAGCTTCCCACGGCGCGCGCTGCCTTCGATGCAGCCTGGCCGCCCGTGGTCGGGGTCTTGGGATTCCTGTTTCTCTGGGCGCTGCTGGCGCCGATGGTGAAGACCTCGCTTGGCGCATTGCCCGGGCCGGGCGATGTTTGGGATGCCTTCAAGGGGCTGATGGCGGAATATGGCGCGGCCCGCACCGACGCCGCTGAAGCTTTCGCTGCCGGCTCCAGCTACACCGGCCCGCCGACTTTCATCGACCAGATATTCACTTCGCTGAAAACCGTCGCGCTCGGCTTCGTCCTCTCCTCGCTGTTCGCGGTTCCGCTGGGCCTGGTCGCGGGCATGTCCAAGAAGTTCAACGCGGCGATCAACCCGCTGGTGCAGGTGATGCGCCCGGTCAGCCCGCTGGCCTGGCTTCCGATCGTGACCATGGTCGTCTCCGCCTCGATCACCAGCGACGATCCCACCATGGCCAAGAGCTTCGTGATCTCGGCGGTGGTGGTGATGCTGTGTTCGCTGTGGCCGACGCTGATCAACACTGCAATCGGCACCGCCTCGATCGACAAGGATCTGCTCAATGTCGGCCGAGTGCTCAAGCTCGGCTGGTTCGCCAAGCTCAGGCGGCTCGTGCTGCCATCGGCGCTGCCCTATATCTTTACTGGCATGCGACTGTCGCTGGGCACCGGCTGGATGGTGCTGATCGCGGCGGAAATGCTCGCGCAAAACCCCGGCCTCGGCAAATTCGTCTGGGACGAATTCCAGAACGGCAGCGAGAAATCGCTCGCGCGGATCATGGTCGCGGTGGTGGTCATCGGCCTGATCGGCTTTGCTCTCGACCGCGTGATGATGGCCCTGCAGGCCTTCGTCAGCCGCAACCGGACATTCTGATCATGCCAGACATGCCAATCATGAGCGCGCAACCGATCCTTTCGATCCGCGACCTGCGCAAGAGCTACGCCGGCAAGAGCGGCGGCGTCAGCGAAGTGCTCGGCGGCATCGACCTCGACGTCGCGGAAGGCGAATTCGTCGCCATCCTCGGCTTCTCGGGTGCCGGCAAGACCACGCTGATTTCGGCGCTGGCCGGTCTGGTCGAGCCCGACAGCGGCGAGATGCTGCTGAAAGGTGTGCCCATAGACGGACCCTGCAAGGAACGCGGCCTGGTGTTCCAGTCCTATTCGCTGTTCCCCTGGCTGAGCGTCGAGGAGAATGTCGCGCTTGCCGTCGATGCCGTCCACAAGGACAAGAATCCGGCGGAGCGCAAGGCGCTGGTCCATCGGAAGGTCAAGCTGGTCGGGCTGGGCCACGCCATGGACCGCAAGCCCGCGCAGCTCTCCGGCGGCATGCGCCAGCGGGTCGCGGTGGCGCGGGCGCTGGCGATGGAGCCGGAAATCCTGCTGCTCGACGAGCCGCTTTCGGCGCTCGACGCGCTGACCCGGGCCAAACTGCAGGACGAGATCGAGCGTATCCGCGCGCAGGAAGGCCGCACCATCATCCTCGTCACCAACGATGTCGATGAGGCACTGCTGCTGGCCGACCGCATCGCGGTGTTGACGCCGGCCCCGGCAGCGAAAATCGGGCGAGTCTTCGATGTCGACCTGCCGCGCCCGCGCGACCGCGAGGCAGTGAACGACAGCCCGGCCTTCCAGGCACTGCGCGGCGAGATTGTTTCCTATCTCGGCTCGCTGGTGGCCGGGCAGGTTCGTTCGGCGGACGACTATGGCAATCTGCCCAACGTCACACCGCTCGACCTGGCGCCGCCGCCAAAGGCCTATCAGGACGCTGCCAAGGGCGGAGCCTCGCGGCGCTTCCTCGAATTCTACAAGCTCGACAAGGTCTATCCGACGCCCAAGGGGCCGCTGAAGGTGGTCGAGGACTTCAACCTCCTGATGGACAAGGGCGAATTCGTCTCGCTGATCGGCCATTCGGGCTGCGGCAAGTCTACCGTGCTGACCATGGCCGCCGGGCTCAACGCGATCTCGCACGGGGCAATCGTGCTCGACAACCGCGAGATCGATGTGGCCGGGCCGGACAAGGCAGTGGTGTTCCAGGCACCGAGCCTGATGCCCTGGCTGACCGCGCGGCAGAATGTCGCGCTCGGGGTCGAGCGGGTCTATCCGCACGCCAGCAAGGCGGACCGGCGCGAGATCGTCGATTACTATCTCGACCGGGTCGGCCTCGCCGATGCCCGCGACAAACTCGCCGCCGAAATGTCGAACGGCATGCGCCAGCGCGTCGGCATTGCTCGCGCCTTCGCCCTCAGCCCGCGGCTGCTGCTGCTCGACGAGCCCTTCGGCATGCTCGACAGCCTGACCCGCTGGGACTTGCAGGACGTGCTGGTCGAAGTGTGGAACCGCACCAAGGTGACGGCGATCATGGTCACCCACGATGTCGACGAAGCGATCCTGCTCGCCGACCGGGTGGTGATGATGACCAACGGGCCGAATGCGACCATCGGCAAGATACTCAAGGTCGATCTGCCGCGCCCGCGCGACCGCAAGGCCTTGCTAAAGCATCCCGATTTCTACGCCTACCGCCAGGAAGTGCTGCACTTTCTCGCCGAATACGATCACGGGCCGCAATCCGAAGCGGCCTGATACACATCCGGGGGAATTGCCTGACTGGGCATAGATTGCTCGTCAGGAAGGAAAACAATGAGGTCTTACCGTCTGCTCACGGCGGCCGCGCTCGCGGCGCCGATCGCTCTCGCTCATCCCGCGTTCGCGGCTGAACCGCCGTCGCAGAAATTCGGCGATCCTATCGCCATGGGAAGCGACGTCTCGCTCGATCCGATCATCGACGCGCGATTGCGCTACGAGCACGTCGATCAGCCCGCGACCGATGCCGACGCCCTGACCATACGGCTGCGTGCCGGTTTCGAACTGAAGCACAAGCCGTCGAAGCTGTCGCTGCTGGCCGAGGCGGAAGGAACGCTGGGGCTGGCAAAGGATTACAACGCCTTCCCCTATGCCGTGCCTACCAGTCAGCGGCGCACCCAGTTCTCCGTTGTCGCCGATCCCGAGAACATCGAGCTCAACCGCTTGCAGCTGCAATACAAGAGCAAGGCGGTGACGCTCACGGTCGGGCGTCAGCGCATCAACCTCGACGATCAGCGCTGGGTTGGCGCGGTCGGCTGGCGGCAGAACGAGCAGACCTTCGATGCCGCACGGCTGGAAGCCAAGCTGGGCCCGGTCAATTTCGACGGCACCTATTCGATCTCGCAGCGCACCATTTTCGGCTATGACGGCGGACCGCGCACCGGCTTCGACGGCCACTTCGTGTTCCTCGGCGCTGGAGGCAAACTCGGTCCGGTCCAACTCAAGGCCTTCGCCTATCTGCTCGACTACGACACCGATGAGCAGATCGGCGCATTGGCGGTGGCGATGGCCGATACCCAGACATACGGGGTGCGCGCGACGACAAGCCTGCCACTGGCGAAGGGCGTCAAGCTCAACCTCGCGGCGAGCTATGCCCAGCAGTCGGACTGGAAGCAGAACCCGAGCAATTATTCGGCGGATTACATCGCGCTCGAAGGCGGACTGGCCTTCAAACGGCTGGGCATTACCCTGGGGTGGGAGAAGAAAGGCAGCGACTCATCCGTCGCCGGGGGCCGCGCCGTGCAGACGCCGATGGCGACACTGCACAAGTTCGACGGCTGGGCCGATCGATTTCTGGTGACGCCCAATGCCGGCCTTGAGGACACCTACATCGGCGCAACCTACAAGTTCGAGCAGATCAAGGCGATCCCGGGGCTCAACGCTGCGGTAACCTATCACCAGTTCAACAGCGATACCGGCGGCGTCGATTACGGCCATGAATGGGACGCGTCGCTCGGCTTCAGGGTGTCGAAGGTCAATCTTCTGGCCAAATATGCCGCCTACAGCGCGCGCGGGTTCGGGGTGGATACGAAGATATTCTGGCTGCAGGCGGAAATTGCGTTCTGACGGCTCGCCAGAACCGGGAACCAGAACCGGGGAGGAATTGTTGCAGCGCACAAAAAACGCTTGCCAATTCCTCCCCGATTCGGGTAAAAGGAGCGCGAAGCAGATTTCGCGCCGTCCAATGCAGGACGAACCAGCGCAGCAGCTTCAGCACTGACAACGCGTGGCAACGAAGCCGCCCGTACCGCTCCCGAGGGACCGGTTCGTGGCGGTTTTTCTGCGTTTGCGCGTTGCGAATTGGAGATGCGACGTGAATGCGCCGATGACTTTCAAGAGCAAGGATGCACAGAGCCGTGAGCGCCTCGTCGTCATCGGCAACGGCATGGCCGGCTGCCGCGCGGTGGAGGAAATTCTCCTGCGCGATCCAGCCCGTTACGACATTGCCATCTTCGGGGCCGAACCCCGGGTGAATTACAACCGCATCATGCTCTCACCGGTGCTCGCCGGCGAAAAGCAGTTCGACGAAATCGTCATCAACGATGCTGCCTGGTACGATGAAAACAGCATCGAGCTGATCTCGGGCGACCCCGTGGTGCAGATCGATCGCACTACCCAGTCGGTGATCGCCGCCTCGGGCCGGGCCGAGCCTTACGACAAGCTGCTGATCGCCACCGGCTCCGATCCCTTCATCATACCGGTGCCGGGCAAGGACCTGCCCGGCGTCGTCACTTTCCGCGATCTCGACGATGTCGACAAGATGCTCGCAGCCGCCGAAATCGGCGGTGCAGCGGTGGTGATCGGCGGTGGCCTGCTCGGGCTGGAGGCTGCGCATGGCCTCTCGCTCCGGGGCATGAAGGTCACCGTCGTTCACCTGATGCCAACACTGATGGAGCGCCAGCTCGACGAAGCGGCGGGCTGGTTGCTCAAGGAAGAGCTGGAACGTCGCGGTCAAACCATCCTGACCGGCGCGGATACCGCAGAGATTACCGGGACGGATGGGCATGTCTCGGGCGTGAAACTCAAGGACGGCACGGAAATTCCCGCCGATATCGTCGTCATGGCAGTCGGTATCCGGCCCGCCACCGGCCTCGCCAAGGCGGCTGGGCTCGATGTCGAGCGCGGCATCATGGTCGACGATCACATGGTCACATCCGATCCGGCGGTGCTTGCTGTCGGCGAATGCGTGCAACATCGCGGGGCTTGCTACGGCCTGGTCGCCCCGCTGTGGGAGATGTGCCGCGCGCTCGCAGATCACGCCACTGGCGCGCCGACAGGCTACGAGGGATCGGTAACCTCAACCAAGCTCAAGGTTTCCGGGATCGACGTGTTTTCGGCCGGCGATTTCTCCGGCGGCGACGGCGCGGAAGACATCGTCATGCGCGATGCCGCGCGCGGCATCTACAAGCGGGTGATCGTCCGCGACAACAGGATCGAAGGTGCGGTGCTCTATGGCGATACCGCCGACGGCAACTGGTATTTCGACCTGCTGAAGAAACAGGAGGACATCTCCGATATCCGGGAGGCGCTGATCTTCGGTCAGGCCTTCGCGTCCGGGGGTGCGCTCACGGACCCTAACATGGCCGTTGCAGCGCTTTCCGACGATGCGGAGATTTGCGGCTGCAACGGCGTATCCAAAGGCAAGGTGGTCGGCTGCATACTGGGCGGGGCGAACAATCTCGATGCGGTCCGCTCAAGTTGCAAGGCTTCGGCGAGCTGCGGCTCCTGCACCGGCCTCGTCGAGAGCCTGCTGACACTGACGCTGGGTGGCGAGGTTGAGCGCAAGGAGAAGACGGTGTGCAAATGCACCAGCTTCACCCACGACGACGTCCGCCGCCTGATCCTGGAGAAGCAGCTCAAGGCGATCCCGCAGCTGATGCAGGAATTGCACTGGTCGACGCCCGACGGCTGCGCCTCGTGCCGCCCGGCGCTCAATTACTACCTGCTCTGCGCCTGGCCGGGCGAGTATGTGGACGAGCAGCACAGCCGCTTCGTCAACGAGCGGATGCATGCCAATATCCAGAAGGACGGAACATATTCCGTGGTCCCGCGCATGTGGGGCGGCCTCACCAATCCGCGCGAGCTGCGCGCGATCGCCGACGTGGTGGAGAAATTCAACGCGCCGATGGTAAAGGTCACCGGCGGGCAGCGGCTCGACATCTTCGGCATCAAGAAGGAAGACCTGCCGGCCGTGTGGCGCGATCTCAATGCCGCCGGCATGGTCTCGGGCCACGCCTATGGCAAGTCGCTGCGCACGGTGAAGACCTGCGTCGGCTCCGAATGGTGCCGCTTCGGCACCCAGGATTCGACCGGGCTGGGCGTCCAGATCGAACGAATGACCTGGGGCAGCTGGATGCCGCACAAGTTCAAGATCGCCGTCTCGGGCTGCCCGAGGAACTGCGCCGAGGCGACGATCAAGGACTTCGGCGTGGTCTGCGTCGATAGCGGATACGAGCTGCACGTCGGCGGTAACGGCGGGATCAAGGTGCGCGCCACCGACCTCCTATGCAAGGTCGCCACCGAGCAGGAAGCCATGGATCACTGCGCCGCCTTCATCCAGCTCTACCGCGAGCAGGCGCATTACCTGGAGCGCACCGCGCCGTGGATCGAGCGGGTCGGGCTCGACCACGTCAAGGCCGGGCTGTTCGACGATCCCGATGCCGTGCGCAAGCTCGCCGCCCGGTTCCGCTATTCGCAGCAATTCATGCAGGACGATCCCTGGGCGAAGCGCGCTGCGGGCGAAGATGCCGAACTGCATCAGCACCTCGCCGAAGTGCGCCCGCTGGAGTACGCGCTATGATCGGAGACTGGCTCGATATCGGCCCGGTGGACCAGATCGCCCCGGGCAACGCCCGCACCCTGCCGGTGCGCGGCGGGCCCGATGGGGACAGGGAGATCGCGATCTTCCACACCCTCGACAACACCTTCTACGCGCTGGTCAACAAGTGCCCGCACAAACAGGGACCGCTGAGCCAGGGCATCGTCCACGGCAATGTCGTCACTTGCCCGCTGCACAACTGGAATATCTCGCTCAAGACCGGCGAGGCGCTGGGCGAGGACAAGGGATGTGTGCCGGTAGTGCCGCTGCGGGTCGACGCCGGGCGGATCTACCTGCTACGCGAGGCGGTGGTCGGCCAGAAGGCGAAGGCGAAGGCGAAGGCGGCCTGATGCGCAAAATCCGCACCACTTGCGCCTATTGCGGCGTCGGTTGCGGTATCAGCGCGACAGTCACCGGCGAGCGGGCGGTGCGGATCGAGGGCGATGCTGATCACCCGGCGAACTTCGGCAAGCTCTGCTCCAAGGGCACGCATCTCGGCGAGACGGTTAGCCTGGAGGGGAGGCTTCTCTACCCGATGATCGGCGAAGATCGGACAAGCTGGGACGAGGCGCTGGAACTCACCGCCGCCCGTATGCGCGAGTGCATCGACGCCCACGGGCCGGACAGCGTCGCCTTCTACGTCTCGGGCCAACTGCTCACCGAGGACTATTACGTCGCCAACAAGCTGATGAAAGGCTTTGTCGGCAGCGGCAACATCGACACAAATTCGCGCCTGTGCATGGCCAGCGCCGTCGCCGCGCACAACCGCGCCTTCGGCGAGGATGTCGTGCCGTGCACTTACGACGATCTCGACGCGGCAGACCTGATCCTGCTGGTCGGATCGAACACCGCCTGGTGCCACCCGGTGATCTGGCAGCGCATCGAGAAGGCGCGCGAGCGGCGGGGCACGAAGCTGGTCGTCATCGATCCGCGCCGGACCGAAACGGCGGAATGCGCGGATCTGCATGTCCAGCTCGCGCCGGACGGCGATGTCGCGCTTTTCAACGCGCTGCTGGCCGAGATGCGCGCGCGCAAGTCTGGTGGATGACAGCAATTGCGATGTGCCGGAGGGGTTCTGGGACCAGCTGCCATGCAGCCATGGCATCCCGGATGCCAGCCTTCGACCACCTCGCCGATCTCGTCGCCTCGCACCCCCGCATGGTCACCCTGTTCAGCCAGGGCGCCAACCAGTCCACCAGCGGCACCGACAAGGGCAATGCGATCATCAACCTCCACCTCGCCACCGGCCGGATCGGCACGCATGGGCGCGGGTCCGTTCAGCATCACCGGACAGCCCAATGCCATGGGCGGGCGCGAGGTCGGAGGGCTGGCCAACATGCTCGCCTGCCACCTCGGATTTTCCGGCGAGGAACGCGCCGATGTCGCGCAGTTCTGGAACACCGGAACGGCTCTGCACCGGCCCCGGCCTCAAGGCGGTCGATATGTTCCGCGCGGTGCACGACGGGCGGATCAAGTTCCTCTGGGTAATGGCGACCAACCCCGCCGTCTCGCTGCCCGATGCCGCTTTCGTCCGCGAGGCGCTGGCCCGCTGCCCCACTGTCGTCGTCTCCGAGGTCATCGCCGATACCGACACCGCGCGGCTGGCCCACATCCGCCTGCCAGCCCTCGCATGGGGCGAGAAGGACGGCACGGTGACCAATTCCGAACGCCGGATCAGCCGCCAGCGCCCGCTTTTCGCAGCCCCTGGCGAAGCCCGCGCCGATTGGAAGATTGTTTGCGACGTCGCTGAGCGTTTGGGCTGGGGCAAGCATTTCGCCTTCGCCCGGCCCGCCGATGTGTTCCGCGAATATGCCGCGATGACCGCGCTGGCCGGCAAGCACGGCAAGCTGCTCGATCTTACGGGCTGGGCCCAAGTCAGCGACTGGGACTTCGAGACCATGAAGCCGTTCCTGTGGGGCGGCGAGCATCCGCTGTCGGCGCGCTTTCCCACTCCATCCGGCAAGGCGCGGCTGGTGGCGGTATCCCCGCCCGAACTCGCCGCGGACCCGGACTTCCCGCTACGCCTCAATACCGCCCGCTACCGCGACC
The DNA here is from genome assembly GCA_963775115.1 of uncultured Alphaproteobacteria bacterium. Classification (GTDB taxonomy): domain Bacteria; phylum Pseudomonadota; class Alphaproteobacteria; order Sphingomonadales; family Sphingomonadaceae; genus Novosphingobium. Next base: position 83,669 of record CAVZHP010000001.1, read on the forward strand.
AGTGGCACACCATGACCCGCACCGGCCTGTCGCCGACGCTGTCGCAGCACCGGCGCGAACCGCTGGTGGAAGTCCATCCGCGCGACGGCGACGACTTCGGCCTCGAAGACGGCGCGCTTGCCCGGGTCGTCACCGCGCAGGGTGCCGCTCGTTTCCGCGTGGCATTCTCCGATGGCCAGCGGCGCGGCGAGCTTTGCGTGCCGATGCATTGGACCGATGCGATGTCGGGCGAAGGGCGCAGCAACCTGCTCCCCGGACAGGGCGTCGATCCGGTCTCCGGCCAGCCCGGCTTCAAGAACTCGGCAGCGCGGATCGAGCCGGTCTTGCCCGACTGGCGCGGCTTCCTCGTAACTGGCGAGGCGCCAGAGCCGCAGGGCCTGCTATACTGGACGCGCGCGCGGATCCCAGGCGGCTGGCTTTACGAACTGGCGGGCGAGGGAATGGTCGATGCCGAGGCCCTGCTGCCCGAGGGCGATAGACTGGAAGTGGCGGATCACGCGCGCGGCATGCGGCGGATCGCGGTGCGCGGTGAAGAAGGAGCGCTGCTCGCCGCGCTTTACCTCACCCGCTCGGGCGAACTGCCGCCGCGCGACTGGGTTTCGGGTCAGCTGGGCCTGACCGAAGCCGCTCCCGCCGAAATGCTCGCCGGCCGACCGAGCACCCCCCTGCCCGATCGCGGCGCAATTGTCTGCGTCTGCCACGGGGTCGGCGAATACGCGATCTGCGAAGCCGTCCGCCATGGGGCGGCGAGTGTCGATGCGATTGGCGCGGCGACTTGCGCGGGCACCAATTGCGGCAGCTGCCGCCCGGCGATTGCCCGGCTGATGGAGCAGGTGCTGGTGAGCGAGCTGGAGGCGGCGGAATGAGCGATTTCCCGGAAGGTAGCGTCTGGCTGGTCGGCGCCGGACCCGGCGACCCGGAGCTGCTTACCCGCAAGGCCGAACGGCTGATCCGGACCGCAAACACGATCTTTCACGACGCCCTTGTCGGCCCCGGCATTCTCGAACTTGCCGCGCCCGGTGCCCGCCTGGTCTATGTCGGCAAGCGATCCGGCCGCCACTCGAAGGACCAGGCCTCTATTGACCGTCTGATCGTCGAAGCCGCTCAGGCGGGCGAGCGGGTGGTGCGACTCAAGGGTGGTGACCCGTCGATCTTCGGCCGCGCCACCGAGGAGTTGGACGCCTGCCGCGCAGCGGGAGTCCTGGTTCAAGTCTGCCCCGGGGTGACCGCAGCCAGCGCCGCCGCAGCCAGCCTCGGCACTTCGCTTACCCTGCGCGGCACAGCGCGCAAGCTGACATTCGTCACCGCGCACGCCCGTGCCGGCGAGGTCCTCGATCTCGACTGGGCAACGCTGGCCGACCCTGCGGCGACGCTGGCGATATATATGGGCAAGGCAGCGGCTGCCGAGATCTCCAGCCAGTTGATCCGCGCGGGTCTGCCCGCCGATACGCCGGTGGCATTGGTCGAGAACGCCAGTCTTCCCTCCGAACGCCGGTTCCACACCCGGCTGGACCTGCTGCCGCTCGCGGCGGCTTCTGCGCTGGGCGACGGGCCGGCGATCCTGCTGGTCGGCGAAGCAATGCGCGCCCGTGGCGGCCATGCTCGCGTCGCGCGCGCCAAGCACGTCGCGCCAAACCTGGTCGGGCAGTAATTCTGGCGATTTGGGAAGAGAGCGTCTCGGGGAGGCGGGGCTGCGGAGACCGGTGCAGCCCCGCCTCTATTCGAGACTGCTTTGGGGGTGCTAGATACTAAGCATGGACCGTGCCAATTCCGCAATCCTGCGGATTTTCGCCATTTTTTTCGTAAGCCGAAATTAACCATCACCTTGGTTTGTAAACGAATCCGACAGAATCTACTGCCCGCTCCCAGCGATTTTCCCTTGCCAGCCCGGTTCCGGCGCGCGAGGGGAAAGCATGGAATATCCCCGGTCCGATCCCCCGAAAGTGATACCTGCGGCAACGGTCGTCATATTCCGCAATTGTCCGCAGGGCGGTCCGCCAGAGCTGTTGATGGTGCAGCGCGCCAAGGAGATGCGTTTTGCCGGCGGCGCGGCGGTGTTTCCGGGCGGGCGGATCGATCCTGAAGACCGCGACCTCGCGGCACGCCTCGCCCCCGATACCGACCCGCTGGCCGCCGCCGCACGGGTCGCGGGCATTCGCGAGACGCTGGAAGAGACCGGCCTTGCCATCGCCCTGACCCGCCCGGTCAGCGCCGCCGAGGCGGTCGATGCCAGGGCGCTCCTGCTCGAACAGGGGGCGCTAGCTCCGGTGCTGGAGCGGTTCGGCTGGGAACTCGATCTCGACCGGCTGTTTCCCTTCGCCCACTGGTGCCCGCCGGTCGATGGCGCGTTCGATACGCGATTCTTCCTCACCGATCTTGGCACCGGCGCGGTCGATATCGCGGTCGATGCGACCGAGAACACCCGGCTGTTCTGGTCCAGCGCCAAACGCTCGCTGGAAATGGCGGCGGCGGGCGAGATCACGCTGATTTTCCCGACCAAGCGCAATGTCGAACGGCTCGCCCTGTCGGACAGTTTCGCGGCCACTTGTGCCCATGCCGCGCGTTTCCCGCTCGATGTACTCTCCGCCAGCAGGGAAGTGCGCGACGGCGAGGACTGGCTGGTCATGCCCGACGGCTATGGCTACCCGGTCCTCGGCGAGCCGTTGCGGCTGGTCCGGCGCGGGTGACAGCCTTCCGCGCCGTGCGGGACTTCACGGTCTCGATCGGCGAGGAAACGCTGGCCGACACCCGCGCGAGGCTGGCGGCAACGCGCTGGATCGCAGACCCCTGCGTCGGCGATCCAGCCTGGGGTGCATCCCTGCCCTTTGCTCGCACTCTCTGCGAGCACTGGCTAAACCGTTTCGATTGGCGCGCGCTAGAGGCCCGGATCAACCGGCAGCCGCAGGTGCTGGCGGAAGTCGATGGGCTGCTGATCCACGCGATCCATCGCCGATCCAGCAGGGCTGACGCGGTGCCGCTGCTGCTGATCCACGGTTGGCCGAGCAGTTTCCTGGAATTTCTCGACATCTGCGATGCGCTGGCTGAGCCGCAGGGCAATGGTCCCGCGTTTCACGTCATCGTTCCCTCGCTGCCCGGCTACGGCTTTTCCTCCACCCGCCCCGGCACTTCGCCGCGCCGGATCGCAGGGCTATTCGCGGAGTTGATGCGCCAGTTCGGCCATGAGCGCTTCCTGATCCAGGGCGGCAACTGGGGCAGTTCGATCGGCACCGAAATGGCGCGGGATTATCCGGAGCGCGTCATTGGCCTCCACCTCAACAGCGTCAACGGCAGCGCCCCGCCGGCGGATGCAGGCATAGTGCTGACCGGCGAAGATCAGGTGCTGGCCGACCGCTACGCCACGCTGCTTTCCGCCCCGCATTTCAACCTGTTCGCCCAGGCGCCGCTCGCCACTGCCCACGCAATGAACGATTCCCCTGCCGGTCTGGCGGCATGGCTTGGCCAATGGCTGCGCGACTGGGCCGATGCGGACTTGCCGGGCAATCCCGGCCTGTCGCTCGACTGGATCGTGGGAACCGCAGCACTCTACTGGTTCACCGGCACGGCGGGCACATCCGCGATGCTCTACCGCGAAGCCGTGCTCGACCCGGCGCCGGAGCGCTTTGTCGCGGTCCCAACCGCCGTCGCCCAATTCGCCAGAGAGCTGGTGCTGATTCCGCAACCCTGGGCGGAGCGGCACTACAACGTGGTACAATGGAACCGCTTCGAACACGGCGGGCACTACGCGGCGGTGGAGGCGCCGGATGCGTTGGTTGGCGATTTGCGGGCATTTGCAAGAATGCTGACCTGAAACCAATGGCGCGCCCGGCAGGACTCTGAACCTGCTGCCTCAAGATTAGAAGTCTCGCGCTCTATCCAGATGAGCTACGGGCGCGCGCGGTTCGTGCCATAGGCTGCTCTTGCACGTCGCGCAAACCGCGTTACGCTCTCGGCCCCGATGGAACAGCCGCTCTCCCAGATCGATGGCAACACCGGCGCGCGGCGGCATTTCCGCTATTTCGACTATGTGATGGCGGCTTTCGTCGCAATCCTGCTGCTGTCGAATCTGATCGGCGCTGCCAAGCTGGCGACGCTGGGGGGTTATACTTTCGGCGCGGGTATCCTGTTCTTTCCGGTATCCTATGTCATCGGCGACGTGCTGACCGAGGTCTATGGCTATGCCCATGCCCGGCGCTGCATCTGGGCAGGGTTTTCGGCGCTGGTGTTCATGGCCTTCATGAGTTGGGTCGTGGTGGCGATGCCGCCCGCGCCGGGCTGGGACGGGCAGTCAGCCTACGAGAGCGTGTTCGGCCAGGTGCCGCGCATTGTCATCGCCTCGATGCTGGCGTTCTGGGCGGGCGAATTCGTCAACAGCTTCGTCCTCGCCAAGATGAAGATCTGGACCCAGGGCAAGCACCTGTGGAGCCGCACGATTGGCTCCACCATTTTCGGCCAGGCGGTCGACAGCGCGATCTTCTATCCGGTCGCCTTCCTCGGTGTGTGGGAGACCGAAGCGGTGGTCACCGTGATGTTTACCAACTGGGCATTGAAGGTGCTGTGGGAAGCGGTGCTGACGCCGGTAACCTACGCTGTGGTCGGCTGGATGAAGGCCCGCGAAGGCGTCGATGTCTATGACACGGGCACCGAATTCTCGCCGTTCGCCAAGGCGCCGACAGTCTAAGCCCGGCAATCCGCTTTGCGCCCTCCCCCGCGCCGGGCTATCGCGTCCCCGCCATGGCGCTCGACCGCATCATCCTCGCGAATTTCCGCAATCACCGCGACACTGCGTTGGAGGGGACCGCCCGTTTCAATTTGCTGACCGGCGAGAACGGCGCAGGCAAGACCAATGTGCTCGAGGCGATCTCGCTGCTCGCGCCGGGCCGCGGCCTCAGGCGCGCAAGCCTGGCGGGGATGCCGCTGCAGCACGGCCCCGGCGGCTTTGCCGTCAGCGCCGATTTGACGGCGGTAGGAGGTCCGGTGCGGCTGGGCACGGCCATCACACCTGAGCATCCGGGCCGCCGCGTCGTCCAGGTAAACGGAGCGCAGACGGCGGCGGTCAGCCTCGCCGAATGGCTCAGCGTCGGCTGGCTGACCCCGGCAATGGACCGGCTGTTCGCCGAGGGCGCGGGCGCGCGGCGGCGCTATCTCGACCGGCTGGTGCTGGCGCTCGAACCAGCGCATGGCCGCAACGCCGCGCGGCTGGAGAATGCGCTGCGCGAACGCAACCGCCTGCTCGCCGATACAGCCGAACCCGATCCCGCCTGGCTCGACGCGATCGAGGTGCAACTTGCCGAGGCCGGGGCCATGGTCGCGGCGGCGCGGGCGCGGATGGTGGACCTGCTCGATCAGGCATTGGCTGAGCTACCCGAAGCCCCATTCGCCCGCCCTCGCCTTTCCTATCAGGCCGGCGGCCCGCTGGAACAAGCGGGGCTCGCCGCAGCCCTCGCCGAAAGCCGCCGCCGCGACCGTGCCGCCCAGCGCACGCTTGTGGGTCCGCACCGCGACGAATTGGTCGTGATGATGGCCGGCCCAAAAAACGACGGATGGGATGCCGCCGCCGCCGATTGTTCGACCGGCGAGCAGAAGGCGATGCTGATCGCCATCACGCTGGCTCATGCCGGGCTGCTCGATGCGCGGCGCCCGCGATTGCTACTGCTGGACGAGGTCGCAGCGCACCTCGATCCGCTGCGGCGCGAAGCTCTGTTCGACCGGCTCCGCGAAGGCGCGGCGCAGGTATGGCTGACGGGTACGGAACTTGCGCCGTTCGCCGAAATTACCGGCGAAGCGGCTGTTTGGCGGGTAAATACGGGTGCAGTCGAGCGGGTGAGCTGAACGCTCTTGGCTCCTCTCCCCTTGCGGGAGAGGAAAGCGAAGCTTGCTCCGAAGGAGCTAGTGTAGCTTGGAGAGGGGGCGGCATAGCGCTACCTCGCCCCCCTCTCCAACTACGGCTAGGCGCTGAAGCGCCAAGCCTTCGTATCCTCCCCCGCAAGGGCGGAGGAATAGCGAATTTGCTTCAATCCGCCCCGTCAACCAGCTCCCCTTCGACAGCGTATGACGTGGCCGCGACAATTTCTTCGATCCCCCGCGCCGTCGGGTGAACGTGATCGGGCTGGATCAGATCGGGCTTGTCGATCACGGCTTTGAGAAAAAACGGCACCAGCGACACGCCGTGCTTTTCCGCCAGCGCCGGGTAAATCGGATCGAACTTGCCGCGATAATCGGCACCGAGATTGGGCGGGGCGAGCATCCCCATCAGCAGCACCCTGATCTTGCGGCGGCGCAATTCGGTGACGATGGCTTCGAGATTGGCCCGCGTCTGCTCGGGCGGAACCCCGCGCAGCATATCGTTTCCGCCCAGTGAAATAATTGCCAGTTCAGGTATTTGTGGCTGATTATTAAGAGTAAACGCGAGCCGCTCCAGTCCGCCCGCCGTGGTATCGCCCGAGACTCCGGCATTGGCGATCCGCGCGTTGACGCCCCGCGCGCGCAGCGCCGCTTCGAGCCGCGCGGGATAGCTTTGTTCCGCACGCAGCCCGTATCCGGCGAACAGGCTGTCACCGATAGCAAGTATCCGCCATTCACGGCCCATGACAGGCACGTCAGGAGCGGCTGTGGCACCCTGCGTGGCAGGTCGCCGGCGCGGCGGCATCGTCGCTTTTGCCGCAAGCGGCGAGCAGCAGCGCGGCGGCGAGCGCAGCTCTATACAATTTCATACAGTTGTCTCCTTGCCGGGCGCTGCCTGACTATGCCATCTGCGCCTTGTGACAAGTCCTCTTCCCGCAATCGCGGCGCAAAACCTGACCCTGACACTCGGTAGCGGCGAAGCCGCGGTCTCCATTCTGAAGGGCATCGACCTCACCGTGCCGCAAGGCCAGGCGCTGGCGCTGCTCGGGCCGTCGGGTTCGGGCAAAAGCTCGCTGATGGCGGTGCTGTCGGGGCTCGAACGAGCGACTTCGGGCACGCTCAGCGTCACGGGCGAGAATTTCGCCGCGATGGACGAGGACGCGCTCGCCCGCGCCCGGCGGGGGCGGATCGGGATTGTCCTGCAAGCATTCCATCTGCTGCCGACGATGACGGCGCTGGAAAATGTCGCGACGCCGCTTGAGCTGGCCGGAATCGACGACGCAGGCGAACGGGCGCGGGCCGAACTCGAAAATGTCGGGCTAGGCCACCGCCTCACTCACTATCCGGCGCAGCTTTCCGGCGGCGAGCAGCAGCGCGTCGCCATCGCGCGCGCCGTCGCCCCGCGACCGGCGCTGCTGTTCGCCGACGAGCCGACCGGCAATCTCGACGCCGCAACCGGCGCGGGGATCATCGACCTGCTGTTCGCGCGGCGAGCGGAAGCCGGGGCGACTCTGGTGATCGTGACCCACGACGCGCAACTCGCCAAACGCTGCGAGCGGGTAATTACGCTCGCCGATGGGCTGATAGCCAGCGACAGCGCGGCGTGAGCGGAACCCTCCCCTGGTCTATCGCCTGGCGCATTGCCCGGCGCGATCTGTCGGCACGGTTCCGGGGGCTGCGTCTGCTGCTGGTCTGCCTGTTCCTCGGCACCGGGGCACTGGCGGCGATCGGCACGCTCACCGGATCGATAGAGCGCGAGATGGCGACGCGCGGCCAGGCGATCCTTGGCGGCGATATCGAGGCGGAAGTGTGGCAGCGCGGTCCCTCGGCGGAGGAGGCGAAGGCCTTTGCCGCGCTGGGCAAGGTTTCCAGCGGCGTGCGCACCCAGGCCATGGCCAGCGCGGGCGGCAATGCCGCGCCGGTCGCGCTCAAGGCGGTCGATGGCATGTGGCCGCTCTACGGAAAGCTGGGTCTCAAGGACGGGCGCACAGTGGGCGCACCGCCCCCCGGCACAGTCTGGCTGGCCGAGGGCGCAGCCGAACGGCTAGCAGTCGCCCCGGGCGGCACAATCGCCATCGGCGGGCAAAGCCTGACAGTCGGCGGCATCGTCGCCGACGAACCCGACCGGCTCAGCGAGGGCTTCGCCATGGGCGCGGTTGCCGTGGTGCGCGAGGACTTTCCCGGCCGCGCCGGATTGCTTGCGCCGGGGGCCATGTACCGCTCCAAGACCCGGATCGCGCTGCGCGACGGCATGAACCCGGACCAGGCGATCGACCGGCTGAAGCAGCAGTTCCCCGAAGCCGGCTTCACCTACAAGACCCGCGACCGGGCAGCCCCCGGCGCCGAGCGCTTCATCGAGAACATGGGCGAATTCCTCGTTCTCGTCGGCCTCGCCGCGCTGGCGATTGCCGGGATCGGGATCGGCGGCGGGGTGTCGTCCTATCTCGAGGCCCGGCGCACCGGCATCGCCACATTGAAAGTGCTGGGCGCAAGCAGCGGCGACATCGCCCGGATATACCTGCTGCAAATCGCCGCCGCCGCTCTGGTTGGCAGTGTGGCGGGACTTGCTGCGGGGGTGCTGGTGACGCCGCTGCTGGGCTCGGCGCTAGGTGAGCTGCTGCCGGTCAGCCCGGGCTTCGTGTTCGATCCCGTCGCTCTCGCCAAGGCGGCTGCCTACGGCCTGCTGGTCGCTCTGGTCTTCGCCGCGCCGCCGCTGCTGCGCGCGCGCGAGTTTCCGGCGATGGCGCTGATGCGCGCGCGGATCGCGCCGCTGGCGGTGAGCACCAGGGCACTGTTGTTGCCGATCGGGCTTGGTCTCGCCGCGATTGCCGGCCTCGCACTCACCACTGCGGCGCAGTTGCAGGTGACGGCCGGCTTCCTTGCCGGAACCGCTGCGCTGCTGGCCTTGCTCGGCCTGCTCGGCTGGGCGATCCGCCGCCTTGCCGCCCGTATGCCGCGCCCGAAGGACCCGCTGCTGCGCACCGCGCTCGGCAATCTCCACCGGCCCGGCGCGCAGACCGGGGCGCTGGTGACCGCGCTCGGCTTCGGCCTTTCGGCTTTCGTGCTGCTGGCGGCGGTCCAGACCAGCCTGAATGCCAATATCGCCAAACGCGTGCCCGCCCGCGCGCCCGACTATTTCGTGCTCGACGTGCCTCGCGCCCGGGTGGCGGAATTCGAGGCTGCCGTGCGCCAGACCGTGCCCGGCGCGAAAGTACGCGCGGTGCCCGCCCTGCGCGGCGCGATCCTCGCCTATGGGCCGGAAGGCGGCGATGACCCGGGTCGCGGACCTCAAGTCGATTCCCGAGAATGCCTGGGCCCTGCGCGGCGAGCGCGGGCTGACCTATTCCGAAGGCGTACCGGAGGGGAATTCCGTCACCGAGGGGAAATGGTGGCCCAAAGACTATGCCGGTCCGCCGCTGGTCTCGGTCGACGAACGGCTGTCCGATGCGCTCGGCCTGAAGCTTGGCGACGTTCTCACCATCTCGCTGCTGGGCGTCGAGCGCACTGCCCGGATTGCCTCGTTCAGGCGGATCGACTGGGATTCGATGGGCTTCAACTATGTGCTGGTGTTCTCGCCCAACACGCTGATCGACGCCCCGCACAACCTCGCCGCGACCATCGACGTGCCGCAGGGCGCAAGCAAGGCGGGCCTGCTGCGCAAGCTGGTCCGCGCCTTTCCGTCGAGCGCGGTGATCGAAACCGGATCGCTGCTGCGCGATGCGCGCGCACTGCTCAATCAGATGAGCACTGCGATCCTCGCCGCAGCATCGGTTGCCGTGCTGGCAGGGATTGCCGTGCTGCTCGGCGCGATCGCCGCCGCGCGGGCAAGCCGCACCTACGACAACGTCATCCTGCGCGTGCTGGGCGCAAGCCGCAGGCAGCTGCTGGTGTTGCAACTGGCGGAATACGGGCTGCTGGCCGCAGTGCTGGCCGTGGTCGCGCTGGGCCTGGGCAGCGCCGTCGCCTGGCTGGTGATCGTCCAGCTGTTCGAATTCGACTGGCTGCCCGGGTGGGGCCAGATACTGGCAGTGCTCGGCGCGGGCCTGGCGCTGGTCCTCGCCTTCGCGCTGGCCGGCTCGCTGCCGCTGTTGCGGGCGAAACCGGCGCAGGCGCTCAGGGAATTGTAAGTCTCAGGAAAAGACCTGGAGGTTGGCCGGGTCTTTCGGATCGGCTCCAAAGCGGTTCGGACCGGGAGTGCCCGGAAGGAACATCAGCACCAGCAAGGCAATGCTGGCGAGAAAGCCGACGAAGGGAATCAGGGCAGCAACGATCGCACCAAGATACCACCAGCCCGACATGTCGCGATCGTGGAGACGCCGCACCACCACTGCAATTCCCGGGATGATCGACGCCAGCGCCCAGATGGCCAACAGACCGCCACCAACATAGAACAAGGCGCCCGGAGGCTCCATCGCGCCTGCCCGCGCCGGGTCCATCATCGCCGCGATATCCAGTCCGCCGCCGACCATCAATGCCGCCAGAACGATATAGATTATCGCCCCGAGAAGGACGAAAGACCAGTATTCCTTCCGCCGCGAGCGCCCTGCGAAATCGAAGTAACGCTTGTATGGCATTATCATCCAGTCCAGCATGATGTTCCCCTCAATATACGTCCCGCTCAGAGCAGGAGCGGCGAAGGCATCACAAAATCGCCACGCAAGCAAACAAAAAGGGGGCCCGCAGGCCCCCTCCGCACCGGCCGTACGCGTTCCCGCTACCAGCGGTAACGCACTGCCGCACCATAGGTGCGCGGCTGATTGGTGTAGGCGGAGACCGAAAACTGCTGCGCCGGTGAATCGAAAATGGTGTTGATATAGCGGTTATCCGTCAGGTTCCGGCCCCAGACCGTTAGCTCAAGCCCATTGCTCATGGCATAGGTCAGCGAGGCGTTGAGTTCGTTGACCTCGCGGGTGAACTGCTTGGCCGCATCGAGCCCGGGCTGCACGTTGACCACACCGGTCGCCGGATTGGTGACGAAGAATGCGGGAAGCCCTTCGATCACTTGCACTTTCGATTCATGGTGGAAATCGCCATGGAAGTAGATGTGATCGTCATTGCCGAGCGCATGGTCGTAGTCGATGCTGAAGGTGCCCGAAAAGCCCGGGATGTCGGACGGACGGATTCCGGTGGCGTCACCAAACGCCGAATTTCTGAAATCGTCGTATTTGGGATTGAGGAAGGTCGCCGCCAGGCCAAGCGTCAGGGGCTTCACCGGCTTGAACTGGCTTTCGAACTCGACGCCCCACACCGATTGCTTGCCGGCGTTCCTCAGGACAAAGCGGTCTCCGATGAAGATGTTAGACTGGAAGCCTTTGATGCTTTGATAGAACACGGCAACGTTGGCCGAAACATTACGCCACTGCCCCTTGAGGCCGCCCTCGAAAACTTCGGAACTTTCCGGATCGGCAAAGCGCGTACCGAATTCCTGGTTGGGCAGGGCAACGCCAGCCGTGGTCAGCGCAGAGGCCAGCAAAGCCGGAGGCCGGCTGAAGCGCGACAGATCGATCGAGCTGGCCTTGTATCCGGTGGCATAGCTCAGATAACCGTTAAGCTGGTCGGATATGTCATAGGCCAGCCGGGCGGTGTAGGTGAACTTGTCGTCATTGGTCGTTCCCGGCTCCACCGCATTCGGAATGCCCAGGATCGGCGGGAGGAACTGCAGCGGTTTCAACCCCAGCAGCGGTGCGGTCGCCGCAGCGGCGCCTGTCTGAATCTGTGCAAAGGCCGTTGGATTGGCTCCGGCGAATGCACCGATCTGTGCCGCACTGGCAAAGCCGCCGGGCACGCCGAGCAGCCCGCCGATAGTCTGCGAAATACCGGCGCTGGTCGCCGCATTGCGCAAGGCCGGAAGATTTAGCGAAGCAAAAACGTCGTTGCTCACGGCATTTACCGTGAAACGCTTCTTGTCTTTAGTGTAGTTGATACCGCCAGTCAGCGTCAGCCGGTCGGTCACCTTGAAATCGACCTGGCTGAAGATCGAGAAATTCTCGTCCTTCATCGTTTCGGTTTCGACGATATTCTGCCCCGCTGCGAAGAACCTGCCGCTGTAGAGCGCGGGATTGCCGCTGAGCGTGCCGAACAGCCCTTCAAGCCCGGGAATGCTCTGGGCATTGCCGGTGAGCGAGCGGACCAGCGTATCGGCATAGGTCCGCGCCTTGGTGCCCCAGGCCAGACTGCCGCCCTGATCCACCTTCTCGTTGAAATAGAATGCGCCGAGCAGAACATTGACCCGATCGACAAAATTGGCCGAAAGCCGCAGTTCCTGGGTGAACGTCTTGAGGTCCATATTGCCGACATTGGCGCCGCTCAGCAAATCGGCGCTGGTGAAGTCGATGTCGAATTTGGAGCGCAGGCTGGTCTTGCGATAGGCGGTGATCGAGGTCAGCGTCATCGGACCCATCTCGTAATCGACCTGACCGGAAAATCCGTAATTCTCGATCTTGTTTGTCGGATTGACGTCGAGATAGACCTTGTTGGCGAACTTCTCGCTGGCCTGATTGACCTGGCCGCCGATCAGCGGACTTGTCAGAATTCCCGTGGCCGGCCCAAATAGCACGTTGACCACGCCGCAGCAGACTTCGTCGATCTTGCCGTAATCGGCGATCAGACGGATCTTGAGGCTGTCCTGCGGCTCGAACAGCAACTGGCCGCGAATGAACCAGCGGTTGCGATCATTCACCCTCACCCCGGTGGCGAGGTTCTCGTTGTAACCCTTGCGATGGTTGTAACCGGCGGCCAGACTGGCCGCGACATTCTCCGACAGCGGCCCGGTAACCACCCCCTTGACCACGATGGCATCGTAATTGCCGTAACTCGCCTCGACATTGCCGCCGAACGTGAACTTGGGTTTTTGCGTGACAATCGAGATAACGCCCGCCGACGCATTCTTGCCGAACAGCGTCGATTGAGGACCGCGCAGGACCTCGACACGCTGGACATCGGGCAAATCGGTTATCTGTGCCGCCGAACGCGACCGGTAAACGCCATCGACAAAAACGCCGACCGAAGGTTCGATACCGGCATTATTGGCGCCGTTGCCGAAGCCGCGAATGAAGAAGTTGGTATTGGCCGATGTCTGGCGTTCGGCGACCCGCAGGGAAGGCACCATCGAGCTCAAGTCCTTGAGGTCGCGCAGTTGCGCCCGCTCGAGCGTCTGCGCAGTGGTTACCGACACCGCGATCGGCACATCCTGCAGTGTCTGCTCGCGCTTGGTCGCGGTGACCACGATCTCGTTGCCCGCAGCTTCTTCCTCGGCGGGCAGATCGGTCGCTGGCTGCGCTTCCTCGGCATCCTGAGCAAAAGCAGCTACGGGAATGGCGAGACTGAGGGCAGCGGCGCTGCCCAGCAGCATGGCACGGATCGATGCGGTGGAACCGTTCGAAAGCATTTTCATCGCTGCGACTGGCCTTTCTTTTCGGGTTTGCCGGGGCGGCGTTGTGCCGCTCAAGACAAAATCCTCGCTTTTATTGCGTTTATCATAGGAATCGCGGCAATCCGGCACAATCGGTATTTCCGCGAATTATGGGCAAAACTCCGCAGACCTTCCACAATGTTGCAACAGTGACACAGTATGGAGCCGATGCTGCCTGCTTGCGGAATCGGTGCCCTTGAGCTAGGGGCGCGCCAATGTTGCGGCGCAGCAATTGCCGCAATTACCCTCGAATTACCGGAAAACACCGCATGTCCGCCCCGCTTCCCCTGCGCAATATTGCAATCATCGCGCACGTCGACCACGGCAAGACCACTCTGGTCGATCAGCTGTTTCGCCAGTCAGGCACTTTTCGCGACAACCAGCGCGTCGAAGAGCGTGCGATGGATTCCAACGATCTGGAGAAGGAACGCGGGATCACCATCCTCGCCAAGTGCACTTCGGTCGAGTGGCCGGGAAAAGACGGGACCCTGACTCACATCAACATCGTCGACACCCCTGGCCACGCCGATTTCGGCGGCGAGGTGGAGCGTATCCTGTCGATGGTCGATGGCGTGATCCTGCTGGTGGACAGCTCCGAAGGGGCGATGCCGCAGACCAAATTCGTCACCGGCAAGGCGCTGGCGCTGGGCCTCAAGCCGATCGTCGTGGTCAACAAGATTGACCGGCCCGACGGCCGCGCGCAGGAAGTGCTCGACGAGGTGTTCGACCTGTTCGTCTCGCTGGACGCCAGTGACGAACAATGCGATTTCCCGGTGCTCTATGCCTCGGGCCGCAACGGCTACGCCAGCGAGGACCAGGACGCGCGCAGCGGCGATCTGACACCGCTGTTCGAAAAGATCGTCGAGCATGTTCCCGCTCCCTCCGCCGATGTCGATGGTCCCTTCAAGTTTCTCGTTACCCTGCTCGACCGCGATAACTTCCTCGGCCGCATTCTCACCGGCAAGGTCGCCAGCGGCACCATCAAGGTAAACTCGCCAATCCATGCGCTCGACAACGACGGCAATGTGATCGAGACCGGCCGGGCCTCCAAGCTGATGGCCTACCGCGGGCTTGAGCGCGTGCCGGTCGATGAAGCCCGCGCCGGCGACATCATCTCGATCGCCGGCCTGACCGAGGCAACCGTGGCCAACACCATCGCCGACCCGTCGGTCAGCGAGCCTCTGCACGCCCAGCCGATCGACCCGCCGACACTGTCGATGCGGTTCGCCGTTAACGACAGCCCGATGGCTGGCCGCGAAGGCAGCAAGGTCACCAGCCGCATGATCCGCGACCGGCTGGAGCGCGAGGCCGAAAGCAACGTCGCCATCCGCGTCACCGAGTCTGCCGACAAGGACAGCTTCGAGGTTGCCGGGCGCGGCGAATTGCAGCTCGGCGTGCTGATCGAGACCATGCGCCGCGAAGGCTTCGAGCTCGGCATCAGCCGTCCGCGCGTGCTCTATGGCGAAGACGAGGCGGGCAAGCGCACCGAGCCCTATGAAACCGTGGTAATCGATGTCGACGACGAATACGCCGGGACGGTTGTCGAGAAGGTCGCGATGCGCAAGGGCGAGATGACCGACATGCGCCCGTCGACCGGTGGCAAGACCCGCATCACCTTCTCGGCGCCATCGCGCGGCCTGATCGGCTATCACGGCGAATTCCTCTCGGACACCCGCGGCACCGGCATCATGAACCGCCTGTTCGACAAGTACGGGCCATACAAGGGCGTAATCGAAGGCCGCCAGAACGGCGTGCTGATCTCCAACGGCACCGGCGAGGCGGTTGGCTATGCGCTCAACATGCTGGAGGAGCGCGGCGCCCTGTTCATCGGCCCTCAGGAGAAGATCTACGAAGGCATGCTGATCGGCGAAAATGCCAAGCCGGACGATCTCGAAGTCAATCCGATGAAATCAAAGCAGCTCACCAATTTCCGCTCGACCGGCAAGGACGACGCCATCCGCCTGACCCCGCCCCGCGTGATGACGCTGGAACAGGCGATTGCCTATATCGACGACGACGAAATGGTCGAGGTGACGCCGAAGAGCATCCGCCTGAGGAAAGCGCTGCTATGCCCGCACGAGCGCAAGAAGGCGGGGCGGCGGAAAGAGGCGGCTTGAGGCTAACTGGCTCAGCCCAGTACGATGTCCTCCAGGCCAGCGAGGCGGCCATCGCTGGCCAGTGCGCCGCCGCCGCCGAAACCGATGCTTTCCCGCGCCCCGTCGGCGCGTGACCGGCGACGGCGTTTCCACACCGGCTTGGCCTGTTCGAGCGCATAGGCGTCGATTTCTGACAGCGGGCTGCTGGCCGCGCCAAAGGTGAAATCGAGCCCGGTCGCTTCCTCGATCTCGGCGATGGTGCGCTGATAGGTCTGGAACGCGCCGATGACCGCGCCCTCTGTCACCCCCGGCTTGAGCAGCGCACCGACATCAAGGACATCGTCCTGCGAGAGAATATATCCGGTTGCGTAGAGCTTCTGCTCCGCGCTTACCGCAACAACGACCTTCCAGAACTGGATCGGGATGCGTGCGCCGCGAAACTCGGGATCGTTGTCGTCGTCGAAAATCGGGCCGGAGAACACTTGCACGCGGAAATTGTAACTCCGGGCGCTTTGTTCGAGGATATATTTCTCCAGCCCCAACCACAGGCGAATGTCGGGGTTGGGATGTTTGTCCTGATTGAACAGCTCGTGCTGGGGAGAGCAGTTGGGCCAGGTGCAGGTGTTGTTGGCCCGCCGGGTGGCATTATAGGGATCGTCGCCCCATTCGAGATCCTCGCGCCGGGTCAGGTGGCCGCGATTGAGATAGGTCCCCTTGTAGTACTTGTCGCCAAGCTGGTGCGCGGTTTCGATCCGGCGGTCGGTCTTCCAGTTGTCGCCCGGGCGCTTCAGCCCGAAATCGACTCCGCCGTTGACATTGGCTGCCGAGAAGAACGCAATTTTTCGGTCCTTGTTCATCACCACGCTATAGCCGTTGTACTTGAGGACGCCTGCGGCTGCATCTGCGGCAGAAGGTATCGGCAGGTCATAAACCTTCTTGCGCAGCAGGGGTGCAATACTCTGGTCGCCGCCTAGTCGGCTTGAAACGGCAGGCAGGTTGACGGGGCCCAGTGCCTTGCCAAGGAATTCGGGATCGTAGCCGGTGATCCAGTCTTCTTCCTCGACAACCGGCGCATGGATTTCCTCGCCTGCTTCACTGTCCTCCAGTTGCAGGTTCTCCAGCCCGCCCTGATCGACAATCCGCACAGCGCCATCTTCGCCGATTGCCAGCCGCACCGTGATTATCCGTTCCGCCATGTCCGTGCTCCCTTGTCCCGAAACTGCCGTTCCGGCCGCTACGTTGCCGCTCATCCCCATCAAGGCCGGCGGCCCCGATCCCGCCCGGTAGAGCACCGGCAGCCGCGCCCGGAGATCGCCGACATCGATAGCGACAAGTGCCTGCACTCGGGGATTACCGGCGATCGCCGCGTCGGTGCGCAGCGTCTCGACAATCCGCGAGACCCGGACGCCTTCGTTGGCAACCCATTTGATGTCTTCCTCGCCATGGCGAGCGGGATCGTAGTCGTGGCCGGAAACCGTCTGCCACTTGCCGTTCACAATCTCGGGAACTCCCGAATGGTGGAGCGCGACCAGCAGCCAGTCGTTGTTGAACACTGGCGAGCCGGACGAGCCGGCGAGTGTGTCGGTCGAATACCACAGCACGTCGGTGTCGCGCTTCAGCAACTGGTTTTCGCGCACGCACAGCTGTTTGAGCTGGCCTGCCGGATGCTGGATTATCGTCAGCCATTCGCCCTCGGCCGCCTTGCCCGGTCCGCCGATCAGCGGCAACCAGCCAAGGCCTGCAAGCTCCTGATTGCCCGAAAGGTCGCGCGGAGCCACGCCGACGAGCGTGAAATCGAGTTCGATCGATGTGTAGAACAGCGAGGTGTCGAACCCGAAGCGCCAGGGCGATAGCTCGTTGCCAAACTTGTCGCGCTCGTAATAGGCCTGAACTTCGGCGAAACCTGCGGTGTCGCGGTCCGGCAGGACATGGTTGTTGGTGAGCAGCAGCCCGTCGCCAACCAGAAAGCCTGTGCCATAGCCGCGCGTGGAACCGCCCGGGCTTTTCAGCACCACCCGCATGACCGCGCGCGCCGCAAGCGCTCCGCGCTCGAGGAAGCTCGCATCCTGCAGCTCGTTGCCCTGGATGATCCGCTCGAACGCCCGGTCGCCTTCGGCAGTATGACGGTAGAGCGATTCCAGAAAATCGCGGCGCTGGCGCTTTTCGATTTCCGAATTAAGCGCATCGGGAAGACATTCCCGGGTTTTGTCCTTCAAGGACTGGAGGGTGTCATCCAGCCGCGAGGAACGCTCAATCGCCTTTTCAATCGATGCGTCAAGATTGAATCCAGTAACCATTGTTCCCTGCACGGCATCCCCGACCAAAGCAACTGTATCCAGATGGCAAAATCCGTCGGTGTGGGCGACTCGCCCACGGGAATGTGACATATCCGGAGAATTCGGAAAGCGCTATTTCAGTACCGTTAACTTGTTGGGTATTCCAACCATGCTCGTGGCATTTGTTTCGGCAGGGATTCATGAAAATTCGAGATGAGCCGTTCGATACGAACGACGATGGACCAGCGGCCTAATGGCCGCCAAGAGGCAACCTTTACCATGGGCAGCCAAGATTGTTCATATAAAGAAGATAAATTATGAACAAATGCTGCCAACCCCGTCCCGCCTCCGTTCAGCCGAATCACCTTAATCCCGTTGTCGAAGCGGCGATACGCGGATCGGCAATCGTGCCCCTCCCCGGAACCGCTGCGGGAGTTTCGACATGTTCGCATTGCTCAAGAAGGCTTCGCTGGCCACTGCCGTGGCGTCCATGGCGCTGGCGAGCGCTTCGCCGGCCATGGCGCAGGACTACCGGGGCGATGGAGGCCGCCGTCACGGCGGCAATGGCGACGGCGTCGCGATTGCTGTCGGTATCGGCATCATCGGCCTGGCGATTGCCGCTGCCGCATCGGGCGGCAAGAACAAGAATCGCCGCCATCAGGAACACTATCGCGGAGGCTATGACCGCGATGACTACTGCCGCGACGGAAATCGCCGCGACGGATATTATCGTGACCGCGACTGCGACGACGATCGCGACCGGGACGGCTACTACGATCGCCGCGGCTATCGCGACGGGGACCGTTACTATCGCGGCTACTGACCTCCACCCCTGCTGGGGGCAGGGTCGCTGGGCGCATGGCTTCATCCGCAAGGGTGGCCATGCGCCCTTTTCTTTTCCTCGGAGTCCGCCATTTGCCGCCACTGCTCAGAGTTAACACCGGGTTCAGTATGACTGTGGCCTGATTGCTGTTCACCTGCCGAATCGCGAAGGGGTCGCGAGCCGCGCGCAAGCATTGCGAGGTCGAAAATGTTCAGGAAATTAGCAGCTGCGGTCATGGTGGCCGGATTGGCATTGGCAGCGCCGGCCCAGGCGCAGGGCGGTTATTCCCGCGATCGCGACCGCGGCGGCGACGATACCGCAATTGCCATCGGCGCCGGGGTCGTCGGCCTCGCGCTGGGAGCGGCGCTGGCTTCGGGCAGCCGCGACGACGGCGACTACTATGATGACGGCTATTATTACCAGCCGCGGGGACATTATCGGTCCTATCCGCGCTACTACAATTACGACAACCACTACCGCTCCTATCCGCGCCGGCATTGGCGTGGCGACAGCGGTTGGGGCAATCGCGGCTGGCGCGGCCATGGCGGAAGGAGCTATCGCGGCGACCGGGGCTATCGCGGCAATTGGGGGCATCGCGGCGGCTGGCGCAACTAACCTGGGCTGAAAACCGGGCCTGAAATACCTCCCGGTCCGACCACTGCCCTCGCCAAGCCAGCGCCATAGCCCTATGGCGCTGGCCCAACATGGATAATTCCGGCCTCCGAATCGCCCTTTTCAGCGGCAACTACAATTATGTACGTGACGGTGCGAACCAGGCGCTGAACCGGCTGGTGGAATATCTGCTCCGAACAGGCGCCGCCGTGCGGGTCTATTCACCGACGGTCGCCGAACCCGCCTTCCCGCCGGCCGGCGATCTCGTCAGCCTGCCTTCCATCGCCTTTCCCGGGCGCGGCGACTACCGCTTTCCGATGGGATTGCCCGGACGGGCGCGGCGTGATCTGGCAGCCTTTGCTCCCAACATCGTCCACGTCTCCTCGCCCGACCTGTCCGGCCACCGCGCGGTGAGCTGGGCGCGGCGGCGCGGGCTGCCGGTACTGGCTTCGGTCCACACCCGCTTCGAGACCTATTTCCAGTATTACAACCTGGCCTGGATGGAACCGGGCGCGGTCGCGCTGCTCCGCCGCTTTTACCGCCGCTGCGACGCCTTGGTCGCGCCGTCCGAAAGCATGGCGCAGGTGCTGCGCGAAACGCGGATGAACTACGACGTCGGCATCTGGTCGCGCGGGGTCGATCGCGAAATATTCCACCCCGGCCGCCGCGACATGGCCTGGCGGCGCGCGCGCGGCTTCGCCGATGACGAAGTAGTGGTCGGCTTTTTCAGCCGGCTGGTGATGGAAAAGGGGCTCGACGTTTTCTCCGACGCGCTCGACGAGCTGCGCCAGCGCGGCGTCAAGCACCGCGTGCTGATTGTCGGCGAAGGCCCGGCGCGGGAGTGGCTGGAAAACCGGCTGCCCGGTGCGGTCTTCGCCGGGTTTCTGGGCGGACCGGAACTGGCCACGGCGGTGGCCGGCATGGACGTGCTGTTCTTCCCCTCCGTTACCGAAACCTTTGGCAATGTCACACTGGAGGCCATGGCCTGCGCCCTGCCGGTGGTGGCGGCGGCGGCGACCGGCAGCGAGAGCCTGGTCGACGACCGTGTCACCGGTCGCCTGATCCGGCCCGGTGCGGTCCACCAGTTTGCCGAAGCGGTGCGGGGCTATGTCGAACAGCCCGAACTTCGCGCCCGCGATGGTGCGGCGGGCGAGGCACGCAGCCTGGAATTCAGCTGGGACCGGATCAACCAGGTGGTGGCGGATACCTACCTCCGGTTGATCCGGCAGAAGCCAGCGAAAGCTTAGAGCCGTTCGATCCTGCGTGCAGCATCGTCGAGCACATCGACAATGGCATGCACCGTCTCGGCCTCGATGTTTCCGGCACCGGTGCGATTGCGCAATGCGGCAAACAGGTTGCCGACGGCGCGGCGGAGCGGCGGCGAATCCTGCCGTTCCCCGGCATCCGCCAGGCCGCGCAGCCGCGCGATCAGTGCATCTGCCGCCTCCGTTCTTTCGCCGAGTTCGGCCCGGCCGGCCTCGGTTGCGGCGAAGGCCTTGCGCGCGGCACTTTCGCCGACTTGCTCGAGCATGCCCTCATCGACCAGCAGGCTGAGCGTGGGATAGACGATGCCCGGGCTCGGTGCGTAATTGCCGCCGGTCAGTTCCTCGATCGCCTTGATCAGTTCATAGCCATGGCGGCTTTCGTCGGCGACCAGCTTGAGCAGCAGCAAGCGAAGCTCGCCGCTGCCGAACATGCGGCCGCGACCACCCCGGCTGCGGCCGTGACCGCCCCCGTGACTGGTGCCGTGGCCACCCCCGTGCCTGCCGCCAGATCGGCGACCCCCGCCCGGGCCTTCGCCGAATTCTTCGCCCCAGCCGCCGGAATAACCGTCGTCGCGATGCGAACCCCGGCCTGCGCCAAAGCGCCCGTCGTGCGAACCGCTCTGGCTTTCGACCATCCGCGCTCGGCGCTTGCATCTGCGGCCCTGACCGTCATGCCGGCCCCGTTCATTAGTGTTGGGTTTGTGTGTGTTGGTATTAGGTTTCATCGAATCATTTACTCCTTTTCGATGCGTCTAAGATATATCTTATAACGATCTTTGCAAGAGGGCGTGTGAAAAATTTTCCGGCGCGCTACCCTGCCCGGCGATGAGCGACCTATTTCCCGAGAGTCTGCCCCGCGAAACGCCCAATGCGGCGCCCCGCGAAGATGCGCCGCTGGCCGATCGGTTGCGCCCCGATTCGCTCGGTGAAGTGATCGGGCAGGAACATCTCACCGGCCCGGAAGGAGCGATCGGGCGTATGGTCGCAGCAGGCAGGCTTTCCTCAATGGTGCTCTGGGGACCGCCCGGCACCGGCAAGACCAGCATTGCCCGCCTCCTCGCCGACGCGGTGGGCATGCGCTATGTAGCGATCAGCGCGGTCTTTTCCGGCGTCGCCGATCTGAAGAAGGCCTTTGCCGAGGCTGAAGTAGCCGCGCGCGCCGGAAAACGCACCTTGCTCTTCGTCGACGAAATCCACCGCTTCAACCGCGCCCAGCAGGATGGCTTCCTGCCCTTCGTCGAGAAGGGCACGGTGACGCTGGTCGGCGCCACCACCGAGAACCCGAGTTTCGAGCTCAACGCCGCACTGCTCAGCCGGGCGCAAGTGCTGATCCTGCACCGGCTGGATGCTGCGGCGCTGGCGGTGCTGCTGGCGCGGGCCGAAGCGCTCGAAGGAACACCCCTCCCCGTCACCCCGGAAGCGCGCGAGGCACTGCTGGCATCGGCGGACGGCGACGGGCGATTCCTGCTCAATCAGGCCGAGACGCTATATGCGGCGAACATCGCCGATCCGCTCGATCCCGCCGCGCTCGGCAAGTTCCTCCAGCGCCGCGTCGCGGTCTACGACAAGGACCGCGAGGGGCACTACAATCTGATTTCGGCGCTGCACAAATCGCTGCGCGGTTCGGACCCGCAATCTTCACTCTATTACCTCGCGCGGATGCTGACGGCGGGCGAGGAGCCGCTTTACGTCCTGCGACGGCTGGTGCGCTTCGCGAGCGAGGACATTGGCATGGCCGACCCGCAGGCGCTGGTCCAGTGCCTGGCCGCCAAGGACGCCTACGAGTTTCTCGGTAGCCCGGAAGGCGAACTGGCCGTGGTCCAGGCCTGCCTCTACCTCGCCACCGCACCCAAATCGAACGCAGCTTACACCGCGCAGAAGGAAGCGTGGCGCAGCGCGAAGGAAACCGGCTCGCTCAGCCCGCCTCCGCATATCCTCAACGCGCCGACCAAGCTGATGAAGGACATCGGCTACGGCAAGGGCTATGCCTACGATCACGAGAGCGACGACGGATTCTCCGGTGCGGATTACTGGCCCGAAGGAATGGGCGCGCAGACTTATTACCGCCCGGTCGAACGCGGCTTCGAACGGCAGGTGATCGAGCGCATGGCCTATTGGCAGCGCTTGCGCGACAAGCACCGGATCGAAGGCTAGGAGAATGGCGATGCGCGGGACATTGCTTTTGGGAGCGGCGCTGGCCGCAGGCAGCAGCGCCGCGCCGGGCGAAGTCGCCCCGCCCCGGCCAACGGCGGCCAAAGCCACACCCGGACCGCTCCTGTCGCAATGTCCGCGCCTCAAACCGGAAGAGACCGCCGATCGCGCCCGCACACTGCCGCTGGCCATTCCGGCCGCGCTGAGCCACGTCGCCCGCGCGAACCTCAACCATATCGCCGTCGGAACATTCACCGGCACAACCCTGTGCGTCAGCACCGCCGGCATGGAAGGGGCCGACCTCTTCCGCTTGTCCCGCGACGGCCGCTTCTTCAGTTTCCGCTGGAGCGGCAACGAAGCCGGAGGCCATATGCTGGTCGACCGCACGGGCCGGGGCCAGGCCATCGATGTCGGCGCGGCGCCGGTCTTCTCGCCATCACGGCAACGAATTGCCTCGGTCGAGATTTCCGAGTCGATGTTCGGTTCGCTGAACGGGTTCCTGGTGCTGCAAGTCCTGCCAAGCGGGCTGCGCCAGCTCGCCAAGCTGGAGAACATTCCAATCCATGCCGACTGGCGTATCGACAGCTGGGCCGGTGAGAATTGCATCAACCTATCCGCCGTTCCGCAAAGCCGCGTGCCCGAAAACTGGTCGGACATGCCAAAGGCCCGGCGCGATCGCTATGTCGCACGGCCCGGCGCGAAGGGCTGGACACTGGTTCCAGCGCAAGGCCGTGGCTGCCCGGCGGCGTGACGCATTTTAGCCGGTTTGCCGCAATCGACTGGTCGGGGGAATCCGTCGCCCGTCCCAAGGGGCTGGCGCTCGCCGTGGCCGAAGTGGGGTGCGGACCGCCGGAGCTGATCCGGCCCCAGGGTGGCTGGTCGCGCGAGGCATTGGGCGACTGGATTGCGGCCCAGTCAGGCGAGGACATGTTGATCGGGCTCGATCTCTCTCCCGCCTTCCCCTTTCTCGACGCCGGCGCCTATTTCCCGGGATGGGAGGCCACGCCAGGCGATGCGCGGGGACTGTGGGCGCTGGTTGAGGACATCGCCGCGCCCGACCCGCACCTTGGCTCCGCCAGCTTTGTCGCCCACCCCGATGCCCGCCGCCACTTCCGCCAGCGCGGCGATCTGGGTGACTTGCATCCCCCGGGACGCGGGCGGCTGCGGGTCTGCGAGCATGGCCAGCGCGCGATGGGCCTGTCGCCCTATAGCTGCTTCAACCTCGTCGGCGCGGCGCAGGTCGGCAAGTCGAGCCTCACCGGGATGCGGGTGCTGCGGCGGCTTGCGGGCAAAGTGGCGATCTGGCCGTTCGACCCGCTGCCGGAGCGGGGCGCGGTGGTGGTGGAAATCTACACGGCGCTGGCGGCCCGCGAGGCAGGCGTTCGCGCTGGCAGGAGCAAGCTGCGTAGCGGCGAAGCGCTCGATGCCGCGCTGGCGGCGATTGGCAGCACGGCGCATTCTCCCATGACCCGCTACGATGACCATGCCACCGACGCGATTGTCACCGCCGCCTGGCTGAGGCTGGCGGGCAATCGGGACGACTTGTGGCAGCCGGAGCAGCTGACCCAGCGCATCGCACAGACCGAAGGCTGGACATTCGGGGTTGGCTGAACTCCGCTCCTCCAATTCCTCGGCATCCCCGCACAATTCGCCCGGTGGACGAGGCCAGCATATTGTTGTCTATTCCGATTGCGACTGGAATCGTGCTGCGCAAGACAGGCGATCGGGAACTGGAGAGAGATATGGCTGAGCTGGCCGTTGGCGAATATGTTCCGATTGCCGAGGGTATCTACCTCGAAGGGTTGTCGGTCGATCACAAGCGGGGTGTCGTCTGGTACAGCGACGTCATCGCCGGGGGCATTCACGGGGTCACGCCCGACGGAACCAAGGTAACCTCGTTCAACGATGCCCGGATGTGGACCGGCGGCATCATGATGAACGACGACGGCGCGGTCTTTTCCAGCGGCCAGGGCGGGATCATGTGGAACAATCCGGACAGCGGCAAGTCGGGCTGGCTGCTCGACACGCTGGAAGGCAAACCGATCAACGGGATCAACGAGATGTGGCCGGACGGCACTGGCGGCATCTATTTCGGCACCAACGATATCGACAGCATCATCGAGGCCAAGGACACCCAGCCCACCGCGCTCTATCGCCTCACGCTCGATCGCGAGGTAATCCGCATGCAGGCCGACATCTATTTCTCCAACGGCATCGGCTACGACCCCTCGCGCAAGAAGTTCTATTGCAGCGACACCTTCAACAAGGGCTGGGTGTTCGATGTCGCCGACGACCTGTCGCTCACCAACCAGCACGTGTTGCTCGACCGCGAGGACTGCGACGGGCTGGCGCTCGACAGCGACGGCAATGTCTGGATCACCGGGTTCCGTTCACCCGGCATCCTGCGCCGACTCAAGCCCGACGGCACGCCGCTGCCCGATGTTCCGACACCGGCGGGCTCGACCACTCAGGTGCGTTTCGGCGGCGACGGGCGTGATTACTACATCAACGTGGTCCCCTCCGACGGCGGCGACAGCCTGAAGGAAGGCAAGCCGCTGGCCAGCAAATCCTACCTTTACAAAGGCCGTTCGAAAGTGCCCGGCGTGCTGATCCCGCCGGCGCGTTTCAAGCTCTCCTAGGAGCCACAGCGATGAACGACATGAGCAATCCGCTACCCCGCGTGGGTGACAAGCCCCCGGTCGTCATCCCGATCGAAGAGGAAACGGTGGTGCATTTCCACCGGATGCTCGCCGAATACATGGGCACCGGAGCCCCCGTCCCGATTGAAACAGGAGCTTGAATCCCATGGCAAACAGACTTGCAGGCAAAGTCGCTATCATCACCGGCGCGGGCCAGGGCATCGGCGCGGCGATTGCCGAACTTTATGCTGCAGAGGGCTGCAAGGTGCTGATCACCGGGCGCACTCTGAGCAAGCTGGATGAAGTGGCCGCGAAAATTTCGGCTGCGGGCGGCGTCTGCACGCCGTTTCAGGCGCTGGCGGGCGAGCAGGACCAGGCTGAAGCGACCGTCGCCAGGGCGATCGGCGACTGGGGCCGGATCGATGTGCTGGTCAACAACGCCCACACTTTCACCGACTTTCTGCCGATCGAAGACCCCAAGATGGAAGCCAACTGCAAAATCGATTTCCAGTCGGCCTTCTTCGGCTCGCTCCAGCTGATGCAGCTGTGCTTCCCGCACATGGTAAAGCAGGGCAGCGGCTCGATCCTCAATTTCGGCTCGAGCTACGGTCCGCGCTCCGAACCCGGCTTCCTCGCCTATTCCGCCAGCAAGGAAGCGATCCGCTCGCTGACCCGCACAGCCGCGAAGGAATGGGGCAAGCACGGCATCCGCGCCAACACCATCCTGCCCAGCGCCCTCACTCCCAAGTCGATCTGGTATCTTGAGGACTCGGGCACTTACGATGTCGAACTCGCCAAGGTCGCTATTGGCCGCTTCGGCACACCCGAGGACATCGCCCCGATGTGCCTGTTCCTCGCCAGCGACGAAGGCAATTACATCACCGGGCAGACCATCGGCGTCGATGGCGGCAGCACGATGTTCTGACGCGCTGTCTGCGCCCAGCCAATAAGGAAAAATCCCCGTGTCCAACCAGAACTCTCGACTGCTCCGACCTCGATCGGATCATGGGCAAGCCCCTGACTCCCTGGACACTCCGGGACCCGCTCCACAACAACGACTTCCGTCGCTGGGCGCAGGCGATGCATTACCCCAACCTGCTGCATTACGACGACGACTACGCCGCGCTCGGCAGATATGGCCGGCTGGTCGCACCGCAAAGCTTTGCGGTGGCGGCGGGTGAAGGCCATGGCGCCTGCCCGGCGGCGATGGGCTCGATCCCGGATTCGCATTTGATCTTCGGCGGCGACGAATGGTGGTTCTATGGCCCCCGCCTGTTCGCCGGCGACAAGGTAGTGCACGAGAAGATCCCCTTCGACTATGTCGTCAAGGAAACCAAATTCGCCGGCCCCACCTGCTTCCAGCGCGGCGACAACAATTATTACAAGCAGGACGGAACCCTGTTCGCCAAGCAGCGCTCCACCTCGATCCGCTATCGCCCTGATCTCGCGGTCGAGATGGGCGCAATGACCGAGACCGACGACCCGGCCTGGAGCGACGAGCAGCTGGAGGATATCGAGCGCCGCAAGCTCGAATATATCGACATGATGCACGCGCTCGGCCACGGGCGGAGGCACTGGAAAGATGTCACTGCTGGAGACCAGCTGCCGGTCCGCGTGTTCGGTCCGCATAGCATCGCCAGCTTCGCCACCGAATGGCGCGCCTACCTGATGAACCTGTGGGGCAGCGCCTATCGCAACCAGGATTGCGACCCCAAGCTGCTCGGCTTCGTCGGCCCGATGGCGGGCTGGGAGATGGACCCGGTCGAGGAAAAGATTAACCCCGAAAACACCGACGGGGCCTACATCGGCGCCTCGCGCGGACACCTGTTCCCGCGCTGGGCGCGCTTCGTCGGCATGCCGCGCGGCTATGGCTACGGCGCCTCGATGGGGGCGTGGATCCTCGATTACCTCGCTGGCTGGGCGGGCGAATGGGGCATGGTCCTGCACTGCAACTCGCAATACCGCGGCCCGGCATTCACCGGCGACATCACCATCATGACCGGCGAGGTCACCGGCAAGGAAGTCGATGCGGAAGGCCGCAATGTGGTCTCGCTCAGCTGCAAGATGGCCAACCAGGACGGCACGACCATGGCGACGGCCAAGGCGGAGGTGGAGCTTCCCGCCTAACCGGCTTCCTTGCCGGCGCGAATCTTCGCCATGGTTTCCTCGCCGAACATGTCTTCCATGAAATTCGGCCCGCTGACCTGATCCATGCCGCCATCGGCCGAAAAGGTCTGCCCGGTAACCCAGCCCGAGGCATCACTGGCGAGGAAGTGGACGACGCTGGCGATCTCCTCGGGCCGCCCCAGCCGGCCCATTGGCGTACAGGCGGCAAAGGCGCTGGGCATGCCGCTTGCGGCCATCGCTTCCTCGCGCTCGGGCGGCAGGGTCGCGCCGGGGCGCACCGCGTTGATCCGGATGCCCGCCCCGCCCAGCTCGAACGCCGCCGCCTTGACGAACCGTTCCAGCGCCGCCTTGGCCGAGGCATAGATGCTGAGGCCGAAATTGGTCTGCGTCGCCGCCGCCGAGGAGACACAGACAATCGCCCCGCCCTTCGCCATCAAAGGCACGCCGTGGCGCACCAGCAGGAATGCCGTGCCGAAGTTGAGATCGAATTCCGCGCGAACGCTCTCGTAATCGCGCATCAGCAGCGGCTTGAAAGTCGGATCCCCGACGACCGAAACGATGATGTCGAGCCGCCCGGAAAGCCCCTTTGCCATGGCCAGCGCCGCCTTGACGTGCGCCTCGTCGGTCGCGTCGCCGGCGCACATCTCGATCCGCGCGCCCGGCACCGCAGCCGCAAGCAAATCGCGCGCACTGGCGAGCTTTTCTGCATTGCGCGCGGTGATCACCACCGCCGCGCCATCCTCGGCCAGGGCCCGCGCGCTCGCCAGACCGATCCCCTGACTCGCCCCGGTGACCAGAGCAACCCTGCCCTGAAGGCTTCCGTTGGCCAATGCGGCGCTCCTCTGTACCGTCGCTTGCACACCCCTGCCGAGCTTGCACTCCGGGCTATCAGAGCCCGCCACTCCGGTCCAGCCACCGGTCGCCCGTCGATCCTCCCTTTGACACCGGCATGGCCCAAAGCTAAGGCTCCGCCCTTCCGGGATCGCCGAAATGCGGTTGCGGCAAAGCCAGCGGACCACCCGCATTGCGCCAGTGCCGGCTTAGCTCAGTTGGTAGAGCACCTGATTTGTAGGCACAAAGCAACCACGGATTTGTGCGGGTTACAGGGTCTTAGCTCCGCGCTAGCTACTCGAATTTTCGAGAAATGGTGCCGGTTGCAGGAATCGAACCCGCGACATCCAGTTTACAAAACTGGCGCTCTACCAACTGAGCTAAACCGGCACGCAGAGGCCGGTAGCGCGGTCGGCTTTCAAACTCCAGTGGAAATAGCCCTCAGTAGGGCCACACCGTCGCAGTCCGACGCTGCCGTTCGACAAAGTAACGGCGGTTGGTTAGCCGCATAATAAGCGAGACTGACGAGGTTTGAAATTGCCCTGATGGCCCCACCCTTACCTCTCCGAGCTTTTCACTGTCGTAGTCGTGCGCTTTGTGCCTGAGGTTAACCGAGAGGATCAGCGAAAGCCCTTTGCCATCGCGGCGTGGCCAAGCTGCTCCGACTTCGGTCCAGAAGCTATCGTCGCCTTATTGGTGACATGCCAGGCTTGGAAGGCGGGCGTTTTGGGTCCGGTGGTCGCGATAGTGGAAGTGCGTGCCATGATGAAGTTCCTTTCGTTGCGGTGCGGCTCGTTGCCACCCTCCGAAAGACCGCGCGGAACAGGGCGGGTGTCATGTCCTACAACCGACGATTTGATTGCGCTTTTTGCTCGTCATTACGTGTCTGGAGAAGGCGTTATGATGGGCTGCAAAGCATGGCTGGTTTCGGCGAGCGCTTGAGTGGCCGGGCTCAGCCGATCCTGACGAAAGCCGCAGTCCCAGCCGGAGTGATGCCCCTGGTACGGGCGGGCATGGAGGCGTTGAGGACTGAACTTAACGCAGCCGCCGGATCGAGCCCGTCACCCAGAATCGCCTCCATGCTGCGCATGCAGAGACAGATTTTCTCGTCGGCGAGATCGTAATAAACCTGCTTGGCGACGCGGCGAGTTTTGACCATTTCCGCGCGGCGCAGTTCGGCGAGCTGCTGACTGAGCGCGGGCTGGCCAATGCCGGTGGCGGTGTCGATTTCGCCCACGGTCTTCTCACCTTGCAGCAGGCAGGAAAGGATCATCAGCCGCTGCGGCTGGGCATAAACCTTCAGCTTTTCTGTGGCGGCATCGGCCAACGCGCGGCTCTGGTAGATCGCGCTCATGGCGCAGCAACCCGCTTGCAGAACCAGTCTGCATCAGCCTCATCTCCACTTGCGGTTGCGGGCGGCAGCAAAACGTCATCACCCGGTTGCCAGCCTTCGGGGGTGAGAACCTTGTCTCCTGCTGCGCATTGCAGCGCCGCGACGATCCGCAGCATTTCTTCGACTGAGCGCCCGACATTGTGCGGATAGGTTGTGATCGCGCGGATCACGCCTTCTGGATCGATGAAATAGGTGCTGCGGATCGCAGCGCTGTCCTGCGAGGTCTCGTCGATCATGCCAAAGGCTCGGCCAACGGCCATATTTGGATCTTCAATTACAGGAAAACTGATAGTGACGCCGAACGCTTCGCGTATCGCCCGCATCCAGGCAATGTGCGAGAACAGGCTATCGACTGACAGCCCCAAAATTTCGCATTCAAGCGTGGCGAATTTGTCGGCAGCCTTGGCGAGTGCGACAAATTCCGTCGTGCAGACCGGCGTAAAATCCGCCGGATGCGAGAAGAATACCAGCCATTTCCCGCGATATTGCGACAATGTGATATCGCCAGCCGTGGTTCGCGCACTGAAGTCCGGCGCGACATCTCCAATGCGCAAAAGGGGCTTAGACGGTGATCCGTGTTCATTCTGCATGGCCCAAGCCCTTTCACAAACCACTTAGCTTCGCAAGCTCTTGACGCAACATTCATATTAAATTACATAGATTATGTAAATATGAATTTTATGGAGATTCCCATGAGCGACTCGGCCCTCGCCACTGCATCTGCCCAGGTGCGGACGGCGCAAAGCGGTGTTCCCATGATTAGAGCCTTTTTCGACGAGCCGACCTTCACAGTCTCCTATGTCGTTCATGATCCTGAGAGCCGACATGCTGCGATTATCGACAGCGTGCTGGACTATGATCCCGCCTCGGGTCGCACCTCCTTCTCTTCGGCAGAGGCGATCATCGCTTATGTCGAAGAGAAGGAGCTTTCCGTTGACTGGCTGCTCGAAACGCATGCCCACGCCGACCATCTGTCTGCCGCGCCCTATCTGCAGGAAAAGCTCGGCGGAAAGATCGCGATCGGCGAGCATATCGCCACCGTGCAGCAAGTGTTCGGGAAGGTCTTCAACGCTGGCAGCGATTTCAAGCGCGATGGATCGGATTTCGATCATCTGTTTGCCGATGGCGACACGTTCAAGATCGGCAATCTCGATGTTACCGTGTTGCACGTGCCAGGGCACACGCCTGCCTGTATCGCCTATGTCATCGGCGATTCTGTGTTCGTTGGCGATACGATGTTCATGCCCGACTACGGCACAGCGCGCGCGGATTTTCCCGGCGGCGACGCGCGCAAGCTTTATCATTCAGCACATCGGCTGCTGTCACTTCCGCTCGAAACGCGGCTGTTCATGTGTCACGACTATTTGCCCGAGGGTCGAACAGACTATGTCTGGGAAACCACGGTGGAGGCACAGCGCAAGGCCAATGTGCATATGCATGACGGCATCAGCGAAGACGAATTCGTCGCGATGCGCGAAGCCCGCGACAGGACGTTGGGCATGCCCAAGCTGATCTTGCCTTCGGTGCAGGTAAACATGCGCGCGGGCCATATGCCGCCGCCGGATGGCAATGGCATGACCTATCTCAAGATTCCCGTGAACGCGCTGTGATCGCTGCGCTTCCAAATGCCATGCCGGTGCAAGGCGTGATCGGCGGACTGATGATCGGGCTGGCCGCTGCGTTCACGTTGCTGGGACTGGGCCGCATTGCGGGTGTCAGCGGACTGGCCGCCCGGGCGACGGGTTTGGCCGATACCGGTGCGCCGCGCAGCGTAGCGACTGCCTTTATCATCGGACTGCCGCTTGGCGCGCTTGTCGTCTCGCTGCTGACCGGTGGTGTTGCGACCAGTTTCCCAGCCTCGCCGTGGCCGCTGATCATTGGCGGGCTGCTGGTTGGCTTCGGCACAAGATTGGGATCGGGTTGCACCAGCGGTCACGGGGTCTGCGGCATGTCACGCCTCTCACGCCGCTCGATCACGGCAACGTTCGTTTTCATGGGTTCAGGCTTCGCCACTGTCGCTGCCTTGCGCGCAGGAGGTCTGCTGTGAACCGCATCATCGTCGCCCTTATCGCCGGATCGCTGTTCGGTGGGGGCCTTGCCTTTTCGGGCATGGCCGATCCTGCCCGCGTTCAGGCCTTCCTCGATCTGTTCGGCAATTGGGACCCGACACTCGCCTTCGTCATGGGCGGTGCGATGATCCCGATGGCGATTGCCTGGCTCATTCAGCGCCGGATGGAAAAGCCATTTGCCGACGCGCATTTTGACTTGCCGGGCACGACCAGGCTCGATGCCAGGCTGGCGACCGGCGCTGTCCTCTTCGGGATGGGTTGGGGGATTAGCGGGCTGTGCCCTGGCCCCGCCATTGCCGACTTGGCGATTGCACCTGCGCAAGCAGCGATTGTCGTGTTGGCAATGTTCGCAGGCATGGCCGCGCATCGTTTCAGTAAAATATAACAATACACACCCGCCTCGCAGGTGGAGGAGAAAATATGGAAATCACGCGTCTCAACGAGCGCATCAGCGTTGCCGCGCAGATCGGAGTGGCTGATGTCGCAGAACTCGCCAGGGCGGGTTTCAAGTCGATTATTTGCAATCGCCCTGACGACGAAGAGCAACAACAACCGAGTGCTGCCGAAATCGAAAAGGCCGCCGAAGATGCGGGCCTGACGTTCGTTCATGTGCCCGCCGTTTCTGGCGCTGTAACCGAACAGAACGCTGCGGACATGGCCAAGGCATTGGCGCGGCTGCCCGGGCCAGTACTCGCCTATTGCAGGTCAGGCGCACGGTCGACCAAGCTCGTTGAAATGGCCGGACCTGTAAAGGCAGAGAATTCATCAACCCGCACTTATGACTTCGTGATTGTCGGCGGTGGCAGCGCGGGAATTGCGACGGCGGCAAGCATATTGAAACGCAACCGCGATGTCTCGGTTGCGATTATCGAACCAAGCGAAGTGCACTATTACCAACCGGGCTGGACCATGGTTGGCGCAGGCGTGTTCGATCCTGAATTTACGCGCAGACAGGAAGCGAAATTGATCCCGGCGGGTGCCGAATGGATCAAGGCGTCGGCCAGCGGCTTTGCCCCCGATGAGAACAAGGTGCTGCTGTGCGATGGCAGCGCCGTGGCCTATCGCGTGTTGATCGCCTGCCCCGGCATCAAGCTCGATTGGGACGCGATTCCAGGTCTTCCTGAAACGCTGGGCAAGAATGGTGTGACCTCAAACTACGGCTATGAGCTGGCACCCTACACCAACCGGCTGATCAAAGAATTCAAGCACGGTCGAGCGCTTTTTACGCAACCGGTGATGCCGATCAAGTGCGCGGGCGCGCCACAAAAGGCGATGTATCTCTCTTGCTATCGCTGGGAAAAAGCGGGCGCACTCAAGGACATTGACGTGCAGTTTCATACAGCAGGCGCGGTGCTGTTTGGCGTTGCGGCCTATGTTCCGGCGCTGATGGACTATGTCGAGCGTTATGGCGCAAATCTGAATTTTGAATCGAAGCTGGTGGCAATCGATGGCCCCGCAAAGGTGGCGACATTCGAGCAAAAGCGCGGCGATGAAGTCACCCGTGTCGAAGAAAAATTCGACATGATCCATGTCGTCCCGCCGCAAGTCGCGCCCGATTTCGTTCGCTCCAGCCCACTCGCGGCAGCATCGGGTTTTATCGAGGTGAGCGAAGCCACATTGCAACATCCCCGCTATCCCAACGTCTTCGCGCTGGGCGATGCCTGCTCGACGTCAAACGCCAAGACGATGGCCGCTGCGAGAAAGCAGGCCCCGGTGGTCGCAGTCAACGCGCTTGCCGCATTGGACGGCAAGCCACCGGTGGCAGACTATGACGGCTATGGTTCATGTCCGCTGACGGTTGAAGCGGGCAAGATCATTCTTGCCGAATTTGGCTATGGCGGAAAGTTGCTGCCCAGCTTCCCGAACTGGCTGATCGACGGCACCCGGCCTTCGCGGCTTTCGTGGCTGCTCAAGGACACGATCCTGCCGCCGGTCTACTGGCACGGGATGCTCAAAGGCCGTGAGTGGATGGTCGCGCCGCACAAGATCGGGGCGTAAAATGAAAGTGCTCGCCCGTTATCTGCCGATCCTGGATTGGGGGCGTGGCTATGGGGGGCAGACGCTGACCAACGATCTGGTCGCTGCCGCCATCGTCACGATCATGCTGATCCCACAGAGCCTGGCCTATGCCATGCTTGCAGGATTGCCGCCCGAAATTGGCCTCTACGCCTCGATCCTGCCGATCATCGGCTATGCCCTATTCGGCACTAGCCGCGCGCTCGCCGTCGGTCCGGTCGCGGTGATCTCGCTGATGACGCTGACGGCGGCAAGCAACATTGCCCCACCGGGCAGCCCGCAGTTCATCGCTGCGGCGCTGATCCTCGCGCTGATGTCTGGCCTGATGCTGATTGCAATGGGGGTGCTGCGGCTGGGGTTCCTGGCCAACCTGCTGTCGCATCCGGTCGTCTCGGGCTTCATAACGGCATCTGGCCTGATCATCGCAACAAGCCAGCTCAAATCGATCCTGGGGATCAAGGCCAGCGGCGAGGCGTTGCCCGAGTTGCTGCATACGCTGGCTCAGAATGTCGTAGCGACAAACCTGCCGACGCTGATGATCGGCGTAGCCGCAACCACATTTCTGTTCTGGGTGCGCAAGGGTTTGAAGCCGCTGCTGATGCGGTTCGGATTAGCGGCACGGCCTGCAGACTTGATCGCCAAGGCCGGGCCGATTGCCGCCGTTGCGCTTTCCACGCTGGCGGTGATCGCGTTCGATCTGGAGGCCAAGGGCGTCAAAGTTGTCGGCACAATTCCGCAAAGCCTGCCGCCGTTCACTGTGCCGCTATTCGATCCGGCATTGTGGCAGCGGCTCGCCGTGCCCGCGCTGCTGCTGTCGATAATCGGCTTTGTCGAAAGTGTCTCGGTCGCGCAGACGCTGGCAGCCAAAAAGCGCCAACGAATCTTGCCTAATCAGGAACTGATCGGATTGGGCGTGGCCAATGTCGCGGCCAGTTTCACCGGTGGTTATCCGGTCACCGGCGGCTTTGCCCGTTCGGTGGTCAATTTCGATGCCGGGGCGGAAACCCCCGCTGCAGGGGCCTTCACTGCCGTCGGCATATTGATCGCGGCGCTGTTCCTCACCCCGTTACTCGCCTCGCTGCCCATCGCCACGCTGGCCGCAACGATCATCGTCGCCGTGCTCAGCCTGGTCGATTTCAAGACCCCGCGTGAGATCTGGCGCTATTCCAAGCCCGATTTTGCTGCGATGATCGCGACGATCCTGATCACCTTGCTTGTCGGCGTTGAACCCGGCGTGATTGCAGGCGTCGGCCTGTAGCCTTGCGCTCTTCCTGCGGCGCGCCTCGCGCCCGCACGCTGCCATCGTCGGCCGCGTTCCTGAAACCGAGCATTTCCGCAACGTGAAGCGCCACAAGGTGTTCACCGATCCGCGCATCGTCACGATCCGGATCGACGAAAGCCTGACCTATCTCAACGCCCGCTGGCTGGAGGAATTCGTGCTGGAGGAAGTCGCAGAACATCCCAGCCTGAAGCACCTGATCCTGATGTGTTCGGCGGTAAACGCCATCGATGCGTCCGCGCTCGAAAGCGTCGAAGCGATCAACCACCGTCTGTCCGATGCCGGGGTCAAACTGCATCTGTCCGAAGTCAAAGGCCCGGTGATGGACGCGCTTGAACGATCACACCTGTTGCATGACCTGACCGGTCGGGTGTTCCTTTCGCAAAACGCAGCCTTCAGTGCTGTCATTGCAATTGCGGACAGCGACGATGAGGCGCAGAGGCCCGCTGACCTTTGGTTGGCAAGGGGATTGATATGAACATCGAACAAGATTGGGCCATCATTCTCGCCCGCGCGCAATTTGCGTTTACGGTGAGCTTTCACTTCCTCTTCCCGGCCTTCTCCATCGGTCTGGCGAGCTTTCTCGCCGTGCTAGAGGGGTTATGGCTGAAAACGGGTAAAGGCGTTTATGCCAATCTCTTCCGTTACTGGCTGAAGATTTTCGCCGTGGTCTTCGCCATGGGCGTCGTCTCTGGCATCGTCATGTCCTACCAGTTCGGCACCAACTGGTCCGTGTTTTCGGACAAGGCAGGGCCGGTGATCGGGCCGCTGATGGCCTATGAAGTGCTGACCGCCTTCTTCCTGGAGGCGGGATTTCTCGGCGTCATGCTGTTCGGGATCAACAAGGTCGGGCGCAAGCTCCATTTCGTCGCGACGCTGGCGGTGGCGCTGGGCACATTCATTTCGGCCTTCTGGATTCTCTCGGTCAACAGCTGGATGCAAACACCAGTGGGTTATGAGATCGCCGCCAATGGCCAATTCGTGCCGGGGCCGAGCTGGTGGGTGATCGTGTTCAACCCCAGCTTTCCTTATCGGCTCGTTCATACCGTGCTGGCGGCCTATCTGACTACGGCCTTTGCCGTTGGAGCAGTGGGCGCGTGGCATCTGCTCAAGGACAAGGCCAATCCCGGCGCGCGCAAGATGTTTTCGATGGCGATGTGGATGGCGGCGATTGTCGCGCCGATGCAGATTTTTGCGGGCGATATGCACGGCCTCAACACTCTGGAGCATCAGCCCGCCAAAGTGATGGCGATGGAAGGGCATTACCAAAGCCACCCCGATGGTGCGCCGCTGATCCTGTTCGGCATTCCCAATTCGAAGGAAAAGCGCGTCGATTATGCGATTGAAGTTCCCAAGGCATCGTCGCTGATCCTGAAACATGAATGGGATGCACCGCTTAAGGGGCTGGACACTATCGACGATGTAAACGAACCGCCGGTCGGCATCGTGTTCTGGGCCTTCCGCATCATGGTTGGGCTTGGCTTTGCCATGATGGGCCTTGGTCTGTGGAGCCTTATCGCGCGGGCGCGCAAGGGCCTATACGCATGGTCGTGGATGCACCGCGCCACCGTCATCATGGGGCCAAGCGGGTTCATCGCCGTTCTGGCAGGTTGGGTCGTCACAGAGGTCGGCCGCCAGCCCTTCACCATCTATGGCTTGCTCAGGACATCGCAGAGCGCCTCGCCGCTGGATGCGCCCGCTGTTGCCGCATCGTTGCTCGCCTTTGTCATCGTCTATTTCAC
Source organism: uncultured Alphaproteobacteria bacterium (assembly GCA_963775115.1). GTDB lineage: Bacteria > Pseudomonadota > Alphaproteobacteria > Sphingomonadales > Sphingomonadaceae > Novosphingobium. The sequence goes on from CAVZHP010000001.1 coordinate 120,240, forward strand.
GGTGTTTGGTGCGGGCATCTGGTATCTGCTGAGACTGATGAAGAAACCGCCAGAGGCTCATGAAGCTACACTGGATGGTTCGCCCGTTCGCTCCGCCGGATTGACCCCGGCACCCGCGATCATCGAAGGGGCAGCGGCATGATCGATCTGACCGTCATCTGGGCCGCAATTGTCGGCTTTGCCATTGTCGCCTATGTGATCATGGACGGGTTCGATCTGGGCATCGGCATCCTGTTCCCCTTCTTCAAAGTGGGGAAGGACCGCGACACCGCGATGAACAGCATCGCGCCGGTGTGGGATGGTAACGAGACCTGGCTGGTGCTGGGCGGCGGTGGATTGCTCGCGGCCTTTCCACTGGCCTATGCGATCATCCTGCCCGCGCTGTACGCGCCGCTGATCGCGATGCTGCTGGGACTGGTATTGCGCGGCGTCGCGTTTGAATTCCGCTGGCGCGATCCGGACCACCGCGCGCTGTGGGACCGCGCCTTCACTGGCGGTTCGATCGTCGCCACCTTCGCACAAGGGATCACACTCGGTGCATTGTTACAGGGCATCACAATCGAAGGCCGCGCCTATGCCGGGGGCTGGTGGGAATGGCTGTCGCCGTTCAGCGTGCTGACCGGGATCGGCCTGATTGCAGGCTATGCGCTGCTCGGCGCATGCTGGCTCAACTGGAAGACCGAAGGCGGATTACAGCGGCAAGCGGTAACCTATGCCGGTCGTTTGGGCATCGCGCTGTTGCTGATGATCGGCGCGATCAGTCTCGCAACGCTGACGCTGGAACCACAATATCACCAGCGCTGGCTCAGCTTTCCCGGTATATTGGCAACCGCGCAAGTGCCGCTGGCGACAGTGGTCGTCACTTTCCTCTTCTATCGCAGTTTGCGCTTGAAAAGGGATGCACAGCCATTTTTCTGGGCATTGTCGCTCTTCGGCCTGTGTCTCGTGGGCCTAGGCGTCTCGATCTGGCCCGATGTGATCCCGGCGCGCGTGACAATTTGGGAAGCCGCCGCGCCGCATCGCAGTCAGGTCTTCATGCTGATCGGAGCCTCGATCATGGTGCCTATCATCCTCGCATATACCGCCTGGTCGTACTGGGTGTTTCGCGGAAAAGTTGGCGAGGATGGATATCATTGATGGCAGTGCGGCTGAAACAGCTTGGCTGGTTTGTTGGGATATGGGCGATGAGCGTGCTCGTGCTCGGCGGCGTCGGGCTGGCAATAAAGTTTGTTCTCCGCAGTTAGGTGACAGCTCAATTTGCAATCTCAGAGCCTGAACCGAAACTAAGTTGAGTGGTATCAGCGAGTTAGCTTGACGGCGCGCCTGATCGTTGATTCTGGGGTTTTGCAACAAACTTCCGGAGTTCGACGATGTGGACCAATACCACTCGCGCGCATCACGCCCGCGCGGGGCTGGCTTTGCCAAGTGATTTGACCGATGCCGAATGGGTGGTGTTGGAGCCGTTCTTCCCGCCGCCGTTCGCAACTGGTTGCGGAACACGTGCTGTTCCAGAAACCTGCGCGACACATCGGCGAACAACTCCTCGCAGCGTCGGCCCTCGGCGCGCTGGCGACCGTGTTCGGTGCATGGATCAACCCGTTTGACAATCTTGGCGAGCCAAGCCCGCGCGGTTTCGCGCGCGGCAACCAAATCTATCGCATCGACTTGGGCGATCACCCGGCGCGCAGGGTTGCGATGTCCGGGGTAGCGGGCGACAAGGATATAGGATTTATTGCCGCGATCTGTTACCCGGACGCCAAATCCCGGCACGAGTGAATCCCATGCGTCATAGCGGGTTCCGGCCTCGGCGGGCTTGAGTGATTTGATGCCGTTGACTGTCAGAATTCGACGCATTGTGATCGACCAACCGGATTTTCGGGGCAACAAACCCTTCCGGCTCCCCTGATTTCAAGTGAAATTCAGTGATACAGTGTTTGGTCAAAAATCAAGGTTTTCTGCGGTTTACGCGGCACGATATGGCACCTTTTGGGACGCCGCTGGACTCAAAGTTTGGCCGTTTGTTATCAGTGGGCCAGGGGTTCGAATCCTCTAGCCGGCACCATCGAACACCAAGGCCACTCGATAAATTTGACATCGCACAGGGAACCACCCCGGGCTTGGCGATTACACGTTGGGTGATCGACGCTGGCAAGGGTGCCGGTCGCGCCAGAATATATCATAATGCCGCATTGGCGATTCATTATTTGATCGCTATGTGCGCCGGTAACACGGCGGCGGCCTTCCTGGTTGATTCTGGACGCCGGACCGTATGCAATACGAAGGATTGGCAACGATGAGTGCAAGTTGCGCAGAGCCAGCGGCGACCGCCGCACCGCCCGAACATCGCCCCGGCGTGCTGCAGGCCCTGATCGCCGATAACGATGCCGATGTCCTCGAAGCTAGGCTGATGCAACTCGACGATGTGCCGCTGCTGCTGGTCTATACCCACCTCACCGGCGATGAATCGCTGCTTCAGGCCTATGCCCCCCACATCAAGGGAGCGTGGGCCTTCGATGTCGACGATGTGCCCGATCTCAAGCGCCGCCTGTGCAAGGCGCTGATCGAGACCTTCGCGGACTATGCCGCCCATGACCGTCCGCTGCCGCCTGCCCCGCCGCTCGACCTGCTCCAGCGCTTGTGCGATGCTGCGGTCGGTGCGCATGTTCCGGCGGAATACATGCCAATGGTGCTCGAGGAGCTGAACTTCGACCGCACCGACGCCAAGACCGTGCGCTGGCGCAAGCAGCCCTCGCCGGAATATCTGGCGAGGTTCCAGGCGGTGGTGATCGGCGCGGGCTATTCGGGCCTCGCCATGTGCGCCAAGCTGAAGGAAGCGGGAATTCCATTCGTCTGCATCGAAAAGAATTCCGATGTCGGCGGCACCTGGTTCGAGAACACCTACCCCGGCGTCGCGGTCGATACGCCCAACCACTTTTACTCCTACAGCTTCCGGGTGAAGAGCGACTGGAAGAACTATTTTTCGCGCGGGCCCGAGATCATCGACTACATCCGCACCTGCTATCGCGAGATGGATATCGCGCAGCACATGCGCTTCGAGGAGGAAGTGCTTTCGGCGGTCTGGGATAAGACTGCCGGTCGCTGGAATGTGGCCGTGCGCCGGGCGGACGGATCGGAGTACGCGATTGTCGCCAATGCCGTTATCAGCGGCACCGGACTGCTCAACCGCCCTTCCATTCCCGAAATGCCAGGCATGGACCGCTTCAAGGGGGCAATGTTCCACTCGGCGCGCTGGGACCATTCGGTCAGCCTCGAAGGCAAGAATGTCGTGCAGATCGGCACCGGGGCGAGCGGCATGCAACTCGGCCCGCAGATCGCACCGATCGTCAAAAAACTCACTATCTTCCAGCGATCGCCGCACTGGGCGCGCTATAACCCGCTGCTGTTTGCCGAAGTGAGCGAAGCCAAGCAGTGGGGCCTCGAGAACATCCCATACTACACCAAATGGTACCGCTTCCAGCTGCTCTGGGCGACCTCCGACGGCGTGCTGCCGAGCTTGCGGCAGGACCCGGACTGGCCCGAGCCGGAGCGTTCGCTCAATGCGGCGAATGCCGAAATCCGCGAGCAGCTGATCGCCCACATCAGCAAGCAGGTGAACTACGATCCGGAGCTGCTCGCCAAGGTCATCCCGAGCTTCCCGCCCTACGGCAAGCGCATGCTGCGCGACAGCAACTGGTTCCCGACCCTCACTCGCGACAATGTCGAACTGGTCACCGGCACGGTCAAGGAGATCACCGAGACGGGTGTGGTCGACAAGGACGGCATCGAACACCCTGCCGATGTCATCGTGCTGGCCACTGGCTTCAAGGCGCAGATGCCGCTCTATCCGATGCACATAGTCGGCACACAGGGCAGCATTCGCGATGCCTGGGGAGACGACAATCCCCGCGCGCACTTAGGCATCACCATGCCGCATTTCCCAAATCTGTTCGTGCTTTACGGGCCCAACACCAATGGCGGCCACGGCGGCAGTGCGGTGTACAACTCCGAGTGCCAGGTGCGCTATGTCATGCAGGCGCTGCGCGAGATGATCGAGCGTGAGGCAGATGTCGTGGAAGTGCGCGAGGAGCCGTTCGAGGCATATAACACCCGCGTCGACGCCGAGCATGCCCAGCTGGTCTGGACCCATCCAGGGGTAAAAAACTGGTACCGCAACAAGACCGGCCGGGTGGTGACCAACTCGCCCTGGCGGCTGTGCGAATACCGCAACCTGACCGCCGAGTTCGATCCCGGCGAATACCGCATCGAGCGGACCGCAGGAGCAAAGGGCTAATTCGGTGTGCGTTCAATCTGCACCACTTCTTCGTCATTGCGAGCGGAGCGAAGCAATCCAGGGCCGCGCAAACCGCCCTGGATTGCTTCGCTCCGCTCGCAATGACGAATGACTCTGATTTCCTGCAAACCGCTCTAGGCAGCAACTTCGCCCAGCGAGTGGGAATCGTCGACTGTCTCCACGCGCCGCATTTCCCGCGGCTCAGCATGGTCGAACCGACGCCCGCGGTGCACCGTGGCACGGTTGTCGGCCATCACCAGGTCGCCCGGGCGCCATGTGTGGCTGTAGACCCGCTCGTGCTGGCCGATGTGCTCGATCAGCTCGTGGGCAAGCGCCCTGCCCTCGGGCAGCGGCATATCTTCGATTCCCCAGACCTTGCTGTCGCACCATAGCACCTTGCGGCCCGAGCCGGGGTGCGTGCGCACCAGCGGCCAGCGATGTTTCGGGAAGGCGCCTCGCTCAGCATCGCTGTCGGGGATCTTCAGCCAGTCGCGGGTGTTGTGCGACCAGAAGATGCCGACCTTGCCGTCGATCAGCGCGCGGGCTTCTGCGTCGAGCGCGTCGTAAGCCGCACGCAAGTCGGCATATTGCGTCTGGCCACCGCGGGCGACGGCCGTCACCGCGTTGAGGATCGAATAGCGGATCGGCGTGTGTTTGTACGACCCGTCCGAATGCCAGAAACGGTTGCCCACGGTAGTGATCGTCTGCCAGTGTTCAGGACCCGCCACATTGCCCTCGGCATCGAGGTTGGAGATATCGGTCACTTCGTCGGTGCCGAGCCGGTTCTGGACGTGATTGAGCAACTTCTTCTGCAACGAGGTATCGACGTCGCCGAAGGCATGGCCGAAGGCGACCAGCTGCTCCTTAGACAACAGCTGACCCGGGAAGACGAGGACAGCGTATTTGTCGGCTGCCGCGACAATCGCCTGCTTGTCCGCTTGGCCAAGCGGCTGGCGCAAGTCGATGCCTGTCGCCAGGGCGACGAAATCCGCGTTCACCGGTTCGATTTGCAGCGCCATCGGCTTTCCCTTTCCCGCACTATCGCGAGCGGATGATTGACGCGTAGCAGCAAGGCAAGCAAGCTCCGCATATGGGTAGGACCGGCCTGACAGGCGAGATTGCGGCATTTGCCTCCGGGGCTGCACGTGCTGCAGTTCCGCCCGAGGCGGTCGCTGCGGCGAAGCGGGCCTTCATCGATACCCTGGGCGTGATTCTTGCCGGAAGGAACGAACCGGCTGCGGCGATCATGCAAGATCTGGTCGCGGATGGCGTCGAGGCTTTCGCCTGGCCGGGCGAGCGGCGGCTGGCGGCGCGCGATGCGGCCATGCTGAATGGCCTCGCCGGGCATATGTTCGATTACGACGATGTCGCACAGCACGGGCATCCCAGCGTTGTGCTGGTCCCCGCAATCATTGCCGAGGGGCAGCGGCTGGATGTTTCCGGGCTGGATGCACTGCGGGCCTATGCGATTGGCTACGAGGTCTGGGCGGAACTGGCCTGGCGCGAACCGGACGCTTATCACCTCGGCTCCTGGCACCCGACCGCCATGCTGGGGACCTTGGCCGCAACGGCGGCGCTGGCCTCGCTCAACCAGCTGGATGCCGACAAGGCACAGAATGCCGTGGCGATTGCCGCAAGCCTGGCCTCTGGAGTCATTGCCAATTTCGGTTCGCACATGAAGCCAATGCAGGCCGGACGGGCGGCGGCCAGCGCCATCGAGGCGGTGCGGATGGCCGCGGCGGGAATTTGCGGAACGGCGGATGCGATCGAGGGCGCGCACGGCCTGCTGCGGGGCATCTCGCCGAACGGCAACGTCGACTGCGCCAGCCCAGCCACATTCCCCGGCGCAACCTGGCGGCTTCTGGAGCAGGGGCTTTCGGTGAAGCGCTATCCGGTGTGCTATGCGGCACACCGCGCGATTGACGGGGTGATCGATCTGGCGCGTGAGGCACGGTTGCAGCCCGGCCAGGTTCGCGCGGTCACGGTCAGCCTCGGCCAGGCCCCGGCGGAGACCTTGCGCTACACCCATCCGCAGGATGGCCTGGAGGCGCGCTTCAGCCTGCATCACAACGTCGCGGCGGCGCTGGCCGATGGCGCGGTGGGTTTTGCCCAGCTTGCCGACAGCTTTGTCCACAGGCGGGACATTGCAGCGCTCTATTCGCTGACTCGCTTGGAGATCGTCGCGGCGGATTGCCCCGAGCAGCCCGGCATGGCGAGGTTCGACCGGGTGGTCATCGATTGCACTGACGGGCATCGGCTCGATTCCGGCCCGATCCGCTACCCGCGCGGCCATGCCCGGCAACCAATGAGCGATGCGGAACTCGACGCCAAATTCCTCGACTGCGCCCGGTATGGCGGCGCTGGAGAGCCCGAAGCGCTGCTCGATGCCCTGCACAGGCTGGACAGGGCTGCATCGCTCCGGGAGCTTGGGGCATGAGGACCTCCACCCGCCTGCGCGCCCTGCTGGCCCGTGACCAATGCCTGGTCACTCCCGGCGTTCACGATGCGCTCTCCGCCCGCATCGCCGCCCATGCCGGGTTCGAGGCGCTGGCGATCGGCGGCTTCGCGGTCGAGGCCTCGCTGCTCGGCAAGCCCGATATCGGGTTGCTGACACTGTCCGAACTGGTCGATGCCGCGCGGCGGATCGCCGGTGCGGCCGATATGCCGATCACCTGCGACGGCGAAACCGGCTTCGGCGGCGTCCATAATGTGGCCCGGCTGGTGCGAGAGATGGAGCGAGCAGGGATTGCCGGGATCCAGCTCGAAGACCAGACCAATCCAAAGCGCTGTCCGGCGCTGGAAGGCCGCACTGTGGTGAGCTTGGAGGAGCAACTCGCCCGGCTTGGCGCGGCGCTGGCGGCGCGGACTGACCCCGATTTCCTGATCATTGCTCGCTCGGATGCCGACGTCGTTTCCTTCGCCGAGTTGACCGAACGCTGCAACCGCTACCTCGCGGCAGGCGCGGACATGGCCATGCCGATCTGCTTTACGGTCGATGGCCGCTCGATTGCCGACTTCGATGCCGACGGTCAGATGGAAGTCTTCGAGCGGCTCGCCAAGGCCATCGACGGGCCGGTGAAGGGCGTGTCGATCCCCGCAGGCTACACCGCCGCCGACATGGGCCGGATCGGCTACAAGGTGGTGGGGCTCACCGGCGGGCCGATCGAGGCCTCGGTCAACGCGCTGCACGCAGCCTATGCCGCGATCCGCGAGACCGGCAGCGAGGAGGCATACCGGGCGGCCAATCCGCCAGCCTTCGCCGCACCCGGCGGGATCATGCAACTGCTCGGGCTGGAAGACTGCCTCGCCTTCGAGCGGCGATTCCGGGACTGATCTGTGGCTTTCTTCGATGCCGATGGCGCTCGCCTCTATTACGAACTCACCGGTGCGAGCCGCCCGGCGCTTGTCCTGATCCACGGCGGAGGGTGCACGCACCGCGACTGGCACCGGCAGGTTGAGGCCCTGAAAGGCGAGTTTGCCGTGCTGGCTCCGGATCTAAGGTGCCACGGCCAATCGGCCGGCGCGCTGACCGAATGCTCGATCGCGCGCTGGGCTGCGGACATCAATGCACTGGTCGCTTCCCTCGACCTTGCGCCCTTACTTATCGCCGGCCACAGCCTCGCCTCGCGGATCGCCGCCGAGGCGGTGCGGCAAGAGCCCGCCAATGCCGCCGGATTGATCCTGCTCGATGGCAGCCGCTCGCTGGGCGGCTTTGCCGCCAAGGCGCCGGAAGCAGCGCCCCCTGCCCCGGCGCAGCCACCTTCCCTCGCGGCGATTATCGACACGATCACCGGCCCTTTTGCCGATGCAGCAGTGCGGCGGCATGTGTTTGAGACAATGTCGTCCCATTCGATGGAACTGCTGCACGCCTGCGCCGCCGCCTACGAGCATTGGGACATGGATAGCGCCGATGCGGTTTTTGCAGGCCTGCCCGCCGCCCTGCCCGTGCTCGCCATCCAGAGCACCTATCACGACAAGCACACCGCGCGCCGCTATTTGACCGGAGAAAAGCAGAGCACGCCCTATCTCGATTTCCTGAAACAGGCCCGCCCGGATATCCGGGTTTCCATTCTGCCTGAAACCGGGCATTTCTCGATGCTCGAACGACCCGCAGAGGTCACCGCACTGATCCGCGATTTCGCCAATTCGCTTGGGAGAAGCCCATGGCAAAAGTCCGCCTGACCACTGAAGAGAAGCTCCCCTGGATAATATCGGGCGAGCGCAATCTGCCGGACGAAGAACGCGGCAAGCTGCGCGAGGGCGAACTGCAAAGCGCCTACCGCGTGCGCGAGCCGGGCAGCGAGGCGCACCCGCAGCTGGTCGAGTTGCGCTACGAGCCGGATTCCGAAATCCGGGTGCATTCGCACGACGAGGACGAAATCATCTACGTTCTCGGCGGCGCCATGCGAATCAACAACCGCGTGCTGGGCCCGGGCGCGACGCTGACAATCCCCGGCGGCACATTCTACGGCTTTCATGCGGGGAAGGATGGCCTGAGCATTCTCAATTTCCGCCCGCGCGCCGACACCACATTCAACCTGCCGCCAACGGGGAATTGACCCGGATGGTCATTGAATATGCCGCGGCACCCGCCGGAGGAAGCCTGGAGCAGCACGAATGTCACAATTGAAACGCCTTTTCGGCGCAGCGCTGCTCGCCGCCGCTCTGCTGGGCGCTACCGGCGGCAGTCTCGAAACGGACAGTGCCCGCCTGCGCGATGGCGGCACCGGCGACGACTGGGCCGGACCGGGCGGCACCTATGGCGAGCAGCATTTCAGCCCCCTTACCCAGATCAATGCCGCAACCGCATCGCAGCTCGGCCTCGCCTGGTCGATTGACCTGCCGCCCGGCCACACCGTTAGCGCGCCGATCGAAGTCGCGGGGACGCTCTATTTCGTCACCGGACTTGGCGTGGTCCGCGCCGCCGATGCCCGCACCGGCAAGCTGATGTGGCAATACGACCCCGAGAGCTGGAGAACCGCCGCGCACAAGATGCGCCTCGCCTGGGGCAGCCGGGGGCTGGCCTGGTGGAACGGCAAGTTGTTCACCGGCACCATGGACGGCCGCCTGATCGCGGTCGATGCCCGCACCGGCAAACTCGCGTGGGAAGCCATGACGGTCAGCCCAGAGGATATGGGCTACATCACCGGCGCACCACGCGCTTTCGACGGCAAGGTGATCGTCGGTTTCGGCGGCGCGGACTTCGGGGCGACGCGCGGTTATGTCAGCACTTATGATGCCGATACCGGCAAGCTGCTGTGGCGCTGGTACACCGTGCCGGGCGATCCGGCCAAGGGCTTCGAGAACAAGGCCATGGCCATGGCCGCCAAGACCTGGACCGGCGAATGGTGGAAGTTGGGCGGTGGGGGAACCGCCTGGAATGCCTTCTCCTACGATCCGGATACCAACAGCGTTCTGGTCGGCGTAGGCAATGGCACCCCGTGGAACCACAAGGCGCGCAGCCCGGGTGGCGGCGATAATCTGTTCCTCGCTTCGATCGTCGCACTCGATGGCGATACCGGGCGCTACAAGTGGCACTATCAGGTCAATCCCGGCGAAAGCTGGGATTTCGGCGCGACCATGGACATGGCCTTCGCCGACCTTCTCATTGCCGGCCGCGTGCGCAAGGTGATGATGACCATGCCGAAAAACGGCTTCTTCTATGTCATCGATCGCACCAATGGCCGGCTGATTTCCGCCGAGCCGGTAGTCAAGGTCAACTGGGCCTCGAAGATCGACCTCAGGACCGGCCGCCCGGTCGAAAACCCGGCGGCGCGCTACGAAAACGGCACTACGTTCACCATGTGGCCGAGCGGCAACGGCGGGCACAACTGGTATCCGATGGCCTACAGCTCGCGGACCCGGCTCGCCTACATCCCGGTGATGGAGCGGGCAATGAGCTGGGCGGACTATGGACTGAAAGACGACGAGTGGAAAAAAGTCATGCCCCCCGGCACAGTCCAGGCGGCTACAGCGAACACCCTGCCCGACATGCCGGATGAGCCGCTGAGCAAGACCGGCCGCCTCGATGCCTGGAATCCTGTCACCCAGAAACGCGTCTGGTCGCAAACGACGCCCGGCCCGGAAGGTGGCAGCGTGATGGCGACCGCTGGGAACCTCGTGTTTCAGGGCCAGCTCGACGGCAAGTTCAATGCCTATGCGGCGGACACCGGCAAGCTGGTGTGGTCCTTCCAGACCCATGCCCCGGTGCTCGCCCCGCCGATCTCCTACGCGGTGGACGGCAGGCAATACGTCACGGTGCTTACCGGCATTTCCGGCCACACTTCGCTGACCGGTGCCGATTTGCAGCGCTTCGCCATCGACTATCGCACCATGCCGCGGCGGGTGCTGACTTTCGCGCTGGGCGGCAAGGCCGGATTGCCGCCGCGCGAGACGCCCGTGATGACCCCGCCCGACGATCCGGACTACCGCACCGACGAAGCCGCCGCCACGCGCGCGCTGATGCCCTATGGCCAGAATTGCATGACCTGCCACGGCTTCGACGCGGTGGCCGGCGGATCGGGACCGGACCTGCGCATGTCGGGCATTCCGCTCTCCGCAGAGGCCTTCCGCGAAGTGGTGAAGAGCGGCGCACTGGTGCAGAACGGCATGCCCAAGTTCGGCGAGCTGAGCGACCAGACCATCGAAGACATCCGCCAATACATCCGCGCGCGCGCGTCGCTCGCGCGCAAGCGCTGAACAGGAGACAGGCCATGGCCAGTGACAACACCGGCGTCCTTCCGCTCGGCGACGCGCTCGGTGAGCTGGAGCCAGAGGCGCTGCTGGCGCATTCGATCATCGAGCCTGAGGTGCTGGTTCGTCCCAGCCCCTATTACCGGGCGATGCGCGAGCGCGATCCGGTGCGGTTCGACGATAAAGCCGGGATGTGGTTCATCTCGCGCTACGAGGACCTGATGGAGATCGTCCGCGATCCCGAGACCTATTCGGTCGGCCGCGCCTGGAACCAGACATTCGCTACCGGCCATTTCGAGGAGTTCAAGGCGATCCTCGAACGCGACGGCGGCGGCTATTTTCCCGATGCGATCATGACCGACCCGCCGCAGCACACCCGCGTACGCGGGCTGTTGCAGGCGGCCTTCACGCCCAGCCGGATCAAGCAGCTGGAGCCGAAAATCCGCCGCGTGACCACAGACCTGCTCGACAAGATCGCCCCGCACGGCCGCGCCGACGGGGTCAGCCAGTTCGCCATGCCCCTGACCCTTGCGATCATGTGCGAGCAACTTGGCATCGATCATGCCGACGGTGACGACATATTGCGCTGGTCGCGCGCCTATGGCGGGGTGCGCAGCGCCCAGACCCGCGAGGCGATGATCGCTGAGACCGGGGATTTCTGCGAGCTGCAGAATTATGTCATCGCCCTGGTCGAGGAACGGCAAAAAGCCCGCACCGACGACATGATTTCCGACCTGATCTACGCTCGTAGCGAAGTGGACGGCGAGGCGGTGCTGAGCCTGAACGAGACCGTTTCCCTCGCTCGGGCACTGCTGATCGGCGGCCTCGATTCGATCGCAACCGCCATTTCCACCTTGCTGTTCCTGGTAGCCACCGACCCGGCGATCGCCGCAAAATTCGAGGAATCGGCGGGGGATGAATCCCGGCTCAACCGCTTCATCGAAGAAATGCTGCGCTTCGAGCCACCCGCGCGCGGCCTGTTCCGCGCGACCACCCGCGAGGTCGAACTCTCCGGCACCCGCGTTCCCGAGGGCGCACTGCTGTGCCTGCTGTTCGCGTCGGCCAACGACGAGGAGGCGGTGTTCGCAGGCGCACGCACTTTCGACATGGACCGCCCACACCTCTCCCGTCACCTCAGCTTTGGCGGCGGCATCCATATGTGCGTCGGCATGCACCTGGCGCGCATGCAAGTGAAAGTCGCGGCGCAGGAAGTGCACCGGCGGCTAAAGGATTTGCGGCTGGCGATCCCGCTGGAGGAGGTGCGCTATCACCCCTCGCTGTCGCTGCTCCCCCTCGCAGACCTGCCGCTGACCTTTACCGAGCGGTGAAAGTGGAGACGACCATGTTCAAGCAAGTCAGCATGATGAAGCGGCATCCATCGCTCACCATGGAACAGTTCATCGAGCTTTACGAAAGCCGCCACGCCAAATTCGGCGAGGTGCTGTTCGCCAATGCCAGCCACTATGTACGGCGCTATGTGAAGCCGCAGAAGAACCCTCTGACCGGCGAGACCAAGGAACTCGATTTCGACGTGATCATGGAAATCTGGTGGAAGAACGAGGCAGAATTCGCCGAAGCAATGAAGGCGCTTGTGACCAGCGACCTGCTTCCCGCCATCGGCGATAGCGGTAAAACGCTGTTTGCCAGCCACGACAATCCGGCCTTCAGCGTAGTCGAATACGTAACCGAGTTACGCGGGGGATAGCGCCCTAACGCAAAAAGGGCGGCGCATTGGCCGCCCTTTTCAAATCTGCAAGCTTCGCAGTGCGTCAGTTCTTCTTCAGCGTAAGTCCGCCAAACCGCTTGTTGAACTGGGCGACGCGGCCACCGGCATCAAGCAGGCGCTGGTTGCCGCCGGTCCAGGCCGGGTGCGAGGTGGGATCGATTTCGAGGACCAGCGTATCGCCTTCCTTGCCCCAGGTGGAGCGGGTCTCGAACGTGGTGCCGTCGGTCATCTGCACCTTGATCGCGTGATAGTCGGGATGGCCTTCGGTCTTCATCGGATCGGTCTTTCGCTGTGGCCGGTTCCGACCGGCCTCGAATGGAAGGCGCGCGCATAGCGGGATGTTTTCCGAAACGCAACTCCTCTCCCCCATTCGCGTCTGAACCCGGCCTAACCCTCCTCGTCATCCTGAACTTGTTTCAGGACCCATTGTGCCGCGTGGTCTGCGCTTACTGCTGTAAAGCCGACCTCGCGGTTTGCGCCATTCCTGCACCGGCGGAAGAGGCTGCCAAATGGGTCCTGAAACAAGTTCAGGATGACGAGTTGGATAGGGAAGAATGTAATGGCTCAGGCAGCAGGCGGATCGGCAATCATCGCGGTGAAATTGACCTCGCAGGTAAGCTTGCCTTCGATCGAAGCCTTGCCCCAGAACTTGCACACCCGCGCGCGCTTCTGGATGAAGCCGACCTTCAGATCGAGCAGCACGCCCGGCTCCACAGGATTGCGGAACTTGGCCTCGTCGATCGACATGAAATAGACCAGCTTGCCCGACCCGCCGAGTTCCAGGGTCTCGATCGCCAGGATCGCTGCCGCCTGCGCCAGCGCCTCGATCTGGAGGACGCCGGGCATGATCGGCCTTCCGGGGAAGTGGCCCTGGAAGAACTGCTCGTTGAAGCTGACGGCTTTGACCGCATGGATTTCCTCGCCGATGGTCAGCGAGATCACCCGGTCGACCAGCAGCAACGGATAGCGATGCGGCAGCACCGCGAGGATTTTCGCGGTGTTATAGGCAGTAGTGGCCGTAGCCGGGCCGCCGCTCTTGTCGTCGCTCATCCGGCGCGCCCCCCGTGCGCCGACTAGCGGCCGTCTGGGGCGGGCCGGCCTGGTGCTGCCGGGGCCGCCGCCGGGCGCTGACCGCCCTGCTGGGCAGCCTGGGCCGCCTTCTGCTCACGCACCTCGCGCGGCTCCCAGCCTGCGGGCGGGACCAGCTGGGCGCTGGGGATCGAGACGTTGAGCTCGTCGAGGATCGCCTGGTTGAGGTTGTAGGCATTGCTGGCAGCGAGCACGCTTTGCGGCGTGATCACCAGGGTAACGCCCTTCTTGGCCATCGCTGCCTGGATCGCGGCATTGAGCTTGTCGCCGATCTGCTCAGAGACATAGGCCTCCGACAGGGCGACCGGCTCGAGCATGCGCTGCAATTCCTGCTGGGCGTTCTGCTGGATGTTCTGGATCGATTGCGCCTGCTGCTGCAGCGAGGTCTGGCCGGCCGGGGTATTGGCCGAGGGCGCGGCGCGATCGCGGTTGAACTTGTCGACCAGCGGCTGGATCTGGGTTGAGATCTGCGCACGGCGCGCCTCGGCGGCGTCGAACTGCGCCTTGTAGGTCACCGGGCGCTGTTGCTGGGCAACCTTGAAAGCATTGGTGTTGGCGACGACAGCATCGACATTGGCGACCGCAAGGCCAGCCACGGTCTGACCGGTAGACCCAGCCGACTGCTTCTGCGCATAGGCAGCCTGAGTGCCACCCAGCATCAGACCGGCAAGCACGGCGGACTTGAGAAAATTGTTCATCAGAATTGCGTTCCTACGTTGAAAGTAAAGCTTTTTGTATCGTCGCCTTCACGCTTGAGCAGCACTTTGGCAAAATCGATACGGAAGGGTCCGAAGGGTGAATTCCAGTTGAAACCGACACCCACTGCAAGGCGCGGCTTCCAGGTATTGCCCTGGAAGAATTCGCGAAATGCCAAGGTCTGCCCCAGCGCCGAGTTGTTCGCGGTGCCCAGGCACGCGGGCGGGTTGGGATTGGTCGCGTTGGTCACAGTCGAAGTTACCGCGTTGATGCAGGTGCCGTCATCCGCGGTATCCGCCGAATTTACCTGCGAATAGAGCGCCAGACCCGTCGCCGGATCGCGCGCGGGCAGGAACGTGCCGGCTACCCCGGTATCCTGCGGGATCGGTGCACGAATGCCCCACACCGCGCCGACATCGGCAAACAGCGAAGGCCTGATACCCAGTTCCTTGGCGCCCGAACCCAGCGGAATTTCCAGTTCTGCGCGGGCCTGGTAATAATACTTGCCGCCAATCGCATCGTCGACCCACTGATCGCGATCGGGCGAAAACTCGTCCGGGCCGATAGTTCCGTCGCCATCCGCATCGGTGTAGTACTTGCGCAGGATGCGCGGTCCGATGCCGCGGATGTCGAAGCCGCGCATCTGCGGCTCACCGAGGTAAAAGCGATCGGTCAGGCGGACATCGTCGGTCCCGGTCGCGGGATTTCCGCTGTTGTCGAACGACTTGATCAGCCCGCCTTCTCCCGAGATCGAGAAGATGAAGCCCTTGCCTACCGGCCAGTATTGCGCGGCGTTCAGCCGCACTCTGCCGTATTTCACCGAGCCGCCAAGCCCGGCGAAATCGCCGCCGACCGAAATCAGGCGTCCGCGCGAGGGATGCGAGCGGTTGTCGAGCGTATCGTAGATCAGCGAGATACCGGCAATCGAGCTTAGCCGCTTGCCGACCGCCTCGCACAGATAGCGACCGGCCAGCGCGGGGCTGCATTCGTCGGCGCCGGTGGCCGGATTCGGCAAGTAGAACTGGTTCCGATCCAGCGAGATGTTGTCGTAGTTGAGCGTGTAGCTGCCGACCGCTGTCAGATATTCGGTCAGCGGCACGCCCAGTCGCACCTGGAAGCCGGTGGTCGCCTGCGCATAGGTGTTCTGACGCTGGTCGTTGAGGCCGAAGTTGAAGCTGTTGAGATCGCGCCGGTAGACCTGCACGCCGAGCGAGACATTGCGATCGAACAGATAGGGCTCGGTGAAGCTCGCCTCGACACTTTTGGTATATTTCGAATAGGAGCCTGAAAGCCCGACCGTCTGCCCTCTCCCGCGAAAATTCCGTTGTTCTACAGATGCCTGGAAGATAAAGTTCTCAATGCTTGAGAAGCCTGCCGACAGCTGCAACTGGCCGGTCGGCTTTTCCTCGACATTGGCCTCCAGCACGATGCGGTCAGGCGCGGCGCCGGGCTTCTGCTCGACTTCGAACTTTTCCTGGAAATAGCCGAGCGATTTTATCCGGTTGCTCGATCGCTTGACCTGCAACGAATTGAACGCATCGCCCTCGGCAATGCGGAATTCGCGGCGGATCACCTTGTCCTGGGTCAGGGTATTGCCGTTGACGTCGATCCGCTCGACATAGACGCGCGGCGCCTCGGCAATGACGAAAGTCAGACCCATGGTCAGGTCTTCCTTGCTCCGGTTGTAATCCGGGCGGACGTCGGCGAAGGCATAGCCGAAAGTGCCGGCGGTCTCGTTGAGCCGCTCGATCGTGTCCTCGACCATCTTGGCGTTGTACCAGTTGCCCGTCTTCATCGGCAGTTGCTTGGCCAGCACCTCGCCATCGAAGTCGCGCAGCTGGCTTTCGACCTTCACATCGCCGAATTTGTAGCGCTGGCCTTCCTCGACCACATAGGTGATGATGAAGTCCTTCTTGTCCGGCGTCAGCTCGGCGACGGCGGACACGACGCGGAAATCGGCATAGCCCTCGGTCAGATAGAACTGGCGCAGCTTCTGCTGGTCGAAGGCCATACGATCGGGATCGTAGCTGGTGCCCGAGCTGAACAGGCGGGTGAAGCGCGCTTCCTTGGTCACCATCTGGCCGCGCAGCTTGCCATCGCCGAACTGGTCGTTGCCGATGATGTTGATCTGGCGGACCTTGCTCTTCGGCCCCTCGGTCACTTCGAAAACGATGTCGACGCGGTTCTGCTCGAGCATCACCATCTTCGGCTCGACCGTCGCGGCAAAGCGGCCCTGGCGCTTGTAGAGTTCGATGATCCGCGAAACGTCGGCGCGCACTTTCGAACGCGTGAAAATCTGGCGTGCGGCGAGTTTGATCTCGGGGAGGATCTTCTCGTCCTTGATCCGCTTGTTGCCTTCCAGCACGATGCGGTTGATGACCGGGTTTTCCTTGACCTGGACCACCACATTGCCGCCTTCGTTGCGGATCTGCACGTCGGAGAACAACTCGGTTGCGTAGAGGTCCTTCAGCGCCTGGTCGGCATCGACCTGGCTGTAGGGCCGTCCGTAGCGCAGCCGCATGTAGGAACGGATGGTATCCGGCTCCAGCCGCTGCATGCCGGTGACGGTGATCGTCTTGATCACATCCGCCTCGGCGGTGGGCGCTTCAGCCGGTGCCGAAGGTTGCGCGGCCGTGGTGGCAGCTGGCGCCGCCTCCTGGGCGAAGGCCACAGCCGGCATGCCGGCAAGGATCGAAGTTCCCAGCAAGGCCACGGCCACACTCGAAAACTGGCGGGCCGGATCGCCGTGAACCATACTCAATCCCATCATCGACACGAAGTTCCTGTAAAAACAAGTCAACCAGCCACGGAGCGATTGCCCGCCCGATACCGCCCGCTCAATACTGGCCAACCCAGGCATAACCAGCCCTTCGCCCCTGTTTGCGCCCGCCTGTGCCCGATGGTGTGCGGGCAATCAAGCTGTCAGACAGGTCTAAAGGGTCGATTTGTCCCAGTTCTCCACCGCCTAGCCCGCAAACCATGGAAGCGAGACGAGATCGTTGATCGTGACGAACAACATGAAGGCCAGCAGCAACGCCATGCCCGTGCGGAACGCCCATTCCTGACTGCGGATTTCGAGCGGCTTCCGGCGCACCGCTTCCGCTGCGTAGAAAGCCAGGTGCCCGCCGTCGAGGGCAGGGATTGGCAGGAGGTTGATGAATGCCAAGTTAATCGAAATAAGCGCGGCAAACGAGACGAATTCCAGCCAGCCAAGGCTCAGCTGTTCGCCGGAATATTTGGCGATCTTGATCGGCCCGCCCAGTTCCTTGACCGAACGCTCGCCGGTGACGATCTGGCCCAGACCTGTCGCCATCATGCTCATCATGCCCATTGTCTGTCGCCAGGCCAGGCCCACCGCCGCGCCGGCACCAAGCGGCACCCGCTCGGCCTTGCCCGCACCCACACCGATCCGGCCGATGCGCGCCTCGTTGCCGAACCGGTCGCGCTCGACATGCGCACTGACCAGCAGACGCACGGTGATCGGGCGATCGCCGCGCAGGACTTCGACCGAAAGGGTCCGTCCGGGATAGGGTGCGACATATTGGGGAATGTCGAGGAAGCTCTCGATCTCATTGCCGTCGATCCGGACAATCCGGTCACCTGTCTTCAGGCCGGCTTGCTGCGCGGGGGAGTTTTCCGAGAATTTCGCGATCTCGGGAGAAGCGACGATCTCGCCATAGGCGAAATTGAACGCAGCGAAGATCGCCACAGCGAAAACCAGATTGGTCACCGGCCCCGCCAGCACGATCAGGCTGCGTTGCCATAGCGGCTTGAACTGGAACATGCCGGCGCGCTCGGCGGGAGACACGTCCTGCAGCGCCGCATCGGGCATGCTGGCTGCATTCATGTCGCCGGCAAACTGGACATAGCCGCCCAGCGGCCAGGCCGAGAGCTTCCAGCGAGTGCCGCGGCGGTCGGTGAAGCCGGACAGTTCCTTGCCGAAGCCGACCGAGAAAGCGTCTGCCTTCACCCCGAACAGGCGACCGACGAGATAATGGCCAAGCTCGTGCACCACCACCAGCGGGCCGAGCAGCAGCAAAAACGCCGCGATAGTCAGCAAGAACGAAGGAGATTCAAACATGTCAGACCGTTTCCATCAACACTTTGGCCCGCACACGCGCCTCGGCATCGACAGCATGGACATCCTCGAGCGAGGCAGGCGCAGGGGGCGCATAACGCGACAGTACATCCTCGACATATGCGGCGATGCGGGTGAACCCGATCTGACCAGCCAGGAAGGCGGCGACAGCCACTTCGTTGGCGGCATTGAGCACTGCCGGAATACCGCCACCCGCCTCAGCCGCCTGGCGCGCCAGCCGGGTGGCGGGAAAGCGCACCTCGTCGGGCGCGCGGAATGTCAGCGTGCCGATCGCCGCGAGGTCGAGGGGCTCGCAGGGTGTATCCATCCGCTGCGGCCAGGCCAGAGTCGAGGCAATCGGCACCCGCATGTCGGATGGCCCGAGCTGGGCGAGCGTCGAGCCGTCGCGGTATTCGACCATCGAATGGACGATCGACTGCGGGTGAACGATGATTCTGAGTTTTTCGAGACCTACAGGGAAAAGGTGCCAGGCCTCGATCAACTCCAGCCCCTTGTTGAACATGGTCGCGCTGTCGACGCTGATCTTGGCGCCCATGTCCCAGTTGGGATGCTTGACCGCCTGCGCCGGAGTGGCTTGGGCGAGTTCTTCAAGCGTCCAGTCGCGGAACGGCCCGCCGCTGGCGGTCAGCGTGATCCAGCGGACGTGATCGAGATTGTTACCGGCGAGGCACTGAAAGATGGCGTTATGCTCGGAGTCCACCGGCAGCAGGGTCGCGCCGTGCTTCGCCACCGAGGCCATCAGCACATCGCCCGCCGAAACCAGCGATTCCTTGTTTGCGAGGCCGATGGTGCCGCCGTTCTGGATCGCCGCCATGGTCGGAGCGAGCCCCGCGCAGCCGACGATGGCGGCGATGGTAATGTCGACGGGCCGCGAAGCGGCTTCGGTGAGAGCCGCCTGCCCGCCAGCAGCCTCGACTTGCGATCCGGCAAGTTCATCGCGCAAAACGGACAGACAGCTCACATCGGAGACGACCGCCAGCTCGGCGGAAAATTCCCGCGCGAGCCTTGCGAGTTCTGCGGCATTGTAGTTGGCGGTGAGCGCGACGACGCGCCACTTGTCCTTCTCGCGCCGGATCAGGTCGAGCGTCGAAGCGCCAACCGATCCGGTCGCGCCGAGGATGGAGATGGTGCGGATCGTCACGACGTCGTCATAGCCCCGGCAATGTACAATAGGCCAATTACAAACAGCACGGCCAACAAGCCATCCACCCGGTCGAACAATCCACCGTGCCCCGGGATCAGCCTGCCCGAATCCTTCACCCCGGCGCGGCGCTTCATCCAGCTTTCGAAAAAATCGCCAGCCTGGGCGACGATGGCGATGAGGGCGCCGATCGCTGCATATAT
Organism: uncultured Alphaproteobacteria bacterium; assembly: GCA_963775115.1. Lineage (GTDB taxonomy): Bacteria > Pseudomonadota > Alphaproteobacteria > Sphingomonadales > Sphingomonadaceae > Novosphingobium. The sequence continues at coordinate 140,178 of CAVZHP010000001.1, forward strand.
CGGAAAATTGCCCGGTGCGACGTTCCCGCGTTCAGGAATTTGCGTTGCAACAATGGCTGTCACGGCTGCGGCCAACATGCCGCCGCCAAGGCCGGCCCAGGTCTTCGACGGGCTGATCGAAGGTGCGATCTTCGGCCCGCCAATCGCGCGCCCGGCAAAATAGGCCCCTATATCCGTGGCGATAACCGCCGCCATAATGCCAAGGACCGGAAGCATTCCGCCAATCCCGTCGCGCAGGACAATCAGCATTGTCACTGCCAGACCGCAGTAAACCGCGCCCGCCGCAGTCCAGAGCCAACGCGAAGGCCCCGGCGCAGAAAATCCGCCGACCAGCGCGGACCATTCGCGGATCACGCCGAAACCGATCGCTAGAACAAATGCCGCCCACACGATTCCGCCCAGCCACAATGCCGTCCCTGCCACGGCAAGCATGACCGCAGCCGACAAGGACCGCACGCCGAGGTCGGATTTTTTGACTGGGGAGGTTGCGCTCATGCATGCCACCTGTTCCGTTTCTCGTCATGCTGAACTTGTTTCAGCACCCATCGGGCCGCACGTCCCGCACTCTCGGGATTGGCGCAAGCCGCACCAGTTAGCTCTCGACACGGCGCGACGGGTAAAGCGCCAAATGGGTCCTGAAACGAGTTCAGGATGACGGGAAGTGAGATGGTTGGCGTGGTGCTACCGCCCCCCATAGCGCCGCTCCCTTTGCGCAAAGGCATCCAGCGCTTCCGCCAGATGTTCCGGCTTGAAATCCGGCCACAGCACGTCGGTGAACCACAGCTCTGCATAGGCGGCCTGCCATAGCAGGAAATTCGACAGCCGCACTTCGCCCGAAGTACGGATCAGCAAGTCGAGCGGCGGCATGCCGGCGGTGTCGAGCTCGGCCCCGATGCTTTCGGGCGTAATCGACCCCTTCGCTGCCGCCCTGGCCGCCGCGCGGGCAATTTCGTCCTGCGAGCCGTAGTTCAGCGCCACTGCAAGCATTGTCCCGTCGTTACCTGCCGTCCGTGCCAGGGCATCTTCGATCAATGCCGCAATATCGGCGGGAAATGCCTTGTAATCGCCGATAATCCTGAGACGCACATTGTTCGCCGCGAACTCATCGAGATCGCTGAGGATGAAGCGCTTCATCAGCCCCATCAGCGCCGCAATCTCGTCCTCGGAGCGCCGCCAGTTCTCGGTCGAGAAGGCATAAAGCGTCAGCGCCTCCAGCCCCATCTCGCGCGCCGACCGGGCAACCCGGCGCACTGCCTCGACCCCGCGCCGGTGCCCTTCGGCACGCGGCAGATGGCGCCGCTTCGCCCAGCGTCCGTTGCCGTCCATGATGATGGCGACGTGGCGTGCTTTGCTCACGGTGCCTCCGCCCGCTCAATCTGCGCCTGTCGAAGAATCACTGGGTGAGGATTTCTTTCTCCTTGTGCGCCGCCGCTTCGTCCGCCGCCTTGATCATTTCGTCGGTGAGCTTCTGCACTTCTGTCTCGGAGCGCTTGCGGTCGTCTTCGGAGATTTCCTTCTTGTTCTCGTCGGCTTTGAGCATTTCCATGCCGTCGCGCCTCACGTTGCGGATGGCGATGCGCGCGGCTTCGGCATATTTCCCGGCGAGCTTGGCCAGTTCCTTGCGGCGCTCCTCGGTGAGATCGGGGATCGGCAGGCGCAGGGTATTGCCGTCGTTGATCGGATTGAGCCCCAGCCCTGCCGAACGGATCGCCTTTTCAACGGGACCGATGTTCGACTTGTCCCACACCTGCACCGTCAGCATGCGCGGCTCGGGCGCGGAGACGGTCGCTACCTGGTTCAGCGGCATGTGGCTGCCATAGACTTCGACCGTCACCGGGTCGAGCAGCGTGGTGTTGGCGCGGCCCGTCCGTAGGCCGGAAAGGTCGCTTTTCAGCGACTCCACCGCGCCCTTCATCCGGCGCTCAAGGTCAGCCTTATCGTATTTGGCCATGGTTCAGGCTCCCTTCTGCACAATGGTCTGCGTGCCGGTCCCGGCGAGTACCTTGGCGAGGTTCCCCGGCTCGCGGATCGAGAAGACGATGATCGGGATCGCGTTGTCACGGCAAAGCGCCACGGCAGAGGCATCCATAACCCTCAGGTTCTTTGCCAGGACCGTGTCGTAATCGACAGTATCGTAACGCCTGGCCTGTGGATTGCTCTTGGGATCGGAATCGTAAACACCATCGACGCTGGTGCCCTTGAGCAGCGCATCGCACTTCATTTCCGCCGCGCGCAAGGCCGCACCGCTGTCGGTTGTGAAATAGGGCGCGCCAACGCCAGCGGCGAAGATTACCACCCGGCCCTTCTCCAGATGCCGTTCCGCGCGGCGGCGGATCACCGGCTCGCAGACCTTGTCCATCTCGATCGCCGATTGAACTCTTGTGGGAACGCCGAGTTGCTCGAGCGCGTTCTGCATCGCCAGCGCGTTCATTACTGTGGCGAGCATGCCCATGTAATCGGCCTGCGCCCGGTCCATGCCTTTGGCCGCTCCCGCCATGCCGCGAAAGATATTGCCGCCGCCGATGACGAGGCAGATCTCGAGGCCCGAATCCTTCGCCGCCTTCACTTCCTTGGCAAGCGCCGCAACTGTTTCGGGATCGATGCCGAATTGCTGGCCGCCCATCAGCACTTCGCCGGAGAGTTTCAGGAGGATGCGCTTGAATTTCATGTGGCGGTGAACCTCGCGGCTTGATGCGCGGGCCTTATACGCGCCGTGCGGTGCTGCCAAGCGGCGAAGAGCGAGTGGTTCGCGCGAACCGCGAAACGGAAGGGGCGGCACCCTTGCAGGCACCGCCCCCCAAAGCCTGCCGTCGCAGGCTAACTGCAATTCGTTTCAGGCCGTCGGCTGCGGAACACCCGATGCCGCCGCGACTTCTGCGGCGAAGTCGCTCGCGACTTTCTCGATGCCCTCGCCGAGCTGGAAGCGGACATAGTCCTTGAGCACGATTTTGGCGCCGGCGGCCTTGCCTGCCTGCTCGACCACCTGTGCGACAGGCGTCTTGTTGTCCATTACGAACACCTGGCTGAGCAGGGCGTTGTCCTTGGCGAACTTGGCGGCGGCGCCATCGGCGCGCTTGGCGAGGATATCCGCCGGGATTTCCTTGCCGTTCTTCGCCGCTTCCTCGATCGCCTTTTCGAGGGCGATCTTGCGTTCGCGCTCAAGCACCTCGGGGTCGAGGTCGTCAGCCGACAGCGCCTGCGGGAATGCGGCGGCGATGTGCATGGCGATCTGCTTGCCGAGCGGTTCGAGCACATCGGCGCCTGCCTCGCTCTCCAGCGCGACCAGCACACCGATCTTGCCGAGCATCGGCGCGGCGGCGTTGTGCATATAGGGCACGACCACGCCGCTGGAGACCGAAATGGTCTTCATCCGGCGTAGCTGCTGGTTTTCGCCGATGGTGGCGACATTGTTGGTCAGCACATCGGCCACCGTGCCGCCGCCCGGATAGGCAGCCGCTTTCAGCGCCTCGACGTCGTCGCTGGCGGCGCCCAGCGCGACCTCGGTGGTCTTGCGGACGAAATCCTGGAACTGGTCGTTCTTGGCGACGAAGTCGGTCTCGGAGTTGACCTCGACGGCGACGCCTCTGGTCCCGGCCACGGCAACGCCGACCAGGCCCTCGGCCGCAGTGCGGCTCGACTTCTTGGCGACGGCGGCGAGGCCCTTGGCGCGCAGCAGATCGACGGCGGCTTCCATGTCGCCATTGGTGTCGTCGAGCGCCTTCTTGCAATCCATCATGCCCGCGCCAGTGCGCTCGCGCAGGTTTTTCACGTCAGTGGCAGTGTAAGCCATCGCGCATATCCTTTTGAATTCTGAACCATGCGCCAGGCCCTCTGGACGTGGCGCGCGGCAATCATGTGACAGCCACGAAACCTCAGGCTTCGGGTGCGGCTTCCTCGGCAGGCGCTTCGACGATGGCCTCGGCAGCTTCGGCCATGGTGACGGCGGGTTCATCCGCTGCGGGTTCCTCGACAATGACTTCCTCGGGCAGCGGTTCGTCCATCGCACCGATGTCGGCTCCCGAATCGACCACGCCCTCGCGGCGTCCCTTGGTCGCCGCCACGCAGATCGCATCGCAATAGAGCCGGATGGCGCGGCTGGCGTCGTCGTTGGCCGGGACCGGGAAGGCAATCCCCGAGGGATCGACGTTGGAATCGAGGATGCCGACAACCGGAATACCCAGCACATTGGCTTCCTTGATCGCCAGTTCTTCCTTGTTGGCATCGATCACGAACATCACGTCGGGAATGCCGCCCATGTCGCGGATGCCGCCGAGCGACAGCTCGAGCTTGTCGCGTTCGCGGGTGAGTTGGAGAACTTCCTTCTTGGTGAGGCCGGCGGTGTCGCCCGAAAGCTGCTCTTCCAGCGTCTTGAGGCGCTTGATCGAACCGGAAATGGTCTTCCAGTTGGTCAGCATGCCGCCCAGCCAGCGGTGGTTGACGAAGTGCTGACCGCACTGGCGCGCGGCTTCGGCGATGGGTTGCTGCGCCTGGCGCTTGGTGCCGACAAACAGCACCTTGCCGCCGGCCTGGACCGTCGACGAAACGAATTCGAGCGCACGCGCGAACAGCGGCACGGTCTGCGACAGGTCGAGAATGTGGACACCGTTGCGCGCGCCGAAGATGTACGGCTTCATCCGCGGGTTCCAGCGGTGGGTCTGGTGGCCGAAGTGTGCGCCGGCCTCGATCAATTGCTGCATGGAGACGGTTGAAACCGCCATGGTCGTTTCCTTTCCGGTTGTGCCTCTGGGAAGCTGGAACCGTGCGGAAAAAGCCCGCTGCGGCACCGGGATCTGAGTGCTTCCCATGTGGATTTGCCTCAGGTGACCGAATGCCCGGGATGGGCAAGCGAACCTGCGACGGCTGGGCCTTTAGCCGCGTGGCAGAAGGAAATCCAGCCCCGAATTCGCTGCAAAAGAACAAACAGTGAATTATTCCACTTGACCGACGGAACATAGATAGAACATATTGCAGGTAACGAATCAACAGGACCAGTGGCCTCCGACAGAATCGGAAGCCCAAGCACTAAGGAACCGGGACCATGCTGACTGCGCTGATCGCCACGCTCTTTGCCGCTGCCACCTTCCTCGCGCTTGCCGCGATCGGCGCAAGCTGGCGCGATCATGGTGCGGCGGCGCTCGCCTTGCACCGGCAGCTCAAGGCTTGCGGCACGACCCGCGAGTTTCGCTTTACGCTGGTTACGACCGAAGTCCGCCGGGAAGGCGCAATGGTCTATCGCCCCCGCTTCAGGCCGGAGGCGCGGAACCTGCCGTTCCAGCCAGAGCTGCGCGCCGCCGCTTGACCCGGGCATAACTGACAATCGCCACCGGGATCATCAGCAGATAGATCACGCAAATGCCGATCAGGGTGTACCACGGCTCCGAAAGCAGTGCGGCGGCGACCAGAGCGGCGAGCGCAAGAACTTCCAGGCGGATGGACCGGCGCGGGCGCAATTTGCCCCAGCTCAGCGTCGGCACGCTCGAAATCATCAGGAAGGCCACCAGGATCAGCCAGCAGCCGACCAGGATCGGCTCGGCGAATTCCTCGCGGCCGCTCACGATCCACAGATACATCGGCAGAAAGGTGAGCCCCGCACCCACCGGCGCCGGGATTCCAGTGAGGAATCCGGCCTGCTTGCGCGGTTCGTCGGGCAGGTCGATCCGGGCATTGAACCGGGCAAGCCGCAGCACGCAGCAGATCGCGAAAGCCAGCGCCGCGAACCAGCCGAAGCGCGGCAGGTTCTGCAGCGTCCACAGATAGACGATCAGTGCCGGCGCCACCCCGAAGGAAATCGCATCGGCCAGACTATCGAGTTCGGCGCCAAAGCGCGACTGCGCCTTGAGCAGCCGGGCAATCCGCCCGTCGATGCCGTCGAGCATGCCCGCCAGGATCACCGCCAGCACCGCCTTCTCGAATTCACCGGATATGGCGAAGCGGATGCCGGTAAGGCCGACACACAGCGCAGCAGCGGTTATTGCATTGGGCGCCATCGCCCGCAGGGTCAGCCCGCCAGGCAGCCTGCCCGTGCGGATCGGATCGACGTCCTCGCTCACCGACTCTCGCTCACTGACTCACGCCTTCGAGCAGCCGCGCTTCGCCAAGTTCCGCAAGCACTGTCTCGCCGGCAACGATCTTCTGGCCCAGCACCACGCGCGGTTCGGTGCCGTCGGGCAGATAAACATCGACCCGGCTGCCGAAGCGGATCAGGCCGACCCGCTGCCCGGCAGCGAGAATATCGCCCGGCTTGACGAAGGGCACGATGCGCCGCGCCACCAGCCCGGCGATCTGGGTAAAGCCGATGGCGGTGCCGTCGCCCCGGTCGATCAGGATATGCTGGCGTTCGTTCTCCTCGCTCGCCTTGTCGAGGTCGGCATTGAGGAAGCGACCGGGAATATAGATGACCCGGCGCACCGTCCCGCCGATCGGCGCGCGGTTGATGTGGACATCGAACACCGACATGAAAATCGAGATGCGCGTCACCGGCAAGTCGCCCAGCCCCGGCGCACCGCTGCCATCGTCGATGCACAGCTCGCGCGGCGGCGCTACCTTGCGGATCAGCGTGACCAATCCGTCCGCTGGGGCAATGACCAGCCGGTCGTCCTGCGGCGTCACCCGGTGCGGATCGCGAAAGAACGCGAGGATCCAGACCGTGAGCCCGGCCAGCGGCCAGGCCAGCGTCTCCCAGGCGAAGAACGCCGTCAAACCGCATACTACCGCCGCGACAAGCGCGAATTTGCGGCCTTCGGGATGGATAGCTGGCCAATGCCAGCCAGCCTCACCCTTCCCCTGATTGTCTAAAATTTCACCGGACATCGCCGCCATCTAGGAGCTTGCCCGGGGCTTCACAAGCTCTTGGTCATGCCGCTGGCCAGGCCGGACCCGCCTTGCGCCCGGAACGCAGCCTTGCCTACCAGCTCAGATGCGCTCGCCGGTCAGCTTGGAGGAGCCAAACATGCCCATCTTGACCTTACCGAAAATCGCATCGCCATCGACCTGCAGATCGTATTTCAGCGTGATCTTCATCGGCTTCTCGACCTGCAATTCGAACTTCAGCTTATCGCCATCGACTTTGCCGGAAATATCCTGCCGTCCTTCCGGGCTGGTGAGATAGCCGGTGAGCGTTGCCCCGGACGTTTCGAAATGTCCGGTCATTTCCTGCGCCCCCATCGGGGTGGACATGGTCATTTTCCAGTCGCCGTCGATCCGCGCTCCCGAAGCAGCGGCAGCCGGTGCGGCAGCTGTGGGAGCATCGGCAGCCGCCGGTTGCGCGCCGGGCGCTCGCCGCCGCCCGCTGCGCCGCCGTGCCGGAAATGTCCCTGCCCTCGACGACGTCGAGAATTTTCGACGGAGTCAGCGGCAGGTTCACCGCGATTTCGCCGAACGGCGACAGCGCGTCGGCGATCGCATTGACCAGGGTCGGCGGGCCGATGATCGCCCCGCCCTCGCCGACGCCTCGCATGCCGCCGACAGTCTTCGACGGGGTGTTGGCATGGAGGAATTCGAACACCGGCACGTCGGTGATCGCGGGCAGCAGATAGTCCTTGTAGGTCGCGGCGATCGGATTACCGCGCTCGTCGTAGCCCGCTTCCTCGAGCAGGACCATGCCGATTGCCTGGGCGAGGCCGCCGGTGACCTGGCCCTCGACAATCGCCGGGTTGATTACCGTGCCGCAGTCCTCCGAGGTGATCCAGCGCAGGATCTTGACGAATCCGGTCTCGGCATCGACTTCGACGACGCAGGCGTGCGCTGCGCTGGTCATGGTCATGGCCGGCGGCTGATAGCGATATTGCACTTCCAGCCCAGAACTCGAAGCCGGGCGGCAGGCGCAGCGGCTCGCCATAGGCGATGTCGGCGATTTCGCGCAGCGACCGCGACATTTCCGGAGCGCCCGCCACATGCACCATTCCATCGACGATGGTAACGCTCTCGGCGCTGGCATTGAACAGGTGCGCGGCGAGTGTCTTGACCTTGGCCACCAGCATTTCCGACGCGGTGATCGCCGCGCCGCCGCCGGCCACGCCCTGGCGGCTGCCTGCCGCCCCGGGGCCGAAGCCGCCGTGCATGTTGTCGCCCTCGAACACGGTCACGTCTTCGTAGGCGACGCCCAGCCGGTCGGCGATAACCTGCGCCATGGTGGTGGCGGTTCCGTGGCCCTGGCTATGGGTGCTCATCGCCGCAGTGACCTTGCCGGTCGGCTCGATACGGACCTGGGCGAGTTCGCCGGTCATGAAATTGATGCTGCCCGCCGATGCCGTCGGCTCGACGTAGGAGGCGATGCCGAGGCCAAGGTAACGGCCTTCGGTCCGCGCCGCCACCTGCTCCTTGCGGAACGCGGCAACATCGAAATTCTCAAGCAGCTTTTCGAGGCAGGTCTCGGTGGTGATATCGTCGACCGGCATGCCGAGGCAGGTGGCGCTAGGCTGCTCCGCCACTTTCAGCATGTTGCGGCGGCGCAGTTCGTAGGGCTCGATGCCGATCTTTCGCGCCGCGACGTCCATAGCGGTCTCGCGCACGAGCGATTCAATCGCCCAGGGTCCGCGATAGGCGGCAAGCCCGGTGGTGTTGGAGTACCAGCCGCGGGTGATGAAGCCATAGGCCGGCATTTTGTAGGCCGCCCAGATGAACATCTGCGCCGCCAGGTTGTTGTCCGCGCCCTGCGGAAATGCGCCGTTGTTGGCGCTGTAATCGCCATAGGAGCCGGCGAATTTGCCGTCCTTGTCATAGCCGATGGTCAGGGTGAATTCCTGCTCGCGGCACTGCGGGCAGGCGGTCATATGCTCGTAGCGATCCTCGATCCACTTCAGCGGCCTGCCGAACTTGAGCGCGGCCAGCATGGTCGCGGTTTCTTCGCGCCACGGCTGGTTCTTGAGGCCGAAACTGCCACCGACATCCTTGGCGATGACGTGGATCGCGCTCTGCGGGAATCCCAGTGCCTGGCTAACCCAGCGGGCGATCATGTGCGGGCTCTGGCAAGTGATATAGAGCCGAAGTTCCTCGTTGCCGTTCGCCTGCGCGACGATGCCGCGCGTCTCCATCGGCGATTGCGATATCCGCTGGTGGACAACCTTGTGGGTAACCGTGTGGACAGCGCCATCGATCTTCGCGGCGAGCGCCTCGTCGATGTCCTCGTCACCGGCCTCGGCGGCAATGTTGTCGTCGGTGCCGGGATGGATCGGCGGGCCCGAGCGCGCCTGAGCGAGAGTGACCACCGGGTCCTGCTCGGCATAGTCGATCTCGATCAGCGCCGCCGCGTCCTCGGCCAGGGCGCGGCTGTCGGCAACGACCATGGCGATCGGCTCGCCGACATACCGCACGATATCGCTCGCCAGCAGCGGCGTCGGCACTTCGGTGGGGCGAAGGTACAGGCTCAGCATCTCGAAGCCGGGGCGTTCGAGGTCGGCGGCGAGATAGACCGCGTGAACTCCGGGCAAGTCGCGCGCTGCGTCCGTGTCGATCGACAGGATATCGCCGCGCGCGATCTGGCTGCGGGCGAAGGCGACGTGCAGCATGCCCGGCAGCACGATATCGTCGACGAACTGGCCCCGCCCGGTCAGCAGCCGGGGGTCTTCCTTGCGCAGGGTGCGCTGGCCGATGTAGCGCCCGGCCTTGATGCCTTGACCAGCTATTGTGGCTCCGGGGATGGTCGTCGGCGCGTTCATGGCCTTGCTCCTGCTTCGGCTGCCAGGCGCTTGGCCGCGCGGCGGATGCCCTGATAGCCGGTGCATCGGCAGATGTGGCCCGACAGCGCGGCGATCAGGTCATCCTCGCTGGGCTTCTGGCCGTCGCCGGTCAGCGCCGCCAGCGTGCAAACCACACCGGGCGTGCAGAAACCGCATTGCAGTGCATGCTCGTCGCGCATCGCCGATTGCACCGGATGGAAGGTACCGTCGGGATCGGCGAGCCCTTCCACCGTCGTGACATCGCCGCCATCGGCCTGAACCGCCAGCATCAGGCAGCTACGCACCGCCTTGCCATCGACGATCACCGTGCAAGCGCCGCAGACGCCGTGCTCGCAGCCGAGATGGACGCCGGTGTAGCCCGCATCCTCGCGAAGGAAATCGCCAAGCGACTTGCGTGCCTCGACCGTGCCCGTCTGGCGCCGGCCATTGATCGTCATTTCGATGCGGAATTCGCTTTTGGGCTCGCTCATGCGGCCTCCCGGATGTTGAGCGCCTCGCGCAGGGTGCGGGCAAAGATGCGGCGGCCGACCGTGCGACGGTATTCGGCGCTGGCGTGGTGGTCGTCGAACGGTGCGGTGTCGGCAATCGCCAGTTCGGCAACCGCCTCGGGGTCGATTGCGTCGATGCTCTTGCCGAGCAGCGCCGCTTCGGCGGCCCGCGCCTTGATCGGCGTCGGCCCCATGCCGAACCAGGCGATGCCGGCACGCGCGATCGTGCCGCCTTCCAGGGCCAGCGCGCCGACCATGCCGGTCAGCGCGAAGTCGCCAGGCCGCTGCGCGACTTCGCGGAACAGCATGACGTGGCCGGCCGGCCAGTCAGGGAAATGGATGCCGGTGACCAGTTCGTCCGGCTCCAGCGCGTTCATGTAGGGGCCTAGGTAGAAATCGTGCGCCGCGATCTGGCGTGTGCCCCGCACCGAGCGGGCCTCGATCGTTGCGCCCAGGGCGACCGAGGTCGCGGGCAGTTCCGCCGCCGGTTCGCCCAGTGCGATCGAGCCGCCGACCGTGCCGCGATTGCGCGTCTGGTGGTGGCCGACATGGCTGAGCGCCTTGACCAGCACCGGATGATCGCGCGCCAGGTCCGCGCTGGCCAGCGCTTCGGCCTGACGCGTCACCGGGCCGATCCGGGTGCCGCCATCGCTGCGGGTAATGCCCTTGAGTTCGGCGATCCGGTTGATGTCCACCACGACGAAGGGCTGGCTCATGCGCAAGTTGAGCAGCGGCATCAGGGTTTGTCCGCCAGCGAGAACCGTTGCGCCGCCGCCCGCTTCGGCGAGGACGGCGCAGGCCTCCTCGATGGTCGCGGGGGCGATATAGTCGAAGGGTGCGGGCTTCATGGCCTGCCTCCGCCGCGCCGCCCGGCATCGTAACCCGCGCCGAGCGCGGCCAGAGCAAGCACGACCACGGCTACCGCCCACATTTCCGTCGCACCGCTGCGGCCGAGCAGGAAGCCCGCGACAATCGCCAGTGCCAGCACAACCGCCCAGCCCCAGGGGAAACCGCCTGCCGATGCGGGCCTTGGTGGAGCCTGGTAGGCCATGACAGCGGGAGCCGTAGCTGCCGCGAGTGCAGGATCTGGCACCGTGGCAACGGGTGCCCCGGCAGGCTGCGCCTCGGCGGCACCCGCGACAACCTCGCCGAATTTGGCGAAGAATTTCTCGGCCATCTGCTTTGCTGTCGCGTCGATCAGCGGTCCGCCCAGTTGGGCCATGCGGCCACCGACTTGCGCATCGACTTCGTAGGAGACCAATGTGCCCCCGGCATCATCGCTCAGCCGCACCTTGGCGCTGCCCTTGGCATTGCCGGCAACACCGCCGTTGCCCTGGCCGGAGATGGTGTAACCGTTCGGCGCATCGATCTCGGACAGCGTCACCGCGCCCTTGAACCGTGCGCCGATCGGACCGATCTTGACCTCGGCAATGGCATTGAAGCGGTCTTCCGCCTCTTTTTCCAGGCTCTGGCAGCCCGGAATACAGGCGCCAAGCACGGCGGGATCGTTCAGCGCCTCCCAGACACGCTGGCGGGATGCGGCGATTCTTCGCTCACCGGCCATTTCCATTGCATTCACTCTCCAGATTTATGAGCTAGGGTGTTCTATTCGCTGCGCTTGGGAACGCAAGGCGGCACTTGGCCTGTCTGTCATTTGGTCTGTCCGTCATTTCCTGAAATGCGGCATGACCTCATGCGCGAACAGGCGCAGCTCCTCCCAGTGCTTGTCCGCGTCCGGCACCCCGGTGGGCGTCATCAGGACATATTCGGGATCGATCATGTCCTTGATCCGGTGCAGCTCGGCGATGCAGGCATCGGGCGTGCCGACAATCGCCCGGTTCGGGACGAATTCCTCGAGGCTGACCTGCTTGCCGCCGAAGATAACGTCGTTCGATAGGCTGTCGCGATCGGCCTTGGAGCCAAGATCGTCGTAGTCGGCCCAGACCGAGGACACATTCTTCAGCCAGTCGGGATTGATCTTGCGCCTGGTCGGCGCGATGTGCAGGTCGCGCATCAGACAGAGCGTCGAGGGTCGGCCATGTTCCCTGGCGATCGCCTTGTATTCGGCAACCTTGCCTTGCAGCTCGACCAGGTGTTCGGCGAAACCGATCAGCCAGCCGTCGCCCAGCCTCCCGGCCCGCCGCATCGCCGGATCGCTGACCGCGCCGATCCACAGCGGCATTTCCGCACCCGGCAAGGGCTTGGGCTCGACCAGCACATCGTCGAAGTTGAAGAAATCGCCGTGGAACGAGAACGGCTTGCCCCCCTGCGACAGCCGGAGGATCTGCAGGCATTCCTCGAACCGCCGCGCCCTGGTCTTGAAGTTCCAGCCGACATTCTCGAACTCGTCCGCCTTGTAGCCGATGCCAGAACCAAGGATGAAGCGATTGCCTGAAATCTCGTTGAGCGTGTTGACTTCCTCGGCCACTTCCAGCGGGTGATGCGCCGGCAGCAGCATGATGTTGGTGCAGACCTTGAGTTTGCTGGTGCGCGCCAGCATCGCCGAGGCCATGACCAGCGGTGCGGAAGGCTCGGAAGCAACATCGCCGCCGAACGCCGTGACATCGGAAAAGCGGTGCTGGCCGACATAGGCGATGTCGAATCCCAGATCCTCCATTTCATTGATGTAGGAATAGACCTTGCGGAACGGATCGGAGCTCGTGCGGTCGACGAGCTTGCGCGAAACGAGGAATCCGAATTTCATGATCTGGCTCCCTGGCGACGGCACGCCTCGAACGGCAGTCCTGACATCCGGTTATTCGGCATTCGCGAGGGTGAAGCAATGGCGAATTGGCGCTCGCGGCGGGGGCCAGGCGGCAAACCGCAAGCATTTGCCCCTACATCGAGGGCGCATAGCCGCCGTTGAGCGGATAGGTCTGGCCGGTGATCCATGAGGCAGCGTCGGAACACAGGAAGGTGGCGAGTGCCGCGACGTCGCCGGATTTGCCGTAGCGGCGGATCGTGTAGCGCGACAGCTGTGCCTTGGCATGGTCCGACTGCATGACTTCGGCCAGTTGTTCCTCGGGCATGTCGGGCATCAGCGAACTCAGCGAGATGGCGTTGCTGGTGACGTTGTAGCGGCCCAGTTCCTTGGCGATCGAGCGGATAAAGCCTTGCGCACCGGCCTTTGCCGAGGCGTAGACCGCAAGCTTCGGCTCGCCGGTCCGCCCGGAATCGGAAACAATCGTGACAATCCGCCCCCGCTTGGCCGCAACCATGTTGGGGATCAGGGCGAAGCAGCAGTTGTAGACGCCATAGAGATTGGTGCCGAGATAGCGCTGCCAGTTTGCCGGGTCTTCTTCCCAGAAGTTCAGCGCGGGGCGCAGCGATCCGCCGGGACCAGCCATGCCGGCATTGTTGACCAGGATCGTCGCCGCGCCGAGCTTGGCGGTGATCGCAGCATCCGCTGCCTTGGCCGCATCGAGATCGCAAACGTCGAAGGGAACAGCAAAAGCAGGCACACCCATGGCGCGGACTTCTTCGGCCACGGCCTCGGCCCGTTCGCCAACGAAATCGTTGATCGCGATCCCGCCTGCATTGTGCTTCGCGAGTTCGAGCGCGGTCGCCCGCCCGGCATTCTGCCCGGCGCCGGTCACCAGCGCCACTTGTCCGCCAAGGTCGAGCAGATCTTCGCCGATCATGTGCATCTCTCCGTTTGGTTTGCAGGCCGGGTAGTTAGTGGATAGCCTCCATGCAAGCGAGTCTCGCATCGAAGCGGGGCCACGAGAGAGGATTGTGCGCATGACGACCCAGATCGCCCCGCTGTTCGACTATCTTGCGCCGCTCCAGGAAGCGGTCGACGAGATCGCCAACACCTGGCGGCCCGACGATCCCGAATACCGCGCCGACGTCTACCGTCAGATCATGATGCAGATGTCCTACGGGTATTTCGCTTTCTTTCACGCCACGCCGGAACACCCTGACTGGGCGCCGCTGTGGAACCCCGTCTTCACGCTGCAACCCAATCCGGACGACATCTACCTCTACTGCCCGGTGCGCGACGATCTGACCTATCGTCTCTCCGGCAATCGCGGCACGGTGAAGATGCTGCTGATCAACACGCAAGGCGCTCTGCCCGGTCTGGAGGGCGAAGTCGATCACACCGGCGCGCGCTATGCCGATATCGACGACCGCAGCCTGACCCTGGATGCCGATGGCAATTTCGAAGTGCTGATCAGCGCGCAAGAAGCCCGCCGGACACACCGGCGACTGGCTGGCGATCAAGCCGGGCGCCAATGTGCTGATGACCCGCTATCGCAGTTATGACTGGCTGAACGAAGTCGATCCGGTGATGTCGATCGAATGCCTTTCACCCGTCGGCCCGAAGCCGCGCCTGACCCCCGAGCAGATCCTGAAGCGCGTACGCCAGATGGCGGCGATGCCGGTGGCAGCAACCTCGCTGTTCTATCATATGCAGAACCAGGTGAAAGCGGATGTCGGCATAAATGTCTTCCAGCCGCAGAAGCTGGGCGGGGCACTGTCGAAGCAGTACTATATCCCAGCCGTGTTCGAATTCGAGGACGACGAAGCGCTGATCATCGAGACCGAGCTGCCCGGGAAGCGCCACTACTGGAACTTCCAGCTCAACGATCCCTATTTCGACACGCTCGAATACGTCTACCGCCTGTCCAGCACCAATGGCCACTTCGCCAAGGTGAGCAGCGACGGCAAGTTCCGCGCGGTGCTGGCCCTGACCGATCCCGGCGTGCCCAACTGGCTCGATACAGCAGGCTACAAGCAGGGCACGATCTATGGCCGCTGGTACGATTGCGACAGCTGCCCGACGCCGACCCTGACGCGGGTGAAGCTGGCAGACCTTCGCCAGCACCTGCCTGCCGATACGCCGGTGGTGACGCCAGAGCAAAGGTCGGAAGAGTTGCGGCAACGCGTGCGCGGCTGCCAGCGCCGGAGGAGGTGGTGATGCTTGAAGGATTCGATCTCGGCGGCCGCGTTGCGGTGGTCACAGGTGGCGGCACCGGCATCGGCCGCGACACGGCCTTGCTGCTGGCCGAGCGCGGCGCCGATATTGTCGTTGCGGGACGCAGGCTTGAACCGCTGGAACAGGCCGCAGCCGAGATCCGGAAACTCGGACGCCGCGCCCTGGCTGTCCCGACAGACGTGCGCAAGCCCGATGCATGCAAGGCAATGGTTGAGGCGGCGATCAAGGAATTCGGGCACCTCGACATCCTGATCAACAATGCAGGCGGCGCGCATGGTCACATCGGCATTGCCAGGATGGACCTCGCCAAGTGGGACCGCGACATCCAGCTTAACCTCAACGCCGCCCTTTACTGCTCGCAGGCAGCCTACCCCTACCTCAAGGCCAGCAAGGGCACCGTGGTCAACATCTCGTCCATGGCCGGCGTCGGCGGCACCCAGGGGGTTGCGGCCTATTCTGCGGCCAAGGCCGGCCTGCAGATGCTGACAAAGGTGATGTCCGCCGAATGGGGGCCTGCCGGAATTCGAGTCAACTGCGTCGCGCCGGGCATGACCGCAACCGAGGCGGCAGAGCTCGGCTGGGATAAGCGCGGCTACGACGCGGCTGCAATAGCCAAGCAGGCATTCTCGCTATGCCGCTACGGCACGATGCGTGAAGTATCGCAGGCAATCGTCTTCTTCGCCAGCGACGCGGCGTCCTATATCACCGGCGAGACGATCGCAGTGGGCGGAGGTGCCAAGATCGGCGGCATGATCTCGGTCGAAGACGACGAGACGCTCGAAACGCTGCTGACGAAAGCGTAGCTACCCCCAGATCGCCTCGGCCGCCGCCAGCGCGTTGGCGCCGCGCCCGCCCAGCTCGCTGGTCAGGGCCTTCAGCCGGTAGGTCCACAGGTGCAGCGGGTGTTCCAGCGTCATGCCCATGGCGCCGAGGAACTGGTGGAAATCGTAAGTCACCCGCCGCGCCGCTTCCTGCGCGTGGAGCGCGGCCAGCGCGGCATCGCCGGGATCGCGGGTAGTGGCGGCCTTCATGGTCATCCAGTAGGCGCCGTTGCTCACGACCTGCGCCTCGGCCAGCCGATGCCGCAGCGCCTGGAACGTGGCGATCGGGCGGCCGAACTGTTTGCGTTCGGTGACGTAGGTGACTGTCGCCGCGAGCGCCGCCGCCATCAGCCCGGAGGCTTCGGCGGCAAGCCCCACGCGCCATTGCGCCAGAACTTCTGCAGCGGGCACATTGTACTGCCGCATCTCGGCTTCGCCGGGCAGCGCCCTGAGCATGGCCATCGGATAGGCGAAGATCGATTCGTCGTGCGGCTCGGCGACGTGATCGGCTGTGGCGGTAAAGCTGCGCACTCCACTCTCACCAACGACGACGACCGTCGCACCGGGCCTCAAAAAGCGCACCGCACGGCCAACTGCGCCATCCTCGATCAGGCACAGCGGCCGGGGCAGGTCGGGATCGAGCAGCGGGCGCACCAGCGCCGAAGCCCCCGCCTCCACCGCAAAGGGCAGCCGTGCCAATCGCTCGACCACCAGCGCGGCGGTTTCCGGCCCCAGCTCGTCCATCGCCGCGACATCGAGGAAGCCGCCTTCGGCCAGATCGCGGTCCAGTTCATCGCTGGTCAGCGCGAAGGAAATGTCGTGGATCGGCACCGTGGCATAGGGTTTGGCCAGGCTGTCGATGGCGTCGAGAATCTGGACCTGATCTTCGGAGAGGGCGAGTTCCATCAGCGCGGCTCCCTCGGAAGTTCAAGTACTTCGGTGGCGATGATGTTGAGCTGAATTTCCGCCGCTCCGGAGGCAATCCCGGCGACAATTCCGCGCTGGTGGTGCATCTTGAGGTAAGGCTCCGCGTCGATCAGCGCCTGCGGCAGATACTCCACCACAAATTCGCCCACCGCCCGCTCGGCCATAACCACGTTATAGCGTGCGGTGCTGGCTTCCGGCCCTATCGGCAGATCCTTCACCCGCTTGTCGACAATGGCGTAGCAGGCGTTGCGCGCCGTCTCTGTCAGCGCTGCTGCCTTTGCTGCCTCGATCTTTACCGCCTCGCCCTTCCAGTCGCCGCGCGCTTTGAGCAGGCCCACCGCCCGGTCGAGCGCCTTGCGGGCAAGGTGATAGCGCGGAATGCCCAGCCGCTCGTTGCGCAGAGAATAGGAGATGATCTCCCAGGCCTGGCCTTCTTCGCCGAAGCGCGCCAACTCCGGCACGATCACATCGTCGAAGAACACCTCGTGGATGTCGCCCTCACCGATGATGCTGGGGATCTGCCGCACGGTGATGCCCGGTGTGTCCATCGGCACGATCAGGATCGTGATGCCGCGCTTGCGATCGTCGCTGGTGCGGGTCAGCAGGAAGCAGTTGTCGGCCAGTCCGGCATAGGAGGTCCAGATCTTCTGCCCGTTGATGACATACTCGCCGTCATCCAGCACCGCGCGGGTGCGCAGGGACGCCAGGTCGGAGCCGGAGTTGGGCTCGGAAAAGCCCTGGCACCAGATCGCATTGCCCGCGACGATCGGTGGCAGCAGCGTCTTCCTCTGCTCCTCCGACCCGTATTTCATCACCGTCGGGCCGATCCAGTTGACGTTCATGTACTGGGCGCCGCGAGGCTCGCCGGCCGCCCACATTTCCTCGGCAAGGATAGTCTGGAACCACGCGTCGAGCCCCTGCCCGCCCATCGACAACGGCCAGTGCGGGAACAGCATGCCGGCCTCCGCCAGCCGGGCGCAGAACTGGCGCGAAAAGGCGGTGATCTCGGCCGATCCGGGGCCATGGTGGGCGATGCTTTCCCAGTTGGCGGGCAGTTCCGCCTTAAGGAAGGCGCGCAGCTTCTCGCGAAAGGCGCGGTGCTCGTCGGTCCATGCGAAGTCCATGCCCTGCCTCTAGACGAGGCTGCCGCCCGCCAGCAAGGCCGCTTGCATTTGACAGGCGGCACCGGTATCCTATGAGTTACACTGTATCGCAACTTCCCTGCCTTGGATGAGGAACCGCAATGCCCAATTCGGCGCTGGAAACAGACTATTTCACCGATCAATCGGTGCTGCTCGACCCGTATGAGTTCTTCGAGGAAGTGCGCAAGCACGGGCCGGTCGTGCAGCTCAAGGCGCGCGATTTCGTGGCGGTCACCGGCTTTCAGGAAGCTGTCGAAATTCTGCTCAACAAGGCGGACTTTTCATCGATGATCGCCCCCGATCCGCTGGGGCCCTTGCGCTTCGAGCCGGAAGGCGACGACATTTCCGCCCAGATCGAAGCCTCGATGGGCACTGGCCCGATGGATCTGATGATCACCTATGACGGGGAGCGGCACGCCAATGCGCGCTCGCTGCTCAATCCGCTGTTCACCCCATCGCGGCTCAAGTCCAACGAAGAATTCATGCGCGGCTATGCCGACGAGATGGTGCGCGACCTGGTGGCAAAAGGCAGCTGCGAGGCGATCAACCAGATGGCGACGCCGTTTGTCACCATGGTCATCGCCGATCTGCTCGGCGTGCCCGGCGACGACCGCGAGGAGTTCCGCAAGATTATCGATGCCGGCCCGCCGCCGGGGAACATGGAAGGCGGAAACGACCGGATGGAGAACAGCCCGCTGATGGTCATGGCCGGGTTCTTCATGCGCTATATGGGCGAACGCCGCGCCGCGCCGCGTGACGATCTGCTGTCCGAACTGGCCAATGCCACATATCCCGACGGCAGCGAAGTGCCGCTGATGGAAGCGGTCAAAAACGCCATGTTCCTGTTCGCCGCCGGGCAGGACACGTCGGCAAAACTGATCGGCAATTCGCTGCGCTTCCTGTGCGAGAACCCGGAGTTCCAAGCCGAACTGCGCGCCGATCGCACCAGGATCGGGCCGTTCCTGGAGGAAGTGCTGCGGCTCGAAGGCTCGACCAAGGTCACTTTCCGGCTAGTCAAGCGCAAGACCCGGATCGGCGATCTCGAGGTTCCCGCCGGTCAGAAGGTCGTCATCTTCCTCGCCGCCGCCAACCGCGATCCCGCGCGCTGGGAAAATCCGAACGATTTCCGCATCGGCCGGCCCAAGGTGAAGGAACACGTCGCGTTCGGCCGCGGCGCGCATGTCTGCGCCGGGGCGCCGCTGGCGCGCAAGGAAGTGGAGGTGCTCTACGACCGGCTGTTCGAGCACACTTCGGACATCAGGCTATCGGAAGCGCATCACGGCCCAAAGGGCGCGCGGCGCATCGACTACGAGCCGAGCTTCATCATTCGCGGCCTCGCGAATTTGCATGTGGAGTTGCAGGCCTGAGCCGCGAGCGCCTAGCGGAGTTTCTCCAGCCGGGCATTGAATTCCGGGCCGTGGCCTTCGCTGCGATGCAGTTCCCAGGCGATACCCTGCGCCAGCGACATGCCTTCGGTATCGATCATCAGCTTCTTGATCGCCCGCGCCGAGCGGTGGCTGTTGGCCAGAATATCGCGGCAGAATGTGGGCAACCCCGTCATCGAAGGCATCGTCGGGCAGGCAGAAGTTGGCCAGCCCCATCGCGGTTGCCTCGAAGCCGCTATAGGTGCGCGCCGAAAACATCATTTCCTTGGCCTTGTGCGGCCCGACCCGGCGCGGCAGTCGCTGCGACAGGCCCCAGACCGGCACCAGGTCCCACTTCGTATGGGTATCTGCGAATTTGGCGCTTTCGGCGGCGATGATGATGTCCGCACCGAGCACCAGCTCAAGCCCGCCGGTGTAGCAATGGCCACGCACTGCGGCGACCACCGGCATCGGCAGCGACGCCAGGTGTTCGATGACATTGGTTTCGAACCGCGCCGCTTCATTGCCTTCCGCGCCCGACGCGAGATCGTCGAGATCGTGTCCGGCGCAGAAACTGCGCCCATTTCCGGTCAGCAGGACACAGCCGACTTCATCGGGATCGATCGCCCGGAGGAAGTGATCCAGCTGCCGGAATGTCTCGACATTGAGCGCGTTCAGTTTCTCGGGCCGGTTAAGCGCAAGCGTGCAAAGGCCGCCCTCGACGGTGCGAATAATCAGCTCGTTAGCCATGATGGCGTCCCCTACTTGCGCTCGGCAAACACCGCTTCGGGTGCAACGTAGCGCGTCGTCGAAATTCCGCCATCGACTGCAATCGTCTGCCCGTTGATCATCCCCGCTTCGTCCGAACACAGGAAGGCGACGGTATTGGCGACATCCGCAGTGGTGCATTGCCGGTCCGCAGGCGTGAGTTCGAAATTGGTGCGCTTGAAGAAATCGAGTTCCCAATAGGCGTCGGTCATTTCGGTGCGGACCACCGTCGGTGCGATGTAATTGGACCGGATGCCTTTGGCGCCATATTCCGCCGCCATGGTCTGGGCGAGGCCGATCTGGCCTGCCTTGACGAAGGAGTAGGCGCCGCCGCCCGGCGTGCCGTAAATGCCCCAGGTCGAGCCGATGAACAGGATCGACGAGCCGCTGCCCATATGCACCAGTGCCTCGCGGCTGAGGCGGAAGGGCGCGCGGGCAGAGATCGACAGCACTTCGTCGAGCATTTCGTCGGTGGTCTCATGGACCGGGCCGAAATTGAACGATCCGGCGTTGTTGACCAGGATATCGAGGCGCCCGAAGGTGCTCACGGCCTTGTCGACGATGGCTTTAGGCGCATCGTCGGCGGTGATATCGGCGGCGATGTAATCGAACGCCATGCTGGAGCCAAGCGCGTCCTTGAGCGCCTTCAGCTTGGATTCGGTGCGCCCCGCGCCGATTACTTTTACGCCCTTTTCGCCGAGCTTGCGCACGATCGCTTCGCCAATGCCGCCCGCCGCGCCGGTGACGATTGCTACTTTGCCTTGCACACTCAATCTCCTCTTGATCCTACCCGAGCTTGTCTCAGGGAGGATTTTGAACCTAGCCTCGCTGGTTCCCCGATCTCTCGGCAATATCATTGGCCGCGATATAGCCGAAAGTCAGCGCCGGACCGATGGTCGCCCCCGCACCCGGATAGACATTGCCGAACGGACTGCCCGCCTGATTGCCGGCGGCATAAAGCCCGGCAATCGGCTGGCCCTTGCCGTCGAGCACGCGGCTGCGCGCATCGCACTTGAGCCCGCCTTTGGTGCCCAGATCGCCCGCGTTGATCGGCACGGCATAATAGGGCGCGGTGTCGATCGGGCCGATGTTGGGGTTGGGCGTCACCGTCGGATCGCCGAAGAACTGATCGTAGATGTTCATGCCCTTGCCGAATTCGGGGTCGATGCCGGTCTTGGCATAGGCGTTGTTCTTGGCGATCGTGTCTTGCAGCGCCTCGACCGGGACATTGATCTGCTTTGCAAGTCCCTCGATGGTGTTGTCGCGGAAAATGTAGTGCCCCCACCAGTCCTTGGGAATCTTGCGTTCGGGAGTGTGCGCCAGCGGCATCAGCCCGCCCGAGCTGAACTTGCGGCGGAACTTGGTGTCGAACACGTGCCAGCATGGCAGGTTCGCGCCCGTCGCCTTGTGATCGCGCATCATGCCCTGGCCGAACTGGTCATAGCCGCAGGCCTCGTCGACGAAACGCACGCCGTTGCGGTTGACGCAGACGCTCCACGGCCGACCGACATCGAAGGCGGCCTGGTGGATTTCGTGGAAATTGGACGAGCCCGGCATCGGCAAGGTCATGGTCGGGATGAAAAAGGCTTCTTCGGTATGGTCGGTAACGGCACCGATCTTTTCCGCCGCGATCAGCCCTTCGCCGCGATTGGCATCTTCGGGCGAGGATGAGTGGCGGCTGAGGCCGGGGAATGGGAAGAAGCGGTCGCGCAGTTCCTGGTTCCACTCGAATCCGCCCGCCGCCAGCACTACGCCGTGCCGGGCCTCGATAGTATAGGTGCGACCGAAATTGCTGACTTCGACGCCAGTGACCTTGCCGCCCTTATCGACCACAAGGCTTTCCATCTTCGTATCGAGCCGCAGTTCCGCACCGCGCTTGAACACCTGCTGGTATATCCGTCCCATCAGGGCCGCGCCCTGGACAAAGCGCCGGTCGCGCTTCGAGATGCCCCTGGTCGAGCGATCCGCCCAATAGCGGGCGATGACCTTCGCCGCGACGCCCCGCCAGCCCTTCTGCTGCATCATCAGCGGGAACATTTCGCTCAGATCCAGCGAATAGCGGCCGAACAGCTTGAACCGGTTGAATTGCTCGCGCATCAGATCGTAGCGGCCGTCGCCCAGCTCGCGGCCATCGAATATCGGTGCGATCACCGCGCGGTCGGTTCGCGCGCCGGGCTTGAGCGGCTCGTAATCGGGCCAGGCCGCGACGACCACTTCGACCCCGGTGCCCTTCATGTAGTGCACCATCTCGGAAGCGGTATCGACGTAGGTCTCCAGCCGCTCGCGGTCGACCGGCTTGGTGATGACCGAATCGAGATATTCGAGCGATGATTCCCGCGAATCGCCCTGATCGCCGTCGAGCCGGTGGTTGGGCAGCCACATCACGCCGCCCGAAACAGCCGAAGTGCCGCCGAACTTCTGCGCCTTTTCTATGATCAGCACTTTCATGCCGAGGTCCGCACCGCGCAGCGCCGCCATGGCCCCTGCCGCGCCAGAGCCCACCACTACGACATCGTAAATCTCGTTCTGCTCCACGAACCTCTCCCTGGTTTTCGCGACCCTCTGGCCGGGTTCGCGCACCCCTAAGCGCACCCATCGTCTATCGGCGCGGGCTGCATCCGGCACAACCACCGCCGGCGCAAGTTATTTGGCCGGGGACGCAGGCAATTTGCGTCGGTCCGCGTTTGGCTGCAAGGGCGGATTGCATTTGGCGCGCTTAATGCGCATGGCGCCCGGAAATCCGATGGTAGGATTACAGGAATGAGTGAGAAGAAATTCGTCGCGGCGGCAAAGCTCGAGGAGGTTCCCGCCGGGAGCAAGCTGCTGGTCGAGCTGGACGGCACGGAAGTGATTGTCTGCAACACGCGCGACAAGCTGTTCGCCGTGCGCAACCTGTGCAGCCATGCCTACGAGAAGCTCGACTGCGGGCGGATGAAGAACGGCTGGATCAGCTGCCCGGTCCACGGCGCGCGCTTCGATCTGGAAACCGGCCAGGCGATGAACCCGCCTGCCACCATGCCGATCGACACCTTCGAGGTGCGGGTTGTGGGGGACGTGATCGAGGTTGCCGTCTAGACGCGGCAATTCCTGCGGTGCATGAGAATGCCATGACCGACGACGCCCACCTCGAAGCCCTCCGCGCCGATATTCGCGGCTGGCTGGCCGCCAACGCCCCGCATGGCTGGCGCGAAGCCTATCAGGGCATGTCGCACGCCGAGTTCGCCGAGGCTCAACGCGCCTGGTTCCGCAAGCTGGTCGAAGGCGGCTGGGCGATCCCGCACTGGCCGAAGGAATGGCCCGGCGGCGGGCGCAGCCTCGCCGAGCAGAAAGTGTTCTACGAAGAACTCGCGCGCGCCGATTGCCCGCGCCTGCTGCTCTCGTTCGTCTCGACCTACCACGCCGCTGCAACCATCATGGAATGCGGCAGCGAGGCGCAGAAGGCGCGCTACCTGCCCGCCATCCTCGAGGGCGAGTTCTGGTGCCAGGGCTTTTCCGAGCCCGGCGCCGGATCGGACCTCGCCTCGCTCAAGTGCAAGGCGGAGCGCCGAAACGTCGATGGCCGCGACGTCTACGTGGTCAACGGCCAGAAGGTCTGGTCGACCATGGCGCAATACGCCGACAAATGCATGTTGCTGGTGCGCACCTCCAGCGAAGGCCCCAAGCAGGCTGGCATAACTTTCCTGCTGATGGACATGAAGGCTACGGGTGTCACGGTGCGCCCGATCAACCAGATCCAGGGCGACCAGGAATATTGCGAGATATTCCTCGACGATGTCGAAGTGCCGGTGTCGGACCGCATCGGCGAGGAAAACGCCGGCTGGGCGGTGACTTCGGCGACCCTGTCCGCCGAACGCGGGCTGACGCTGATGGAGCTGACTTACCGCATGCGCGGGGCGCTGCACCGGATCGCCGGCCTGATCCGCAAGACCGGCCGCGAGGAAGATCGCGGGATCTTGCGCGATTTCGGCCAGCTGGTGGCGCGCGCCGACAGCGCCTGCGCCATCGCCGACCGGTTCCTGCTCAATCGCATGAATGGCATCGAGCGGGTCGGCGACGCCCCGATCGTCAAGAACACCTATTCACGTGTGCTGCGCGAATATTCTCTGCTGGGCCTGAGGCTCGGCGGCATGGATGAGCAGTTCCGCGAGATGATCACCTATGGCGATCTCAACACCGGCAACTGGATGGCCGACTTCATGAACAGTTACGCCTGGACCATCGCGGCGGGCAGCGAGGAAGTGCAGCGCAACATCATCGCCGAGCGCATGCTTGAAATGCAGCGCGAGCCGAAGGGGTGGGTGCTGTGAGCGGCGATCTGCTTCAGGAACTGCGCGACTCGGCACAAAAGGCCTTCCCCGCAGACAGGCTCAAGCCGCCGCGCGACGAGGCGTGGCAACTCGCCGCCGAACTCGGCTGGCTGATGATCGCCCTGCCCGAGGAGCAAGGCGGCCTTGGTCTGCCGCGCGAGGCGGCGGTGACAGTGCATTTCGAACTGGGAAAGGTAGTCTCGACTGCGCCCTTGATGCCGGCGCTGCTCGGTCTGGAAGGCATCGCCGCAGCCGAGGGCCTGGCGGACCGCGAGGGCTGGGTCGAGCGCATCTGCGGCGGTGAATACGTCCCGCTCAACATGCTGCCGGGCCGGGTTGACGATAGCGGCGGCGCGCTCACCGGAACGCTCTCGGGCTTCTTCGAGGCAGACATGGCGGGGCATGTGCTGGCCGGCATTCCCGGTCGCTATGTGCTGATCCCCACCCAGGCGCAGGGCGTCAAGCTGGTCGAGCGCGAGCTGTGGGACGAAAGCCGCCGCCTGTTCGACCTCGAGCTGTCCGGCTTCAAGCCCGATCCGGCACTGGTGGTGGCCGAGGGGGAGGCAGCCAAGGTGCTGCACGACCGCATCTCGCCCATAGCCCAGCTCGCCATCGCGGCGGACTCGCTTGGCGGGGCCAATGCCTGCCTCGACATGACGGTGGAGTATCTCAAGACCCGCAGGCAGTTCGATCGCCCCATCGCCATGTTCCAGGCACTCAAGCACCGCTGCGCCGATCTCAAGACCCGCATCTGCGCCGCCGAAGCCTTGCTGTGGCAGCGCGCGGCGGATGAGAGCGCAAGCATCGCCGATCTCGGCGTCACCAAGGCGCTGGCCAACGAATGCTATCTCTCGACGGTCGAGGAAGCGATCCAGCTCCACGGCGGCATCGGCCTCACCGACGAGCACAGCTGCCACCTGTTCATGAAGCGGGCGATGCTGAACCAGCAGCTCAGCGGCAGCGCCGACCACTGGCGCGAAGCTGCCGGGCGGCAGGCGCTGGCGGAGTTCGCTGCCTGAGGAGCGGCTGAGACCCCGTCATGTCCTTGAGCAAGAGTACCGCTTGGGGACATCCGCGACGTTTCGCTTTCCATTGTTCCGCCGTGGGAGCAAAAGCAGTGCTCCATGGAGAACGAGTCCGACGAACCGGCCAAACCCAGCGCAGCCCAGCGCGTGCTGCTGGTTACCGGCCTGCTCGGCGCCGGCAAGACCACGGCCTTGAAAGTGATCGAGGATCTCGCCTGGGAAGTCATCGACAATTTTCCCGTCCGCCTGTTCAACCGGCTGCTCGATGCCCCGTCGCCTGACGGGGGCGAACGCGCGCCGCTGGCGATCGGCTTCGATTCCCGCACGCGCGGGTTCGACCCGAACGAAATGATCGACCGGGTGAAGCGGCTTAGCCAGCGCAGCGACATCGAGCTGACCACGCTATTTCTCGATTGCTCGAACGCCGAGCTCGAACGCCGATACAACGAGACCCGCCGCCGCCATCCGCTGGCGCAGGACATGCCGGTCGAATCCGGGATCCGCGCCGAACGCGAGTTGCTGGAACCGCTGCGGCGCTGGGCGGACATGGTGATCGACACCAGCGTTTTTTCGTCGAACGAGCTCAGCCAGGTCATCCGCGAACGATTCGCGCCTGACAACGCGTCGGGGCTGACCGTGACCGTATCGAGCTTCGGCTTCGCGCGCGGCATGCCGCCGGTCGCCGATCTGGTGTTCGACATGCGGTTTCTCGAAAATCCGCACTGGCAGCCCGAACTCAAGCCCCTGACCGGCAAGGACGCTGCGGTTGCTGCCTTTATCCGCAAGGACCCCGCATATGACGAGGTCTTCAACCGCATCCGCGACCTCGTTTTGATCCTGCTTCCGCGCTACGAAGCGCAGGGCAAAGCCTATGTAAACATTGCCTTTGGCTGCACTGGCGGGCGCCATCGCTCGGTCTTTACCGCCGAAGAGATGGCAAGCGCCTTGCGCGCTGCCGGTTTTTCCCCCACATTGCTGCACCGCAACCTGGGCGCGCGCGGGGCTGACCTCCTCGAGGAGGCACAGTCCCGATGAAGGCCAATCCGACAATCCGGGTGCGAATGCAGGGACTTCGGAGCGCTTCTTCCGCATGATCGGTCTGATTCTGGTAACCCACGGCAATCTCGCCGAGGAATTCGTGCACGCGATGCAGCATGTCGTCGGCAAGCAGGACGGCATTGCAACCGTGTGCATCGGCCCCCATGACGACATGGAAAAGCGCAGGCGCGAAATCGCCGATGCGATCGTGGCGGTCAATTCAGGTGATGGCGCGATAATCCTGACCGATCTGTTCGGCGGCACACCTTCGAATCTTGCGATTTCGCTGATGAAGGCCGGCAAGGTCGAAGTGATCGCCGGAATAAATCTGCCGATGCTGATCCGCCTGGCCAAGGCCCGCGCCTGCATGTCGGTGCATGACGCCGCCATCGCCGCCCGCGATGCCGGGCGCAATTACATCACCGTCGCCTCCGAATATCTGGGCCAGCATGCATGAGCGAAGTCTGCGAGACAGTCGAAATCGCCAATGCGCGGGGATTGCATGCGCGGGCCAGCGCCAAATTCGTCAACATTGTCGCCCTGCTGCCCGAAAGCATCCAGGTAACGGTGAAGAAAGACGGGACCGAAGCTGCGGGCGGATCGATTCTCGGGCTGATGATGCTGGGCGCGGCCAAAGGCGATACGATCGAGATCAGCGTCAGGGGCGAAGATGCCGAGTCGGCGCTGACCAAGCTGGTCGGCCTGGTCAAGGACCGGTTCGGCGAGGATTGAGCCTTGGCCGATCGCCGCACGATAACCGGTTTCTCCAATCCCACGGTCAAATTCCTGCGCTCGTTGCGCGAGAAAAAGCACCGCAAGCAGGAGCAGCGCTTCCTCGCCGAGGGCCTGCGGCTGCTGACCGACGCGCGCGAATCGGGACGTTTGCCCGAAATGCTGGTGATGGCGGCCAGGCGCGAGGCCCATCCCCTGCTCGATGTGCTGGCGGCAGAAGTTGCGGCGGCGGGCGGCGAGATCGTCGAAATGGACGAGGCGATTCTCGCCAAGGTCACCGGCAAGGACAATCCGCAGGCGGTCTGCGGGGTGTTCGCCGAGTTCGATACCGGCCTCGCCCTGCTTGACCGCAGCTCCGCGCCGATCTGGCTGGTCGCCCAGGCGATGCGCGATCCCGGCAACCTCGGCACCATGCTGCGCACCGGCGACGCTGCGGGCGCGGGCGGGCTGATCCTGATCGACGATTGCGCCGATCCCTTTTCGGTCGAGGCGGTGCGCGCCAGCATGGGGGCGATCTTTACGCAAAAGCTGGCGCAGGCGCGCTGGGAGGAATTCCTGCCCTGGCTGCGCGCAGGCGACGGGCAACTGGTCGCGGCCTCCCTGCGCGATGCCCAGCCCTATCGCGGCGCGCCCTATGCCGCGCCCTGCTTCATCCTGGTCGGCAACGAATCGCGCGGGCTGCCGCAGGACTACGAGGATGCCTGCGACCTGCGCGTCACTATCCCGATGCTGGGGCGGGCCGACAGTCTGAACGCGGCGGTGGCGGGCGCGGTGCTGGCCTATGAAGCGCTGGCGCGGATCGGCGCAAAATAGATCAATCCCCGGCGACGAAAGCGTCGATCTGCCAGGCCCGGCCACGCCGCGCCACGACGATCCGGTAATCGAGCGGGCTGCGCAGGCTTGCGGTCTCGACATAGCCGATCGGCCCGCCGCCGTGCAGACGGACCTGGCGAAACGGCCTTTCGAAATCATCGGCGCTGAGCGGCTCGACCAGCGTCCAGGACAGCAGGCGAACCGGCGTTGCCCCAGCGCTGGGCCCGGCGCGCAGCGGCACACTGGCCCCGGTCACAACCAAGACGTCGAATGGATCGATGTCACCGAAATCATGGGCGAAGATCGAAGGCATCACCAGATTGCGCCCTTGCACCGCGCAGCCCAGCGCGAGGATGCGGCCAAGCTCCGTCCAGAGCTTGCCTCCTTCGGCCCCCTGCAACCGGCGGCGCAGTTCCGCCCGCCCGCTGCCCCCGCCGAAATCGAGTGTGATCGCCGGGCTGGCCAACGCCGCCATCGCTGCGGCATTGCGGGACTTTACCGCCCGATTCAGCGCGGCACGGAAAGCGGCGGTACCGGGCAATCGGGCGCAGGTCTCGCGCGGGGCATAGGGGCCGGAAATCGCGGGCACCGGCGCGGCAGTGGGGGCCGCAGCTCCGCCAGGACTGTTTGCCAGCAAGGCGAGCGGGAGGAAAAATCGCGGAGTCATTCCGCCAGGGCTTGCTCGTCATCGCCGGCATCGGCGAGCTGCAGCGGCGCTTCACCCTCGACTGGGCCAGAAACGTTGGCAAAACGGGGGGCGCTTTCGACCAGCGGCACTTCTTCGATCTCGCGCTTGCCGATTTCAATATGCTTGTCTTTCAAGCGCCTCCCGGCGGACAGCACGTTGCGTTCGAAGCTGCCGACGAATTTATTGTAATTGTCAACCGCGCTGCTCAGCCCCGAGCCGACGCGCTTCAAATGCTCGGCGGCAACCGCCAGCCGGTCGTAAAGCTCTCCGCCCATCCGCCCGATTTCGCGGGCCTCGCGCGCCAGCCCGTCTTGCCGCCAGACTTGCGCTATGGTGCGGGCGATGGCGACAAGATTGGTCGGGGTGGCCAGCAGCACGCGGTTGCGGAAGGCGAAATCCCAGAGTTCCGGATCGTGTTCCAGCGCGGCGGCGACGAAATGTTCGCCCGGCACGAACATCACTACGTAGTCCGGCGCTTCCTCGAACTGGCTCTGATAGCTCTTGGCGCCAAGCTGCTGAACGTGGTTGCGCATCGAACTCACATGCTGGCCCATCGCCAGGTCGCGAACCGCATCGTCCTGCGCCTCGAACGCCTCCTGATAGGCGTTGAGCGACACCTTGGCGTCGATCACCAGCTTCTTCTGGCCGGGAATGTTGACGATGGCATCTGGGCGCAGGCGGCCATCCTCGGTTTCGATCGAATGTTCGGTGACGAAATCGGTATGTTCGGCGAGACCGCATTGCTCCAGCACGTTGCGCAACTGCTGCTCGCCCCAGCGCCCGCGCGCCTTGGGGGCATTGCGCAGCGAATTGCCCAAGCGAGCCGCCTCGGCCCGCACCTGCTCCTGCCCGGTGCGCATCGAATCGATCAGTCCGGTCAGCTGGCCGAATGAATCGACCCGCTTGGCCTCCAGCGCCACGACTTGTTCCTCATAGCTCTTAAGCCGCTCTCCGACCGGCGCGAGCAGAGCACGGAGCCGCTCGCCGCTGGCCTTCTCGCTTTCGGAGAAGCGGTCTTCGGCACGCTTGAGGAAAGCGTCCTGCGCACCCGCCAGCACTTTCGCCCCGGCGGCTTCGAATTCCTTCTTCAACTCGCCCTGCGCTTCCAGCAGCAGCCGCTTCTGCTCGTCGAAATGGACGGCATTGGCTTTCAGCGTCGCCAGTTCCGCCGTGACCCCAACCAGTTGGGCGGAGAGCGCATCGGCCTGCCCGGCCTTGACGCTCGCCCCGGCCAAGTCGGTGATGGCGCGGCGGAACTTCTCGTCCAGCTCCCGCGCCTCACCATCGCGGACGAGTAAACGCTCACGCAATTCGGCGACCGGGCGGGACGCAACGAACCAGCCGAGCACTACCCCGGCGACAAGGCCGATAATCAAGGCTACAATGGCAAAAAGCTGGGAGTCCAAGGTCTGCCTTCTCGCTGGAACGAAGCGCGAACTTAACTAACCTCGGGACCGCTGGCAAGCCGCGCGGGAACAATACCCCCGGCGGACAGTTCACGATTGCAGCCGAGGAGAGTCGCCATGTCGATCGAGAGGATGATTGCCGAGCACCCGCACGTCGCCCCCGGAACCAACAACGAGTCGCTCGCCCTCGCCGTCAAGCAGGCGATGGTCTGCGCGGCGATATGCAACAGCTGCACCGATGCCTGTGTCGCCGAACCGCTGGACATGCGCCAGTGCATCCGGCTGTGCAGCGACTGCGCCGATGTCTGCACCACCACCTACCGGGTCGGCAGCCGCCGCACCGGCGGCGACCGCCAGCTGATCCGCACGCTGCTGGCGGCCTGCATCGAGGTCTGCGAACGCTGCGCCGAGGAGTGCGAGTTCCATGCCGGCGCCCATTCGCATTGCCAGCGCTGTGCGCAGATGTGCCATGAATGCGCCGCTGCCTGCCGCGCCGCGCTGCTGGTGCTAAACAACGAAGCGCACCACGACGCCCATCACTCGGCGCATTGAGAACTCTGCGCTGCGTCCAGCGTGCGTTCGGGCCGGGGCTGGTTCAGGCCGCCTTGCGCATCTTCTCCAGCTTCTTGAGCGCCATCTGGCGCTTGAGCCGCGAGATCCGGTCGATGAAGACGATGCCTTCGAGGTGATCCATTTCGTGCTGCAGCACGGTCGCCAGCATGCCCTCGAACACCGCTTCGTGGGGCTTGCCGTCGAGATCCTGCCAGCGCGCGCGGATGCGGGCGGGGCGTTCGACTTCGGCGTAGATTTCGGGGACCGAGAGGCAGCCCTCGTTATAGACCGACACATCCTCCGACGGGTCGAAAATCTCCGGATTGACGAAGACCCGCGGCTCCCGCTTCAGCGGCTGGTGGCTATGCTCGTGATCGCCGTGTGCGGTGCAGACTTCGGGTTCGGCATCCTCGTCCTCGGGCTGCAGGTCGATCACCAGCAGCCGCAGCGGCACGCCGACCTGGATCGCGGCGAGGCCGATACCCGGGGCGTCGTACATCGTCTCGAACATGCCGGAGACAAGCTCTTTCAGCTCCTGGTCGAATTTTTCGACGGGCACGGAGACCTGCTTTAGGCGCGGATCGGGGATTTCGATGATCGGTAGGATGGCCATAAGGGCCAGATAGTTTGCGTTCAGGCGTTGGGCAAGGCCCACCCCAACCCCTCCCGCAAGCGGGAGGGGAGCGAGACTTGCGGAGCCGCAGGCGAAGCTAGTCGCAGCGGGGTGGACTAGCCCACCGGCCTTCTCGCCCGCAAAGGCTTCATCCTACCGGACGCCTTGCCCGCAAGGCTTGGGCCAAAGTCCCCTCGTCGAGGTAATCCAGCTCGCCGCCTACGGGCAGACCATGGGCCAGCTGGGTGATCCGCACGGGCAGACCTTCCAGGCGTTCGGCAATGTAGTGCGCAGTGGTCTGGCCTTCGAGCGTGGCATTCATCGCCAGCACCACCTCGTCGATGCCGCCAGCCGAGACCCGCTCGATCAGCTTGCCGATGGTCAGATCCTCCGGCCGCACCCCGTCCAGCGCCGAAAGCCTCCCGCCCAGCACATGATAGCGCCCGGCGAACAGCCTTGCGCGGTCGAGCGCCCAGAGGTCGGCTACGTCTTCCACGACGCAGAGCGCGCGGGCGTCGCGGCGCGGGTCGGTGCAGATGCCGCAGGGATCGGCGGTGTCGACATTGCCGCAGGTCCGGCACTCGACCAGTCCCTCGCGAACCGCTTCCAGCGCCTCGAGCAGCTGCACCAGCGACGTCTCGCGCCGCTTGATCAGCCACAGCACCGCGCGCCGCGCCGAGCGGGGGCCGAGACCCGGCAGGCGCGACAGGGCGGAAGTCAGCGTCTCGATCTCTTGCGATGCCATGGCCGCCCAGATAGGGCGAGGCGCTCGCCTAAGGAAGCCCCCCAAGGAACCGCAATGCGCATCGTCTTCATGGGAACCCCGGATTTCGCCGTTCCGGCGCTGAGGGCACTGGTCACGGCGGGGCACGAGGTCGTGGCCTGCTACACCCAGCCGCCGCGCCCGGCAGGCCGGGGCAAGCAGCTGCAGCCCTCCCCCGTCCAGCGCGAGGCCGAGGCCATGGGCATCGCGGTACGGCATCCGGTGTCGCTGAAGGGCGCGGACGAGCAAGAGGAGTATGCCGCTCTGGGGGCCGATATCGGCGTGGTCGCCGCTTATGGCCTGATCCTGCCCCGGGCGGTGCTCGACGCGCCGAAGTTCGGCTGCCTCAACATCCACGGCTCGCTGCTGCCGCGCTGGCGCGGAGCGGCGCCGGTGCAGCGGGCGATTCTGGCAGGGGACGAGGAGACCGGCATCACCATCATGCGGATGGAAGCCGGGCTCGATACCGGGCCGATGCTGCTGGCGGAGCGCACGCCGATCGCCCGCAAGACGGCGGGCGAGCTAACCAGCGAGCTGGCGGAAATGGGCGCGCGGCTGATGGTCAAAGTGCTGGCGGACCTGCCGGGCCATCCCGAGGTGCTGCAGCCTGGTACCGGCGTTACCTATGCGAGCAAGATCGACAAGAGCGAGGCCCGGCTCGATTTTTCACGGAGCGCACGAGACGTGGAGCGCCAAATCAGAGCCTTTGCGCCCGCACCCGGGGCCTTCTTCGAACTCGAGGGAGAGCGTTACCGCGTGCTGGCGGCGGAAGTCGTGGAGGGCAGCGGGCCACCTGGAACCACACTTGACGCCGAGATGACCATCGCCTGCGGATCGCAGGCCATACGGCCCGCGATCGTCCAGCGGGCCGGTCGACCGGCAATGGACCGCGAATCGCTGCTGCGCGGGCGGGCAATTCGTGCTGAAATATTTCTCGGCTAGACCGGGTCGGCGGACATTCATTCGCACGCGGAGCCAATATGGCCGATGCAGTAATTCCTCGCGAAACTTGGCCCCTTCCAGGCTATCCAAAGGCAAATCCGGCGATTGTCAAATAAGTGTCATATAAACGCCTTAGGGCCGTCGTCATTCGGTGATGAAAGTGCAGCTCGGAGGCTCGCGAAGTGACAGGAATTATCCGCATATCCGCACTGGCGCTGGCCGTATCGGCTGGCTGGGCCCTGCCCGCCCAGGGACAAACCGCGAGCAATGCGGCGATCCAGCAGGAGCTCGCGGCGATGCGGGCGCAGATGCAGCAGATGGCCTCGCGAATCGATACGCTCGAAGGCCAGCTCGCCGAAGCGCGGGCAAAGGCCGATGCAGCCACCACGGCGGCCGCCGCCGCGACAACTTCGGCCAACAATGCAGTGGCCGCCGCCGCGCCCTCCGCCACCGCCAAGCCCGCGACCGAGATCACCTGGGACGGCGCACCGAAGATCGCCACCAAGGACGGCTGGTCGTTCAAACCGCGCGGGCGGATGCAGCTGGATGTCGCAGGCGTCGATGCGCCCGACGGCATCGCGGGCAGGAGCAGTCTCGGCATCGGCACCGAATTCCGCCGAGTCTATCTGGGCTTCGATGGCACCATGCCGGGCGGCTTCGGCTACCGGGTCGAGGCCGATCTCGCCAACAGCAGTGTCGAACTGACCGACGTCTATCTGACCTACAAGGCAAATCCCAAACTCACGTTCACGATCGGCCATCACAAGCCGTTCCAGTCGATGGAGGACATGACCTCCGACCTGTTCACCAGCTTCCAGGAACGCGCCGCCTTCAACAGCGCCTTCGGCTTCGAACGCCGGGTCGGACTGAGCGGCACCTATACCGGCAAGCAGGTGATGGTGCAGGCCGGCGTCTTCACCGACAACGCCGCCGACCTCAATCTCGACAGCAACAACAGCTACAGCCTCGATGGCCGCGTGGTGTTCATGCCGAAACTCGGCAAAGGCCAGCTGCACATCGGCGGATCGGCGCATTACCGCGACTTCAACGACGCTTCTGCGACAGCCCGCTACCGCGCCCGGCCTTTCGTTCACACCACTGACTTGCGGCTGGTCGATACCCGCGCATTCAGCGCCAGCGGTGAGCGAACATTCGGTGCGGAGTTCGCCTATCTCAACGGCCGTTTCCACGCGACTGCCGAAAGCCAGTGGATGACCGCGATCCGCCCCGGCCTCGCCAATGCCACGTTCAACGGCGGCTTTGCCGAAATCGGTTACCTGCTGACCGACGATGTCACGGCCTACAAGAATGGTGCCTATGACCGGATCAAGCCCAAGAAACCCGTCGGCAAGGGCGGTATGGGCGCGGTGCAGGTGAACCTGCGCTACGACTGGCTCGATCTCAACAGCGGCGCGATCATTGGCGGGAGGCAGCAAGTGGCGGGAATTTCGGCGCTGTGGATACCCACCGACTATGTCCGTTTCATCCTCAACTACGGACACATCTGGATCAACGACGCAGCGCTGCCTGCGGGTGCCGATCGCGATTACACCGCCAATGCCCTGGGCCTGCGCGCCCAGGTCGATTTCTGAGCCCGAACTCCAAGAAACCGGGCGGGTTCCGCAAATGTCACACTGTTGTCATGCGACTCGCCCAGAGCCCCTTCAACACCTCGTCCGGAGACAATGAAATGAACAAGAAAACTCCCATGTTCGCAGCCGTTTCGACTCTCGCCGTGCTGCTCGCAGGTTGCGGCGGCGGACAAAGCGGTTCGCGCGACCAGATTCGCGCAGTCGGCTCTTCGACGGTCTATCCCTTCGCCAAGGCCGTGGCTGACTCTTTCGCCAGCTCCAATGCCGGCATGAAGTCGCCGATCATCGAATCGACCGGCACAGGTGCAGGCATGAAGCTGTTCTGCGCCGGCACCGGAGCGCAGCATCCCGACATCGAGAACGCCTCGCGGCGAATTAAAAAATCCGAATACGAGGATTGCGTCAAGAACGGGGTCAAGGACGTCATAGAGATCCAGTTCGGCCTCGACGGCGTCGCCTTCGCCGAAGCCAACGGCGGCCTCAGCCTGCCGCTGACCCTGGTCGATGTCTACAAGGCAATCGCCGCCAATCCCTTCGGCAAGCCCAACACCGCCAAGACCTGGAAAGACGTGAACCCCGCCCTGCCCGCCGAACCGATCCTGGTCTACGGTCCGCCCTCGACCTCCGGCACGCGCGACGCGCTCAAGGAACTGATCCTGATGAAGGGCTGCGACACCGATCCGGCGATGAAGGCGCTGAAGGACAGCGACAAGGAGAAGCACGAAAAGACCTGCAGCGAGGTGCGCAGCGACGGTGCCTATGTCGATTCGGGCGAGAACGACAACCTCATCGTCCAGAAGCTCGAGGCCAATCCCAAGGCCGTCGGCATTTTCGGCTATTCCTATCTCGAAGAGAATTCCAGCAAGCTGAAGGGTCTGACGATGAACGGCGTCTCCCCGACCTACGCGACGATTTCGGACTTCAGCTACCCCGGCGCCCGGCCGCTCTATATCTACGTCAAATCCGCGCACATCGCCGCGATCAAGGGCCTCAAGGAATTCGTCGCCGAATGGCCCAAGAGCTGGGGAAAAGACGGGCTTCTGGCCAAGCAGGGTATGGTCGTGTCACCCGATGACGTGCAGGCCGCGAATGCCACGATTGCCAGCGAATTGACGCTGCTCGATCCCAGCCAGCTCAAGTAAGTTCAAAAGCAAGTCCAGCAGCGAGGACGCAAGCCGACGTGTCGCCAGCCATCTCCATCATCCTGGCCTTCGGGCTCGGCCTGATCGGCTGGCTGGCGGCACGTTCGCGCGCCTGGACGTTCCGGCGCGGCGGAGAACGGCTGCATTCGCTGCCCGGCTTTCATGGCTGGTTCGTCGCGATCTGCACGATCGTGCCCGCTCTGCTCTTCGCGATTACCTGGAACGCCATCAGTCCCGGGCTTGCCGAGGCCGAGATGCTGAAGTCGCCCGCAGCGGCGAGCCTTCCGGCCTTCGGATTCGAGCGCGAATCGATAATTGCCGAGGCACGGGCGCTTGGAACCGGGCAGGCGGCGGCGTTCAATCCGGAAGCCGCCCAACTGGCCGAGCCATACCGGGCCGCGCTGACGCACTATGGCACGATCGGTATAGCCGTCACCCTGCTGCTTGGCTTTGCAGGAGCGGCTGCCTCCTTCCTGCGGCTGAGGCCGGATTTCACTGCGCGCACCCAGGTTGAACGAGCGATCATGCTTGGCCTGCTGCTCGCCTCGCTGGTGGCGATCCTGACTACCTTCGGGATTGTCGCCTCGCTGATTTTCGAGACCGTGCGGTTCTTCAACATCGTCGGCCCCGGCGACTTCCTGTTTGGCACGCACTGGGCACCCGACCCGATGGCGACGCCCGGTCCTGGCGTGGGCGCAAACTACGGCGCCATTCCGCTGTTCTGGGGGACGATCTACATCGGCGCGATCATCGCCATGATCGTGGCGATCCCGCTTGGCCTGATGAGCGCGATCTACCTGACGCAATATGCCTCGCAGCGCGTACGCAGCTGGATGAAGCCGATCCTCGAGATCCTCGCCGGCGTGCCGACCGTGGTCTATGGCTATTTCGCCGCGCTGACCGTGGCCCCGGCGGTGCGCGACGTGGCGCAGGCCATCGGGATTGCCAATGCTTCCAGCGAGAGCGCCATGGCGGCAGGCCTGGTGATGGGCATCATGATCATCCCCTTCGTCTCGTCGATGGCCGACGATTCGATCGCCGCCGTACCGCAGGCAATGCGCGACGGCAGCCTGGCGATGGGCGCGACCATGTCGGAGACCATCCGCAAGGTCCTGATCCCGGCGGCGCTGCCCGGGATTGTCGCTGGCGTGATGCTCGCGGTGAGCCGCGCCATTGGCGAGACCATGATCGTCGTCATGGCGGCGGGCGCGACGGCCCGGCTGACTGCCAACCCGCTCGAAAGCATGACGACCGTAACCTTCCAGATTGTCGCCATGCTGACCGGCGAAGGCAGTTTCGATCATCCGGCCACGCTGGCGGCTTTCGCGCTGGGCTTTGTCCTGTTCATGGTGACGCTGGCACTCAATTTCATCGCGCTGCGCGTGGTCAAACGGTTCCGTGAAGCCTATGAGTGACGCTCCCGCCCCCATGGTCCCAGGCACCCCCAAGACGACAGTCGCCAACGACCCGCTGTTTGTCGCCCGGATGAAGAAGCGTTACGCTGCCGAGCGCCGTTTCCGCTTGCTGGGGCTTGCCGCAGTGGTGTTCTCCGCGCTGGTGCTGGCCTTTCTGCTCGTTACGATGACGTCGAATGCCGTGGGCGGCTTCAAGCGAACCGAACTGCGCTTTCCAATCGATTTCGCCACCAGCCCGTTGCAGATCGACACCGCCCGGCTTGAAAACGAAGGCGCGCCGCAGGCGCTTGAGATTGCCGGGTTGCCCGATGTCGTCAAGCTCGCCGCCGCAAAAGCCGCCGGGGACAGGGCGGGGCTGGAACTGGGTAACGGCGCCTGGCGCGAGGTTGCCGAGCAGCTGATCGGCGATCCCGCACTGCTCAAATCGCAAGTAGAGGTCTCGGTGCCGGTCAGCGACGACCTTGCCGGTGCCTACCGCGGCGAGGGCACGCCGGAACTGCGCGCCCTGGCCGCCAAACTTTCCCGCGAGGGCATGCTCGTCCATGCCTGGGATCCGGGCTTCCTCAGCCGCGGCGATGCCACCGATCCGCAGGCCGTGGGCATCTGGGGGGCGCTCAAGGGATCGATGCTGACCATGCTGGTCACGCTTTTGATGGCCTTTCCGATCGGCGTGCTGTCGGCGGTCTATCTCGAGGAATATGCGCCGCGTAACCGCTGGACCGAGGTAATCGAAGTCTCGATCAACAACCTCGCGGCAGTTCCCTCGATCATCTTCGGCCTGCTTGGCCTCGCGGTGTTTCTGACGATCTTCCCCAACTATCGCTCCGCCCCGCTGATCGGCGGCATGACCCTGGCGCTGATGACCATGCCGGTGATCGTGATCTCCGGGCGCAATGCCATCAAGGCCGTGCCGCCCTCGATCCGCGACGGCGCGCTCGCCATTGGCGCGAGCCGGGTGCAGACCGTGTTCCACCACGTCCTCCCTCTCGCGCTGCCGGGTATCCTCACCGGCACGATTATCGGCATGGCCAGGGCGCTGGGCGAAACCGCGCCGCTGCTGATGATCGGCATGCGCGCCTTTGTCGCTACACCGCCCGATGGTTTTACCTCGCCGTCAAGCGTACTGCCGGTTCAGATTTTCCTGTGGTCCGACGAAGTCAGCCGCGGCTTTGTCGAACGCACATCCGCGGCGATCATCGTGCTGCTGCTGTTTCTGCTGGCGATGAATGGCCTTGCCATCTACCTTCGTAACCGTTTCGAGAGGCGCTGGTGAAAGCCGACACAACCATTCTGGCCCCTGCCAACAAGATCAGGGCGAGCCACGTCTCCGTCTCCTATGGCGAGAAGCGGGCGATCGACGATGTCTCGATCGAGATCGAAAACAAGCTGGTGACCGCCTTCATCGGTCCATCGGGCTGCGGCAAATCGACCTTCCTGCGCGCGTTCAACCGGATGAACGACACCATCCCCAATGCCCGCGTCGAAGGCGAGATATTGCTCGATGGCGCGGATATCTACCGTTCGGGCATGGACGTGGTGCAATTGCGCGCGCGGGTGGGCATGGTGTTCCAGAAGCCCAACCCGTTCCCCAAGTCGATCTACGACAATATCGCCTATGGCCCGAAAATCCATGGGCTGGTGTCCGGCAAGGCTGAACTCGACGAAATCGTCGAACGCTCGCTGCGCCGTGCCGGGCTGTGGGACGAGGTCAAGGAGCGGCTGCCCGACAGCGGCACCGCGCTTTCGGGCGGCCAGCAACAGCGCCTCTGCATCGCCCGGGCCATCGCGGTCGATCCCGAAGTGATCCTGATGGACGAGCCCTGCTCGGCGCTCGATCCGATTGCCACGGCCCGGATCGAGGAACTGATCGACGAATTGCGCCAGCGCTACGCCATCGTCATTGTCACCCATTCGATGCAGCAGGCGGCCCGGGTTTCGCAGCGCACCGCCTTTTTCCACCTCGGCAAGATCGTCGAGGCCGGGGACACGTCCGATATCTTCACCAATCCTCAGGAAGAGAAGACCAAGGACTACATTACCGGACGGTACGGTTAGGAACAGGCACGGTGGCAGAACACACAGTCAAGGCATTCGACGAGGACATCACCCGCCTGCGCGGGCTTATTGCGGAGATGGGCGGGCTAGCCGAAGTCGCCATCGGCGATGGCATGGAAGCGCTGATCAAGGGATCGCAGGAACTTGCCGACCAGGTCATCGCCCGCGACAAGCGCATCGATGCGCTGGAAGCCGAAATAGACAAGCTGGCAGTGCGGATCATCGCCTTGCGCGCACCGATGGCGGACGATCTGCGCGAAGTGATCGCCGGGCTCAAAATCGCCGGCGTGGTCGAGCGCATCGGGGACTATGCCAAGAATATCGCCAAGCGTGCCGGCCAGATCGAGGGCCGCAAAACGTTCGAGCCGCTGACGCTGATCCCGGCCATGGCCGAGATTGCTGCAGAAATGGTGCACGACGTACTCACTGCCTATGCCGCACGCGATCCCGACATGGCCGTCGAGATCGTTGCCCGCGATGCCAAGGTAGACGCTTTCTACAACAGTATTTTCCGCAATCTCGTCAGTTACATGGTGGAAAATCCCTCGACCATCAGCAGCGCCGCACAACTGCTGTTCGTTGCCCGCAATCTCGAACGCATCGGCGATCACGCCACTAATGTCGCCGAGATGGTCTATTTCGCCGCCACCGGCAATTACCTTGCCGAGCGTGACGAGCCGACCCCGGGTTGAGATCGGTCAAATGCCCGCTCCCAGACTTCTCCTGATCGAGGACGATCAGGCCCTCGCCGAACTGCTCGAATACCGTTTCAAGGCGGAGGGCTATGAGGTGATAGTCACGCCCGACGGCGACGAGGCCTTGCTGCTAGCCGAAGAACAGGCGCCCGATCTCGTGGTGCTCGACTGGATGATCGAAGGCACCAGCGGCATCGAAGTTTGCCGCCGCCTGCGCAAGGGCAAGGCGACAGCGCATGTACCGATCGTCATGCTCACCGCACGCGAAGCCGAAGACGACCGTATCCGCGGCCTCGAAACCGGCGCCGACGACTATGTCACCAAGCCGTTTTCCCCGCGCGAGCTGATCGCCCGCGTCGGCGCAATCATGCGGCGCATCCGCCCGGCACTGGCGGGTGAAACGCTCAGCGTGGGCGACCTCTCGCTCGACGCCACCGCCCACCGGGTCGCGCGGGGCGGCCAGAACCTGACGCTCGGCCCCACCGAATTCCGCCTGCTCAAATTCTTCATGGAACACCCGGGCCGGGTCTTTTCGCGCGGCCAGCTGCTCGACGCGGTATGGGGCACCGACAGCGACATCGAACTGCGCACCGTCGATGTGCATATCCGGCGGCTGCGCAAGGGCATCGAGATGACGGGCGCGCCCGACCCGGTACGGACAGTGCGCTCGGCTGGATATGCTCTGGAGGCGGTTTAATAATTAGGGACAGTCCCTAATTACACAATAATTAGGGACAGTCCCTAATTACATTACCGCCGGATCTGCCCTGCCAGCGGACCGTTCGCGCCATTTCTCCATCGCCAGTTCGCCGACAAAGGGATTGTTGATCCGTTCATGGCCCATGGTCGATGTCTCGCCGTGTCCCGGGACGAAGCCGACATCGTCGCCCAGCGCGAACAGTTTGGTACGGATTGAGTCGATCAACTGCGGCAGATTGCCGTCGCCATGCTCCCATGCGCCGATCGCGCCGCGGAACAGGATGTCGCCGACGAAGGCCTGGCGCCGCGAGGGGCTGAAATAGGCGACGTGGCCTCTGCAGTGGCCGGGGCAGTGCAGCACTTCCAGTTCCTCTTCGCCGAAGCGCACCCGGTCGCCGTGTTCGAGCCAGCGCGCTGGTTCATAGCTTTGCGCCGGAACGCCGTATCTCGCGCCCATCTCCGCCAATCGCGCGACAACATGCGCGTCGCCCCGGTGCGGACCCTCGATCCGCGCGCCGGTGAGCGCCGCGAATTGCGCCGCGCCGCCGGCATGGTCGAAATGGCCATGCGTCACCACCGCGACTTCCGGTTCCAGCTCCATCAGCTCGAGAAAATTGAGGATTTCGCTCAAATCCCCGCCCGGATCGACCACCGCCGCGCGATTGGTCTTTTCGCACCACAGGATCGAGCAGTTCATCTCGAAACGGGTGACGGGAAGGATATCGAATTCCATCGGGTGACTATCGCACTAACTCGGCCGGAATGGAAATGGGGGGATTTCAGGTGAAGTTGAGCTTCTGCCCGGGCTCGTCCCAGCGCAGTTTCACCAGTTTTCCACCGGTTGACCAGGTGAGGTAAAGGTCGCGCATGTCGGCGCCGCCAAAGGCAAGGTTGGTCGACATCGCCTCGGGCACCGGCTGGAACGTCACATCGCCCGCAGGCGTGATGGTGGTTACGCCTCCGTCATTGTTGGTGCCGATGCAGATGTTGCCGGACCTGGTCAGCGTCAGGCCGTCGAACTGACGGTCCCCGGGGGCCGCGCCGACGAACTCCCTGGCAATTCCCTTTCCGTCTTTCTTCTTCGTCAGCTTTCCCGGTCCTTCCACTGCCATCCGGTAAAGCCGTCCGGTGTAGTTCATCGCAACATAGAGCCACTTGCCGTCTGCCGTCAGACCAATGCCGTTGTATCCGGTATCGCCGTGATCGACCTGCTCGATGTGGCTGCCATCGGGCCGGCAGTAATAGATGCCGCCGCGCCCGAACCGGTCGGCCAGCACCTTGCCGAAATCGGTGAACCACATGCCGCCCTCGGCATCGAACACGAGATCGTTGGGCGCGGACAGCATCCGGCCCTCCACCCGGTCGTAGAGCCGGTCGACCTTGCCAGTCCGCAGATCGAGCCGTTCGATCCGCCCGGGCTGGCTGGCATCGGCGAGGTGAGGATCGGCCGGATCGGCACCGCCGCAATTGCAGATGTAGAGCGCTCCGTCCGGGCCGAGTTCGGCCCCGTTCGGCCCGCCGCCGATCTGGCTGATCGTTTCCTTCCTGCCGTCCCACACCCGGGTGATCCGCCCGCCCAGCAGTTCGACCAGCACCACCGAGCCGTCCGGCATGATTACCGGCCCCTCGGGGAATGCCAGGCCCTCGGCCAGCACTTCGAACTTGCTCGCCATTGGCCGGATCGCCGGCGCCCTGCCCCGTAACGACCGACCGGGACCGGCAAAGCCCGCCAGCCCCGCGCCCGCTGCCAGCGCGAGGGCCGCCCGTCTCGTCAAGCCCCGTCTCGTGACGCCATTGCCTTGCATCATGTCCGCTCTCCCGGCGCCGCTCCGCCATCCTGGCGTTGTGCAGCGAAATGAGCATTGGCCTCGCCGCAATGCAAGCCCGGACCCACCTCTGCCGGGGTGGAACCGGGGGTTCAGCCGGGTGCTGCTGCGCAAACCGCGCGGCAGGCCATGAAGCGCTCCCGGCGAGCGGCGAACCGCTGGCCGGATTCAGTCCTGCTTAACCAACATTTGCGACTATCGGAATGCCAGGGGGGCCTAAGAGAAAGGTCCTGAACTATGTTCGAATATCGCAACGTCCGCCCCGCGAGTGTCATCGGTCCGCTTGGGGAAATTCTCACTCTGGAAACGCTGCCGCCGGGCAACACCAGCCGCTGGGTGGCGCGGCGCAAAGCAGAGATCGTCGCCGCAGTCGATGGCGGGCTGCTGACAATCGACGAGGTACTGATGCGCTACCGGCTGTCGCTCGAGGAATTCGTCTCCTGGCGGCGCGCGCTTGACCGTTCCGGCATTGCCGGGCTGAAGGTTTCCGCAGTTCAGCGGGAGCACGAATTCAGGCGGCGGATACACCGCAACCGTACCGTCCAGCAGCCGGTGCTGGAGCTCGTCTAGGGTCGCCCCTACTCCTCGTTGGAGAACCTGACCCGAGCACAAATGAAAAGGGCCGCTCCCAAGGAGCGGCCCTTTTCATTCCAAACCTGAAAAAGGTCAGTCGATTGCCGCCCCCGGCATCGGCGGCACCGGCTGGGGCGGGATACCGGGATCGTCTTCGTGCACCTCGACCAGCCCGCGCCCTACGTGGCTATGGCTGCGGCTGTAGAGGAAATAGACCGCCAGGCCGACAACGGCCCAGGCCGCAAACAGCCCCAGCGTGTACCATGACAGGCTGAAGAACAGGTAGATCGACCCCACCACCGCGAGCGGCGCGACCACGTTCACCGCGGGCGTGCGGAACGGGCGAACACGGTTCGGGTCGGTCCGGCGCAGCACGATCACCGCAATCGCGACCATGGCGAAGGCGAACAAAGTGCCCGAATTGGAAATGTCCGCCAGTGCGCCAACCGGAAAGAAGGCCGCGAACAGGGCTACAAACACGCCGGTAATCATGGTGATGACATGCGGTGTCCTGAAGCGAGGATGCACCGAAGACAGCACCTCGGGCAGCAGCCCGTCGCGGCTCATCACGAAGAAGATGCGGGTCTGGCCGAACATCATCATCAGCACCACCGATGGCAGCGCCAGGATCGCGGCGAGACCAACGAGATTGCCGATCTGCGGCCAGCCGATCTCGCGCAGGGTCCAGGCCAGCGCTTCGCGCGAGCAGACCACGGCCTGATCGCCCGCTGCCTTGCAGGCTGCGGTCATTTCCGCCGATCCGGGGGAAATCCCCGATCCATCGGCATTGAGCATCGGCTGCGCGCCGACCGAGCCGATCACCCCGGCCGCCACCAGCAGATAGAATATCGTGCAGATGCCCAGACTGCCGATCAGCCCGATCGGCATGTTGCGCTGCGGATTCTTGGTCTCCTCCGCCGCAGTCGATACCGCATCGAAGCCCACGTAAGCAAAGAAGATAGAGGCAGCCGCCGCCGAAATCCCCGAGAAGCCGAGCGGCGCGAAAGGCTCGAACTTGGCCCCGTTCATCACCGGAATCGCCAGCAAGACAAAGGCGGTCAGCGCCGCGATCTTGACGCAGACCAGCACCGCATTGAACATCGCGCTTT
Source organism: uncultured Alphaproteobacteria bacterium (assembly GCA_963775115.1). Taxonomy (GTDB): domain Bacteria; phylum Pseudomonadota; class Alphaproteobacteria; order Sphingomonadales; family Sphingomonadaceae; genus Novosphingobium. The sequence goes on from CAVZHP010000001.1 coordinate 184,289, forward strand.
CCTTGGTGCCGATCACCAGCAGCACGGTCACCAGCAGGGCGATGATCATCGCCGGCAGGTTGAGAATTCCCCCGCCGCTGGGCCCACTGGCGTATTCCGCCGGGATCACGATGTTGGGCAGAAACGACGCATAGTCGCCCAGATGCGCCAGCATGCCGACGAAATAACCCGACCAGCCGACCGCCACCGCGCCAGCCGCGATCGCGTACTCCAGCACCAGCGCCCAGCCGACCATCCAGGCCAGCAGCTCGCCCATCACCGCGTAACTGTAGGTGTAAGCGGAGCCCGAAACCGGCACCATCGCGGCCATTTCCGAATAGCACAGCGCCGCCACCGCGCAGACCACGCCGGCGATGACGAAGCTCAGCAGCATGCCCGGTCCCGCCTTCTGCGCGGCTTCGGCGGTCAGCACGAAAATCCCGGTGCCGATGATCGCGCCGACCCCCAGCATGGTCAGCTGGAAAGCGCCGAGCGAGCGGTGGAGCGATTTCTTCTCTGCCGTCGCCAGGATGGCATCGAGCGATTTTACGCGGCCGAACATGCGGTTCTCCCCAAACCTTGGGATGCTGGATGGAGCGGGAGGCTAGCGGCATGTCCCGCATTGGCAAGGGGCGACGCCTGCCCTTCCCCAGTTATGCGACAGCCGCTAGAAGGCGCGAATGTCCACGACCTTCCAGCTCGACACGTCGACCAGCCGCGCCCATCCCACGCCAGCACCGATGAAGCGCCTCACCGTGCCCGCGATCAAGCGCCGCAAGTTCGAGGGCAAAACCGAAGAGCCGCTGGTAATGCTCACCGCCTACACAGCACGGCAGGCGCAATTGCTCGATCCGCACTGTGACATGCTGCTGGTCGGTGACTCGCTCGGGCAGGTGATTTACGGTCTGCCATCGTCGCTGCAGGTCACGCTCGAAATGATGTGCGCCCATGGAGCCGCCGTGGTGCGCGGCAGCTATCACAGCGTGGTGATCGTCGACATGCCGTTCGGCACTTACGAAGCCTCTCCCCAACAGGCCTTCGCCTCGGCCAGCCGGATCATGGCGGAAACCGGTTGCGCTGCCGTCAAGTTGGAAGGCGGCGTGGACATGGCCGAAACCATTTCTTTCCTCTCGTCCCGCGGCATTCCAGTGATGGCGCATGTCGGCCTCACCCCGCAGTCGGTCAACGTGCTGGGCGGCTACAATGCACGCGGACGCAGCCAGCAGGAGCACGAGAAGATCATTGCCGACGGGCAGGCGATCCAGGAGGCTGGGGCCTTTGCCGTCGTGATCGAAGGCGTGGTCGAGCCCATCGCCATCGCACTGACGAAAACGCTGGAAATCCCGACCATCGGCATCGGCGCTTCGGCGCAATGCGACGGGCAGGTGCTGGTGACCGAGGACATGCTCGGCATGTTCGAGCGGGTGCCACGCTTCGTGAAGCGCTACGAAGAGATTGCCGAGACGATTTCCGGCGCGGCGGCAAAGTATGCCGAGGAGGTGCGGGCAAGGACGTTCCCGGGGGTGGAGCAGACCTATCAGCCGAAGTAGCGCCCGCTCAAGAAACCTATACCTGTTCGTGCAAGGCAAAGCTGTTTGATTAGGCCAGAATTGTCTACGTGCGCCGCAGCCGCCCCGCCACCGGCGCCGCCACCACCAGCTGTGCCAGATGATAGACCAGCAGCGGCATCAGCACGATCCCGGCGGTGACGGGCGGGAACAGCACTGTCGCCATTGGCGCACCCATAGCGACGCTTTTTTGCGCGCCTGCGAAGACCATCGCCACCCGGTCACCATGATCGAGGCGCAGCGCCTTGCCCAGCAGCCAGCTGCCGCCATAGCCCAGCACCAGCAGCACCGCGCAGCCAGCCGCGAGGCCGATCCAGCCGGCCGCATCGACCCGGCTCCAGATGCCCTCGTTCACCGCGCCCGAAAAAGCCGAATAAACCGCGAGGCCAATGGTGCCGCGCTCGAGGAAGCTCACCGGGCGCTTGTGCTCGCGCACCCAGGCGCCGAACCAGCCCTGCGCCGCCTGGCCGATAACGAAGGGCAGCAGCATCAGCCCGGCAACCTTGACGAAAGCGGCGCCGGTTACGCCTTCCCCGCCCATCCCTGCGAGCAAGGAAAACAGCGGCGCGCTGACGAACACACCCAGGATATTGAGCAGAGCCGCCGCCACCACCGAGCTGGCGACATTGCCCCCTGCGATCGAGGTATAGACCGTCGCCGACTGGACGGTGGATGGCAGGCAGCCGAGAAACAGGAAGCCAAGCGCCAGCGCCGGGGGCAGCCAGCCTTGCGTCTCGCGCCACACCAACCAGCCGGCCATGGCCATCGCGCCGAACACGAACAGCGACAGGGGCCCCAGCAGACGCAGGTTCGCCATCCCAGCCAGCACATCGCGGCGCGCCAGCTTTAGTCCGTAGAGCAGAAACAGGACGAAGACCATGGCATTCGACAGGGCCTGCACCAGCAGCTTCGCCTGCCCCTGCGCGGGCAGCAGGCTGGCGAGCACGATCGCCGCGAGGACGATCTGGACCATCGTGTCGATGCGTTTGAGAAATCCCAAGATCAGCGCTCAGTCATCCGCACCGGCGGCGCTGGCGTGCCCGAAAAGCGCGGCGCGGGGGCGGGCTGGATCACCTCGTCGACTTCGATGAATGTGCCGCGCGCGACATTGTGCGGATGCTTCGGCGCTTCGGCGAGGCTGAGCACCGGGGCGAAACAGATGTCGGTATCCTCCATGAGTCCGCACCACTCGTCGCGGGTCCTGGTGAGGAAGATCGCCTCAAGCCGGGCCTTGAGCCCAGGCCAGCTGGCCTCGTCCGCCTGATAGGCAAAGTCCGGATCGCCGGTCAGCCCGAGCTTGTCGAGCAGCAGTGCGTAGAACGGCTCTTCGATCGAGCCGATGGCGATCCATTTGCCGTCGCTGGTCTCATAGGTGTCGTAATAATGCGCCGAGCCGTCGAGCACATTCACCCCGCGCTCGTCCTTCCACATGCCGACATTGAACATCGCATAGGTCATCGCATTCAGTATCGAAGCGCCGTCGATCATCGCGCAGTCGATCACCTGGCCTTTGCCGGTGCTTCGCGCCGAAAGGATGCCGGCCAGCACGCCGAAGGCCAGCAACATCCCGCCGCCGCCGAAATCGCCGATCAGATTGGTGGGGACCATTGGCTTGCCGCCTTTGGGGCCAAAGGTATGCAAAGCGCCGGACAGGGCGATGTAGTTGATGTCGTGACCCGCCAGCTTTGCCTTGGGACCGTCCTGCCCCCAGCCGGTCATGCGGCCGATCACCAGCCGCGGATTGTCCGCCAGCAGCAGGTCGGGCGCAAGACCGAGTCGTTCGAGCACGCCGGGCCGGTAGCCTTCGATCAGTGCATCGGCATCGCGGATCAGATCGCGCAACCGGCCAGCCTCCTCAGGATTTTTGAGATCGAGTACCAGCAGTTCGCGGTTGCGGTTCATGATGTCGCGGTAGCCAAAGTCGCCGAGCCGGGTGACTTGCTCAGGCCGTTCGATGCGGATCACTCTGGCACCGTGGTCGGCGAGCATCATGCCGGCAAAGGGTGCAGGTCCTATCCCCGCCAGTTCGATCACCGTGATACCGTCGAGTGCTCCTGCCATGCCTGCCTCCTGCCGCGTCCCCCGGCGATTGCCGGAGTCGAACAGGCTTGTCGAGCATTCAGCGAGCGATTCACCCCACCAGCAGCTTGCGCGCTTCGGCAAGCAAGGGGTTGTCGCCGCCGATGGCTCTGGCCTTGTCGAGCAAGGCCCGGGCATCTTCGGGGCGCTGTTTCAGCCGGGCGAGGCTCATGCCCCAGGCGGTCGCGGCGGCGGGATTCGCGGGCTGGAGCCGGTAGGCCTCGCGCGCCGTCTTCTCGGCAGTTTCGGCATCGCCATCGCGCAGCTGCGCCAGCGCGAGGTCGGCGAGAAGGCGCACGTCGCGCGCGCCACCGGACTGGCGCAAGTGATCGAGCAACTGCGCCGCGCGCGGCCAGTCGCCCTGCCCGGCGGCATGCCCGGCCGCCAGCCGCGCCGCGACCCGGCTTGACGGCGTCTGCGCCAGCGAGGTTTCCACGAGAACTGCTGCGGCATTGCCCTGCCCCGCCAACCCGAGCGCCGCGACCAGCCGCGACAGCAGGCTCTCCGGCATGCGCACCCGCGCCACGAGGCGATAGCGCTCAACCGCAGCGGCAGCGCGGCCCAGCGTCAGCTGGACGTCGCCGGCCTGCGCCTGGGCATCGGCAGATCCAGGGCTGATCGCCCGCAGCCGTTCGGCCGTCGCTTCGGCAGCGCTATTGTCCTGCTCGGCCAGCATGGCGCCGATCGGCAGGTTTTCCGGAACCGGGCGGAACGGCCGGTCGGTCGCTTCGGCCGCTCGCTGCAGCAATGGCGCCGCAAGATCGCGCTGACCCAGCACTTCGTGGGCTCGGGCAACCACGGTCAGCAGATAGGGCGAAGCATCGCCGCGCGCTGCGAGCGGGCCGAAGCGCCGGACCACTCCCTTGAAGTCGCCCGAGGCATATGTCGCCTTTGCCAGCAGCGCCTGGGCATGCGGGTTCGCGGGTTGCAGGCTTGCCAGCCGGTCGAGCGCCTGGACGGCGAGCAGATTGTTGCCCGAACTGAGTTCGATCACACCGTCGAGCAGCATCCGGGCGGGAACCCCGTCGAGCTTCTTCCCGGCCTTGTTGAGCAGGGCGCGGGCGAGGCTGCCGTTGCCCGCGCGCGCGGCAAGGGTCGCCTGGAGCAGCAGCGCCTTGGCGTTGCCGCCATCGAGCGTGAGCATCTTGCGCGTTACCGCCAGCATATCGCCGGCCCGGCCAATATCTCCAAGTGTCTCCGCATAGTCGCCAAGCACCGCTATGTCGTCCGGATCGCGTTCCAGCGCCGCCTCGAACCAGGGCAGCGCGGCTTCCAGACCCCATTGATCGCGCACAATGCGGCCCCGGAATTCGAGCGCACGGACATTGCCGGGGTCGAGCTGGAGCGCGTAGTTGGCCGCATCGAGCGCCAGCAAGTGCTCGCCCCCGGCATAGCGCAGATAGCCGACATCGACCCACAGCAGCGGATCCTTCGGCGCAAGCCCGATCGCCCGGTCGTAGGCGCGCCCGGCTGCGGGCAGATTGCCCGAGAGCCTTTCGAGCCTGCCGAGCATGCGGAAGCCATAGGCGGCATCTGCGGGCGCGAACTTGCCCGGGCCCAGCCATTCGCGCGCCTTGGCGGGCTGATCCTGATCGAGCATCGCCTCGCCCATCCGCGCGGCGATCGCCTCGCGGCTCGCGCCGACCGATTGCGCCTGCTTCAGGCGAACTTCGGCATCAATGCCATCGCCCCGGGCAAGGGCATCGCGCGCCCTGGCGATCAGCGCCTCGGCGCTTTCAGGCGGTGCCGCCTGACTGGCGCCGGCCAGGACCAGCAGGCCTGCCGCCAGAGTGCAAAGCAGGCGCGCGCGATTTTGCGGTCGCTCAGGCGTGCAAGTCATAGTGCTTGAGCAAGTCGTATAGCGTCGGGCGGCTGATCCCGAGCAGCTTGGCGGTGGAGGAAATGTTCCCCTCGCTGCGCGCCAGCGCGTGGCGGATGACCCGGCGGTCGGCTTCTTCGCGGGCGGTCTTGAGGTTGAGCGCGTGGGCCTGTTCCGCGCCGGGCTCGACAAGATCGAGATCGGCCGAGGAAATCAGCTTGGCATCGGCCATGATCACCGCGCGCTTCACCCGGTTTTCCAGCTCGCGAACATTGCCCGGCCACGCCCAGCCATCGATCGACGCCAGCGCATCGGCGGCGAAGCCCTTGACCGAAGGGTTCATTTCCCGGGCGAAACGGGTGAGGAAGACTTTGGCCAGCAGCGTCGCATCGCCGGGCCGTTCGGCCAGGCTCGGTATTTTCACGACGATTTCCGCCAGACGGTAGAACAAGTCCTCGCGGAAGCGGCCATCGGCGATCATCGCCTCGAGGTTCTGGTGGGTGGCACAGACAATCCGGGTATCGACCGCAATCGAGCTTCGCGAGCCGATCCGCTCGATCACCCGCTCCTGCAGGAAGCGCAGCAGCTTGACCTGCAACTGCAAGGGGATGTCGCCGACCTCGTCGAGAAACAAGGTGCCGCCATTGGCCTGTTCGATCTTGCCCTCGGTGGTCTTGACCGCGCCGGTAAAGGCGCCCTTCTCGTGTCCGAACAACTCGCTTTCCAGCAGGTTTTCCGGGATCGCCGCGCAATTTATCGCGACGAAAGCGCCCTTGGCCCGGTCGCTCGCATCATGCAGACCGCGCGCCAGCAGCTCCTTGCCGGTGCCGCTCGCGCCCAGCAGCATCACCGAGACATTGGTATTGGCCACCCGCTCGATGGTACGGGCGACACGGACCATCTCGGGCGCGGCGGTGATGAGATTGCCCAGCACGCGATCATTCGAGGCCTTGGCCGCCAGCTGGCGGTTTTCGGTTTCGATCCGGTGCAGTTGCAACGCCCGCCGCACGATCAGGCCGATCGCATCGATATCGACAGGTTTCTGGTAGAAATCGTAGGCACCCTTGGCGATCGCCTGCAGCGCGCTCTCGCGCGCCCCGTGGCCCGAAGCGACAACGACCTTGGTATCGGGCTTGATCGCCATGATCTCGTCGAGCACCGCGAAGCCTTCGCTGGTTCCGTCGGGATCGGGCGGCAGGCCGAGATCGAGCGTAACCACCGCGGGCTCCTCGGCGCGCAAGGCAGCCATTGCCGAAGCCCGGTCACCGGCTACTATGACCTCGAAGTCCTCGTAAGCCCATTTGAGCTGTGCTTGCAGACCGGCATCGTCTTCGACGACCAGCAACTTGGGTTTCACATCGATCATCATGCCACCTTCAGACCAGGCTGTTCGCCGGATTTTTCAAAATTCTCGAGGATATCGCGGGTCTCGGTCCGCGGCAGCCGGATAACGAAGCGCGAGCCGAGACCTTCGCGCGATTCGACTTCAAGCCGGCCATGCATCGCCCGTACCAGCTCACGCGCTTCGAAGGCGCCGATGCCGAAGCCGCCCGGCTTGGAGGAAACAAACGGCTTGAACAGCCGGGTCCGCACGAATTCCGGCGACATGCCGGTTCCGGAATCGACCACTTCGATACTGGCATGCAGCCCGTCCGCCGACAGCCCGACCAGCACGGGCGAGCCGGCGGGGCTGGCGTCAATCGCATTCTGGACGAGATGAACCAGCACCTGCTCAAGCGATTCGCGGCTCGCCGAGACAATACAGGGCTGACACTGTGTCACCGTTACCGGATGGGTATCGCGAAACTGACCGGCGACCTGTTTGACGATCTCGGCGACATCCACCTCGGCAGATTTGTCGACCGCCCCGCTGACATAGCGCGACAGGCGCGCCAGCAGCGTGTTGAGCTTGTCCGCAGAATTGCGCAGCGTCACCAGCATGTCCGCGCGGAAATCCGGATTGTCGGAATGGAGCTCGGCATTGCGTGCAAGCAGGCTGAGCTGGCTCGCCAGATTCTTGATGTCGTGCATCACAAAGGCGATGCGGCGATGGAAGTCGTCGAACTGGCTCGCCTCGGCCAGTGCCGTCTGAACGGCGTGCTCGGCCAGATAGCTTGCCAGCTGCTGGCCCGCGACGCGCAGCAGATCGAAATCTTCCCAGTCGAACTTTCGCACGAGTGTCGGGCGCGCAAGGACGACGACTCCGGCGAGACGCTCGAAGTGGATCAGCGGGACCAGTGCCCAGGCACGGCTGTCCTCGCGCAGCCACTGCGGAACCACCGCTGCTTCGTCCCGGTCGGCCTTGCCCGCCCGCAGATCGTCGAGATCGACAATTCTGCCGGTCAGCTCAAAATAGGCTGTCGCGGCGGCGGGCATGGCTTCGGCGGGAACGTCCGCCGACGGCCATTTCCAGCGCGCGGCGAGCGTCAGTTCACCGTCGTCTCCGGGCGCGAGCAGCAGCCCGGCCGGGCTGTCGGCAATATCCGCCACGGCCTGCACCGCGCGCTCTTCCAGACGCGAAGCCGGACCCTCGCCCTTGCCCATCGTCCGGGTGAAGCGCAGCCATTCGGCCCGGTAATCGTAACGGTGCTGGAAGAAGTGCTTGATCACCGTCACCTTGAGCCAGCCGCGCAGCCGGCGCGAAGGCAAGACGATGATCGCGAGCACGAAGGCAACTATCAGAAAGCCCAGTTCGAAAATCCGCGCAAGTTCGCCGTCCGCCAGCGACAGCCACCGTGCTCCGGCAACCATGGCGGCGAAATATCCGCCGATCGCGAGCAGCGAGACAGTCTGGAATGCCACCTTGCGCGATGGCTGAAAGCGCAGTTGCTCCCGGTCGTGCGCCGCACCGATGGTCAGCAAGAGCGCCATGACAGCAACGGCAATGCCCCGGAACGCGGCAACCTCGACCGGCCAGCCATCGCCGAGATAGGCAATCGTATAAAGATTGAGGTCGAAGCACCACAGCGTGCCCAGCGCCAGCGCCGGCCAGCGCAGTGCCAGCCGGACATGAGGCGCGGCACCGCCATACAGATTGTGCAACAGCACCAACCCGCCAATCGTGACCATCAGGCGGAATATCGTGACGAGGCGCAGGACAACCCCGGCATCCTCTCCGCCCGGCGACAGCAGCAGCGGCGCCAGTTCGAGACCGAGATGCAGGAATTCAACAAAGGCGAGAGCGATTACCAGCGGCCTGATCGGTGCCAGACTGGCGTGCCGGCCATCGCCCGCGAACATCCGGTAGACGACCATCAGCCAGCCGAGGTTCGCCAGCGATTCCAGCAGGCCTTGCCGGTCGATGCCGGCTGGCGTCGCTGCGATGGCAAGGCACCACAGCGCGGTGAGGCCGAGACTTGCCACGATCGCCCAGCCCGCGGCACCGAAGCGGTCGCGCCTTCCCGATATCCAGGCTGCAGCAATCGCGGCAGCCAGTGCTCCGCTAAGCTGACTTAGCGCGGAAACCAGTCCCCAGATGCCGATCGCATCGCCTGCCACATCGCCCGCCATCAGCGTGATCCCTCGTGCCACAGCACGACCCGCAGGGTCTGCAACAGGATCAGCAGATCGAGGAACGGCGTGTAGTTCTTGGCGTAGTAGAGGTCATATTCGAGCTTGTGCGACGAATCCTCGATTGACGCCCCATAGGGATAATTGATCTGCGCCCAGCCGGTGATGCCCGGTTTCACCATGTGGCGCTCGGCATAGAACGGCAGCTGTTCCTCAAGGCCCGCGACGAATTCCGGCCGCTCCGGGCGGGGACCGACAAAGCTCATCTCGCCGATCAGCACAGACCAGGCCTGCGGCAGTTCGTCGATGCGGACCTTGCGGATGAAACGGCCGATGCGGGTCACCCGCGGATCGTCCTTGCTCGCCCATTGCGCGCCGTCGGCCTCCGCGTCGGTGCGCATCGAGCGCAGTTTGACTATGTCGAAGTTCTGCCCGTAGAGGCCCACGCGCTGCTGCCGGAAAAAGGCCGGCCCCTTGCTGTCAAGCTTCACCAGCAAGGCGAACACTGCGATGACGGGAGCCGTGACAAGCAGCAGCACCGCGCTCGCCGAAACGTCGAAAATGCGCTTGGCAAAACTCGAAAATGCCCGCGCCGACGAAAAGCCGTCCGAGAAGATCAGCCAGCTCGGGTTAACCGTGTCGAGATCGACCCGGCCGGTCTCGCGTTCGATGAAGCTCGAGAAATCGTTGACGTGAACACCGGCGGTCTTGATCCGCAGCAGGTCGCCCAGCGGCAGCGAATTGCGCCGCTCCTCCAACGCCAGCACCACTTCGCTGACCCCGAGGTTTTCGACAAAGCGGTTGAGATTGTGGATCGCGGAGCGCGCAATTGCCTCTTCGACGGTCGGCTTGCTATCGCTCATCTGGATATAGCCGACGATGGCAAATCCGCTCTCGGGCCGGTCTCCCAGTTCGCGCAGCCGCTGCGCCCGTTTCCCGGCGCCGAGCACCAGGACGCGGCGGCGAAAAGCCGAGGCCCCGAGGATACCGCCCACCAGCAGCCGGTTGAGGACCAGCAAGGCAATCGCCAGTGCCATCGAGTAAGCCAGAGTCGATCGCCAGAAGGCCTGCGCGCCGAGGAGGAAATCGGCGAAGGACAGGGCGATGATGCCCAGCGATATAGCCACCAGCAACCGCGCGGTGGCATAGCGCATCGACCGGAGTGAATCCGCGCCAAACACGCCGACCGAAACCATTGCAGTCAGTATCATCGCGGTAAAGCCGGTGTGCGTCCACATCCGGTCCGGCAGATAGCCGACATCAACCCCGATTTGCCCGGCCCTGAAGCGCCAGGCAAATTCGCTCGCCGCCATCAGCAGGGCAATGTCGAACAGGCCAAGCAGAAGCACAGCATGAGGTATGTAATGTTTGAACAGGCGAATCATTAGGCGCCTTCGGCAAATCCGGGCCCATGGGCAGGCCGGACCTGCAATTAGCGCAAAGCCGTAAACTGTCGGTAAATCTGACAGCCGCCAATTACCGGACCAGGCGCGGCAATTCCTCGAATTCCGCGCCCTGCGCCAATTCGTGTCGGCTTGGCTTACACCGGCGGACCCGAAATGGGCGGCAATCCTGCCGTTCGCACCTTTGCACTGCGTCAGCCCGGTTCGGTCACGCAAGCCTCATTGCAGGTGCGAATGTCAACTTTTTGCAAACCATACCGAACGCCGTTGGATTAACCTGACTGGTTTATCATGACCTGCATGCGCCGTGCCGCTCCATCGATGCCTGTGACCCCGCAGATGCTCCGCCACTTCGCGGTTTTGACGGTGATGATCACCGGCTGCCTCGCCATGTTCGCCGATGGCGAGAACAGGGAACTGATCGGCGAGAAGCTGAAAGAGCGCCAGGCCAGGAACGTCATGCTCGCGGCCGACGCGCAAAGGGGCGACAAGCGAAAGGCGCAGGTCGCCGGCCTGACCGTCGCCCCTGGCATGCACATCCAGAGCGGCGGAGACGATGCCCCCGCATCCGGGGGGGCGTCCAGCGGAACCGGTTCGCTCAATCCCGATGATGACCATTATGAGCAAGATGGCTTAGGTATTCCGGCAACCCCCACAGGAGGGCTGCACGATCCCGATGCGGATCCGGTCGCGGTAACTCAAGCAAGCGGATCGATCCACAAGGGAACGACCAAAGCGCAGGCCCTGCGCGCCAAGTCCGCAAAACCTAAGCCTCCGCGCGCACCCACTCGGGAAGACATGGCCCGGATGCTCGCCGCATCGCGCGCACGATCGAGCGGCGGCGAACCGGTCAATCCATCATCGGGTGATTAAGGCGGCGATTCCGGCTCGCAAGGCAGGTGCCTAGAAGCACACCCGGGCGAGATATTCGCGGGTTGCCGTGCCGATCATGGCTGCGTGCCCGTAGTTGGGGTGATCGATCGTCAGCATGATGCTGCCCTCGCCGCTTTGCCATGCCGCAACCGCCTGGGGCGTGAAGTCGAAATGGAAGAAGTGGACGGCGCTGGCCTTGCCGTCGCTTTCGCGGGTACGCTCGATATCGCCTTCGGGCCGCGCCTTGATGACATGCGGGCCGACATGCAGCGCAATGTGGTCCTCAACGCGCCCGATAGAACGCAGGAAGGCATCGCGGCGGTGTTCGTCGGCGACTTCGAACAAGAGCTGTGCAGGTGAGTTCGCCACCGCCCGGCACCATCGGCCCATAGGCCGCGAGTTCATCGGGAATCTGCGCTTCCCCGCCCTTTTCGATCCGCAGCATTTCCTGGATTTGCAGCCACATCGAATCCCACGTCTCGAACAATGCGGTCGCATTGGGGCCGACGCTGACTCGCGTCAGTCGTTTGCGGACAATGGCTTCCTGCTTCTTGTCCTTGCGGATCTGCTCGTAGAGCTCGACCGGCAGGATGTCCTCGGCAGTGATGGTGCGCTGTTCGCGGGGCATGGGCTGAAATCTCACATTCCGTAGGCTTGCGCCATGACTTCGATCGGATGGCCGATCCGCGCGGGGGGTTCGTTGCCGTTGGCCTCGATCACCTGCCGCAAATGCGGGCCGGCGAGCGGGCACTCGGAAACGATAATGTCCGGCTCGCCCTTGACCAGGTTCTTGCCGGCGGTCTTGCCGTTGCGGATCGCCCGGGGGAAATTCTGCTTGAACAGGCCCCATTTCCCGCCATGCCCGGAACAGCGCTCGGTGAGCTGCGGTTTCGCCTCGGGGATCAGCTTGAGCATCTCCACTGCTTTCGGCCCCATGTTCTGGGCGCGGGCATGGCAGGCGAAATGGACTGCGATGTCCTTGGGCAAGGCGTCGATCGGCGCGAGGCCGCAGTCTTTCGCCAGGCGCACGACATACTCCGAAACGTCGAAGGCATGCTTCGACAGCAGCGCGACATCGGCATTGTCCGGCTCGATCAGCGGCCATTCGAACTTGAGCATCAGCGCGCAGCTGGTGGTAAGCGGGACAATATCCCAGCCCTCGGCGATCAGCGGCGCGAAATAGGCCGAAATCCGCTCCGCCGCGCTCGAAACGGCGGCCATGTCGCCGTTCTCGAACTTGGGCATGCCGCAGCAATCGGGATATTCGACGCGGACTTGCAGGCCCTGGTGCGCGAACACTCTGATTGCCGCGAGGCCCGGCGTGCCGTCGTTGAAATTGTCGTGACAGCCCGCATAGATCGCGACCTTGCGGCCGAACGCCGGCCCGTCGGGGTTGGGCGGCGGGATCAGAGCTGGCGACTGGTTGACCAGCGAGGTTTCCATGAAAGGCGGCACATGGGCGCGGGCATCGATGCCGGTGACGGCCTCGACGATCGGTCGGGTCAAACCATTGCCCTCCTTCGTCGCCCAGTTCGCCGCTCCGGCCAGAGCCGTGCCCAGCTTGCCGTTGCGCGTCATCTTGGCGAGTTCGCGCTCGACAAACGGCGTGTTGCCCTTGCGGTGCTCGACCGCACGGTGGCGCAGCATCAGGTGCGGAAAATCGAGATCGAAGCTGTGCGGCGGCACATAGGGGCACTTGGTCATGAAGCACATGTCGCACAGCGTGCAGGCGTCGACGACCGCCTTGAGCTGCACTCCGCTCAGGTCGCTTACTTCCTCGTTGGGGCTCTCATCGACCGCATCGAACAGGATCGGAAAGCTGTCGCACAGGTTGAAGCAGCGGCGGCAGCCGTGACAGATGTCGTAGACGCGGCGCAACTCAGCCTCGAGCGCGGCTTCGTCGTACCAGGCTTCGTCGCGCCACGGGATCGTGTGGCGCGTGGGTGCTTCGAGGCTGCCTTCCATGGCGGCTCCCCTTGGTTTGACCGGAGTGTGACTGGAATTTCGGGGAGTGCGACGGCCGGGGCAATTTGTGCCCCGGCCAATCGCGGTTCGGCTCAGGCGCCGAGAGTGTCGAGCGTCTTCTGGAACTTGCCGGCGTGGCTCTTTTCAGCCTTGGCCAGGGTTTCGAACCAGTCGGCGATTTCGTCGAAGCCCTCTTCACGCGCGGTCTTGGCCATGCCCGGATACATGTCGGTGTATTCGTGGGTCTCGCCCGCAACCGAGGCTTTCAGGTTGTTGGCAGTGCCGCCGATCGGCAGACCGGTCGCCGGATCGCCGGTCTCTTCGAGATATTCGAGGTGGCCGTGGGCATGGCCGGTCTCGCCTTCCGCGGTCGAGCGGAACACGGCAGCGACGTCGTTATAGCCTTCGATATCGGCCTTCTGGGCGAAATAGAGGTAACGCCGGTTGGCCTGACTTTCACCGGCAAACGCGGCCTTGAGATTACCTTCTGTCTGAGAACCTGCGAGTCCCATGATCCTGCTCCTAGCTTGGGGGTTGAACGCCGGGGTAATGCGCTGGCGCACAAACTATGACCATCGCGTTTTTCCGAGATCTGTAATCGACTTTTCCGATCAAGCTGCCGCAAATCGTTCTCAGAAACGATTTGATGATTACCACCCCCCCTGTCTTGCCGCCCTAATTATCGTATATACGGAAATGTGAGTTGAACCTCACGAGAAAACTTTCATTCAAACACTAAGCAAGGAAGCAGCTGAGGATTGATTTTTATGCCAAATGGCGACCGCCTGAAGGAATAAATAACGATGCGGATATGCGTTCACGCCGGGTTGAGGAGCGTGCACAAGAATTCTCGCTCTGTGGGAAGCGCGCAAGGACATCTCGCTCGAAGAGCCGCGTCTGGCACTGATCGAGATCGGCCTGCAGGTCTCTGTAGCCGGGCTGCCGCCCGCGCCGCCGAGGCCGGAACGATAGCCTCGCTTGGCCAGGCGCGGCGGGATCTGGCCCGGGCGGAGGAACTGTCCCGGCGCGGCTTCCTCGCCCGCGCGCAGCTCGAAGCGGCAAGGACTCGGGTCACGGCCGGCGATGCCGCCTTGCGGCAGAGCCGTGCCGAAGCCACCCGGATTTCGGCCTTGCTCGCTCAGCCCAGCGGTGCAACCGCGGGCGCACCGGTGGCGGTTCGCGCGCCCGCGAGTGGTTCGGTACTGACGGTGATCAAGGAGAGCGAGGGCGTGATCGCAGAGGGCACGCCGCTGATGGAAATCGGCGATCCCCGGGGGATCGAGGCAGTGGTCGACCTGCTCTCGCGCGAAGCAGTCCAAGTCAAGCCGGGCGATCTGGTCGAGATCACCCAATGGGGCGGCCCGCAGGCGTTGACCGGCAAGGTCGAGCGGATCGAGCCATTCGGTCGGCTCAAGATCTCCGCGCTCGGCATCGAGGAGCAGCGGGTCAATGTCATCATCGTCTTCGATTCCGGCGCGGCGGCTCAGGCAGTCCGGCTCGGCCATGGCTACCAGATCGACGCGACCATCGTGCTGTGGCGAAAGGATGACACGCTGCGCGTGCCGATCGGCGCGCTGTTCCGTGGACGCGACGGCGGCTGGCGAGTGTTCGTCGCCGAAGCCGGCCGCGCCCGGGAACGCAGTGTCACGCTGGGCCATATCAATGACGAATACGGGGAAGTGCTGAGCGGGCTGAACGAGGGCGAGGCAGTCGTGCTCAACCCCGGGAATGCCCTGCGCGACGGGGGCCGGATCGAGGCGCGGTAGTCAGCTGGCTACGTTTCATTACGGAGCGCGGGGCGGTGGCCCTGCGGATAGAGTCGGAACTTCTCCAATCGGGAGCATTCCATGCGCACGCGAAACTGGATCGGACTCGCCTCGGCTGCCGGGACGGCGGCAGCGGCTGGAGCGGCATACTGGCGCTATAGGCACGATCTCAAGGCAAAGACCAGGGCCCTGGACAGCCAGCGCCAGGTTGCCGAAACCAGCGGCTGTTCCATCGCGTTCGCCCGGGAAGGCAGCGGCCCCGCCGCGCTGGTCATCCACGGCGCGGGCGGCGGTTTCGATCAGGGGCTTATGCTGGGCCGCGGCATGCTGGGCGCGGATTTCGACATTATCGCCCCCTCGCGTTTCGGCTATCCGGGAACGCCCCAGCCGCAGGACGCTTCGATACCGGCCCAGGCGGATGCCCATGCGGCGCTGCTCGACCATCTGGGTATTGTCTCGACGATCGTCATGGGCGTGTCCGCCGGAGCCCCGAGTGCGATTGAATTGGCAGTGCGCCATCCCGATAGAGTCCGCGCACTGATCCTCGTCGTGCCGCGCGCCTACGATCCGGAGAACCAGGTCGGCGTCGATGCTTCGAAAGTTCCGAACAAAGCGGTGATCCGCATGTTCGAAAAGTCGGCCGATTTCCCCTACTGGCTCGCCACCCACGTCGCGCGCCAACCTATGGTGCGATTCTTCGGCGTCGAGCCCAAGCTCGAGGCCAAGGCATCACCTGAAGAGCGGGAAAAGATCACCGCGATCATCGGCGACATGCTGCCCCTGTCGGCCCGCGTCGATGGCATCCGCAACGACACGGCAACTCCGGTCGGCGAATCAAGCCTCGACGCTGTTAAAGCGCCGACCCTGGTGATTTCCGCGGAGGACGATCTCTACCACACCCTGCCGGGCGCCCGGTACACGGCGGATCGCATCGCGGGCGCGGAATTGCGCGTGTTCGCAAGTGGCGGGCACCTGCTGGTGTCGCACGGGGCGGATACGCATAGGACCATCCGCGACTTCCTGCGGCGGCGGATCGGATTGCAGCCCGAGGTCGAGGTACTGTCGCCCGCGCCACCCGAAATTGCAATTGCGCTGGCAAGTTGAAGTCGATGAGAGGCAGAACACCATGAAAGCCAGCGACATCATGACCATGGGGGCGGCGACGGTCCGCCAGAACGACACGGTTCTGCATGCAATCCAGCTGCTCGCCGATCACCGGATCAGCGCGCTGCCGGTGCTCGACCTCGCCGGAAAGCTCAAGGGTATCCTGACCGAACGCGATTTCCTGCGGGCAGATGCCATTCGTCCGGCCGAATTGCTGGCCATGCCGGCGGACAAGCGGCGGCAGGAGCTGGCGAAACACTCGGTCGACGAGATCATGACCCATGCCTGCGTCACCATCGGCCCCGACACCGCGCTCGCCGAAGCCTTCGATACGATGGATCGCCGTGCGCTGAAGCGGCTGCCGGTGGTGGCCGACGGCAAGGTGCTGGGCATCGTCAGTCGCTCCGACATTCTGCGCGCGCTGGTCGAAGAAAAGTAGCGGCACTCATCCCGATACCGCCTTGACCGGCCTCAGCCCGAAGGCACGGGCCTCGCCGAGCAGCGCAATTACTTCGGCGTCTTCGGTCTGCCGGAAATCCTTGTAGAACGCGCCGACCGCGCCGAACGGCTCGGGCGTGGCCAGGCAGACCGCTTCGTCGCATTCGCTCGCCAGTTCGTGGATCGTCGATGCCGGGGCGACTGGCACCCCGAGTACCAGCCAGGCCGGACCGTTCTTGCGTATGCCCCGCAGCGCCGCCTTCATCGTGCCGCCGGTAGCAATGCCGTCATCGACGACAATGACCGTGCGGCCCTCGATGCCGGGCGGCGGTCGGTCGCCGCAATAGGCCGCGCGGCGGCGTTCGATTTCGGCGAGCTGACGCCGGGTTTCGTCGCGGAGGTAGTCCTGGCCGACTGCCAGTTGGCGGACGACATCCTCGTTGAGCACCAGCTGCGGACTGGCACCGTCAACCACGGCGCCGATGCCGAATTCCTCATGGCCCGGTGCGCCGATCTTGCGGACAATCAGCAGATCGAGTTCGGCATCGAGCGCCCTGGCAACTTCGAATGCCACCGGCACCCCGCCGCGTGGCAGGGCGAGGATCAGTGGATGCGCAGGCGCGAACCGCTCCAGCCGCGCCGCCAGCTGCACGCCCGCTTGCTTGCGGTCGTCGAACAGAAAGCTCTTACCGAACATCATTCATGCTCCTTTGCCGAGGCCTTGGCGAACCAGATGGAAAACCACCGGCTGGCGTGCTCGATCACCTGATCGAGCGTGCTCGGTTCCTCGAACAGATGGCCCGCGCCCTCGACGATCGCGAGCTCCTTAGGCGCTTGGAGCGCAGCATAGGCCTGCCGGTTGAGCCCGATCACCGGTCCGTCGAGGCTGCCGACCAGCAGCAATGTCGGCGCGCGGACCAGCGGCAGCGAGGCGCCCGCGAGGTCGGGCCTACCGCCTCGCGAGACCACCGCGGCGATTTCCGGCCCGGCGAAAGTCGCCGCGACCAGCGCCGCGCCGGCACCGGTGCTGGCCCCGAAATAGCCGATCGGCAGGTGCCGCAACTCTGGATGCCGGCTTGCCCATGCGGCCGCCGAGGTCAGGCGTTCGGCCAGCAGCGCGATATCGAAAACATTGGTGCGGTCATGTTCCTCGGCGAAGCTCAGCAGGTCGAGCAGCAGAGTGGCGCAGCCCTGCTCGCGCAGGGCCCCGGCAACATAATTGTTGCGCGGGCTCAGCCGCCCGCTGCCGCTGCCATGGGCGAAGATGACGAGGCCGCTCGCATTGGCCGGCACGCCCAGCAGCCCGCGCAAGGCGAAAGGCCCGACCATGACATCGCGTGGCTTGGTATCGATATGAATGTCCATCGCACTACAATCCAAACGGATAGGTTTCGGGCGGGCGCTCTATGAAACCGCAGCGCCAGTGCAGGCCTACACACGCCACTACCCGATAACTCCCGAGACAACCCCCAATGCCCCGCGAACGGTGGTGCCTTCCCCGCCCATTCCGCCGCAGATCGCGCGCGCCAGCTCGGTGACGCGAAAGAGCTCCTCCCTGACGTGCCGCTCGGTCATGTTGTCGACGATATTGGCAAGGTGGAGATGCTCTGCACGCGCCATCGAAAAGGCCTTGGCGAGATAGTCGCCGAATACCGTGCGCAGCGACAGCAGCGCGCCCTGCTCGTCGAGCCATTGCAGCGAATTGCCCGAGGTGGTGATGCTGACCAGCTGCTTGCCGCCCATGAAGCGATGGTGGGTCCGGCTGCGGATGGATCCATAATTGAACCCGGCACCGAGCACCCTGTCGATATAGCCCTTGAGAATCGCCGGCGGCCCGCCGAACCAGACCGGAAAGACCAGCACGAAAACCTCTGCACCCTCGATCGCCGCCAGTTCCGCCGCGACATCGTTCGACATGGCGTATTGGTCTGGCCGGGGCTGCTCGCTGGGCTTGAGGACGGGATTGAACCCCTGCCGGTAGAGATCGCGCAAATTCGCCTCATGGCCGCAGGCGCTGGCCGCCTCGCACCAGGTCCGGGCGACCGCCGCGTTGAAACTGTCCTCGTCGGGATGGGCGAGAATCACCGCATGGCGCGGTTTGGGCAATTTCAGGGCTGGCGAGAGGGCGGCCATCGGCGGAACTCTCCGAGGAAAGGATAGGGCGATTTACCTGCCTGCGGGGGGCGCGCGAAATCAGGATTGCTCCTTAGGCATTGTTCCGTCCCTACGTAGGCTTCCGGATTTGCCGGGCGCGGGGGCATTCCTACCCTCGCCTGCCAACAGCCTTCCGGTGCAATTCATGACACGTGGCCACTACGTCCGCTTCTTCCGCTGGTTCGACGAAATCGGCCTCGACGACTTGCCGCTGGTGGGTGGCAAGAACGCCTCGCTTGGCGAACTCGCCCGTTCGCTTGGCGGGAGGATCAAGGTGCCCGAGGGCTTTGCCGTAACCTCCGAGGCCTATCGCCGCTTCGTCGATGACAGAGGCCTGTGGGGCCGACTGATGCGAATCCTCGATGAGACAAACTGGAAGGACCCGAAGGCCGCCGGGCCAGCCTCGGACAAGCTGCGCAAACTGGTGCTCGAAGCGCCGCTGCCCGAAGGGCTGGAGACCGACATCCAGATTGCCTACCGGCGGCTTGAGGAGAAATTCGGGCGCGGCGTTGCCGTCGCAGTGCGCAGCAGCGCCACCGCCGAGGACCTGCCGACCGCCAGTTTCGCCGGGGTGCACGAGAGCTTCCTCAATATCCGCGGGGCCAGGGCGCTGACCGAGGCCGTGCGGCGCTGCTACGCCTCGCTGTTCTCGGAGCGGGCGATAGCGTACCGGATCGACAAGGGCTTCGCCCACCGCACAGTCGCGCTGTCGGTCGGGGTCCAGCGGATGATCCGCGCCGATCGCGCGTCTTCGGGCGTGATTTTCACGCTCGATACCGAAAGCGGCAGCCGCGATGTGGTGCTGGTCACGGGCGTTTGGGGGCTGGGCGAAGCCATCGTTCAGGGCATTGCCGATCCCGACGAATTCCTCGTCCACAAGCCGACCTTGCGGCTGGGTTTCGAACATGTGCTGCGCAAACGCATCGGGTCGAAACAGGTGCAATTGATCTACGGCGTGCGTGGTGACGACGAACCGACACGCTGGAACAATGTACCGCGTCGCAAGCGTGAAGCAGCGTGCATCGGCGATACCGAAGTGATCGAGCTCGCGAAACAGGCGCTGGCGATCGAGGAGCATTACAGCGCCTACCACGGCCGGGCGATGCCGATGGACATCGAATGGGCCAAGGACGGGCCGGACGGCGAACTCTACATCATCCAGGCGCGTCCCGAAACGGTCCATGCCTCGGCCAGCGGGGCGGCGCTCAAACTCTACCGGCTCACTGGCAGCGGGCCGGGTATCCTCTCGGGCCAGGCCGTGGGCCAGGGTATCGCGGCGGGCAAGGTGCGCTTCGTTACCGGCAAGCGGACCTCGCCGATTTGGAGGCCGGGCGAAGTACTGGTCGCCGAGACCACTGCGCCGGACTGGGAAGCAGCAATGAAGCGCGCCGCCGCCATCGTCACAGAGCATGGCGGGCGTACCTGCCACGCCGCCATCGTCGCGCGCGAACTGGGCATTCCGGCGATTGTCGGCGCAGCGGGCGCGCGCAAGGTGCTGAGGCCGGGGCAGCAGATCACCGTATCCTGCGCCGAGGGCGAACAGGGCTATGTCCGGGACGGCAAGGTGCCCTTCGCGGTCGATACGGTCAATGTCGAGAACATCCGCCCTGCCGGGAGCGAGATCATGGTCAATCTGGGCAATCCCGACAAGGCGTTCGCCACGGCGGCGCTGCCGGTGGCCGGCGTCGGCCTCGCCCGCATCGAATTCATCGTCGCCGAGGCGATCCGCGCCCATCCGATGGCACTGCTGTTTCCGGAGCGGGTGAAGAGCGCGAGAGTGCGGCGCAAACTCGCCGCACTGACCTGCGGCCACCGCGACGGCGCGGATTTCTTTGTCTCGCGCCTGGCCGAAGGCATCGCCGTCATCGCCGCCGCCTTCTATCCGCGCCCGGTGGTGGTGCGCACTTCCGACTTCAAATCGAACGAATATGCCTCGCTGCTGGGCGGTGCGGACTTCGAGATCGCCGAGGCCAACCCGATGATCGGCTTCCGCGGCGCCTCGCGCTACATGCACCCAGCCTACCAGCCCGCCTTCGAGCTCGAATGCCGGGCTATCAAGCAGGTGCGCGACACCATGGGATTGACCAACGTCGCGGCCATGATCCCGTTCTGCCGCCGGATCGAGGAAGCCGAACAGGTGCTCGATATCATGGCGCGCCACGGCCTCAATCGCGGCGAGAACGGGCTGCAGGTCTATGTCATGTGCGAGATTCCCAGCAACGCCCTGCTCGCCGACGACTTCGCCCGGCTGTTCGACGGCTTCTCGATCGGCTCGAACGATTTGACGCAACTGACGCTAGGCGTGGATCGCGATTCCGAGATCCTTTCCGCCGCTTTCGACGAGGAAGACCCGGCCGTGCTGCGGCTGATCGAAATGGCGATCGAGGGCGCACATCGTAACGACCGCAAATGCGGCATCTGCGGCCAGGCACCCAGCGACCGGCCAGGTTATGCGCGGTGGCTGATCGAGCGGGGGATCGATTCGATCAGCCTCAATCCGGACTCGGTGCTGGGAGTGATGCAGCAGCTTGCGGATGACAGGAAGGACGGAGCATCGGCGCGGGCCAGGTGGCCGGTTACGGCCTGATCTTTTTCCGCACCGCTTCGATGTCTTCGGGATGGCACAGGCCGGTGCCAGGCGTCATGACAGCTGCGGTTCCCGCAGCGAGGCCGAAGTGGAAAGCGTCCTCGGCGGTCTGGCCCGAGGCCAGCGCGAATGTCATCGCGCCCAGAAAACTGTCGCCCGCGCCGACCGCGCTGCGCACTTCGACTTCGATTGCGGGAAGCCGCAGTTCGTTTCCGCTGGAGACCAGCAAGGCCCCGAGATGGCCGAGGGTTACGGCGACGTGTTGGGCGTGACCCAGGCGGACGATCTCGCGCGCCGCATCCAGCAATGCCTCGTCACTCTTGAGCCCCCGTCCGGCGAATTGCTCCAGTTCGCCCCGGCTCGGCTTGACCAGGAAGATGCCTCCACCCTCCAGCGTGCGGCGCAGCGCAGGGCCAGACGTATCGAGGACAATCCGCTTGCCCCCGCCCGATTGCTCCACCAGCTGCGCGTAAAAGTCTGCCGGCACTCCGCGCGGCAGCGAACCGCTGAGCACGAGGTAATCGCACGCGGTCCCGGCGATTGCCGCAAGGCAGGCCTGCCATTCCTCCTCGCACACTTCCGGTCCATCGGGGACGAAGCGGTATTCGAGACCGGTTTCAAGCTCGTGCACGGCCTGGCTGATCCGCGTGTGCCCGGCAATGTCTATGCGACTGCGGGCGATACCGTCGCGGTCGAGCAGGCTGTCCAGCACGCCGCCGGTCACCCCTCCCGCCAGATAGACCGCACGGACATCGCCGCCCAGCCGCTGCACCACGCGGGCGACATTGATGCCGCCGCCACCGGGATCGTAGCGCGTGTTGGTCGTGCGGATCTTGTGCGTCGGGCGGACCTTCGGCGCGTCGCTCGAGCCGTCGATCGCCGGGTTAAGCGTAAGCGTGACGATGGTTTGCATGCGGATCTCGTGCGGCGAGGGGTTTGAGCCATTCGAGCGCGACCAGTAGGCCAATGCCCACTGCCGCGACAATTGCACAGTCGGCCAGGTGCAGCGGCCCGAATTTGAGGAAGTCGCGCACTGGACGAACCAGCAGGATCGGCGCAGAAACCGTCGCGACGGCAGTCAACACCCAGGCCAGCGCGCCGTTTCGCTTGCCCAGTGCCACGGCGAGTGAGGGGCTGAACGAGCGATTGACGAAGATCAGCGCGAGGATTGCGGCGATCAGCGCGAAGAACATCAGCTCGCGCAAAACTTCGCCGACAATCCGCAATGCCGTGCGGCGTTTCGCCTGTGGCAGCAGGTTGGGCCCTTCGGCGGCCAGGCGGCGGGCCGCCTCTGCGGAAGTCAGCCCGGCCCTTTCACATGGCACCCAACAAGTCCTTGATCGCGACGAAGGCGAAAGCGACCGAGCTGTCGGCGACGCCGTAGGGCAGGAAGATATCCTCGCCTGCCCGCATGCCGCCGCAAGAGTAGACGACGTTGGGCACGTAGCCCTCGCGATCTTCGTCGGCGGCCGAGAGAATTGGCTGCTGGGTGCGGCCGAGGATCTTCGCCGGATTGTCCTTGTCGAGCAGCACTGCCCCGATCGAATATTTGCGCATGGCGCCCACCCCGTGAGTCAGCATCAGCCAACCCTCGTCGATCTCGATCGGCGGGCCGCAATTGCCGATCTGGATCAATTCCCAGGGGAAGCGCGGCGAGAGCAGCAATTCGCCGCCCTCCCAGTGGGTGATGTCGTCGGATTCGAGCAAGTAGAGGTTCTGTCCGTCCTGCCGCCCGATCATGCGGTAGCGGCCATCCCGGCACTTGGGAAACAGCGCCAGCCCCTTGTTCCGCCCGGCATCGCCGGTGATCGGCACGAGATCGAATTTGACGAAATCGTGGGTGCGCAGCAGTTCCGAACGGATGTCGCGGCCCGAATAGGCGGTGTAGGTGCCGACCCACTCGGCCTCGTGGCAGCCGCCGTTGAGCCGGGTGAGCCGCAAGTCCTCCAGCCCGTTGCGCTGTACTTCGGTGACCGGAAAGATCACTGTGCCGCTGAGGCTGGAATCCGGGTGGCGGTGCACCGAAACCGCGCCGTCGTTGCGGTTGCTGGCAGGGCCAGCGGTGTTGGCCGCGGTCATCCAGTGCGGCTGCGGAGTCAGTTCGAACTTGCGGCCGGGACTGACCACGCCCTCGCGGAAGGCGATCGAGGAGATGTGGCCTTCGCCTACCGCCCGCATCGACAGGACGATCCGCACCGCGCCCTCGGGCAACTCCCCCTGATCGGGATGCAGCGTCGCCGAGGGGTTCATCAGCGCGGCGGCGGCGAAGCTGTATTCGTGGCAGAAATAGGCGCCGATCAGCAGCTTCTTCTCCTCGCGGATGCGCCGACCGTCGAGTTGCAGCTGGGCCTCGATTTCCTCGTAGCGCTGCATGAAAATCTGGTGGGTCTGCCAGTGCCGCGCCTCGAAGTCGTGGAACACCAGCGCCAGCTCGGTGCGCGCGGTACGCATGTCCATGGCGCGAACCTCATCGACCAGCCGGTGCACCCGGCCTTGCGGCGCCTGCGCATTCCAGGCGAGGTGAAACGGTCGGACGACGACGCGGGACGGATCGGCGCGCAGCCGCACCTGCGACTGGTGGACATTCAGCACGCAGCGCTCCGGTGGCGCTGGATCGCCAATGTCGCAAGGTGGAAGGCAAGGATCGATTCGGCGCCGCGGTTGCGGTTGATACCGGTCGGGATAAGTCCGTCGAAGCACTCGCCCGAGGCCGGATCGCCCAGTGCGAGCCCAAGCTCGTTCTGGCCAAGGAACCAAAGGTAAGCATTCCGTGCGCGGCTCGCCCAGCGCGTGTCGCCCGTCGCGGCGAAGGCCGCGTCGCAGGCATCGACCGTTGCCCAGGCTTCGACCGGCTGCTGGTCGAAGGGCAGCGGCGGGGCGTAAAGTGCGCCGAAGCTGTCTGAGCCGACGGCACGGAAATGCCCGTCCGCCGTCACTTGTTGCTCCGCGAGCCAATCCAGGCATTCCAGGCCGCGTTCGACGAAATCCTCGCGGCCTGTGGCAAGGCCGGCGCGGATCAGCGCCTCGGGCAGGCGGGCGTTGTCGTAGGCCAGAACCGGCTCGAACCAGTCCCAGCCGGGCTTGCGATATTCATTGCTCAGTCCCAGCAGCCCGTCACCCCAGCGTGCGAGCAGCCGGGAAGGCAGCGGATCGGCCGGCTCGGCCTCGGCCAGCATTGCCGTGCCAAGCATCATGAAGGCCTGTGCGCGCGGCGAGCACAATTCCGCAAGCGGTTCGATCACGCGCTCGTAAAGCTTCCGCGCCCAGATGCGAAAGCTGGTTTCGGGCGCATTCACTGCCGCGAGGCCGAGTGCCCAGACTGTCCGGCCGCAACTGTCTTCCGATCCGGAATGCTCCGCCCAGCTCCGGTCGAAATTCATGAAATTGCGGAAACGCAGGGCATCCGGATTCCAGGCATGCTCGACGAATGCCGCAAACACGGGCAACCAGTTTGGCGTCATCCGCAAATCCCGGCAGGCCAGCATCAGCGCGCGGGCATTGTCGTCGATGCAATAGCCATGTGCTCGGTCGGGCACGTCGAAGATGGAATGCTGCAGCATGCCGGTGGCGTCGCACATGCGCTCGATGGCGCTCTGGCCGATTTCACGGGGAATGGCAGGCGGGCGGATCGGTAGCGGCTTGCTCTTGCCACGCGCAGCCACTGCCTCGAAGCGCGCCAGCGAGGCTTCGGCGAGGCGCGGCCAGATCATCGTCCGGCCCAGCATGTAGACGCGCTGGCGGAGGGCCTCAGTGCCTTCACGGTCCTTGAGAAACGCGTCGATCGCCATGGCGAAGCCCGCACTGTCGCCGAAATCGACCAGCCGCCCGTATTCGCTGCCAAGCAATTCACGCGCGTGGACATAAGGCGTCGCGACGATCGGTTTGCCCAGCCCCACCGCGTAGGACAGCGTCCCGGAAGTCACCTGCGCCGGGTTAAGATAGGGCGTGGCGTAGATGTCAGCGGCGGCGATATAGTCGAGAAGTTCCTCCTGTTCGACGAAGGCGTCGATGAAGCGAACATTGTCCGCAACGCCAAGCTCACCGGCCAGCGCCCGCAGCGCCTCGCGATACGTCTCGCCATGCCGGGCAATGGTGTTCGGATGGGTGGCACCGAGCACCACATAGAGCGCCCTCGGGTGGCGGCGAACCACTTCGGGCATTGCCGCGATCATGGTCTCGATGCCCTTGCCCTGCGACAGCAGCCCGAAAGTCAGGATAACGTCATGACCCGCCAGGCCCAGCCGCGCTTTCATCATCGCGGTGCCGGTCAAGGGGCGGTCGGGAATGCCGTGGGGGATGACGATTACCTGTTCGGGATCGGCCCCGTAGCGTTCGATCAACAGACGCCTGGCCGCCTCGGCCATGACGACGATCGTCTCGCAGCGCTCGACCAGCGACAGGGTGACCCGGCGCTGGTCTCGGTCGGGATCGGCGAGCACGGTATGCATCGCGACCGCGACGGGCACCGTCATCCGGTCGATCAGGCTGAGAATATATTCTCCTGCCCGACCGCCGAAGATGCCGAACTCATGCTGAATCCACACCATGTCCGCACCGCAAGCAGTAATCCTCCGGGCCGCATCGAGATAGGACGCGGGCTCATCCTGGCGGATCGTTCCGGCCAGCGTATCGGGATAGGCATGAAGCTTGCCCGGCTCCTCCATCGCCCACACATCGATGCGCACATCGGGATAGCGCTCGGCAACGGCCCTTGCGACGTGGGTGGTATAGGTGGCGATACCGCAGCGGCGGGGCAAATGATTGCCGATCAGCGCGATGTGGCGGACACGCGCGTCTCTGGGAATCGGCTCCGGGAGTGCGGGAGTCGGCACCTGGCGAAAAAAATGTGGCAGCAATTTTGGCGGATGCGACGAAAGTTCCATTATGTGTCCCTTTGACAATCGAATCCCCCCCAATCGAAATTGGAAATAGCGCCTCCCGGATTGACTGAAGCCTGCGCCATTGCGCGGCAATCAGGTATAGCACGTAGCAAAATCGCGAGGCAGAGCACGCTGCCGCGAATCCCGTCCTGACTGGCGGGAAATCATGTCCACCGGCGAGATGGGCCGCTCAGGACAATTCCTTATCGCCCGGTATATTGCCCCCGCCTACCAACTCGAAACGGAAGAACCGGGACCCGCAAGATGGAATTCGACGCCAGTATCACAGCCGCAAGCAGAGCGATAGCGGCATCGCGTCTCGAAGGTGCGGCGCGGCTCGAAGTGAGGTGCTTCTTCGACGAACCGACTTTTACCGCAAGCTATTGCATCCATGACCCCGGGACCGGGAAAGCAGCGATCATCGACTCTGTCTGCGATTTCGATCAGCCATCGGGACGGACCTCGTTCCGCTCGGCGGAAGCGATCGTCACATATGCACGGGACAGGAATCTGGCGATCGAATGGCTGCTGGAAACCCACGCCCACGCCGATCACCTCTCGGCAGCACCGTATTTGCAGGAGCGGCTCGGCGGCAAGATCGCGATCGGCGCAAAGATCAAGGGAGTTCAGGCAGTCTTTGCCGGGATTTTCAACGAAGGCAGCGATTTTCCCTGCGACGGATCGCAATTCGATCATCTGTTCGAGGACGGTGACGGCTTTGCGCTGGGCAATGTGCCGGCAATGGCGCTGCATGTGCCCGGCCATACGCCCGCCTGCATGGCTTATGTCTTCGGCGACGCTGTATTTGTCGGCGATACCCTGTTCATGCCCGACTACGGCTCGGCCCGCGCCGATTTTCCCGGCGGCGATGCGCGCGCGCTGTTCCGTTCAATCCGGCGGCTGATGCGGCTACCGGACGAGACCCGGGTGTTCCTCTGCCACGATTACCAGGCGCCGCAGCGCAAGGAGTATCAGTGGGAAACCACCATTGGCGAGGAACGGGCCTTCAACGTCCACGTCCACGAAGGCATCACCGAAGACACATTCGTCGAGATGCGCACCCGGCGCGACGCCACGCTCGGCATGCCCAAGCTGATCCTGCCATCGATCCAGGTCAACATCCGCGCCGGCCATTTGCCCGAGCCGGAGAACAACGGTACCCGCTATCTCAAGCTCCCGTTAAACCTGCTGTGAGGAAACGCTCATGACCCCGCTGCCCTTTCCCATTCCGCTGACCGGCGGCCTGCTGATCGGCACGGCGGCGGCGCTGTTCCTGCTGTTGACGGGACGCATCGCAGGGGTCAGCGGGCTGCTCGCGGCGGCGACGCGGATTGCCGGAAGCGGGCCGCCATGGCGGCAGGCGGCGGCTTTTATCGTCGGAATTCCGCTGGGCGCCTGGCTGGTGACGAGCCTGGTGCGCGTCTCCTATATCGGGGTGACATCTTCGGTGCCCTTGCTGGTCGCCGCCGGCCTGCTGGTCGGCATTGGCACGCGGATCGGCAACGGATGCACCAGCGGCCACGGCGTCTGCGGCGTGGCGCGCCTGTCGCCGCGCTCGATCGCCGCCACCGGAACATTCATGGCGGCGGGCTTCGCCACGGTTTTCGTCATGCGCCACGTGGCGGGAGGATAGGCCGATGAAACTCCCCATCGCTTCGCTCGTCACCGGTGCGCTGTTCGGCGCGGGTCTGGTCCTGTCCGACATGGTCAACCCGGCGCGGGTGCAGGCCTTTCTCGATCTCGCGGGAGACTGGGATCCCTCGCTGGCCTTCGTCATGGTCGGCGCGGTAATCCCGATGGCGATCGCCTATTTCTTCTCGCGCCGGATGGGCTCGCCGCTACTCGACGAAAGCTTCTTCATCCCGGAGAACCGCGTGCTCGACCGCCAGCTGATCCTCGGCGCGGTGCTGTTCGGGATCGGCTGGGGGCTGGCCGGGTTCTGCCCGGGCCCGGCGCTCGCCGGGCTGGCGATGGGGCTTTGGCAGCCCTGGCTGTTCACCGGCGCCATGCTCACCGGCATGCTCATCCACCGCGTGGCGACGACGCCCGCGAAAGGCTGACGCGCGGTGGTTGCCCTGGCGCGCTATCTGCCGATCCTCGACTGGGGCAGACGCTACACCCGTACCACTCTGACCAGCGACCTGATGGCGGCACTGATCGTCACCATCATGCTGATCCCGCAGAGCCTGGCTTATGCGCTGCTGGCGGGGCTTCCGGCGGAAGTCGGACTCTATGCCTCGATCCTGCCGCTCGTCGCCTATGCGCTGTTCGGCACCAGCCGGGCGCTGGCGGTGGGGCCAGTGGCAGTGGTGTCGCTGATGACGGCGACCGCAATCGCGCCAATCGCCGCCCAGGGGACGCAGGCATATCTGGAAGCAGCCATGGCGCTGGCGCTGCTGTCCGGGGCGATGCTCACCCTGATGGGCGTGCTGCGGCTGGGTTTTCTCGCCAATCTGCTGTCACACCCGGTGATCGCCGGATTCATCAGCGCCAGCGGCATATTAATCGCCGTAAGCCAGCTCAAGTCGATCCTCGGCATCAAGGCGAACGGCGAGGCGCTGCCTGCGCTGCTCGCCAGCCTTTGGAGCAATCTTGACGGCATGAACCTGCCAACAGTCGTCATCGGAGTGGCGACGACCGCTTTCCTGTTCTGGGTTCGCAAAGGCCTGAAACCGCTGCTCGTCCGCCTCGGCCTGCCCGCGCATGCTGCCGGGCTGCTGGCCAGGGCCGGACCGATCCTCGCGGTCGGCACCTCGATTCTCGCCGTCGTTCTGCTCGATCTCGAGGCGCATGGCGTCAAGACGGTCGGCGCCATCCCGCAAAGCCTGCCGCCGCTGCGCCTGCCATCATTCGATCCAACGCTGTGGCGGCAACTGCTGGTGCCGGCGCTGCTCATCAGCCTTATCGGCTTTGTCGAATCCGTCTCGGTCGCCCAGACGCTCGCCGCCAAGCGGCGCCAGCGGATCGCGCCGGACCAGGAGCTCATCGGCCTCGGCGCGTCGAATTTGGCATCGGCGCTGTCGGGAGGCTATCCGGTGACTGGCGGCTTTGCCCGCTCAGTGGTCAATTTCGACGCCGGGGCGGAAACCCCGGCAGCCGGAGCCTACACCGCCGCGGGCATCGCCGTGGCCGCACTTTACCTTACTCCGCTGCTGGCCTCGCTGCCCATCGCGACATTGGCCGCAACGATTATCGTCGCGGTGCTCAGCCTCGTCGATTTCAAGACCCCTCGGGATGTCTGGCGTTATTCCAAGCCCGATTTCGCCGCACTGGCGACAACCGCGGTTGTCACCCTGCTGCTGGGCGTCGAGACCGGGGTGATCGCCGGGGTCGCCCTCACCCTCGCCCTGTTCCTCTGGCGCGCCTCGCGGCCCCACGCGGCGATTGTCGGGCGGGTTCCGGACACCGAGCATTTCCGCAACGTGAAGCGGCACAAGGTGATCACCCTGCCGCACCTCCTGACCATCCGCATCGACGAGTCGCTGACTTACCTCAACGCCGGCTGGCTGGAGGAATTCGTGCTGGAGGAAGTCGCCGAACATCCAGAGCTGCGCCACCTCGTGCTGATGTGCTCGGCGGTAAACGCCATCGACGCTTCCGCGCTGGAAAGCCTGGAGGCGATCAACCACCGGCTGGCCGATGGCGGGGTGTCATTGCACCTGTCCGAGGTGAAAGGCCCGGTGATGGATGCGCTGGCGAGATCGCAATTCCTCGATGCACTGAGCGGAAAGGTGTTCCTGTCGCAGAACCAGGCATTTGCCGCGCTGGCCAATGACGATGGCTCGGGCAATCAGCCGCCCGAAACGCATGACTTATGGCTGGCGAGAGGACTGATCTGAGTACCGCTCCTCGCCATCGCATATCCCGCCAGCCCAACTCCGTAATGTCCCTGATAAAGCCGACTTCGCGGGCAGGCTAAACAAGCCATCGACTACAATCGGTATCCAGCAGGAGAACGACGATGACATCCGTAATGCTCCAACCGGAAGCGAGCCCTGCCGCAGCAAATTCCAGCGCGCAGGGGCAAGTGAAATCGCTCTTGCTTCATATCCAGGATGACGAAGGGCTCGAGGCGCGCCTGCAGGTGGCGCTTGCGATTGTGCGGGCTTCGAGCGGACATTTGTCCTGCCTTCAAGTCACGCCGGCAAACGCCTTTGTCGGCTTCGAGACGTTTGGCGCCGGGTATGGCATGGCGGATTTGATCAAGCAGCTCGAAGACCAGGAAGCCGCCCTGCGCGCCCGGATCGAAGCGCGGCTGGAACACGAAGATGTCGCCTGGTCCTACGATCGCAAGACCGCCATTCCAGGCGCGGCGCTGGTAGACGCCGGTGCGCTGGCGGACTTGATCGTGGCCGGCCGGTTCCATCACAGTCAAAGCGCAGGCTATCTGCCCGCGTCGATCCTGGAAGAAGTCCTGCAATCGTCGCGCACACCCTTGCTGATCTGTTCGAAGGACCAGAAAAGCTTCGATCCCCTCGGCCCGGCCGTGATCGCGTGGAATGGCAGCTTCGAGGCTGCAAACGCCCTGCGCGCGGCACTGCCGCTGCTCAGGCAGGCCTCTGCGGTGCACATCGTCACGGTAGACGATGACAAGCAATACGATTTCGCGCCGTTGGGCGCGTCCGAATATCTCGCGCGGCACAATGTCGGTTCCGAGCTCATTCGCGAGGCAAGAGGCACGCTCGCCGTCGCAGACCGGATTGTCGCTACGGCCCAGGGCCTTGGCGCCAGCTACATGGTCATGGGCGCCTACGGACACAGCCGTGCGCGCGAATTCCTGTTCGGCGGCGTGACGCGCAGCCTACTCAAGGATTGCCCGCTTGCGCTGGTGGTCGCTCGTTAGGGAGTCATTGATAAAAGGGGGACGCCGATGAGTCCTGTCGAGGTTCGCTTCCATGGAGCTGCAGGAACGGTAACCGGATCGTGCTTCGAATTTCGCGCCAATGGCACTTCGGTGCTTGTAGATTGCGGCTTGTTCCAGGGCACGAGGACGCTGGAGGCGCTCAACCACGAAAAACTGCCTTTCGACCCGGCCAGGATCGATGCGGTCATCCTCTCGCACGCCCATCTCGATCACAGCGGGCGGCTGCCCTATCTGGTCGCCCAGGGTTGCACCGCGCCAATCTGGGCGACAGAGCCCACCGCCGACATCATAGAACCGCTGCTGCTCGATGCCGCCAAGCTCCAGGCCGCCGAAGCCGAGCGCCGCAACTACCGCCCCGACCGTGCCGGGCTCGCCCGCTTCGAACCGCTTTACTCGGCTGACGATGTCGCTGCCTGCATCGGCTATGTCCGCGAGACCCGCTATTGCGAGTGGAACGACCTGGGCGATGGCAACGGCTTCCGTCTCTGGGACGCGCGCCATATCGTCGGCTCCGCTTCGGTCGAGCTGATGCTGGGCGGCCAGCGCATCCTGATCTCGGGCGATATCGGCAATGGCAGCGCGATTCATTGCGCCGGCGCGGACCTCAGCGGCTACGACCATGTCCTCTGCGAGGCAACTTATGGCAATCGCGCGCGCGAACCGGTGCTGATCGCCGACCGCCGCGAACAGCTGGCCGTCAACGTCGAAGAGGTGCTGGAACGCGGCGGCAATTTGCTGATCCCGGCCTTCGCGGTGGAACGCATGCAGGCGGTACTCGAAGACTTGGCCGCCCTGTTCGAGGCGGAGCGGTTGGGGCCGGTCAATGTCTTCGTCGATTCTCCGCTCGGCGAGCGGATAACGCGGGCGACGCTGCGGCACCGGCACGGCGGCTATTATCCGATGCGCCATCCCAACATCCGCTTCACCCACGATGTCGCGGAATCGAAGAAGCTGAACTCGGTCACCGGGGCGGTGATCATTGCCGGATCGGGCATGTGCCAGGGTGGGCGCATCCGCTATCATCTGCTGCGCAATCTGCCCTTCAGGCAATCGCGGGTGCTGCTGGTCGGCTATCAGGTGAAAGGAACTCTCGGCGCCGTGCTGCGCGATGGCGCCCGCCATGTGCGCATCTCGGGTAACGATGTGCCGGTACGGGCCGATGTCCAGGCAATCGATTCCTATTCGACCCATGCCGACCGCCCGGCGCTGCTCGACTGGCTGAAGGCGCGAGGGCCCTACAAAGGCTCGATCATTCTGGTGCACGGCGAGGACGAGGCGCTTTCGGTTCTGGCGGAGGACGTTGCCGGGGCGCGCAGTCTTGGAACGGCGATCGTTCCCGCGCTGGGAAGCACATGGGAATTGAGACCCGGCCATGCCGCCCGCCAAAGCGGTCGTCCCCGTGCCGACGCCCGGGCCCGCATCGCGCCGCAGGACTGGATATCGGGCCTCGCCGATCTGGAATCGGGGCTGGCCGACCGGCTTCGTGCCCTGCCTTCCGACGCCGCCCGCGAGCGCGCCGTGGCCTCGCTCAAAAGGACACTGGAGCGGGCGGAGGGGCGCGGGTGACAGGGCGCGAGAATGCGCGTAATTCGAAATCAGGAGTGTGCTTTCCCTTGAAACCGCGAACCGGCAGTCAGGCCTACGACCGGCTGGCCTACCTCAAGGCCGTCCTCGAGACGCTGCCGGACGCGGTGGCCGTGTTCGATGCCGCCGAGCAGCTGGTCGAGATCAATCCCGCCGGTCTCGCCTTGGCGGGGGCCACCTCGTTCGCGGAAGTGGCCGGCAAGTCTCCCGATCGGATGATCGCACCGGAATTCCTCCCGGCATTTCGCGCGGCTTTCGTCGCGGCGCTGGCCGGCACCGGACTTAGTGCGAAACCGGTCCGCATCGAAGCCGTCAGCCGCTACGGAATTCGCCGGACCCTAGAATGCCGGATGGCGCGGCTCGACAATCTCGATGGTGAAGTAGCCGGAGTTGTCGTCGTTTCGCGCGACATCGGCGAGCGTGAGCGCAACGAGCAGGCGCTCGCGTCGGACGAGTCGCTGATTCACGCCATTCTCGAAACCGTACCCGATGCGCTCGTAGTGATAAATGAGCGCGGGCTGATTACCTCGTTCAGCCGGGCGGCGGAAGAACTGTTCGGCTATGGCGAGACGGACGTGCTGGGACGCAATGTCAGCATGCTGATGCCCGCCCCGCACCACGACGCGCATGACAATTATATCCGGCGCTATCTCGAGACCGGCGAGAAGCGGATAATTGGCATCGGTCGCCTCGTCGAAGGCCTTCGCCGCGACGGGTCGGTCTTTCCGATGGAACTGGCTGTCGGTGAAGCAAGGTCCGGGGGAACCCGCGCCTTTACCGGCTTCATCCGCGATCTCAGCGAACGTGTCGAGGCGGAGGAGCAACTCCAGCAGGTGCAGTCCGAACTGCTCCACGCCACCCGTCTCAGCGCCGTCGGCACGCTGGCTTCGGCGCTGGCGCACGAGCTCAACCAGCCGCTCACCGCCATCGCCAACTATGTTTCGGCCGGTCGCGATATGGTGGAGGGCGTCATGCCGGAACGCTTGGAAACGCTCCGCGAGGCACTGGACGAAGCCGCCAGCGAGGCGATCCGTGCCGGCCAGATCGTGCGGCGGCTGCGCGATTTCGTCGCCAGGGGCGAGATCGATACCCGAGTGCTCTCGCTGCACAATCTGATCAACGATGCAACCGTGCTGGGCCTGGTCGGCGCGCGCGAGGGGGGCGTCGAATGGTCGATAGAAATCGACACCGACGTTGGCGATGTCCTTGCCGACAGGGTTCAAATCCAGCAGGTCATGGTCAATCTCATGCGAAATGCGATCGAGGCAATGGAACAGTCGTCCACCAGAAGACTCAGCATCCGTGCCTACGCGCTCGACGGCGAGCAGGCCGAGGTGTCGGTGGCCGATACTGGGCCCGGCATTGCGCCAGCCGTGCAGGACCAACTGTTCCAGCCCTTTACCAGTACCAAGGGCAAGGGCATGGGTCTCGGCCTCTCGATCTGCCGCACCATCATCGAGGCCCATGGCGGACGCTTGTATGTGGAAGGCGCCGACGCAGGTGGTACGGTATTCAAATTCACGCTGATGCGCGCCCTGCGGGAGAACAACGATGGCGTCTGACAGGCTGGTGCATATCGTCGATGACGACGATTCCGTCCGCCGTTCTGCCGCCTTCATGCTAAAACACGCCGGATACCGGGTTGAATCCTATGTTTCGGGTGTCGAATTCCTCAAACAGGCCAAAGACGCAGAGCGTGGCTGTGTTCTGCTCGATGTGCGCATGCCGGAAATGGACGGCCTCGAAGTGCAGCGGGAAATGGCCGCGCGCGGGATCGACATGCCGGTGGTCATCCTTACCGGCCACGGCGATGTCAGCGTCGCGGTGAAGGCGATGCGAGCCGGCGCGGTCAATTTCATCGAAAAGCCTTACGAAAAGGAAGCGCTCCTCCTCGCGATCGAGGAAGCTTATCAGCGGCTCGACCGCAAGCACGACAAGGAAATGAAGGCGAGCGAGGCGCAAGTGCGGCTGGCCAGCCTGACCGGTCGCGAACGCGATGTGCTGAACGGCCTGGTCGCGGGCTTCCCCAACAAGACCATCGCCTACGATCTTGGCATCTCACCGCGTACCGTCGAAATCTACCGCGCCAACATGATGGAGAAACTGCGCGCGCGCAGCCTTTCCGAAGCGCTGCGGATCGCTTTTATCGCCGAAGGTGAAACCGAGCCCACTGTGCAGATACCTGCTGCATCCGCAGATTGATCCCGGCAAAAAGATGGCCCGGCAACAACCGGTTGCCAGGCCAAGTCGGGAAAGGGATCGGATCGCTCCGCTCCCCTCGAGTCGCGCCTGCACCTTCGCGGCGGCGGAGACCGATTGCACTTCAGTAATTCAACGGATGGGGAGGACTCGGAGGCGCCAATGCAATTGGGTCAGCCAAGTGCAAACGGCAGCGCCGCGAGCGCGGCAAGGGTGCTGAGCAACAGCGCCAGCGCGCCGGGCCAGCCACGCCGCCAGCCTGCAATGCTGACCGTTATGCCTGCCTTGAACAGAGTGTTGAGCAGGATCGGCGGCAGCAGGATCAAGCCGGCAATACGCGGCTCGATCGCGCCCGGCGGCAGACTTCCCATGGTGATGATGGCGCTATCGACATCGACTGTGCCAGAAATTGCCAGAACCACCGCCAATCCGGCATCGCCGTTGCGCGCCAGCACCCAGCGCGCGAGCAGAGTGGTGATCATCACCAGAATCATGAGGATCAGCGCGGGTCCGATCGCAAAGGGATTCTTTACGCTGAAGGGCTCTATCCCGGTTGCGGAGGATCGGCGCACTTGCCAGAGGAACCATCCAGCTGCGCCCAGGCTGACCAGCATGGCCGGGACTGCCAGTCGCGCCAGCCATGGCAGGGCAAACGGGGCCAGAAGACCTGTCAACACCATGACCCGGGCAAACATCACCGACGAGGCCGCGCTGATTGCGCAGTGATAAAGCGATGCCTGCTCCCCCGCATCCCTGATCCGCGTCGCCATTGCGGCCGTAACCGCAGTCGAAGAAACCATCGAGCCCGCCGCTGCCGTGGCAATCGTCCCGCGCGACGGTCCCAGCAATTTCGCAGCAATGTAACCGCTGAGCGAAAAGCCCGAGACCAGCACGACCACCAGCCAAAGCTGACGAGGGTTCCATGCCGCAAACGGCCCGTAGGCACGATCGGGCAGCAGCGGCAGAATGACCACGGCGACAATCGCGAAGCGGGCCACCGCCAGAACTTCGGCCTCGGTCATCCGCCCGACCAGCCGGTGCAGCTGTGTACGCAGGGCAAGGAGCATCACCATGCCGACGGCAATGACAGTCGCAATCAGCCATGCGCCGGTCGCGGCGAGGAATCCGCAGGCCAGCGTAATCAGTCCGGCCAGACTCGCCGTGCCGCTGATCGAGCCATCGCGCTGCGTGGTGCGAAAGTAGCTGACAAGCACCAGGCAGGCGGTTGCCGCTACAACGATCATGGCGATTTCCGGATAGTCGCCGCTCAGGATGCCTGCCACTCCGCCAGCCAGCCCGAAGAGACCGAAGGTGCGAACACCGGCGAAGCGTGAACCTGGAGCATCGCCGCGCTGCGCCCAACCGCGCTGAAGTCCGACCAGAAGTCCGAGCGCCAAGGCAATCGCAATACCGCCCAGCGCAACACCACCCAGTCCGGCAGGATCGGCGACAGCCCTCAAACCAGCGCCCCGCTGGCAATGGCTTCAAGCCTGCACCGGTCCCGCAGGATCAGCCGTTCGCGGCGCGGCATCGATATGATCCCCATTTCGCGCAGTTGCCTGAAACCCCGGCAGGTGGTCTCGGGAGTTATGGCAAGATATGCGGCGATGTCCACCTGGGGCAGCGGGAAAACCAGCGCGTCGTCCTCCTCCGGCAAACGGTCGATCACCGAAATCAGGAAGGCGCAGATGCGCACCAGCGCGCTGCTGCGCCCGATGATGATGCCGCGCCGGAAGATCGGATCCTGTTCGGCGCAGATCGATGGCAGCAACTTGCCCTCGTCGCGGCAACTTCGCAGCAGCGCTTCGTGCCAGCGCGCGGACGAGTGGCGAACATAGCTTACTTCGGTCACAGCCTCGGCGGTGAAGCGATACTCATCGGCAATCGGCAAGCCGATCTGGTCGCCGGCGAAGAAGAAGGCGGCAATCTGCCGCTCGCCATCGGCAGAATTGCTGACCCCGCGCACGATGCCGCGCCGCAGTTCGAAGACGCAATTGCTGGGATCGCCCTCCAGGAACAGCACCTCGCCCGGTTCGGCGCGATAGCCGATGTCCGAAAGGTTCTGCGGTCTGGATTGCGGACTGAGCATGATCGCCCCTGTCGTTTGAAGTGGATCGAACGAGGAAGGCCTAGTCCTCCGCTAATCCTCAAGCACTCGTGTAATCTACGTAGGACGGGAATGGCCTGCCCAATTTGCCACGTCCTCCGCAACAATACCTAACGATAGCCGGCGGGCATGGTGCTAACCGGGTTAGGCCGTGTGCCGTTCGTGCACCGCGGCGGGAGCACGTCAATGAAGCTGAAAAACGGCACGATAGTCATGGTCGCGGATGGCTCGCGGATGCTGCTGCTGCGCAACGAGGGCGACACGGTTTACCCCGATCTCAAAGTCATCGAACATCGCGCCTTCGAAAACCCCAGCAATCGCGAGCTGCTGGCGGATGCGCCGGGCGTCGGTTTTTCCAGCATGGGGCCGGGACGCAGCACCTACGGCGACGCCGATCCGCATCAGGAGAACGAGGACCGCTTCGCGGCGGCGGCGGCAAGGGCTTTGGCCGAGGCTGCAAAGACAAGCGAGGGCGACCTGATCGTCGTCGCCCCGCCCGATACACTCGGCGTGCTGCGCCGGCATTACGATCGCACGGTCAAGGCACGGCTGCTGACCGAAATCGGCAAGGACCTCACCAAGCACCCGGTGGCGGAGATCGTCCGGCTGGTCGCGGCGCACGAACCCTAGGCTAACCGCGCTGCCTTCCAGCAAAACACGAAGGCTGGTGATTTTTCGCCGGGACGTTACCAGACAAGCGGCAAAGTCTTGGGCCCGATGACCCCGCCGGGGCGGTAATCGGGCTGGTAACCCGGTTTCACCGAGAATTCCGGTAGCCGCCGCAACCATTCCTGCAGCGCCACCTTGATTTCCATCCGCGCCAGGTGTGCGCCCATGCAGCTGTGGACGCCGACGGTGAAGGCGAGGATGGTCTTGCGCGGGCGGTCGAAGTCCACCTTGGTGGGATCGGGGAAGACGTCGGGATCGAAGTTGCAGGCGGGCAGGATGGCGTTGACCTTGTCGCCTTTTTTCATCGTTACGCCCTTGAACTCCATGTCGTGATCGACCGTGCGGCCCGAGAAGGTCACCGACCAGACCCGCAGCAATTCCTCGACAATCGCGTTGACGTCGTCGGGACGGGAGATGATTTCCTTGCGGCGATCCGGGTTCTCGGCGAGCCACAGCCAGATGTTGTTGAGCGTGGCGAAGACCGTGTCGAGCCCGCCGATGAACAGGAAAATGACGAAGCCGAACACTTCCTGGTCGCTCAGCGGCACCCCGTCGGGCGCGGCGTGGGCGATGCGGCTGATCACGCCGTCGTCGGGGTGGCGTTTCTTCTCGGCGATCTGCTCCTTGAGGTAGGCCGAGATCAGCCGCATGGTCTTGGCCATCACCTCGCGGTCCATCGAGTGAAGCAGATCGACCGCCCACTTGACGAAGGTGTCGGTCATGCTCTGCGGCAGGCCCATCAGATCGAGGAAGATCGACACCGGCAGCGGTCGGCCGAAGGCGGTGGTGAATTCGCATTCGTGGCTGTCGGCGAACTTGTCGATCAAGTCGTTGGCACGCTGGCGAATCGTGCCCTCAAGCCTGGCGACTCCCTGCGGGGAAAACAGCGGGTCGAGGATGTTGCGGTATTTGCGGTGCTCTGGCGGATCGATCTCGATCGGGATGAATTTGAACGGCTCGTCGCGCGGGAAGGGAGTGGCGTCGCGGTTGTGGAACAGCTCGGGGTGGCGCAGCATGAACAGCGCGTCCTCGTGCTTGATCAGCGTCCAGGTTCCGGCTGCGCCGGGCACCTGCTGCATCTCGCGGTAGAACACCGGCGGGCACCAGCTGTGCAGATTGGCCATATAGGCGTGGGGCGCCTTGAGGAAATCCGCGCCCTCGGCGATCTGGACAGGTAGCACCAGGTCCGGCGGAACGTGTGCGGGAATTGTCGGCTTTTCGAGTGTCTGGCTAGCCATGGCGTTTCTCAATATTGGTTGTCTGGCATGTGGATGACGAGGCCGTCGAGCGCTTCGGTCATGGCGATCTGACAGCTGAGGCGGCTGCTGGGCCTGACTTCGGCGGCGGCGCTTTCAAGCATCTCGCGCTCTTCGTGATTGGCGGGGCCGCCGACCTTATCCGTCCAGGCCTCATCGACATAGCAATGGCAGGTCGCGCAAGCGAGACCGCCGCCACATTCGCCGACGATGCCCTCGATGTCATTGTAGAGCGCGCCGCGCATGACGTTTTCGCCAAGCGGGACTTCGATCGTGCGGCGCGCCCCGCCGGCTTCGACATAAGTTACTTTCGGCATCGGTTCTACAGCCCCAGATCCTGGATTTTCCCGTCGAAATTGCCGCCCAGCTTCTGGTTTGCGGCAGCCAGTTTCGCGCCGGGCGCGCCGGCGATGTAGCCGTCGATGATGCGGTGGTAGTTGCTGATCAGCCCCTCCACTTCCTTCGACAGCCGCATGAATTCGAACCCCGGCGAATGCAGACCCTTCTGCTGGATCGGGATGTTCGAATAGTCCTGCCGCGGGATCATCGGGAAATCCTGGCTGTCGTAGGGCAGCATGGTCGGCTGGGTCGGCGGCTCGGGCTCCTCGCCCTTGGGATAATGGGTCAGCGACCAGATTTCGAACAGGCAGCTCTCCGGCCCCAGCGGGCGGATGCGGTAGCTGGCGAAGCTGGTCATGAAGGGAAGCAGGAAATAGTGCGGGAACAGGAATTCGACCGCATGCACGGGGTCCGAGGCACAGACCGCGTTGAGATCGGGCACGTTCTCGCCCCGCGCCTTGAGCTCTTTCGAAACCTTGTCCTGGACCATGGCCCACCATGTCTGCATGGCCGCCCCGGGATCTTCGGGCAGTTCGGCATCGCGCAGCGATTTGGCGATGTCGACTTCCTTCTGCTGGCACATGCCGGCCATGCCTTCGCTGAGCCGTTCAAGGTGCCGGATTTGCGCTTCGACGATCTGCTTTGAGGTCACGCCCTTGTAATCGAGCGGCTGAACGACACCGCTGCCCGAGCCCTTGTGGCCGGGACCGTAGAGGCTGTTGTACATCGCGCCCATGGCTTCGGGCAGTTGCGGGTGGGTCTTCATCACGTGGTAGCCTTCCTGGAAGGCTTCCATGGCGATCTTCCAGTTGGCCGGCAGCACCGTGCCGCACCACCATTCGACGCGCAGGTCGTCGATGCCATGCGCTTCGAGCCGCTGGAGGACCGGGCCCAGGCTCTCGCGCAGCGAGGGCGCGTCTGCATCGAGGTTGATGAAGGCGCAGCCACCCCAGGTTTCGGCCCGCACAGGGCGCAGCGCCAGCTCCTGCTGATCCATAAGGTTGTCGCTGAACAGGTGCTTGCCGTAAACGAATGTGCACTTGCCATCCATATCCCAGCGCCAGCCGTGGAACGGACAGATGAAGCCGGTCTTGGCGCAATTGCCATGATCGCCGCCGCCATTATCCGTGCCGTGCCCGCCGGCGATCGGCACGCCGCGATGGCGGCAGTGGTTGTGGTGGGCTTTTACCCCGTCCCTGGTGCGCACGACGATCACCGATGTGCCCAGATTGGCATATTCGACCCAGTCGCCGACATTGGGGATCAGTTCGAGCCGGCAAGCCATCTGCCAGGCATGCGGCCACAAGTGATCGACTTCCGCCTGATAGAAGTCAGGATCGAAATAGCGCTGAACGGGAATCTTCTCGGGATCGGTGACGGGATAGGGATTGGCACTCGCCGCGAGTTTCCCAGGGTCCATTTCTGCCATGACACACCTCTCTTAGTTATGATTGGAATAAGGGCGGCGCTCAGCTGAAGGGCTCGTCGCCCAGCAGGATTGTCCGTTTCAGCAGACGGCCGCATTCCGGATCGTAGGGCATCGCGCGGTGCAGCGTGCCGGTGTTGTCCCACATCACCGAATCGCCGACGTCCCACTCGTGCGCATAGTGATAGGGCTCGCTGGTCGCGTGCTCGCGCAAGCCGTGGAGAATGCGGGCGCTTTCCTCGAGGTCCTT
Source organism: uncultured Alphaproteobacteria bacterium (assembly GCA_963775115.1). GTDB lineage: Bacteria > Pseudomonadota > Alphaproteobacteria > Sphingomonadales > Sphingomonadaceae > Novosphingobium. Next base: position 225,108 of record CAVZHP010000001.1, read on the forward strand.
GCCGACAACGTTGCGCGCGGTGTTGCCGAGGACGAGGCTGTTGCGGCCCGATTTGTGGTGCCACACCAGCGGCAGTTCCTGCTCGCCCTTCGATTGCCAGTCCCTGAGCTGTTCGAGCGTCGGTTCGGGGCAATGATAAAGCTGCGAAACCCACATGGCGTGGACCACGCGCAGGTCATCGATCTCAGCCTTCGCATCGGCGGACAGATCGTCCCAGGCGGCATAGCAGTTGGCGAATTCGGTATTGCCGCCCCATGTCGGCAGGACCTTGGATGTGAGGATCGAGCCGCGCACCGGCACCGGGTTCATCGTGCCATCGACATGCCAGAACAGCGACCCCTTGAGGTACTCGATGACCGACTTGTGATGCTCGCCCTTGTCAAGCGAGATGGAGAAAATCGCGCCGCCATCGACGCCGATTTCGGTGGCGTTGCCGCCGAGCTGGTTGGAGAACCGGACCTGCTCGTCCTCGGTCAGGTGCAACTGCTTGAACACCAGCACCCCGCGCTGTTCGAGCAGTTCGTTGATCTCGGCGGAAAGCGCGCCGGAAAGCAGTTCTTCCTTGGAATTGAGCACGCAGGCGCCGATCCTCGGCTTGATCGTTTCCGACTTGAGGCGGGGTATGGTGATGGCGTTCATGGCAAAACTCCCGATATGCCGGAACGCTTAGGCAAGCCCCGGCAAGCGGGCTTTGATTTGGCGCAATTCGATCAGGGGAACGGAACCGGCGCGCCTGTGCCCATGTATTTCGCGAGCTGCGCGTGCAGGTTGGTGACCTTGCGCTCCTGCCACGGGTTGGGCAGGTTCCCCTTGAACCCGCGCGATTTATATCCGCGCTGCATCTCGACCATGTTCGAGATGTCTTGAGCGATCACCAGCGGCCAGGCATCGAGATCCTGCCCGGCATAAGTCCATTCGGTATTCGGCTCCTCGCCCGGCGGGAACCGGTCGAGCGCGACGGCTTCGAAGATGCATTTGTCGGGATCGGTGCCATAGGGGCGAACCCGGTAGGCAAGGCTGAAGGTCGGCCCCGGGATGAAATTCATGTTGGGGAACACACTGAGCGCCAGACCGGCGGCGGCGATCTGCTGCCCGGTCAGGTCCGGCCAGATCACGCCGCGCGCGGCATCCTCGAGCCTGGCGGTTTCCAGCCAGTGCTTGTGAACCTCAGTGGCTGGCGTACCTTCGGGCAGTTCTTGCGGCAGGCGCTGCGCGGTGCGGACCAGCGTTTCGCTGGTGCTGGCGCCGATGGTGTCCCAGTATTCCTGTTGCATTTGCGCGATGGAGATGCGCGGGTCGCCGTCGCCCGCAGCCCGGTGGACACTGGTGTCGGCAGCCGTGCCCTCGGCGCGGTGCGCCTTGGAATCGAACCCGGTCTGGCCATGCCGGCCGAGCGCCTTGCTGAACGAGTAGAAGTCGCCGTACTTGATCAACTGCGGGTGGGTGCCCTGCACGTGATAGGGCTCGAGAAAGGCTTCTAGCCCGACCTTCCAGTTGCAGTCGAAAATCCCCCAGAAGCGGAATCGATAACGCATCTTGTCGAATTCGAACGGGTCGATCAGCGAGGCTATCGGCTCCAGCCACTCGCGCAGGGGACCGGCGCCCGGTTCCATGTTGATCCAGATCCATCCGCCCCAGGTATCGACATTGACCGGCGTCAGGCTGGTGCACACCGAATCCAGCGCGCCCTGCCAGTCCTCGCGGTCCGGGATATAGGTCGCGTCGCCGTCGAGCCCGAAGGTCCAGGCGTGGTAGTTGCAGCCGAATTTGAGCTGTGAGCCCTTGGCGCTGTGCGCGCCCGTATCCTGAGCGACGGTCTTGGGCCCGCCGCCGGTGTTGTTGCCAACCAGACGCCTGCCGCGATGCGGGCAGACGTTGTGGAAGGCCTTGAGGGAGCTGGGCGTATCGCGGACGATCAGGATCGAATCGTGGCAGATATTGTAGGTGATGTAATCGCCGACAGATTTCAGCTCCTCAACCCGGCCCGCCTGCTGCCACACTTTCGACCATAGCCGGTCGGGCTCTGCCTCGGCATATTCGCGGCTGATGAAGGCATCGACCGGATAGGTCAGCGGCTCCGACAGCGCTTCTGCGACGATCTTTTCCGGCTTGTTCATGGATGCTCTCCTATTCGACCGGTTCGGCGACGGTCTCGCGCTGCAGCACCAGCCCTTCGAGCTTGCCGTTTGCGCGCCAGCTTTCGAGCATGTCCTCGAAAGCGTAATAGCCCTCACCCCAGGGCTCGCCGAAGATGTGGCGCTTCTTGGCGGTGTCGCCTTCGTTGTTGAAATAGCTGGGCGTGCACTCGTTGACGAAGGCCGAATTGTCGACCGCGACCGAGCGCAAGTGGCGGATGTACTCCTCCTGCGCCTGCGCGGTCGGCTCGACCCGCACCGCGCCGCGTTTCAGCGCCTCGCTGGCGACATAGCCGATGTGGAAGCCCTGATCGATGAAGGTCTTGGAATTGCTGGCGTTGGCCCCGGCCTGGGTGAAGCCGGTGAAGAACATGTTGGGGAATTTATTGGCCATCATCCCCTGGAACGTCTGGAAGCCTTCGCGCCAATAGTCGTAGATCGACAGGCCCTCCTCGCCTTCGATGCGGTCGATGCCCCAGCGCCGGTCGAGATCGTTGGTCACCTCATAGCCCGAGGCGAGGATCAGGCAGTCGATCTCGTACTCGACGCCGTTGTGGACGAAGCCCTTCTCGGTCAGCCGCTCGACGCCCTGCGTTTCGGCAACGTCGATCAATGTGACGTTGGGCTGGTTGAACACCGGGTAGTAATCGTCGTTCGAGGCCGGACGTTTGCACAGGTAGCGGTAATAGGGCTTGAGCGCCTCGGCAGTGACGGGGTCCTTGACCACGTCGCAGCGGGCGCGCAGGCGCTCCATCACCCGGTAGTCCATCACTTCGCGCCGGGCGGCGTATTCCTCGGGCGAAATGCCGGGCCAGCCATCGGCCTCAAGTTCTGCCGACAGGTTACGGCTGATCTCGGTCCAGATGTCCTGAATCAGATCGGGCTCGCCGGGCGCGAGGCGTTCCATCGCCGCGTGGTGGAAATTCCGGATCCGCTCCTGCTGCCACCCCGTCTTCTGGCTGTTGTACCAGGCGGGATCGATAGGCCGGTTGTTGCGCTCGTCGATGGTCGAGGGCGTGCGCTGGATGACATAGGTCTGCCCGGCATGCCTGGCGAGATAGGGCACCACCTGGATCGCGGTCGCGCCGGTGCCGATGATCGCCACTTTCTTGTCGGCGAGCCTGGTCAGCGATGGATCGCGCCACGAGCCGCCGGTGTATTCGTAGTCCCAGCGGGCGGTGTGGAACACCTTGCCCTTGAACTGGTCCAGGCCCAGAATGCCGGGCAGCTTGGGCTTGTTGAGCGGACCCATGGCAAGGACGACGAAACGCGCCTTGATCTCATCGCCGCGATTGGTGCCGACATGCCAGCGATTGCTCTCGGCATTCCACACCAAAGTCTCGATCAGCGTGTGGAACAGCGCGTTGTCGCGCAGGCCGAAGGTATCGGCGATGATCTGGCAATGATCGTGAATCTCGAAGCCGTCAGCGAACTTCTTCGACGGCATGTAGCCGGTCTCTTCGAGCAGCGGCATGTATACAAGTGAATCGTTGTCGCACTGGATGCCGGGATAGCGGTTCCAGTACCAGGTCCCGCCGAAATTGCCGCCGTGATCGATGTTGTAGAAGCTGGTGATCCCGGCCTTCTTGAGCTGGGTCGCCACCATCATGCCGCAATAGCCGGCGCCGAGGATGACGACGTCGGTCTCGCCATTGATCGGCTCGCGCGTGGCGACCGGCGTGTAGGGATCTTCCTCGTATATCTTCGCCCATTTGCCGCTGGCGGGGATATACTGGTCGTTGTGTTCCTTGCGGATGCGCCGATCGCGTTCGCGAAGGTATTTGGCGCGCATTGCCGGGATGTCGATCGTGCCGGCGGGCGGGCATTGGCTAGGCGTGCAGACGGTCATTTCCACCTCGAATTCGTATGTTGCCGGGTTCGCCGGCAATTGCGCTCATCGATGGTCGTTATAGGCAGCCGCTCCGCCAGCATTGATCGGGGTCAACAATGCGGAAGTCGGGGCATCAGACCGCCGAACTGAATCGCCGCAGCGAATCCTGGCGATAGGGATCGAACAGCGCCGCGATAGTGCGCGCATAGGGCAGTCCGCCGGGCAGCACATTCAGGAAATCGCCGTCGAATGCGGCGAGACCGCGCTCGACGAACGGAGCAAGCGCCGCCTTGCGCGCCAGATAGCCATTGGCGCCGATCTCCGCTCGCCCTTGGCACAACAGTGCTTCGATTGCCCGCCCGATCGCCTGATCGCGCAGCGATCGGCGCACGCCCAGCGCCGCGGGAAGCTGTTGCTGCGAAAGTCGCATGCGATAGCGGCCGACGTTCTTCTCATTCTGTACAAGCAACTCGGGAAAGCTGCCGATCGCCGAAGCACCGAGGCCAAGCAGCACCGGCGAGGCATCTTCGGTGAAGCCCTGGAAATTGCGATGGAGCCGGCCTTCATCGGCTGCCTGCGCCAGCGGGTCGCCCGGCAAGGCGAAGTGATCGAATCCGATAGCCCTGTATCCCGCGCCGGTCAGCAGGCCATGGCCCAGCGCTGCCATCGCGAAACGCTCCTCTTGCGAAGGCAGGTGGCTGGCATCGATCCGTTTCTGGCGCGGAATGAGATGGGGCACGTGGGCATAGCCGAATAGGGCGATCCGGTCCGCGCCAAGTTCGACCGCGCGGCGCAAAGTCTGTTCGAGATCGCCCGGCGTCTGGCCCGGCAATCCGTACATCAGGTCGAAGTTCAGCGACGTGACACCTGCCCCGCGCAGCAGCCCTGTGGCGCGGACAATATCCGCATCGGGCTGAACCCGGCCGATCGCCTGTTGGAGGTGCGGTGCAAAGGTCTGCACGCCCAGGCTGGCGTGCGAAATTCCGATCGCGGCAATCGCCAGTCCCCAGTCCGGCGCCAGCGTGCGCGGATCGAGTTCTATTGACCACACCGGATCGGCCAGCGGAAAATGCAACGTCAGGCTTGTAACCAGCCGCACGAAATCGGTCGGCGTGATCGCGTTGGGACTGCCGCCGCCGAAGGCCACGCGCCGCACTCGCACCCGCCCATCGACCCGCTGACCCACCGTGGCCATTTCGTCGTGGAGCGAATCGAGATAGTTCGCCAGCCGTTCACGCCGATTGCTGGCGCCGGTGTTGCAGCCGCAGTACCAGCAAATCTGCTCGCAAAACGGTATGTGGAGATAGAGCGACACATCGCCGGTGGCCTGATGGAGTGCGGCGTCCATTTCCTCCGCCCCGACCGCCGGGCCGAATTCGGCAGCGGTGGGAAAGCTGGTGTAGCGCGGAACGGGCGTTGCCAGCAGATCGGGATAATAGGACCACATGTGGGCCTGTGTCGCAGCCCCGCAGGGGAACCGCATTGCGAAACATCAAACATGGCAAAGCGATTGTTTGCGCGAACCGCTGGTATGGCATCCCTTGGCGCGGCTAGTCCGATGTGCTCGGCCAGCTTCACGGCAGCTCCGTCTCTTCCTCGTCGATCAGGATACGATTGGCGGCGCCTTCGAGGTCCTCGAACTGGCCACGCTTAAGCGCCCAGAAGAATGCGCCAAGCCCGGCAAGGCCCATCAACAGGGCTATGGGCAGGAGGATGGCGACGCTGGTCATTTTGCTGCCCTGACCAGTCGCAGCGAGTTGGCGATGACTATCAGCGAACTGGTCGACATGGCGATGGCGGCCAGCAGCGGCGTCACCATCCCGAAGATCGCCAGCGGCACCGCCAGCACGTTGTAGCCGATGGCGAGCACGAAGTTTTGCCGCACCACCCGCATCGTCCGCCGCGCCGCCAGCACGGCGCGCGGCAGAGCGAGGAGCGAATCGCCAAGGAAAACGACGTCCGCGGCCTGCCGCGCGGCGTCGCTGGCGCTGCCAGGGGCAATCGAGGCATCGGCGGCGGCGAGCGCGGGGCCGTCGTTGAGGCCATCGCCGGCCATCAGCACACGCCGCCCGGCATGTTGCAACCGTGCTATCGCGTCGAGCTTGTCCGACGGGCTAGCATTGGCCTGAGCGGTAAGCCCGGTTTCGCGCGCGACCTCGGCCACCGCGCCGCGATTGTCGCCCGAGAGGATCGTGGCCTCGATCCCCAGTTCGTTGAGCCTGACCAGCGCTTCCTTTGCATCGGGCCGCATCCTGTCGGCGAACGGTATCAACCACACCGGCTCCCCGGCGATATCGAGGGCGGTGGCCATGGAACTGCCTGAATCCGGTCGGCGCAGCGCCACGGCCCGGCCATGCCAAAGGCCGCGGACACCATGTCCGGGGACTTCCTCGACAGTGCTCAGCTCCGCCGCGCGGCATCCTGTGGTGGCCAGGGCTCCTGCCAGTGCGCGCGACATCGGGTGCCGGCTGTTCGAGGCGAGAGCAAGCGCGATCGAAGCAGCGTCCCCGGGCAGCGCGGCCAGCATCACCGGATCGGGCAAAGGCTGGCCCATCGTCAGCGTGCCGGTCTTGTCGATCAGCGCGCGATCGACCTGCGCCAACCGTTCGAGCGCGCTGCCGTCCTTGACCATGATCCCGGCGCGCATCAGTGCCCCGCAGGCGACGACCTGCGCTACCGGCACCGCCAGTCCGATCGCGCAAGGACAGGTGACGATCAGCACGGCAATCGCGATCACAGCGGAATGATAGGCCCCCGCCCCCGCCAGCATCCAGCCGATGAAGCTCGCCAGCGCGAGCGAGTGGACGGCAGGGGCATAAAGCCGCGAGGCGCGGTCGGCGATGCGAACATAGGCCGAGCGCGCCTGACCGGCAGATTCCATCAGCCGGGCAATTTCGGCCAGCGAGGTGTCCTGTCCCGCAGCCGTTACCCGCACGTCGATCGGCGCATCCAGATTGAGCGTGCCTGCGTGGACCGGATCGCCGGTTGTTGCCGGCACGGCAGCGCTCTCACCGGTGAGCAGCGACTGGTCGAACCGGCCGGCCCCGGCTGCGATCTCGCCATCGGCGGCGAGGCGCTCGCCGGAAGCGACGCGCATCAGCATGCCGGGGACGAGATCCCGCGCCGCCAGCCATTCCAGCTTGCCGTCCGGGGACACCACCATTGCTCCCGGTGCCGCCTGCCGCAGCAGCGCATCGACGCCCGCCCGGGCGCGGTCGCGCATCGCCGCATCGAGCGCCCGCCCGGCAAGAAGGAACAGCAGCAGCATCAGCGTGCCGTCGAACCAGGCGTCGTGCCCGCCGGTCATGGTCTCGTAGAGGCTGAGCGCAGTCGCGAGGCTGACGCCGATCGAGATCGGCACGTCCATATTGGTGCGCCAGTGCTTGAGTGCACTCCATGCCGAGGTGAAGAATGGCATTCCCGCATAGAGGATGGCGGGCACCCCGATCAGCGCCGAAAGCCAGTGGAACAACGAACGTGTCGTGCCCTCAGCACCCGACCAGATGCCCGCCGACATCAGCATGACATTCATGCAGGCAAAGCCCGCCACCGCCAGCGGCCCCAGCAGCGGCTTTGCGGCCGAGGCGGGCAGCGCCAGTTCCGGCCCTCGCGGCTGGCTGGGAAAGCCGGACTGCTCCAGCACCGCAACCAGCTCTGGCACGGTCAGTTGCGGATCATGGAAGATGCGCACTTGCCGGGCGGAAAGATTGGCCCGGGCGGACGCAACACCGGGCAGAGTCCGCAGCGAGCGCTCGACTTTGCCCATGCAGCCCGCGCAATGCATACCGGGAACGACCAGCACCGTTTCCTGAGGGACAGCCGTATCGATTCGGGTGGACACGGTCACTATAGCGGCACCTCGCTGTTCCAGGTTTGGCTTCCGGCTCGCACGTGTAGCCGCAGCTGCCAGCGGGTTGCGGGCAGCGTGGCGGTGGAGCGAAAGCGGCCAATGCCCAGCGGCGCGAAGACCAGCGCCCGGTCCGGCTCACGCCCCAGCGGATGGCGGGCGATGGCCGAGACCTCCGCACCTTCGGGAACGCCCGACAAGTTCACGACCAGGCTTCCGTCCGCGTCACGCACAACGGCAGCCTTCCAGCCCAGCGATTTCTCGGCATTGGCCCGGTCGAGCCAGCGGTTGAAATTCTGGCTGGCGACATAGGAATTCTGGACTACCACGCCGCCGAACGTGCCACTCGCCAGCCGCGCCATCGTCAGGTTGACGGCGACGACGACGCCGAAAAAGGCAACGAAGATCACCGCCGCATGGCGCCCGGTAAACTGCCCCGTCATTCCCCGTCCTCCGGTGCGTCGAAATGCGCCTTATGCGCGTCGCTGCCGCCTTCGCTGTCGAGTGCGCGCAGGGTGAAACCGAAGTCCTGCCCCCGCGTGCCGGAAGGCGCGATCACGTAGACGCGCACCGGGTCGGCCTGATCGGCGGCGACCGTGCGGGTCAGCGTGCGAGCAGCAGCGGTGCGCGCGATGTCGTCGGTCCACATTGCCGCGCCGTCGAGACCGAGCAGACCGATCTCCATCCGGCGTGGCCGGTTTTCCATGTTGCGCAGCTTGAGGGTGTAACCATTGCGCACCGATCCATCGCTCATCAGCATGAAGGGCGGATTGCGGTCCTTGGCGACCGAGACGTCGATATGTTTGCGCGCACCCAACGCGAACAGCAGCGCCAGCCCGATTGCGCACCATACGCCGAGATAGACCAGCGTGCGCGGATGCCAGATCAGCTTCCAGTGCGAGGTCGGCGGTGCGCCCGCCTTCTCGCGCGCGCTGTCTTCCAGCGTCGCATAGTCGATCAGTCCGCGCGGGCGGCCGAGCTGCTGCATCACCCCGTCGCAGGCATCGATGCACAGCGCGCAAGTGATGCAGGCGATGTCGGGTCCGCCCCGGATATCGTAGCCGGTCGGGCAGACCGCGACGCACTGGTTGCAATCGACGCAGTCACCAAGCGGCACCGCGGATTTGGCCGCTTCCTTGACCGAGCCGCGCGGCTCACCGCGCCAGTCCTTGTAGGTGACGATCAGGCTCTTCTCGTCGAGCATCGCGGTCTGGATACGCGGCCAGGGGCACATGTAGATGCACACCTGCTCGCGCATCAGTCCGCCGAAGACGAAGGTCGTCAGGGTCAGAACGGCGACGGTGATATAGGCGATGGGTGCGGCCTCGCCGGTGTTGAATTCGCGGGCGAGCGTTGGAACATCCGTGAAATAAGCAATCCATGCGCCGCCGGTCACCGCGCTGATAATCAGGTAGATCGACCATTTGAGCAGCCGCTTGCCGATCTTCTTTGGTCCCCAAGGCGTAGCCTGCAATTTCATCTGGGCATTGCGGTCGCCATCGACCAGACGGTCGACATGCTGGAACAGGTCGGTCCATACCGTCTGCGGACAAGCATAGCCGCACCATGCCCGACCCACCGCGCTGGTCACCAGGAACAGGCCGATCCCCGCCATGATCAAAAGCCCGGCGACGAAATAGAACTCGTGCGGCCAGATCTCGATGCCGAACATGTAGAAGCGGCGATTGGCGAGATCGACCAGCACCGCCTGATCGGGCGCATAGGGCCCGCGGTCCCACCGGATCCACGGGGTGATGTAATAGATCGCCAGGGTGGCGATCATCACCAGCCATTTGAGGTTGCGAAACTTGCCGCTCACCGCCTTGGGAAAGACCGAGCGGCGCTTTTCGTAGAGCACGGTGTCTCCGGCAGGCTCAGGGCTGCGCATTTGCAGCTGCCAAAGGCGGGGCCGCCGCCGGGTCAGGCTGCTCGGCAAAGTCCTCGCCGCCGCCCAGCGAATGAACATAGGCCGCCAGCATCTTGATCGTCACCGGATCGAGCTTGCCGGCCCAAGAGGGCATCACCCCGGCATGGGCATTGGCAATGCTGCCCTCGATAGCCGCGCGGCTGCCGCCGTAGAGCCAGATCGCGTCGGTCAGGTTCGGCGCTCCCTTCAGGCGATCGCCTTTGCCGGCCGGTCCATGGCAGGCGACGCAATTGTTGACGAAGATTTCGGCGCCGCGGGCAGTGGCTGCGCTGGCTGGGTCCTTACCCGCAAGCGAGCGGACATAGCTGGTGGTATCTGAAATCTGCGCGGCGGTCAGGATGCCGTCCCGGCCGAAACTGGGCATTGGCTGGCTGGTGCGGGTCAGCGAGTCACCCGGCTGGCGAATGCCGTGGGCGATGGTCTGCTCGATCTCGCGGATATTGCCACCCCACAGCCATTCATCGTCGTTGAGATTGGGATAGCCAGTCGTACCAGCGGCCCCGGCACCGTGGCATTGCACGCAGTTCACCCGGAATGCCGCCCTGCCGCCAGCGACCGCATTGCGCATCAGCTCCGGATTGGCGGCAAGCTGATCGGTCGGCGTTGCGGCCAGTGCCGCGAGCAAGGGACCGCGGCGGGTTACTTCTGCCTTGGCTTCCGCCGCCAGCTGGCCACGGCTGGTCCAGCCCCACAGGCCCTCGGTGCCCTTGGCCAGCAGCGGGATCGCCGGATAGACTATGACATAGCCGATGGCGAAAAGGATCGAGAGGTAATTGGCCCACACCCACCAGCGCGGCAGGGGGTTGTTGAGCTCCTCGATCCCGTCCCATTCATGGCCGACGGTCTCGACACCTGTCGCTTCGTCGATGTGCTGATCAGCCATTGTCGTCGTCCCTGAAGATCATGCCCGCGGCTTCGTCGTTGGCGTCGCGGGCGCCGGGCCGGAATGGCCATGCGGCGAGGCCCACGAAGACCAGCACCATCGCCAGCAGCCCCCAGCTGTCGGCGAAGTGCCGCAGCGCATCGTAAGTGGAATGGGCATTCACCGGCCTTTCTCCGTGGCCAGTTCCTCCTGAGCCGCCGCGCTGTTCACATCGACCAGCGTGCCCAGCATCTGGAGATAGGCGACCAGCGCGTCCATCTCGGTCAGCCGCGCCGGATCGCCGTCGAAGTCGCGCGCCTGCGCCTTGGGGTAGCGCTTCAGCAATTCACTGGCGTCGGCATCGGGATCGGCCTGGGCCTTGAGGTCGTCATTGGCCCTGGCGAGCGCTTCCTTGGTATAGGGCACGCCGGTCATGCTGAGCGCGGTCAGCCCGGCGGTCATGTCGCCGGCATCGAGATCGCGGTCCGCGAGGAAGGCATAGGGCGGCATCACCGATTCGGGCACGACCGCGCGCGGGTCCTTCAAATGCTGGACGTGCCAGGTATCCGAATAGCGCCCGCCGACGCGAGCCAGGTCGGGCCCGGTGCGCTTGGAACCCCACTGGAAGGGATGGTCGTACATGCTTTCGGCGGCGAGGCTGTAGTGGCCGTAGCGTTCGACTTCGTCCCTGAAGGGCCGGATCATCTGGCTGTGGCAGGTGTAGCAGCCCTCGCGGATGTAGATGTCGCGGCCGGCCTGTTCCAGCGGGGTATAGGGACGCATGCCCTTCACTTTCTCGATGGTGTTGTCGATCCAGAACAGCGGCGCGATCTCGACGATGCCGCCGACCGTCACCGCCAGGAACGCGAAGAGGCCGAGCAGCGAGACATTGCGCTCCAGCACCTTGTGCCGGGCGAATGGTTCCTTGGTTTTGGCAGTCATGACAGGTGCGCCCCTATTCGGCTGGAACGGCGGAGAGCGGACGGTCGGCGGCGGCGTCATAGGGCGCCGAGCGCAGCGGCTCTTCCGCACGCTGGCGGCCGAGGATCGTCAGCCAGACGTTGGCGGTCATGATCACCGCACCGGCGAGGTAGAGCAGGCCACCAAAGGCGCGCAGCAGGAACATCGGGTGCAGCGCCGCAACTGTTTCGGCGAAGCTATTCACCAGGTAGCCGTCGGCCCCGTATTCGCGCCACATCAGGCCCTGGGTGATCCCGGCCACCCACATCGAGGCGGCGTAGAAAACGATGCCAACTGTCGCTAGCCAGAAGTGCCAGTTGACCCAGCGCAGGCTGTAGAGCCTTGTCCGGTTCCACAGGCGCGGCACCAGGAAATAGATCGCCGAAAAGGTGATCATGCCATTCCACCCCAATGCGCCGGAATGGACGTGGCCGATGGTCCAGTCGGTATAGTGCGACAATGAGTTGACCGACTTGATCGACATCATCGGCCCTTCGAAGGTGCTCATGCCGTAGAAGGCGAGGCTCATCACCATCATGCGGATGATCGGGTCGGTGCGGACCTTGTCCCAGGCGCCATTGAGCGTCATCAGCCCGTTGATCATGCCGCCCCAGCTCGGCATCCACAGCATGATCGAGAACACCATGCCCAGCGTCTGCGCCCAGTCGGGCAGCGCGGTGTAGTGAAGATGGTGCGGTCCGGCCCAGATGTAGAGGAAGATCAGCGCCCAGAAGTGGATGATCGACAGGCGGTAGGAAAAGATCGGCCGCCCGGCCTGCTTGGGCACGAAGTAATACATCATCGCCAGGAAGCCGGCGGTGAGGAAGAAGCCGACCGCGTTGTGGCCATACCACCACTGCACCAGCGCGCCCTGCACCCCGGCCCAGACCGGGTAGCTCTTCGAACCGACGAGGCTGACAGGAATGTTGAGGTTGTTGACCAGGTGCAGCATCGCCACGGTCAGGATGAATGACAAGAAGAACCAGTTGGCGACATAGATGTGCGGCTCGGTCCGCTTGACCAGGGTGCCGACGAACACCGCGAGATAGGAGACCCAGACCACGGTCAGCCACAGATCGACATACCATTCGGGCTCGGCATATTCCTTGGCCTGGGTGATGCCGAGCAGATAGCCGGTGGCGGCCAGCACGATGAACAGCTGGTAGCCCCAGAAGACGAAACGGGCGAGGCCGGGGAAGGCCAGCCTCGCCCGGCAAGTGCGCTGGACGATGTAGAAGCTCGTCGCGATGAGCGCATTGCCTCCGAATGCGAAGATCACGGCGGAGGTGTGCAGCGGGCGCAGCCGTCCGAATGTGGTCCATTCGAGATTGAGGTTGAGCACCGGGAAGGCGAGTTCGAGTGCAATATAGAGCCCGGCGAGAAACCCCGCCATGCCCCAGAACACCGTCGCGATAATCCCCCAACGGACCGGATCGTCGTCATAACGGCCGGGGTCTTCGGGGCTGCGGATTATGCCGCGCGCAATGGCGCCGTAGTCGGTCCTGCTCAGGCTCACCCACAGTCCGATGAACGCCGCCAAGGCGACGATCGCCATATGGATGGCAAAGCCCGAATCGACTGCGACAGCGATGGCGGCGATGGCGACGAACAGAACCGCAAGCCAGATTCCGGCCCGCGCGAGTACCGATTCCATGAGCCTTCCCTCTCAACGGAGATGTGATGGGCCAGTCGATGGAGTGGATTTCGCATCGCAACATTGATCGCGATCAAGTCGCGCCCAAAAAGCGCAAATCGCGGCAAATTGGCGAAATTTTGCGCAGAATCAATTTATCGCAAGCGCGAAGGGAAGAGTGACTCGCGACGCCGCGACATTCCTCGTCCGTACGGTGCGGACACTGCGGCCAAGGATGAGGGACTATGCGTAAACTGACGCTCCTGGCCGCGCTGGCGGCTACCAGCGCAATCTCGAGCCCGGCGCTGGCGGGCAATCCCGACGGCAAGCTGCAGGTCAAACTGCTTGGCAACGGCGTGCTGGTCGATGGCAAGATCACCACGGTCGAAAAGGACCTGATCGGGCTCCCAGCCGGCACTCAGACCGACATCAACGACAATGTCGTGCCAACGCTGGCGGTCGTGTATTTCGCCACGCCCAACATCTCGGTAGAAACGATCTGCTGCCTGACCCAGCACCACGCCAGCGGCGCCGGAGCGCTGCCGTCAAGCGCCGGGATCGTCGATCACGTCATGATCCTGCCCGCGACTGTTACGCTGAAATATCACCTCGATGCCGGCGCGATCAAACCCTACGTCGGGGCCGGTCCGAGCGTGTTCTTCTTCATCGACGAGAAACCGGGCGCGACCGCCCGGACGCTCGGCGCCACCCGCACCCATCTCGACAACCGGGTCGGCGTGGCGCTCCAGGCCGGCGTCGACATTCCGGTCAACGATTCGGGCATGGGCATCAGTCTCGACGCCAAGAAGTATTTCATGAAGACCAAGGCGCATTTCTATACCCCGGCCGGTGTCGAGGCGCTGACGACCGAGCACAAGCTTGATCCCTGGGTACTGAGCGCCGGTATCAGCTACCGGTTCTGAATAGTCTCGTCATCCTGCCTCGGCCACAAGGGCTTCGTGGTCGAGAATGACGACTTCGCGGCGCGAGGGAAGGCCAACAATACCCTCCTCCTTGAGCCTGGTGAACTGGCGGCTGACGGTTTCGATCGTCAGCCCCAGCACATCGGCGATCTGCTGGCGCGAGAAAGGCAGAGTCAGGGTGCGCTGGGCCCGGTCGATACTGACCTGGCAACCCGGCTCAACCAGTCGCTCGTCCATTTCGAGCAGGAAGCTGGCAAGCTTCTCGCTCGCCGACTTGCGACCGAGGAGCAGCATCCAGCGCCGTGTGCGATCCAGCTCCCCAAGAGTGCGATCGAGCAATTTGTGTTCGAGTTCGGGATGTTCGCGCGCGAAGGCATCGAAATCGCGGCGGTTGAACACGCAGACCCGTGCGTCGGTAAGCGCAGTGACGCCGTGGCCATTGGTCGCGCCGAACGGACGGCCGATGAATTCCGAAGGATAGACTACCCCGACGATCTGCTCGCGCCCGTCCTCGGTGCCGGTGGAAAGCTTGAGCACGCCTTCGATGACATTGGCGACGAGGACCGAGTCCTCGCCCTCCCACATCAGCGATTCACCGGCGGAAAGATTGCGGCGGCGACCGATGGCATTGAGCGCCTGAACTTCATTCTCATCAAGCGCGGCGCAGATGGCGCGATTGCGGACAACGCATAGGTCGCAGCTGGACATAAACCGCACCTAGCAGTCCCCACAGTCTGCGGCAATGTCTGCGCAAACGCTCAGGCGATAACCGCGCGATCAATTTGACTTCCGTCAAGGCAGGCCGGGTGGCCGCGGGCAACAAGGAGGCTTGGAGTAGAGCGCCGTCCGGCGGCATACCTGAAAGGAACAGCCTCATGAAAATGAATGACATGGTGATAGTCAGCACCGACGATCACATTTGCGAACCCCCCACCCTGTTCGACAACCAGCTCTCGGGGGACCTGCTTGCCAGCGCACCGAAACTGCGCACCGATTCGGACGGCAAGAATTTCTGGCAGTATCAGGGCTATGTCCGGCCTTCTGTCGGCCTCAACGCAGTGGTCGGACGCCCGTTCGAGGAATACGGCATGGAGCCGACTTCGCTCGATCAGTTGCGCGACGGCTGCTGGGATGTCCACGCGCGCATCGACGACATGGACGTCAATGGAACCGCCGCCTCGATGTGCTTCGGCAATTCAATCGGATTCGATGGCCAGACGTTCCACAAGGCCGCCGACAAGAAGCTCTCGCTGCGCCACATGCAGGCCTACAACGACTGGCACTACGACGAATGGTGCATGGCCTATCCGGGGCGGTTCATCCCCATCGGCATCCTGCCTACCTGGGATCAGCAATCCACCGTGGACGAAATCAACCGGATTGCCAAAAAGGGCTTCCGCGTCGTCTCGATGAACGAGAACCCGACTGTCCAGGGCCTTCCCAGCATCCACAACGACTACTGGAATCCGGTGTTCAAGGCGATTGTCGATAACGACATGACCATTGCCTGCCACATCGGCTCGGGTAACCCGGCGCCGCACGCCTCGATGGAATCGCCGATCGAGGCGTGGATTTCGACCATGCCGATGTCGGTGGCGCAGGGCGTGGCCGACTGGCTGCAACTGGAGGAACTGCACCAGTATCCGGATATGCGCATCATCGTTGCCGAAGGTTCGATCGGCTGGGTGCCTTACCTGATGGAGCGCGCCGATTTCTCCAACTGGCGGCACAAGGCGTGGACCCGCTCACGCTTCCAGGACATCAAACCGAGCGAACTGCTCAAGCGCCACTTCTGCCATTGCTTCCTGTGGGACCCCTATGGCCTCAAGAACCTGAGCGAGATCGGCGAGGACAATGTCACCTACGAGGTCGACTATCCGCATTCGGATGCGCTGTGGCCGGATGCCGCCGAGCTGCTGTGGGATCAGGTCAAAAACCTGCCCGATGCGCAGATCGACAAGGTCACGCATCTCAACGCGATCAAGTGGCTGCGCCACGATGCGTTGTTCGAGCATAACAAGCGCGAGGACATGACCGTCGGCGCCTGTCACGCGCGCGCCAAGGCGAAGAAGGTCGATACCGCACCCAAGAGCTCGGGCGGATCAATGCCCAGTGGCGAGACCCGCCCTGTCACCTCGGGCGACATCATGGAAATGTTCAAGGCCCATGCCGAGAAGCGGGCTTCGGAGCTGGAGACGGCCTGATAGGCTGAAGGGTATGGAAAGGGCCCTCGCCGCGTTCGGTGGGGGTCCTTTTCGTTTGACGGACGCCGATGCATCAAAAGACCGCCACAAATTCAGCGGGACCCCGGGTCAGGCCCGGGGTGACGATCAAGCAAGATATTTAACCTCACCCCAGCGGCCGAGGCTCCCCCGTCCCCATGTACCGCGCCAGGTTCCGGTGCAGACTAACCACCGCGCCTTCCGCTTTGGGGTTGGGAACATTGCCGCGAAAGCCGACGTTCTTCATCCCCTGTTGCACTGCCGCCATGTTCGAGAAGTCCTGCTTCAGCACATGCGGGAAGTCCTGTGGATCGGCATAGGTCCATTCGGTCTCAGGCGCCTCGCCCTCCGGATAAAGTTCGTAGACTGCGACCTCGAAATAGCACTTGCCGGGATCGTAGCCGCAGGGGCGCGCCTGATAGCAGAGCATGTTGTTGACCGCGTGGCCGATCTGCTGGTTGGGGAAAATCTGCCAGCTGGTGCCGCTCTTGCCTACCGCATCGGAATCGACCCTAGGCCAGACCACGCCGCGTTTCTCGTCGATCGCCCGGGCAGTCTCAAGCCAGTATTTCGAGACTTCTGCCGCGGGCGTTCCCTCGGGCAGCACATCGGGCAGGGTTTGCGCCACATCGACCAAGGTCTTGGTGGTGTTGGTATTAACCCCTTCCCAGGTATATTTCTGCATCTCGGCAGTGGATATGCGCGGATCGCCGATGCCGAGGCGTAGCTTGCCCTTGTCTTCGTCCAGACCGGTGGCCGGATCATAGCCAATGTGGCTGTGCTTGCCCTGCGACCGCCCCCAGCCGGTGAAATCGCCGAAGGCGGTGAATTCGGGATGGGTGCCGGGGACGTGATAGGTCTCGTTAAAGGCTTCGAGCGCGACCTTCCAGTTGCAGTCGAACACCGTCCAGTTGCGCCAGCGCGGGCGCATGTTCTGGAGCTGGAAGGGGTCGAGCATGTTCGCCGCCGGTTCGAGATAGTCGCGGAGCGGTTCGCAGCCGGGGTCGAGATTGATCCAGAGGAACCCGCCCCAGGTATCGACCTTGACCTGGCCCAGCCGGGTCACCTCGTCGCACAGCGACTCGCCCCAGTCCGCCTTGTCCTGGATATAGGTGCACTTGCCTTCGATATCGAAAGTCCAGGCGTGGAAGCCGCAGACGAAATTCATCCGCTTGCCGCGCGCGCTGCGCATGCCCGCCGGCGCATCGACCAGCCGCCGCCCGCGATGGGTGCAGACGTTGTGATAGGCCTTGATCGTGTCGGGCGCC
Source organism: uncultured Alphaproteobacteria bacterium (assembly GCA_963775115.1). Taxonomy (GTDB): domain Bacteria; phylum Pseudomonadota; class Alphaproteobacteria; order Sphingomonadales; family Sphingomonadaceae; genus Novosphingobium. The sequence continues at coordinate 242,716 of CAVZHP010000001.1, forward strand.
GTGCGGACGATAAGGACGGAATCGTCGAGAATGTCGTAAGTGATGTAACTGCCGACCTCCGGAATGTCCTCGACCCGCCCGGCCTGTAGCCAGACCTTGCGCCAAAGCCTGTCGCGCTCAAGTTTGACATAGTCCGCCGAAACATAGGCCTCGACCGGGATCCGTACCGGCGGTGGAACCGTCTCGGCAGCTTCGCTTATCTTGCTCATGTCACCCATGACCATTCCTCTGTGATGGATCCGGCTAGCCCCTCTGCGCCATACCCATCGCAAGATTGGACAAGGCCCCGGCCAGTTTGATGCCCAGCTCCGGTTCGACCGGGGAACCCTGGATGGCGCGGGTCATGGCATTGGCCCACTGTTTGCCAACGTCGGCGGTCATCGCCACGCCCCGGTGCGCGGACATCATGCAAACGCCGGGGTGATCGCTAAACCAGTCGCGCGGCCCGCCGAGCCACGCGGCGAGAAATCCGGCGAGCGATTTGCGCATCGGCGCCAGGTCCGCAGCATGCAGCCCACGCAACTCGGCAAAATCCAGCTCCTGTTCGAGCAGGTCGTAGAAGCGATCGACGATGGCCTCGACCGAAGGCATGCCGCCGACGAGATCGAAGGGCGTTTTGGCTTGCAGTGTCTGTTCCATTGCCAATCCGCATATCAGCCCCTCGCGCTCCGCCTTTGATCTCCGTCAATGTTGCCTGCCGGGATTTCGTCAGGATCGGCGAGAAGCAAATCTGCACTGCGGATGAGAACTAACACTGGAGTGGAATCATGGCGCCTATCGAAGTTCACCCGTTGGATGAAAGTGTCGCTTTCGGCGCGCGCGTTACCGGTGTTACCAGCGAAGCGCTGGACGATCCGGCGACTCGCGCGAAGTTGAAGAGCCTGCTCGACGACCGGGGCGTGATTGTCTGCAAGAATGTCGAGCAGACCCCCGCGATGCAGGTGAAGCTCAGCGAGGTATTCGGCCCGCTCAAGGAACACCCAGTCTATTCCGTCGCCCGCGCCGATCGCGATAACCTGCCTGGCGTGATCGTCATCGCCTCCGGGCCAGAGTCCTGCATCGTCGAGATCGACGGCAAGCCGCTGGTGACCTGGCAGCCCTGGCATTTCGACCACGCCTACAACAACGAGATGATGTATGCCGCCGTGCTGCGCTCGGTCAAAATCGCCAGGGACGGCGGGCGCACGGCCTTTGCCGACGGCATCCAGATATACAACGACATGGACCCGGCGATCCGCGCCAAGGCCGAAGGGCTGAAAGTGCTCTACAATCTTGACCTGCGGTACGACAAACAGCGTTTCGGTCTGCCCAGGAACTTCCGCCTGGTGAAGCAGCACGACAATTCGCTCAGCGAGGAAAACGAGAACGGCCGCTGCGCCGTGCACCCGGCGGTGTGGACCCGGCCGCAGGGCGAAAAAGTCTTCCATATGTGCCCCTATGGCTGCCGAGGAATAGAAGGCGACCGCAGCGACGAAGCTTTCGCGTTGCTCGCCGAAATCTGGGCCGAGGCGGAGCGGGTCATGAAGGCTTATCATCACGAGTGGGAACAGGGGGACATGGTCGTGTGGGACAACACCCGCGTGCTGCACGAAGCAACCGGCAGCAATCCCGACGAGGAACGCGAAATCCACCGCACCACGATCAAGGGCAGCCTCTGCCACGGCTGGTGGGCGGAAGCACCGGTGGCGGCAGCGACGGGCTGAGGCGTCCCGGAAACCTCCACAGCTGTTCTATTCTCGCGCGCGATCCCGCGGCGCTGTCATTCATCCTTCGAAGAGGAATTCCCTAATGTATTGCGTCCAGTGCGAACAATCGAACAAAGGCGGCTGCGCGGTCAAAATCGGGTCATGTGGCAAGACCGCAGACGTGGCCGACATGCAGGATGTCCTGCTGCGCATCATGCTGGGCGTATCGGTCTATGCCAGCCGGGCCGCCAGCAAGGGTGCATCCGATGCGACGGTTGACGCTTTCACGCCCTATGCCTGGTTCACCACGCTGACCAACGTCAACTTCGACCCCACGCGCTTCACCGCACTCGTTGCCGAGGCGTTGACAATGCGAGACCGCGCTAAGGCGCTCGCCCAGTCGGCAGGCGCAGACCTTTCCGATCTGCCCGAACCCGCGACCTGGAACCCGGGCACGACCGCGTCCGAACTCACCGCGGCGGCCCCCTTCGCGGCGATCCAGCGTTTCATGGACCGCGACGGGCCTTCAGTCGTGGGCCTGCGCAACCTTATCCTCTACGGACTCAAGGGTACTGCCGCCTACAGCGAGCACGCCCGTGTCCTGGGGACCGGGGAACAGGCCGTGAGCGCCGAATTCCACCGTATCTCGGCCTTCCTTGCCGATGATCCCACCGATGTCGATGCGCTGGTGCGCGAATCGCTCGCAGTGGGCGCGCTCAATTTCAAGGTCATGGACCTGCTTGATGCCGCCAACACCGGGCGCTTCGGCCATCCTGAGGTTACGCACGTGCGGATGAGCCCCAGGGCGGGCAAGTGCCTGCTGGTGTCGGGCCACGATCTGGGCGATCTGGAAACAATCCTGAAACAGACCGAGGGCAAGGGGATCAACGTCTATACCCACGGCGAGCTGCTGCCCGCCAACACCTATCCGGGCTTAAAGAAATACAAGCACCTGATCGGCAACTATGGCGGCGCCTGGCAGGATCAGCAGCAGGATTTCGACGCCTTCCCCGGCGCCATCGTCATGACCTCCAACTGCCTGATCAATCCCGAGATCAAGGGCTATGCCGATCGGCTGTTCACCGCCGGTCCGGTGGGTTGGCAGGGCATCCCGCACATTGCCGACCATGATTTCACCCCGGCGATAAACTGCGCGCTTGCCCAGCCGGGCTTCGCGGCGGATGCGGCGGAAGAGACCATCCCGGCTGGATTTCGCCCGCAATACGGTGATGGGCGTCGCCGACACGCTGCTCGGCATGATCGGTAAGGGCGAAGTCAAGAACCTGTTCCTGATCGGCGGTTGCGACGGGGCACGGCCAGGGCGCAACTATTTCCACGACCTCGCCCTGGCGACGCCGAAGGACAGCCTGGTGCTGACCCTGGGCTGCGGCAAGTTCCGCTTCAACCGCGAGGACATGGGCGATATCAACGGCATTCCCCGGGTACTCGACGTCGGCCAGTGCAACGATGCCTACTCGGCGATCCAGATCGCAACGGCGGTCGCTGGCGCGCTTGGCTGCGGGGTCAATGACCTGCCGCTGCACTATGCCATAAGCTGGTTCGAGCAGAAGGCGACGGCAGTGCTGCTGACCATGCTCCACCTTGGCATCCGCAAGATCCATCTCGGCCCGACATTGCCGCAGTTCCTCACCCCCGAAGTTCTGGGCGTACTGGTCGATAAGTTCGACATCCGCCCGACCGGCGATGCCCGTGAAGACCTTGCCCGGATGCTGGAAGCAGCCTGACGGCGGGCGATATTGCGCGCTTTTGCCCTGCGCCCATCGTTCGTAGTCACAAGGTGCCGGGCTGCCGAGCATTCGGCGCAATGACGGCGCATCTCCGACAGGTTTGCGGCCTTTGATTTCCATCAATGTCGGCCAGTCCGTTAAGCACCAAAACTCTCCCCGAGTGACGATGGGGGTTCGCAATTGCCGAACAACCGGATCAAACCTCGGGAGATTTGAGCCATGAATTACGTCGACCCCAAGATCGCCAAGGCCGAAGCGCCCGGCGAGGCGCGCTGCCCGGCAATCAGCACGCAGGAAATCATTGCCGGCGATGCGGTGCCGGCGCCCGATTGGGTGCGATCGGAGAGCTACACATTTCTTGGCGACGAAGACGTCTCGGCCGACCGTTACACCAAGGCCGCCTACGCCGAGGCCGAATTCGAGCGGATGTGGCCGCGGACCTGGCAGTTCGCCTGCCGCGAGGAACATATTCCGGAGGCCGGCGATTACTATGTCTATGACGTTGGCCCCTATAGCCTGATCGTTACCCGGGTCGGCGAGAACGACATCCGCGCCTACTTCAATTCATGCCTGCATCGCGGCACCAAGCTGCGCCACAGCGGGACCGAAGGCACCGCCACCGAGTTCAAATGCCCGTTCCACTCGTGGAGCTGGAACATCGACGGCAGTTGCAAGACCGTGCTGTGCGACTGGGATTTCCCGCACGCGCAAAAGGAAGACCTCGACCTGCCACAGGCCAAGGTGGCAACGCTCGGCGGTTTCGTCTTCGTCAACATGGACCCCGACTCGCCCAGCTTCGAAGACTACATCGGACCCGAGGCGCTTGCTCACTTCAAGGCATGGAAGCTGGAGGACCGCTACGTCTCGTGCCACGTCAAGAAGCGGATTCCGGCGAACTGGAAGCTCAACCAGGAGGCGTTCCACGAAGCCTACCACGTGCTCGCCACCCACCCGCAGGTCTCACCCTCCAACGGCGATGCGAATTCGCAGTACGATACTTACGGCGACCACGTGAACCGGTTCATCTCGACGCTCGGCGTGGTCAGTCCGCATCTTTACGGCAAGATCACCGAACAGGACGTGCTCGACCAGTTCGTGATCGGCGACTCCAGCTCGCTCGAAGGCGCGGCGCGCCAGCTCGGCGAGGGCGAAACCGCGCGCGCTGCCATGGCCAGGCTGTTCCGCCAGACCTTCGAGGAGGCCAACCACGTCGATTTGTCCGATGTTTCCGATTCCGAGCTGCTCGATTGCTTCAGCTACAGCGTCTATCCGAACATGTTCGTGTTCCCCGGCATCTCGCTGCCGATGGTCTATCGCTTTCTCCCGGACCGGTACGACCACCGCAAAAGCACGATGGAAGTGCTGTTCCTGCGCCCCAAACCCGCTGACGGCAGCCAGTTCGAAACCGCCGAAATGCAGGTTCTGCGCGACGACCAGTCGTTCACCGAGACCGAGAACATGGCACCGGGCTTTGGCGGCATTCTCGATCAGGATACCGAAAACCTGCTGCTTCAGCAGGAAGGGCTTGAGGCCGCGTCGAAGAAGTCGCTGACGCTGGGCAATTACCAGGAAATCCGCATTCGCCACTGCGAACGCTCGCTCGACCGCTACATGGCCATGCCGCCGCTCGAGGTCGATTGGCGCACGCAGCAGAAGTGCGGAAAGCACTGACCCGCGACTGAAATAGCGCATGACCGGACCGAGGATTCAATCATGGTACTAGCACTCGATGTGAAAGTGGAAGCGATCAAGCCCGCGATCGGCGCTGTGGTGCATGCCGACAAGCACACCTTGCTCGATCCGGCCTTCGCTGCGCGCTGTGTCGAACTGCTCGACAAGCACATGGCGCTGGTGTTCCCCAAGGTCGGCCTGACCGATGAGGAACAGCTCGCCTTCACCGACAACATGGGCGACCGGGTCAACTTCACCAGGACAGCGCCCGGCGGCGATGTCGCGGCGCAGGACGTCTATACGATCACGCTCGACAAGAACGTCAACACCGAGCCCGAATATGTCCTCGGTTCGATGTTCTGGCACGGCGATGGCATCACCATGGACATCCCGCCGCCCAAGTACACGATCCTCTCGTGCAAGAACCCGCCCGACAAGAACGGCGAGACCGAGTTCTGCAACACCGTCGCAGCCTGGGAATGGCTCCCCGAAGCGGAGAAAGCGCAGTTCGAGGGGCTACGGGTGATGCACACGGTGGCCTCGGCGGTGCGCGATTTCATGGACCCAGCCGATCTCAATCCGATCCGCCGGGACATCGGGCATGAGCGCCCTCTCGTCTGGAAGCAAGCCAGCGGACGCAAGGCGCTGCTGCTGGGCAACCATGCCGAGTACATTATCGGCATGCCCAGGGGCCAGGGCCGCGCGATCCTCGCCCGCCTGCTCGAATGGGCGGGACAGCCCGACCTCACCTGCCGCCACACCTGGAGCAAGGGCGACCTCGCCATCTGGGACAATACCGGCACTCTACACCGCGCCCTTCCCTACTCGGAAGATTCCGGACGGCGAATGCACCGCACCACCGTGGCGGGGGTGGAAGAGATAGTTTAGCGGGACGTCGGGCGATCCCGGCAGCGCGGCAGGCTCCCCTATGGCAAGCTCTTGCAGTGCGGGTCAGCCGCGCTCGCCCCGGCGCATGGCGAATGCCGGGGCTGGTGGCGGCGCGGGGGTCATTGCCGGGTGGTAGATGCCGTCGGCGGTGTACCAGCCATCGACAATACCGTCGCCGTCGCGGTCCGCAGCCGTGGTTCCGGCGACCGAACCGGCAGGCATGACCGGTGCGGCGGCGACTGGCGACGGAGCGGGCGGGGCCACGACGATCGGCTCGTTCTTGGCGCAGGCGGCCAGCGCAAGCGCGCCGGTGGCGGCGAAAAACAAGGTTCTTTTGGTCACGGGATTCTCCTTCGATTCGGGCGCACTGCATTGTGCAGTCGCCCGGACTCCACCCAAAGATTCCCTGTTGTCAGCGTTAGCTGGTTATATCTGCACGGAGCTTGTGAAAACCCCCGCTGCCAAGTCCAACGTTCAACCGCGCCATTAGCGGGATGGTTGGATCGAATCTGTCGCGACCGGAGGGTTACCGGTCGCGCCCGTAGACATCTTCCATCAGGGCCAGCCTGCCCTCGCCGTCGGCTGCTGTCAGATAGGTGATATAGACCGGCACTGGCACCGGCAGCGGCACCACCTGTTCTGTACGGCGGGGCAGCGCGGTCAGCGGCTTGCCCAGCAACCACTTGCCGAGACCCGGCGCATCTTCCAGCCTGATGCAGCCGTTGCTGAAATGGCGCTGATCCTTGGCCAGCAATTCACGCTCGGGCGTATCGTGCAGATAAATTCCCATATCGTTGGGAAACAGGAATTTCACCTTGCCCATCGAGTTGTATGGGCCCGGCAACTGGCGAATGCGGACTTCCTGGGTGCCCGCCGCCACCGCCGCCCAGTCGATCGTCGACTGGTCGATGACATGGGCCGCCTCGGTCCAGTCCGACAGCGCCTCCATATTCATCGATTGCAGCGTGCGGCCCGCCAGGATCTTGGGCGCGGTGATGGTCTTCGCCAGATCGACCGGCACGTTCCAGTAAGGATTGACGATGGCATAATGCAGCATGCCCGCCATCATCGGTGTCGGCGAAGCCTGCTTGCCGACAACCACCCGCATGGTCCCGAGCTGACGGCCCGCCTGATAGTAATAGAGCCGGGCCGCGCCGGCATCGACGACGATGTGCCGGGCGAAAGGCCCGGGCAGGAACCGGGTCCGCTCGAGATTGAGGCGCAGGCGACGCAGGGTCGCTTCGGGCAGGTTCTGCGCGCGCGCCTGCACCAGCAGACTGCGCATCCGCAGGTAGTGCGGGCTCATCCACGACATCGAATTGACGTAATAGGAAAACGAGGGCGCCATTGCGCCGACCCGCAGCACGGTCTCTTCCGATGGCTTCTTCAGCGGCCGCAGCGAAGGATCGGCGTAGACCACACCGGCGAGATCGCGCTTGGGCAGGCGGCGCATGTCCGCAGCATAGCGGGACAGCGCCTTCGACAGCTCCAGCTCGGCCTTGGCGATAGCGCGGACATCGCCCGTTCGCGCGGCGATCACCGCCTTGCGCAGGTTGTGCACTTTGTAGCTCCCGGGCTTCAGCCCATCGAGATCGGCGCTCGACAGATAGGCGATCAGCCCTTCCGCCTCAGGCCCCACATTGCCCGAGATCGACCACAGCGGCCAGAAATTGCGCGCGGCGTAAACGGTCTTGAGCTTGCCACCAGCCTTGCGCCGCAGTTCGGCGGCAATCGCCTGGGGCGCAGCGGCGGTGGTCCGTTCGGCCAGCAGCGGCCATTGCGGCATGGCAGGAGGCGGGGGCTCGGCGGCGGGCGGCGGGGTTGCCGCTCTATTCTTGACCGGCGCTCTCACCTGCGCCCTGGCAGGAGTGGCAGCGGGCCGCGCTACCGAGGCGCGTTGCGCGGGCACAACGGGTCGCGGCGCTGCCATCAAGGGCAGCGCCGCGATGCTTCCAGCAAGGGAAGCGGCAATCAGCCGGACGGGTATGCGCCTGGGGCGCGGACCCGCAATCGTCTGCGTCAGCCCCGTTCTCCCCGGCGATAGGCCAGTTGCGGCGCGGGCATCGGTGCGGGCGCCATGATCGGGTGATACATGCCGTCGGCCGTGTAATAGCCATCGACGATGCCGTCACCGTCACGGTCCGCCGCGGTCGACCCGGCAACCGCTCCGGACATCGGCGCAGGTGCGCCATAGGCAGGCGCGCCATAGCCGGTTGCGGCGGGCGCGGCGTAGGTGGGCACGGCGCCCTGAACGACCGGCTGGGCAACCGCAGCAGGTGCTGCGACAGGCGCAACCGCAGACGGAGCAATCATGGCGGGATCGCCCTGGGCCAGCGCAATGCTGGAACCGGCGCTGGCCGCAATGGCAAAGCCAGTTGCGGCGGCGAGGATCTTGATAGTTGAGTTCACGTGCGTCTCCTTATTGGGGCAAGTATAACTGCGTCACACAGCAAGCCCGAATGCATCCCGGGGGATATCCGTGCTGCTACTGCGGACTAGGCCCGAAGGAAAAGGAAGAACCGGTTAATCATCGGCCAATGGTGTCAATTCCGGGGCGACGCGTGCATTGCCGGGGATAAAGCGTGTCTCGCACTTGGACTGTCGGCACAGTTACTTGTGCAGATTCGCAATCCGCGCGGACCAGTTTTCCGGCAGCACGATTCGCTTCGCCACGGGGAAGCCCAGATAGCCGTTATGCGCGAATGCCTGGGCGTTGGTCCGCAAAGGATCGCCCGAGACCAGCACCATGAAATCGTCCGGATCGCAGACGATCGGCACCATTCGGGCGGGATCGTCGGTTTCGGCAAAATCCTTCGACAGCTTGCCGATGTTGTACTGGTGCTGCAACGAACCGATCTTGAACTCGGTCCAGCGTTCGGTGAATTCCTCTACCCGCCAGGCCGGCATGCGCGCGTGTTCGTAGAGGTAGCGCTTGACGTGATCCTTGCTCCAGCCGGCCTTGGCGATGGTTTCGGCGAGGATCGGGCTGAGAACCAGCACCGGGCGCAAGGTGCCGTGGGTCAGCCCGCCAACTGTGAAGGCAATCTCCCAGCCGGTCTCCTTGGCGACGCCGTCGGCGATATAGGGCATCATCCGCTCGGGCGTGCTGCCGGTGACCGACGGCATGACGTCGCCGCCGGTGAGCCGCGTGATGGTGACCGTGTTGTCGCCGGTCTTGAAGCCCATGTCTTCGGCATTGGACGGCCAGCCGATCGTCGCCAGCGCATCCTCGTTCTCGGCGAGGACGACGCGGAAGGTGTTGCCGAAAGTGCCCTTGTCGGTCTTGTGCGGCAGGAACCCGGCCATGTTGCGCAATGCCAGCCGCCAGAACCGGCCCACCGACGTGTTCGCCTGGAAGCCGTCGCGCAGCACGCCCTGCTCGTAGTTGAATTTCAGTTCCTTGATTATCGGGCCATTGAGGATGATCAGCGTCTCGGCGCCGGGCGTGTTGCCGCTGTGCTCGACCCCGTAAACCGGATCGCACATCGCCTCTGCCAGCGCGACCAGCACCGGCATGTATTCGGGGCGGCATCCCGCCATTACCCCGTTCACTGCCGTCGCCCAGATCGTCACCGCGCGGCTGGCGGGGAGGGCAATACCTAATGTTTCTTCGGGCTTACGAGGGGTAAAACTTAGAAACTGCTCGATCTTCTCAAGAGTTCGGCGGAATAATGGGGAGGCCGTCGCTCCATTCCTGCTCGAGGAAGAACTCGTTCACATCCTCGAAAGAGCCGGTGAAGACGATGTCGCGCTCGCCGGGCTCTTCCTCAAAGACGATCTCCTCGGGCTGGACCAGCAGATTCCCGATCACCTCGCGCGCGGTGACCGCCGCCGCATTGGCCCGGATTTCCTCGTTGTTCTGCGCACCGGGATGGCCGACGATGGTCGCCACCGGCAGGTTGGGCATGCCGAGGCCGACCGAAGTCGCAGCCGCCTGCCCGAGGAAGCCCTCGCAGACCAGCGACGAGGTCGGGAACCCCGCACGTTCGCAAATTTCGGCAGCCCGCAGCACGGCGGGCGTGCAGGAGCCTCAGCAGGCCATGCAGGAAATGGCGGCGTCGACCCCCATTTCCTTGAACCTCTGCGGCAGACTTGCGAGAACTTCCTTCTCGTTGACCCCGTGGGTCGAGCCGAACTCGCGCCAGCTGACCCATTCGATTTCCGGGTAGTCCTCGGCAATCTTTGCCTCAAGCGCGGCGAACACCTCGTCCCCGGCGAACAGATAGTCCCACAACTGGGCGACTTTCTTGCCGTTCAGCGTATCGAGCCGCCGCGCCAGCGGGCGGACCGAAAGCCGCCGCTCGCCGCTCGGCCAGACGACGGCATACTGGCCGTCCGATCCGGATTTTTGCGCCATTTCAAACTCCACTCGCAAGAATTCTGTTCGCGGCCTCCGCCGCGCTCACGCCTTCTGCCATCGCCTGCACCGCCTTGCCACCATAATCCGCACGGACCGCGCCCGCTGCAATGACACGCGGATCGGTGCCGATCATATGCCCGCTGGCCGTGCGCATCGCGGGCGGCAGGAAGGCAGTGTTCGGCTCGACGCCGATGAACGGAAACACACCGGGCGCGGCGATTTCGCTCTCGGCGCCGCTTTTGACATTGCGGACGCGGACGCCCGAGACTTTCATCTCGCCCAGCACCTCGACAACCTCGCTGTCCCAGACGAAGCGGACATTCTCGCGGGCATCGAGCCGGTTGATATATTCGCGCTGTGCTTTCAAGGGGCTGCGGCAGATCATGATGACTTCGCGCGAGGTTCTGGCCAGCACCAGCGCCTCGTGCACCGCAGCATCGCCGCCGCCCACCAGCACGACATCCTGATCGCGGTAGAACCCCCCGTCGCAGCTGGCGCAGCGCGACACGCCGCGGCCGGCGAATTGCTCCTCGCCCGGCACCCCGAGCTTGCGCAGCGATGCGCCCGAGGCGACGATCGTCACTTCGGGGCGATGGACCTGGCCCTCCCAGTCGGTGAGTTCGATGCTCTCGCCCGCTTCCAGCTTTTCGATATTTGCTTCAAGCACCTGCACGCCGACCTTGCGGCAATCTTCGAGCAAGGCAATCGCCAGATCCTGCCCCGCGTAGGTGCCCGGGACCGGGAGTCCATCGACATGATCGACCGTGGCGAGTTGCCCGCCATACATGCCGCTGCCCTCGAACAACGTCACCAGCCGCCCGAGCCGCGCGGCATGGCGCGCGGCGGCGAGGCCCGCCAGCCCGCCGCCGATAACGGCCACTTCGCACAGGTTCTTGAGCTGTCGGGTGCCCATGGGTTCTCCGGGTTGGGATTGCGCTTCGCCCGTTCCGCAGGCGCGCGGGAATGTCAATCCGCCGCCGCGCTGCCCGCCGCCCGCCTCTCGCCCGTGCGCCGGGTGAAACGCACCGTGTCGAGGTGATCGAGCAAGGGCATGCAGAACTTGCGGCTGATACCCAGCGCAGCGGCGATCTGGCTGACGGTCAGGCCCTCGTCCGCCCCCAGCAGCGGCGCGAGCACATGCCTCGCCTGCGCCACCGCGTCACTATGGAACAGCAGCTCCTTGCCCTTGTCGCGGTCGGTCGCGCGGATCAGCACCCCGTCGCGCAGCAGGCGCTCGACCGCGCGGTGCGAAGCGGCATCGGTAACGATCTGCTTGGGCAGCGGCGGGGACAGTCCCGCCAGGCGCAGTGACCCGGCAATCGCGCGGCCAGTTCCGCATCGGCCCGCTCGCGCTCCGGATCGGGACGGGGGGCGAGTGTCTTGCGGCGCTCGCGCTCTCCCTTTGGCATCACCGATCCTGCGCGGGTGACTTCGACCGGGAGGTCGCCCAGCAGTTCGGCAATCCGCACGAGCGAAAGCGACGTCAGCCGTGACAGGTGCCGGAGCGTCGTCCCGTCCGCTCCCGCCCGCGCCACTTCCGCCGCGATCAGCTCGGCCGGCGGCAGGTCGCGCAATTGCTCAAGCCGGTGCAGCAAAACCCCATCGTGCCGCCTGAGCCGCCGGGTGACCGGCTCCAGCACCTTGCCGCCCGCGACCGTCACCGCCGGAGAGGCGCGGCGCAGGATGACGTGTTCGCCGGCCGGCAAGGCGACCGGCGCGGCGAAGCGCAACTGGGCGAAGCAAGCCTCGCCCGGCTCCAGAACGTCGGACTCGAGCAGCCGCAGCCGCGCCTCGGCCTCCTGCGTGCCGAACATCGCGCGAAGCCGAGCGCCGTTCTTCAAGACAGGAGCGCCCGCCACCGCCCGGATCGAAAGAGTAAGCCATTCCGACGGCTCCAGCGCGCCCGGCGCGGCGAGCGCCATGCCGCGATGCAGTTCGCCAATCCCGGCCCCGCGCAGATTGATCGCCGCGCGCTGGCCGGGCTGGGCCTCGGGCACGGCCTCGCCGCGAACCTGCACCGCCCGCACCCTTACGGTGCGGCCGAGCGGGAGGAGTTCGAGGCTGTCACCCGCCGCGACCGGAGCGCCGCGCAAGGTGCCGGTGACCACCGGGCCATGGCCGGGGATGGTGAAAGCGCGGTCGATGGGGAGCCAGGCGAGGCCGCCGGTTGAGCGGCGTCGCTGCTCCGCCGAAATGGCGAGCAAGGCCTGGCGGAGTTCGGCGATGCCCTGGTTCGATGAGGTGGATGTGAGTGTTACAGACAAGAGCCCCTCCCCGGTGGGGAGGGGTTGGGGTGGGGGTTCGACGCCACCGTGGACGCGAGACCTATCGGCCTCGCTCCCCCACCCCCAACCCCCTCCCCGCCGGGGAGGGGGGACGAGTGAGAACCATTGGGGATGGGAATGCATCCGCACTGCGCCAGCAGTTCCGCCGCCTCGGCCCCGACCAGCTCGGCCTCGTCGCGCGAAACCAGATCGCACTTGCTCACCGCGACCAGCGCGCGGGAAATCCCCAACAGTCCGGCAATCTCGACATGCTCGACCGTCTGCGGCTTCACCCCCTCGTTCGCCGCCACCACCAGCAGTACGGCATCGATTCCGGTCGCGCCGGAAATCATCGTGCGGACGAAGCGTTCGTGGCCCGGCATGTCGATCAGATCGACCCCGCCGCCTTCGCCCCCAAATTCGTCGGCGTCGAGATGCGCAAAGCCCAGCGCGATGGAGATGCCGCGCGCCTTTTCCTCGGGCAGACGGTCGGTTTCCTGCCCGGTGAGCGCGCGGACCAGCGCGGTCTTGCCGTGATCGACATGACCGATCACGCCGACGACGATGCGGCTCACGCCAGCGATCCTATTAATTCGTCATTGCGAGCAAAGCGAAGCAATCCAGAGTAGCGCGCGCCGACCTGGATTGCTTCGCTTCGCTCGCAATGACGAAAATTGTGGGTTCATGGCAAAATCTTGCGCAGCGCATCGGCCAGTCCGGACAGCTCCTCATCGCTTACCGTCAGCATGTCGAGCAGCAGCAGCCCGTCGGCGATACGTCCTACCACGGCGGGCATGCCGGAACGCAGCAGCGCCGCCGCCGCATCTGCTCCCATCGCCGGATCGAGCGCGAGGGCGCGGCTGGCGATGCGCTCCTCCGGCAGCGAGCCGCCACCGGCGAATGCTTCGCTCGGCACAATTTCGCCGCTGCCCAGCAGGGAGCGCAGGAGTTCCGCGCGCGCCTGCAAGAGGCCCTCGCCCTGCGCCAGCATGCGGTTGACCGGCACAAGCTCCGGACGGTCGCGGTGGAGCATCAGGGTTGCCTCCAGCGCGGCGAGCGACATCTTGTCGAGCCGCACCGCGCGCAGCAGCGGATGTTTGCGCAGCGGGTCGACCGCCGCCTTGCTCCCGAGGATCAGCCCCGCCTGCGGCCCGCCGAGCAGCTTGTCACCGCTACACGTCACCAGATCCGCGCCCGAGGCCAGCGCCTCGCCCAGCGTCGGCTCGGCCATGCCCGGAGCCCGCTGCAACAGCCCGCTGCCGAGGTCGGCGACCACCAGCAGATTCATGCTCGCGCGCCAGTCCGGCGAGTTCGGCAATCTCCGTTTCCGCCGTGAAGCCGACAGTGCGGAAATTGCTCTGGTGAACCTTCAGCAGCACCCGCGTTTCGGAGGTAATCGCCGCGCGGTAGTCGGCAAGGCGCGTCTTGTTGGTCGAGCCCACCTCGACCAGCCGCGCGCCGCCCTGGCGGATGACGTCGGGAATGCGGAAACCGCCGCCGATCTCGACCAGCTCGCCGCGCGAGACAATCACCTCCCCGCCCTGCGCCAGCGCCGAGAGCGCCAGCAGCACTGCCGCCGCGCCATTGTTCACCGCCAGCGCCGCCTCGGCCCCGGTCGACTTCGCGCAGCAACGGCTCCAGCGCGGCGGTGCGCGATCCGCGCGCGCCGGCGGCGAGGTCGAACTCGACATTGCAATAGCCCGCCGCAATGTCCGCCACCGCCGCAATCGCTTCCGCCGCCAGGGGAGCGCGGCCCAGATTGGTGTGCAGGACGATGCCGGTGGCGTTGATTACCCGGCGCAGTCCGCGCTGCTGACGCAGGGCGAGAATGTGGCCCGCGCGCGCGACGATCTCCTGCAAATCCGGTACCTGGCTCGGCCCGCTCTCCCCGATCTCCGCGCGATAACCATCCAGCGCCATGCGCACCGCTCCGGTCACCGCCAATCGGCCATGCGCGGCGCACAGCACCTCGGCCTCGGGCAGTTCGAGCAGACGCTGGACCTGCGGCAGACGGCGGAACGGGTTTTCGACTTGCACCTGGTTCCTCGATGGGCTTTCGCTACTGCCCTGCCTATGGCACCGACGGAGCCCAGAAACCATGCCCCTCTTCGAGACCCGCCTGACTGCCCTTGCCCACGGCGGCGGCTGCGGCTGCAAGCTTTCGCCCGCCGTGCTGCACGAGCTGCTGGCCGGGGTTCCGGCAATGGCAGCCTTCCCCGGCCTGCTGGTCGGCACCGAGACGGGCGACGATGCCGCGGTCTTCCGCATCGGCCCCGATCAGGCGGTGATCGCCACTACCGATTTCTTCATGCCGATCGTCGACGATCCCACCGATTTCGGCCGTATCGCCGCCGCCAATGCCCTGTCGGACGTCTATGCCATGGGCGGCCGCCCGATCATGGCCCTGGCGATCCTCGGCATGCCGCTGGGCAAGATCGCGCCGGAGACGGTTTCCGCGATTCTGGCCGGCGGCGCGGCGATCTGCGCCGAAGCGGGAATCCCGGTGGCCGGCGGTCATTCGATCGACGCGCCCGAGCCGATCTATGGCCTCGCGGTGATCGGCCTGGTCCATCCGGACCGGATCATGCGCAACAGCGGCGCGCAGGCGGGCGATAAGCTGATCCTGACCAAGCCGCTCGGTGTCGGCGTGCTGAGTGCGGCGCTGAAAGGCGGCGCACTGGACGCAGCGGCGCAGCGCGCGGCCTATGACGCGCTGGTCGGTTCGGCGACGAAGATCAATGCCGTGGGAGCAGAGCTTGCGGCGCTGCCCGGGGTCCACGCGATGACCGACGTCACCGGCTTTGCACTGCTGGGGCACGGGCTGGAGATGTGCCGGGGATCGGGCCTTGGCGCGCGGATTCGCTTCGATGCGCTGCCTCTGCTGGACGGTGTGGCCGAATTGGCCCGCGCCGGAACCCGCACCGGCGCCTCGACGCGCAACTGGGCGAGCTATGGCGTGGAGGTCGATCTCACGCCGGAAATGGCCGACTGGCAGCGCGACCTGCTCACCGATCCGCAGACCAGCGGCGGACTGCTCGTGGCGGTCGCCCCGGAGGGGGTAGAGGCGCTGATGGCCTGCCTGTGGGCAGCAGGGTTCGACAAGGCAGCGATTATCGGCGAGATGAGCGCCGGTGCATCAAGGATTGCAGTGCTCTGAACGGCAGCTAAACCGCCACAGCATTCGCCCGCAACATGTCCATCGCCTCGGCAATTGCCACGCCGTCGTCGAACGAGGGCCGAATCTGCTCGCCGCTCTCCAGCGCCGCCTTGATCCGGGTGAACCATGGCAGCAGCGAGGGCTCGTGCGCCTCTCCCGGCGCGGGATTGAATTCGATCACTTCGTCCCCCTCGCCCGCCAGTAGGCCGCGCTTGATCCGTTCCTCCGCCGAAAGCCCCTCGACATCCACCACCCGCCGCAGCACCAGCCGGGTGTCGCCGATCACCTCAATCGCACCCGCGCTGCCCATGATCGTCACCCGCGAGGGGATCGGCACGGCGCTGCAATAGGACGTGTCGTGCGCGGCGGTGCAGCCGTTCTCGAACACGAACCAGGCGGAATAGGCGTCTTCGGCGGTCGAGCGGCGTTCCACCCCGTCGCGGTCGCGGCGGATCGGGTTTTCGATGCGGGTGGTGCCGCCGCAGGCCTTGACCTCGCTATCGAACAGGCAGCGCATGAAATCGAGCAGGTGCGAGCCATAGGCATTGATCCAGCCGCCGCCGAGCGCCTTCTCATTGACCCAGCCATGCGTGCCGCCGCGAAAGCCGTTGCTGATGAAGGTCCAGCTGAGGTGGTTGGGCGTTCCGATCGCCCCGTCGCGCACCAGTTCGAGGATTTTCGCCCGCACCGGCTTGTAGCGCATTTCGAGGTTGGTGAAGTGGAGCACCCCGGCCTCCCTCGCCCGGTCTCGCATGGCGCGGGCCTGCTCGCCGCTGAGGCCGAAGGGCTTGTCGCAGAGCACGTTGTGGCCCCGGTCCAGCGCCGCGATGACATGATCGCGATGCATGAACGGCGGCGAATGGATCGAGACGAGGTCGAGATTCGACGCCAGCAGGGCCTTCACCGCCCCGGCATCGCGCGGAGTGACGACTTCGGTTTCGAGGCCGAGTTTGCCGAACACCGGGGCCACGGCATATTTGCCGAAACCCGCTCCGATTATACCTACTTTCATTGGCCTCTCTCCCAGCCCGCCAGACTTATTCCATCGCCTTGCGCCGCAATCTTGCTTCGGCCTGGGCGTCGGCCAAAATCGCCCGCATCCGCGCCAGCACTACCCCGCCGAAGATCAGCGAGAAACCCAGCGTCGAAATCAGCAGCGGCCTCAGGAACACCGCGTCCATCGCCGACTTGCCCATGGTGATGCTCGGCGGCTGGTGCAGGCTGTTCCACCACAGCACCGAATAGTGGATGATAGGGATGTTGACCGCGCCGACCAGCCCGAAGATCGCCGCCATCCGGCCCTGTCCGCCACTGGACCCGTTGCCTGCCCGCGCTGCAGCATCGGCGAGCGCGATATAGGCGAAATAGAGGAACAGCAGCACCAGCATGCTGGTCAGGCGCCCGTCCCATTCCCACCAGGTACCCCAGGCAGGACGGCCCCAGATCGATCCGGTGGCAAGGCATATCGCGGCGAACACCGCGCCCGGTACCGCAGAGGCGCGCGCGGCGATCCCGGCCAGCGGATGACGCCAGACGAGTTCGGTAAAGCTGGCAGCGGCAATTGCCATCCAGCCGGCCATACCGAGCCAGGCGGCAGGGACATGGATAAACATGATCCGCACGGTGTCGCCTTGCAGCCGGTCGGGCGGTACGCTCCACAGCCCCATGGCGAGTGCCGCTCCGGCCAGCGCCATGCCAGCCAGCAACAGCAGCGGCGTCAGCCAGCGAGCAATGCGCAGGAAACGGGCGGGGTTGGCATAGGCGTGCATCGCCGCTCCATGCCGACATTGCGCGGGTTTTGCCAGTGTTTCGGGAGGAGCTCACGAACGAAGCGCGCACATCGCTCCTCTCCCCTTGCGGGAGAGGAAAGCGCAGCTTGCTGCGAATGCAGCTAGCGTAGCTTGGAGAGGGGAGCGGCAGGGGATTCCGTCGCCCCCCTCTCCAACTGCGGCTAGTTCCCCTGAGACAAGCTCAGGGTCACAAGCCTTCGTATCCTCTCCCGCAAGGGGAGAGGAGCCGGAGTGATTCCTATTTCTCGCGTTCCGTCCTAAGGGCAGCGCAGCCAGCGCCGAATCGGCGGAGCGCGGCCCGGAGAATGTCATGCAGCGAATGCCGAGGTCCGGCCGATGATTGCCGAGGCGGGCCTTGCGTCGCTGTGGCTGGCGGCGGCGATGGCGCTGGTGCAGCTGGTGCTCGGCGCGCTGGCGCTACGCAGCCCGAAGCAAGGGCTGATGCCCGCAATCGCCCCGGCGGCGGTGGCGCAGGCCGTGCTGGTCGGCGCGTCGTTCCTCTGCCTGATTGTGCTGTTCGCCCGGTCAGACATGTCGGTTCTGCTGGTCGCCAGCAACAGCCATTCGGCCAAGCCGATGATCTACAAGATCGCCGGAACCTGGGGCAATCACGAAGGCTCGATGCTGCTGTGGGTGGCTATCCTTGGCGCGGCGGGGGCGACCATCGCGCTGTTCGAACGCAGGTTGCGCGCCGATACCAAGGCGGCGACGCTGGCCGCGCAGGGGGCGATTGCATTGGGCTTCTACGCCTTCCTGCTGATCGCCTCGAACCCCTTCGCGCGGATGGCCGGGGTGGTCGAGGGCCAGGGGCTCAACCCGCTGCTGCAGGACCCCGGCCTCGCCTTTCACCCGCCTACGCTCTACGCCGGCTATGTCGGCATGTCGGCAGCCTTCAGTTTCGCGGTCGGTGCATTGGTGACGCGCAATGTCGGCCCCGATTTCGCCCGGGCGATGCGGCCGTGGATTCTCGGCGCGTGGATTCTGCTGACCATCGGCATCGTCGCCGGGTCGTATTGGGCCTATTACACGCTGGGCTGGGGCGGCTGGTGGTTCTGGGACCCGGTCGAGAACGCCAGCCTGATGCCGTGGCTGGCGGCAACCGCGCTGATCCATTCGGTGACCGTGCTCGCCACCCGCGATGGCCTGCGCGCCTGGACGATCATGCTGTCGGTGCTGGCCTTCTCGATGTCGATGGCCGGAACATTTCTGGTGCGCTCGGGCATTCTCACCAGCGTGCACAGCTTCGCGGTCGATCCGGAGCGGGGCATTTTCATCCTCGCCTTGCTGGCGATCTACATCGGCGGGGCGCTCGCATTGTTTGCCCTGCGCGTCGGCACGGTCAACGAGGGCAACCGCTTCGAGCCGGTCAGCCGCGAGGCAGCGCTGGTGGCGAACAACCTCCTGCTGACCGTGATCCTGGTCATCGTGCTGGCGGGCACGCTCTATCCGCTGGCGCTGGAAGGGGCGAGCGGCGAGAAGATTTCGGTCGGCGCGCCCTATTTCAACAGCACCGCCGGGCCGCTGGCGCTGTTACTGATGACGATCATGGCAGCGGGGCCATTGATGCGCTGGCGGGCGGACAAGGCAAAACTGGTGCTCGGCCGCATGGCGCTCGCCCTGCTGGCGGGGGCAGCGGCGCTGCTAGCGCTGGTGCTGTTCGCCGGAAATATCGGCATCTTGCCCCTGCTCGGGCTGGCGGCCGCAGCCCTCGTCGCCGGGGCCAGTGTCGCTCCGCTATGGAAGCGCAATCTCGCCCGCACGCCGCTGTTCACCTATGGCATGGTGATCGCCCACCTCGGCTGCGCGGTTAGCATCGCCGGCATGGCCTGCGACAGCGCCTTCACCCAGGAGAACATGGTTGCCATGGCCCAGGGCGAGACCAAGCCGATAGGGCCGTTCGAGGTGACTTTCGCGGGCCTGCGCGAAGTGCCTGGGCCCAACTACGCCGCGCTCGAAGGGGTGCTGCTGGCGAAGAAGGGCAGCGGCGCGCCCTTCATCATGGCTCCGCAGCTCCACCAGTTCAGCGACCCGCCGATGCTGACCAATCAGGCGGCGATTAAGACCTTCTGGAACGGCCAGCTCTATCTCACCATCGGCGAAAAGGCAGTCGACCAGCGCTGGCTGGTGCGGATGTGGTGGAAGCCCTTCGTCACGCTGATCTGGCTGGGCGGCGTGATGATCGCGCTGGGCGGGCTGCTCTCGCTGCTCGGCCGGGTGCGGCGCGACCTGACCGGTAAGCGGCCAGTGGAAGCGCCCGCGACGGAGGCCGCAGCATGAAGCGCAAATGGCTCCTCTGGCTGCCTTTCGCGCTCGGGCTGGTGCTGCTTGGCCTGTTCTACTTCGGCCTGAGGAAGCCGCAGGACCACGTCATCGTCTCGCGCATGGTCGGCAAGCCGCTGCCCGAGTTCGCCATACCGCCAGCCCTGCCCACTCAGCCCGGCGCGGCGACGGCGGACTTTCGCGACGGCAAGCCCCGGCTACTGAATGTCTTCGCCAGCTGGTGCCTGCCCTGCGTCGCCGAAGTGCCGGTGCTGTTGCGGCTGAAGGCGATGGGCGTCGAAGTCGCGGGTGTCGCGGTGCACGACACCACCCCGGCGATCGAGGCTTTCCTCGCAAAGCACGGCAACCCCTACGCCCGCATCGGCCGCGACGACGCCAGCCGGGTGCAGGTCGCGCTGGGCTCTTCCGGCGTACCGGAGACATTCGTCATCGGCGGCGACGGCACGATACTCCACCAGCACATCGGCGTGGTGAGCGATGCCGACATTCCCAGGCTGCTCGGCTTGCTGAGGAAACAGCCGTGAGGCCGCTTCTCGCTGTCCTCGCCGCCCTGCTCCTCGCCGCCCCACTCGTTACTGGGCCGGCGCTGGCGCAGGACTATGCCGAGGTATCGCTGCCCGACCCGAAGCAGGAGGAACAGGCGCTGGCGCTGATGGATGCCATCCGCTGCGTCGTCTGCCAGGGCCAGCCGATATCGGGCAGCAACGCCGACCTCGCCGGCGACATGCGCCGCATCATCCGCGAGAAGATCGCCGCCGGGGAAAGCCCCGCACAGGTCCGCGCCTGGCTGGTCGGCAAATACGGCGACTGGGTCAGCTTCCAGCCGCAAATCAAACCCGCGACCCTGCCCTTGTGGCTGGTGCCGCTGCTGGCGCTGATCGGCGGGCTGTGGCTGCTGACGCGGCGGATCAGGATCGGAAGGAAGCGCTGATGGGCTGGCTGTTTGCCTTGGGCTTCGCGGTGCTGACGTTCCTCGGATTGCATCTGAGCAAGATGTGCTCGCGTGTCGCGCTGGAGATTGCCGGCGCGGCGATCCTGGCAGGGGTGGCGGGCTACGCCTGGCAAGGCAGTCCCGGCATGCCCGGGCATCCGGTGGCGCAGGCGAGCAAGGCGGAAAAATAGGCGGGCCTTGCCGCCAGCCCTGCCTGATTACCCCGCCAGCGCCTCGGCAATCAGCCGCCGCGTATTCCCGATCCCGTACAGCGCGATGAAGCTGCCCATGCGCGGCCCCGCCGAAGACCCCAGCAAGGTCTCGTAAAGCGCCTTGAACCAGTCGCGCAGGTTCTCGAAGCCGTAGTGCGGGTCTTTGCCGATTTCATAGACGATGTTCTGCAATTCCTCCGCCGTGGCATCGTCCGACGTCGCGGCCAGCTCCTCGTCGAGCGCCGCGAGCGCCAGCGCCTCGCCCGCCTCCGGCTTGCGGCGGTGCAGGGTCGGTGCGATGAAGTCGCGGTTGTAGGCCAGCGCCGAAGTCACCAGCACATCGAGTGCGGGATGCGCCTCGGGCGTCGCTTCCGCGACATAATTGCCAAGGTAGGACCACACCTGCTCGCGGGTCGCATTGGCTCCCAGCACGCCGACGAGGTTCAGCAAAAGCCCATAAGTAACGGGGAGCTTGTCGCCCCGCGCCCGCCGCCAATCCACCGCCATTCGCCCGCAGCAAATGCCACACCGGATTGCCCAATTGCTGCTCGATGGGCTGCTGCGCCAGTTTCTCGCGAAACTGCCAGTATTCGTCCACCGCGCGCGGCACCACGCCGACATGCAACTGCTTGGCGCTCTTGGGCTCGCGGAACAGGTAGAAGCCGAGGCTCTCCTCGCTGCCATAGGTCAGCCACTGGTCGATGGTCAGGCCGTTGCCCTTGGACTTGGAAATCTTCTCGCCGTTCTCGTCGAGAAACAGCTCGTAGATCAGCCCCTCGGGCTGCTGCCCGCCGAGAATCCGCGCGATCTTGCCGCTTTCCCGCACCGAATCGGTCAGATCCTTGCCGCACATCTCGTAATCGACACCCAGCGCGACCCAGCGCATCGCCCAGTCGACCTTCCACTGCAGCTTGGCATGGCCGCCAAGGATGCAGTGCTCGATATCCTCGCCAAGATCGTGGAAGCGGACAATCCCGGCCTCGGCATCGACGACCTGCAACCGGCACCTGCAACACCTGCTGCGTGGTTGGCGAGATCGGCAGCACCGGCGAATAGGTGCGGCGGCGCTCCTCGCGCAGGGTGGGCAGCATCACGCCCATGATCGCATCGAAATTGCGCAGCACGTTCTTCAGCGCCTCGTCGAAGCCGCCGGAATTGTATTGGTCGCTGGCCGAGACGAATTCATAGTCGAAGCCGAAACGGTCGAGAAAGGCGCGCAGCATCGCATTGTTGTGATGCGCGAAGCTCTCGTACTGGCCGAACGGATCGGGAATGCGGCTCAGCGGATGGCCGATATGTGCGGTGAGCAGCCCCTGGTTGGGAATGTTGTCGGGCACCTTGCGCAGCCCGTCCATGTCGTCGCTGAACGCCACCAGCCGGGTCGGTGCGCCGGTCAGCGTTTCATAGGCCCGCCGCACCAGCGTGGTGCGCAGCACTTCCTGAAACGTGCCGATATGCGGCAGGCCCGAGGGCCCATAGCCGGTCTCGAACAGCATCGCCCGAGTTTGTCCGTCCTTGGCGGGCTTGCCCTGCGGATAGCGCTTCACCAGCTTGCGGGCTTCCTCGAAAGGCCATGCCTTGGAAACCTGTGCGGCGGCGGTGAGTTCAGACGTCGTCATGCTGCGCGCCTTTCGCGGGTTTGCAGTGCTTTCGCAAGGGCGAAGGGGCAGAGAGAACAAGGTTGTGGAACGGTTTGGCGATTGAATATTAGTCTAGATATTCGAGGAAGAGCCCAACTGCCTTTCCTTCCTTGGCCTCAACTGGCAGGCCAACGTGGTTGCTCCGAAACGCGCAATCCAAAACGTCCGTTTCCGGCATGCCAAGATTTGCGACCAAAATGGGTGAGCGTCCGTTGCCCTTTGTCTTTATTTTTCATCTTTTCGGCCTTCAGGTAGTTCTCTAGGCGCCGCTGTTTCTCGTACCGTTCGCAACGATAGACCGCATAGGCAATGACTGCGACCGCCGCCGTCATAATCGACGCCAAAGCAGCAGCGATCAGTTTCCAGGTAATCCTATTCGCCTTTCCGAAATCGCAAGCAGGCGCTAAAATCCCTTCAAACCAGCTCCAGCCTGATCCCCCGTCCCACCGCCGCCGCCGCGCGGGCCAGCGTGTCCAGGCTAACCGACTCATTATGCGGATCGAGCAGCCGGTCGAGCTGGCTGCGGCTGGTTTTCATCCGCTTGGCCATTGTCACCTTAGTCAGCTTCTGATCCTTCATCGCCAAGGCAATCTGATGCGCGACGACTTTCTTGAGCGCGCCCGCCTGCACCTCTTCAAAGATGCCTTCCTCCTTGAGGAAGTCGTCAAACTGGCTGCCGATGCGGCCTGCGGATTGCTGTGTCATTGCGCGATCTCCTTTTGGCGTTTGCGGGCAAGGGCAAGGTCTTCATCTGGCGTCTTCTGAGTCTTCTTGATGAAGCCATGCAACAGAACCATGTACTCACCCGACTGACAGAACAGGATGCGGGCGATCCGCTTGCCGGGTAGTGTGCTGCGCAATTCCCACAGACCCTGCTTCATCGGGCGAACCAGTGGCATGCCTACGGGCCAAGTGAATTCCACAGCGGCAATATCCTCGCCAAGTGCTTTGCGATCTTCTGCAAGAAGCTCCTTCAGCCAGTCCCGGACGGGCTCGTTGCCCGAGCCGGTGGCGTAAAAGGCTGCCCGGATTTTCTTGTTTGTGCCCATCAAGATTCCTTGCAAGTGGTGTGTACCAATTTTGGTTCATTGTCAACAGGCCCAACGAAAAGTGCCATTCATCCCTTCCCCTGCGTTCCATTTTCGTTCTAATGTCTGGGCGTGACGCCCCCCCTCCCCCTCCCCTCCCTCCACGCCAGCCACGGCGGATGCTGGCTGCGCGACGCCAACGGCAGCACCAAGGGCCTCGGCAAGGGCGAGGCGATCATGGCTGCGGCGGATACGCCGCTGCTGATGCTCAACGCGCCGCTTGTCGCCAGCCGGCTGGGCTATCCCGATCTGTCCGGGCTCGATCTGCTCGAGCTTTACGCTTTCATCCACCCGGCGCGATTCGTAGTCCCGACCCCCAAAGGGCTCGCGCATGCGCTGGGGCTGGCGGAGCCGGCCGGCGACGACGGCGTCCCGGCATTGCTCCAGCAAGCCGCCGCAGCCCTGCTCGGAACTTGCGAAAGCGCGGACTGGCCCGAGCGCGAGGGAGCCTGGTCGGTGCTGCAATCGCTGGTCAAGCTGCGCTGGCCCTGGGCCTCGGTGCTCGCCAACCGCATTGCCCGGCCCGAAAAGGCCGAGCGCTGGCTGTTCGCCAAACTTCCGGAATGGGAAGAAGCGCCCGAGCGGCCTCAACCTGAGCAAGTGGTGCTGGAGGAAGCGGATGTCCAAGCCCGCCTCGGCGCGCTCACCGGCGATGCCGCCGAACAGCGCCCCGGTCAGCGCGCCTATGCCGCCGAGGCAGCGCACCTGTTCGAACCGCGCCGCCGTGAAGCCGCGCCGCATGTGCTGCTGGCGCAGGCGGGCACCGGCATCGGCAAGACGCTGGGCTATCTCGCTCCGGCCTCGCTGTGGGCGGAGAAATCGGGCGGCACCGTCTGGGTCTCGACATTCACCAAGGCGCTTCAGAGGCAATTGCGGCAGGAAAGCCGCAAGGCCTGGCCGGAAGCCCGCGCCGATGGCTCCCGGCCTGTGGTGGTGCGAAAAGGGCGCGAAAACTACCTGTGCCTGCTCAACCTGGAAGACGCGCTGCAGGGCGGCTTCGGCGGGCGGGCGGCGATCCTGGCGCAGCTGGTCGCACGCTGGGCGGCCTGGTCGCAGGATGGCGACATGATCGGCGGCGATCTGCCGGGCTGGCTGACCACGCTGTTCCGCCAGCGCGGGGTAGCGGCGCTGACCGACCGGCGCGGCGAATGTGTCTATGCCGGGTGCCCGCACTACCGCAAATGCTTCATCGAGCGCGCCGCGCGGGCCTCTGGCCAGGCCGACCTGGTGATCGCCAACCATGCCCTCGTCATGGTCAACGCCGCGCGAGGAAGGGATCACGCCGCCCGGCCAACCCGGCTGGTGTTCGACGAAGGCCACCACGTCTTCGAGGCCGCGGACTTCGACTTTCGCCGCCGCATTGACCGGCGCCGAGACCATCGAGCTGCGCCGCTGGGTAATCGGCCCGGAGCGCGGCTCGAAAGGCCGCCGCCGGGGCCTGTCGGCAAGGCTCGCCGATGTCGCCAGCTACGACGAGGCCGGCGGCAAGGCGATCGCCGCCGCACGCCATGCCGCCGAGGCGCTGCCCGGCGACGGCTGGTTGCAGCGGATCGGCGAGAACGCGCCCTCCGGCCCGCTGGAAGAGCTGCTGGCGGCAGTCCGCGCCACCGTCTACGCCCGCGACGAAAGCGGCGGACAGGAAGCGGGCTACGGGCTTGAGACCGAAGCTGCCCAGCTCGACGGGGCCTTCATCGAGAAGGCCGGCGAAGCGCAGGCGGCGCTGGCCGAACTCCGCGCACCGCTGATCCGGCTAGGCGTGCGGCTCGAGGCGCTGCTGAGCGAACCGCCCGACTGGCTCGACGGGCCCGGCCGTGCCCGCATCGAAGGCGCGCGTCATTCGCTGACCTGGCGGATCGACCTGCTGGGCTCGTGGGAGGCGCTGCTCGACCGCCTCGGCGGACCGGCTGACCCGGAATTCGTCGACTGGCTGGCGGTCGACCGCTCGGATGCCCGCGAATTCGACGTCGGCCTCCACCGGCGCTGGCTCGATCCGATGAAGCCGTTTGCCCGGGTGGTGCTGGAACCGTCGCACGGGGTGATGATCACCAGCGCGACGTTACGCGACGGCAACGACTGGGACACCGCTATCGCCCGCAGCGGAGCGCCGCATATCCAGGTCGCTCCGCGCCTTGCCGCCTTCGACAGCCCGTTCGACTATGCCGCCCAGGCCGATGTACTGATTGTCACCGATGTGCCCAAGGGCGATATCGCCGCGCTGGCCGCCGCCTATGCCCGCCTGATCGATGCGGCGGGCGGCGGCGCGCTCGGCCTGTTCACCGCGATCCGCCGCCTGCGCGCGGTACATGGCCGGATCGCCGACCGCCTCGCCCGGGCCGGCCTGCCACTCTATGCCCAGCACGTCGATCCGATCGACACCGGCACACTGGTCGATATCTTTCGCGACGATCCCAAGTCGTCGCTGCTCGGCACCGATGCCCTGCGCGACGGTGTGGATGTGCCCGGTCACTCGCTGCGCCTCGTGGTGATGGAGCAGGTGCCATGGCCCAAACCATCGATCCTCCACCGCGCCCGCCGGCTCGCCAGCAGCGACAAGGCGGGCGGCGGAGCGAGCTATGACGACCGGATCATTCGCGCCCGCCTCGCCCAGGCCTTCGGGCGGCTGATCCGGGGCAGCGGCGACCGGGGCCATTTCGTCGTGCTCTCCGCCGCCTTCCCCTCGCGGCTGCTCTCCGCATTTCCGCCGGGCACCCCGGTAACACGGCTGACACTCGAGGAGGCTTTACATCGCGTCGCGGCGGGTGTTTCAGAAATGCCCGTTGCCAAGTTGAAGATGGACTGAAAAAACGGCCTCCATGAAGACATTGGGTCTCTACCGCCATGCCAAGTCCGACTGGAGCGACGCGCGCGCCCGCGATTTCGACCGGCCGCTGAACGCGCGCGGGCGCAAGGGCGCCAAAGCGATGGGCAGGCATATCCTCCAGACCGGCTTCGGCTGCGCCCGGATCATCGCCTCGCCGGCGGTACGCTGCGCCGAGACGATCGAACTGGGCAGCGAGGCGGCCGGCGCCACTTTTCCGGTGATCTGGGACCGCCGGATATACCTCGCCAGCTCGGCGACCTTGCTCGATCTGCTGTGCGAGCAGGAAGGCGATCCGGCGTCGATCATGATGGTAGGCCATAACCCGGGACTGGAGGACCTGATCTTCGACTTGGTGCCCGACGATGGCATGAGCCCACTGCGCGATATGGTCGAGGAGAAGTTTCCGACCGCGGCCTATGCGGTGCTGGAGCTGGATGTGGAGAGCTGGGCCGACGCTGCGCCGGGATGCGCCCGGCTGATCCACCTCACCCGCCCGCGCGATCTCGATGCGAGCCTGGGTCCGGAGGCGGTGGATTGATCAGCCGCCGTTGAGCGCCGAAGCAAGATCGTCGCGGATAGCACGCAATTGCGGGGCGATATCGGGCCGTTGCGGCGCAGAGGAAACAGCGACTGGTGCTGCAACCTGCTGGCCCTCACCCCCACCGCTCTTGCCCCCGCCGCTTTCTATCGCCAGCCGCGCACCGCGCAGCGTGTATCCTTCGCGGTGCACCAGCCGGTCAATCGTCGCGACCAGCTGGACATCCTCGGGCCGGTAGTAGCGCCGGCCGCCGCTGCGCTTGAGCGGGCGCAGCATCGGGAACTGGTCTTCCCAATAGCGCAGCACATGCTGGCGTATACCGAGTCCGGCGGAAACCTCGCCGATCGTGCGCAGGGCATCGGGCGCCTTGCCGTCGTTGAACACGATGGAAGGCTGCGCGCTGTTCATTTTCCGCCGATGCGGTCCTTGAGCATCTGGCTCGCGCGGAAAGTCAGCACCCGGCGCGGGGTGATCGGCACTTCGACGCCGGTCTTGGGATTGCGGCCGACGCGCTGCGCCTTGTCGCGGAGCAGGAAGGTGCCGAATCCGGAAATCTTCAGGTTCTCACCCTTGGTGAGGGCATCGCTCATGTGACGCAGGACCAATTCGACCATGGCCAGCGATTCCGACCTGGACAGGCCAAGCTTGCGATTGATCGCTTCGGCAATTTCGGCACGTGTCAGCGTGTCCATCGAGCGCATAGACCCAACTCCCCCGATAGTCGCAACCCCGGGACAGGATGATAAGCCAAAAATACGCGAATGCAATGCCTTGGCGGTTGTTCGCCTGCACGTGCCGGGGGCGTTAGACGCGCAGCAAACTGGCGCCCCAGGTAAAGCCGCCGCCCATCGCCTCCAGCATCACCAGATCGCCCTGTTTGATCCGCCCGTCGCGGATCGCCGTGTCGAGTGCCAGCGGCACCGATGCGGCAGAAGTATTGGCGTGCTGATCGACCGTGACGATGACCCGTTCCGGCGCCAGGCCAAGCTTTCTGGCGGTGGCATCGAGGATCCGGGCATTGGCCTGATGCGGCACCACCCAGTCGATATCGCTTACCGATAATCCTTGATCTTCAAGCACTTCATTCAACACGTCGGACAGGTTGGTGACTGCGTGGCGGAACACCTCGCGGCCCTTCATGCGCAGCTTGCCGACCGTGCCGGTGGTCGATGGCCCGCCATCGACATAGAGCAGCTGGTTGTGCGCGCCATCGGCATGAAGCCTGGTCGCTAGGATGCCGCGCGGCGGCTCGCCCTCCTCCTCGCGCGCTTCCAGCAACACGGCCCCGGCACCGTCCCCAAACAGGACACAGGTCGTGCGATCTTCCCAATCGAGGATACGACTGAAGGTTTCCGAGCCGATCACCAGCGCGCGATTCGCCATGCCCGAGCGCAACATCGAATCGGCTACGCCCAGCGCGTAGAGAAATCCCGAACAGACCGCCGCGACATCGAATGCGATCCCGCCGTTGCAGCCAAGCGCATCCTGGACGATCGTCGCACTGGCGGGAAACGTCTGATCGGGCGTGGCGGTAGCCAGCACGATCAGATCGACGGCCTTGGCATCGATACCGGCCGCCTCGATCGCCTTGCGCGACGCCTCGGTCGCGAGACTGGCAGTGGTTTCGTCCGGTGCGGCGACGTAGCGGTTGCGGATACCGGTGCGCTCGACGATCCACTCGTCGCTGGTATCGACCATCTTCGCCAGCTCTTCGTTGCCGAGCGCGCGGCGCGGCAGGGCGGAGCCGGTTCCGATCAGGACCGAGCGGCGCATTATTGCACGCCCCCGGCCACTGCGGTCTTGTTCATGCGCAGGCTGTCTGCCCCGACGCGGGCGAGGTCGGCGGTAATCCGGTCGGTCAAATCTTCCTCCAGCAGCCGCGCGGTAACATGCACAGCGTTGGCCACTCCCAGCGCGCTGGCGCTGCCATGGCTTTTCACGACGATCCCGCCCAGGCCGAGGAACACCGCGCCATTGTGGTTATTGGGATCGAGATGGTGTTTCAGCAATTCGGTCGCAGGCCGCGAGATCAGGAAGCCGAATTTGGACCGCAGCGAACTGGCGAAGCTGCGGCGCAGCAGATCGGCGACGAAACGCGCGGTGCCTTCGACCGCCTTGAGTGCGATATTGCCCGAGAACCCGTCCGAAACGACGACATCGACATCGCCCCGGCACAATTTGTCCGCCTCGGTAAAGCCGTCGAACGCCATCGCCAGCGTGCCGGCGGCATCCTTGAGCTGGGCGGCGGCATCGCGCAGCGTGTCGGTGCCCTTCATTTCCTCGGTGCCGATGTTGAGCAAGCGGACCCGCGGCGCCTCACGGCCGGTGACGATGCGCGAATAGGCCGCGCCCATGATCGCGAACTGAACGAGATTGCGGGCGTCGCATTCGGTATTGGCGCCAAGATCGAGCATGACGACATCGTTGTCGCCCAGCGTCGGCAGCAAAGCGGCGAGCGCCGGGCGGTCGATCCCCGGCATGGTGCGCAGCGCCAGCTTGGCCATGGCCATCAGCGCGCCGGTATTGCCCGCGC
This sequence comes from uncultured Alphaproteobacteria bacterium, assembly GCA_963775115.1. Lineage (GTDB taxonomy): Bacteria > Pseudomonadota > Alphaproteobacteria > Sphingomonadales > Sphingomonadaceae > Novosphingobium. The sequence goes on from CAVZHP010000001.1 coordinate 272,322, forward strand.
TGACCGCCGCGCCGGCATCGCCCCGCTTCACCGCGTTGATCGCCATGCCCATCGAGGTGGTCTTGGCCCGGCGGATGGCCTGGCTGGGTCTTTCCTCGCCGCTGATCTGGTCTTCGGCGTGGAGAATTTCGGAGGCGGCGCGCAGATTGGGATGATGGGCGAGCGCTTCCTTGATCCGCGTTTCGTCGCCGACCAGCAGGAATTTGAAGCGATCGTGGCTGCGGCGGGCAATGGCCGCCCCTTCGATCATCACGCGCACGCCTTCGTCCCCGCCCATCGCATCGACAGCGATACGCGGTAAACTCATCGGGCGTGCCCCTGCGCTGTGCTTAAGACGGGCCTAGAGCCCGCCTGTCGAACTTTTGGGCGCGATGATCTCGCGTCCGTTATAGTGGCCGCAGGCCGGGCACAGGTTGTGCGGGCGCTTCAGCTCGCCGCAATTGGAGCATTCATGGAATGCATCCACTTTCAGCGCATCGTGACTGCGGCGCATGCCCCGGCGGGACGGGGAAGTTTTTCTCTTGGGGACAGCCATTGCGGCACCTGTTCCTGAATAACACAATACGACCTGGAAGCCGCACTAGGCCAAGCTCCGGCAGCGCACAAGCCCGGCGGTGCGGACCTCTGCGCCACAGCCTCCCCGGCGGCAGCGAAGGCGCGCCTATACCGGAATTCGCGGCGGTTGCAACCTGTCACAGGATGGCTAGTCTCCCGGGCTTCCAAAGGGGGGGAATCACCATGAACATATTGCTGCCAACAACGCTCTGTCTTGCCGCTGCCGCGGTCCTGGTCAATTTCTGGCTGGGGATGCGTTGCGGCAAGATGCGGCACCTCCACAAGATATCGATTGGCGACGGCGGCAACGAAGCCCTGATCCGCCGGATGCGCGCCCAGGCCAATTTCGTCGAGCAGACCCCGTTGACCCTGGCGCTGGTCGCCGCGGTCGAACTGGCCGGCAAGGGCGGCCAATGGCTGGCTCCGGCCGCCGCCGTCTTCGTGCTCGGGCGGATCGCCCATGCCTATGGCATGGAAGGCAATTTCAACGCCGGACGGGGGCTCGGCATGCTGACCTCGATGCTGTTCCAGCTGGCGCTGGTGGTGGTCGCTGTGCTGGCGGCGCTGGGCAGGATGTAACTTGCCGTGTCCGTCAGCAATTCATCTCGTGAGGGCAATTCGATGATTCCGACAACCCTGTGTCTCGCCTCTGCTGCCGTTCTGATAAACCTCTGGATTTTTTCCAGGATCGTCAAAATTCGCGGCGCGGAAAAAATCATCCACGGCGATGGCGGCAATGCGCTGCTCACCCGCCGGATGCGCGCGCATGCCAATTTCGTCGAGAACGTGCCACTGGTGCTGGTTCTGATCGCGGCGATCGAATTGTCCGGCAAGGGCGGGCAATGGCTGGCGATTGTCGGCGGCGTGTTCATGCTGGGCCGCGCCCTGCATGTGATCGGCATGGACAGCGCAACCGGCCACCCTTGCCGGATCATCGGCGTGTTGACCGCACTGCTGACCCAGTTGGGCCTGGGCATCGTCGCGGTGCTGATCGTGCTGGGGAAATTTTAGCAAAGGCGCCTTATCGAGCTTCCGGAAGCAGATGACGCCCGGCGATTCGGGCCGATAGCGGGAGTCAATGAAGTGCTGGCAAATCCCGCATTGCGTCTGGGAATTGTGCTGGGCACGTTTGTGCTGTTCGCCATGGCTGCGTTCAGCGTCGGGCCAATTCCTCAGGACACCGCCTACCATGACTTCGCCGACGGCCGGGGCTTTGCCGGCATCGCCAATTTCGGCGACGTCATGTCGAACCTGCCCTTCGCGCTGGTCGGCGCGGCGGCGCTGGCCTGGCTGCTGGGCCCTGCCGGACGGAAGCTGTTCGAGCGGCGGGCCGATGCCTGGCCTTACCTCATCTTCTTCTTCGGCGTCGCCTGCGTCAGCCTCGGCTCGGGATATTATCACGCCGATCCGGGCAACGAGCGGCTGTTCTGGGACCGCCTGCCGATGACCGTGGCCTTCATGGCGCTGTTCGCGGCCTTCGTCGCCGACCGCATCGACCGCGATACCGGCAATCGCATCGCGCTGCCCCTGTTCCTCGCCGCGGGCGCGGCCAGCGTCGTCTACTGGCAATGGACCGAGGCGGCAGGCCACGGCGATTTGCGGCCATACGGTCTGGTGCAATTCTACCCGATGGTGGCGATTCCCCTGATCTGCTGGCTCTATCCCAAGGGGCGCTATACCGATGGGCGGCATGTCGCCATGCTGATTGGCTGGTACGGTGCCGCCAAGCTGCTCGAGCATTACGACGATGCGGTGTTCGGCCTGCTTGGCCATACGGTCAGCGGCCATTCGCTGAAGCATCTGGTCGCGGCAGTGGCCCCGCTAGTGGTACTCAGGATGCTGATGGCCTCCCGCGCGGATGGCGAGACACCTCCGGAGCCGATCCCGATCTGATCGTCAGCGAAACCGCATATCGGCGACAAACGGGTTGGTCTGGCGTTCGCGGCCGAAGGTGCTGGTCGGGCCGTGGCCGGGAACGAAGGTGACATCGTCGCCCAGCGGCCACAGCTTGAGCACGATCGAATCGAGCAGCTGCTGGTGATCGCCCTGCGGCAGGTCGGTGCGGCCGATCGACCCGGCGAACAGCACATCGCCGACCGTGGCGAGGTGCGACGGAGCGTGGTGGAAAACGACATGGCCGGGCGTGTGCCCCGGGCAATGGATGACATCCAGCGTCAGATCGCCGACCGTCACCGTATCGCCGTCGTTAAGCCAGCGGTCGGGCTCGAAGCTTTTGCCGTCGAGACCGAACCGCATCGAAGAATCGTCGAGCCCCTCGATCCAGAACCGATCGGCCTCATGCGGCCCCTCGATCGGCACGCCGAGCTCTTCGGCCAGCATCCCGGCCATACCGCAATGATCCATATGGCCGTGCGTGAGCAATATCTTCTCGAGTGTCACCCCGGTCTTCGCCAGCGCCGCCTTCAGCTTGTCGAGATCGCCGCCGGGATCGACCAGCGCCCCGCGCATGGTTTTGGTGCACCAGATCAGCGAGCAGTTCTGCTCGAATGCGGTGACAGGCACGATGCCGACGCGCATCGGCGGCTCGGCGGGGTCAGGCTGGGCGGCTTGGGTCATAGTGGGGAGATGGCGAGCAACGCGCCCTAATGCAATCCTAAAGCCGCCCGCTCTTCCACACCACCCGCCCGATCGGCTGCACTGCGCCCGCCGGCAGCTCAAGCGGGCGATAGGCGGGATTGTCGCTGATCAGCACGATCGTGCCGGGCTTAGCCATATCGAGTCGCTTGACCAGCACCGCATCTTCCACCCGCACCACGTGGATGCCATCGCGCAGCGGGCGCGGGCTGCAGTCGACCAGGATTTCGTCGCCGTCGCGCAGAACCGGCTCCATCGAATCGCCGGCTACGGCGATCGCCGAAAGCATGGCCGGATCGAGCCCCTGCCCCCGCAGCCAGCGCGCGGAAAAGCGGAAGGCGCCGATGGCCTGCTCCTCGCCCGCCAGCGCCCCCGGGCCGGCCGAAGCGCCCAGCGCCAGGCGCGGGACATCGACCCAGTCGCCGCGCGGCTGCTTAATTGTCTCGATATGGGAATTTTCCTCCGGTGCGCCCAGTTCCGACTCCGCCACGGCGAAGAACCGGGCGAGCGTGGCGCGGTCGGTTTCCTCCAGCTTGCGCGGGCTGCCCTTGCGGACAAATTGCTGCAAATAGCTCGTATTTCTTCCAATAAGCGCCGATAGCTGCGACAGGCTGACGCCCCTTCCCCCGGCCAGATCCAGCAAGCGCGCGCGCGGATCGGTGACTTCCATTTAATCTTCCTACATGAAAGATTTTTCCTAGACAAGTTGGATTTCAACAGGAACAAAAAGGGATCGGCGGGACACCGATTCGTCACCAAAAGGGGGTTGCTCATGTTGATATGCCAGATCGAGAAATTCTTGCGCCAGACCGGCATGGCCTGGACCAGATTCGGCCGCCTTGCCGCGCACGACCCGCGCTTCGTCGGGGATTTGCGCAACGGCCGCACGCCGCGTCCGGAAACCAGCGAGCGCGTCGCGCTGTTCATGGACAGCTATCTGCGGGAGGCGGCCAATGCCTATTGATCTCGCCGGCGCCCACGAAATCGACCGCGAAATGCTTGCTTCTACCCAAGCCGGCCGTGCCCGGCGGCCCTGGGTGCAACTGCTTACCGAAGTCATGCGCCTCGCCGGAAACAGGGCGGAACTGCTCCGCCACGCCGAGCGCCCCTGGGCGAGCGTGACCTTTTCCGGAACCCGCCACACCATCGCCCTGGCATTTGCCGGGGGCAGCGGAATGGCTGACGGCGAGGCCTTCATCGCCGCCCTGCCCGAACACGAGTTCGCCATTCCCCGCCAGCTGGTTGCCGATGCGGCGGTGGTTTCGGTCGAGCATGTCGCCGTGCCCGATGCGCGGCTGACGGTGGAAGTGGAGCTGTTGCTGCTGGAGGATGGCTGACTTTTCGCAGCCTTGCGACAGGTTGCCTTTTCGCCGGAACCCTGCCTAGGTTCCGGCCACTTCTCGCGGGAATGGGACTGCATGCGTGATTGAGTCCGGCACCAGCCATTTGGTCATCGACGGATTTCTCGAACAGTCCCTGCTCGACTCGCTGCTTGCGCACGCACTGCAGCAAGAAGGCGGCACAAAGCCCAGCATGGTTTTCAGGGATGGCAAAGAAATCGTCGATGCCGAGTTCCGGGTCGCGGACAATTGCCTTGGCGGCCTGGACCAGATGCAGGAGTCCTTTCTCGACGCGATCCGCGCGCGTTCGGGCGAAATTTGCCAGGTACTTGGCCTGCGCCCCTTCGAAATTGCCTGGCCGGAAGTCGAACTGGTCGCCCACGGCGACAGGGCCAAGTTCGCCAGACATATCGACAGCGGGGTGGAGGGCAACCGGCCGGCTGGCGGGGTCGACCGGATCGTCAGCCTGGTGTTCTACCTGCATCGCCTGCCAAAGGCTTTCACCGGTGGCGAGATCGCTATCTATCCCCTGGGCGACGGCACGCCGCAACTGGTGGAGCCGGTCAACAACCGCCTGGTCGCATTTCCCTCGTTCACGGCGCACGAGGTCCGCACCGTCGCCTGCCCCAGCGGCGCGTTCGCGGATTCGCGCTTCGCGATCAATTGCTGGTTGCACCGGGTGCGGGGCAGAGCGGCCAAACCCGCCGATCAGTAACCCTCCGATCAGTAACCCAGTGTCAGATCCACCACCGATTCCAGCGGCTCGCCCTTCCGGTAGCGCTCCAGATTGGCCATGAACCGCCCGGCGTTGCGCCTGAACAACTGGGTCTGCGAGCGGCCAGACAGGTGCATGGAGATGTGGCAGTTATCGAGTGACCACAGCGGATTGTCCGGCGGCAGCGGCTCGGGATCGGTGACGTCGAGAAATGCAGCGGCGATGCGCTTGTCGCGCAGCGCTGTCGATCAGCACCGGCTGATCGATCACCGCGCCGCGCGCGAAATTGAGGATCGCAGCCGTCGGCTTCATCGCCGCCAGCTCTGCCGCGCCGATCATCTTTTCGGTGTCGGGAGTGGACGGCACGATAACGATCACCCAGTCGAACTCGCCCAGCCGCGCGCGCCACTGGTCCGGTGTCAGAACACCGGGCGCGGGCTTGCGCCGCACTTCGGTGACCTCGACCCCGAAGGCCCGCAGCAGCATGCCGATGCGCCCGCCGATCCCGCCCGCGCCGATAATCAGCGCCTTGCTCTCGTATAGCTCGGCCGTGCCGGGGGCATGAGCCCAGCCACTCGTGCCGGTCCTGCGCACGCACCACCTCGCGGTAGCCCTTGGCGATCGAGAGCATGCCCATCACCGCATATTCGGCAATGGTGAAGGCGTTGAGCCCAGCCCCGTTGGTCAGCACCACGCCCTTTTCGCGCAGCAGATCGAGCGGAAACGGATCGACCCCGGCGGCCAGCGTGTTGAGCCATTTCAGCTTCTGCACCCGGCGGGTGGCTTCATAGGTTGCGGGCAGATCGTAGGTATCGAACCAGCCGATCTCGGCATCGGGCGCGAGTGCCAGCAGCTGTTCGGTGTTCTCGAACCAGCGCGGCTCGACCCAATCGGGCAGGACATTTTCCAGCATCGGGCGCAGGATGGCGTTGAGTACGGCGATGGTCATTTTGGCAGCCTTTCGTCGGCGGCGATGGTTTCGCGCAAGGCCTGCTTGATCCCGTGCGGGAAATCGCTGGCGAAAAATTCGTCGATCCGCCAGCTTCCCGCCTCTTGCCGGAACACCAGCCGGATGTCGCGGGTCTGGCCGATGCCGAGGTCGATGCGCAAGCGGACTTCGGCAGCTCCCTGCCCCAGGTGCTGGCGGCTACGGGTGACGACGCGGAATTTCTTCGGATTCCAGTCCTGGCACAGACACAGCCAGTCGCCATCGTTGAGCCCGTCGAGCTCGCCCTCGGGCATGACTTGCTTCCAGCGGGCCACCAGCGCGGCGACGTCGCGCGAGAAAATCGGCCGGTCCCACGCCGGATCGGCGGCCGCCTCGATCGAATAGGGCCGGTAGATCGCCGCGACCTGCCGGTCGAGCGCCGCGACCTGCCGGTCGAGCGCCGCCCGCTCGGCAGCGGGCATGGCCGCGGCGGCCAGCAGCAGGGCGGAAAGTGTCGTCGCAGGCATCGTCATCTCCCCGGCAGCGAAAGGCATCGTTCGAAGCTGAATGGCCTCGCCGTCAAGGGGAGAACCCGCGCGGCGTGCGGATGGGCCGGATTCATCATCACCACATCGCCCTCGGGAAGGACTACGGATCGCACGGCAGCAAGCAGCGAGCGGCCCGATTTCAGCCAGTCGTCGCCGATGCGGCGCTTCTCCGCCGGGTCCTCGACGAAGGGCAGGCGCTCCGGCGCGCTATCGATTTCGGTCCAGCCTAGGAAGTAGTCATTGTCGATCCGGGCGAGACTACGCGGGAGATAGCGCAGCACCACCAGCACCGCGAGGCCCGGATCGGTGGCGAAGTTGACCACCGGGAGCCCGGCAGAAGTCCAGCGCCCGCCATGCTGCATCGGCCCCGACCCGTCGAGCGCCAGATAAGGCGCGCGGGTGAGGCGCCAGAGTTTCACGCGCCGTGATCCTCCCCATCGACTTGCGATCGGGAGGTGGCAGCCCGCACGCCTGACGGAGGGGGCCTATTCCGCAAGCTTCCATTCCCAGCCAAGCGGGTCGCCGTCCATGACTTCGACGCCTTGCGCCGCGAGCTCGTCGCGGAGGCGGTCGGAGGTGGCGAAGTCCTTGGCGGCGCGGGCCTCCTTGCGGGCGGCGAGCTTGGCATCGATTTCGGTTTCGGTGAGGGTGGCGCTCTTGGGGCGGATGCGGAGGTCGGTGCGGGTGAGGGCGAAGAAGTTTAACCCCAAAACTTTGTCCATCTCAGAAACCAGCTTAAGACACTCCAACGCATCAGCAGCCTTCGTTCGCTTGAGTGTTACAGCTTCGTCGAGCAAAGTAAGCGCAACTGAGGTATTTAAATCATCCGACAACGCAGCTTTGAACTTGGTCAAGGTCGCTTTAGCAAGCGCTGTATCGAATACCTTCTCCAAATTGGGAACTGTCGCGACCCCAGCGGCGTCATTCGCACGGTCCTGGAGTTGACCAACCCCCATCACCAACCGCTTCAGTCTAGTCAGCGCCGCCCCCAGCCCGTCCCACGAAAACTCCAACTCGCTCCTATAATGCGCCTGCAAGCACATCAGCCGGTAGGCCAACGGATGATACCCCTTGTCGATCAGCAATTGCAGCCTCAGAAATTCACCCGACGATTTGCTCATCTTGCCCGAGCGTTCGACCAGAAAATTGTTGTGCATCCACACGTTCGCGCCCGAATTGGCGGCCACATCGAGGCCATTGGTGCAGCAATGCGCCTGGTTTTGGGCGATCTCGTTGGGGTGGTGGATCTCGCGGTGGTCGATGCCGCCGGTGTGGATGTCGAACGGGAAGCCGAGCAATTTGCCACTCATTACCGAGCATTCGAGATGCCACCCCGGCGCGCCTCGGCCCCACGGCGAATCCCATTCCATCTGCCGGGTCTCGCCGAGGGGAGTCTTGCGCCAGATGGCGAAATCGGCGGCATGGCGCTTGCCTTCGACTGCCTCGATCCGCCCTTCTCCGTCATCGGTGGCGGCGCGGGCGAGCCGACCGTAGTCCGCCACCGTCGCAACATCGAAATAGAGGCCCGAGGGAAGCTCGTAGCAGTGCTTGTCCGCGATGCTTTGCGCGAACTCGATCATCTGCGGCACGTATTTCGTCGCTACCGACCACTCCGCCGGTTGGCGGATGTTGAGCGCCTTCACATCGGCCCAATAGGCCTCGGTATAATGCTGCGCGATTTCCCAGATCGACTGGGCCTGACCTTTCGATGCTGCTTGGGCCGCCGCCTTCTCCAGCTTGTCTTCGCCCGCATCGGCGTCGTCGGTCAGGTGGCCGACATCGGTGATGTTGATCACATGGGTGAGCTTGTAGCCCTTGAAGCTGAGCGTGCGCCCCAGCACGTCGGCGAAGACATAGGCGCGCATGTTGCCGATGTGCGGGTAGTTATAGACTGTCGGCCCGCACGAATAGACCCGCGCCTCGCCGGGATGGACGGGCTGGAAGGTCTCCAGCTGGCGGGTCAGGCTGTTGAACAGTTTGAGCGGTGCGGGGTCGGTCATGGCGCGGGGAATTACGCGGGGTGCACCAAAGGTCAAGCCGCATGCGCCGCCAGCAGCAGCGCCACGCCCGCCATGATGATCCCCATCCCCGCCAGTTCGTGCCGCGCCAACTTGCGCCCGCTCAGCCGCCCCGTCACCAGCGCCGCCATCGGCAGTTCGAGCAGCGACATGGTCCGCACGTTGGAGGCCGGCGTCAGCGAAAAGGCGGTAAACCAGAAGGCCGAGGACAGCGCCCCGGCGAACCCCGCGCCGAAAGCTCTGCCGCCATTCGCGCAGCGAACCGATGAAGGCCGGACGGTCGCGCAGGGCCAGCCAGGTGCCCAGAAGAGCGCTCTGGATCGCCAGGGTCAGCACCAGCACCGCCAGCGAACGCACCACGAAGCCGCCATCAGGCAAGGCCTCGATCCCGCCGCGAAAGGCGACCGAGGAGATGCCGAACAGGCCGCCGGAGAGCACCCCGGCGAAGATCATCCTGCCCTCGCCGAGCAGCCGCGAAAACTCGCCGGGCTTGACCGAAGCCACCAGCACCCCGGCCGTGACCACGCCCGTCGCCAGCCAGGCCAGCGGCGGCAGGTGGTCACCCAGCAGCGCCACGCCGAGCAGCGCGACAATCACCGGCTCGGTCTTGATATAGGCATAGGCGACGCCGAAAGCGCGCTCGCGCATCACCACCAGCATCGAGGCCGTGCCGCCGATCTGGCAGACCGCGCCGAAGGCCGACCAGGCGAAAGCGGTTTGGTTGAATTGCGGCAGCGGCTCGCGCGCAATCAACAGCGCGACCGCGAGGAACAGCACGGCGAACGGCAGACCATAGATGAAGCGCACCTGCGTCGCCCCCAGCGTGCCGATCTTGCGGGTCAGGCTGGCCTGCGCCCCGTTGCGCACCACTTGCGCCGCCGCTGCGATCGATCGTCAGCGGCACCCACAACAGCGCGGCCATCTTGCGTCAGAACCCTTCGAACCGCGCGACGTCGTCCAGCGGCGCGCGCGAGACCTCGAAATTGTTCACCGCCGCTTGCGGATCGCGGTAGCCGATCGCCATGCCGCAATAGAACACGTGATCCTCGGGGAAGGCCACGCAGGCGCGGACCTGGTTGGTGTAATCCGCCCAGGAAAGCTGCGGGCAGCTGTCGAGCCCCTCGTCGCGCAGCAGCAGCATCACGGTTTGCAGCCACATGCCCATATCGGCCCACTGTGCCTGACCCATATAGGCCTTGGTATGCACCAGCATCAGCACCGGCGCGCCGAAGGCATCGTAATTGCGGGCATATTGCCCCAACCGTCCGGACTTGTCGTCGCGGGCAATGCCCAGCGCCTGGTAGAGCGCCTCGCCGACACCGAAAAGCCGCTCCTTGTAGATGCCGTCGATGCCTATCGGGTGCATGTGGAACGGGATCGAATGGCCGGCGCGGCCCTTGGGAAACTCCGCCGCGACTGCCGCCTTGAGCCGCGCGAACGGCTCACCGGTGAGGACGACGGCGTGCCACGGCTGGACATTGCTGCCCGATGGCGAGCGCTGGGCGCGGGACAGCACGCGGCGCAACACCTCGGGATCGACCGGAGTATCGAGGAAGGCGCGGACGGATCGGCGGCTGGCGACGGCTTCGGGGACGTGCATCCCCGGCTCACACGAAGCCCTGGAATTTCACCGCCCGATCCAGAGGTTCGCGGGTGCGCTGATAATTGTTCATTGGCGCATCGGCGTCGCGGTAGCCAATGGCCATGCCGCAGAAGAACACATGGCTCTCGTCGCTCACCCCGATGTGCTCCTTGATCAGCCGCCCGTGCATCGCGAAACTCTCCAGCGGGCAGCTGTCCAGCCCTTCGCCGCGCAGCAGCAGCATCACGGTTTGCAGCCACATGCCGACGTCCGACCACTGCGGCGGGCCCATCACCCGGGGGATGCAGGTCAGCAGATTGACCGGCGCACCGAACGAGACGAAATTGCGCATGGTGGAGGCCAGGCGCTTGTCCGCATCGTCGCGGCCGATCTCTTCGGCGGCCATGCGATTGGCGGTTATCCCGCCCAGCCGGTCCTGATATTCCTGCGGGATGCCCTTGGGCACGATATCGTATTCGACGGGATCCTGCGGGCCTGCCCCGGCCATCTTCTCGTGAAGTGCGCGCAGCGGCTCGCCGGAAAGCACGACCGCTTCCCACGGCTGGAAATTGCAGCCCGAAGGCGCCATCTGCGCAGCCTCCAGCACCCGGCGCATGGCATCGAGCGGGACTGGCATGTCGAGATACTGGCGTATGGTGCGGCGGCTGGCGACGGCTTCGTTTATGTTCACTCGGTCTCACCTCGAAGAATTGCAGCAACATTTCGTGCACCGTGCAACACTCTGAGAATCCGCACGCAGTCAGGCTCAACCCTGAAAAGAATCAGATATTTGCCGTGAACCGCCGAGCGCATCCCCGCGAGCACTCTATCTCGCGACGGGAAACTGCGAGGCCGCTCTGCGATAATCCGGAATCTCGCGGAAATCTCTTCGGTGAACGACTGCGCCCTGAGCGGATTGTCTTTCCTGATATACGAGGCAATGGAATCGAGATCGACCTCGGCGTCATCGGTAACACGAATTCGATACATCTTCAGCCAGTTACACGATATTTTGCACGAAGCTCCGCGAGAGCTTCCTCGCCATCCCGGGAAGGCCCCGCTGCGGCCCTCTCAAGCATTTCGCGCAACTCCTGCACTGACCGGATATTGCGAATCTGCGCGGCGTTCCAATCCCGGACCGCTTCGCGAACGATTTCGCTGGTTGTGGCATATTCGCCGGATTCGACCGCCGCGCGCATCTTCGCGGCCATCTCCTCAGGCACTGTCACCGTAATGCGTTCGAGTTTTCCCATGGATCATACTTTATCATACGAAGTATGATTTCGCAATCTCAACTCAATCCACCTCGAACAGCCCCGCCAGCTGTTCGATCATCGTCCCGGCCAGCTGCTCGACGTCCATGATCGTCACTGCGCGCTTGTAATAACGCGTCACGTCATGGCCGATGCCGATGGCTACCAGCTGCACCGGCGACTGGCGTTCGATCCAGTCGATCACCCGGCGCAGGTGGGCCTCGAGATAGCCCGCGCTGTTCACGCTCAGCGTCGAATCGTCGACCGGCGCGCCGTCGGAGATCACCATCAGGATGCGGCGGTCTTCGGTCCGCGCCAGCAAGCGGGTGTGCGCCCACAGAAGCGCCTCGCCGTCGATGTTCTCCTTGAGCAGTCCCTCGCGCATCATCAGGCCCAGGTTCTTGCGGGCATGGCGGTAGGGGACATCGGCCTTCTTGTAGACGATGTGGCGCAGATCGTTGAGCCGGCCCGGATGCGATGGCTTGCCGCCGGCCAGCCAGGCCTCGCGGCTCTGCCCGCCCTTCCAGGCGCGGGTGGTGAAGCCGAGAATCTCGGTCTTGACCCCGCAGCGCTCCAGCGTGCGCGCCATGACGTCGGCGCTGATCGCGGCGATGGAAATCGGCCGGCCCCGCATCGAGCCGGAATTGTCGATCAGCAGCGTGACGATGGTATCCTTGAACTCGACGTCGCGCTCCATCTTGTAGCTGAGCGAATGGCCGGGCGAGATCACCACCCGGGCGAGCCGCGCGGCATCGAGCAGGCCTTCCTCCTGATCGAAATCCCAGCTGCGGTTCTGCTGCGCCATCAATTTTCGCTGAAGCCGGTTGGCGAGCTTGGTTACGACGCCTTGCAGGCCCTTGAGCTGGGCATCGAGGTAGGCGCGCAGCCGGGTCAGTTCTTCCTCGTCGCACAGCTCCTGCGCGGCGATCACTTCATCGAAGCTCTCGGTATAGACCTTGTAGTCGAAGGTCGAAGGCGTGTCGGTCCAGGGCCGGTTGGGGCGCACCGGCAGCATGCCTTCCTCGCCGTCTTCGCCGGCCTCGCCGTCATCCACTTCCTCGACCAATTCGCTGTCGGTCTCGCTGTCGCCGTCGGCCTCGCCCTCGGTCGCCTCGGCGGCCATTTCGCTGGGCTGCTGGTCCTCGCCGGCATCGCCGCCGTCATCGTCGTCCTCGGTTTCCTCGTCGCCGCCCTCGTCGGCGCTGTCCTCGTTCTGGTCCTGCGGCGGCTCGGCCTGGGTCAGTTCGAGGTGGCAAAGCATGTCGAGCGCCAGGCTCTGGAAGGCCTTCTGGTCGTCGATCGACAGCGCCAGCGCCTCGAAATCGTGCCCCGCCTTATCCTCGATCCATGGCCGCAGCATCTCGACGCCCGGCCGCGCCGCCTCGGGCACCGGCTGGCCGGTCAGCGCCTCGCGCAGCAGCAGCGCGAGGGCCGCTTGCACCGGCACATCGTCGGGATTGGCGGCGCGGGTGATCGGGTCCGCGCCCATACGGACCTGCATCGCGGCATCGAGGTTGCCCCGAATGCCGGCGTAGTTCTTCGAACCCAGCGCCTCGTAGCGCACCAGTTCGACCGCATCGTAACAGGCCCGCGCCGCCGCTTCGGCAGGAGCGTGGCGGGCGTGCAGCATCTCGTTGTGGTGGCGCAGCTTGAGGGCAAAACTGTCGGCGAAACCGCGCGCCTCCATCGCCTGGGCGCGTGGCAGGCTGCGACCGGGCATCGGCAGGCGGAAGCTGTTGCCCGACTGGCTGGCGGCATCGGCGGTCCAGCTGACTTCGACCTCGGCCTCATGCGCCAATGCGCGGCTGGCGCCGGTGAGCACGCTCTTGAAGCGGTCGAGGGGGGATTCGTCGGACATGGTTCGTTGCTTTGGCTAGATGCTCTGACCCGTCTTCGCCCAGTCGGCGAGGAAGCCTTCGATGCCCTTGTCGGTCAGCACATGCTTGAACAGGCCCTTGATGACGGCGGGCGGTGCGGTCATCACATCGGCGCCGATCTTCGCGGCTTCCAGCACGTGAATGCCATGCCGCACCGAAGCGACGAGAATTTGCGTGGCGTAGTCATAATTGTCGTAGATCAGCCGGATATCGGCGATCAGGCTCATTCCGTCGAAGCCGTTATCGTCGTGCCGCCCGACGAAGGGCGAGACGAAGGTCGCCCCGGCCTTGGCCGCCAGCAGCGCCTGGTTGGCCGAGAAGCACAGGGTGACATTGACCATGGTGCCGTCGCCTGTGAGCTTCTTGCAGGTCTTAAGCCCATCGATGGTCAGCGGCACCTTGATGCAGACATTGCCAGCGATCTTGCGCAGGATCTCCGCCTCTCGCATCATGCCTTCGTGATCGAGCGCGACCACTTCGGCGCTGACCGGACCATCGACCAGCGCGCAGATTTCCTTCGTCACTTCCATGAAATCCCGGCCCGACTTGGCAATCAGCGAGGGATTGGTGGTGACGCCGTCGAGCAAACCGGTGACGGCGAGTTCCTGGATGTCGGCAATTTCGGCAGTGTCGGCGAAGAATTTCATGCACGGCTCCTGAGGGCGAGTCAGGAGCCGCTATAGGCGCAGCGAATTAGCTAGGCCAGACCATGATCCTCTCCATTTTCGCGAAGCGCAAATGGGGAGGGGGACCGCCCGCGAAGCGGGTGGTGGAGGGGTATCGCGACGGTGGAAACATCCCTCCGTCAGCCGCCTTTGGCGACTGCCACCTCCCCATTTGTCCTTCGGAAAAATGGAGAGGGACTTTAGGCTCAGGAACTCATTGATCACAACCAGTAGCAGCAGGTTGCGGCGATGGAGATGGCAGACATGAAGGTGTGGGAGCACCGGTCGTAGCGGGTTGCGACGCGTCGCCAGTCCTTGATCCTGCCGAAGACATTCTCGATCTTGTGGCGCTGGCGGTAGAGGTCCTTGTCGTAGTGATATTGGACCTTGCGGTTCTTGCGCGGGGGAATGCACGGGGTGGTGCCTTGCGCGGTCAGCGCAGCTCGGAACCAGTCGCTGTCGTAGCCTTTGTCCGCCAGCAGTTCCTTGGCGCGCGGGAGTGCTGAGAACGGCAGGAATGCGCCCTTGTGGTCGCTCATCTGGCCCTCGGTGAGCATCATCACGATGGGGCGGCCGAGGCCGTCGCAGACGGCGTGCAACTTCGAGTTCAGCCCGCCTTTGGTGCGCCCGATACATCTGGAAAGAGCCCCCCTTTTAACAGGCTGGCCGCTGTGCGGTGGGCCTTGAGGTGGGTCGCATCGATCATGATCCGCTCGGGCTCTCCGGCCTTGCCCGCCAGTTCGGCGAATATCCGGTTGAACACGCCCAGGCGGCTCCAGCGAATGAAGCGGTTGTAGATCGTCTTGTGCGGGCCATAGCCCTTGGGCGCGTCGCGCCACATCAACCCGTGCTTGATGACGTAGATGATGCCCGACACGATCCGCTGGTCGTCCACTCTGGGAATCCCGTGCGACAGCGGGAAAAACGGCTCGATCCGGCGCATCTGCGCCTTGCTCAGCAACAATGGTACATCCATCGACAGCGCCTCCTTGACGCTGCCATTGAAACAACCAATCATCACTCGCGCAAGCATTTAATAGGTCCTGAGCCTAGCCTCGCGCCATCGTCATCAGGCGCGGCCTGCACAATGGCCTCGCGGCCCGGTAGCCACATGCCACCAGGGCTGGCCACCAGATCATCGTAGGAGAGCCCGGCAACCTTGCAGGCATGGGCGAACAGATCGCTCGTTGTCGGGCGATTTACCATGTCGAGCGGCAAGCCTGGCTCCAACTGGCGTCCAAAAGGCCCGGTTTTGAATTCGATCTTCACCCCCATGTGCCCGGCCAGATCATAGAAAACTTCCCAATCGTCGGGCACGCCGAAAGGCGGCGCCACCGCTGCGGGCGCATAGTTGACCCAGGGCAACGGACTGGCACCGTCCAGACTGATGTTGAGGTCCTCCCGCTCGAATGGCAGCCTTGTGGGTATGACATAGTCCGCCAGCCTGCCTGTTGGTGACCAGCGTGGATCAACCGAAACCAGCAGATCGAGCGACCTCAATGCCGCGATCGTCTTGGCCGAGCCACCGATGGCGGTTGCGGGATTGCCGCCAAACACCACCAGCGCCCGGATGCGATCTTCGCCCTGATGCAGGATCTCGTCCGGCAGACGGCTTGCCGGAAATTCGCCGTTGATCTGGCCGCCTTGAGCGGAGCGCAGCTGCGGCCCTGACAGCCAGTCCCGGCCAGGCGGAATGACTTTCTCAACCGTCGCCCCGTTGCCAAATAGCCCCGTCGTGCGGATCGTGTCGCCCGCGCGGCGATAGCCGCCGCACAGGGCGTTCAGACATTCCAGCAATTGTTCAGCCAGATTTGAATGCGGTCCGAATGTCAGTCCCGTACCGCAGGCAGCATGGGCTTTCCCTGCCGTACCGAACAGCCTCGCAGCCTCTTCGATCAATTCCGCCGCGACCCCGGTGCGGCGTTCGGCATAGCCAAGGTCAAATGACTCCAGGGCGGCGCGCAAGGCCGGAATCGCGGTGCAAAATCGATCATGGAAGGAGGGATCGGTCCACCCCTGGTCCAGCATTACGCGAAGCATGGCGGCAAGTAGCGTGCAATCTTCGCCGGGCTTCACCTGCAGGAACAGATCAGCCTTGCGCGCGGTTTCAGTAAGGCGGGGATCGATAACGATCAGCTTCGCGCCTTTTGCCTGTGCCTCGGCGATAGCCTTGCGCGGATTGGACGACGGCAGCGGCGATTTCGACCAGCCCTGATGACTGACCACCGGATTGTTGCCAACCAGCAGGATCGTGTCGCAGTCGGTGTGCAGCGGTCGGCCCGTGGCGAAAAAGCCCATGCGCTTCATGCAGACATAGAGGCTGGAGGCGTCGACTGTCATGCTGGTGTAGAGCTCGGGGGAACCGATGGCGCGCAACCAGCTCTTGGCGATGCCGTAGGCCAGACCGCTATAGGCGGTGCCAGTGCCGTAATATAAGGCAATTGAGCGCGGGCCGTGCCGATCAAGCAGCCGCTTCAGCTTCTCGCCGACTTCACGCACGGCCTGTTCGATGGGCAAGGGGGCAAAGGTGCCATCAGCTTCGCGGCGCTGCGCAACGGTCAGCCGCAGTGGCTCGTCCTGAGCCGAAAGGCCATGCTGGCCCATCATGCAACTATACCCTTGCGACACCGGATGATCGCGGTCGCCACGGATGCTGATTATGCGATTGCCTTCAACCTTGAGCACCAGTCCACACAGCGATTGGCAGTGCCGGCAATAGCTTTTTTGCATAGTGGCTGATCTCTCATCGAACATGTCAGACCCCGCATCCAGCTTCAGACCCACATCCTGGTCTTCGTTTAACGCAATCCTGTCGTCGTGGCCAATGTCGCTGCCTTGCTCGATGCTCTGTCCGGCGGGCAGCTGATCCTGGAGATCGGCACTGGCTACCTTAAGCCAAAAACGTGCGGTGGTTCGGCGAAGGAGTCGCTGCAAAGCTGCGCTCAAGCGGAGTCGCTACTGGATCAGCATGACCTGGACATCGCGCGGGCCCGTGAAAGGGTTGCGGCCATGCCCGGTAAGGCGGTTTTCCAGTAGCATGACGTCTCCCACAGCCCACGGAAAGGCGATCTTGCGCGCTTCGAACGCGGCATGGATGGCCATGAATTCCGTCTCGGTCAGCGCTTCGCCGTTGCTGAAGCGGACCGAATAGGCGCGGGGCGTGGTCGTTCCATAGGCGGCATCGATGGCGGCTGCCCGTTCCTCGCCGATGGTCAGCGGGTGCTGCACCTGTGAATTCATCTGGTTGAAATAGAGCAGATCCCCAGTGACCGGATGGGTGGTGATCCCGGGTACGCGGGTCCAAAAGCTTAGGCTGCTATCGCCATGCCATTCGAACCCGGCGCCCCGTTCCTTGAGCAACACTTCGATTGCGGCAGGATCTCCGGTTTCGAAGCGATATTGCCAGGTCGGGTGGCGATAGATGGGCTCGGCGCGCCAATCATCGACCGCTTCCGATCGCATGTTGCGGACATATTCGACATCATATGTGACAAGCTTTTCGCGCAGCGGCGCCGGCAAGGCCTCGAGCAGGCCGCGCATGTCGCAAATCACGGTTTCGCCACCGGTTGGCGAAGGCTGGTGGCAATAGAAGGCGACCAGCCTGGGGCCGCTCGGCATATAGGACATTTCCTGATGCAGCGGGATGGTGACTTCGGGCGGAGTGCGAGTTGCCTCCATCACGTTTCCGGTCACCACCTTGCGGTCCGAGGTGCCACCGGCATAACCCTGGGCATAAGGCTCGAACTCGTCCAGCAGGCCGGCAAAGTGCTCGCTGGAAGCAATGGGAAAGCCGCGCCAGACAATCGCCCCGAAGCTGAGCAACGCCTGTTCGATGGCCTCGCGGTGTTCACCCATCCAGCGCTGCGCAGCCGCAAAATCGCTGCGCAGACCGGCATTCAGCGGTTCGATCCACAGCGGTGGATTACCTGAGAAAGGTTCGGTCAGACGCACCTCAGGGCCGAACTGAGTACGGGCCTTGTCGAGGCGCTGGGAAGTGGTTGCAGTTGCCAAGTTCATTGCACCGCGAAGATCTTGCCGGGGTTGAGGATGCCTTTGGGATCGAGCGCCTGCTTGATGCTGCGCATCAGCGCAATTTCGGATTCGGACCGCGTCCAGCCGAGATAGTCCCGCCGCGATGTGCCGACGCCGTGTTCGGCCGCAATCGAACCACCGAAGCGGCGGACAGTGCCATAGATCGCATCGTCGAAGGCCTGCTGCACAGCCTTGTCCATGCGCCTGATGCTGAGCAGAGCATGGAGATTGCCGTCGCCGGCATGGCCATAGAACAGCATGGTCACATCCGGATAGATGGCCATGACCGCAGCGCGCGCCTGATCGACGAAGGCGGGCATGTCGGCAATCGCCATGCTGACATCATAGGCGGCAAAGGGACGCAGCGGCGCGTAACCTGGCGTCAGCTCGTCGCGCATGGCCCATAGATCGTCGCACTGGCGGGCCGACTGGGCAATCACGGCGTCGGCTACCAGACCCTGTTCGCTGAGCGACATCAGCGCGCGCTGGAACAGTGCGGCATCGCCCTCTTCGTCGCCCCCCATTGCCTCGACCAGCGCATAGACCGGATGGCCCAGCGGCATCGGGCGGGGCCGCTGCGCCAATTGTGCCTCGGTGTGGAGCGCATAGAATTGCTCCCACATCAGCTCGAACGAGGAGAGCTGACCCGACAGCGCGGTTTCCAGCTGCCGCATGGCGCAGATAGCCTTGTCGAAGCTGGCCATTGCGATCAGCGCGGTCTGGCGCGTCGTCGGCAGCGGGCGCAGCCGCAGCACCGCGCGGGTCACCACGGCGAGCGTGCCCTCGCTGCCGATCAACAGGTGTTTCCAGTTGTAGCCGGCATTGTCCTTGATCATGCCGGTCATCGAGGAGACAACCGTGCCGTCGGCCAAGACCGCTTCCAGCCCCAGCACCATATCGCGCATCATGCCCCAGCGGATCACGCGGTTGCCGCCGGCATTGGTGCCGATCACCCCGCCGATCATTGCGGAGCCCCGCGCACCGAGATCGAGCGGCAGGAAGGCGCCTTGCGCCTCGGCCTGTTCGGCGGCGACTTGCAGCACGCAGCCGGCCTCGACCGTCATGGTCATCGACAGGGTGTCGATCGCCTCGACCCGGTTCATCCGGTCGAGCGACAAAGCCAGCCCGCCGTCCTCGGGCACCGCCGCGCCGCAAGTGCCGCTCTGACCGCCGATTGCCGTGACGGCGATGGCATGGGCATGGGCCAGTTTCATCACGGCAGACACTTCGCCAGTCGTCGCGGGCCGGGCCAGCCAGGCCGGATGGGCTTCGAACTTGCGGCCGATGTCGATCCGGTAATGCTCGCCGATATCCGCGCCGCAGCGCACATTTGCCGCGCCGACAATGGCGGCCAGCGCTGTCGCGATTTCGTCAGGCATCATTCGGGCTCTCCACGCCAATCAGGCGCAGGTTGCCGGGTGAAAGCAGGCCGCGCAACTGGAATGTCTTTCGCGCAGTGCATTTCATGGGTTAGGCTCCTGCCAACGATTGGGAGAGGCGACTCATGGGCAAGCTTCGCGCAGCGCTGGCGGCAGGCAAGCCGAGCTACGGCAGTTGGGTGACACTCGACAGCGCCATTTCCGCGGAAGTGATGGGCCGGGCCGGGTTTGACTGGCTGATCCTCGATGGCCAGCACGGCGCAGTCAATGCGGGCAACATGCTCTCGCTGATTCAGGCGGCGGAACTGGGCGGCACCGCCGCCATCGTCCGCGTCGCCTGGAACGACGAAAGCCAGATCATGCGCGCGCTGGACCTTGGGGCTTACGGGGTGATCGTGCCGATGGTTTCAACGGCCGAGGATGCGCAGCGGGCGGCGGCGGCATGCCGCTATCCGCCCCATGGCATCCGCTCCTTCGGCAAGGTGCGCAGCTATTATGGCCCTTCCGGCGCAGGCGCGCCCGAGCCGCTGTGCCTGGTCATGATCGAGACGGCGGAAGCACTGCAAAACCTTGACGCCATTGCGGCGACGCCGGGAGTTGACGGACTGTTCGTCGGCCCGGTCGATCTCGCCATTTCGCTGGGTCAGGGCCCGGCCATGACTATGTCGCCTGAAGTGCTGGCCGCGATAGGCGATGTGATTGCGCTCTGCCGCAAGCACGGCAAGATCAGCGGCTCGGCCACGCTAGGCGCGGACAACGCGCGGGCGCTGGTGGAAATGGGGCTGACATTCGTGCCGCTGGGCGCCGATGCCGGATTTGTCCGGCGCGGGGCTGCGGCAGAGCTGGCCGCTGCGCAAGGCTGGGCAACCAAGGGAGGATGAGATGCACGACAAGGCCATAGCCGACCTGCTCTCCAGGCAGGAAATCACCGAAGCGCTTCATCGCATTGCCCGCGGCACCGACCGGGGCGATCTCGAACTGTTCGCCTCGGGCTTTCACGAGGATGGCGAGGACTATCACGGCCTGACCAACGGCCCGGTTGCCAATATCATCGCCAATCTCGGGCGCTCGACCTTGCTGTGCACCCAGCATCTTCTGGGCAACGTCTCGATAGATATCGATGGCGACATGGCCCGCGTGGAATCGCTGTTCACTTCCTATCATCAGCGCCGCGACGCTGAGGGGCAGCTGTGGGACGAGACTTTGCGGGGGCGGTATCTCGATCTGTTTGAGCGGCGAAACAATGCGTGGAAAATCGCGCGGCGGGTGGTGGTCTGGGACGCGTCGCGGGTCGAGCCTGCGGCGGGATCGTGGTTCGACCTTATGCGCCAGCGCCCTGGCGCTGACGACCGCTATGTCTTCGGCCGCCGCGACAAGAGCGACATGGTCTACAGCTTTGATCTGCCCGAAGAGCTGCGCAGGTAGGAGCACGTGAAGGTTTTCATCCTCGACGAAATTGTCGTCCAGCCGGGCCGCGCCGGGGAATACCGCCGCGCCTATGCCGCCCGCTATGTGCCCGGCGCCGAGCGGCGGGGAATGAAACTTGCAGGAGCCTGGCAAACACCACCGGGTCAGGACTTCGATAAGCTTCCAACCACGCTGTTCTACCTATGGGAGGTCGACGGGGTGCAAGGGTGGTGGAACCAGCGGATGAGCAAGCTGCCGGACGGATCCGACGAACGCTTCGAGAAACTCGCCTGGTGGCAGGAGAGCGATCAGATGACGCTCAGCCGCAAGCGGCGGGTGCTGTCGGATCAGGCGGAAATCGCCTGATGTTCGTGTCGCTGCGCCTGATCGCCTTGCCGCCGGAGCGCGAGGGCGAACGGGAGTCGCTGGCCGCGCGGTTGCAAGCGGCTACCAACGAACTTCCCGGTGTGCGGAGCTGCTGGATTGCTCCGGTTTCGCCGGTGGCGGTGATCAACGCCGGGCATGTGGTCTGGCGGATGACCTTTGCCAGCGAGCGCGAAGCTTTGGCCGTGGCGCTGGTTCCGGCGTGGCGGGAGTCGGTAGCCCCGCTGCTGGGAGGCACACAAATCATTCATCTGGGCTATCGCATAACCCGCAGCGAAATCGCGCCTGCCGGTGGCGGCATCTGGCGCGCGCTGATCTTCCGGGTCACGCCGCAGGGCTTTCCGGATGGAGCACATGCGCTGGAGCAGGGCCTGCTGATGATGCCGGGCCATGTCACCACCATCCGCAGCTGGGCGCTGAGCCCGGTCTCGCTGTGCGAGGGACCAAAGGCATACACTCACGTCTGGGAGCAGGAATTCGACAGCCTGGATGGGCTCACCGGCGAATATATGACTCACCCGATCCACTGGGGCCATGTCGATGCCTTCTTCGATGCCGAATGTCCGGAATACATCGTCGATCCGCAGCTGATCCAGGTCGTGGGCACGATCGACCGGACAATCATGGAGTAGCCATTGAGCCTTGCCCCGATCCGTGTCGGAATCGTCGGTGCCAATGCCGAACGCGGCTGGGCGCGCGATGCCCACCTCGCCGCGCTGCGCGCCCTTCCCATGTTTGCCGTGACCGCAGTCTCTGCGCGGAGGCAGGATATTGCGGATGAGGCCGCCGCGCATTTCGGCGCTGCGCGGGGCTTTGGCGATTCGCTGGAACTGGTGCGCGATCCCGAAGTCGATGTCGTGGCGGTGACAGTCAAGGTGCCCGAACACCGCGCCATTGTGCTGGCGGCGCTGGCAGCGGGCAAGCATGTCTATTGCGAGTGGCCGCTGGGGCGGGACCTTGCCGAAGCGCGGGAAATGGCCAATGCCGTCCCGCCCGGCATCCACGCGATGATCGGCTTGCAAGGGCTGTTCGCGCCCGCAATTCTCGCAGCGGCGCGGCTGGTGCAGGGTGGCACCATCGGCGTGCCGCGCGTGCTGCGGGTGTTCGGCTCGGCCGCTGCCTGGGGCGATGACACACCGGCCTTTGGCGCTTACCTTCAGGACAAACGCACTGGCGCGACGCTGGAGACGATCGGCGGCGGGCACACGCTGGCGCCGGTCGAAGCGCTGGTTGGCCGCTATGTCGAAGTCGATGCCCGCAACACCACGTTCCTTAAGCAGGTCCCGATCATCGGCACCAATGAGACCGTCGAGCGGACCTGCGCCGATCACATGCTGGTGACAGGTCTGCACGACAGCGGCTGTGTCTCGACGTTCGAAGTGGTCGGCGGCAAGCCGGAGCACCGCACTGCGCTGTTCGAGCTGGAAGGCAGCAAGGGCTGGCTGCGGGTGAGCGGCACGGTGCCGGGCACCTGCCAGATAGCCCCGCTGATATTGGAGGCCAGCGTGCCAGTGGAGGTTCCAGAGCCGCATGTGCCCGGCCTGTCCGGCGCATCGGCCAATGTCGCCGAGGCATGGGCAGCCTTTGGCCGGGACCTGCACGAAGGCACGCTCACCGTGCCCGATTTCGCGGCGGCCGAGCGGCTGACCGCGCTGCTCGCCGCGATTGATATGGCTTCCACCAATGGCCAGAGGCAGGCAGTTTGAGCCAGGCCTACTTCATCCGCGAGGGCGAGAGGTTCGTGCCCACCGGTCTGGGGCCGAGCTTCTGGGACTCGGCCAAGCAGGGCGGCGCGCAGATCTGCGGGCTGACGGCGCAATTGCTCGGTGCCATCGCGGTCCCCGTGCCGATGCTGCCGGTGCGGCTCACACTCGATATTTTCGGCGCGGTGCCGATGGCGCCGCTGACCGCGCGCACTCGCCTGTTGCGCGAAGGCAAGCGCATCCAGCTCGCCGAACTGGAACTCGATGCAGACGGCCGCACCTGGGTCCGCGCAACACTGCTTCGGGTTCGCCAGGAAGGAGAGGAAGCGCAACTGGTGCCGCTGACCCACCCCTTCCCGCAAAGCGCGCAAGGCCAGGCCCGTGTGCTGGCGGAATCGATACGCATTGCTGGCAGCGAAACAGAACCAGGGCCCGGCGCAGTCTGGATGCGGGTCATCACCCCGATGATCGCCGGGGAACCGATCGACCCGCTCGCCTGCGTCGCAGCCGCCGCCGACTGGGGCACAACGGTTGCCCCGCCGGCCTCGCTGAAGGAATGGACCTACGCCAGCCTTGATCTTTCGATCCACCTCGCGCGCATGCCGCGTAGCGACTGGATACTGCTCGACGGGACGAGCGAAGTGGCGGGCAACGGAACAGGCATCGCAACGCTGCGCATGGGCGATACAGATGGCATGTTCGGCACTACGCACCAGAGCGTGTTCCTGAACCGGCGCGAGACGAGCTGAGGAAAAATCAATGCCGCATAGTGCCGCCAAGTTCCGCTACGACCCGTTCTCGCCCGAAGCGATGCGCGATCCGCACAGCCTCTATCCGGTGCTGCGCGAGGAACATCCGGCATACTACATTCCCGAATACGATACCTGGGTGTTCAGCCGCTATCAGGACGTGTGGGACGGCTTCATGGATGCCGAGCACTTTTCGGAAGCCGAAGGCCAGCTTTTCGCGCCCGAAGTGCTGCGCGAGCACCATCGCGGCAATCCGCCGGAGCCGAAAATGGAGCCGGTGAAGGCCATGTTCCTGTGGCTCGATCCGCCGGTGCAAACCGCGTTCCGCCAGCTACTCGCCCCGCCGTTCCTCAAGGGCAGCGTCAACCGGCTTGAGCCCATGATAACCGGGATTGTCCGCCAGCGCCTGGCCGAGCTGCTGCCGCGCGGCAGGTTCGATCTCACTGCCGATTTCGGCAGCTATGTTTCTGCCCGCGTCACCCAGCAGGTGATGGGATTGGCATTCGACGACACTGACCACATCGTCGACCTGATCAACCACCTGGTCTATCGCAAGCCCGGCCAGGCAGGCTCCACGCCTGAAGGCTTGGCAGCGCGCGACGAGCTGCACGCGCTGCTGCGCGGCGAAGTACAGCGACGGCGCCGGGGCCAGGGGCCGGAAAGTCCGGTGATCGACCCCCTGATCGCTGCGAACATTATCGGCCGTCCGCTCACCGATCAGGAAGTGGCGGTCGATATCATGTCGATCCTGGTCGGCGGGACCGAGACCTTGCCCAAGATCTTTGCCGGCGGGCTGCTGGAGCTGTCGCGCCAGGGCGATCAGCTGGCCGAGGTTGCCGCCGATCCGCAGGCCCATGCCGCCGCGGCCTTCGAGGAAATGCTGCGCTACAATGCCCCGGCGCAATGGTTTGGCCGCACGGTCAAGTATCCCGTCACGCTTGGCGGGGTGGAGCTCGAGCCCGGCCAACGGGTGATCCTGCTGATCGCCTCGGCCAACCGCGACCCGCGCGAATTCGAGCGGGCGGACCAATTCATCTGGAACCGCAAGGCGCGCCGCATGCTGAGCTTTGGCGTCGGCCCGCATTTCTGCATCGGCATCCATCTCGCCCGACTGGAAGGCAGAATCATGCTCCGCGAATTTCTGGCGGCATCCCCGCATTTCAAGCTTGAACCGGAAGCAGGAAACTTTGCTGAATCGGAATTCCAGATCGGCTGGACGAGTTTACCGGTTCGCACGACCATTTAGGGACACAAGACATGGATGACCTCAAGGGACGTATCGCCGTCGTTACCGGCTCAAGCGCAGGTATCGGCGAGGCCGCTGCCGAACGGCTGGCGTCGGCGGGAGCAATTGTCATCTGCGGGGCACGAACCGTGGGGGACGAGAATAATCCTCAACCCCAGACACTTGCCAACACGGTCGCCAGAATTCGCACCCGTGGAGGAGAAGCCTACGGTCACAAGCTGGATGTGGCCGATCCTCAGTCGAGGGCCGAATTCATGGACTGGGTGCTCGCCAAATTTGGCAAGATCGACGTGCTGGTCAACAATGCCGGCATTTCCGGTATTTCCGGCAAGCGGGTATGGGAGATGTCGGAAAAGCACTTCCGGCTGGTGTTCGAGATTGACGTCTTTGCCGTGCGCGACCTGATCGTGCGGGCTTTGCCAGGCATGATGGCGCAGGGCTGGGGGCGGATCGTCAACGTCTCCTCAACGGCTGCCGACCGCTCCGCCCCCAACCCCGAGGGACCGCCCTTCCTCGAATACCACCGCAAGGCGGGGACGGCTCAATATTGCTCGGCCAGGTCCGCCGTGAACCTGTTCACCCGGGTTCTGGCCGCCGAACTTTATGGCAGCGGCATTTCCGCGAATACCGTGGCGCCGGTAAACTCGGTGATCACGCCCAACGTGCAGGCGGCAATCGATGCGGGGAAGGTAAGCCGCGACCGCTTTACCGCGCCGGAAGACCCGGAAGTGATGGCCGAGGCCATTCTCGCGCTATGTCTTGTCGATCCTGAAGTTTCGACCGGTCTGACGACCTACAGCGGCCAATATCTTGCCCAGATCGGACGTCCGGTCCGCGCACGGGATGGCGGCGAATTCGAGGGAAAAATTACCACACAATCTGTAAAGTACTGATATCAGGCCTATCCTGGAAGGTTTTGTATGATCCCGATATTTTCGCTTGCGGGAAAAATTGCGCTGGTAACAGGCGCCGGGCAGGGTGCCGGTGCGGGGATCGCCGCGCTCTTTGCCCGGCAGGGTGCCGCAATCATCATCAACGATGTCGTCGCCGAACGGGCCGAAGCGCAGGCCCAGGCCATCCGCCAGGCAGGTGGCAAGGCGGTCGCACAGGCGTTTGATGTCACGGATCTGGAGGCGGTGCGCCGGGGCATTGCGGCGGGTGAAGCCGGAATTGGCGGCCCCGTCGATATTCTCGTCAATAATGCGGGCAATGGTGGGGCCGATGGGCCACTCCACATGTTGCCCTTTGCGGACCTTCCTCCAGAACATTGGCAGGCCACCCTGGCGGTGAATATCTACGGGGCGATGAATTGCCTGCATGTTGTGCTCAAGCCGATGATCAGCCGGGGTTGGGGGCGCATCATCACCATTGCCTCCACAGCGGGAACGCAGGGGATCAACGGCGGCATGTCGCATTATGGGGCGGGCAAGGGCGGGTCCATCGCGCTCACTCGGCACATTGCGCTCGAGAACGCCCGCTTTGGCATTACCGCAAATTCCGTTGCCCTTGGGTTGATCCGGCAGGACGACAGCGAGCTGCTGAACAAGTTGGCCAAAGCCTTGCCGGTTGGCCGGCGCGGGACGCCCGAAGATGTGGCGGCACTGTGTCTCTATATCGCATCGGAAGAGGCTGGCTGGTTCACCGGGCAAACCGTCGAATTGAACGGCGGCGCGTTTACCACCTGACCCGCCCGAGTGCGGGCCCTGCGGCACTGTCAAAGGGAATGCACCGTCTAGCGAATGGACCGTGTTGGGGGCAAGGCAGGGGCATGCCTCGCCCTCGAAAACCTGTAAATCCGTTCCGTTATTTCCACTCCTCGCCGGAAGTGATCCGGCTCGTGGTGATGATGTACATCCGGTTTCCGCTCAGCCGCTCTGGTTGAGTGGCAGAACCTCGTTGCCTGAGGTTTGCCGCTCTCAGGGAACAGTGTGCCCAACGGAGACGAATTCGCATCGGACTTACAGCTCCCGCGCCTGGCCCAGTTGCCATCGAAACCAATGGCAACAATCGGGCCTCGCTCAATTCCGCGGCAGATCGGATGATCCCGGGCTGCTATCGCTCCATTGCCCTCGCGTGGCGATCTGAAACTGGGACCTGAGGCGAATGTCGGCAGATGAACTTCCCACCATCACTGCATAGGTTCCAACGTCCAGGACCCATGCCTTTGAAGCCGCATCCCAGTATGCGAGATCGCGCGGATCGATGGCAAAGGAGAGCGGGCGCCCCTCACCCGACCTTAGCGGCACCCGCTGAAAGCCGGCGAGCTGGCGGCGGGGCAGTTTCACCGGGACAGACGTCAGCGCGCGGACATAGACCTGGACAACTTCATCTCCGTCGCGCTTGCCAGTGTTTTGCACTTGCGCCCTGCCGCAACCGCTTCAATGCATGTCCCATACCCTGCTCCCTTATACTGTTTGCCGCGAAGCGCCGGTTTCGGCCCTGATCATGCTACCAATGCCGCACCAAGCCAACTTTCGGGCAGCGCGAATCCTGCATTGCAAACAATTATGCCGTTTGACATAATTCATTGGACTCAGATAGCATGGTCGAAACACCTGAAAATATGGGGGATGCCGTGGCTGCGATCCATGCACTTTACGCCGGTTTGTTGTCTTCCTTGGCGGTTGTCCCTGCCGCGCAGGCGCAAACCCCTGCGACAGAAACTACGGCAGCAACTGCGGTTGCAACTGCGGTTTCAACCGAACCGGGCACACTGACCATTCAGGCCGACAAGGGCGGCCCCACAATCAACCGCGACATTTTCGGCCATTTTTCCGAACACATCGGCGAAGGTGTTTACGGCGGCATCTGGGTCGGCAGGGACTCCAAAATTCCCAACGTGCGCGGCATCCGCAGCGATGTCGTCGCTGCACTGCGCGCGATAAAGGTGCCGGTGTTGCGCTGGCCCGGCGGCTGCTTCGCCGATCGCTATCACTGGCGCAACGGCATCGGACCGCAGGCCAGGCGACCGGTGACATTCAATGCCATCTGGGGCGGGGTGACCGAGCCGAACACATTCGGTACCCACGAATACATGGACCTGCTCGAGCAGATCGGCGCGGAGGCCTATCTCTCGGTCAACATGGGGACAGGCTCGCTTCAGGAAGCAATCGACTGGCTCGATTACATGACCAACGACAAGCCAACAGACCTCGCGAAGGAGCGCGCGGCCAACGGCCATCCGGCGCCCTACCGGGTGAAGTACATGGGCATGGGCAATGAGATGTGGGGCTGCGGCGGGGTTCTCTCGGCCAATCACTATGTCGAGCAGATGAAGGGCTATGCCATGGCCGTCGAAAGCTTCCATCCCGATCAGCGCAAGCCGTCGATGTTCCAGCGTTCGCCCAATGCAATGAAACGGATCGCAGTGGGCGATGCCAGCACATGGACCCAGTACACAGAAGCTGTGATGAGCGCATGGAAAGTGCGCGAACCCTGGTTCTACGATATCGAGGGCCTGTCGCTGCACCACTATACTTACGGCGGCAGCATAGGCGGGGCACCGGCCACCGGGTTCAGCGAAAAGCAGTTCGCCACCTATCTCAGCGAAACTCGCGGCATCGAGGGCGCGATCGTCAAGCGCACGGATATCATGGACAAGTACGACCCGCAGAAGAAGATCGCGCTGGTGGTCGACGAATGGGGCGGCATGACCAAGCCAGAGGGGAGTGGCCTGTCCGGCCGTTCGGGCAATTCAATCCGCGACGCGCTCGTCGCAGCGCTGCATTTCAACGCTTTCGCCCGCCATGCGGACCGGGTGCGCATGACCAACATCTCGATGACGGTGAACATCGGCCAGCCGATGATCCTCACCGACAAGGAGAAGTTGCTGCTCACGCCGACCTACTATGCCTACAAGCTCTATGTGCCGTTCCAGGATGCCCAGTTTATCCCGATCGATTTCCAGCCCGGCCAATACGCAATCGAAAAAGTTACGCTGCCCAGGGTCGATGCCATTGCCGCACGCGCCAAGGACGGCAGGATCTGGGTGGCGCTGACCAATCTGGATCCAAACAAGGCAACCGCGGTCACGATCAATCTTCAAGGTGTGGCCGCAACCCGGGCAACCGGCGAAACACTTTCCGCTGACAGGATGGACAGCAGCAACAGCTTCGCTGCTCCCAACACCGTGGTGCCAAAGCCGGTCAGTTTCGCGGCAGCGGATGGCAAACTCGCGCTCGAATTGGCACCGCATTCAGTGACAGTCGTCCAATTGGAGCCATAGACTGCACGTCGGCCGCATGCCTTCAAGCACAGTCGGCTGCTGCTGGAACAGTCGAATTTTGGCGAAAGCTACCCAGAGAGCTACCCCGAGCTCCAACCCCAGGTTGGGGAATTATCTAAGCTATTGAAAAAATGGCGCGCCCGGAACGATTCGAACGTCCGACCCTCAGATTCGTAGTCTGATGCTCTATCCAGCTGAGCTACGGGCGCGGGAGAGGGGCACATAAGAGGGGGGGCAGCGCTTGGCAAGCGGCTAAATTGCCCGCAGCAGTGCCTGGGCAAGCGGAACGTCGAGCGGCGGCATCGACAGACCCGCAAGGTCGCAGGCCGCGAACCAGGCGATTTCCTCGCCGGCGAGGCAGTGCGGCTCGCCCTGCCATCGGCGGCAAGTGTAAAGTAATATTACAAACGGCTCGCGCGGTGCGGGCGGCACTGCGGGATCGCTGGCGAAGCTCAACGGTGCCATCGCGGCGAGATCCAGCTTGACGCCCAGCTCTTCCCGGATTTCCCGGATCAGCGCGGATTCCGGCGATTCTCCGGCATCGACCTTGCCGCCTGGAAACTCCCAGAGACCGCCGTGCATCGCGCCCGCGCGCCGCCGTTGCAGCAAGATCCTGCCATCCCCGCGGAGCAAGGCCGCCGCGACGACCGGGATGAGTGTCGAATTATTTTTCATTCGATCGGTCCAAGTTTACGAATTCTTAGTGACGGCCTGCAAAAAATACCCCGGGAAATCTCAAACGGTGGAAAAATTATGCCGGTCAAAAATATCCTCACACGCCTGCTGGATGACAAGTCCGGAGCTACGGCTATCGAATACGCATTGCTCATCGCCCTTCTGGGCCTCGGCGTGCTTACGACAAGCCAGGCGATGGGCCAGGCCTTTCAAATCATCTGGACCTCGATTTCTACACAGGTGACGACAGCGACTGCGTAATTTTGTCATTCGACCTTAGGACTTTCTCAAGACTTCAACCTTACACCGAAATTCGTCCGCTAAGCCTCAGCCGATCGGACCGGGTAAATACCAGACTGCAAACCAGGAGACCTACCATGAAATTCATCAACAAGCTGTTCCGTGACGAAGCCGGCGCGACCGCCATCGAATATGGCCTGATCGCCGCTCTGATCGCCGTTGCCGCGATCAGCGCCATGCAGGGCCTCGGCACCTCGCTGTCGGGCACCTTCTACAACACCTCTTCGCAGATGGGCGCCGCTTCCTAATCCGGAAGCCAAGCTTGACAAGATCGAGGGCGGCGAGGCAACTCGCCGCCCTTTTTCGTTTCTGGAAGCCAGATCGAAGGCGCCGCTTCAGTAGGTGACGATCTTCACTTTCTGTCCGGCAACGACCCGGCTGCTGGCATTCATTCCGTTCAACACGAGAAACCGCTCCATCGCGGCATCGGTGTAGGCCATGCGCGCGGCAAGCGATTGCAGCGTGTCGCCTGCCTTGGCGGTCACCAGCACTAGCTTGCGCGGACGGATGGCACTCGCCTCGCTATCCGAAATCCTGCGCAGCGAGGAATACATCGGACTGAACTGGTTGCCGCTCCCGGCTGCCGAGATAGTCAGGAAGTGGAAGGCCTGGTTCTTCGAGAACTCATAGGCGAAAACCACGACATCCAGCATGCCGCTGCTGCCCTGGACCTGAGCCGAACCATAGGCGGCCGGAATGCCGTTGACCGTGGTCCGCTGGATCGAGGCAGGCGCAACCTTTGCCTGCCCCTGTTCGGTCAAGGCACCGAACACGCTGGAAATGTAGGCGTTCATGTCGCCGCTGTAGGGTCCGGTCGAAAACTCTCCCTTGCCCGACTGGCCGCTGATCGCGACCGCGCGGGTGCCATTGACCAGGGCGAAACCATTGGGCGCTTCGAAGGCCAGCTTCAGATCGGGATGGGTGAATTTGCGGCCCTCGGCGACTCCCTGATGCGGATCGTCGCCGTACATGATGCCATTGATGCTGCCGAGGAAGGTGTCGCGGTTGGTGTTGCCCACCGCGCTGGCCCCGGCTCTGGCGAGGGCGGCACGCACGCGCGATGCCGGATCGGGGTGCGTCGAAGCCCAGGTTGGCACGCTGTTGCTGGTGCCCATCAGCCGGGCATCGAGCGCATTCTGGTTGGCCAGGCTCTGCAGGACAGTCGACATTGCGCGCGGGTCGTACCGGGCCCGGCGCAGGTAATCGATACCGAGATTGTCGGATTCGGTTTCCTGCTTGCGTGAATAACTCAATGTAAGCAGCTGCGATCCCTGCGAAAATATCTGCTGCCCGAGCTGGCCTGCGGTGCCATTGCCCAGCAGGACGCCGGACAGGATCGTGCCGACTGCCCCGAGGATCGAATTGCGCGTCGCCGCGCTTTGCCGCTTGGCCGAATGGCGGGCGGCGACATGACCAACTTCGTGCCCG
This sequence comes from uncultured Alphaproteobacteria bacterium, assembly GCA_963775115.1. GTDB lineage: Bacteria > Pseudomonadota > Alphaproteobacteria > Sphingomonadales > Sphingomonadaceae > Novosphingobium. Next base: position 303,926 of record CAVZHP010000001.1, read on the forward strand.
AGCACCCCGGCCAGCTCGGCCTCGTTGTTCATCAGGGCCACCAGCTGGCGGGTGATGTAGATATAGCCGCCCGGAATGGCGAAGGCATTGTTGACGTTCGAGTTGAGCAGGGTGACGGTGAAATCGCTGCGGGCGTTGGACAGGCCCGATTGCAGGGCAATGGTCTTGCCCACGCTTTCGACATAGCTGGCCTGCGCCCCGGTCATAGCGCCGCCGAATTCGGCGACCAGCTGGGGGTGCGCCTTGGCTCCCTCGGCCTTGTCCTTGGCGCTGATCGACTGGACCTGAGCGGCGGCGGCGGCCGTTGCCACTGGCTGGGCGGCCGATTGCGTGGCCGGCGAAACCGCTAGAGCGATTGCCGCGGCGGCGGTAGTGCCAAACAAGTGTACTTGCCGTCTGCGAATCCAGGCCATTGAAGCGACTCCTGTCCGTCGGATTGTCCCATTTTGCAGCAACCTAGGGCAGTGTCTGCCGGTTTTGAACCCCTTTCGCGAGCGGGTGCCGGGCATTGACCAGTGCGACCAGCCGCGCGCTATCGACGTGGGTGTATATCTGGGTCGTGGCGATGTCGGCGTGGCCCAGCAGCGTCTGCAAAACGCGCAGGTCCGCCCCGCCTTCGAGCAGATGGGTGGCGAAGGCGTGGCGAAGAACGTGCGGGCTGACCTTTTCCGGCGCTATTCCCGCCCGCGTGGCCAAATCGCGCAGCAGCTGGAACAGCCGCACCCGGGTGATATGGCCCTGACTGGCGCGCGACGGAAACAGCCGGAGCGAACCTTCCGGGCGGACTGCCAGCCAGCGCGACAGCGCCTGGCGCGCGCGGCTGCTCACTGGCACCAGCCGTTGCTGCCCGCCCTTGCCGGTAATCGTCAGGAACGGAGCATCGCGCGGCACCGCATCGCGGCGCAGCGACACCAGCTCGGTGGCGCGAAGACCGGATCCGTAGAGCAGTTCGAGCAGCGCCAGCATGCGCAGGGCCTCGGGCCGATCGCCCGCAGCTTCTTCCTCGGACCGGACGAACAGCGCTTCGACTTCCCCGTGCGACAGCAGGCGCGGCAGTGGCCGCCGGGCGCGCGGACGCGGAAGCGCGGAAGAGGGATCGTCGCCGCGCAGCCGTTCGTCGGCGAGGAAGCCATAGAACTGGCGCAAGGCGGAGCATTTGCGCGCAAGGCTGGACGGCGCAAGGCCGGACCAGGCCTGGCCCAGCGAGGCGAGCGAAGGCCTGTCGGCTGCTACCAGGTCGCCAATCAGGCCCTCCGCGCCCTCAAGATCGCGGCGATAGGCGGACAGGGTATTGGCGGCGGCCCCGCGTTCGGCGGCCAGCATGGCGAGAAAGGCGTTGATCTCGCCCAGAATTGGATCAGCCCCGCGCTACGGCTTCGGCGGCAATCATCCTCGCCTCCGCCTCCAGCCCGACCCGCCGCAAGGCCGAGACGATGTGGTAGAGATGCAGCGGCGTCATCTTCGCCCAACTGTCGCCCTGCATGCCCGCGCCAGCCAGCAGCGCGACCAGACCGGCGTTGCCGGCATCGGCGGATTGGCCGATCAGGCCGGTCCAGCGCGTCTTGCGGTTCAAGTCGATTTCGAGTTTTCCGGCAAAGTCCGCCGCCGTTTGCGGCGTGATCCGGTCGAGACCGGCGAGGCCGGCTAGCAGAAAGCCCGATTTGCGCGACTTTGCGCTCTGGTCGTTGCTGTGGAATTTGCCCAGTGAACCTTCGTCGACTGGCGCGGGCCGTCCGGGCGCGGCAAGCACCAGCATGCCCCAGCCCGTGCTTCCGGAATCCGCCAGTTCGGCCCAGCGCATCGCATTACCGTCCAGCCCGGCGGCGAGCATCGAGGCGATGAGATCGGGCGCCTGTGCTGCCAGACCGCTTTCCACCGGCATGCGCGCGGCGGCATAGGCGGTCAGCACCTGGCGCGAGTAGCGCTGCTGCTCACCCGCCGCGCCGTCCCACAATTTCCGCATGGCCCCCAGCCGCTCGCCCGTATCGCTGCCGACATAGGCATCGCGAAGCAGCGACGCGCGCGCCGCCCAGTCGCCCGTAATATCCTGACTGGCGTATATCTGGCTGTAAAGATCGACCATCGCCGCGCTCGAGAGGATGCCCGCGCCCGCCGCCCGATCGGCCGCGGCGGCCCGCGAGGTCAGCCCGAGCATCGGCGCAACCGCTGCCATGTAATCGTAGCGCGGGCCGGCATTCTTCATCAACGAAGCGGGCGGCTCCAGACCGACGCCGATCGTCATGGCATAGCGCCAGGGCGTCATGTCTTTGACATCGTCCCATTCGATCGTGACGGCACGGCGCGCCTTGCCGGCGGCGCCGGCGTATTTCTGCGCCAGCTGCAGGTCGATCTTCGGCATTGCCCCAGCGTTCAACTGGCGATCCAGCTGGCTCAGTCCGGCATTGCCATCGCCCCGGAACGCCGAGCAGATCGCCCTGACCGCCTGCCACTGGGCATCCTTGCGGGCATCGCCCTGAATAGTGGCCGCCGGGCAAATTCCAGTGAAGTCGGCCGTGAAAACATAGGCATCGAGCGCTGCCTGAGTCAGATCGGGAGTGAAATTTCCGGCGTCGATATCCTGGACCAGCGCCCGGGCGGCTTCTCCTTCGCCCATGCGCAGCAGCAATTGCGCGCGCATCGCGGCAAAATCGGCCGGATTCATATTTGCCGGTGCGTCCATCCGCGAAGCCAGCGCACGGCGCAACAGGATATGCCCCCAGCGCGAGACCAGAGTACCCTTGTTGCCGGCAATCGCGCCGCGAACCAGCGTAACGTTTTGCGCCGTTAGCGAACCCGCCGGCAGACCGCCCTCGCCCGCAGCAAGCACGCCGATCTGCTGCATCGACCGGCGCGCGGCCCCCGGCATATCGAACCTGGGCTTGAGCCCGAGCAATTCCTCCAGCTCTTCAGGAGACAGCTTTTCCAGCACGCCGATCGGCGGAAGATTGATCGTCCGCCCGGCCGCCGGCGCGGCAGACTGCCCGACCGAGCTTGCCGTCGATGCCGACGAGGCGGAAGACGTCGATGAGCGGGGTATCCGCTGGACGACGGGGGCGGAAACTCCGCCCGGATCGCCGGGGTTGGACCGGGGCCCGGGATCGGCCGCCGCGGGGCGGGCCGGGCTTGGCCTCGGCGCGGGCCGGTCGAAGCCGGGCGGGAGCAGCGATTCAGGCGCATCCTGGGCCAGCGCCCATACCGAAGTCAGCGCCAGCGACGCGCCCAACAGCAAACGAGCATGTTTCATCCGCGCGACTCCGGCAGGGCCACAGGCTCGGAAATCTCGCGCAGCGGCTCACGGCCGCCATCGATCCAGGCATAGGCGGCTACCAGCAACACCGCTGCAATCACGGCCCAGAGCAGCCAATTCCTGCGCTTATCGATCGACACTCGCAACTTTTCCTCGAGGCTTGCCCAAATGCTTGTGTGGCCGCTTAACGCATCTATAGGCGGCCCTGCAATGGACAACCACGACCAACCGCATTCCGGCAAGGATTCAGCAAGTCCGTTGGCCTCGCCGGAGATCGAGGCACTGGCGCGCCGGATCGACCGTCCGGTGGTGCTGGTCGGCATGATGGGCGTGGGCAAGACCAGTGTCGGCAAGCGGCTCGCCGCCGCTCTGCACTGGCCCTTCGTCGATGCCGACGAGGAGATCGAAATGGCCGCGCGGATGACGATTCCCGAAATGTTCGATGCTTACGGCGAGGCCCATTTCCGCGATGGCGAACGCCGGGTGATCGCCCGCCTGATCGAGGATGTCGGCGCCCGCAAGGTAATCGCCACCGGCGGCGGAGCCTTCTGCAACGCCGAAACCCGCAAGCTGATTCTCGGCAAGGCGATTGCCGTCTGGCTCGACAGCGATATCGACACACTGGTCGAACGCACCTCGCGCAAGGACAACCGGCCCCTGCTGCAGGGTGGCGATCGCCGCGAGACCCTTACCCGCTTGCGCGAGGAGCGCCGCGAGGCCTATTCCGAAGCGCCGATCATGGTGATGAGCAGCGAAGGGCCGCACGGCGCGACGGTCGACAGGGTGCTGAAGGGAATTGCCCAATGGCTGTAGTTCCGGTCGCCATTGCCGGAAGGCCCTACGAAGTGCGCATCGGCGCGGGTCTGCTGGCCGAACTGGTGCCCAATTGCCGGGGCATGCTGCGCAAGCGGCGGGTGCCGATTGTCACCGATACCAATGTCCATGACGCCTGGGGCGCGGTGGTCGAGGACGCGCTGCACCAGTCGGGACACGAGCCCGCCTGGCGCATCCTGCCGCCGGGCGAGGCATCCAAGAGCTGGGACCAGCTCGCCGCGACTGTCGACTGGCTGCTGGCCGAGGAAGTCGAACGCGGCGACCACATTCTGGCGCTGGGCGGCGGGGTGATCGGCGACCTCACCGGCTTTGCCGCCGCCGTGGTCAAACGCGGCTGCAATTTCATCCAGCTACCGACCAGCCTGCTGGCGCAGGTCGATTCAAGCGTCGGCGGCAAAACCGCAATCAACAGTGCCGCGGGCAAGAACCTGGTCGGCGCCTTCCACCAGCCGGCGCTGGTGCTGGCCGACCTTGCCGTGCTCGACACCCTGCCCGAGCGGGAACTGCGCGCCGGCTATGCCGAAGTGGTGAAATACGGGCTCCTAGACGATGCCGGCTTCTTCGCCTGGTGCGACGACCATGGCGCGGCAATGCTGGCGGGCGAAGCGGGCCTGCGCGAATATGCTGTGGCGCACAGCGTCGCCGCCAAGGCGCGGATCGTTGCCGAAGACGAGCGCGAGACCACCGGCGCGCGGGCCTTGCTCAATCTCGGCCACACCTTCGGCCATGCGCTGGAGGCCGAAACGGGCTTTTCCGAGTGCCTGCTGCACGGCGAGGCTGTCGCCCTCGGCATGGTGCTGGCAGCGCGCTATTCCGCGAGGGCCGGGCTGATGCCCAAGGCGACGGCAGAACACGCCGCACGGCACATCGCCGAGGCTGGCCTGCCCAGCGAGCTTGCCGCGCTGGGCCTCGATTGCGACGGCCACGCACTGACCCGGCACATGCTGCACGACAAGAAGATGGACGCGGGCACCCTGCCCTTCGTGCTGATGAAAGGCATTGGCCAGGCCTTTCTGGCAAGGGATGTCGAGTTGGGCGATGTTGCCGCGTTTCTCGATGAGGAAATGGCCGGTTGAGCACTGCCGAAGTCACCCCGCAGCTCGACCTTCCGGCGCACGACCGGGCCTTCCTCGGCCATCCCAAAGGCCTTGGCTATCTCGCGCTGGTCGAGGGCTGCGAACGCTTTTCCTATTATTCCATGCAGACGCTGCTGGTACTCTACATGGTCAAATACCTGCTGCTGCCGGAGAATATCGGCAATGTCGCGGGGCTGGGCTGGCTGCAGGAGAACTACTACGGCGGCAAGCAGGGCCAGCCGCTCGCCTCGGCCATTTTTGGCGACTATACCGCTTTCGTCTATCTCACCCCGATCTTCGGCGGCCTCATCGCCGACCGCTGGCTGGGGCGGCGCACGACCCTGATACTCGGAGCCCTGGTCATGGCGCTGGGCCACTTCCTGATGGCCTTCGAGGGAACCTTCCTGTTCGCGCTGCTGGCGCTGATCGTGGGCGTAGGCCTGTTCAAGGGCAATATCGCCAGCCAGGTGGGCGAGCTCTATTCCGGCAGCGACATCCGCCGGGCGATGGCCTTCCAGATCTTCTACATCGCGATCAACGTCAGCGTCATCGCCGCGCCGCTGGTCGCCGGAACCCTGGGCGAGAAAGTCGGCTGGCACTGGGGTTTCGGCACAGCGGGGATCGTCATGGTCGTGGGTCTCATGCTCTATCTGGCGGCAGGGCCATGGCTTCCGGCCGACAACCGCCCCTCGAGGCTATCCCCCGCCGCGCCGCGCACACGGATGGAGCGGAGCGACTGGCAAAGCCTCGCCGCCCTGGCCGCGCTGGTGCCGATCCTTGCGATCTCGCTGATGACCAACAACCAGATATTCAACGCCTATCTGGTCTGGGCAGACGAGCATTTCCAGCTGACATTCTTCGGCACAACCCTGCCAACCAGCTGGATGATCACCATCGACGCCGCGCTGAGCTTCGCCATGCTGGTCGCGGTGGCCGCCTTCTGGAAATGGTGGGGTAGCAGCCGCAAGGAACCGGACGAGCTGGGCAAGATGATCATCGGCTCATTGTTCTCGATCGCTGGAGGTCTATGCCTGGTGATGGCCGCCGCGACACAGGGCCCAATTGCATCCGGGGCCAAGATCGGCCTGTTCTGGCCGGTGATGTTCCACCTGCTCAACTCGATCGGCTTTTCGCACATCCTGCCAGTCAGCCTGGCGCTGTTCTCGCGCCTTGCCCCCAAGGCGATCACCGCATTCACCATCGGCATCTATTACCTGGCATTCTTCGCCGCGAACAAGATCGTCGGTGTCGTGGGCGGCTGGTATTCGACGATGGATACGGCGAGCTTCTGGCTGCTGCATGTCGCCAGCGCGGCAGTGGGGCTGGCGGCCTTTACGGCGTTCAGATCGCTGGCGGCCAAGCGGTTGATGGGGACGGACGCGTAATCACCCGAACAGCGCTACTGACTGCATGCCCGCCATCACTGGCTCGCCGCCCGCATTCCACGCATCCATGCGCTGGCTGGAGCAGCCCTTCTCGGCATAGTCGCCGGTGGATCGCAGCAGCCACCAGCCGTCGTGCGTGGACGGCGTCGGGGTGAGCATGTTCACCTGCCAGTGCATCGTGCTGACCGGCGTCGAGCGCGGCAGGAACGACATCACGCCGGGCGGCAAGGCATCGGCTATCAGCAGCGCCTCGACCATAGGATCGAGGCCATCGCGTTCGCGCAGGCGCACCCACCAGCACTGCTCCGCGCGCGGCTCCTCGCGGCGGGGCAAGGCAAAGCGAACTTCGAAATGGTTATGCCGGAAAGATACTCCGCGCCCGGCGGACAGCTGCTCGGCATCGCCGAGCTCGACAAGCCCCGGCGGCGGTGCCCGGTCGTTGAGATGAACCGCGCTCTCCACCGGCCCCATGAACACAAAGCTCGCAGTCAGCCCCAGCCCGCCCTCGCCCGAAATCTCCGCCGCGACCCAGGTCGCGTTGCGACCGCGCCGCAGCACCCGCGCGCGCACTTCGACATCACCCGCAAGCGGCGCGATCATGCTGATCTGGGCGGAACGTAGCGGCGGCAGCGCCTCGTCCAGCCCCATCGCCGCGCTGAGCGCCAGCGCCGAGGAGAACCCGCCATAGGCGGTGCGCCCCTGCTGCCAATCAAGCGGCACTGCGGCGCGAAAACCGCCGTCGATGGGCACGGCGGCGGCGAGGACTTCTGGCGAGGCCCATCAATAGACCAGCCGGTGTCCGGCGAGTTTCGTGTCGGTGGTCACCAGCTTGAGACCCTCACAGGCGCAGACGGCGAGCAGCAGGCGGTCGAACGGATCCTTGGTGGCAGGCTCGGGATGGGCGACTTCCAGCGCATGTTCAATGGTCATGGGAAGCAGTGTGCAGTTCAACGCTGCCAGGATTGCAGGAATATCTGCCTCCTGCTCCCTGAGCTGGAGCTTGCCCACCCGCGCCTTGATCGCAATTTCCCACGGGCTGACCACACTGACGACCGGCGCCAGCCTTTCGTCGGCAAGCAAGGTCCGAATCCGGATTGGCAGCCGGTCGATAGTGTCATTGATGAATGCAAACAGGATATTGGTATCGAGCAGATAGCCGCTCATTTACCCTCCTCGCGAAACTTACGCCGCGCTTCCTCGATGCGCTGTTCGTGTTCGATCCCCTTCTGATCGAAATCATCGGGAAAAGGCTGGAGCAGGAAATCCTCGGGGAGCTGATCGTCGAAATCATCTGAAATCCAGCCGATATCCGGTGAAGGATTGGCCTTGTGCCAGGCCTTTACCCGTTCAAGCACTGACATCGGCTTCTCCTCCGGCGAATCGAGATGCGGCACCAGATCGGCGACCGGCTTGCCGTGCCGCGTCAGCACGATCCGCTCGCCCGCTTCTGCAGCCCGGATCAGCTCGGTAAGCTTGGCCTTGGCCTCCTTGACCGGCACTTCCCGCACGACAGCCTTTGGCGCACCGAGAGACCCCGCATGCTCATGCGTGAAAGGGGTTTGCACATCCCGGACAGTGTTTGGCTTGTTATCCATCCAATCAAAGTAACCACTAGTGGTCACTTTGTCAATGCGAGGCTATTCCAGCTCCAGAATCACCGCGTCCACTGCCAGGCTCTCGCCCTGCTTGGCGTTGACCTTGGTCACCGTCGCCGCCTTCTCCGCGCGCAGGATGTTCTCCATCTTCATCGCTTCGACCACCGCCAGCGGCTGGCCGGCTTCGACCTTGTCGCCTTCGCCGACATGCAGTGTCACCAGCAGGCCAGGCATCGGGCAGATCAGGAATTTCGAGAGATCGGGCGGCACTTTCGCGATCATGTGCCGGGTGAGATGGGCAACCCGGGCCGGCAGGATATCGACTTTATGGATCGCGCCGCGCGTCGTCATCTTCAGCCCGGTGCGGGTCGGTTCGATCTTGACACCAATGGTCTCGCCATCGGCTTCGGCCTGCACCAGCTTGTCGCCCGGGGTATATTCCATCGACAGTTCGACCGCTTCGCCATCTACGGCAATCTCGTCCTCGTCGAAGCTGACAGCATGATCGGTCCCGCCGATCCGCACGTTCCATTCGGTGGGAGGATCGAGTGTGTCGGCCAATTGGCCATCGACCTGCCGCGAGCGGTCCGCCCGCGCCATGGCGACGAAGCCCGCAATGGCGGCAATCTTGCGCGTCAGTCCGCCCGAAGCCGGCGCACCCTGGAAACCCTCGGGATATTCCTCGGCGATGAAGCCGGTGGTCAGCTCGCCCGAGCGGAAGCGCGGGTGCTGCATGATGGCGCTGACAAAATCGATGTTGTGGCCCAGCCCCTCGATCTCGAAACTGTCGAGCGCGGCGATCTGCAAGTCCGCCGCCTCGTCGCGGGTCTTGCCCCAGGTGACCAGCTTGGCGATCATCGGATCGTAGAACATCGATACTTCGCCGCCTTCATAGACGCCGTCATCCACGCGGACGCCATCCACGCCTCGCCGACCGTTAGCTTCCTCGTCCTCGGTCCAGCCCGCGACCGGCGGGCGGTAGCGGGTCAGGCGGCCCGTTGAGGGCAGGAAGCCGCGATAGGGGTCCTCGGCATAGACACGGTTCTCGATCGCCCAGCCGTCGATGCCGATATCCTTCTGGGTGAGCTTGAGCTTTTCGCCATAGGCCACGCGGATCATCTGCTCGACCAGATCGACGCCGGTGATTGCCTCGGTGACGGGATGTTCCACCTGCAGCCGGGTGTTCATCTCGAGAAAGTAAAAGCTCTCACCGCTGGGATCCGCGCCCGAGACGATCAGCTCGACCGTGCCCGCGCTGTAATAGCCCACTGCCCGCGACAGCGCGACGCACTGCTCGCCCATCGCCTTGCGCATCTTCGGGGTGACGAAGGGCGACGGCGCTTCCTCGACCACCTTCTGGTGGCGGCGCTGGATCGAGCATTCGCGCTCGTTGAGGTAGAGAATGTTGCCGTGCTTGTCGCCGAGGATCTGGATCTCGATGTGGCGCGGGTTGAGGATGAATTTCTCGATGAACACGCGGTCGTCGCCGAACGAATTCAGCCCCTCGCGCTTGGTCGCCTCGAAGCCCTCGCGCACGTCTTGCTCATTGTAAGCCAGCCGCATGCCCTTGCCGCCGCCGCCGGCCGAGGCCTTCATCATCACCGGATAGCCGATCTCCGCCGAGATGCGCACAGCGTGCTCGGTATCCTCGATCTCGCCAACGAAACCGGGGACGACATTGACGCCTGCGTTCATCGCCAGCTTCTTGGACTCGATCTTGTCGCCCATCGCGGCGATAGCGTTCACCGGCGGGCCGATGAATTCGATGCCTTCCTTGGCCAGTGCCTCGGCAAAGCTGGTGCGCTCCGAGAGGAAGCCGTAGCCCGGATGGACAGCCTCGGCCCCAGTCTGCTTGGCCGCAGCAATAATCTTGTCGGCGATGAGGTAGCTTTCCGACGCAGGCGACGGGCCGATATGCACGGCCTCGTCGGCCATCTTGACGAACGGTGCGCGGGCATCGGCATCCGAATAAACGGCGACGGTCTGGATACCCATCCGGCGCGCGGTCTTGATAACCCGGCAAGCAATTTCGCCGCGATTGGCGATGAGGATTTTTTTGAACATCAGTTACTCATTTCTATCAGAGATTTAAGCTGCGAGGTGCGGTCGCGGGTCAGCCGTTCGGTGCAAATGCTGTGAATCATCGGCGCCCCCGAGCCACCGCGCATTTCGAAGCTTTCTACCAAACATTGCTGGGTGCGATAGGTCAGCCAGGCGCGCTGGGCGGCTAGCAGGGTTTCGAAATGGCCTGGCTGCTTGTCGTAAGACCGGTCGAGATCGCGATCGCGCGCCTTCATCGCCTCCGCCGTGATCCGCCACTGCACATTCATCGCGGCATCGGCCCGCTGGAACGCCCGGTACAGGCACTGGTTCATCGGCTGCTGCGGCAGATCGCCGCAGTCCTCCTGCTGGACAGGCGCAGCGGCGAGGAGAAGTAGCGCGGCGATCATTGAATCAGCACCCTTTCCGCCGTCGCCGCACGCGCCTTGGCATAACCGGCCAGTGCATCGGCATAATAGGGCATAGCCCGCCGGTCGGTCTCGCCCTCGCCGTAACCGTCGAGTGACTGGGCGATCCTCGACACCGCCGAGTCCGGCAACGTGCCGAGGGCGGCGCGGTGGATGCCGATGGTGAAGACAATCGCCCCGGTCTCAGGCAAGCGGCGCAAGGTCTCGCGCTCACAGCGCACGAACAGCATCTCCCCGGCATTCTCCGCGGTGATATGTTCAAAGCGCGCGCCCGGGTCGCCCTCGGGCATATAGCGCAGCGCATCGCTGGGCAGCACGAACATATTGGTACGCCCGAAGATCGCACCGGGCTGCAATCCCTCCATGAAGCTGTCAACCCCGGCGGACAGTTGTTCGGCATAGCCGTGGATCGGTTCGTGCACTGCCAGTAATGGCTTGCCGATCTTCTCGGAGATCCGCCAGTCGGTGGGGAATGCGACGGCCACGCCAGTCAGCAGCAGCGGCGCACCTACGGAGTCTCTGGTGAGGATGCAGAAATCCTCCCAGGCCGCACGCGCCGCCTGCTCCAGCCCGCCGGCGACGCCGAGCATTGCTGCCAGTTCCTCTCCCGGAGCCTCGGCCTCGGGCAGCACGACCACCGCCTCGGGATAGGCATCGAAGTGCTGGTTGCGGATGCCAAGATCGGGATCGGGCTGCAACCACTCGTCATCCTCCAGCCGCACCAGGCCGAGTCGCAAGGGCCCGCTCACCCGCGCGGAGGGCAGCAGCGTTTCGACCGAGAAGCCGAGTTTCACTCGGCGGCTTCCAGCTCGCTCCCGCCCAATTCACTCCCAATTGGCGGCATGTTGTGACCGAGCAGGCGCAACATGTCCGCCGCGCATTCGACCACGTTCGATCCCGGGCCGTAGATCCCCTGCACTCCGGCATCGCGCAGGAAATCGTAGTCCTGCGGCGGGATGACGCCGCCCGCGACAACCTTGATATCGGGGCGCCCCGCATCCTTGAGCTGGCGGATCAGTTCGGGAACCAGAGTCTTGTGTCCGGCTGCCAGCGACGAGGCGCCGACCGCATCGACATCGTTTTCAAGCGCCAGCTTGCAGGCTTCCTCGGGCGTCTGGAACAGCGGGCCGGATGTGACATCGAAACCCATGTCGGTGAACGCCGAGGCGATGACATTGGCGCCGCGATCGTGCCCATCCTGGCCCATTTTGGCGACCAGAAGGCGAGGACTGCGGCCAAGGCGGCGGGCGACGGCGGCAACGCCTTCGATCACCTGCGCATAGCGGGAATCGTCGGCATAGGCCTTGCCGTAGATCCCCGTGACGGGGACTGGCTGGGTGCCGTAGCGGCCGAAAGCAGCTTCCATCGCATCGGAAATCTCGCCGAGCGAGGCGCGGGCGCGGGCAGCATCGACCGCGAGCGCCAGCATGTTGCCATTGGCCTTCGCGCCTTCGGTCAGTGCCTGGAGCGCTGCGCGGCATGCAGCCTCGTCGCGAGTCTCGCGCATTTTCTTCAGGCGGGCGATCTGGCCATCGCGCACCGCGTGGTTGTCGATGCTCAGAGTGTCGAGGTGATCTTCGCTAGCCAGCCGGTACTTGTTCACCCCGACAATGACGTCCTCGCCCTTGTCGATCCGCGCCTGCTTGGCGGCGGCGGCTTCCTCGATGCGGCGCTTGGGCATGCCGGTGGCGACCGCCTTGGTCATGCCGCCAAGACCGTCGACTTCCTCGATCAGCGCCCAGGCCTGATCGACCAGTTCCGCCGTCAGCGCCTCGACATAATAGGAGCCGCCGAGCGGATCGACGACCTTGGTGATCCCGCTTTCCTCGGCCAGCACGATCTGGGTGTTGCGGGCGATGCGGGCGGAAAAGTCCGTCGGCAATGCAATCGCTTCGTCGAGCGCATTGGTGTGGAGCGACTGGGTGCCGCCCAAAGTCGCCGCCATCGCCTCGACCGTGGTACGGATGACGTTGTTGTAGGGATCCTGCTCTTGCAAGCTGACGCCCGAGGTCTGGCAGTGGGTGCGCAGCATCTTGCTGCGTTCGTCCTTCGCGCCCAGCCCGTCCATCACCCGGTACCACAACGTGCGCGCGGCGCGCAGTTTGGAGACTTCCATGAAGAAATTCATGCCGATGCCGAAAAAGAAGCTCAGCCGACCGGCGAAGGCGTCGATATCGAGACCGGATTCGACCGCGCGCTTGGCGTATTCCTTGCCGTCGGCGATGGTGAAGGCCAGTTCCTGAACCGCCGTCGCCCCGGCCTCGTGCATGTGGTAGCCCGAGATGGAAATAGAATTGAATTTCGGCATGTTGGCCGAAGTATATCCGATAATGTCCGAAACGATCCGCATGCTGGGTTCGGGCGGATAGATATAGGTGTTGCGGACCATGAACTCCTTGAGGATGTCGTTCTGGATGGTCCCGTCGAGCTGCGCGACCGGAACGCCCTGCTCCTCGCCCGCGACAATGAAGAACGCCAGGATCGGGATCACCGCACCGTTCATCGTCATCGAGACGGACATCTTGTCGAGCGGGATGCCGTCGAACAGGATTTTCATGTCTTCGACGGAATCGATGGCGACGCCCGCCTTGCCGACATCGCCGACCACGCGCGGGTGGTCGCTGTCATAGCCGCGGTGCGTGGCGAGATCGAAGGCGACCGACAGGCCTTTTTGGCCCGCTGCGAGGTTGCGGCGGTAGAAGGCGTTCGATTCCTCGGCAGTGGAGAAACCGGCGTATTGGCGGATCGTCCAGGGCCGGCCGGCATACATCGAAGCGCGCACGCCGCGGGTGAACGGGGCAAAGCCGGGCAGTCCGGGATCGCCGGCATCGTCCGCCGTATAGAGCGGCTTGATCGCGAAGCCCTCAGGCGTGTTCCAGGTCAGATCCCTGCCCTTGACCTCTTTCGCGGCGGCGGCCTGCCAGTCTTCGAGTGTCTTGTCGGTCATCGCAGTTCTTTCTTTACTGCGTCACCCCGGACTTGATCCGGGGTCCCGCTTTCCTGATCGCCGGGAAAAGGAGCGGGATGCCGGATCAAGTCCGGCATGACGGGCAATTGGTCAGTGCGCCCCCCTAATGACTACTCGGGGGCGTCTCCATAATCTCGGTCAGCTGCCCGCCCATGTCTTTCGGGTGAACAAAGAAAATCAGCGTGCCGTGCGCACCGATGCGCGGTTCGCCCAGCACCCGCTTGCCGAGCCCTTCGAACCACGCCTTGGCCGCATGAATATCGGGCACTTCATAGCAGATATGGTGCTGGCCGCCCAAAGGGTTCTTCTCCAGCCACTTGCCGACGGCAGAATCTGCCGCCGTTGGCTGGAGCAGTTCGACTTGCGTTCCCGCAGTGCCCCCCTCGCCTGGCGTGTTGACGAAGCAGACCCGCACTTGCTGGCTTTCCAGCACGAACGGCTCGGTAATGTCGGTTGCGCCCATGACGTTGCGGTAGAAGGCGATCGAGGCATCGAGGTCCGGCGTGGCGACGCCGATGTGGTTAAGTCTTCCCAGCTTCATTCCGCAGCCTCTTTCAGCTCGTCGGCAAAATCGGTGTTCTCGATAATCAGCGCAATGCCCTGGCCGCCGCCGATGCACATGGTCATCAGCGCATAGCGTCCGCCGATGCGCTTGAGCTCGTAAACCGCCTTGACCGTCAGGATCGTGCCGGTCGCGCCGACCGGGTGGCCGAGCGAAATGCCCGAACCATTGGGGTTGAGCTTGTCGCGATCGAAGCCAAGCACGTTGGCCACCGCCAGCGCCTGCGCGGCGAAGGCCTCGTTGGCCTCGATCACGTCCATGTCCGCGAGGCTGAGCCCGGCGCGCTTGAGCGCGATCGGCACGGCCCGGATCGGACCTTCGCCCATATATTCCGGCTCGACCCCGGCGTAGCTCCAGGCGACAATCCGCGCCATCGGCTTGAGGCCGCGCTTTGCCACTTCGGAGGCTGTCGCCAGCACCACTGCGGCAGCGCCATCGTTGATGCCGGAACTGTTGGCGGCGGTGACCGAGCCATCTTCCTTGAACATCGGCTTGAGCGCGGAGACCGACTCCATCGTGGTATCGGCGCGGACATGCTCGTCGGTGTCGAACACCGTGGTGCCCTTGCGGGTCTTGATCTCTATCGGGAGAATCTGTTCCTTGAACCGCCCCTCGGCTATCGCCCGCGAGGCGCGCAAATGGCCATCGACCGCCAGCTCATCCTGCTGCTGGCGGGTGACCTGGTGGCGCGTCGCGACATTCTCGGCGGTGATCGCCATGTGAATCTCGTGGATCGGATCGTGCAGGCCCTCGACCAGCGCATCGAGCAGCACCGAATTGCCCAGCCGCTTGCCCCAGCGCGCCTCAAGATCGTGATAGGGCACATTTGTCATGCTTTCGGCCCCACCGGCCACCGTGATCGAGGCCTCGCCCAGCTTCATCATCTGCGCGCAGGAAATGATCGACTGCACCCCCGAGCCGCACAGCCGGTTGAGCGTCAGCGCCGGTGTGGTGACCGGGATATCCGCCTTGAGCATGGCGACGCGGGCCATGAACTGGTCCTTCGGCCCGGTCTGCATGACCTGCCCCATGACGACATGCTCGACATCGGCGGGCTTGATCCCCGCGCGCTCGATCGCCTCGGTAATGACACGCGCGCCGAGATCGGCGGGACGGAACGGTTTGAGCGAACCGCCGAACGAGCCGATGGCGGTGCGCACGGCGCTGACGATGTAGATGTCTTCGGTGTTGGTCATGGTATTCCCTTATATATCATCCGGTGCGACCCGTTCGCCAAAATTCAGCGCCCCGCCTGCGATTGCATGTTCGATTTTTGCCAAGCGCTTGTCGGTCGCTGCCATCATTTCGGTCAACTCGCGCGCAGTAGCGCTGGTTCGCGCAATTGTATCGGACATGCGGTCGAGCGATGCGCTCATTGCGGGCACGGCCTCGTTGACCTGCGCCAGCAAATCTTCCAGCTCCGCCTCTTGCTCGGGTGTTAGATTCTCAAACTCCTCAATGAGCTCGCTGCTTGATACTCCTAAGAGCAACGCCAGCCCTTCGGCTGCTGCGCGATCCTCAACTGTCAGTGAATTTGTCTTGCGATTGTCGGGCATGGCCACCTCCTTGGCATCATCACAATATGATAATGCGAAGGCGCTTTGACCAGTCGAGATGCCACGAAACTGGCGCAATCCCGCGCCTTTCCCCTCTCCCCGGCGGGGAGAGGTAGCGCAGCTTGCGGGCTTGCCCGCTAGCGCAGCTGGGAGAGGGGGTTGTGCGCTATCGAGGGCACAACCCCCTCTCCAACTGCGGCTAGGCGCTGAAGCGCCAAGCCTTCGTATCCTCTCCCCACTGGGAGAGTGAGGGTGATGCGGATTTACAGCACAATGCTCTAGCGGTGAGGCAAGCCCCCTCCACCACGCCTGATGCGCGGTCCCCCTCCCTGTTCCGGGGAGGATTTTGGATCCGCAATATCTCACTGAAGTGTTCCAGTCACTTCGGGTTCGGTCAGCTTAGCGTCAATATGCTGACCGCCATTAGTTTCATAAATCCGTCTCAAATATGTTTCGACTTCCGAAAGGTTTCTCAAAAATTGTTCGTCGCTTTGTCCAGTATCAAGGCTAGCAACACTGTCCGCGAGCTTTTGGCATGCCCAGTCAGCTTTTGACGGCAAAGGGCTTTTGCCATCCATGCCGAGCGCCAATTCAATCGCTCGCTGATTGGCGACCATTGTTCGTAATTGCCTCACGTTTATTGCCAAACCAATTGCTTCAGTTCCAGAAACTCGGCCAAGCGAATCCGACAACGCGCCTGTGCCAAACCAAGCCGACTTTGCCTGCGCCCGCACCCTGTTTAACAGTTCGATTCCAAAAATCGCTTCAGCTTGCCGAGATTCCTGTGAAGCAAGATACTTGTCGTCCCCGTTCAAGTTTGGTGAACTTTCGCAAGAGAGCTTCTCTTCCGATGAGTCCTTTGCACTGCACCCCGCCAACAACATCGTCATTCCTGCGAAGGCCGGAATCCAGCCCCAACTAAGGACGCTTGGCTTCTGGGCTGGACCCCGACCTCCGCCGGGGTGACGACTAAAGCGGAATATTGTCATGCTTCTTCCACGGGTTCTCCAAACTCTTCCCCCGCAACTTCCGTAACCCCAGCGCGATCCGCCGCCGCGTCGAATGCGGATAGATCACCTCGTCGATGAACCCCTTGCTCGCCGCCACGAACGGATTGGCGAACCGCTCCTCGTATTCCGCCACTTTCCCCGCGCTCTCTTCCGAGCTCAGCCCGCGGAAGATGATCTCGACCGCGCCCTTGGCCCCCATCACCGCGATTTCGGCGGTCGGCCAGGCGTAGTTTAGGTCGCCGCGCAGATGCTTCGAGCTCATCACGTCATAGGCCCCGCCATAGGCCTTGCGGGTAATCACGGTGATCTTCGGCACGGTCGCCTCGGCGTAGGCGAACAGCAGCTTGGCGCCGTGCTTGATGATGCCGTTATGCTCTTGAGCGGTGCCCGGGAGGAAGCCGGGGACATCGACGAAGGTGATGATCGGAATGTTGAAGGCATCGCAGAACCGCACGAACCGCGCGGCCTTCTTCGACGAGTTGATGTCGAGCACACCCGCCAGCGCCATCGGCTGATTGGCAACGATGCCAATCGTTTTGCCTTCGATCCGCCCGAAGCCGCAGATGATATTGGCCGCATGCATGGGCTGCACTTCGAAGAATTCCGCCTCGTCGACCACTTTGCGGATGATCTCGTGCATGTCGTAGGACTGGTTGGCATTGGCCGGGATCAGCGTGTCGAGGCTGTCTTCCTGCCGGTCCCACGGATCGGCGGAAGGGCGTTCGGGGACGTCCTCCTTGTTCGACAGTGGCAGGTAATCGAAGAAATCGCGCGCGGCGAGCAGCGCCTCGATGTCGTTTTCGAAAGCGAGATCGGCGACCGAGGTCTTGGTGGTGTGGGTGATCGCCCCGCCCAGTTCCTCTTGCGTCACGATCTCGTTGGTCACGGTCTTGACCACATCCGGGCCGGTGACGAACATGTAGGAGCTGTCCTTCACCATGAAAATGAAGTCGGTTATCGCCGGCGAATAGACCGCACCGCCCGCGCATGGCCCCATGATCAGGCTCAGCTGCGGCACCACGCCCGATGCCAGCACGTTGCGCTGGAATATCTCGGCATAGCCGCCCAGCGCGGAAACCCCTTCCTGGATGCGCGCGCCGCCGGAGTCATTCAGGCCAATCACCGGCGCGCCGACTTTCAGCGCCGAGTCCATCACCTTGCAGATCTTCATCGCATGGCGTTCGGAAACCGCGCCGCCGAACACGGTGAAATCCTGGGCAAAGACATAGACCAGCCGGCCATTGATCGTGCCGCTGCCGGTGACCACACCATCGCCCGGGATGGTCGTCTCGGGCATGCCGAAATCGACGCAGTTGTGCTCGACATAGGCATCGACTTCCTCGAAGCTGCCTTCGTCGAGCAGGATCTCCAGCCGCTCGCGCGCGGTCAGTTTGCCCTTGGCATGCTGGGTGTCGATCCGCTTCTGTCCGCCGCCAATCCTGGCCGCAGCGCGGCGGCGTTCCATTTCGGCAATATTGGCTGACATAAGCGCGAATTCCCTGTTGCAACTGCGAACGCCTAGGCCCGGCGAGGCCATAGCGTCAATAGGAGTTAAGCGCGCGGTTAAATTGCTGTGGTGTTACCGCATCAGCACCAGTTCTTCGGCCATCGACGGATGCAGCGCCATGGTCGCGTCGAAGTCCGCCTTGGTCAGCCCGGCCTTCACCGCGATCGCTGCCGCCTGGAGTACTTCGGGTGCCTCAGGGCCGATCATGTGAACGCCCAGCACCTTGTCGCTCACCGCATCGACCACCAGCTTGTAAAGCCCGCGCTCGGCCCGCTCGGAAAACATGTTCTTCATCGGGCGAAAGTCTGAAGTGAACACCTTGATTTCGCGAAACTCTCCGCGCGCCTGCGCCTCGGTCAAGCCGACCCCGGCAAGCGGTGGCTGCGAGAACACCGCACTGGGGATATTGGCATAGTCGATCGTGCGGGGACTGCCGCCGAACAGCGTGTCGGCAAAGGCATGGCCCTCGCGGATGGCCACGGGCGTAAGCTGCACCCGGTCGGTGACATCGCCCACCGCATAGATGCTGGGGCAGACCGAACGGTTGTATTCGTCGACCGGCACTTCGCCGTTCGCACCCAGTTCGATACCCGCGCTTTCGAGCCCGAGGCCGAGGGTGTTGGGCCGCCGCCCGGTGGCGATCAGCACTGCGTCCGCACCGATCGCATCGTGCCCCCGGGTGGCGACGGAAAACGATCCATCTGGCAGTTTCTCGACACGTTCGACCGGGCTATTGAACCGGTAGTCGATCCCGCGCGCCATGGTGATCTGCAGCAGCCGGTCGCGCAGGCTTTCGTCGTATCCGCGCAGGATCTGGTCGCTGCGGTTGACCACGGTGACCTGGCAGCCGAGCGCATTGAAAATGCCGGCAAATTCCATGGCGATATAGCCCGCGCCCTGGATCACCACCCGCCGCGGCAATGCGGGCAGGTGGAACACTTCGTTGGAAGTGATGCAATGTTCGTTGCCGGGGAAGTCGGGCATCACCGGCCAGGCGCCGGTGGCGACGAGGATGGCGCCGGCACTGACCTCGCGCCCACTGGCGAGACGCAGCCTATTCGGCCCGGTGACCACCGCGCGCTCCTCGAAATGCGCGACCTTGTTGCTGTCGAGGGTCTGGGTATAGGCCTTTTCCAGCCGGTCGACCTCGCGGGCGACGAAATCGCGCAGGGCGCCCCAGTCGAAGGACATCTCGCCCACGGTCCAGCCATAGCCCGCCGCGTGGGACAGGTCCTCGGCGAAGCCTGAGCCGTAAACCAGCAGCTTCTTCGGCACGCAGCCCCGGATCACGCAGGTGCCGCCGATGCGGAACTCCTCAGCCACCGCGACTCGCGCGCCGTGCGACGCGGCGATCCGGCTGGCGCGCACGCCGCCCGAGCCCGCGCCGATGGTGAACAGGTCATAGTCAAAATCGGTCATGGGCAGGGATATGGCCCGGCAAGTGCGCGCTTGCCAATCGGAAATGGCTGAAACTGTATGCGGCTGGCTCTATGACCGCTCGAAACGCATCACCCCGGCGATCCCCAGATCCCCTCCCCCGGTGTCTTTCGGATGGTTTTCCCCATCCAGCACCGGCACTTCGTCGAAATCGAGCGGGCTCACCCCATCCAACACCGCGACATTCACCGCATAGAGGCCTGGATCGAAACGCCGCTGGTGGAACAGGTGAATTCCGCAGCGCGAGCAAAAATGGTGCTTCGCCACCTTGGTGTGAAACTCGTAGGTAGAGAGCAGGTCCTTACCCTCGGTCACTTCGATGCTGCCGAGGCTGGCGAAAGCCATCACCGCACCCTTCATCCGGCACATCGAACAATTGCAGCGCGCGACCCTGCGGAGGCCATCGAGCAGGCTGACCGTGAACTTGACCCCGCCGCAATGGCATTGGCCGGTGGTGGTCGCGATGTCCTTGTCGATCACTGACTTACCCTCCTTCAAACCCCGGCTATTCCTGCCGAAACCGCCGCGAGTACGCGCTTCGCTTCCTTAGGGTCCAACCGCAGTTGGAGCCCGCGCTGGCCGCCGTTGATATAGACCAGTGCATGCACAAGCGCGCCTTCGTCGATCACTGACGGAACCCGGCGCATCTGGCCGAAAGGGCTGATCCCGCCAATCTTGAACCCGCTGATCCGTTCCGCCGCAGCGGGAGCCATCATCTGCGCCTGCTTCCCGCCCAGCGCCGCCGCGACCCGTTTCAGCGAAGCCTCCTGATCGGACGGCAGGATTGCACAAGCCGGCTTGCCATCGACCTGTACCATCAGCGTCTTCAAGACCCGCCCGGGCTTTCGTCCAGCGCTTCAGCTGCCTGAATGCCGATGCGGTCGGCGTCGGGATCATAATCGTAGCTGTAAACCATGAAGGTAACACCAGCCTGCTCAAGGAACTTCGTCGCACGGGTAGCCTTCGCCATGAAACTTTACGCCCCGATCCCCGCCGCCGCGAGCAGCGCCTCGGTGCTCGCGTCGAACCGCGCCCCGCCCGCCTCGATCGACTTGGCGATGTCCTTGCCCAGTTCCACCCCGAACTGGTCGAATGGATTGATCCCCATAAGCACTGCATTGGCGAAAGTGCGATGCTCATGAAATGCCACCAGCGCGCCAAACGCTGCGGGAGTGAGGTCATCTAGCAGGATCGTCGCCGAGGGCCGGTCGCCTGAATAGGCCCGCGCGGCGTCCTTGTTCTCGCGCCCGGCCATCAGCGCCGCCCCTTGCGCGAAGCAGTTCATCAGCAGGATACGGTGGTGCGCCGGATCGAGCGCATCGCCCGGCGCGATGGCGGCGATGAAATCGACCGGAATCAGGTGCGTGCCCTGATGCAGCAGCTGAAACACCGCGTGCTGGGCATCGGTCCCCACGCCGCCCCAGGTGATCGGCGCGGTCGGGCCGGAGACCGGCGCGCCCTCCACTGTGGCCGACTTGCCGTTCGATTCCATCTCCAGTTGCTGGAGATAGCTCGGCAGCAGGCGCAGCCGTTCGTCATAGGCAAAGCAGGCGCGGGTCTGGCAGCCGCGCAGGCGGGCGTATAGCTGATCGGCGAATGCAGCGCGCAGCGGCAGATTGTCCGCGCCGTCAGTATCGAGGAAATGCCGGTCCATTGCCGCTGCACCGTCGAGGAACGCGGCGAAATCGTCCCAGCCCAGCGCCAGCGCCACGGGAAAGCCGATCGACGACCACAGCGAATAGCGCCCGCCAACGGTCTCCTGAAACGGCAGCACCCGGGTTTCGTCCACGCCCCATTCCACGGCCTTTTCCGGGAAGGCGGTGAGCGCCACCACCCGGCCATAAGGGTCGGCCACGCCGTTCTCGGCCAGCCAGGCGAGCGCGCTGGCGGCGTTGGTCAAGGTTTCGATGGTAGTGAATGTCTTGGAGGCGGCGGCTATCAGCGTGGTGGCCGGGTCACAGGCGGCAAACGCCTCTTCCAGCGCGCAGCCATCGATGTTCGAGACGACGTGAACATCCACCACAGCCCCGTCCCGCCCCAGCGCGTCCACCGCCAGAGCCGGTCCCAGCGCCGAGCCGCCGATGCCGATGTGGATCAGATGCCGCACCTCGCCCAGCGCCCCGGCGTGGATCGCCTCGACCAGCGCGCGCATCCGCAAGTGCAGCGCGCCCGCTTCCTCGACACTGGTTTCGCGGCCCAGCCCGCGCTGCGCGGTGTGTTCGGCGGCACGATTTTCGGTCTGGTTGACCATTTCGCCGGCGAACAGCGCCGCGCGCCTGGCGGCAAATCCGGTTGCCTCCGCCAATTCGAGGAAGCCCGCGAGATGTGCATCGTCGAGGTGGGTCTTCGACCAGTCGAACAGGATGCCCCCGTCCGGTCCCTCGAACCGCGCCGAAAGCCTGGCGAGGCGGCGCGGTTCGGCGGCAAACAGCTCTGTCAGCCGCCGCTGCGGCAAGACCTTCAGTTTTTCCCAGACCGCCCGCATCGTCTCGCTCATCGTCCACCTATGCACCGCAACACCGATCCACTATGCCTGCGCCCGAACCGCAGGCCAAGCGGCAAGACTTGACGGAAGGCGAAGTGCCCAACATGGACGCGACGATGAACGATCCCGCTCAGCCCGAGACCGGCGAAACCGCGACCGAAGGCGCCGCTGGCGGAAAGCCCGCCCGCAAGGAGGACAATTTCTTCGTCTTCCTGATCAAATTGTTCCTGATCGTGGTGGTGTTCCGCAGCTTCATCTTCTCGCCGTTCAACATCCCCAGCGAATCGATGCTGCCGCGCCTGCAGAACGGCGACTATCTGCTGGCGGCCAAGTGGCCCTATGGGTACTCGTCCTATTCGCTGCCGTTCAGTGTGCCGTTGATCCCGGGGCGGATTTTCGCCAGCCAGCCCGAGCCCGGCGACATCGCCATCTTCAAGGCACCGCCGGACAACCGGACCGACTATATCAAGCGCGTGATCGGGCTGCCGGGCGACCAGATCCAGATGCGGGGCGGGCAACTCGTCATCAATGGCCAGCTGGTGCCGAAGCAGCGCGTTGCCGATGCCGAGGTCGCGGTTTCGCCCAATACCCATTGCAATCTGCCGCAATTCGAAGCCCGCAATGCCGATGGCGCCGAAGTCTGCCACTATCCGCGCTATCGCGAGACATTGCCCAACGGCAAGAGCTACTACGTGCTCGACCTTGAGCAGACGCCGCAAGACGACACCCCGGTTTTCGTCGTGCCCGAAGGCCACCTGTTCGCGATGGGCGACAACCGCGACAATTCGATGGACAGCCGTTTTCCCGCCATCCCCGGACAGGGCATCGGCATCGTCCCGCAGGCCAACCTGGTCGGCCGCGCGACGATCATGATGTTCTCGACCGACGGTTCCGCCGAATGGATCAAGCCCTGGACCTGGTTCACCGCGGCGCGGTGGGACCGCATCGGCTCGACGTTCTAGGCCTATGGCGGAGGCACCGGCCGGAACGACCCTGGGAGAAGATACCCACGCCTTCCTCTCGCGCCTTGCCGGGCAGGCGCCGGTCGACGAAGGCCTGTGGCTCGAAGCCCTCACCCATGGCAGCACCGGGCATCAGCGCAATTACGAGCGGCTGGAATTCCTCGGCGACCGGGTGCTCGGCCTCGTCATCGCCGAATGGCTCCACGATCTCGTCAAGGGCGACGAGGGCAAGCTGTCGCAGCGGCTCAATGCCCTGGTTAGCCGGACGATGTGCGCCGAAGTGGCCCGGGAGATCGTTCTGGGTCCGCATATCCAGCTCGGCAAGCAGGCCCGCGACGACGGCGCGCGCGACAGCGACAATATCCTTGGCGATGTCATGGAAGCGCTGATCGGCGCCTGCTTCGTCACCCAGGGCTACGATGCCGCGCGCAAAATGGTCCGCCGCCTGTGGGGCGAGGCGGTGACCGGGCAGGCCGGCAGCACCAAGCATCCCAAATCGGCGCTTCAGGAATGGGCGGCGACCAACAAGCGCAAGACCCCGCAATACCGTGTGCTCGACCGGTCCGGCCCCGATCACGCGGCGCGTTTCACGGTAGCCGTCAGCGTTTACGGCATCGGCGAGTCGGAGGGCAGCGGCTCGAGCAAGCAGGACGCCGAAACCGCCGCCGCAGCCGCTTTTCTCGGAGAATTCGGATGAACGAGAGCACTGCCCCCGCGAAATGCGGCCTGGTCGCAGTGATCGGCGCGCCCAATGCGGGCAAATCGACCCTGGTCAATGCACTGGTCGGGCAGAAAGTCGCGATCGTCAGCGCCAAGGCGCAGACCACGCGGGCGCGGCTGATGGGGATCGCGCTGGCGGAATTGAACGGTTTCCGGGTCCAGATCATCCTCGCCGACACCCCCGGCATCTTCGCGCCCCGGCGCCGGCTCGACCGGGCCATGGTCGCCGCCGCCTGGGAGGGCGCGCAATCGGCCGATGCAATCCTGCTGGTGGTCGATTCCCGCAAGAAGAGGCGCGATTACCTCGAACCGATCCTGGAATCGCTGAAGGAACGCCCTGAGCGCAAGATCCTTGTGCTGAACAAGGTCGACGAAACGCCGAAGGAGCCGCTGCTGGTTGCTGCCGAGGAACTGACGCAGGCCGCCCACTTCGACGAGGTCTTCTTCGTCTCGGCGCTGACCGGCGACGGTGTGGCGGAACTGAAGGCGCGGCTAGCGGAGCTGATGCCCGAAGGCCCCTGGCACTATCCCGAGGATCAGGTTTCCGACGCCAGCGAACGCCTGCTCGCCTGCGAGATCACCCGCGAGCAGCTCTACCGCCAGTTGCACGACGAACTGCCCTATGACAGCGCGGTGCGCCCCGAAAGCTATAGCCAGCGCAAGGACGGATCGGTCGAAATTCACCAGCAGATCGTCATCGCCCGCGACAGCCAGAAGGGCATCGTGCTCGGCAAGGGCGGATCGAAACTGAAGGCGATCGGTGAGGCGGCGCGAAAGGAACTGGCGGAGATTCTCGGCGTGAAGGTTCATTTGTTCCTGCATGTGAAGGTCGAGGAAGGCTGGTCCGAGGCGCGCGAATTCTATGACGAGATGGGGCTGGAGTGGGTGAAGTAGGCAGCTGTTCAAATCGGACGGATTCCTCGCCCTCCCGCTTGCCCCCTGCCCGTGCACCCGCCATAGGCTGCGCCCGAGTCCCCATCCTCACCCGCGAAAGGCCCTCGCGATGAAAGTTCGCGTATCCGTCAGCCTCAAGCCCGGCGTGCTCGACCCGCAAGGCCGCGCCATCCAGCATTCGCTGGAGGGATTGGGCTTCGCCGGCGTCAGCGATGTGCGCGCCGGCAAGCTCATCGAACTGGAAGTGGATGACAGCGTCACCGACGAAGCACTCGACGACATGTGCCGCAAACTCCTCGCCAACATGGTGATCGAAAACTACCGGATCGAGCGGGTATGACCTTCCGCGCCGCTGTCATCACCTTCCCCGGCTCCAACTGCGACCGGGACATGGCCGATGCGCTGGAGAAGGTTTCCGGCACGGCCCCGTTCCGCGTCTGGCACGGCGATGCGCAACTGCCCGAACGCCTCGACTTCATCGCCCTGCCCGGCGGCTTTTCCTACGGCGACTATCTGCGCTGCGGCGCCATGGCGGCGCGCAGTCCGATCATGCAGGCAATTATCGAGGCGGCTAACAAGGGCGTACCGGTGCTCGGCGTGTGCAACGGCTTTCAGGTGCTGACCGAATCGGGCCTGCTGCCCGGTGCCTTGCTGCGCAATGCCGGGGTCCGCTTTGTCTGCCGCGAAGTCGCGCTTACCGTCGAAAGCAGCCAGACACTGTTCACCGCCGGCTACACCCAGGGGCAGCGGGTCGTGTTCCCCGTCGCCCACCACGACGGCAATTATTTCGCCGATGAGGCTACGCTCGACCGGCTCGAGGGAGAAGGCCGCATCGCCTTGCGCTATGCCGAGCCAGTCAACGGATCGGCGCGCGCCATTGCCGGCGTGCTGAACGCGGCGGGCAATGTGCTGGGCATGATGCCGCATCCCGAACGGGTGGTCGAACCGGCGCATGGCGGAACCGACGGGCGCGTGCTGTTCGAAAGTGCAATTGGAAGCCTGGCCGGCGTCTGAACTCAGTCTGCCTAATTTGGCCGCTCTTATGCGACGTCGATCCGCCTGATCTGCTGAGTCTGCTGCTGGAACAGCTTTTCCGCTTCGGATGCCGCCATCGGTCGGCCGAAATAATAGCCCTGGATCTTCTTGCAGCCCAATTGCCGCACCATCGCCAGCTCGGGCTCGGTCTCGACGCCTTCGGCAGTCGTCGACATCTCCAGGCTGTCGGCCATGGCGACAACCGCGCGGATAATGGCGAGGCTTTCCGGATTGCCCACCGCCGCGCCCTGCACGAAGCTGCGATCGACCTTGATCGTCGAAAAACGCAGGTTGCGGATATAGCCCAGCGAGGAATAGCCGGTCCCGAAATCGTCGAGCGCCACGCTGCAACCCAGCGCCATGACCTGCTCCAGCGAGGCCCGCGCCTGGGCCGCGTCGCGCACGAAGATGCTTTCGGTAACTTCGATCTCGAGGCGGCTGGCCGACAGCCCGCTCATCGACAGGGCGCTGACGACGCTGGCGATGAAATTGGCTTCGAGCAGCTGCTCGCCCGAAACATTGACTGCGACCTTGACGTGGCTGGGCCAATCGCGTGCCTGCCGGCAGGCCTCGCGCAACACCCATTCGCCGATCGGGACGATCAGGCGCGTATCTTCGGCCAGCGGAATGAATTTTGCCGGGCTGACCAAGCCATGCTCTTCGCTTTTCCAGCGGATCAGCGCTTCGAAGCTGACCACTGCTTCGCTGGTCGCATCGACCACCGGCTGATAATTGAGAATGAATTCGTTGCGTTCAAGCGCCCGGCGCAGCGAGAATTCGAGCTTGCGGCGCTCTTCAGCGTGCGCGTGCAGCGCCGGCTCGTAAGTGAAATGGACGCCGCCGCCCTCGTCCTTCGACCGATAGAGCGCGAGATCGGCGTTGCGCATCAGCGTTTCGACCGTCGAGCCGTCGCGCGGTCCGATCGCCGAGCCGACACTGGCGCCGACATAGAGCGTATGGTGATCGACCTCGTAGGGCTGCGACAACCGCTCGATCACGTTCTGCGCTACGTGCTCGACCCGGGCGAGATCGGAGGCATCGCGAATGACGATGGCGAATTCGTCGCCGCCCAGCCGGCCGCACATCTCGTTTTCGGTGATCTGTTCCTTGAGCCGGGCCGAAACCCGGGCCAGCAGCTGATCGCCGATCAGATGGCCGAGCGTATCGTTGACCGACTTGAACCGGTCGAGGTCGATCATCAGGAAAGCGCAGCGCGTGCGCCACTGTTCCGCATAGCGCATCGCCTCGCCCAGCGCCTCGGTCAGCATCATCCGGTTGGGCAAGCCGGTCAGGGTGTCGTAGCGGGCAAGGTAGGCGATCTTGTCGGAGCTCTCGCGCTGCTCGGTGACATCGGACCCGACTCCGCGGAAACCGTCGAACGAGCCGGATTCGTCGAGCTTCGGCGTACCGGACAGCTCCCACCAGCGCTGGGCACCATTGATGGTGACTCGCACCAGCAGATTCGAAAAGCTCTCCCGCCGCTTCAGCCGCTCGGCGAGATCGTGCAGGCTCGAGGGGAATTGGCCGGTCTCCCAGGCCTCGCCCGCGATCATCTGGATAAACGGTTTGCCGTCGATCTCGTTCGGATCCATGCCCAGCGCAAAGGCGAATCGCGGCGATATCGAACGGACCCGGCGCGAAGTATCGATTTGCCACAGCCAATCGGCCTCGCCTTCCTCGAATTCGCGCAGCAACAGCGAGACGACTTCGTTCTTTTCGGCCATCCCCGCTTCGGCGATCCTTGCGACCAGATAGTTGCGGGCGGCCTCGATCGTCCCGGCGGTGACCGTGACGCAGAGCGTGAAGCCGATCGCGGTCATTTCCCACGCTGCATTCCACGCGAAATTGGCGACCGCAGCGCCGCCGACAATCAGCGAGAACAGCACCGTGCTCATCGGCACCGCCGGAAGGACGATCGCCGATGCCGTCATCAGCATGGCGACGACCGACCACATCTCGAGCCGTGTTTCCGAATCGACATAGCGGCTGGAAATCGCCAGCGGCACTACCCAGACCAGGGCATTGACGATCGAATTGACCATGTGCCGGTTGACTTCGTCCCGGCTCATGGTGCGACGGTCGGCATCGGCCAGCGTCCGGTCGCAGCGCGCGGCATGATAGAGCGTGCCCGCCAGCGCGATCAGCCAGGCGATCAGTATCGCCACGTTCACTTTTCCGAACAGCAACGTCGTGGTCGCCAGCGCGGCGATGGCATGCGCAACGATGCGCGCGAACGAAACCCTGGCCAGACTGGAATATTGCAGCCCGCGCAACCGCGCCCAGTCGCCATCGCTGGGGTCGGTCAAGCCAAGAACCGCCATCACTGGCAGATCCCGGGGTAACGGTGCAGTTGGTGTCTGGGAGTGCTTCACCCCTACGATGTAAGCCCGAGCAGGTTATCAGCGCGTAAATTCCGGGAGGCCGATCGCAGGAAAATCGGGCTTTTTGCGACGAAATTATTCCACGGTCACGCTTTTTGCCAGATTGCGCGGCTGATCGACATCGGTGCCTTTGACGCAGGCGACATGATAGGCGAGCAATTGCACCGGCACGGCATAGACCAGCGGCGCAATCAGCGGATGTACTTTGGGCATCTCTATCGTCGCCATACAGCCCTCGCCGGCCTCGGCCAGGCCTTGCTTGTCCGAGATCAGCACGATCTTGCCGCCGCGGGCCCGCACTTCCTGCATGTTGCTGACGGTCTTTTCGAACAAGGGCCCCGATGGCGCGAGCACAATCACCGGCACGGCCTCGTCGATCAGGGCGATCGGCCCGTGCTTCATTTCGCCCGAAGCATAGCCTTCCGCATGAATATAACTGATTTCCTTGAGCTTCAGCGCCCCTTCGAGGGCCAGCGGATAGTCCGGCCCGCGCCCGAGATAGAGCACGTCGCGCGCCGGGGCGATGAGGTGGGCCATCGCGGCTATCTCGTCGTCGTGCAGCAGCGCGGCGTTGAGGCTGGCTGGGGCCTCAAGCAGATGCTTGACCACTTCGGTTTCCTCGGCCCGGTCGAATCGCCCGCGCTTGACGGCGAGATGCGCGGCGAGCGCCGCCAGAACCGCCAGCTGGCAGGTGAACGCCTTGGTCGAGGCGACGCCGATTTCGGGCCCGGCATGAGTCGGCAGCAGCAAATCCGCCTCGCGCGCCATCGAGCTTGTGGGCACGTTGACGACAACCGCAATGGTCTGGCCCTGCTCCCTGCAATGCCGCAGCGCCGCCAAGGTGTCTGCGGTCTCGCCGCTCTGCGAGATAAATAGGGACAGTCCCCCTTTTTCGAGGACCGGATCGCGGTAACGGAACTCGCTCGCCACATCGATATCGACTGGCAGGCGGGCAAATGTCTCGAACCAGTATTTCGCCACCATGCCCGCGTAATAGGATGTGCCGCAGGCGACGATTGTCACCCGGTTGATTTGCGAAAGATCGAAATCGATCTGCGGCAAGGCAACCGACTGGTCGACCTGACGGATATAGCTGTTCAGCGTCTGAGCGACGACGGTCGGCTGCTCGAAGATTTCCTTCTGCATGAAGTGGCGGAAATTGCCCTTCTCGATCGCCACCGCCGAAGCGCCGGAGGTGGTGATCTCGCGTTTTACTTCCTTGTTATCCTTGTCGAATATCTGCGCGCCCTGCGGAGTGACGATCACCCAGTCGCCTTCGTCGAGATAGGAAATGCGCTGGGTGAGCGGCGCCAGCGCCAGCGCATCCGATCCCAGGTAGGTCTCCCCTTCCCCGTAACCCACCACCAGCGGCGAGCCGAGCCGCGCGCCGATCAGCATGTCGGGGAAGTGGCGAAAGGCAATGGCCAGGGCAAAGGCGCCGCGCAGTTGCGGCAGTGCGGCCTTGACCGCATCTTCGGGAGAAGAGCCCGCCTCGACCTGTTCCGAAATCAGATGGGCAACGACTTCGCTGTCGGTATCGCTCTCGAACTTGCGCCCGCGCGCGGCGAGCGCTTCCTTGAGCTGGCGGAAGTTCTCGATGATGCCATTGTGCACCAGCGCCAGTTCTGCGGTGGCGTGGGGATGGGCATTGGCTGCGGTAGGCGCGCCGTGGGTTGCCCAGCGAGTATGGGCGATGCCGGTTGTGCCCGGCGCCGGATCGCGCGCCAGCTCAAGCACCAGATTGTTCAGCTTACCCGGCGCCCTGCGGCGAATCAGATCGCCGCCCGAGATCGTGCAGACCCCTGCCGAGTCATAGCCGCGATATTCCATGCGGCGCAGGCCATCGACCAGGCGGTCAGCTACGTCTTCCTTGCCGGCGATGCCGATAATTCCACACATGAAGCGGGTGTGCCTTTGCTAGAGGGTATATGGAACCCGGATGCCGGGCATCTCTGCCGGAAAATCCTTGATATTGCGTGTAATGAGGATCGCGCCGTTCACTTGCGCGGTAGCGAGGATGTAGGCGTCCATGAGTTTCATTGGCGAGCGAAACCGGATATCCGCCGCTGCCGCAGCGATCCGGGCATCGATCTCAACGACTTCAAGCGATGAAATCGCCTGTTGCAGGGTGTCGCGTTCTTCAATCGGCACCCCTGCCAGCAATTCGGTCCAGACAACGCGGCTGATCCGGTGTTTTTTGTAGCGCGATAGTTCGGCGATAGCCTTGGGGCTATCGTTCAACCAGTCGATCAGAATGTTGGTGTCGAAAAAGGGATCGGACACAGATCAAATATCTTCATAGGGTCTGCGGTCCTCACGCATCGCCCGCTGATATTCGACTGCATCGCCAATATCGGTCTTGTGCTTCCACAAACCGGCACCGCGCGTGATCCAATCCTGATTGTCGGCATTGTGGACGAGGTACAGCTTCACGGCATCTCGGATCGCGGCGGCCCGAGAGCTCTTCTTCTTGCTCGCCAGCGCATCGAGCTGCTTTATATCGTCATCGGGGATGTCGGTCAGAATTCTCATGTGCCAATACGCTCTGGTGATTTCGGTTCGGGATATTTTCCTGCGAGCATGTCGAGATGGATTTGCCGCTGGCGATCAGCTTCTTCATCGAACAGGTCAGGGAACTCGGCCTTGACCTCCTCATGGTCAGGATCCCAAGGGCGGGTCCACGATGCCCGCTCGCGCCGCTGCCATTCCACCGCGTCGCCGATATCGGTCCGGTCTTTCCACAGGCCGAATCCAGCTTCCAGCCAGGCCAAGTCTTTGTCCGGCTTGGGGTTGCCGCGAAAGAAGGCGACGGCTTCCCGCACCAAAGAGGCGCGCGAGCGACCAAGCACGGTTGCGGTTTCATTAAGCCACTTGGCATCTTCTTCGGGTAGATCGACGACGACGCGAGTCATGATGATATATAGATATCATATCATGATATCATGTCAAGGGCTACTATGTGCCCCACTTATGCGGGTCATTCGCAAAAGGTGGCTTCCCATGCAGGCCTCGAAATTCTGCGATCAATTCATCTTCCATCTGCGCGGGTGAATAGCCGTCCAGTTCCAGCCAACCAACGCGCAATGCTGAGATATGCGGAAGCTGCCAGATCAACCTTCCACCCCAATGGCCAACATTCTTGCCTGCTCCGAATTTGGCGAACTCTCCTAAACGCTTGGATAAAGGTCTGGTCGACATGCCGATATAAACTATAGTTGTCCCGTCGACCCAATTAGCCATCATCTGATCTTCAGAAACGCTGGGGTCTCGCCCTTTATGCCATCCGCCGCAACTTTGTTCAGGCCATTTTTCTGGTTTTCCGTCTGCATATTCGACAGCATATACCCCCGGCCTGCCCGGCTTGTTGGGCAATTCGGAGAAGGCAACTAGTGTGACCCAGCCGCCAAATCCTCTGGCTTCAAAACTCTGACGATTCATCACCCCTTCCCCTCCGCCTTCTTCTTCTTCATCGCATCGTGGAACCGGTCGGCCCAGCCGGGCTTGACCAGCTGCTCCGCGCGCACCAGCCGCAGTTCGCCGTCTGCCACATCGCGCGAAACCGCAGAACCCGCGCCGACAATCGCATCCGCGCCGATCTTTACCGGGGCAATCAGCGATGAGTTGCTGCCGATGAATGCCCGCTCGCCGATCACGGTCTTGTATTTGAAATAGCCGTCATAATTGCAGGTGATCGTGCCTGCGCCGATGTTGGCCCCCGCCCCCACATCCGCATCGCCGATATAGCTGAGGTGATTGGCCTTGGCGCCCTTGCCCAGCACGCTCTTTTTGACCTCGACGAAATTGCCGATCTTTGCCTTCTCCTCCAGCACCGCGCCCGGGCGCAGGCGAGCGAACGGACCGACTTCGCAGTTCGGCCCGATGCTCGCGCCTTCGAGATGGCAATTGGCGCGGATCGTCGCGCCGTCCGCAGCAGTCACGCCGGGGGCGAAGAAAACATTGGGCTCGATCGTCACGTCGCGGCCAAGCTCCGTGTCCCACGAAAACCACACAGTTTCCGGCGCGATCAGGCTGGCGCCCTCGTCCATCGCGCGGATGCGGCGCCGCGCTTGCCAACGTCCCTCGGCTTCCGCCAGCTCGGCCCGGCTGTTGATCCCCGCCACTTCGTCCGGGTCGGCACATGTCACCACAGCGCAAGCCCGCCCATCGGCGAGCGCGATATTGACCACGTCGGGCAGGTAGTATTCGCCCTGCGCATTTTCATTGCGCACACGGGCGAGCAGCGCGAACAGATCCTCCGCGCGCGCCGCCATCAAGCCAGAATTGCACAGGCGCGTGGCGCGTTCAGCCTCGCTCGCGTCCTTGAATTCGACCATTTTGGCAATGCGGCCATTGTCCGCGACAATCCTGCCATATTGCAGCGCATCAGCCGGCTCGAAGCCCAGCACGACCACAGCAGGCGCGTCCGGCTCATGCAGCCGCGCAATCATCGCGCGCATCGTCTCAGCACTAACAAATGGCACATCGGCATAGAGCACCAGCACGTCGCCGGCGAAATCGGCCAAGGCATCCCGCGCCTGAAGCACTGCATGGGCCGTGCCCTCCTGCGGATCCTGCACGGCGATTTCCGCGCGCGCGCCCAGAGCCGCTTCCAGTTGCTCGCGCCCGTGGCCTGCCACCACCACCTGCCGCGCCGGGGCAAGCTGCGCAGCGCTGGCCAGCAAATGGTCGATCATCGGCCGCCCGGCGACCGGGTGAAGCACTTTGTGCTTGTTGCTTTTCATCCGCGTGCCCTTGCCCGCGGCAAGGACGACGATGGCTAGGGGGGATTGCGGAGTCATCATGGTTTGCCCCCTTGCCAGCAAATTATTGCCGTTTCCACAACCGGGCGGCATGTGCACCGGTAATGACAGCAATTCCTTTCGATATAGTCGGCTTCGACCTCGACGGCACCCTGCTCGATACCCACCGGGATCTGGGCCATGCGATAAACCACGCGATCGGCCTTGCCGGACGCAAGCCGGTCGATCATTCGGAGTTGCGCGCACTGATCGGCGGCGGCGCCAGGAACATGCTGCGCCGGGCGCTGATACTGACCGGCGGCCTCGACGAGGAAATCGCTGCCGGACTGTTCGAGCACTTCCTGCGCCACTACGAAGCCAACATAGCGGTCCACACCTGCCTGTTCCCGGGCGGCGAGGCAATGCTCGACGATCTTGCGAAGCGTGGCGTGAAACTGGCCGTCGTGTCGAACAAGCTCGAATCGCTCACCACCGCGTTGCTGCATGCGCTTGGCCTGGCCGATCGCTTCTACACCATCATCGGCGGCGATACGCTGGGGCCGGGCCGGGCCAAGCCCTCGCGCGATCCGATCGACGCGATGATCGCGCGGGCAGGCGGCGGGCGCTCGGTGTTCGTCGGCGACACGACTTACGATATCGGCGCGGCAAAGGCTGCGGGGGTACCTTCGATTGCCGTCAGCTTCGGCTTCAACGACGTTCCGCCGGCGGAGCTCGGCGCAGATTCGGTCATCCACCATTTCGATGAATTGATCCCGGTGCTGTCACGGCTTTGATCCTTTCCGATTGAAAGCCAAAGCGCCGCGTGTATTGCTGCGGCGCAACATATCCGGCCCCATGGCGGGGACGACCGGATTCGACAGCGGAGCCAGTACATGACCATTTCGTTCAAGGACAAAGTCGCCATCGTCACCGGTGCGGGCGGCGGGCTCGGGCGGGCCTATGCAATCGAACTCGCACGGCGCGGGGCGAAGGTCGTGGTCAACGATCTCGGCGGCGCGCGCGACGGCACCGGACATTCAGACGCGGCGCTGGCCGTGGTCGAGGAGATCAAGGCGGCGGGCGGCGAGGCCATGTCGAACGGCGGCAATGTCGCCGAATATGCCCAGATGGAGGAAATGGTCGCCAGGGCGAAGGAAGCCTGGGGCACGGTCCACATCCTGATCAACAACGCCGGCATCCTGCGCGACAAGACCTTCATCAAGATGGAGCCCGCGGATTTCGAACTGGTGGTCCGCGTCCACCTGCTCGGCAGTGCCTTTGCCACCAAAGCGGTGTGGGAAACCATGCGCGAGCAGAACTATGGCCGCATCCTGATGACCACTTCCTCGTCGGGACTCGGCGGGAACTTCGGCCAGGCGAACTACTCCGCCGCCAAGCTCGGCATTGTCGGCCTCGCCAAGACGCTCCACCTCGAAGGCGCGAAATACAACATCCGGGTCAATTCGCTCGCCCCGACCGCGGGCACCCGGATGACCGAGGATATCTTCCCCGAGGAAGCCTACAAGGCGTTCAGCCCGGAGAATGTCGCGCCCGCCGCGCTGTTCCTGGTCAGCGAAGACGCGCCCTCGAACGCCATCGTCGGCGCGGGCGGCGGGGTCTGCCAGAGCGCCTTCGTGACGTTGAACGAGGGCGTGCTGCTGGGCGAAGGCGAGAAGACGGTCGAGGGTTTCGCGGCAGCCTGGGACCGGATCAGCGCCCAGAGCGGCGATGCGGTGATCCAGAACGGCATGGAACAGTCGATGCACGCAATGGGGATGTTGCAGAAGGGGAGATGAAGAGGGACGCGAACGCGTCTTTCCCCTGGCTCAAACTCAAATATGCCAGCGGCTAGTGATCCTACATTTCGACACTAGAGGATCAAACACACAAGGGCCGCCAGATAAAATGGAGAGGAAATCCTCAGTGCCCGAAATAAATCCAATGGGTAGTCCCAGCTACTCAAAACAAAGTAGTCAACAATTAGGTATATAGAAGAGTTGAGTGTTGCTACGATTAAGAGTGACGCCTGCATGTCGTAATCATGATCAATATTTATATTATCAGTTAAAAATGAGGATATTGGCAGCGTTATTATCGTTACCATTAGGCATATGATAAATGAAAATATCATCAACGATGGGTATCTAAACTGGTTCTCCCAAGAAAAGTCTGAATCCCCCATAGAATATATTATAGGAATGATATGCAAACTCATGACGTAATAAATGCAAAATAGAATTATTCTTTTTAACGAAACATATTCACCATTGGATGAAAATAACGGAAATTGCACGATTAATCTCCAACGTTCCTGCTGAGATAATCTCGATATCCGCTTACAATCAAACTTTCATTCTTCGGATTTCCGCCAAACTCGCCGGTCTGAACAAGGTATACCCCTGCGGCTCCGTGCAGCGCATTTTCCAGAGAAATGCCGGAAGCAGCAGCATAAACGCCGAAATTATAGTTTCCAATAGCGATAAACCGTTGATCAACGACGATTTCGCCGCCTCGCCTACGGAGCGTGCTATGGGTTCTCTGGAAGTCCATCCGCCCACCGGGTTGGAATGCCTCGATCGCTTGCGCCTCTCGAATTATCGCGCCGTTAAAGAACTCACCTTCACGTGCAGCCTTGCTGATCGAAACCCCTTTGGGCACCAGCATCGGATACCCTGAACGCGGGTCAATGATCGCTGCTCCCGTCCTGGTCCGATACTCTCGCGCCGGATGCGAGCCGACTTGCGTCCACGGTGCATAACCTTCGCGCTGCAGCGGTCGGCCCGCGTGGGTTGGCATTGGCTTAGTGGAACGCGCCCGTTGCTGGCTCTGCGTTGATGGCTGTTTTGGTTCCGGGTGAGCAGGGGGCGCAGTTCTACGTTGCGCTGCCCCGGACGAAACAGACCGTGGCAAAGTCGATCTTGTGGCCGAGCCACCCGATGCCCCACCGCTCCCGGCTGTGTTGTTCCATGCGTAGGTGAACCTGCCACGCTCATCGTGATTTTGGTTGAATTTCTGCTCGAATTGAGCGGCAGTCAGACGCTCTCCGGTACGGAGATAGTGCACGAAGGCGAGGCAATCGGATGACTTTTCTTCTTTCGCGCTTGAAGTTCCGACCATGAGCTTCTCCAAATTTGACTTTGGAACATATAGCGAACATAAAATCTTGTCAAGCACACTCCGCCTACCCCTCCACCACCTTCAGCAACCGCCGCTCCAGCACAAACAACACCCCCGCCAGCTCGTGCCCGCGCTTGAGCACTTGCCCGGCCTCGCCATAGAGCGCCCACATGCCCTGTTTGCCGCGCAGCGCCGGGCGCTTCTCGATCCGCGCTTGCGGGCGCTCGGCGGCGCGGCGGAAGGCGCTGAAACTCGCCGCGTCGCGGTCGAAATTCATCGCATAGTCGCGCCAGAGGCCGGCGGCGACCATGCGGCCGTAGAGATCGAGGATGCGCTGGAGTTCGAGACGTTCGAAGCCGGTCTGCGCTAAACGCGAGGCGGGAGTCGGAAAGGGCGTGATTGTTGCGCTCAAGCCGATTTCTTGCTCCGCTTGCGTCCGGCGCTTTGCTTGGCTGCCTCCGCGTCACGTTCTGCCAGCAGCAGCGCCAGCCGCTTCTGCAGCGTTTCCAGCTCGCACTGGATGATTTCCAGCTTCTGCGTCGCCGGATCGAACTTGTCGGAACACGGCGTGCCGTAGGGCATGAAGTCCTTCTGCCAGGATTCCGCCGGCATCAGGGTTGAGCGCGCCTTGACCCCGACCATCGTCGCGCCTTCGGGCACATCCTCGGTCACCACCGCATTGGCGCCGACGCGCGCGCGCTGGCCGACGGTGATCGGCCCGAGAATCTGTGCACCCGAACCGACGATGACATTATCGAGCAGGGTCGGATGCCGCTTGCCGCCCACGCCATTGGCCGGGTTGGTTCCGCCCAGGGTAACGCACTGGTAGATCGTCACATTGTCGCCGATCTCGGCCGTCTCGCCGATCACGGTGAAGCCATGGTCGATGAACAGATGTTTGCCGATCTTGGCGCCTGGATGGATATCGATTCCGGTAAGGAAACGGGCAAAATGATTGACCGCGCGGGCGAAGAAATAGAGCCCGGCGCCGAACAGCCAATGCGCCACCCGGTGCCAGGCAACTGCCCACAGCCCCGGATAGAGCAGCACTTCGAAGCGCGAGCGCGGCGCGGGATCGCGCGCGACAATCGAGTCGAGATAGGCGTTCAGACTTCCAAACATCGCACTGATTTTCCCACCGTTTGCAGCCTAAATCAAGCGCGGTTGATCCGGCCCCAGAATTTCATCGAGCGCATCGCGCCAGATCGCCATGCCCGGAGGCGCCTTGCGCTCCAGACTGAGACGGTCGATCGCCGCGACCAGCCGCTCCACTCCCAGATGGCTACGCTCGCAGCGCGGGACAAGATAGGCGGCCGCCGAATCGTCGAGAACGATCCCGCGCATCTCTGCATGGACGGCAATCAGTTCGGCCAGCATGGCGTCGTCCGGCGCGCCGATTTCCAGATGCAATGCCGACCCCAGCCGCGAGGCAAGATCGGGCAGAGCCACCTTCCACGCACCCTCGGCCTTATTGCTCACCAGCAACAGCGGCGTTCCGCTTTCCTGCGCGCGGTTCCAGTGGTGGAACAGTTCTGTCTCATCCACCGAATCGGCATCGTCGATCGCCTCGCCCTTCGCTGTCCCGGCGAACCAGGCCGCGAGCAGCGATTTTCCCGAACGCGGCGGACCGGAAAGCACGGCGGTGCGAAAGGGCCATGCCGCCGCGTTGCCAATGGCGTCGATTACCCCTGCATTGGCGTTGCCAGCGACAATTCGCAATGGCCCGGCAGCTCCTGCCATGCCCAGCGGCAGCGCGATCTGGGTCACGCCTCAGCGCCTGATGCTGAGCGCGCCGCTGCCCACGGTAACTTGCCAGCCGCGCGCGCGCAGGCCCGCGGCCAGGGCGTCGAGGTCGCCGGTGAAGCTCACCCGCATCACCGAAGTGCCGCCGATGGCGATGCTCGAGGTTGCCGCGCCGCGCACGCCCGATACGCCCCGCACCGCCCCCAGCGCGGCATCGACCGCCTGGGCATCGGGCGAGGCGAACTGCACGGTGAAGGACGAGACCACGGCCTGGGCGGGTGCCTCGCTCGGCGCTCCCGAGCTCGATGCCGAGGGTCCCGGCGCTGTTGGATCGGCGACTGCTGCTTTCGGGCGGCGCGATGCAGAGATCGCGGCGATCACCGAATCGAATGCGGAGGTATCCGCGGCAAGCGTCGGGTCTGGCGACAGCAAGCCCCGGGAGAGCGCGTCGCTGTAGATGCCGTCGAAGCGTTTGATCGCCTGGTTGAGCATGACGGGCACGCCCTTCTCGTCGTTTGCGGTCAGGGTGAAACTCTCGATGAAGGTGTTATCCGGGCCATAGCGCGCGGTAAAAGTTCCCTGCACCGGCCCACCGGGCCATTGCCGTTCGAGCCGCGCCACCGGCACGATGACGTCCGAGGCGCCGAACTGGTCGAGCACATTGCGCCACCACAGACGGCTGCGCCGGCCCGGTTGGCCTGCGGTGAGGATCAGCGAATCGCCACCCGATCCGATCGGGCGGACGTAGTCGATCGAACTGGTCCCGGCGTTGAATTCCGCCCAGGCCTTCTGCCAGGCTGTCTTGACTTCGAAGGTCTGGGCGGCACCGCCCGAATAGAGCAGCGGAACGACCAGCATCGGCGCGGAATGCGAGCGGGCAAGGCCGCCGCCGCTGTTGACCAGTTGTCCGGCACGCTCACGATCGAACACCACGCCCAGCCGGGCGATATAGCGCCGGGGACCAATCTGTTCCTGTTCGATCACCACCGCCGAGACCATGCTCTCGATCTGGCCGTCGCCCATCGTCGGGCCGCCGAGCTTTTCCCAGGCTATGCGCTGAGCCAGCTTCCAGCCGTTGATCCGCGCCTCCTGCGCATCCTTGCCGGTGGTCTCGACCTCGATCCCGCCGATCTGGATATCGCTGGATGTAGCCACCGGGAGAATGCCGCGATCGCCTTCGATCTGCGCGATCAGCCGGGCCGGACCGATGACAGCCAGCGCGAGAGCAAGCGCCAGCGACAGCCCGGTGAGGAGCTGGGCGGCGGGGCCGGGGCGCCATTTGCGCGCGTTTGGTGGGAAGGGTGCGACAGCCATCGGGGGAAACCGCGGGCCTTTTGCCGAAAGGATCATGGAAATCCAAGCACGAAAAGGATAGGCGGCTGAGAATGTCGAACAATCCTCCGCCAAAGTCCTATAGCTACGAGGCCGCTGGCGTCTCGATCGCCGCCGGAAACGCTCTGGTCAAGGCGATCGGACCGCTGGCGAGAGCGACCGCGCGGCCCGGCGCCGATGCCGAGCTGGGCGGGTTCGGCGGGTTCTTCGATCCCCGGGCTGCAGGCTACAAGGACCCGCTGCTGGTCGCGGCCAATGACGGGGTCGGCACCAAGGTAAAGCTGGCGATCGATCATGACCGGCACGATGCCATCGGCATCGATCTGGTCGCCATGTGCGTCAACGATCTGATCGTCCAGGGCGCTGAGCCGCTGCTGTTCCTCGACTATTTCGCCTCGGGCAAGCTCGACACCGATGTCGCGGTGCGGGTCGTCGCCGGGATTGCCGAGGGCTGCAAGCTCGCCGGCTGCGCGCTGATCGGCGGCGAGACGGCGGAAATGCCCGGGATGTATGCCGCCGGCGACTACGATCTCGCCGGCTTCTGCGTCGGTGCGGTCGAGCGCGGCGAGCAGCTGACCGGGGACAAGGTCGCGGCGGGCGATGTGTTGCTGGGCCTCGCCAGCTCGGGCGTCCATTCCAACGGCTATTCGCTGGTGCGGCGGCTGGCGGACGATCTTGGCTGGAAAATGCAGCGCCCTGCCCTGTTCGACCCAGACCGCCTGCTGATCGACCATCTGATCGAGCCGACGCGGATCTATGTGACAAGCCTGTTGCCCATAGTGCGGGCGGGCCGGATCCATGCACTTGCCCATATCACCGGCGGGGGACTGCTGGAAAATGTACCCCGGGTGCTGCCCCCGGGCCTCCACGCCCATATCTCTGCCGATGCCTGGGAGCAGCCGCGCCTGATGGCTTTCCTGCAGTCGCAGGGGAATATCGAACCGGCGGAAATGGCCCGGACGTTCAATTGCGGGGTCGGCATGGTGCTGGCGGTTGCGCCTGACGAGGCCGAAGGCGTGGCACGCGACCTGGAGGCAGCGGGGGAAACGGTGTTCCGCATCGGGCACATCGAAGCAGGGGCGCGCGGCTGCACCGTCAGCGGCAGCGCCGAGGCGTGGAGCGCGCGGGAGGCGTGGAGCGCCACCCACCTTGCCTAGCCGCGCCAAAGTCGCCGTGCTGATCTCGGGCAGCGGCACCAATATGGCGGCGCTGCTCTACGCGAGCCGGGCCAGCGACTGCCCCTACGAAGTCGTCCTTGTCGCCAGCAACAAGGCCGATGCAGGCGGGCTGAGGCTTGCCGAAGCCGAAGGCGTGCCGACGGTCGTCCTGCCGCACAAAGGCATGGAACGGCTCGACCACGATATGGCGATGGACGCCGCGATCCGGCAGAGCGGTGCGGAATACGTGGCGCTGGCAGGTTACATGCGCATCCTGACGCCGGAATTCGTCTCGCGCTGGGAAGGCCGGATGCTCAACATCCACCCCTCGCTGCTGCCGAAATATCCGGGCCTCCACACCCATGAGCGCGCCTTGGAGGCGGGCGATTCGCATGCCGGGTGCACTGTCCACCTCGTCACCGCCGAACTCGACGATGGCCCGGTTCTGGGGCAGACACCGGTCGCGGTGCTGCCCGGCGACACGCCCGACAGTCTCGCCGCGCGGGTGCTGATTGCCGAGCACCAGCTCTACTCGCGCTGCCTCGCCACGCTGGTGACGCGCGAAACGTCCACCGAATGGCGCATCGAGCAGGTGCGCAGCCGCGCCATGGCGCAGCCGGCTGCCGAGGAGACGCTGTCGCACGGCATGCCCTGCTTTGGCATCGTCAAGGGCAAGAAGTTCGCCTATGTCGCGATCAACCACCACTCCGATGGCAAACTCGCGTTGCTGGTCAAGATCGGCGGACTGGACGAGCAGCAACAGCTGATCGAAAACGATCCCGGGCGCTACTACCGCCCCGCCTATTTCGGCGACGGCTGGATCGCGATCCGGCTTGATCAAGCCGATGTCGATTGGGACGATATCGCCGACTGGCTGGCAAGGAGTTGGCTTGCTGTCGCGCCGAAGAAGCTGACCCGGCTGCTCGACGCGGCGGAGGAGTTCTAGATCTCCGCGTAATCAACCAGCGGGCGGCTCTCTCTCGTGCCGCGATAGTGCTTGTCCGGCTCGCCCGGATCGCCGGAGATCAGCACGAAATCGTCATGCACCTCGATCAGCGTGCCAACGAAGGGAAAGCCCTCAAGGCTGCCGTTCACCCGGTAGCTGACGGTATCGCCGGCCTTGAAGGTCTTCTCGTCGAAGTTGAATTCGAAAGGGCAGGCCTCGCCTGCAGTTTCACCCATGCCTTGCATCGAAAATCTCCTTGGCGGGCAAGATAGTGCCACAAGCCCGGTGATTCAAATGCAAAAGGCCGCCAAGTTGCCCCGACGGCCTTTTTGCTCGTCATTGCGAGGGCCAAAGGCCCGCGGCAATCCAGAGGGTAGCGCATTAAGCCCTGGATTGCTTCGCTCCGCTCGCAATGACGAACGAAGTATGCAGATTCAACCAACGATTTCTTCCGGCTTGAAAAAGAAGGCGATCTCGATCGCGGCGTTCTCGTCGCTGTCCGAACCGTGCACCGAATTGGCCTCGATCGATTCCGCGAAAGCCTTGCGGATCGTGCCTTCGTCGGCGTTTGCCGGGTTGGTCGCGCCCATGACGTCGCGGTTGCGCTTCACCGCGTCCTCGCCTTCGAGCACCTGTACGACCACCGGACCCGAGGTCATGAAAGCGACCAGGTCATTGAAGAACGGCCGCTCGCGGTGGACGCCGTAGAAGCCCTCGGCCTGATCCTTGGTCATGTGGATGCGCTTGGAAGCAACGACGCGCAGGCCGGCTTCTTCCAGCATCCTGGTGACGCCGCCGGTCAGGTTGCGGCGGGTGGCGTCGGGCTTGATGATCGAAAAGGTGCGGGTAACCGCCATTGCTGAAGTTCCTTGCGATGTATGATTATGTTTTGAAGTGGCGCGCCCCTAGCGGGGAAAATGCTGCGCTGCAAGATTGGGGGTCACGGCCCCTCGACCCATTTGCCGCCTTGCTGCTTCCAGAAATGCCGCTCGACGTCCTCACGCAAGCCAAGCATGCGCCAGCAATCGCGCGCGGGCTGGAGCGTCGTATCGTCGAACATCAGGAAAGTTCGCGCGAACGGCGTCTCGCCCTCGCGCCACACCCCGTCCGCCAGCGCCATGAACCGCGCGCCGTTATCCGGCTTAGCCTTCTCAGA
The DNA here is from genome assembly GCA_963775115.1 of uncultured Alphaproteobacteria bacterium. Taxonomy (GTDB): domain Bacteria; phylum Pseudomonadota; class Alphaproteobacteria; order Sphingomonadales; family Sphingomonadaceae; genus Novosphingobium. Next base: position 346,238 of record CAVZHP010000001.1, read on the forward strand.
CAGCAGGATTGGCTGCCGTTCGGCATCGGGCGCTTCTGCCCGGCCATGCGCCAGGAAGCTCTCCGGCAGCTTCGACCATAGCATCTCGCCGATCCGGCCGAGCTGGCTCTCGTCGGCGGATACCACCAGCAGCCGCTCGCCCGCGTTCAGTGTCGCCCGGGCGATGAGCGGCAGGGCTGCCTCGACGGGATCTCGGCTCAACTGGTAGAAATCGACGCGCAAGTCCGTCAACCTTCGAGATTGTCCCGCACGAAGCGGTCCAGCAGCCGCACGCCGTAGCCGGTCGCACCCTTCTCCCAGGTCGTCCCCGCCTTGTCCGCCCAGACCACCCCGGCAATGTCGAGATGCGCCCATGGGCGGCCCTTGTCGATGAAGCGCTGGATGAATTGCGCGGCGGTGATCGAGCCGCCGTTGCGCGGGCCGGTGTTCTTCATGTCGGCGATCGGGCTGTCGATCAGCTTGTCGTAAGTCGATCCCATCGGCATGCGCCACAGCTTATCGCCAGTCGCCTGCCCGGCGGCCATCAGCTTGCCTGCAAGGTCCTCGTCGTTCGAGAATATCCCGGCATATTCGCTGGCGAGGCTGGCGATGATCGCCCCGGTCAATGTCGCCAGATCGACAATCGCCGAGGGCGCGAATTCCTTCTGCACCCAGGTCAGCACGTCGCACAGCACCAGCCGCCCTTCGGCGTCGGTGTTGATCACCTCGATGGTCTGTCCCGACATCGACCTGACGACATCGCCCGGCCGCTGCGCATCGCCGCCCGGCATGTTTTCGACCAGGCCGCAGATGCCGACGACATTCGCCTTGGCCTTGCGGCCCGCCATGGCCAGCATCGCGCCAACCACCGCGCCCGCGCCGCCCATGTCCCACTTCATGTCTTCCATGCCGGCGGGGGGCTTCAATGAAATGCCGCCACTGTCGAAAGTCACGCCCTTGCCGACGAAGGCCGTGGGCTTGCTGCCCGGATCGCCGCCGTGCCATTGCAGCACCAGCATTCGCGGCGGTCTGGCCGAACCCTGCGCCACGCCAAGCAGCGCGCCCATGCCCAGCCCGCGCATCTCGTCTTCGCCCAGCACACGCAGCTCCAGCCCGGTCCCCGCCAGCCGCGCTTCGCAGCGTGCGACGAAACTTTCCGGGTAAATGACATTGCCCGGCTCGGTAACCAGCTCGCGGGTGAATTCGACCCCGTCGGCCAGCGCCGCCTCGCGCTGCCAATCTGCCTCAGCCCCTGCAGGCGCATTGACTACGAACACCTGAGTCAAAGTGGGCTTCTGGTCCTCGGGCAATTTGGTGCGATAGGCATCGTGCCGCCAGGCGCGCAGCCGCAGACCGAGCAGCAGGGCGGAAGTTTCCACAGTTGTGAGGCCCGAATCCGCCAGGTCGATGGTCAGCGCGGCCTCGCCCGAGGTCAGATAACGCGCGGCGAGCGCAGCCCCCGCCCGCTCGATCGAACCGGACCGCCCTGCTCCGTTCGCCTCGCCAATGCCGGCCAGCACGGCCCGCACCAGCTGGCCATCGCGCATGACGAAGGCTTCGTGGATTTGCGAGGCCTTGCCGGTAAACCGCGCCGCCTTGGCACCCTCCGCCAGCACCGGTTCGAGGCCGGCAGGCAGCGGGTCGCCGCCGGTCAACCGCACAACCAGGCGAGGGGCGGGACTTTGCGGGGCATCGAGAAACTGGATCTGCATGGTCTCTCCTGGAATCGCCGGCATAGTGCCAATTTGGCGCATACCGGCATCAAGCTCGCCCAATCGACGCATGACTGCGTCCGGGGCGGATTGCAGTTAAGGCCCGGCGATGCGATAGGCAAGCGATGCTCCCCGGGCCGCATATTCCGCCGCAATTGCAAGGTTTACGCGTGCGGCGTTTCGGCGCGGGCATGGCGCTGCCGATAGTGGCGGCGATGATGGCGGCACTGGCGGCCGCAAATTCGGCCCACGCCCAGCAGGCAGTGCCTGGCGAAACGGCCCCCGTCGCGCAGAACGATGTGGCCCCGGTGGCGCAGAGCGAACCGATCGGATTCGAAGCCGACAGCCTGGAATATTCGGACGACAACGAAACCGTCACGGCCAAGGGCAATGTCGTGCTGCGGCGCGACGACAAGTCGGTGCGGGCCGATGCGGTTTCGTGGAACCGCAAGACCGGGCAGATTTTCGCCACCGGCAATATCCGCATGGTCGACGAGGACGGCAACCAGCTGTTCACCGAAAAAGTCGAGCTGAGCGACGAATTCAAGGCCGGCGCGATGGAAAACATGCTGCTGGCGCTGCGCGAAGGCGGAAGGCTGGCGGCAAAATCGGGCAAGCGGGCAGATAACGGCGACATTCTTCTCAGCTATGCCGCCTATACCGCCTGCGATATCGAAGACGCCAAGGGCTGCGCCAAGAAGCCCAGCTGGCGCGTCACCGCACGCGATGTGATCTACCAGCCCGATACCAAAACCGTGCGGTTTCGCGGCGCGCGGATGGAGATATTCGGGGTCCGGCTGATGCCGCTGCCAGGTCTTGCCGTTGCCACCGATGGCCGGGCGATATCCGGGTTGCTGATCCCCAACATCCGCTTCACCCCCTCGAACGGGCTCGAGATCAGCGAATCCTACTACCAGCGGCTGTCCAACAACCGCGATATGGCCGCGACGCTGTATGCCTATACCAAGGCCGCGCCGATGCTCTCGGCGCAGTATCGCGCGCTTCACGAAAAGGGCGCATACCAGATCACCGGCTACGGCACGCGCTCAACGGCGATCCCGGTGGCGACGACGGCCGGCACCGCCGCGCGCGATTTTCGCGGCTATATCGAGGCCAACGGCCGGTTCCAGTTTTCACCCCAATGGAGCGTGACCGCCTCGGCCCGCCGCGCCTCCGACCGCACCTTCCTGCGCCGCTACGACATCAGCCGCGACGACCGGCTGCGTTCGATGGTCGAAATCGAACGGATCGACCCCAACAGCTATCTCACCATTTCCGGCTGGGCGACCCAGACCCTGCGGGTCGGCGACAGTCAGGGACTGGTGCCGGTGGCGCTGCCGGCGATCGACTACCGGCGGCGGTTCGCCAATCCGGTCCTTGGCGGGCGGCTGCAATTGCAGGCTAACAGCCTCGCCATCATGCGCTCGGCCGGACAGGACACCCAGCGCGCCTTCGCCAGCGCGCAATGGGACATGCGCCGGCTGACCAACCTGGGCCAGGAGATTACCCTGACCGGGCTGGTGCGGGGCGATGTCTACCACTCGAGCAGCAACAGCCTGACTTCGACCGTGACCTATCGCGGCAATCCCGGCTGGCAGTCGCGCGCCGTGGCCACTGCCGCGCTCGACGCCAAGTGGCCGCTGTTCGGCAGCTTCCTCAATGGCACGCAGGTTGTCACCCCGCGCATCCAGATCGTCGCCAGCCCCAGCGTGCGCAATCTCGCAGTGCCTAACGAGGATTCGCGCGCTATCGACCTGGAAAGCGGCAACCTCTTCGCACTCAACCGCTTCCCCGGTTATGACCGGATCGAAGACGGCGTGCGTTTCACCTATGGCTTCGACTGGCAGTGGGACGCGCCGCGCTGGAAAGTGAAGACATCGATCGGCCAGTCGTTCCGCCTGACCAACGAACCAACCTTGCTGCCGGACGGCACCGGGCTTTCGACCAAGACATCGGACATCGTCGGGCGCACCGAAGTGCAGTTCCGCAACTTCATCAAGCTGACCCACCGCTTCCGCATCGACAAGGACAGTTTCACGTTCCGCCGCAACGAAATCGACGCGGCGATCGGCAACCAGCGCACTTATCTGGAACTCGGCTACTCGCAACTTAACCGTAATATTTCCAGTACGATAGAAGATCTGAAGGACAGCGAGGAACTGCGCGCGGCGGGTCGGGTGGCGTTCGCGCGCTATTGGTCGCTGTTCGGCTCGGGCGTGTTCAATCTCGGCCAGAGCAGCAACCAGACCCAGATCGTCGCCAAGGGCTTCCAGCCGCTCCGCACCCGCCTGGGACTGGCCTATCAGGACGACTGCCTCGAACTCGGCCTGACCTGGCGGCGCGACTTCGTCACCACCGGCGACGCCCAGAGGGGCGATACCTTCGAGCTGCGCTTCGCCTTCCGCAATCTCGGCTTCCGTTGATAGCCTCACCTCGGGCGTTGGCAGTGGCCCGCAAACGCGCTATCGGCGCGCTCAGCTAAGGTTAAGCCGTCCGGAACGAAATACGCCGCCAAGCAGACCGGCGCATTTTCTCGCCGCAGACCAGGGTAAACAGAACGGTGCAAACTCGCATTCCCAACATCCTCCTGGGCCTCGCCCTAACCGCCACGCTGGCCCCCGGCGCATCCGCGCAGGGCCAGCAAGGCGAAATCGTCATCCCCGAAAACATCACCGTGTTCGGGACCAACAATCCCAATCTGCGCAAGGCGTCGGCAGTGGTGAACGGCGATATCATCACCGGCACCGATGTCGATCAACGGCTGGCGCTGATCGTCGCCGCCAATGACAACAAGCTCCCCGCCGAGGAGGTCCAGCGGCTGCGGATGCAGGTGCTGCGCAACCTGATCGACGAGACCTTGCAGATCCAGGCATCCAAGGCCGACGAAATCGAGATCGACGATGCCGAGATCGAACAGACCTACGCCCGTGTCGCTCAGCAGAATTTCGGCCAGAACACCAAGGCGATGGACGCCTACCTCACGCGCGTCGGTTCCTCGCCCGCTTCGCTCAAGCGGCAGATCAGGGGCGAGCTTTCCTGGCAGCGGTTGCTGCGCCGCAACGTCCAGCCCTTCGTCAATGTCTCGGACGAAGAAGTGCGCGAAGTGCTGGACCGGCTAAAGGCGGCCAAAGGCACCGAGGAATACCGGATCGGCGAGATCTACCTCGCGGCCTCGCCCGAAGCCAAACCCCAGGTACTGCAAAACGCCAACAAGATCGTCGAACAGCTGCGCCAGGGCGGCAGCTTCGTCGCCTATGCCCGGCAATATTCCGAAGCCTCGACCGCAGCTGTCGGCGGCGATCTCGGCTGGGTGCGGCTGGAACAGCTGCCCGAAGAACTCGGCAGCGCGGCACGCCAGCTTGCGTCCGGCCAGCTGGTCGGGCCTATCGAACTGCGCGGCGGCTATTCGATCATCTACCTGATCGACAAGCGCCAGGTGCTGACCGCCGATCCGCGCGACGCATTGCTGGCGCTCAAGCAGGTTTCGATCAACTTCCCCAAGGGCACAGCGGCCGCCGATGCCCAGAAGAAGGCTACCGAATTCGCCAATGCGATGAAAGAAGCGAAGGGCTGCGGCGCGGTCGATCCGGTTGCCGCCCAGCTCGGCGCGCAGGTTGTCAACAACGATCAGGTCAAGGCGCGGGATCTGCCCGGGCCTTTGCAGAATGCCGTGCTCGCCCTGTCGGTCGGCGAGACCTCGCCGCCATTCGGCTCGCTCGAGGAAGGCGTTCGCGTGCTGATGCTGTGCGGCCGCGACGATCCGCAGACCGCCGCGGGACCGAGCTTCGACCAGTTGCAGTCGCAGATGGAAGACGACCGGGTCAACAAGCGCGCGCAGATGTACCTGCGCGACCTGCGCCGCGATGCGGTGATCGACTACAATTGAGCCCGTGGTGAATGCCCCGCTCGCCGTTTCGCCCCTCGCGGTTTCCCTGGGCGATCCGGCGGGCGTGGGTCCCGAACTGATCGTCGCAGCCTGGGCGCGGCGGGCGGAAGCGCGCCTGCCGACATTCTTCGTTGCCGGTGGCCGCTCGGTACTCGAAGGCGCCGTTCGCCAGATGGGCCTCGCGGTTCCCGTTATCCCCATAGCCGGCGCCGCAGAGGCGGCAGCTGCATTTGGCACCGGCCTGCCAGTGCTCGGCTCCCCCGGCAGCACCTGGCATCCGGGCCAGCCGGACACCGAGGGTGCGCGGCTCGCATATGATTCGCTCGAGTGGGCGACGAGGCTGGCGGTGACGGGCGAGGCACGAGCGATTGTAACCGGTCCGATCGCCAAATCGTGGATAGCTCAAGTGGGCTTCAGCTTTCCCGGGCAGACCGAATTTGTCGCCGATTCCTGCAGTGTTGCAGCCGAAAACGCCGTGATGATGCTCGCCGGGCCGAGCCTCAGGACAGTTCCGATCACCGTGCATGTCGCGCTGGCCGATGTTCCTGCGCTACTGACCAGCGCCCTGATCGAACGCCGCGCCGCGATCGTCGCCCGGGCGCTGCAAGGCGATTTCGGCATCCCCTCCCCCCGTCTCGCCATCGCCGCGCTCAACCCGCATGCCGGCGAGGACGGCCGGATGGGCGACGAGGACATGCGGATCATCGCCCCTGCGGTCGCGGCGCTGCGGGCTGCCGGCATCGACGCCTCAGGCCCCCACTCCGCCGACGCGCTGTTCGCGCCGCACATCCGGGGCTCCTACGATGTCGCCATCTGCATGTACCACGACCAGGCGCTGATCCCGATAAAGGCGCTCGATTTCGATCAGGGCGTCAATGTCACGCTTGGCCTGCCGGTGGTGCGAACTTCGCCCGATCACGGTACTGCCTTCGGCATCGCCGGCAAGGGCATTGCCAATCCCGGGGCAATGATCGCCGCGATCCGCATGGCCGGAGAATGCGCCGCGCGGCGGGCGGCGGGATGATGGCACCCACCCCCAGCCCCTCCCGCAAGCGGGAGGGGAGCGAGACTTGCCAAGCCGAAGGCTTGGTTAGTCGCAGCGGGGTGGGCTCATGGTAGACCTCCCGCCCCTGCGCGAAGTTATCGCCCGGCACGGGCTTTCCGCCTCGAAAGCACTGGGCCAGAACTTCCTGCTCGACGAGCAGCTGCTCGATCGCATAGCGGCGGTGCCGGGCGATCTGCGCGGGCGCGATGTGCTGGAGGTCGGCCCTGGCCCCGGCGGCCTCACTCGCGCGCTGCTGCACGCCGGTGCACGGGTCACCGCGATCGAGATGGACAGGCGCTGTCTGCCAGCCCTTGCCGAACTGGCCGAAGCATTCCCCGGCCAGCTGCGGGTGATCGAAGGCGATGCCGTGAAGTTCGATCCGGCGACGCTGTTCGAAGGCCCCTACGCGATCGTCGCCAACCTGCCATACAATGTCGGCACCGCGCTGTTCACCGGCTGGCTGTCGGGCCAGAAGGGAAACCGGGATAGCTGGCCGCCGCAATGGACTTCGCTGACGCTGATGTTCCAGCATGAGGTCGCCGAACGCATCGTCGCTGCCCCCGGCTCGTCCGCCTTCGGCCGCCTCGCGGTGCTGGCGCAGTGGCGCTCGGCCGCGAAGATCGCGATGAAAGTTCACCGCAGCGCCTTCACCCCGCCGCCCAAGGTGATGTCGGCAGTAGTGCATGTTGTGCCGGGGGCCATGCCCGAAGGGGTCTCGGCGCGTATGCTCGAAAGGGTAACCGAGGCCGCCTTCGGCCAGCGCCGCAAGATGCTGCGCCAGAGCCTGAAGGGTCTGCCCGGCGCATTGGCGGCGCTGGCGAAACTGGGCCTGGATAGCGAACGCCGCGCCGAGACGCTGAGTGTCGCGGAATTCGTGGCTATCGGCCGGGAATTGTCATGAAGTGAAGGGCAAACCGCCCGACCCGGTCAACCCAGCCAGCGGCTGACGGCAATGCCCAGGAACACGAGCGAGGCCAGCCCCGCTGCGGCGGCGAGGAGATAGTGGGCCAGCTCCCATTCCTGCGCGGGTTCGGCAGAGGCCGCCGACCGGCTGACCGTGATCGGACCGCCGGTTCCTTGAAGCAACGCAGCAACATTGATCCGTTCTTGCAGACCAACCCCGAAGTGGCGGGCATGGGACCAGCGGACCTGCCCCACCAGCACATACCGGCCCAGGATCACTTCGACGATTTCGCCCCGCAGCGGCGGCGATGCCGCCGACATCAGCATGCCGCGCGTCGACATATCGTGGATCGAGGCATCCTGCTCAGGGCCCCCGGCGCGCAGCCGGGCACGGATCATGGCGTTGTCGCGCCTGTCCCTCCTGCCGTCCTGACCAGCCAAAATTCCGCCCTGTCGATCGTTGCCGATGGCCGTGCTTTGCCAGCAAACCCTTAGGTCCGGGTTAAGCTGGCATCATAGGCCTAGCCCGACGCCTTTTTGCGCTGGCGCCAGGCGTGGAGCAGCGGCTCGGTATAGCCGCTTGGCTGCTCGATACCCTTGAACACCAGGTCGCAGGCGGCCTGGAAGGCCATGCTGCTCTCCCAGTTGCCCGCCATCGGCTCGTAAAGCGCATCGCCAGCGTTCTGCGTATCGACCTTGGCCGCCATGCGGCGCAGCGAATCCATCACCTGATCTTTCGTGCAAATGCCGTGCAGCAGCCAGTTGGCCATGTGCTGCGAAGATATGCGCAAAGTGGCACGGTCTTCCATCAGGCCCACATCGTTGAGATCGGGCACCTTGGAACAGCCCACCCCCTGATCGATCCAGCGCACGACGTAGCCGAGCAGGCCCTGCGCGTTGTTGTCGAGCTCCTCGTGCACTTCGCTTTCCGAGAAGTTGACCCCGGTGGCGAGCGGGATCGTCAGCAGCGTGTCGAGACTGGGCACCGCCTGCCCGGCCATTTCCTTCTGCACGTCGAACACCGCGATCTGATGATAATGCATCGCATGCAGCGTCGCCGCAGTCGGAGAGGGCACCCAGGCGGTGTTGGCGCCGGATTTGGGATGGACGGTCTTCTCGGCCATCATCGCGCCCATCCGGTCGGGCGCGGCCCACATCCCCTTGCCGATCTGCGCCCGGCCCGAGAGGCCATGTTTGAGCCCGATCGCGACATTGCGCTTTTCGTAGCAATCGATCCACGCGCTCTGCTTCATCGCGCCCTTGCGGATCATCGGCCCGGCGCGCATCGAGGTGTGGATCTCGTCGCCGGTGCGGTCGAGGAAGCCGGTGTTGATGAACACGATGCGCTCGCGCACCGCATGAATGCAGGCGGCGAGATTGGCCGAAGTGCGCCGCTCCTCGTCCATCACCCCGACTTTCACCGTGTGGCGCGGCAGGCCGAGCAGGTCTTCCACCGCATCGAACAAGTCGTTGGTGAAAGCGCATTCCTCCGGCCCGTGCATCTTGGGCTTGACGATGTAGATCGAGCCCTTGCGGCTGTTGCGGTACTTGCCGAGCCCCTTCACGTCCTGCGCGGAAATGGCGCTGGTGATCACCGCATCCATCACGCCTTCGGGAATCTCGCTGCCATCCGCCAGCAGGATCGCCGGATTGGTCATCAGGTGGCCGACATTGCGCACGAACAGCAGGCTGCGGCCCGGAAGCGCGAACTTCGAGCCCGAAGGCGCAGTCCATTCGCGGTCAGGTTCGAGCGCGCGGGTGAGAGTCTTGCCGCCCTTATCGAAGCTTTCGGTCAAGTCACCGCAGATCACGCCAAGCCAGTTGCGGTAGGCCGCAAGCTTGTCTTCCGCATCGACGGCAGCAATCGAATCCTCAAGGTCGGCAATGGTGGTCAGCGCCAATTCCAGCACAACGTCGGCAATGCCAAGCGGATCGTCCTTGCCGATGGGATGCGCCGGATCGATCACCAGCTCGATATGCAGCCCGTTGTTCATGAACAGCACGCCGCCCCCACCTGATTCGAGGGCACGTGTCGCGAAGGAATGGGGGCAATCGCCGCCGGTCAGCGCCAGTTCCCAGCCGGGAATGGTCTCGTCGAGGAATCGGCGGGCACGGGCGATCACCGCGGCACCGCGCTCCGCATCGTATCCGCCCGGCTTCGCCGGGGGGGCATCGAGCGTGTCGGTGCCGTAATAGGCGTCGTAGAGGCTGCCCCAGCGGGCATTGGCGGCGTTGAGCAGGAAGCGGGCGTTGAGCACCGGCACCACCAGCTGCGGCCCGGCCATGGTGGCAATCTCGGCATCGACATTCTGCGTCGTCACCGCAAAGTCGCCCGGCTCGGGCACGAGATAGCCGATTTCGGTAAGGAAAGCCCGGTATTCCGCCGGATCGGGCGACTTGCCGGCGCGAGCCACATGCCAGGCGTCGATCTGTCCCTGCAACGCGTCGCGCCTGGCCAGCAGCGCCCGGTTGCGCGGGACGAAGCTGCCCAGCAGATCGGCGAATCCCTGCCAGAACGCATCCGCGCCCATTTGCAGCGGTGCCAGCACTTCGCCTTCGATGAATTGCGCCAGCTTCGCGTCCACCCGAAGCCCCGAGCGCTCAACCTTGTCTGCCATTTCGCCTCGCCGCATGTTACGCCGCGAGCATGGCGCATCGCGGCTGGATAACCTTCGAATGTCCTGGGGAAGGATCGCGAGCGCCTATGGCGAATGGCCCGGCGCTTGGCAACCGCCGGACAATCCGTCGAAGGGCTTTACACCGGCCCGCGCGTTAACCAGCGCATTGCACGGAGTTGCGCGACTGGCATGATGGTTGCTGCAGGAATTGGACTGTTAAGGATTAACGATGTTTCGCAAAATCGGACGACTGTTTGTTATCAAGACCCGTCCCGAAGCCTTCCTGATCATCTACGCCCTGGCGATGGGCGCGGCCGAGCGTGGCAGCGTCTACCTCACGCAATATCCCGGCACCGGCGGCAAGCTGCTGTTCGCGGCCTGTCTGGGGTCGGTGTTCCTGGCGGGAGGCAAGATCCTCGATTGCCTGCGCTTCGAGCGGGAGAAGGCGGCACAGGCAGACGCCAAGGTCTTCGCCTAGAACAGCCCACTTCAATTTCGTGAAAACCTAAATCGTCTCTCCGCGCCGGGAGTGTGCTGCTTTTGATCTAGCATGGTTGAATCGAAGTTTGCGACGCTATCGTCACCCCGGGCTTGACCCGGGGTCCCGCTGTTGACTCGCGTGGCTTTGGCGGAAAAGCGGGATCCCGGGTCAAGCCCGGGATGACGGAAACAATGTGACGATCCTCAGTTCCGGGTCGCTTGCGCGCAAGGTGGGGGGCTTCTGTTGCCCGGCGCCCCCCGGGCCGCTGGAATCCGTTCTGTTGCCCGGTCGGTCCAACCGCGTTCTAACTTTGTAACTTCAGGGCGTTAGCCCCTAGAATTACGCTGCGAGAGCAAGTGCGTTGTTGTCGTTGGCACTTATGAGTTTTGAGCCTTGAACGGGTTACTCAGCCCGGGCAAAAACTGCGCTTTTCAACACACGTCGATCCTGGTTCGGCCCCGTCATCTGGCCTCGCTTGCGCAGGGCCGGGTGGTGGAGCCGCCGGGTACTGCCCCCGGGTCCGCTGTGCCTATTGCACGCCGCAATTTATCACCATAGCCGGCCGAAACCGGCGAGAGCCAATATAGGGCGCAATCGGTAAATGAAAAGGGCGAGGCCATCGGCCCCGCCCTTGTTCATCGCAAACCGTCGAAAACGCCTACTTTTTGAGCGAATCGCGGATCTCGGTGAGCAGGTCGACCTCGCTCGGCCCGGCAGCCGGTGGCGGCATCGCCTTGTTGGCCTGACGCACGATCAGAAAGATCACGAAGGCGAGAATCAGGAAATCGATTACCGCCGTCATGAAACTGCCCCAGGCAACGACATTGGCGCCGGCAGCTTTCGCCGCCACCAGCGTTGCGCCTTCGGCCACGGTTCCGCTGAGAACGGTATATTTGTTCGAGAAATCGACATCGCCAACGATCGCACCGATCAGCGGCATGATTACATCGTCGGTCAGCGACGAGACGATCTTGCCGAACGCCGCGCCAATGATCACACCGACCGCCAGATCGAGGACATTGCCTCGCGCAATGAAGGCTTTGAATTCCTTGAGCATTTAACTTCCCCTTCCACTTTTGGGCGAAACCCGGCGGGAGACTGCCAGCAAAGCCATGGCGTCACAACAAACAACTGGCATCGCAGGATATTCCGAGTCGGTGCTTGATCGCGCACCGCCGCGCACTACATTCGCGCGGATTGCCCGGCGAGCCCGCCGCGGCGAGAGAGAGGGAACCGCCCGTATGTCCGCTTCGCCGTCTGCCCGTCTGGGACGTTTCGCCTTCACCGCCCTCGCCGCTGCAAGCCTCGCCGGCTGCGGCATCAACACCGTCCCTACCCAGGAGGAAAACGCCAAGGCCAAGTGGGCCGATGTCCAGGCGGCATTCCAGGAACGCGCCAATCTGGTCCCCAACCTCGCCGCTGTCGCCAAGGGCGCGGCCGAGCAGGAGAAGGCCATCCTTACCGGTGTGGTCGAAGCCCGCGCCAAGGCGACCAGCATCCAGCTCAGCGCCGATGACCTGACCGACCCGGCCAAGGTGAAGGCCTTCCAGGACGCGCAGAACCAGCTGTCCACTTCGATGGCCGGCTTCGGCCGGCTGCTCGCCAATGTCGAGGCCTATCCCCAGCTCAAGAGCATCACCAACTACCAGATGCTGCAAAGCCAGCTCGAGGGGCAGGAAAACCGCATCCGCGTGGCCCTGCGCGACTACAACGGCGCGGTGCAGAGCTATAACACCACGATCCGCACCTTTCCCGCGATCATGGCCGCCAAGGTGTTCTACGGTGCCAAGCCGATGGTGACCTATCAGGCGGTGACGCCGGGCGCAGAAGCGGCGCCCAGCCTCGAAGGCAAGCTCTGACGGCGGAGGATAGCCCGATGCTCGGGCTGGCCGGGCGAGATTCAACCGGCACATGGCAGCGCGCGGTCGCCCTGACGGCGGGCGCGTTGCTGGTGCTTTCAGTGCTGTTTGCGCCGATGGCCGCATGGGCCCAGCAATTTCCGGCGCTCACCGGCCGGGTGGTCGATGCCGCCAACATCATCCCGCCCGATGCCGAAGCGCGGATCGACCAGAAGCTGGCCGCGCTCGAAGTGCAATCGCGCCGCCAGCTGGTGGTGGCGACCTTGCCCAGCCTGCAGGGCTACGAAATTTCCGACTACGGCTACCGGCTGGGGCGAGCCTGGGGGATCGGCGAGAAGGACAAGAATACCGGCGCGCTGCTGATCGTCGCGCCGAACGAACGCAAGCTGCGGATCGAGGTCGGCTACGGCCTCGAAGGTATCCTCACCGACGGCCTGTCCTCGCTGATCGTCAACGAGGCCATCGTGCCCAAATTCAAGGCCGGTGACATGGCCGGCGGCATCGAGGCGGGAGCCGACGCGCTGATCCGGCAGCTCACCCTGCCAGAGGAGGAAGCACGCAAGATCGCAGCGCAGGCGAAACCCGCCCAGTCTAAGGAAGAAGGCTTCCCGATTTCCACGCTGTTCTGGCTGGGGCTGTTCTTCATTTTCTTCATCCTGCCGATGTTGCGGCGGCGGCGCGGTGGGCGGCGTTATGACAGCGGGCTGGGCCCGGTGATCGTCTGGGGTTCGTCGGGCGGCTGGGGCGGCGGTGGCGGTGGCTTTTCCGGAGGCGGCGGCTTCTCGGGCGGCGGCGGCAGCTTCGGCGGCGGCGGCTCCTCGGGCAGCTGGTAGGAGGCGGAAATGACGGCAATAGCCTCGATCACCGAAGACGAGCGAGCCCGGATCGGCGCGGCGGTCAATGCCGCCGAGGCGCACAGCGCCGGCGAGATCGTCACCATTCTCGCCGCCCAGTCGGACGATTACGCCGACATCGCCCTGCTGTGGAGCGCCTTTGTCGCCTTCCTCGCACTCACCGCACTTGCCATCGCTCCGGATTTCTATCTCGGGCTCTACGACCGGCTGAGTGGCGGCTGGGTGCAGCATTGGCAGCCGCGCCAGATATTCGCTGTCGCCCTACTGGTCGGCACACTGAAATTCGCCGGCATGTGGTTGCTGCAGCTGTGGCCGCCGCTGAAGTTCCTGCTGATCCCGCCGCCAGTTAAGAACGCCCGGGTCCGCGCCCGCGCCGTTACCGCGTTCAAGATCGGCGCCGAGCGGCGCACCCACGGGCGCACCGGCATCCTCATTTACCTGTCGATGCGCGAACACCGCGCCGAAATCGTCGCCGACGAGGCGATCGCCAGCAAGATATCGCCCGAAGTCTGGGGCGATGCCATGGCAGCCATGCTCGCCCATATCCGCGAAGGCCGGGTGGCCGAGGGCATGTGCGCTGCGGTCGAGCAGGTCGGCGCGGTGCTGGCCGAGCACTTCCCGCGCGACACCAACGATATCAACGAATTGCCTGACAGGTTGATCGAAGTATGACGTCCAGCGAGGAAGAAACGATTGTCTGGCAGGGCAAATTCGTCGTGGCCAAGACCTGCGGCAAATGGGAATATGTCAGCCGCACGCGCGGCATCCGCGCGGCGGTGATCCTGGCGGTGGACGAGGAGAACCACGTTATCCTCGTCGAACAATTCCGCGTGCCGCTGGGCCGCCCCTGCATCGAACTGCCCGCCGGACTGATCGGCGACGGCGACGAAGACGAGGACGACGCCACCGCCGCTGCGCGCGAGCTGGAAGAGGAGACCGGATACCGGGCCGAGCGGATGGAAGTGATCGGCGAGTTCTGGTCGTCGCCCGGCATGGTGACCGAAAGTTACTCGCTGCTGCGTGCGCACGGCCTGACCAGGATCGGCGAAGGCGGCGGCACCGAAAGCGAGAACATAACCGTCCACCGCGTGCCGCTTTCGGGCATATCGCAAGCCATCGCGCAGTGGCGCGAGCAAGGTTACGCCATCGACACCAAGATGCTGCTGTTGCTGGCACCTGATATCCTTGGAGGTGGAAGATGAGCGGCAGGTTGGGACGGGTTGCGGGCAAGAAGGCTCTGGTAACCGGCGCGGCGCAGGGCCTGGGCGCAGCTATCGCGCTGCGACTGGCCCGCGAGGGTGCCAAAGTGCTGCTCACCGATATCGATGGCCAGGGCGCGGCGCGGCAGGCGGCGGCAATCGATACCGAATGCGGCGCAGGCACCGCCTTTTCCTGTGCCCAAGACGTGACCAGCGAGGCGGACTGGGTTGCCGCCGTGGGAGTCGCCGGGGACAAGCTTGGCGGACTGTCGATACTGGTCAACAATGCCGGGATCGGCGCCGGCGGTTCGATCGAATCGACCAGCTACGAGCAGTGGCAGCGGATGATGGCGGTGAACGCCGATAGTGTGTTCCTCGGCTGCAAATACGCCCTGCCGCTGCTGCGCGAAAGCCAACCGGCGAGCATCGTCAACATATCGTCGATCGCAGCGATGACTGCCGACCCTTACCTTGCCGCCTACAACACCTCCAAGGCGGCGGTGTGGATGCTGACCAAGTCGGTGGCGCTCTATTGCGCAAAGAAGGGCTGGGACCTGCGCTGCAACTCGGTCCATCCGGCCTTCGTCGACACCGCCATCCTCGACGAATTTCACGTCCGCAAGGAAACCGCGCGCGAGGAAACGCTGAGTAAACTCGCCCGCGTGATCCCGCTGGGACGGATCGGCGAGCCGGACGAGGTGGCGCTGGGCGTGCTATATCTCGCCAGCGACGAAAGCCGGTTCATGACCGGGTCCGAGCTCAAGCTGGATGGGGGGTTGAGCGCTGCCTGATCTCCCCTCCCGCAAGCGGGAGAGGAACTAAAGCGTCGTGAAGATCGCGCCGAAATCCTTACCGCCGTTTCCGGCCTCGACGAACTTTTCGTAGATTTCGGTGGCGTGCTTGCCCAGCGGCACGGTGGCACCGCTCGAAGAGGCCCCGGCCATCGCCAGCCGCAAGTCCTTGAGCATCAGCGCCGAGGCGAACCCGCCCTGATAGTCATTGTCCGCCGGGCTGGCCGCGCCGATCCCCGGCGCCGGCGTATAATCGTTGAGCGACCAGCAATAGCCGGTCGACTTCGAGCTGATTTCATAGAACTTTTGCGGATCGAGCCCGGCCTTCTCCGCCAGCGCCAGCGCTTCGCAAGTTCCGATCATGTGGATCGCCAGCAGCATGTTGTTGCACATCTTGGCGACCTGTCCGCTGCCCGCCGCCCCGGCGTGGATCACCGCCTTGGCCATCGGTTGCAGCACAGTTTCCGCTCTGGCGAAGGCCTTGTCAGTCCCGCCGACCATGAATGTCAGCGTGCCGCCATTAGCCGCCGCGATGCCGCCCGAAACTGGCGCATCGGCCATTGCGTAGCCCGCCTTTTCGGCTGCCGCCTCGACCTTGCGGGCGGTATCCACGTCAATCGTCGAGCAATCAAGCAGCAGCGCCGATGTCGGCGCATGGCCGATGATGTCATCGCTGAACACCTTGTCGACAATGGCCCCGTTGGGCAGCATCGAGACCACTGCATCGACGCCCTGCACGGCCTCGCGGACATTGGTGTAGGTCGCGCAGCCGTTACCCTTTGCCTTCTCCAGCGCCTCGGTGGCAAGATCGAAGGCATGAACCTCATGCCCCGCCTTGACCAGGTTCGCGGCCATCCCGCCGCCCATGTTGCCGAGACCGATGAATGCGATTTTCATTGTGCTTGCTCCAAATGGTCTTCTTCTCCCATGGGGAGAAGGATACGGAGACTTGCCAGCTTGCTGGCTAGTCGGAGTTGGATGAGGGGCTGCGCCCTCTCGTTGGGGCACAGCCCCTCACCCAGCTGCGCCTAGGCTCCTTCGTCGCCAAGGCTGCGCAACCCTCTCCCAACGGGAGAGGGGAGAAGCTATCGGTTCTGCCACACCGCCGCGCGTTTTTCGACAAAGGCATTCATGCCCTCGGTCTTGTCCTCCGTCGCGGCGAGGATCTGCCACATGCGGCGTTCGAACAGCAGGCCCTGCTCCAGCACCGTCTCGAAGGCGGCGCTGACCATTTCCTTGTTCACAAGTGCGGCGATGCGCGGCATGGCGGCGATCTCCGCAGCAATCGCCACCACCGCATCGACAAAGCCTTCCGCGGGCAGCACGCGGGCAACGAGGCCCGATTTTTCCGCTTCGGTGACGTCCATCATCCGCCCCGTCAGGCACAGGTCCATCGCTTTGGCCTTGCCCACCGCGCGGGTCAGCCGCTGGGTGCCGCCCATCCCCGGCGCAACGCCGAGCTTGATCTCGGGTTGGCCGAACTTCGCCTTTTCCGAAGCAATGATCATGTCCGCCATCATGGCCAGCTCGCAGCCCCCGCCCAGCGCGAAGCCGTTCACCGCCGCGATCCAGGGCTTGCGCACCTTGCTGGCGATGTCTTGCTGCCAGCCGTCGAAAAATGCGCGGGTGTAGAAGTCCGTCGCCGCCATCGTGGCCATTTCGGGAATGTCCGCCCCGGCGACAAAAGACTTTTCGCCTGCCCCGGTCAGCACCGCGCAGCCCTGGCTGTCGTCAGCTTCGAAGGCAGCGAAAGCGGCGATCAGTTCCCTTTGCACCGTGCTGCTAAGGGCGTTGAGCACTTGCGGACGGTTGATAGTGATCAATGTGACCGCACCGCGCCGTTCGGTGAGGATCGTTTCATAGCTCATAGGGGCTTCCATTCCTTGTCAGCCGGCAGAGGCGCGAAGATCGCATCGATCATCGCAGAGGTGACGCCCTCGGGCGTCGCCGGGTTCCACTTGGGCGAATTGTCCTTGTCGACGATCACCGCGCGCACCCCTTCGGCGAAATCGGGGAGGACGATTACCCGCGCGGCGATACGCATTTCCATCACCATGTTCTCGGCGAAGTCCTTGCAGGCCAGGCTATCGCGTAGCTGGCGCAGCGCCACTTTGCAGGCCTGCGGGCTCTTGTTGCGGATCGTCGCCAGCTCCCTGGCCGCCCATTCGCTGTTGTCGGTCTCCAGGCTGGCGATGATGTCTTCCAGCCGGTCCGAAGCGAAGTGCTTGGCGATCAGATGAGCGTTGGCCTCGATCCGCGCGGTCGGGGCATGGGTGGAGAGCGCCGAGAGCACCTGCCCGGGCTCATGGCCGGCGGCGATGCGCTCCTTGGCCTCGCCGAGCGCCTCGGAAGGCAGGTAATGGGTCGCGAGGCCAGTCCACAGGCATTCCGCCCCGTCGAGCCGCGCGCCGGTGAGCGCCAGGAACTGCCCCATCCGCCCCGGCAGCCGTGCCAGGAACCAGCCGCCGCCGACATCGGGAAACAGGCCAATCCCGGTCTCGGGCATGGCGAAGCGGGTGTTCTCGGTCGCCACCCGGAATTTCGCCGGCTGCGAAATCCCGACCCCGCCGCCCATTGTGATGCCGTCCATGAAGGCGACGATCGGCTTGCCGTATTCGAACATCAGATGGTTGAGCTGATATTCGTCGTGGAAGAACTGGATGCCGGAGACGCCCTTGTCGGTCAGCGCCGAATTGCGCAGGAAAGCTACATCGCCGCCAGAGCAGAACCCGCGCCCCTCGCTGTGATCGACGATAATGGCATGGACATCGGGCGTATCGTGCCAGACCAGCAGCGCCTCGGTCATCGCTTCGTCCATCGCCGCGGTGAGCGCATGGATCGCCTTGGGCCGGTTCAGCGTGAGGAAGCCGGCGACGCCTTCGCGGCGGACGATCAGTTCATCGGTGTGGCTCATTTGAGCAAGTCCCGGCCGACAATCATGCGCATCACTTCATTGGTCCCTTCGAGGATCCGGTGCACCCGCAAATCGCGCCAGAACCGCTCGATCGGATAGTCGCGCAGATAGCCGTAGCCGCCGAACATCTGCAGCGCCTTGTCGACGATTTCGCTGCCATTATCGCTGGCGAGCTTCTTGGCCATGGCGGCAAACCGCGTCTTGTCCGGCGCACCGGCGGTGACCTTGGCGGCGGCGAGATAGAGCAGCGCGCGGGCGGCCTCCAGATCGGTCGCCATGTCGGCGAGGGTGAACTGGGTGTTCTGGAAATCGGCAATCCGGGTGCCGAACTGCTGGCGGTCCTTCACATATTGGATCGCCTCATCGAGACACCGCTGCGCGCCCCCAAGCGAGCAGGCGCCAATGTTGAGCCGCCCGCCGTCGAGGCCTGCCATGGCGAACTTGAAGCCATCGCCTTCCGCGCCAACCCGGTTTTCGACCCGCACCTTGACGTTATCGAACGAGACCTGCGCAGTCGGCGAGCTATTCCAGCCCAGCTTCTTCTCGTTCGCGCCGAAACTGACGCCTTCCTGATCCTTCTCGATCACCAGGCAGCTTATGCCCTTGGCACCATTGTCCGAAGTGCGCACCATCGTGACATAGAAGTCGTTGACCCCGCCACCGGTGATGAACTGCTTGGTGCCGTTGACGACATAGTGGTCACCTTCCAGCCGGGCGGTGGTCTTGAGCGCTGCGGCATCGGAGCCGGAGGACGGCTCGGTCAAACAGTATGAGCCGAGCTTCTCCATGCCGACCAGCTGCGGAAGGTAGCGCTGCTTGATCTCGTCGCCGCCGAACTTGTCGATCATCCAGCTGGCCATGTTGTGGACCGAGATGAAGGCGGCGGTCGAGGGGCAGCCATAGGACAGCGCCTCGAAGATCAGCGCCGATTCCAGCCGGCCCAGCGCAATCCCGCCCATCTCCTCCGAGATGTAGATCGCTCCGAAACCCAGCTCTCCCGCCTGGCGCACGACATCGCGCGGAAAGTGCTTCTCCTCGTCCCACTTGGCGGCATTAGGGGTGATCTGGTCGGCGGTGAACTTGCGCGCCATATCCTGGATGGCGAGCTGATCTTCGGTGAGGTCGAATTGGGTGGTCATGCTTGGTCCGTCGCGAGAAATGGATTGGTGATGGTCAGGCGGTCATCAATCACGAGTCCGTGGTGCATGTCTTCGCTGTAGAGGACTTCGCAATCGTCAAGCAACGAGGCGGAAATGATCGACGAGTTATAGAAGCCCAATTGGTAGCGCTGCGCCACGACTCTGCCCAAATCATGAACGTCGTAGCTCACGGCTCGCATCGATGACGCAAGTTGCGCGATGATATCGAGCGATTCTTCGATTTCCAGCCAATCGACCCCACGCTTTCGCAGACTGACCGAGGTGAATTCGTTGAGCACCTGAATGCTGATCCTCGGTCCGGCACGCAACAACTCCAATGCAGAAATACGTCGGTCGTCTTTTGAGAACGCATAAATTGCTACGTTGGAATCGATTGCGAATGCCGAACTCACCTCGCGTTGGCCTCTTCGCGATCAAATTTGTAGTCTGCAGGCAGGGGACGCTGCAATTCAACGGCCCGCCGCAAAGCTTCGTCGCGCGTCATTTGCGATCTGAGCGGGCTCGGCTGAGCAATTCCATATCGATCGAGTCGCCTTCCTTGAGATGAAATCGCTCAACAATGTCGCGAGGCAGCCGAACCGCCAGGCTGTTGCCCCATTTGCCAATTTGCATCTTCATGACATTCCTCCGTATATCCGGTATGATATCCGAACGTTGAAATGAACGCAATTGCCTTCCGAGTGCGCCATGTCCTGAATGGCGAGCTGATCTTGGGTGAGGAGATCAATAATCGGCGCGTAACCACAAAATCGCCCGAGGCCGATCAAGTCGCCTGCTTGAGCGGGTCTGCAAATGCCTAAAATGATGGCAAGAAACACGACTGCCCGAGCAGACATCTCCCTCACCCCAGCGCAGCGATGATATCCTTGCCGAACAATTCCTCATCGTCCGGGATCACCTTGGTCACCGCCAGCGGCTTCGACACCCAGGTCTCGTTGATCAGGTCGCGCCAGGTGATGTTGTTGTTGGTGGCATTGCCGCCCCACGAACCGCAGCCCAGCGAGAAGGTCTGGCGCATGCCGTTCCACAGGTTGCCCGAGTTCGAGGCGGCCTGCGGCTGGTTGACCATGACGCGGCTGGTATAGGTCTGGTTCGCCAGCTTCATGATGTTGGCATCGCTGGTCGAATAGATGCCGCAGGAGTGACCCCGGCCTTGATAGGCCTGGATATTGTTGGTCAGCGCAATCGCCTCGTCGATGTCCTTCGCCCGGTAGAGCGCCATGGTCACGGTCATCTTCTCGCCCGAGAACGGGTGATCGGGGCCGTAGCCGGTCTCCGGGACGATGAAGAACTTCGCGTCTTCCGGCACTTCGAACCCGGCAAATTTGCCGATGAACTGCGGCGTCTGCGCGACAACCTTGGCGTTGATCACGCCGTCGATCCACAGCGAGGCCTGCAATTTGGCCTTAGCCGCGTCATCCAGCACCATACCGCCCTTGGCCTTGAGCTTGGCGAGCATCGGCTCGTAGATCGCATCCAGCAGGATGACCGCGTTATCCGACGAGCACGAGGCTGCCAGATCGAGCGTCTTCGACAAGCAGTATCTTCGCGGCCGCATCGTCGAGATCGGCGGTTTCGTCGACCGTGATCACCGCATTGCCCGCGCCGACGCCCAGCGCCGGGGTGCCCGAGCTGTAGGCCGCGACCACCATCGGCGCGCCGCCGGTGGCGAGGATGCGGTCGCACTGCTTCATCACCTCGTTGGTCTTCTCGACCGAAGGAGTTTCGATGGGAATGACGAGGTCGGCGGGCGCACCCAGCTTGACCAGCGCATCGCGCATCAGGTTGCAGATCATCGCATTGGTCACCTTGGCGCGCGGATGCGGACAGATGATGATCGAATTGCGGCCCTTGACCGCCGAGATCGCCTTGATCACCGGCGTCGCCTCGGGATTGGTCGAGGGCGACAGCGCGCCGATCACGCCGATCGGCTTGGCGATCTTGACCAGGCCCCGCTCCTTGTCCTCCTCGATCACCCCCACCGACTTGTCGTCGATGATGTCCATCAGTGTGGCACGGGTCTTGCGGCTGATCTTCAGGAACTTGCCGTCGTAATTACCGAGCTGGGTCTCATCGACGGTGTGCTGCGCGATCTTTTCCGCGACGCCCGGCTGGGCCACCGCCCAGACCATGCCGCGGATCAGGCGATCGACCTGCTCCTGCGTATAGTTCTCGATCTGCGCCTGCGCCGCGCGGCTGCGGGCGATCAGGGCGGCGACTTCCTTCGCCTCGGGGGTGTCGGCAATTTGCTGGACAACGGCCATCTGACTTTCCTTGCGCTTTCTTCATGCGGCTGCCTTCGCGCCGCCCGGCACGAGTGGGAAACCGGATTTAATCGAACGGTTAAAATCCCTGCACTTTCCATTTGCCACAATCAAGATGATTCGCCTTTGACCGGGGCAAGCCAGCATATGCCTGTTGCCCTGCCCGCGCCACTTCTGCATGGAGAAGGCTCGATAACGGGAGGCGGGAACAGCGTGAGCGACACAACACCAGATCCGGCTGGTATCGACCAGGCGAAATACCGCCAGGTGCTCGGTTCCTATCCCACCGGCGTCTGCGCGATCACTGCGACCACACCGGACGGCACCCGCGCGGCCATGGTGATCGGCAGCTTCACCTCGGTATCGCTCGATCCGCCGCTGGTCGGCTTCCTGCCCGACAAGGGCAGCTCCAGCTGGCCGCTGATCGAACAGGCGGGGCACTTCTGCGTCAACGTCCTCGCCAGCGACCAGCAGGCCGTCTGCCGCCAGCTCGCCGCCAAGGGAGCGGACAAGTTCGCGGGCGTCGATGTCGTCCTGTCGGAGCACGGCCACCCGGTAATCGCCAATGCCATCGCCCAGATCGATTGCGACATCCACGCGGTGATCGACGCCGGGGATCACTGGTTCGTGCTGGGCAAGGTGCTGAGCCTCGAAGTCGTCCGCGACGAGGACCCGATGCTGTTCCACCGCGGGCGGTATGGGGGTTTTGCGGAGCTGGCTTGAGAGAGATTGGAATTTAAGCCGAGCCCCTGTTGCAGCTTTTGGGCTGAATGAATGCGGAAACCGGGCACCGCTTACGCGGCGCCCAGTTTCCTTGAGAGGGTCTGCTAAATCAGAACTTCTTGCTGAAGCCCAGCTTGATCACCCGGCCCAGCGTCCAGTTGCGGAAGGTGGGATTGTTGGTGTTGGGCCGCTTGACCTTCTGCGGTTCCTATCGAACAGATTGTCGATCCCAAGGCGCAGCGACGTGCCGGACAGCGCGCCAGCCGATTCGCCGAAGTCATAACCAAGGTTCAGATTGACCATGACGAACGGGCTAAGCTTCTCAATCACGTTGAGGTTATTTGGCGCTTCATCCAGGAAATGGCCCGAATAGTTGACGGTCGCCTTGGCCGAAATCCCGTCCTTGTTCCAGCCGGCGAAAGTGCTGGCAGTGAATGCGGGCGTTCCAACGCCAAGATCTTGGATCGGCGTACCACCCGTGTTCCTGAGTGCCTTTGTCGCCCAGTTGCCACTGATGCCGAAGGCCAGATGCCCGAAGCTGGTGTCGGTATCGTAATAAGCGTGAAAATCGACACCCTCGACTTTCGAGCTGCTCAGGTTAACCGTCCTGAGGTCAGCCACAAACGCGATATTCGAAAGTGGTTGCTGACCGGAAATCTGAGCCCCATTGGCAGTCAGATCATAAAGCGATTGCAAAATCGCCGGGGTCAATTCCTTGTTATAGTAAAACAGGTCGGGCCTTGCAAAGTAGGAGGAGTCTCTTTGCGAATCGATCGCACCAAGAGCGTCCTTGAAGTCGATTGCATAAAACTCGCCGCCAAAGCGCAGTCCCTGCATCGGCGTGGCTTCGAAACCGACCGCCCAGGAATTGGCCGTCTGCGGCTTCAATCCCCTCGATGACCCTTCCAGTACCAGGGCGCAAGTACCCAAGCCGTTGTCCCGGCCACCCACCGGGTCCCTGGGGCGGACGCCACCGACCTGATATTGGCCGCACGCAAAGCGGCCCGTCGAAATAGCAAAACTATCGAGCGCGGTTGGCGCATTGAACGACGTGTTCCAGTGACCGAAAAGCCTCAGCCCATCGGTCAGCTTCAGACTTGCGCCGATGTTGGGATTGGTGGTCGATCCGAAATTGTTGTAATGATCATAGCGCAGTGAGCCGTTGAGATCGAGGAAGCTGGTCACTGGCAGCGTAATTTCTGCAAATATCGATTTCGAATTTGCACTTGCACGACCGAAGGGCTTGGCCGCCAGTGCGCCGGCCTTGCCGGCATTCAACCGGGTCTGGACCCAGTTACCCTGATACTCGATACCGACAGCCAGCTTGGCATCGCCGGCAGGGAGCTCGAAAATCTTGCCGTCGGCAATCGACCGGACCATGAACATTTTCTGGTTCGTATCCTGGTCCTGCTGAAAGTCGGTGATATCCTGGATCACTGCAGCGCTCGCCGCAGCAACATTCACCGGATTGAGCTGACCCGAAGCGATATAGGACAGGGCAAGGGCATTGTTTGCCCCCGTGAATATCTGGAAGTTTTTCGACTGGCCATAATGCATGGTGGTGCGCACCTGCCAGTCATCGCTCAGTTTGACTGTCAGCTCGGGCGTGATGCCCCAGGTCTCGATGCCGAGGGTGTTCGGCCGGTTGACGTAGGCCGAATTGGCACCATAGGAAAATCCGGTGCCGCCAAGAACCGAACGGATAGTGCCCGGAGGCGGGTTATCTGCCTGCGGAACCGCGAACACGGCGTCCGTCGTGGAGCCGCCAGCCGGATAGCCATAAAGCGTCGTTTTCCGCTTGGTCCAATAGCCCGTCACCCGCAAATCGATATTGTCCGAAAATTCATGCGAAACTGCGGCAAAAACGTTGGTGCGGGTCTGCTTGGGAAGGTAGGTTTGCGCCGATGTCTGATCGCAAGCTGTGCCGATCGGGAACCTGCCTGCCCCCGGCGCTGCAGGGTTGTTCGTCCAGTTTGTGGCAGCGGCACCGAACTTGAAATAGCGAACTTCGCTGCCCACCGGGTTGATGCACTGGGTTCCGGAAAAGCTGGCGACGCCGGTCGCGCTGTGAATCAAGCCATCCGCCCAGGGAACCTGACCGTTGAGAATGGCATCACGTTCGGCATGGCTCACCGAGATATAGGCATTGCCGCCAGTCCAGCTTTTGCCAGCGGTGACCGACCCGTCCCACTGGGAATAGCCCTTGAGCTTCGTGCCAAAGCCAAAGTTGCCGTCGATCTTGACGCCTTCGAACTTCCGCAAGGTGCGAAAGTTGAGAACGCCTGCAACCGCGTCTGCGCCGTAAAGCGACGAACCACCATCGGTGACCGCATCGATGCCCGAAAGAACAGCGGCGGGAATGACATCGACGTCGATACGCGACTGGCCAACGCCCACCGGCGTCAGGCGCATGCCGTCCATCAGGACCAGCGTAACTCCGCCGGTCGCGCGATTGTAACCCGGAAGGTTGCGCAGGTTCGGGGTATTGATCGAGATGCCCGCAGCGAAGCCGCGCGGATCGCCTTCGAAACGACCGTTGAACGTGTTCGAAATCTGCGGGATTAGGCTCAGCAGTTCGTTGGTCGAGTTCGCGCCCTTGTCTGTGATCGTCTGCGCGTCGATGGCAATCGTCTGCGCCCCGACTACCTTCGTGCCGCGAATCAGGGTGCCGGTGACGACGATATCTTTGCTATCGCCCGCATCACCCTCAGCAGCGGTATCCTGCGCGAAAGCGGGCGATGTCGCAGCTATGGAAGCAAGCACCGTCCCGACGAGCAGCGCATTGCGCACCGCATTTGCATTCTTGCCGAAATCCCTCATGAATTCTCTCCCCTGGCGAAGGCCGCTGCTCGTGCAACTGGTCTGGCCACTCACGGACCACGCGGTCTGCGGGGAGGCTCCTTAGTGAGTTGACTGACTCAACTCAAGAGCTAAGTTGAAAGACTCAACTTATCTCGCCTGGACATGACAGGCGCGCGAAACTCAATAGTTCGCACTGACCTCGACGAGGCGCTCGGTGGGCTCGGCTTCGACAACTTCCGGCGAAGACCTGCTCAAGGTTTCTATGCAGGAGGCGTGCATACGCTCGAGAATCCTGCAAAGCGTTTGCAGCTCTTCTGGATCGACAGCGGCTAGCAGCTCGTCCTCGATGCGCTTGGTGACCGCGATCAACCTTGCCAGTTCTTGCTCACCTTCCCTGGTGAGGAACAGCGCGTATTGCCGGCGCCGAACGGTGGCCCGCTCCCGGACAACCCAGCCGGATTCCATCAGGGCGGAAACGACGGAGGCTATGATCGATTTGTCCGACCCAATGTGCTGCGAAAGGTCTTTCTGCGAAATGCCCGGTTGGTCCGCGATCAATCCAAGGCAGACTGTGACGCCGGATTTCACATTCAGTTCCGCCGAGGAAAACGCTCGTGTCAGGATAATATCGACCCGGCGCATGTGAACGCTGATCAAATCCGACAGATGTGACGATATGGGCCCGGCACCCAGGATTTCGGGCTGGCGATGCAGGAGATCGTTCATTTTCCGGTGTCTGTCCCATTGGATAGGCGCGATACTTGAGTGGCATGCCATGTTGGTCTGATACACAATGGATCGTCAAGGTCCAGAGAAGGAGGCAATTGTAAGTGGCCCTCCCCGCGCGGTTGCCCCTTGACTCCGCCCGGCCCGATGCTGTTCGGGCGTTCAGCATTACGGATTGAACGGGAGAGATGAAATGACACGTTCGCTTAATGGCAAGGTTGCCGTCATCACTGGCGCAGGTTCGGGCATGGGCCGGTCGATGGCCCTGCGTCTGGCCGAAGATAGCGCCAAAATCGCCATCTGGGACATCAACCTTGCTGGCGCCGAGGAAACCGCGACGATGGTGCGCGATGCGGGCGGCACGGCCATCGCGATCGAGGCCGACTGCTCGGACAAGGCGGCGATCAAGGCTGCGGCCGACCGGACGCGCAGCGAACTCGGCAAGATCGCGATCCTGATCAACAACGCCGGCATCGCGCCGTTCACGCCCTTCCTCGAGATCGACCTGGAGCTGCTCGAGCGCGTGCTGCGCGTCAACACGATCGGCCCGTTCCTCTGCACCCAGGAATGCGTGCCCGACATGATCGAGGCCAAGTGGGGCCGGATCGTCAACATCACTTCCTCGTCGGTGCAGTCCGGCTCTGCCTTGCAGACGCACTACACCAGTTCGAAGGGCGCGCTGCTCGGCTTCACCAAGTGCCTGGCCATGGCCCTGGGCGAACACGGCATCACCGCCAACATGATCCCGCCGGGCTCGATCGACACCCCGATGCTGCGCGGCGCCGAGATCATGCAGAAGCCGGGAACGGTCGAGGCCTATGGCGCGGCGCTGCCGGTGGGGCGCATCGGCCAGGGCGAGGACATCGCCGCCGCCGCCGCCTTCCTCGTCTCGGAAGAGGCGGGCTACATGACCGGCCAGACGATCAGCGTCAACGGCGGGCGGTATATGGGTTCGGCTTAGTTACCTGCAACTGAAGTCCGCCACTTATTATCCGTCACCCCGGGCTTGACCCGGGGTGACGTAATGGGACGCTTGTCTCGGGGAGGATTACAGGATCAGCTTGCACAACTCCGCCGGACTTGACCGCTCGATCATCCCGTAGGCGGTCATGCCGTCGAGCGTATAGCGCACCGCGCCCTGGTTGTTGTTCATCCCGCCGACCCCGGCATTGCCGAGATGGAAGGTCGGGAGCGACGTGCTGCCGCCGATCTCGAGACGGCCGAACTCGCTCTCCATCTCGCAGGAGACATCGTCGCCCCCGGCCATGAGATTGCGCAGGAAAGGGATCTTGGTCGCCTTGGCCGGGACCATCCGCCCGTCCTGATAGACAAATCCGACGTTGTAACGCTCATCCTCGCTCTCGCCCTCGCGCAGCGGGTAGGCGATGTAGCCGAAGGCGCGGCCGTCCGGGAACACTGCCGACTGCCAGCAATGGCCGCGGAAGGCGCCCATCGGTCGCACGCTCTGGCGGTGAATGCGCGAGCCGAGGCCCTTGAAGGCGCGGGTCTGCCCGTCGATGGTCAGTTCGCCCTCGCCCCGGAACAGTTGCTCGACGCGCCAGCCATAGCCCATCAGCCCCGCATCGGTGCGCTGCTTCTCGCTCATGCCGGCGAGCTTCTCGACCCGGTAGTCCTGCGTCCAGGCGGGCACTGCCATGGTCAGTTCGACATCGAGCTTCACCGGGGTCTTGCGGAACGAAGGGTCCACCTCAGCGTCGGCGAAGATGCGGAAATTGCTGCGCAGCTGGTCCTCGATCCGGCCGTCATAGGGCACATCGTCAAGCGTCACCCGCCACTTCCGGAACGGCTCGAGACATTCGAAACGCAGCCCGCCCGCACCCAGCACCGAATTGCGGCCCGAGGCGCTGAGCACCGGCATCGTCGCCCCGCGCGTGGACTGGCGCAGGATGCGACCGCCTTTGAAGGCGCCGTTGTAATCGTAGCGGTGGTTCTCCCAGGCATTGCCGACCGCCTCGATGCCGATGCGCGGGAAGGCGAAGTCGCCGTTCTCCTCGAACAGCCAGATCGAGGCGCTCTCGCGCATCTCCGGGTCGTCCGGCTTGCTGGAGATCATCGACCAGTCGAGCTCGGGCTCCAGCCCGCCGCACCAATCCGCCGCCGTCAGTGTGTCATCCTGCATCAGGCTTTCACCTTGTTGAGCCAGGTCGAACGCTCGATCATCCCATAGGCAGTCTGGCCGTCCCAGCTATATTTCGAGCCGCCTTGCTGAAGCGCAAAGCCCGCCATTTCGCCTTCGCTCATGATCTTGAAAGTGCTCAGGCAGCTCACTGCATCGATCCTTGTCGTGCCCAGCTCGGATTGCAGCTCGAGCGAGGTATCCTGGCCCTCGGCGCCCAGCTCGGACAGCCAAGGGATCTTCGTCGCCACCGCCGGATACATCTTGCCGTCCTGGTAGACATAGCCCTCGTTATAGGTCGAGCCATCCTCCGCCGGGGGATAGGTGATGTAGCCGAAAGCACGCCCATCGGGGAACACTGCGGACTGCCAGCAATGGCCGCGGAACCCATCTAGCGGACGCACGCTCTGGCGGTGAATGCGCAGTCCGCTGCCCTTGAAGGTGCGCGACTTGCCATCGACAGTCAGCGTGCCCTCGGCGCGAAACAGATGCTCCATGCGATAGCCCAGGCCCATCGACTTGGCATCGTCCATCTCGCGATCGGACAGGCCGACCAGCTTCTCGGGCGTGTTGTCCTGCACCCAGCACGGCGTGACCATGGTCACATCCACTTCATAGCTGAGCGGCGAGCGCCGGGCGATATCGACCGTATTCGCCAGCATGTCGGCGGCAGTGGTCTCCACCGGAGTGCCTTCATAGGTCACCCGCCAGCGCTTGTAGGGCTCGACGCATTCGAAGCGCAGCCCGCCCGAACCAAGGATCGTCGGCTTGCCGTCCGCCCCGATCGGTGAGTGCGTTTCGCCGCCGCCGGCGATCTCGACCAGGACCCGGCCACCGGGGAACGCGCTGTTCATGTCGACGCGGTGGTTATCCCAGGTCGCGCCGATCCCTTCGATGCCGACGCGCGGCAGCGCGAACTCGCCATTCTCCTCGAACAGCCAGATCGAAGCGCTCTCGCGCATCACCGGATCGTCGGGCCTGCCGGGCAGCATGTAGTCGTAATGCGGGGCCAGGCCGCCGCGCCATTCATCTTCGGTCATCGCTCTCTCCCGCCCGAACTCGTTACGAAATGGGCCGCGCCACCATGACGGCAGCGCGGCCCGGTTCAAGCCAAATCGTCGCGCCTTCGGCGGTCAGAACTGGAAGCGCAGCTCCCCGCCCCACATCCGCGGCAGGCCGGGATTGACGACAT
The DNA here is from genome assembly GCA_963775115.1 of uncultured Alphaproteobacteria bacterium. GTDB lineage: Bacteria > Pseudomonadota > Alphaproteobacteria > Sphingomonadales > Sphingomonadaceae > Novosphingobium. The sequence goes on from CAVZHP010000001.1 coordinate 375,483, forward strand.
TGGTATTGCCGCCGTTCGAGGCCGCATTGCCGCCGGAGAAGTACTGTTTGTTGCCAAGATTGCGCACGAACGCCGAAGCGGTGAGCCCGGTCCCCATGATTTCCGACAGGCTGAGGCGCAGTTGACCAGCGCATAGCCGGGCAACGTAGTGTTGGGATTGGCGGTTGCGCTCACGTTCGAGAAATTCATGGCTTGGTCTGGCCATAAACATCGCCGCGCAGGGTCAGCTTGCCGGCATCGCCCAGCGGCATGCCGACTTCGCCGTAGATCGTTCCGCTCCAGCTTCGGCACGTCGGCAAAGGGGCCATAGTTGACGGTATTGCCGAGTACGTTGACGACATTGCTGGTGTAGCGGGCATTGGTGTGGTTGCCCGAAATGCCGAACTGAAACGAACTCGCTCGGCCGCACCGAGGCATCGAATTCGAAGCCGGTGATCTGTGCCTTGGGCACGTTGACCGTCAGCAGGGTCACGCCGTTGACAGGATGCAGAAGATAGGCTGCTCGCTGGATGTCCTTGACCCACTGGTTGTAGAAGTCGATGTTGAAGGTCACCGGCACACCCAGACTGTCACCCGAGTACTTGAGGCCCACTTCGATATCCTGCGTGGTTTCGGGCAGATAGCGATTGCCGCCGTTAGCAGCCGTGACATTGATTGGCGTCACCGAGTAGTTATACCCACCGGCCCGCCAGCTGCCGCGATGCGCAACATAGAGCAGCAGCTCGGGCGTCGCCTGGTAATCCAGGCTGACAGTCCAGCTCGGCTTGCTCGCGCTTTGCTCTTCTTTGTCCGGGAAGAAGGGCAGGAACGCCGAACCGGGCAGCTGGTTTATCTCGGTGCGGTCACGCGTGTAACGGAAGCCGCCGGTCAGGCTAAGCTGATCGGTGACCTTGTAAGACGCCTGGGCGAAGCCGGCGATCAATTCGGTCGACCATTGTGCGGTGTAGATGAAGGGGAATGCAAAGATGGGCTGGCCGAAGGTGAGGTTCGAGACCACGGTATCCTTCTGGTTGAGGTAATAGGCGCCGACCACGAAATCGAGCTTGCCGTCGAGCGCCTTGCCCTGCATCTGGAGTTCGTCCGAGATCTGGCGGATGCTCCGCCGGAAGCCATTCGTCGGCATCACCTTGACTTCGTTGGCAGTCAGCGTGCCCTGGGTTTCGAAGAAGTGATAGGGTGAGCCGTCATAGTCGAAGCCGTCATCGGACTTGGATTTGTTCCAGCCGAAAATATTCTTGAGCTTGAGATCGGAACCCACCTCCAGCTCGGTGGTGTTGATCACATAGGTGTTCTCCGCCTTGTGATAGGGCGGGAAGCTGGAGAGGCTGACCCAGGGGCCGACTTCGCGCTGCTTGGCCACCGCTGCGGCAAGACCGCCCTGGAATATGGCGGGACGCGCAGCGAGTATTGCGGTCAGCCCGGGATTTGTCGTTGCATTGAGCAGGCAGTGGGCCGTGGTGAAATCACCTGCTGTGACGCAGGGCTGCGGGTTGACCGACCACAGCTCGTACGGCGTGTTTGTGCCGTCCTCGTCGGTGTATTGCACCACAGTGGTGTTGGTGAGCGCGCTTCCGGTCGGCGCCAGCCGCAGCGTCGCGCGGACCGATTTCTGGTCGAGGTCGCCGTATTCGTCGGCGGTGAAGAAGTCCTTCACGAAAGCGCCGCCGCCGGTGACGCTGCCGGCCACGCGTAGCGCGCCCACTTCGCCCAGCGGCAGGTTGAACGCACCCTGGATGTTCCAGGCATCGAAGCTGCCATAGCGGCCCTGCACATAGCCAGCCGAGCTCGTCGCCCGCCTTCGCGGTCGAATATAGCACCGCGCCGCCAGTGGCGTTGCGGCCGAACAGCGTGCCCTGCGGGCCCTTCAGCACCTGGATGCCGCCCATGTCGTAGAAGGTGGATGCCGACAGCGTGCTGATCTGCACTTCGTTGACATAAGGCAGCACGCTGGGCGGCGAATTGGTGAAGGTATCGACGCTCTGGCCGCGGATCGAATAGTTGAACGAATGGACGCCGCCGTTCTGGCGGATGACCAGGCCGGGCACAGCCGACTGCAGGTCGTTCTCATTGGTGATCGCGCGCTTGGCAAGATCCGCGCCGTCAATCGCCGTTATCGCGATGGGAACCTTCGACAGGCTTTCCTCGCGGCGGCGGGCGGTGACGATGATCTCGCCGCTGGAGGCGGCCTCTTCGCCGCTGTCCTGCGCCCATGCGGCGGGCGCCAAAGGTATGGCTACACCTGCCATCAACATGGCAGTTACGATTTTCCTCATGATTTCCTCCCGTTGTGGGTTTAACCTGAAACGCGGATTCCTAAGCTTGCTCAATAACCCGATACAAGTCCGCGCTCGCAATGCCGGGACGAACCGTGCCCGGCGTGAGTCGGGCCGAGTCAGCGCTTTTCGTAAGTGATCGGCAGTGACTCGATGGTATGCGTCGCCACGGTCGGCACGTAAGTAATCTCGCTTTCCGGGATCGCCAGCTTGATGTTCTTCAGCTGCCTGACGATCTCGCGCGCAGCGACCTTCACTTCCATACGCGCCAGTGCCACCCCGATGCAGCGGTGCGGGCCGCCGCCGAAGCCGACGTGGCGGCCGAGATTGGGCCGTTCGATGTCGAACTTGCGCGGCTCGGGGAACACGGTCTCGTCGTCGTTGCCCGAATCGTAAACCAGCAGCATGTGCGCGCCTTCGGGAATGGTGGTGCCGTTGACCACGGTATCCTTGATGCACATCCGGCTCAGCGCGCGCACCGGCGGCTCATTGCGCATGTGCTCTTCGACGAAACGGTTGAGCTTGCGCTCGTCATCGACGATGCTTTCCAGCAGTTCGGCCATGCCGGGCTTGGTGGTCAGCACATAGAACAGGTTGCCGATGGCGGTGGCGGTGGTGTCGTTGCCGGCGATCAGCGTCGCGCGGACCAGCGAGACGGCTTCGTCGAAAGTCAGCTTCTCGACCGTGCCATCCTCGTTTTTCAGCTGCGCGTGAACCAGGTCGGAAATCATGTCCTCGCGCGGATCGGTCTCGCGCTCCTTCATTTTTCCAATGATGTAGTTCTGCAGCTCGGCGATCTGCGCGGCGTTTTCCAGCATCTGCTCGCGCGATTGCATTGCGCCGATCTGGGCGGTGACGGCGACCGACCAGCGCGAGATCTTGCTCTCGATGCCCTCATCGAGGCCAAGCTGCTCGACGATGATGCGGATTGTCAGCGGAACCGAGATATCCTTGACCGCGTCGCAATGCCCCTTGTCGGCAACACTGGCGATGAGATCGCTGACGACCTTGGTGATCCGTGGCTCCAGTTCCTTCACGCGGTGCGCGGTAAAGGCGTTTTCCATCAGCTTGCGGATGCGGGTGTGATAGGGCGGGTCCGACATGATTGCATCGGGGAAATAACCGCCGCCATGTTCGCGCAGGTAATTGCGGAACTCGTCATGCATGCCGCGCGCTTGTATCTCGTGATAGCCCTTGTTGACCGAGAAGGTGATCGGGTCGGACTGGACCGCCCAGATATCCTCGTGACGGGTCACCAGCCAGGAGTTGAGCCCGGCATCGTAATGGATCGGATCGCCCTTGCGCATCGCCGTGTAATAGGGGCGCGGTCGGGCCTGGATGGCGCGGTCGGTCAGAGTACCCTTTTCGAGCAGCGCCTGTTCCTCGGAGTTCAGAGGCAATCGCTCCGAAACCTTGGTGTCGTCTGTCTGGCTGGCCATGATTGCGTCCTATTCCGTATTGAAATTGTCAGTTGCCCGCCCCGGTCAGTTACCCGAAGCAGGCGCCACGGTGACTTCGATACCGTCCAGTTCCGGCGTCATCTTGATCTGGCAACCGAGCCGGCTGTTGTCGCGCAGCACATCGGTGACCATGTCGAGCATGGCGAATTCGATATCGTCGGGCGGGCCGACTTTCTCGAACCAGTCACCATCGACATAGACATGGCAGGTCGCGCAGGCGCAGCCGCCGCCGCAATCGCCGAAGATGCCCTCAACGCCGTTACGCTTGGCGGTTTCCATCAGGCTTGCGCCTTCCTCGACATCGCCGAAAGTGCGGGTCTCGCCATTGACGTCGGTGTAGATGACTTTGAGATTACCCATGTTCAGCACTTCCTCCACAGCCACGGGAGGCTTCGGCGCCTCCGGTCTGGCCTTCATTATTCCATGCTCAAGCCAAGCCCGCAATGCGGGTTTCGCAGCCTTCCCTAAGGCCCGTTCGGGATCGCGATAGACTTGAAGCGCAGATTCGCAAGCAAATCGCGCATCGAGCGTTGGCCCCGGGCCCACCCGGGTGCCAGAAGGCTTGACTATAGTGCCCGCTATGGGCTGAATCGATGCCCGGACAAGGACGCTGCGGCACGCTATGCGCCGCTGCCTGTTTGACGCCGGACATTCCGGGTCTATCTAGGGGCAGGAAGAGGAGAGTGCCGGTGGGCCGCACACTGATCGCCAATGCGACGATATTCGACGCCACGGGGGCCAAACCATTCACCGGCGACTTGCTGGTCGATGGCAACACGATTGCCTCGGTCTCGCCAGCCGGCAAGGCACCGCAACAAGCTGCCGACCGGGTTATCGACGGGACAGGCCTGTTCTGTATGCCCGGCATGACCGAGGGCCACGCGCATCTTTCGTTCGAGAACGTCACCGCGACCGAAAACCTGATCACGCCGACGCCCGAGGAAATGGTGTTCACCACCGCGCGCGGGGCCAAGGCGCTGATCGATGCCGGCTTCACCAGCGCCTATGGTGCATCGGAAGCCAAGCTGCGGCTCGGCGTGGCGGTGCGCGACGAAGTCAACGCCGGGCGCATTCCCGGCCCGCGTATCCGCGCTGGCGGACTCGAACTCAGCGTCACCGGCGCGATGGGCGATGAGAGCAAGGAGCACAATCCGCGCATCGGCCCTTCGACGCTGATCAACGGTCCGGACGAGATGCGCCAGGCCGTGCGCATCCACTGCCGCGAAGGTATCGACAACATCAAGCTCGATGTCTCGGGCGACCCGTTCTATCCAGGCACCCCTTCCTTCACCACGCCGATGACCTTCGAGGAAGTGAAGGCGGCGGCGGACACGGCCCATGCCTATGGCCGCAAGATCAACGCCCACACCCGCTCGATCGAAGGCAGCAAATACTGCATCCGCGCCGGGGTCGACGGCCTGTTCCACTGCGAGCATTCCGACGAGGAACTGCTCGACATGATGGAAGAGGCGAAGGACCGCATCTTCGTCGTGCCGACCATCGACCTGTTCGACGCCATGGCCGGCGGCCGCGCCTCGCCTTTCGGCATCACCCCGGAAATCGCCGGCTATATGGGCATACAGGGGCTGATCGAGGAATCTATCAAGACCCACACCGAACTGCGCAAGCGCGGCGTGCGCCATCTGATCGGCGGCGACTACGGTTTTGCCTGGAGCCCGCATGGCACCCAGTCCAACGACATTGCCCATTTCATGAAATACTACGGCTACAGCGCCGCCGATGCCCTCATCTGCGCCACCCGCAATGGCGGGCAAGCGATGCGTGAGCAAGGCGATCTCGGCACGCTTGCCGCCGGCCAGCTCGCCGATCTGATCCTCGTCAACGGCGATGTGCTCGCCGATGTGTCGATACTCGCCGATCCGGCCCGCATCGCCATGGTGATGAAGGACGGCGCGATCCATTCCCTATCCCCCGCGCTTGAAGCCCGGGCAGGTTCGCCTGCCCTCGAAGCCGCGGAATAAAGCACGACAGGAGCTTACATAATGAACGTCGAAACCGGCACACTGAAGCCCGGACAAGCACGGTGCCCCGCGGAATCCACGCAGGAGATAATTGCCCGCGACAAGGTTGCCGCACCCGGATGGGCCGCGAGCGAAAGCTACGAATACCTTGGCAGCGAAGATATCTCCAAGGACCGCTATATCGACGCGGATTTCGCAGCGGGCGAATTCGCCAAGCTGTGGACCCGCACCTGGCAGATGGCCTGCCGCGAAGAGCATATTCCCGAAGTCGGCGACTACTATGTCTACGATGTCGGGCCTTACAGCTTCGTCGTCACCCGCAGCGGCGAGGACGAGATCCACGCCCATTTCAACTCGTGCCTGCATCGCGGCACCAAGCTGAAACCGTCCGCTTCCGAAGGTTTCGCCACTGAGCTGAAATGCCCGTTCCACGGCTGGACCTGGAACCTCGACGGCAGCCTCAAGGAAATTCCGGAGAAGTGGGATTTCGCCCATACCACCGGCAATAATCTGTGCCTGCCCGAGGCCCGCGTGGCCCGTCTGGGCGGTTTCATCTGGGTTAACATGGACCCCGATGCGCCGAGCCTGGAAGACTATCTGGGCAAGGAGGCGATGGACCATCTCACGGCCTGGAAGCTGGAGGACCGCTATATCTACCTGCATGTGCAGAAGAGCTATCCGGCCAACTGGAAGCTGACGATGGAGGCTTTCATGGAGGCCTATCACGTTGGCGATACCCATCCGCAGGTCGCCCCGGCAAACGCCGACGTCAATTCGCAGTACGACGTCTACGGCATGCATGTGGACCGGTTCATCTCGCCGCTCGGTGTGGTCAGCCCCAAGCTCTACGGCAAGTACAGCGAGCAGGACATCATCGAGAATTTCACCATGGGTGACAGCTCGGCGATGGGTGGCAGCAAGCCGCAGTTGCAAGAAGGCGAGCGCGCGCGCCAGGTCATGGCAGACATGTTCCGCGGCATGTTCGAGAAGGCAGCCGATGCCGATCTCAGCCACGTCTCGGATACCGAGCTGCTGGATACCTATTCCTATACCTTCTTCCCCAATCTGTTCCTGTTCCCCGGCATCTCGCTGCCGATGGTCTATCGCTTCCGTCCCGACGCGCGCGATCATCGCCGGACGATCTACGAGGTGATGTTCATGCGCCCGCGCCCGAAGAACGGGCCGGTGCCGGAAACCGCCGGGGTTGAGGTACTCCAGGATCACCAGTCCTTCGCCGAGGCGCAGGGCATGGACCCGGGCTTTGGCGTGATCCTCGATCAGGATACCGACAATCTCTATGCCCAGCAGGAAGGCCTGGAAGCAGGTGCCAAGGGCGGAATAACCCTGGGCAACTATCAGGAAATCCGCGTGCGCAACTTCGAGCGGGCGGTCGATCACTATATGGCGATGGAGCCCAAATTCCCCGATTGGAAAAAGCTCCAGCGCGGTTGATCGATAGAATTGCGGGTGCGCCCCTTACCGGCGCGCCCGATCTGGTGTTGACAGGCGAGGACCCGGCAAGGGCCCGAATTGGGAGATTTATGTATGAGAGCAACGCTTCGCCGTCCGCCGCCGGAACAGCTGGTCCTGTATGAAAAGGATCCCGCGACCAAGATCGCGACGATCACGCTGAACCGGCCCGACGCGCTCAACGCGCCGACCATCGCTGCGCGGCTGCGCTTCGCCGAACTGGTCCACCGCGCCAATATCGACGACGACGTCAAGGTTCTCGTCATTCGCGGCGAGGGCAAGCACCTGGGTTCGGGCGCCGATCTCGAGGAGCAGGACGGCATGCTCAATCCGCAGCCGGGCACCTCGCTGCTGCACGAATTCAAGATCGCGGAAGATGGCAGCGTCAAATATCCGCCGCCGGGCTCCTATCGTTTCCTCGGCTCGATCACCAACCTCTATGCCGACGACAGCTTCGGCTGCCGCAGCCTGCAGAACTTCAAGAAGATCTCGATCCTTGAATGCAAGGGCTACGTCTATGGCTGGCACTTCTATCTGGCGGGCGACTGCGACATCGTCGTTTCGTCGGATGACGCGCTCTATGGCCACGCCTCGTTCCGCTATGTCGGCTGGGGTCCGCGCATGTGGACCTGGTGCGAGATGATGGGCGTGCGCAAGTTCATGGAAATGGTCTTCACCGGCCGTCCGTTCACCGCTCAGCAGATGTACGACTGCAATTTCATCAACTCGGTCGTCCCGCGCGACAAGCTCGAGGAAGAGACGGCGAAATACGCTCACGCCTGCTCGATCACCCGGCCGAACGATACGGTGGTGGCTCAGAAAACCTTCTTCGAAATCTACAAGCAATATCGCGGCGAATACATGGGCAGCCTGATGACCGGCTTCCTCGAAGGCATGAAACCGATGATGGCCGACGACAGCGCAACGGACCTCGGCCTCGGCGACGATGTCATGGAAAAGGGCCTCGCCAATTCGGTCAAGGACAACGACATGCGCTTCCCGCCCGACTGGCGGCTGAGCTTCGGCGGAAGGGCCAAGCCCTGAGGCGATGCAATACGCACAGCTAGGCTCGTCGGGCCTCACGGTATCGCGCCTCGCCTTCGGCGCATCGACGTTCACCAGCGGCGATCAGTCCCTGCCCGGCTTTTACAAAGCGGGGCCGGAGACTGCCGCCGCGCTGGTGGATCAGGCAATCGACGGCGGCATCACCTATTTCGACACTGCCGATGTCTATGCGGGCGGCCAGTCCGAGGAACTGCTCGGCGCGGCGCTGAAACCGCACCGGCAGAACGTGGTCCTGTCCACCAAGGTCGGCAATTTCGGCGGCAGGCACCCCGACGTCCAGCATTGGGGGCTGTCGCGCAAGCACATCCTGTGGTCGATAGACGGCAGCCTCAAGCGGCTCGGCGCGACCCATGTCGATTGCTACATCGTCCACCGCGTCGATCCGGAAACCCCGCTGGAGGAAACCCTTGGCGCGCTCGACGAAGTGGTGCGTGCCGGCAAGGCGCGGAGCATCGGCTATTCCAACTGGCCAGCTTGGCTGGTCGCCGCTGCCATTGGGCTGCAACGCGCCAATGGCTGGGCCGAGTTCAGCCACGGGCAGATGTACTATTCGCTGCTCGGCCGCGACGTCGAGCGCGATACCCTGGCAATGATGCGCCATTTCGGCCTTGGCATGAGCGTGTGGAGCCCGCTCGCCTATGGCTTCCTCGCGGGCGCTTATACCGCCGAAGACATGGCCCGGGACGACAACCGCTTCGGCAAGACAGACTGGCTCAAGTTCGACCGCGATCACGCCTTCGCGCTGCTGCCGCTGATGCGCGCCATCGCGGAAGGCAAAGGCTGCTCGATGGCCCAGCTCGCCATCGCCTGGCTGCTTGCCAGCGACAGCGTCTCCACCGTCCTGCTCGGCGCGACCAAGCCGCACCAGCTCGCGGACAATCTCGGCGCGGTGGACGTTTCGCTGACGGATGACGAACTGGCGCAATTGGATGCTGCAACTGCCTTCCCGCCGCACTATCCTTCGTCGAACTGGGTCGAATCGATGCTCCCGGGGAGAAAGAAGAAATGACCGGCACCTCACCCGGAGCCCTGGCAGGCATTACCATCATCGAGATCGCCGAACGCGTGGCAGGCGAGCAGACTGGCAAGCTGCTGGCCGATTTCGGCGCGGAAGTGATCAAGATCGAACGCCCCGGCGGCGCGCCGACCCGGGCGATGGGCCCGTTCAAGGACGGGAAAAGCGCGGTTTTCGGCTATTTCAACACCAACAAGAAATCGGTGGTTCTGGACCTGGCCGATCCCGCCGGCCGCGCAACGCTGGACCGCCTGCTCTCGCGCGCCAATGCACTGATCGACGATCACGACGAGGCGTGGGGCGCAGGCCGCGCCCTCACCTCCGCCGATGTCGCCGCCGCGCATCCCCATCTGGTCCACTGCGCGATCACGCCCTTCGGACAGGGCGCTCCGCCCGAATGGCAGAAGGCGCATCCCGTCAACGTCATCAACGCCGGCGGCTGGGCCTATCATAGCCCAAGCGAAGCCAAGGCCGACAAGCCGCCGCTCAAGGGCGCAGGCCGCTTCCTGCCCGACTATGAAGCGGCGATCGATGCAGCGATGAGCGTGCTCGCCTCGCTTCACCGCCAGCGCAAGACCGGTGCCGGACAGTTCATCGACATCAGCGAAATCGAAGTGCAGATGAACCGGATCGACGGCGTTCTTGACCGTCTGCTCGCGGGCGATGTCGAGCCGAGCCGCGATCGCACCGCCTATGACATGGGCGGCCCCGCGACCTGCTTTGCCTGCAAGGACGGCCACGTCTATCTGTTCATGACCACGCAGACCCACTGGAAGGCACTGGGAGACCTGATGGGTAACCCCGGCTGGTTTGACACTTTCGAAGCCGACTGGCTGGAATTTCACTGCACCCGCGAGCGCGTGGAGGAATTCCGCGTGCTGTTCCGCCCATGGATTGCAAAGCAGGATAAGCTGGCAATCACCGAGGCCGCGCAGAAGGCGGGGCTCGCCATGGTGCCGATCAACACCGCCGCCGACCTGCCGAAAAACGAGCAGTTCATCCACCGCGGCTTCTTTCAGGAGTTGGACGGGCTTGCCTATCCGACAGTGCCCTACCGCATGAGTGCCTCGCCGGTGCGGCTGCACAGCCCTGCCCCTGCGCTGGGCGCACATAATCCCGAACTGGGTGGGGTGTGATGACGCCCCCCCAAACACAGACAGTTCCTACTCGCGGCGGTCCGCTCGCCGGTGTCCGCGTCCTCGAACTCACCAAGGTCTGGGCGGGGCCTTACGCGGGCAAGATGCTCGCACATCTGGGCGCCGAGGTGATCAAGATCGAAAGCGCAAGCAACATCGACGAGATGCGTGCCTACGGCGGCGTGGACATCAATTCCGCGCCCTATTTCCTCTCAATCAATCAGGAAATCCTCTCGGTCCAGGTCAACATGAAGACCGGCGAAGGACTGGATCTCCTGCGACAGATGGTGGCGCAGTGCGACATATTCATCGACAATATCCGCCCGGGCGCAATGGAGCGCTCGCAGCTCGGCTATGACGAGCTCAGGAAGATCAAGCCGGACATCATCCAGTGCTCGATCAAGATGTGGGGCAATGACGGCCCGCTCGGCTATCAGACCGGGTACGCGCCGTGCTTCGCCGCTCTCTCCGGGCTGACGAACCTCGTCGGCTATGAAGGCGAGACGCCCGAGGGGATGAACATCCGCTATGGCGATGCCACCGCCGGCGCCTGTGCTGCCCTCGCCTGTATCGCCGCGCTGCACCACCGCGAGCAGACCGGCGAAGGCCAGTTCATCGATCATTCGGCGGTGGAATCGATGTCGAGCCTGGTCGGCGACAGCCTGTTTTCTTATAGCCTCACCGGAGCGATCCCGCACTCGGACGGCAACTTCCATCCCGAAATGTGTCCGCATGGCGCCTATCCCTGTGCCGATCAGGAATGGATCAGCATCGCCACTGCCGACGAGGTAGAATGGCAGGCGCTGTGCGATGTGCTCGGTGCAGCTCAACTGTCTACCGATCCCAGGTTTGCCGGTCTCGCTGCGCGGCTCGAAAATCGTCATGCGCTCGATGCAGCGCTTGGCGCGCTGACCGCGCATCATGCCGCCGGCGCGCTTGCCGAGCGGCTGCGGCGGGTTGGCGTGGCCGCCTTCCGCAGCCAATCCTCAATCGACCTGTGCAGCGACGATTTTCTGTGGGGCCGCAGTGCCTTCCGCATGGTTACCGATCACCGCAACGGCACCCGCCCGATAATCGGCCCGGCCTGGCGCATGCAGCCCGACATGGCGAAAGTCGAACGTGGCGCGCCTCTGCTGGGCGAGCACAACGATTACGTCTATCGCGAAATTCTGGGCTTGCCGCAGGAGCGGCTGGACGACCTGATAGCGCGCAAAGTGGTGGACTAGCGCAGGCGCCCGGGCGCAGAATAGTGTCCCGTCCCGCAGGGTTGGACCGGAACGAAGGTTGGGAGTCCGATCAATGGCCACATTCGTACTCGTCCATGGGGGCGGCCACGGCGGCTGGTGCTATCAGCGGCTCGCCCGTATTCTCCGCGCCGAGGGCCATGAGGTCCACTGCCCTACCCTCACCGGCCTTGGCGAGCGGCGGCACTTGCTGAAGCCCGGTATAAACCTCGACACCCACATCGAGGATGTCGTCAGCCTGCTGTTCCATGAGGACCTGCGCGATGTCTATCTTGCCGGCCACTCCTATGGCGGCATGGTCATCACCGGCGTCGCCGATCGCGCGCTGGACCGCGTCGGGCATCTGGTGTTCCTCGACGCCTCGCATCCTATGAACGGCGAGGCGCTGTCCGATGTCGCCCCGGGCATGATGGAATATGCCTACAGCCACATGCATCTGGCCAACGGCATCGAAGTGATCGAACTTCCTGCCGAAGAGACGATCCCCTCCTATGGCCTCAGCGATCCCGCCGACCGAGACTGGGCCCTGCCTCGCCTCGCCCCGCATCCCTGGGCCTGCTACACCCAGAAGCTGCGGCTGGACCACGAGGCCGAAGTGCGCAGGCTGCCGCGCACCAGCATCAACTGCACTCCGACACTCAAGATCCGCCCGCGGGAACTGATCCACCGCGCGCTGGAGGCTGACCATGTCTTCGAGATCGACACCGGCCACGATCTGATGGTCACCGAACCGCGCAAGGTGGCGGATATGCTGATCGATGTGGTGAAGCGCGAGGAGGCGAAAGCGCGGGCGCGATAATCGGGCTGCGGGCTTGACCGCAGCGCTTTGCTCTGGCCTGATCGCCGCAGAGCTGGAGAGGATAATTCATGAACCGCACCGATCTCGATGGCCTCGGCTATCGCGGCATGACCGTGGTCCTGACCGGCGGCTCCTCGGGCATGGGTGAGGCGGCAGCGCGGTTGCTGAACGACATGGGCGCGGCAGTTCACATCGCCGATATTGCCGAACCGAAGGTCGCCTGCGCAAGCTTCACCCGCGTCGATCTTGCCGATCCGCCAAGCGTAGCCGCTGCGGTTTCCAGCCTTGGCAAGGCCGGTCCGATAGACTTCCTGTTCCCCATCGCCGGCGTTCCACCGCACGCGGTTGGCGCGCTCACCTGCATGCTCATCAACTATGCCGGCACGCGCCAGTTCACCGAGGCACTGATCCCCCAGGTGCGCGATGGCGGGACAATCTGCCTGATTACGTCGACCGCGGCGCGCGGCTGGCTGCATCACCTGGCCGAAAACCTCGAGATCGTCGCGCTGGACCCGCTGGCAGTGCGCGGCTTCTATGAGGCCAATCCCGACAAGCTGCGCGACGGCTACAGCGCTTCCAAGGAACTGCTCACAGTCTGGATCCACCAGGCCGCGATTTCCCTGGCCCAAGAGCGCCGCATTCGCCTGAACGGCATCGCCCCCTGCGCCACCGGCACGCCCTTCATGGAAGAGAGCGCCAAGGTGCTGGGCCAGGAGTTCATGGACGCCTATCCGCACCCGCTGCTGGGCCGCATGCCGAGTGCCGAGGAACAGGCATGGTCGCTGCTGTTGTTGTCCAGTCCGCTCAACGCCGCCGTGACCGGCGCGGTCCTGGCGACCGACCAGGGCAATGTCGGCGGCACGATCACTGGGGCGCTGCGCCCCGCTTACGTTCAACCACGCTAGTTCCCCCGCTTTTGGAGCACAATCCCATGTCCAGTCCGCCCCGTCCCAAACCCAAGCTCGACAGCGTCAACCGGGCCTTCTGGACCGGCGGAGCGGAGGGCAAGCTCAATATCGTCAAATGCGGCGATTGCGGCGAGTTCACCCATCCGCCGCAGATCCTGTGCCGCCACTGCCAGTCGGAGAACGTCACGCCAACCGCCGTCGCCGGCACCGGCGCGGTCGATACTTTCACGATCAACCACCAGCCCTGGGTCAAGGATCTGGAAGTCCCCTACGTCATCGCCCGGGTGCGGCTCGACGGCGTGCCGGGCGTCTATCTCACCACCAACATCGTTGGCTGTCCGGTCGACGAGGTGAAGTTCGACGACAAGGTACGCGTCGCTTTCGAGGAACAGGACGGCATCTTCTACCCCCTCTTCGAGAAGGCGAACTGACATGGCCCGCGAAGCTTACATCACCGGCGTCGGCCAGTCCGAAGTGGGCGTGCGATTGCCGCGCCATCCGCTCCTCCTCACCGTCGATGCGGTCAACCAGGCGCTCGAGAATGCCGGGCTGACACTCGACCAGATCGACGGCGTGTTCTCGTTCCCCGGCAAGAGCCACGGCTACCTGGCCTTTTCGCCGGTCGGCACCGACGATCTGATCGAAGTGCTCGGCATCAAGTCCAAGTGGCAAATGGGCGCAATGGAACAGCCCGCGCAGCTTTCCGCCATCGGCATGGCGGCGATGGCGGTGAAGGAAGGCATTTGCCGCCACGTCATCTGCTTCCGCACGGTCTATGAGGCGGGTGGCATGGCAAACCCGGCGGAATACATGCCGCTGCAACACAAGGAGGTTTCGGGCTCTTCGCAATGGACATCGCCGTTCTGGGCCACTTCGGCGGCCTGCTGGACCGCGCAATATGCCCAGCGCCACGTCCACAAATACGGCATGACCCGCGAGCAGCTCGCCCAGATCGCGATCAACGGCTCGAAGAACGCCATGCTCAATCCCAATGCCCGGGCAATCACCAAGGAAGAGCTGACTCTCGACAAGTACATGGACGCGCGCCTGATCTCGACCCCGCTGTGCCTTTACGACTGCGACCGCTTCAGCGATGCCTCGACCGTGATCATCGTCTCGGCGGGCGATGCGCTCGACGAGGTTTCGGCAGAGCCGGTGCGGATCGCCGCCATGTCGGGCTCGGTCGACCGTTACAGCTGGGATCAGGTCGAATGGTCCGCCGCCTACGACGCCGGTCCGGACCTGTGGAAGAACACCGATTACAGCGTCAAGGACGTCGATACCGTCCAGTTCTACGATGGCTTCGCCTTCCTGCCGCTGACCTGGCTGGAAGGCCTCGGCTTCTGTGAGAAGGGCGAGGCGCACAGGTTCATCGAGGGCGGCACGCGGATCGCGCGCGACGGGGAACTGCCGCTCAACACCGGCGGCGGCCAGCTCGGCGCCGGGCGGCTGCACGGCTTCGGCTTTGCTCACGAAGCGGTGACGCAATTGCGCAAGGCGGCGGGGCCAAGGCAGATCCCGGGCGACCCCAAGGTGGCGGTAGCGACTTCCGGCGGCGGGCCATTGGCGGCGGCATTGCTGCTGGCGCGGGATTGAGGAGGGGTAAAATTTTTCTCATTCGGCCATGATCGGTCCATTCCGGACCCATCATGGCTTGGTGATCGAGGCCAAGCTGCGACACAAAGCACCATGGCCGAGCCCGCGCACAATCGCCCTGCACAACTGACAGCTGAGGTCCACAATTCCACTATCGCAATAGTGCAGGACGTCACTGCCGGCCCGCTGGCCGCCCAGGCGCATCGCGGCGCGCTCTCGGCCCTTCACGATACCGCTTGCGCGCTCAGTCTGTTCCAGGCCGAGCCGGCATCGCCATATCTGCTCGACGATCTGCGCAATTTCCTCGAACGCCACCGGCCTTGCGGCATCATTCTGCTCCCGCCGCTGTCCGGCAATCCGAAGCTCGCAGCGCTGTGCCGGGAGCTCGGCTGCAAGCCCATATGCCTTGCCCCCGATGCCCTCGATGCCCAGCAATACTTTTGCTCGAATGACCGGCTGGCAGCGGCGGACGCCACAAACTACCAGGTCGCTCTCGGCCACCGGCGGATCGGTTTCATCTCCGGGCCGGAGCATTGCCGCGCCGCACGCGAACGCGAGCTTGGCTATCTCGACGCCATGGCCAGCCATGGCCTTGACCGCGATGCGGCGCTGATTGCACCGGGCGATGGCAGTCTCGCTTCCGGAATAGCCGCCGCGCGGCTGCTGCTCGAAGTCAGCCCTCGCCCGACCGCGATTTTTGCCGCCAGCGACGAAATGGCCGCCGGAGTTCTGCAGGCTGCCCATGCAATGGGGATCGGGGTGCCCGGCGACCTGTCGGTCACCGGCTTCGGCGACAGCGGCGCTGCTGCGCTACTGTGCCCGCCGCTGACCAGCGTAGCACTGCCGATCGGCGACATGGCCTTCGCCGCCGCGATCCAGCTGATCGGCCGGGAGAATGCCCCGCCACAGCCGGTGGAATTCTTCGGCACTCTGGTGGCTCGCGGCTCTACCGGGCCGGTTGCCAGGGCCTAAGCCAACGCCGCTTCGGCCTCGCTCTTTTTCCAATCCGGGTAAGCCCCCAGCCCGAAGATCAACCAGCCGCTGACCAGCGAACCGATCATGCCGGCGATCAGGAACGGCCCGTAGTTGCCGTAGGCATCGTAGACCAGCCCCGCCACCAGCGGGCCCAGCCCCGATCCGGCGGCGATCAGGCTGGCTATGGCACCGTAGATCGCCCCGAAATTGCGCATCCCGCCATAGGCCGCCGTCAGGTAGCCGGCGATCTGCAGCTTGGTGCCGGCCGCATAGCCGTTGATGAACATGGCGACGACGATCAGCGTGGGCGTGCTGAACCGCTCGGTCAGCAGCATGAAGGCGATTGCCGTGCTGCCCAGCGTCAGTCCGCCAACCCAGCGCGGATGATAGCGGTCGAGCAGCCAGCCGGTGGCAAGCTTGCCGAGGATTCCGGCGATCCCGGCGATAGTCGCGAGCCAGGCCGCGTTGCTCCGCTGCACCCCGGATTCGACGAGGATCTGAAACTGGTGAACGTTGAGCGCGATGGTGATCACCATCATGATGAAGGTCGAGATCGCAATCCGCCACAGCGCCTCGTCGCGCCAGGCCTGCGGAATGGAGAGCCCGGGAACGTCGAGCAGCGGCGCCTTGCCGGTCAGCACCTCGCCCCTGGCTTTGCGCTTGCGTTTGGAGATGTCGTAACCGTCGAATAACCATTTCCAGCAAATGACAGTGGCTACGCCGCCCCAGCCCAGACCCAGCCAGACCCAGGCCATGCGCCAGCCGAACTCCGCGATCAGCCAGGTTGCGAGCGGCGGCGTCACTGCCTGGGCAACGCCGATGCCCGAAAGTGTCAGCCCCAACGCCAGACCGCGCCCGGAATCGAACACGCTTTGCACGCCGGCCGTCCACACCGTGGATTTCACCGCCAGCGCGGCAACCGCATAGAACAGCCACATCGAAATCCACACCGCAGTGGCGCCCGTATTGAGGCTGAAGGCCGCCATCATAACCGCCATCAGCATCAGCCCCGGCAAGGCCATGCGGCGCGTGCCATAGCGGTCGATCAGCAGGCCGAAATAGGGCGACAAGAAGAAAGTGAGAAACGAGGTGATCGACAGGCCGGAGCTCAGCAGCGTCCGGCTCCAGCCGAACTCCTTGCCCATCGGCTCCATGAACGGACCGGTCGCCGCCGCCGTCACCGAACTGAACGACATGCCGATCGCCGCCGCCATCACCAGCGTCCAGTTCTCGCGAAACTCGGCTCGCGACGCCAGCCTGGTTTCGGCGGAAGGCCCCCGGCTCAAGTGCCAGCTTCCTGCGACAGGACATGGATCAGCTCGTCGCGAGGGTTCGGCGGCGTGTAGAAGCCCCCCGGCATGGCGCTGATTTGCCCGAAATGCGCGGCGATATCGTCGACGCTGGGCGGCGACTGGCGCTGCGCCTGCCAGCCCGGCGGCACGCCGATGATCATCTTCGCCGTGCGCCGAGGCACTGGGTATAAATGCCCCGCGTCGCCGTATTTGCCTCGCTGGCGAGATAGACCGCGATCGGCATGTTGAATTCGGGGTTCATCGCGTTGCCGGCGGTATCCGGCCATTCCAGACCATCGTCCTCGCCCGCTTCCTCCCAGCTTTCGGCGGAGGCCATGGCCATGCGGGTCGCGGCATTGGGCATGATCGCGTTGACCAGGATACCGTGCCCCTCGCCTTCGTGCGACAGGGCATGCACCAGCCCCATGATGCCTCCTTTAGCGGCGGCATAATTGGCCATCATGGTGATCCCGAACATCGCGGTGCTCGAACAGGTCATGACGACGCGGCCATAGCCTTGCACCTGCATATGCGGCCAGGCGGCACGAGTGACCTTGAAGCTGCCGGTGAGGTGTGTGGCGATCACGTCGTCCCAGTCCTCGTCG
This sequence comes from uncultured Alphaproteobacteria bacterium, assembly GCA_963775115.1. Lineage (GTDB taxonomy): Bacteria > Pseudomonadota > Alphaproteobacteria > Sphingomonadales > Sphingomonadaceae > Novosphingobium. Next base: position 393,303 of record CAVZHP010000001.1, read on the forward strand.
GACATGTCGGCCACATGGGCGTTGCGGATGATGCCGGCGTTGCAGATGACAATATCGACCTTGCCGAATGCCTCGATCGCGCTGGCGACAATGCCGTTCGCGCCCTGTGTGGTGACGACAGTATCGTAATTGGCGACAGCAGTTCCGCCCTCGGCGAGGATTTCCGCAACGACGCCGTCGGCCAGTTCGGTGCCCCCGCCGCGCCCGAAGCAATCGCCGCCATAATCGTTGACCACGACCTTGCCGCCGCGCCGGGCGATTTCCATCGCATGGGTGCGCCCGATGCCGCCGCCCGATCCGGTGACCACAGCCACCCTGCCCTCGAATGAAATCGCCATTACCCTCTCCTCGATTGTTCTTGCCGCCGACTATTGCCCGCCCGTTCCGCTCCCGCAAGCCATCCCGTGATTTGGCGGAATGATACGAACAGGTAGCCAATTCGCCTTGCCAAGCCTTGCCCCCCTTGCTTTAGGCTCTGCGACGGGAGTGAAGGTGCCGATGCCGGGCAAGCGATATTGGATGAGGATGAGCGCGCTTGCGATGGCTGCCGCAGCGTTCCCGTCCGCTGTCTGCGCCCAGCAGAAATCCGCTGAAAATGCGGTGACAAGCGCCGACGATGCCTTCGGAAACTCGGTCGGGCTCGAATCCACCGGCATCTATTCCGAACAGAATGTGCGCGGCTTCAGCCCGCTCGACGCCGGCAATGCGCGGATCGACGGGATCTACTTCGATCCGGTCAGCACAATCACGCTGCGCATGCGCGCCAGCACGACGGTGCGCGTCGGCTATGCCGCGCTCGACTACCCCTTCCCCGCGCCGACAGGCATTGCCGACAGCCGCATGCGCACGGCAGACAACGACTTCACCGCCGGAGTGGAAGCGCACCTGCAGCAGTATGGCAGCTTTGTCGTGATCCTCGACACGCGCATCCCGGTGATCGAGGATCGCGTCGGCCTGGTCGCGGGCATTTCGCACGGCAGCGCGAAATTTGTCGATGGCGCGAGCGAGAAGAACTATTCGTTTGTCGTCAAACCGGTCGTCAGATTTGGCGGGATCGAGCTAAGCCCGTTTTTCAGCGCCAATTATGTCCGGGACAGCAAAGCGCGGCCGGTCACGCTTTCGACCGGGCCATTCGTTCCCGATCTGCCCGCACCGAAGCACTATTACGGTTCTGCCTGGACCAGCAGCAGCAAGGACAACGTCAATCTCGGCGCTACGCTGAAGGCCGTGATTACCGACCGCCTGTCGCTGCGCGGAGGCCTGTTCCGGTCATCGCAGTTGCGCAAGAACAACGTCACCGAGATCTTCGCGGTAACCACCCCCCAGGGCCAGACCAGCCACAGCATCATCGCCGATCCGCAGCACGACATCCACTCGTGGAGCGGCGAGGCGCAGTTCGCCTGGCGCTTGCAGACCGGCCGGTGGCGCCACCGCCTGATCGCCGGCTTTCGCGGCCGCGACCGGCGTACCGAAACGGGCGGATCGGACTTCGAGGCCTGCGGCATGCCGATGCTGGGCGAAATCGACCTCGATCCCCGGTGCCAGACCCGCCCCGCCTTCACCTTCTCGCAGACCAACCATGGCACGGTCAGGCAGACCGCCCTGCTGCTCGGCTATATCGGCGAGCTTGCCGGGACCGGGCGCATCAACCTCGGGCTGCAGCGCGCCGACTTCCGGGGCCGCTTCGAAAGCGGCAGCGGCGGCGCCGTCACCGAGACCCGCGCGAAACACTGGCTCTACAACGCCAGCCTCGGCATCCAGCTCACGCCCAGACTGACGCTGTTTGGCGGCACCCAGCGCGGTCTCGAAGACAGCGGCGCGGCGCCCGAGACAGCCGCCAACCGCAGCGAACAGCTCCCCGCCGCGCTGAGCACTCAGTACGAAGCGGGGCTGCACTGGAAATTCGGCGGAGGCCAGGGTTTTGGGGGAAACCTGGTGCTCAGCGCCTTCCGGATTTCCAAACCCTATTTCACATTCGATGCCGCCAATCGCTATGTCCGGCTCGGAACCGTGCGGCATAGCGGCGTCGAGGCTTCACTGTCCGGCCATTTCCTCGATAACCGCCTGTCGCTGCTGGTCGGTGCGGTGTTTATGAAACCCGAGGTCACCGGAGAAGCAGTCGAGCGAGGTCTGGTCGGAAGCAAGCCGGTTGGCGCGCGGCCGATCCAGCTGCGGGTCGACGCCAACTACAACACGGGGCTGTGGGGCGGCTTCACGCCCACGGTGACCTTCGCCTACTTCAACAGGTCGACTGCCTCGTCGAAGCTCTACCAGGAGCTGGGCGGCAAACAATTGGGGCTCGCGTCGCGCAGCTCGCTCGACATCGGCGCGCGCCAGCCGATCAAACTCGGCCCCTATCCCGGCAGCATCCGCTTCCGGGTCGAGAACGTACTCGACAGGGCGGCGTGGTATGTACTCGCCAGCAACACCTTCTCCCCGGCCGACCGCCGCCGCTTCTCGCTCTCGCTGCTGATGGATTTCTAGCCCTTCAGCTCCTCCAGCGCGAAGGCATTCCCCGGCGCACATTGCTGCACTTCGATGACGTTGCCTTCCGGATCGTAGCCGTAAATCGTCTTCACATGCCCGACATCGACAAAGTCGCGATCGTTGAACGTCATGCCGCATTTCTGCAGGAAGACGATGTCCTGCTCCATCTCGGTCACATCGACGCAGAAATGGGTATAGCCGCGATCGTTGGGACGCTTGGGATCGGGCGATTGCGGCGGCGGCGCGCTGTATTCGAACAGTTCGAGATAGCAGGTGCCCGCCCGCAGCATGATGCCCTTCGACGCCGAACCTTTCACATCGACGATATGGTCCATCATCTCGGTGCCGGCATCCCAGCCGAAGCCCTCGTCGACCGGCTTGAAGCCGAAGGCCTCGCCATAGAATTTCTGCATGCGCGCCATGTCGCGGCAATTGATGCCGACGTGGTGAATACCTCTGATCATTTCTCAGTCTCCCTTATTCCGGATCGATCCAGGTGGTGTTGGTCACCCGGGGCGACAGGTATTTGGTCTTGGTCCAGCCGCCATCGACGACGATCGACTGGCCGTTGATCATCTCCGATCCCGGCGAGCACAGGAAGGCGATCACGGCGGCGGTGTCAGTCGGTTCGGCGAGGCGGGGATAGGGCGTGGTCTCGACATTGATCCGCTTGAACGCCTCGTCCTCGAAACGATGCGCTACCATTTCGGTGCGGGTGACGCCCGGCGCGACACAGTTCGAGCGGATGCCGCGCGGTCCGTATTCGCAGGCCATGTGTTCGGTCAGGCTCTTGAGCCCGCCCTTGGCCGCCGAGTAAGCGCCCCCGCGCCGCCCGCCGATATGGGCGAAAGTCGAGGTGATATTGACCACGCTGGAGCCTTCTCCGAGGTGCGGGATGACCTCGCGGCACAGCCGGAACGGCGCGCGCAGCATGACATTCATCATGCCGTCGTAGTCGTCGTCAGTCGCCTCATCGACCGGCTTGGGGCTGCCGACCCCGGCATTGTTGATCAGGAAATCGATGCGCCCGAAGCGTTCGAGCGCAAGCGCGACGATCCGGGCCGGAGCGTCGTCGGCAGTGACATCGACGGAGATCGTTGCGACCATCTTGGGTTCGCCGATGGCCTTCTCCAGGTTGGCCAGCTTGCCGGTATCGCGTCCGACGCCGACCACGGCGGTGCCCGCCGCGTGAAGCAGCTTGGCCGTCTCCAGCCCGATACCGCTGCCCGCCCCCGTGATGATCGCTACTTTCATGTGCCGCTCTGTCCCTCGATCTTCGCGACAGCCTGTGCCGCCGTCAGGATCGGAATAGTGCGAAACACGCCAATGTCGAGCAGGTCTGCATCGCCGCTGACAATCAAATCGGCGCCGCCTCCCAATGCCGCTGCCAGCACGGCGTCATCATCCGGATCGCGCAATACGGTGGGAGGAACGGAGGCGGGCTCGGCCAGGTCGCAGAGCGCCAGATAGGATGCAAGCATGTCAGCCTGCGTCAGGTCTCGACCGGTCAGCACCGCATCGAACTTCTTGCGCGCCACAACCCTCTTGAACTCATCTAGAAGGGCGGACGAAGTTATAACCTCGATAACGCCAGATTGAGCCATATCGATCAACCGGCCTGGTATGCCCTTCCAGATCAGCCCTGATACGACGATGTTGGTATCAAGAACCAGCCGCACGCCGCTTCTCGGCGCGACAAGCATCAATTTCGGCCTGCACTTCTTCCGTGGTCATTGGCGGCAAAGGGTCGGCATCTCGCTTGGCCAGAACCTTGTCGAGTTGCCTTAACGCTTGCGCGCGAAGTTCCTGGCGCAGCACCCGCTCAAGACTGGCAGGCGCAAGCAGGCCCGCCCTATCGAGATCGGCAGCAAGCTTATCGGACAATTCCAGTTCGACCTTTTTCATGGCCACGTTTTAACAAAACCTGACGCAATAAGGAAGGCGCAGAAATTTTCCTTCACTGTCCAACCCTGTCGCTGCGCCTGACCTGGCCGCCCGCTCCCGCCCTCAACTCGCCCATCCGCGCCCGGATATAGTGCCGGATATCCTCAAGCTTGGCGTCGGGAAACTCCGCGAACTTCGGCATGCCGCGCGCTTCCAGCGCACCGCCCCGCACCACCTGGTCGAACGCCGCCGCATCCTGAGCCATCGCCGAACGCCGCAGGTCCGGCCCTTGCCCGATGCCGATAGCCTGATCGCCGTGGCACGACAGACAGTGGGTCGAAAAACCGATGTATCCCGCCTGCACCCGCGCCGGATCTGGCGCAAATCCCGGATCGTCGGGCACGGCCGCCGGGGCGCGGCGATCGGGCAAAGTCCCCTTGCCGCCGATCGCGAAGGTCAGCACCCGCCGCGCCTGGGTCATCGGGTCGATGGCATAGCGCTCGACCGCAGGCCCGACCATGGTCGGCGCATACATTGCGATGCCCATGCTGCTGCCGGTGAGCACGGTGACATATTGCTTACCCCCGGCGCGGTAGGTGATCGGCGCGGCCAATATCGGCGTCTTCGCGTCGAACTGCCACAACTGCTTGCCGCTGCCCGCGTCATAGGCCTTGAACAGACCGTCGATGCTGCCCTGGAATACCAGCTTGCCGCCAGTCGCGAGCACGCCGCCGTTGAGATAGGTGGGATAGGGCACCCGCCACGCCGCCTTCTGCGTGACCGGATTCCACGCCAGCAGGCTGCCCGATGCCGGGGCGGTGCCGTTTGCCGGACCGCCCATTATCATCACTCCGCCGTCCACCGAGCGGTCCTTGGTCGGCTGCCAATGATAGTCGATGTCCTGATAATAGGCCTCGAACTCGATCTCCGGGATATAGACCAGCCCGGTCTGTGGCGAGGTGGCCATCGCCATCCAGTTGTGCCCGCCGTTCGATGTCGGCGCGAGCAGCACCGGCTTGCCGTCCTGGTAGCGGGCGCCGGGCGTTTCGACCGGGCGGCCCGTGGCTTTGTCCACCCGGCTGGCCCAGGTCACCTTGGTGTAAGGCTCGGCCGAAATCAGTTTCCCGGTCAGCCGGTCTATCACATAGAAGAACCCGTTTTTCGGCGCCTGCATCAGCACTTTGCGCACCTTGCCGTCGATGGTCAGATCGGCAAGTTCGATGTCCATGATCGCATCGAAATCCCAGGTATCGCCGGGCACGGTCTGATAGTGCCACTTGTAAGCGCCGCTTTTGCCATCGAGCGCGACAATCGACGAAACGAACAGGTTGTCGCCCTTGCCCTGGCTCCTGATGCGGTGGTTCCACGGATAGGGGCTGCCGGTACCGATGAACACCGTGTCGGTCTCCGCGTCATAGGCCATGGAATTCCACACCGTCGCCGCGCCGCCATATTTCCACCATTCGCCGGACCAGGTGCTGGCAGCGATTTTCGTGGTCTCGTCGGTATCGACACCGGGCTGGCCGGGCACCGTCCAGAACCGCCACAACTGCTCGCCGCTCTCGGCATCGTAGGCGGTGACGTAGCCGCGGATCGCGCCGGTGGTGCTGGCAAAGCCGATGATGACCCGCCCGCCGAACACGCGCGGCGCGCCGTTGACCTGCGCCGGATCTTCGGGGCGGATGGTCTGCGCCGACCATACGAGCTTGCCGGTCTTCGCATCGAGCGCGATCAAGCGGCCGTCCTGCGTGCCGGTGTATATCTTGCCGTTCCACCAGGCGATCCCGCGCACCCCCCAGCCGACGCGCAGGTTCATCCCTGCCTTCGCCGCTGCCTGCGGATCGTATTGCCACAGCAGCTTACCGCTGACCGCATCGACCGCGTGGACCACGCTGAGTCCGCTGGCGAAATAGAGCACGCCGTCGATGGCGATCGGTTCGGTGACCGAGTTCCCGGCGGGCAAATCCATCGCCCAGGCGAGACCAAGGGTGCCGACATTGGCCTGGCTCACATCCTCCAGCGGGCTGAAATGTTGCTGGCCGAAGGTGCGGCCATAGCCCGCCCAGTCGCTGCCATCGCTGGAATCGGCGAGACGCGCGGCGGAGGCGCCGTCATTTCCCGCAGAACAACTGCCAAGCAGCAGCGCCGCCATGACTGCCAGCCACACCTGCGCGGTCCACTTTCCTGCCAAGATCATCGGCCCAGCCAAATTCATCGGCACAGTCTCCCCGCTGCTTGTTGACGTCACTATTCCCCGCCCAGCACAAGCTGGCAACCGCTACATTGCCGCCGGCCCCTGCAAACGGCAGCGCGCGGTGAGTTGCCTCGCCGCGCGCTGCCGTTTTTCCGATCTTCCGGCGTGGTTACGCCGGCACCCCCGCCAAGCTCTTAACAGCTGCGGTGATCTCGCCCATCGAAGGCACCGAGGCCGTCTCCAGCACGTTCGAGAACGGCACCGCCGCGTATTTCGCGCCGATCCGCACTACTGGCGCCCGCACCCGCTTGTGGAGCTTTTCGTGGATGGTCGAGGCAATTTCGGCGCCGGGGCCGAATTTCCTGACCGCCTCGTGCACGACAATCGCCGCGCCGGTCTTTTCCACCGAGGCCAGCACCGTGTCGACATCCCAGGGCTGCACCGAGCGCAGATCGATAACCTCCACCGAATGGCCTTCCGCTGCCAGCTTCTCGGCATGGGCGGCGGCGTTCTGGATCACCCGGCCATAGCCCCCGCCATGACCGCCCCCAAAAACCGAGGTCGCGGATAGGGTCTATCTTCTTGGTGACGGCGAACACTTTGTGCCAGCGGTCAAGGGCATGGAAGGTGAACCCCCATTCGAGATAAGCATCACCTTGGACGTAGTGTTTCCAAGTGACGGGCCTTTCGGAAACATGCCATGCGTGAAAGCGCTCAACGAGATGGCTGCACTCGTCCGAGAAATTGTGCAGCAGTTCCAAAATCGCTGTCCTTGACCGTCCGCGCTGCCCGACTCCAGTCTGTTACGCAAGGTATGTAATTGCATTCGCTTTGTTCGGGCCTGGGCGCGGGTGCTTCGACAGGCCCGGAATGAGCGGGGTTGAAGCAGTGAATTAATACCAGCCCACTTACGCCGCCACAGCCAACCTCACACCTAGCGCCCGCATCACCTTGAGCAGCGTATCCAGCGTCGGGTTGCCGTTCTCGCCGAACGCCTTGTAGAGCGCCTCGCGTGAAATGCCGCTCTCGCGGGCCAGCGCAGTCATGCCCCGCGCGCGGGCGACAGTGTTGAAGGCATGGCGGATCAACGCCGGATCGCCTTCCTCGAACGCCGCCTCGAGATAGTGGCGAATATCCTTATCGGACGTCAGAAACTCTCCAGCGTCCCAGGGTTTTGTTTCGATAGCCATGTGTCTCACTCCAGTTCGGAAACCATGCGGATGGCAGCGGCGCGATCCCGGAGGCCTTTCAACCAGTCGGCGAATTGTTTGGTGCGAATGACGGTCTTCACTACATCTGTGTATTATAGATCACGATTATTGTCAACTTTGGTGCACAAGGGAGCGCGCTGCCTTCGGCAAGCTCAGGCTGAGCGGGTTTGGTACGGCAGCCGCTCATGCTGAGCTTGTCGAAGCACCCCCTTGGCCCGCACGGATGGGGCGGCTAGTGGCTGGTAACAACGCGCGGCACCGATTCCGCCGAAGACCCGAGGATGCAAGCCATGACCACCAAGCCCGCCGCTCTCGCCGGCATCCGCGTGATCGACATGTCCCGTGTCTTTGCTGCCCCGGTCGGCGCCCAGATCCTCGGCGACCTTGGCGCGGACGTGATCAAGATCGAGCGGCCCGGGGTGGGCGACGACGGGCGCGGTTATGGCACTGCCTGGGTCAGGGGCAAGGACGGCATCGACACCCGCCAGTCCAGCTTTTTCACCGTGTCCAACCGCAACAAGCGCTCGATCACGGTCAATCACTCCAAGCCCGAAGGGCAGGAGATCATCCGCGCGCTGGCGAAAGACGCCGACGTGCTGATCGAGAACTACAAGGTCGGCGATCTCAAGCGCTTCGGGCTGGACTACGAGACCCTGAAGGCGATCAACCCTCGGCTGATCTATTGCTCGGTCACCGGCTATGGCCAGGAAGGGCCGATGGCCGCCAAGCCCGGCTATGACGGGCTGTTCCAGGCGACCGGGGGGATGATGGCGGTGACCGGCATTCCCGACGGCCAGCCGGGCGCGGGGCCGCTGAAAGCCGGGCCGAGCCTGGTCGATTTCATTACCGGCCACAACACCGCGCTGGCGATCATGGCGGCGATCGTGCACCGCCAGCAGAGCGGGGAGGGCCAGTTCATCGACATCGCCCTGCTCGATACCTCGGTGGCGATGGTCAGCCACATCATGCAGGATTACCTGATCAGCGGCGAGGCCCCGCTGCGCCTTGGCAACGGCGGCAACGGCGGCGGGCCCGCCGACCTGCTCTATTGCAGCGACGGCATCGTTTACCTCACTGCCGGCACCGACGAGCACTATCGCCGCCTCACCGTGCTGATGGAGCAGCCCGAACTCAACGACGACCCGCGCTTCGATTCGAACTTCAAACGCGGCAAGACCAATCGCGCCGAACTGATGGACATCATCAATGGCTGGAGCCGCCAGTTCACCGTAACCAGGCTGCTCGACATGTTCGAGGAGGTCGGCATCCCGGCAGCGAAATACAACGAACTGGCCGAGGTCTGGGAGGAGGAACAGGTCAAGTTTCGCCAGCTGCGCGCGACCACTCCGCACCCCCATGCCGAGGCCGGATCGGTCGACCTGATCGCCAGTCCGCTGGCGCAGATGTCGGCCACACCCGCGACGATTCGCATGCCCCCGCCGATGCTGGGCGAACATAACGACGAGGTGCTAAAGGGCCTGCTGGGTTACAGCGACGAGCAGATAGCCGAGTTGAAAGAACTGAAGATCGTCTGACCGGCCGGGAAAGATAAATGCCTGAACCCACCCCGCAGCACTGCATCGACGAGGCAAAGGCCCGCGCCGGATCGAGCGACTTCGGCCCGCCCGGATGGGAGGCAGGCCTCGCCCGCACGCTGGATGCCTTCGCCCGGCTGCCGCTCACCCCGCAAGCGCGCGAGAGCGTCCACCACCAGGTGATCGAAACCCTCGCCAACCGGCTGCGGATCGAGCAGTGGTACAAGGATCATCCGGCCATCGAGCAGCAGGAGATCGCCGGCCCCCTGATGGTCTGCGGTCTTCCCCGCACCGGCACCACCGCCACCCTCGGCATGCTGGCGCTCGACCATGAGCGCTTCCGCTTCCTGCGAGCCTGGGAAGCGCTCAGTCCGGTGCCGCCGCCCAAGGCATCCGATGGAACCAACGACCCCCGCGCCATCGCCGCGCGCGCAGCCGCGCTGGGCCGCCCCAATCCGGAGCAGCACATTCACGACACCGATGGGCCCGAGGAAGATCAGGCGATGCTCGCGCCGCTGGTCATGCAGGCCTATCACGGCGCGCTGCCGATGCCGGACGACTATATCGACTGGTGGATGCAGGCCGATTTCGGCATCTATTTCGCCTATCAGCGTCGCGTGCTGAAATTGCTGCAATCCGAATGCGGTCCCAACTTCTGGCTGCTCAAATCGCCAGTGCATCTGTTCCGGCTGGAACAGTTCGCCAGCGAATATCCCGATGCCAGATTCGTCTGGACCCACCGCGACCCGGCCAAGGTGATACCATCGGTCTCGAGCCTGCAATACACCCTGCACGCGGATCGCTGCGAGCCCGGATTTCGCAGCAAGCAGGACACCGGCCCGCACTTCCTCGCCTTCTGGAGCGAGGGCATGCGCCGTGCACTGGCCGCGCGCGAGAAGCTGGGCGAGCACCGCTTCATCGACGTGTGGAACGACGATGTCGCCGCCGACCCGGTGGGAACCTTTGCCGGATTGTATGAGAAGCTTGGCTTCGACCTCACGCCCGGGTTGAAGGCCCGGATCGAGGACTACAACCGCCGCAACGCGCGCGGGGCCCACGGCGAACACCGTTATACAGCGGAGGAATACGGCCTGACCCGGGAGGGAATTCGCGCGGCGTTCGGGCCATACATCGAGCGGTTCGGACTCTAGGACCTCCCCCTTGACGCCACCCCCTACCCGCCCTAGTCCGAAATTTAATTCGAAATAGCGAAACGGGACTCATGTCACGATCTTCACCAGGCGTCTGGCGCGTAGCCGCCATTCTCAACTTCATTGCCGACCATCCCGGGCAGGCCTTTGCCCTCACCGATCTTGTCCGCGCGCTGAAGCTCAGCCGGGCGACGTGCCACGCGCTGCTCACCGGCCTGGTCGAAGTCGGTTACCTCTACCGCACCAGCGACAAGACATATGTTCTCGGCCCAGCCCTCGCGGCAATCGGCCGAACCGCTGCCGAGCACTTCTCGCCGCTCCAGGTCGCCAAGCCCGAAATGCGAGCCCTGGCAGACATGTACGATATCGTCTGCGGCGCCTATTTCCTCGAAGGCGATCTGATGCATTTGCGTGACCGGGCGGCCTCGGCCAGCCACGTCGCCTATCCGGTGCCGCTCGGCACACGGATGAAGCTGCGTTCGGCGCAGGCAGTGGTGTTTTACGCCTGGTCGCCAAAGGACGCCGAAGACTGGCTGGAGTCGGCCACGCCGCGCCCCTCGCCGGAACGCACCGCGTTGATGTTCGAGGCCATGCAGTTCGCACGCGAGCACGGTTTCGTCGCCCTGGTCCGCAGTCCCGGCGTTGTGTTCGGCGATCCCAGCAAGGAAGTGCTGACCGGCAGCGAAACCGACGAATTACCGGTTGTCCTGCTTCCCAAGATCGATCCCGACGGTGTCTACCCGGTGGCCGCGCTGATGGCGCCGGTGTTCGACGAGCGCGGCAAGGTAAGCTTCACTCTGGTGATGGCCGGTTTTCACGCTCAGATGTCCGGCGCGCAGGCATTGGAAGCGGGCGGCAGGCTGCGCGAAGCGAGCGAGAGAGTTTCGCGCTTCGTCGCCGGGCACGACCACACGGCCCCCGAAACCGGCACACGGCTGCTCGCCACCGCTTGACGCGCGATGGCCGTCCGTCTAATTCGTATTGCGAATTGTAATTCGAAATAATGAATTAATCGTCCGGGAGATATCGCCTTGTCCGACCAGATTGTTGCACCGAACACCCGCGACCTCGACGAGCTGGCGGCGGAACTTGCCGCCTGGCTGGGCAAGCAGATGCCGCAGGCCTCGGCGATCCGCATCGACAATCTCGACTATCCGCGCGGCGCCGGGATGAGCCACGAGACCATCCTGTTCGACGCCCATTGGCAGGAGAGCGGCGCGGAGCGTGAGCAAGGCATGGTGGTTCGGATCAAACCGAACAGCTTCACCGTCTTCCCCGACAATCTGTTCGAGGAACAGTACCAGCTGATGAAAGTGCTGCACGAGGGCAATTATGTCCGCGTCGCCAAGGTGCTGTGGTTGGAGCCGGACGCATCGATCCTCGGCAATCCGTTCTTCGTCATGGAAAAGATGCGCGGTCGCGTGCCCGTCAGCTATCCGCCCTATGCCAAGAGCGGATTCGTCGCCGAGGCGACGCCTGCCCAGCGCCGCAAGATGTGGGAGGAAGGTGTGCGCCAGCTTGCCTCGATGCAGCTGGTCCCGCTCGACAAGCTCCCATTCCTGCGCGGACCGGATCACGCCCCCCATGGCCTCGCCCAGGAATGGGACAAATATGTCCGCTTTGTCGACTGGATGAAGGACACTTCCGCCGCGCCGGTGCTGCGCGATGCCCTCGCCCGGCTTAAGTCGCTGTGGCCGAAGAACCAGCCCGAAGGACTGGTCTGGGGCGATGCCCGGCTTGGTAACATGATGTTCAACGACCGGTTCGAAGTCGTCGGCGTAATGGACTGGGAGCAGCCCTCGCTGGGCGGCGCGCTGCAGGACCTCGGCTGGTTCCTGACGCTGTCCGAGACCATGCACGGCCACACTGCCCAGCTCGGCACTTTCCTCGAAGGCATGGGCAGCCGAGAAGAAACCATCGCTCTTTGGGAGCAGATTTCCGGCAAGAGCGCCGCCGACATCGATTGGTACGAGGATTTCACCCAGCTCAAGATGGCCTGCACCGGAGCCCGCATCGGCCAGTTGCGCGGTTCCGAAATGCAGGATGTCTCGACTTTGCGGGCGAGATTGAAAGTCGGCTAAAGCCGGTAGCCCGCATCGACCGAGATCATCTGCCCGGTAATCCGCGCAGCGGCCTCCGAAACCAGGAACAGGGCGACATCGGCGATTTCCTCGGGCTCGAGAATGCGGTTCTGCGAGGATTGCCGCTCGGCATAAGCGCGTGCTTCGGCTTCGCTCACGCCCATGAAGGCGCCCAGATTCTTGAAGTCGACCATCGATGTCATGGTCCAGCCCGGGCAAATGCAATTGACCGTGATGCCGGTCGCGCCAACATCGTGCGCCAGCTGCTTGGTCAGCCCCGCAACCGCATGCTTCGATGCGACATAGGCCGGCGGGCCGCCTTCGTTGGCCTGCAACGATTCAGTCGAGCCGATGTTGATCACCCGGCCATAGCCACGATCGCGCATCGCCGGCAGCGCGGCCAAGCTTGCCCACCATGTCGAGTTCAGGTTGAGCACCATGGTGTCCTCGAAACTGCCGTCCTCGCCGCCCCAGACGTTGTGCGAGCCCACAATGCCGCCAACGTTGTTCACCAGAATATCGATGCGGCCAAAGCGCTCCAGCGCCTGGACCGCCGGTTGGCGGGCGGAATCGCGCTCCATGGCATCGGCGATCACCGCCAGGCCGTCGCTGCCCAGCGCCCTGGCCTCGGCCACCACTGCCTCGATTTCCGCAGCGGTGCGCGACGAGACCACGACTGTCGCGCCCTCCCCGGCAAAGCGCAGCGCGATCGCCCGGCCGATGCCCCTGCCCCCGCCGGTGATAACCGCCACCTGCCCCGTCAGTTTCCCGTCACCGCTCACGCCAACTCCTTCACCCTGGCTGACAGGCTTGCATACAGCGACCTGAGCGCAGCAGCGTGCCCGGGCGCAGGCGGGGATGCAAGGGTGCTTGCTTGCAATGGGCGCAGTGGCCGCTAGCCTCGCGGGCGACCCCCGGGAGACTCCGCATGTCCTATCTCGACCACCTGCCCGCGCGTGTCGCGCGGCTGATCCAGACCCGCTTCATCTGCGAGTTTGCGACGCTGACCAAAACCGGCGTGCCGATCGATTCCCCGCTGGTGCCCTTCGCCAGCGCCGACCTGACGACCATCGATAGCGCCACCGGCCTCGCCTACCCGGCCAAGGCCGAACGGGTGCGCCGCAATCCCAGGACCGGGCTGCTGTTCGAAGGCGGGCCGGACGAACCGGTGGTGTCGATCGCGGGCTATGCGGCGGTGAAGGACCGCGACTTCCAGAGCAATCTCGATCGCTATCTGTCCGAGCAGATCCTCACCTCGATGCTGCATCCCGACAACGTCGATTACCCGGACGTCACCCGGCATGCGATCTGGTATTTCACCCGCATATTGATCTGCGTGAAGCCCGCGGTCGTGCGCTGGTGGGACAGCCCGGCGGCAATGGACGGGCCGCCGCAGGTATGGCGCGCTAGCGAAGGGACCACCTGGCCGCAGTCCGATCCGCCGCCTGCGGGCGCAGCCACCAGCGCCCCGTGGAGCGTCGCGCCGGACTGGCGGGCGATGGTCGGCAGCGCCCTGGCCCGCAAGGCACGCGGTCACCTGACGCTGGTCGATTCCGAAGGCTTCCCGCTACCCATGCCGGCCCGCGCGGTGGAGCCGCATGCCGAGGGAATGCGGCTGGCCATGCCCGGCTGGCTGCCGTGGAGCGGCGGCAAGGCGACCGTGTCGTTCGAGGGGATCGAGACGCTGGTGGGAGATGTCGTGCTCGACGGGCAGACCGCGCTGTTCAAGGCCGAACGCGCCCTGCCGCTGCACCCGCTGATGACCAGCCCTTCCGAAATCCTGAGGCCTACACCCGCGACCAAACAGGCGCTGCTGGCGCGGATCGAGGCCGAGCTGGCGCGGCGCGGATGTGCATTGCCGAGCATGCCCGCCGCAGCGCCGGAGCCGACTGCGGGGGCGAGGATGCGAGCAGAGGTGGCGATGGCCTTCGGGGGATTTGCTGCGGGCGAGGTTTAGAGGGGAGTGCGCAAGATCTCTCCTCTCCCCGTTGGGGAGAGGTAGCGTAGCTTGTCGCGTTAGCGGCTAGCGGAGCTGGGAGAGGGCGTTCGGCCTATCGAGGGCAGAGCCCCCTCTCCAACTCCGGCTAGGCAGCAAGCTGCCAAGCCTCCATATCCTCTCCCCGCCGGGGAGAGGGAACTGTGCCTCCGATTTAGCTCTGACCGCCCTAACCACTCATCCCCCGACCCAGGCATCCACCGCCGCGTGGAAATGCGCTACCTTGGGCTCCTGCCGGGTCAGTGACATGAATTTCAGCGCCGTATTGCGCAAGCCCCGCTGCTGCACTTCCATCTGCTCGTAATCCTGCTGCAGCGCGAGAAAATAGGGGAAGTGTTCGCCGTCCGGAATTTCCAGCAACGGCTCGCGCATGGCGGCCCGCTGCTCCGGCGGGAACCATTGCAGATTGTACACCCGCCAGAAGCAGCGATTGGGATCGCCGCCGCCATGCGGCGCGGCGATGATCACCGTCGCCTCTCCGGCGCGCAGCTGCATGTAGACATTGGGGAACAGCAGCCAGAACTGGTAGTCGCTCATCTGGACGTCGGTCAGGCCGCTGACATCGCAGCCATCCTCGGTCATCTTCTCGCGCACTGCCTGCTGGAGCACGTTGTTGGCAGTCATGCCGGCGGGCAGTTCCAGCTTTCCGCCCGCATTGCGATATCCTGCGATCAGCTCGCGGAAGCGCGGAAGCGCCTCGGCCAGGGCAGGAAAGTTCGGCGCGGGCAGATTGGCGATGATATCCGCCTCGCCTTCGGCATCGATTCCGCCCTTGCCCGCCGGGCCGAACGGGACCGTCGTCACCGCATGATCGCCAAAGAAGCTGCAACGCTCCTTGAGCAGGTTGAGCCCGGCAACCAGCTCGGGATGGGTGCCCTGGACATGGTAGGCCTCCTCGAAGGCATCCATCACCACTTTCCAGTTGCACACGATGTTCTCGCGCACATTCATGCCGGTCGTGACCATCTCGTCTAGACGGTAGGGCGCGATCATGTCGCGCGCCTCGCCGAGGAAGTCCGCGAGCGGTGCGGCCTTAGGATCGGGATTGAGGAAGATGAAACCGGCAAAGCATTCCACCGGAGCCTCGATCAGCCCGAGTTCGGACTTGTCGCCGACGAAGTCCTCGACCGTGCCCTCGAAATCCGGCTTGGCGACTGCGAGGAGCTGGCCGTCGAGCCCGTAGGACCAGTTGTGATAGGGGCAGGTGAACCGCGCCGAATGGCCCTTGCCCTCGCAGAAGGCATTGCCCCGGTGACGGCAGGCGTTGACGAAGCCGCGCACCGCGCCGTCACGCCCGCGCGCCAGCACCCATGATTGGTCGAACAGTTTGTATTCGATCCAGTCGCCCGCCTCGGGAATGTCTTCCTCGCGCCCGGCAATCTGCCACGTCCGCATCCACAGGTTCTCGCGCTCGCGCTTGTGGAAGTCGGGCGAATAGTAGCGCTCGGTCGAAACCCGCATCGGCTTGCCGGTGAAATCGATCTGCGGGATCAATGTGCCGTTATCGACACGCGCGCCCGGTTTCGCCAGATCCATCCGTAATCCTCCTCGCGCCAACGATCTTCCATGCCGATTTGCATCCACCGGCCTTAGTGGCATGATGCCACGTGTAAATGGGAGAACAAGTCAATGGAAGAGGCCTTGCAGCACCTGCTCGACGAAGCGGCGATCAAGAAAGTGCACATCCGCTATTGCCGGGCGATCGACCGGATGGACTGGGAGCTGCTACGCTCCTGCTATCACCCCGACGCGGTGGACGATCACGGCGAATATGTGGGCGGGATCGACGGATTTATCGATTACTGCAAGGCGGGCTGCCCGACCTTCCTCTCCACCACCCACATGACCGGCAACCAGCTGGTCGAAGTCGATGGCCAGTTCGCCTGGGCCGAACACTATGCCCGCGCCTTCCACCGCGTCGCGCCGAAGGACGGGGAGCCGCTGAAGGATCTGGTGGTCAACGCCCGCTATGTCGACCGCTTCGAAAAACGCGGCGGCGAGTGGCGCATACTCAAGCGCACAGTCGTGGTCGATACCGACCGGGTCGATCCGGTGCGCGAAAGCTGGGTGCCCGAGGTGCAGCTGAAGGCCAGGCGCGACCGGAGCGATCCGTCCTACGATTAGGGACCGGACCTACTCCGCCGGCACCGCAACCGCCGCTGCATCCGCCCGCACCCTGGGATGCAGCCGAATATAGGGCACCGCCAGCATCACCGCCACGGCCAGTCCGGCCAGGGCATAGAAGATGCCATCGTAATTGCCGGTGACATCGAAAATCAGCCCGAAAGCCGGCGGAGCGAACACCAGCGCCACCAGGGTCACCATGCTCATCAGCCCCATCGCCCGGCCAACCACCCGGTCGCCGAAAATGCGCGGGATCAGCAGGCTTTGGAGCGGCACCATCATGCCGCCGAACAGGCCGACGAAGCCGAGACCCAGCAGGATCGTGGGATAGCCGAGCTGGGCCTGGGTCAGGACGGCCATGCCGGTGCCGAAACCGACGAGCGTGGCGAGCAGCAGAGTGCGCGGGCTCATCCGGTCGGCGAACGCGGCAAAGGCCAGCTTGGCGACAAAGCCGCAGCCACCATAGATCGAGATCAGCAGCGCCGCATCGCTGGCCTTGATCCCCTCGTCGACCGCGAGCGGGACAAGGTTGGTGACCAGGCCTTTCATTCCGGACGACACCACCGCGAATATAGCGCAGCACAGCCAGAAGGCCGGATCGGTCAGCACTTCGACCACCGAAACCCGCGGCATGTCGCGAGCCGCAGCAGAGACGACCGGCGCAGCGTCCGCGCCATCCGGGTGCAGCCCCTTGTCGGCCGGGCTGTTCACCACCAGCAGTGCCCCGGGAAGCGTCAGGCACAGCACCACCAGCGCCAGCAGGCGAAAGGCCTCGCGCCATTCGTAGTTATCGAGCAGATACTGGATGATCGGCGGATAGATCACGCTGCCGATCGAGATACCGGCAATGGCGATGCCGACCGCCGTGCCGCGGCGGTTGACGAACCAGCGCGACAGCAGCACCGTCGCCGCCATCGGCCCGAGCAGGACATTGCCCGGCGCCATGAACAGGCCGAAGATCACCAGCACCTGGTTCATCGTGGTGGCGTAGGACAAAGCCACATAGCCAGATGCGAGGATCAGGCATCCGGCGATCATCATCCGCTTCACAGGCACACGGTCCATCAGATTGCCGAGCAGCGGCGCCAGAAGCGCCGAAACCAGCGACAGCACCGTCATCGCCAGCATCAGCACCATGCGGCTGGTCTGGAATTCGTTGCCCAACGGCACGGCGAGCACGCTGTAGCCCGCCGCGATCATCGAGATTGCCGCCAGCAGGAAGAAACAGATGCCGACTTGCCGCCAGCCGATGCCGAAACCATCTGTCATGCTTCATCCTCATCCTGAATGAAGTGAGGCCCATGCTTGCGGTGCGGGAAAATCACTCCGCCGGAACTGCGGCACGAGCGGAGCCGGGCTCATCGCGCGGGCGCAGGCGCATCATCGGCACCCACAGCAGCGACAGGGCGGCGAAACCGGCGAAAGTCCAGAAGATGCCTCGGTAGCTGCCTGTGAGGTCGAAAATCAGCCCGAACAGCGGCGGGGTGAGCAGCAGCGCAATCAGGATCGTGCCCGCCAGCAGCCCCATCGCCCGACCGATCGCGCGCACGCCGAACACGCGCGGCGCGAGATAGCTTTCGATCGGCACCATCAGCCCACCGAACAGGCCGATCACCCCGACCCCGATCAGGATCGACCAGAACCCGCCGCTCGACTGGGTGAGCAGCGCCATGCCGACGCCAAACCCGCCAAGCGAGATGAACATCAAGACTTCTGGGACCGATCCGGTCGGCCATCGCGGCGAAATTGAGCTTCGAGATAAAGCCGCAGGCGGTGTAGACCTGGATCAGCACCGCCGCCTTGGTCGCGGTCACACCGTTGTCGATTGCCAGCGGCGCGAGATTGGTGATCATCCCCTTCATCCCCCCGGTGACGATCGCGACAGTCACGGCGATCATCCAGAAGGCGGGGTCTGTGAGCACTTCCATCACGGTGACCGGCGCACGCGCCATTTCGGCCTTGGCGAGCGGGGTCGGCTCGGCGGCGCCATCTGGATAGAGCCCGCGGTCCGCCGGGCGGTCGACCACCATCAGCGTGAACGGGACGGTCCAGAACACCAGCACCAGGCCGAGCCAGCGCAGCGCCTCACGCCACGGAAAGGTATCGAGCAGCCCCTGGATGATCATCGAGAACATGAAGCCGCCCGCTGCGATCCCGGCTATGGCAATGCCCATCGCCTGCCCCCGCCGCTCGGCGAACCAGCGCGATAGCAGCACCGTGACGGCGACCATGCCGATCAGCACATTGGCGGGCGCGAACAGCAGGGCGAAAATGGCAAGCACATGCCAGAATTCGGTGGCGAACGAGATCGCCGTATAACCCCCCGCGAGCATGAACCCGCCCGCGACCATCATCTTCCTGAGCGACACCCGGTCCATCAGATTGCCGAGCAGCGGCGAGAGAATGACGCAAGTGCCCGACATCAGCGACATCGACAGCATCACTTCCGCGCGGCTCGTCTTGTATGCCGCCTCCAGCGGCACAGCGACAAGCGAATAGGTCGAAGCGACCATGCCCATCGCCGACAGCAGCATGAAGCCGATGCCAACCTGCCGCCAGCCGACGCTGAAACTGCCGTTCATCTGTTCACCGCTCCCAGCGATTATCTTGTGGAACGAGTATTGCCGCTTCCGGACCGTTTGGGAACTGTTGATTGCGCGGGAAACGGGATAAGAGCCAGGTGGATTACGGTGCGCACGCATCGCAGCTGGGGAGGACGGTGTGGCGGAACTGGATGGCAAGGTTGCCCTGGTGACCGGGGCTGGACAAGGCCTCGGAACCGGCATTGCGCTGGCTTTGGCCAAGGCCGGGGCCAGCGTCGGGCTGGTGGGCCGGACGCTGGCGACGCTTGAGGAAACCGCCGCCAGGATCGCCGCTGTCGGCGGGCGCTCGCATGTCTGCCGGGGCGATGTTTCCGACCGGGCCAGCGTCAACGCCTTTGTTGCGGAAATCTCCCAGGTCCTCGGACCCGTCTGGGCGCTGGTCAACAACGCCATCTCGGCGCACGACCAGCCGGTCGAAGAGGTCGAGGACGATAATCTCGATACGGCGCTGCGCTCGGGCGTATATGGCTCGCTCTATTGCATGCAGGCCTGCTTTCCGGCGATGAAGCAGCATGGCGGGCGGATCGTCAATTTCGGCTCGGGCGGCGGCACGATGGGGATCGAGTACAACGCCGCCTACAACATCGCCAAGGAAGGCATTCGCGCGCTGACCAAGACCGCAGCGACCGGCTGGGGCAAATACGGCATCACGGTGAACACGGTGTGCCCGATCGCCTCGACTCCGCTCTACGACCGCTGGTGGGACAATATCACAGAAGAGCAGCAGCGCGCGCATATCGACGCGATCCCGCTGCGGCGGATGGGCGACCCGGAGAAGGACGTCGGCGCGCTGATCGTCTTTCTGGCGGGACCGGGCGGCGGCTATATCACCAGCCGGACGCTGCATATCGACGGCGGGCGCGCCTATTACGACCGGTAGGCGTGTTACTTCCAAC
Organism: uncultured Alphaproteobacteria bacterium; assembly: GCA_963775115.1. Taxonomy (GTDB): domain Bacteria; phylum Pseudomonadota; class Alphaproteobacteria; order Sphingomonadales; family Sphingomonadaceae; genus Novosphingobium. The sequence goes on from CAVZHP010000001.1 coordinate 413,465, forward strand.
TTCCCTCATGATGCAGGGCTATCGCCTATTCTCGATTTTTTCCAAATTCGTCATCCTGAACTTGTTTCAGGACCCATTCCTCCGCGCCCTCGGATCGTGGTTTTCGGAAGCGGTCCTCGCGGTTTGCGCTCATTTGGCTTGCTCCGGGCTTGCGGCACGATGGGCCCTGAAACAAGTTCAGGGTGACGAACTAAGAGGATTGAAGCGGATATGCGATAGCCCGCCCTATCAAGGGGGCGGCGAATTGGTATTAAGTCTCGCTCACACGATCACGGCCGCACAAACCGCTTCTGCCGCCGGTTTACCAGCGGCCGCAGGTAGGAAGGATCGCCCTTCCCGCGCCCGGGCACCCCGGAGTTGTGCACGTCGGGGATGTCTGCATAGGGAATAGGCCCGGGGGTGATCGTTCCCGACCATTCGACCACACAATAGCGGTTGGCGATCTTCCATTCGCCATCGCGGCGTTCCAACCGGTCGATGTAGCGCCCGCCGGCGATCCACATGCTCTCGTCGAGATTGCGCGCGTTGAACTGGTAATAGGTCTCGGTATGGGCGGTGTCCCCGTCGATCTCGCAGCTGTGGTTGGTGATGCAGTGCTGGGTGAGGATCTGGTCGCGCTGGTGCAGGCCGATTACCCATTCGGCGAATTCCTCCGGCGAGCCGACGAATTCGCCGTGATCGTCCTCGGCGTCGGGATGATAACATGACAGGATCAGCTCGCGGTCGAACCGGTCCACCCCCCGGCAATAGCGGGTCAGGCAATCCATGATCGCCATCCGGTCGAGCAGGGTCTGAAGGTCTGGCGGCTGTGTCATGGGAACCTTTCTGCTACGATGCCGTCATCCTTGGCCCAAAGCAACTGTAACGGCAGCCGGGACGGCCATCTCGGTTTCCTGGTTCAGGCCGGTTCACCAGCCGCGCGGGCGATGGCCAGGCGGGCTTCGGAGGTTTCGCCTGGCAACCTTCGCGCGGTCAGCCAGATCAGCAGATAAGCGGGGATCGCCAGCAACAGGATCGACAGCAGCCCGGCGTTGAGTGAGCCGGTCAACACCGAAACCTTGCCGGCCCAGTAAGGCCCGATTCCCGAAGCGACGACAATCGCCACCAGCGAATAGGCCGCCGAGGCCGCGCCGCGCATGCGCGGCAGCACCATGTCCTGCATCAGCGCGGCGGTTGCCCCGCCCCACATGCCGCTGAACACGCCGATGAAGAATTTCGCGGTGAGGAACAGGGTGAAGTCGCGCGTCGCCAGCATGAAGACGATGCCCGGAATGATCCCGGTCAGCGCCAGGGTCAGCATGCCCATCGGCGCGCGCAGGTCCTTCGCGCGCCAGCGGTCGGTCATCCAGCCGCCGATCAGCACCCCTGCGAAGCCGCCAGCCGCCGCGATCAGGCCGAGCGACAGGCCAATCTCGGTCGGGGTCTTGTCGAAAGTGCGCATGGCATAGGGCGCCGCCCACACCCCCACCGCGCCGCCGATGCAGGCAATCAGCGCCGTCGCGCCCGCCGCCATGACGAATGTCCGATCGCCATAGGTCAGGCTGAACAGCGGCTTGTCGCGCAGCGATTGCACCTGGCCCCAGGTGATCACCGCATAGGCACCGAACGCGAAAGCCGCCCACTGTGCCTTGTCGCCGGTGATCCAGTAGAGCAGCAGCGAAACCGCAATGAGGCCGGCAGTCAGCATCAGGTTACGCGTCAGCGCCGCCGGTCCGCCAAGCCGGTGGATCGACAGGAACGTGAAAGGCGGCAGCGCCGCGCCAACCTCGCGCGTCACCACCTGGGAGATGGTCAGGTCTTCGGGCTGGGGCCGCGCCGGTTCGCGGATCAGCAGGATCAGCAGCGCCAGCGGCAGGCCAAGCAGGCCGACGAAAAACAGCGCCGCCTGCCAGCCCTTGATCCCGCAAGCCCCGGCCCACGGCAGGGCCTCGCACATCGAACCCCAGTATTGCAGGAACACCCCGCCCAGCACCATGGCGGTCGCTCCGCCAAGGAAAGTGCCCGACAGGTTCGCCCCCAGAACGGCAGCGCGGTTCTTCTTGGGGAACATGTCGGCGAGCAGCGAGTTCGAACAGGGGTTGGCGACAGCCTCGCCCACGCCGACACCGATGCGCGCGAAAGCCAGGGTGGCGAAGCTGCCTGCCGCCCCGCCCAGCGCGGTCATCACCGACCACAGCGCCAGGCCGAACGCCATCAGCTTGCGGCGCGGCAGGAAATCGGAAATCCGGCCCATGGCGATGCCGACCACCGAATAGAACACCGCGAACGCCGTCCCCAGAATGAAGCCGAGGTCGGCATCGTCGAGCTTCAGGTCGGCCTTGATCGACTGGGCCAGGATCGAGACGATCTGCCGGTCGAGATAGTTGAACAGGTTCGCCGTCGCCATCAGCACCAGCGCGAACCACGCCGCAGCAGGGATCTTGCTGTGGCTGCCGGGAAGCGCCGCCTCGCTTGCAGTAGTGGCCAGTACTTCCTCCCGAAACAAACTCTCAATCGTCACCCTGAACTTGTTTCAGGGCCCATCGTGCCATTTGACCGGAGCTATACTGCACACACCACAGCTCGCCAATTCAAGCTGTGGTGTGTGCAGAGAAACAGGCCCTGAAACAAGTTCAGGGTGACGAAATTACATAACAAAGCGCGTCAGCTGATCCGCAGCATCCGTTTGGCATTGTTGCAGATGATGTCCTGAATGTCAGCGTCCGGCACACCGGCGAAATCGCGGCGGATGACCGCGTGCGAATTCGGGAAGGTTGTTTCGGAATGCGGATAGTCCGACGACCACATGATGTTCCGACCGCCCGGCTGATTGCGCAGCAGGATGCCGGAACGGTCCTGGATGAACGAACCCCAGATGTTCTGATCCATGTAGAAGCTCGGCGTGTTCTTGATCGGACTCTCGGTCCAGAAGCGCTGCTTTTCCCAGGTGCGGTCGTTGTATTCCGCGAACCACGAGAACCAGCCCACGCCGCTTTCCATGCTGCCGATGCGCAGTTCGGGGAACCGGTCGAAGATGCCGTTGTGGATGAAGATGCCGATCGGCTCGGCCATCGCCAGCTTGGACATCGGCATGTCGGGCAGGAAGAACTGCTTCTCGCCGAAGCGCGGCACGCGACCGCCGAGGTGGAAGGTGATGACCATGCCGTAGTCGCACAGCACTTTCCACAGCCGGTCGAATTCGGGCTGGTAATACTGCAGCGCGCCCTTGGGATCGCCAGTCTGCGCCGAGACCTGGCCCGACTTCATGTTCTTGATTTCCGACGAGGTCTTCCAGGCGTCCGGGTTCTGCGGGAAGGCCGGCAGCTGGAGCATCTTGAAGCCCATCTTGGCGAGCCGGTGGACGTGCTCGATGGTCTCGTCGATGTCGCGCATCGGCGCATGGCCGACGGGGAACAGGCGGTGCGGAGCGTTCGACGCCCAGTCCATCACCCAGCGGCTGAAGGCATCGAAGCTGGCGAGGTAAAGATCGTTGTCGAAGCTGCCGAGCGGGCCGCCGCCGAACAGGATCGCCTGATCGATGCCGTCGAGGTCCATGTCGGCGAGGCGCTTGGCCGGATCGTAGGTATTGCGCTGATCGGACAGGCGGCCCTTCATCTTGAAGTTCTTGCCTTCGCGGCCGGCCTGGTTGTTGATCATCATCACCGGGCGGCGATTGCCTTCGAAGCAGATGTAATCGCAATCCTCGCCCGCTTCGATCACCGGCGCCTTGTGCTTCTGCGACTCGGGAAGGTATTCCTTCCACATGTCGTGCGGCGGATCGATATGCGCGTCGGCATCGAAGATCGGACCCAGTGTCCAGTCTTCCTTGAGGGCGCTGCCAAATTTCGGATCGGCTTCGCTCATTTCCTGTCTCCCACTGTGCCCGCCTTCCGATCAATTCGAAATAGCGAACGAGCTATCGCAATCCAGAATAGTTGCGAATCACGTTACCGTCAATCTGCAACTATCGCATTGCGCCACCGAGCATGGTCACTCGACCATACCCGATTCCCGGAATTTTGGAATGCGGGATCGTTGCGTGCAGCGCACCCACGCACCAAATTGCCCCTTAACCGGATCATAGGGCGGAGGGCTCATACTGCGCGGCATCGACAGCCGAGGTCTGGTCATGCGCAGCCATCATGCTTCCGAATTCCGTCTAGCTGCCGGCAGTGCCGGCCTGTCGCAGGCCGAAGTGCTGGGCTCGCTGTCCTATGCGCTCGATCTGACCGAGGGTCAGCCGGCCGGACACAGCATACGCGCCTGCTGGATCGCCATGCAGATCGGCAAGGCGATCGGCCTGGGCAGCGGCGAGCTGCGCGATGTCTACTATGCGGTCCTGCTCAAGGACCTGGGGTGCAGCTCGAATTCCGCGCGGGTAGCCCAGCTGTTCGCCGGCGACGACCGCCTGCTCAAGCACGATTTCAAATTGATCGGACCCGAGCCGGAACACTTCGGTGCATTCATCATGGCCGAGGCAGGCCACCAGGCGACCGCGCTCGAAGGCGGCCGCAATGCGGTGGTCGATAATCTGCTGGCCAATGCCGGGCCAATCATGGTCGGGCTGATCGACACGCGCTGCACGCGCGGCGCCGATATCGCCAGGCGCCTGCGCTTCGGAGATGGCGTAGCCTCCGCAATAGCCGCGCTCGACGAGCACTGGGACGGATCTGGCCTGCCGCTGGGTATCTCCGGCGAGGCCATCCCGCTCGGCGCGCGCATCGCCCTGCTCGCGCAGGTGACCGACGTTTTCTTCATGGCCATGGGCGGACAGGAGACGCGCGCGGAGATCGCGCGGCGTAGCGGCGGCTGGTTCGATCCCGCTCTGGCCGACATCTTTCTAGCCGTGACCGCGAATGCCGAATTCTGGCAGGCGCTGGGCGCACCGACTATCGCTGCCGATCTCGCCGCCCTCGAACCCGATCACCAGCGCGTGAGCGTCGATGCAGATTACCTCGACGATGTCGCGATTGCCTTCGGCCAGGTGATCGACGCCAAGAGCCCCTATACTGGCGGGCACAGCGAACGGGTCGGCCTGTTTGCCGATGCCATCGCGGCGCAGCTCGGGATCGACGAACCCGCCCGCCGCGCACTGGACCGCTCCGCCATGCTCCACGACGTCGGCAAGCTTGGCGTCAGCAGCCGCATCCTCGAAAAGCCCGGCGCGCTGAACGATGGCGAGTGGCTGGAAATGCGGCGCCATGCCGCGCTCACCACGGATATCCTCGGACGGGTCGGCGCATTCAGCGAGATGGCGATGATCGCCGGTTCGCATCACGAACGGCTCGACGGCAAGGGCTACCCGCTGAACCTCGATGCCAGCATGATCGCGCTGGAAACACGGATCATCACGGTCGCCGATTTCTTCGATGCGCTGACCGCCGACCGCCCTTACCGGGACGCCATGAGCATCGGCAAGGCTCTCGACATCATGGCCGGCGAAGTCGGCACCGCGCTCGATCCGCGGTGTTTCGCCGCTCTGAAAACGGTTGTCGCCAACGGCATGCCGCAAAAGCCGCTGCTGAGGATCGACCAGCCGCTGCGCTGAATCGCCGCTCGCTAATCCACCTTCATCAACATCGCGCCGTAGCCATAGCCGCCGTTGACGGCCATCGCCGTCTTCACCCCCGGGACCTGGCGGTCGCCGCCCCTGCCCCACAGCTGGGCGCAGGCCTCGTGCGTATGGCCATAGCCGTGGAAGCGCCCTGCGGACAGCTGGCCGCCGCTGGTGTTGAGCGGCAGCACGCCGTCGATAGCGGTGTTCCTGCCACCGGCGATGAACCCCGCCGCCTCGCCGCGCCCGCACAGCCGCACCGCCTCGAGCCAAAGCCAGACGTGGATCGAAAAGCCGTCGTAGATCTGCGCGCACTGAACATCCTTGGGCGTCCAGTCGGTGCGGTTCCACAGCATGTCGCCGGCTTTCTCGGCCGGGGTCATGGTGAAGTCGCCGGTGTGCAGGCCCTCGCCAAAACCGCCCATCGACATGCCCATCGCCTCGATCGAGATAGGAGGATTGCGCAGGTCCTTCGCCAGATCCTTGTGGCTGAGCAGGATCGCGGTCGAACCGTCGATGTGGCTGTCGCAATCGTAGAGCCGCAGCGGCGTGGTGATCATGCGCGCCGAGAGATAATCCTCTATGGTCAGAGGCTTGCCCCGGTATATCGCATTGGGATTGTGCTGCGCATGCCGCCGGCCGTTTACCGCCACCCAGCCGAGCTGTTCTTCGGTGGCCCCGTATTTGTCGAAATAGGCCTGGGCATAGAGCGCCCACAGGTTGACCGGCGAATAGGCGTGATAGGGCACGGCATAGGCGTTGTTGCCGGGATCGACCCGGTCGCGATTGCCGGTAAGCAGCGTGGACTCGCGCGATTTGAGCCGCGAGGTGGCCTGTGCAACCGAACGGAAACACAGCACATGACGGCACAGGCCCGTGGCGATGGCCATGATCCCCTGAAAGATCGCCGCCATATGCCCCGGCCCCTCGTGGCTGGAGGGATTGGTCCAGACCGGGCGGATGCCCAGCGCCATCATCGTCTCGACCGTGCCGACCGGAGAGATGCCGCCGCCTTCCGTCGTCTTGCCGGGATGGCAGATCAGGCCATCGACATCGTCGACCGAGATACCTGCATCGGCAATCGCTTCGAGGCAGGCATCGAGGGTAAGTTGCAGTGCGGAGCGGTTCGACGGGCGGCCTGCCGGGGTCTGGCCGATACCGGTGATGCAGACCTGCTTTTCGGGATAGTCCTCGCGCCGCATCACACGCCTCGCCCCAGGGCTTCGAGCGGTTCGAACATCGGCAGCCAGACGTCTTCGTGGTGCTCGAAGCAGACCTTTACCGCCATCCCGCTGCGCACCTGTTCGGGTGGGCCGAGTATGTTGCTGAAGACATAGAGCTCCGGCTGTTCCTCCAGCTCCACCGCCGCATAGACGAAAGGCTCGTCCAGCCCCGGCACCCATTGCTGGCGGTTGATCGTGAAGGTCTTGACCTTCCCCTGTCCGGAAACTGCGGCAGGAAATACCGTCTCCTTGCGGCAGGCCGAGCAGATCGGCAGCGGCGGGTGCTGGTAGAGCCCGCACTGGGTGCAGCGCTGGATCATCAGGCAATTGTCCTTGCCGCCGGTCCAGAAGGCCTCGGTTTCCGGTGTCAGCAACGGCAGCTTGCGGGCGGGCATGCTCATGCGCCTCTCCCCATCACTATCGCTCCTCTCCCGCAAGGGGAGAGGAGTGTCGAGCCGGCAATTTTCAAAACACCACGCCCTGCACCTTGAGGTCGATGATCGCGTCCTCGTCGTAACCCAGGCTCTCCAGCACCGCGTCGCTGTCGGCGCCAAGGTCGGGCGAGCGGCGCACCGGCATCGCCTTGCCGTCGAACAGCATCGGCAGGCCGACCATCGGGATCGTCGTGCCGTCGCCATAATCGGCGCGCTGGAGGTAGCTGTTGGCCTGCACCTGCGGATCGGCGTGCATCTCGCCGACTTCCTGGACGACTTCCCACTGACCGTCCTGCCGGTGGAGAATTTCGCGCCATTCGTCGAGCGTCTTCGAGGCAAACAGCGCCGTGATCTCCGCCCAGCAGGCTGCGGCATTCTCGCGACGCGCATCGGCATCGGCGTAGCGAGGATCGGTGGCAAGATCGCTCCGCCCCGCCACTTCGCAGAACGGCAACCAGTACTTGTCCGCCTGCAACATGCAGAGCGCAAGGAACCGCCCGTCGGACGTCCGGTAATTGCCGACCAGCACGTTGAACGGGATCGGGTTTGCTGCGCGCGGAAAGCGCAGCATATTGTCAGCGGTCGACTGGCAGATCAGACGCTGCATCGACCACATCGCGGTGCCGAGCAGCGAGACATCGACGGTGCTGCCCTGGCCCGTACGCAGCCGCTTGACCAGCGCCGCGCAGATCGCGCCGGACAGCATCGCGCCCGATGCGGTGTCGCCGAAGGCCGGACCGGGAGGGCCGACCGGGCGGTCCGCGCCGTCCTCGGTCATCGTCGCCGAGATCGAGCCGCGCGCCCAATAGGAGATCGCGTCGTAGCCGCCCTTGTCTTTCTCCGGCCCGTTGGGACCCGAACCGCTGCCGCTGGCGTAGATGATGTCCGGAAAGCGCTTGCGGATAGAATCCCCGTCGATGCCCATGCTGCGCCGCGCTGGCGGCAGCAGGTTGGTGAGGAACACGTCCGCACCTTCGCACAGCTTCATCAGCACCGCGCGGCCGGCCTCGGTCTTGAGGTCGAGGGTGATCGAACGCTTGCCCCGGTTATAGCTTTCCCAGGAGTAATCGATCTTGCCGCCACCCATTCCGCCGATCTGTAGCCCGCGCAGCGGATCGCCGCTGGGCGGTTCGACCTTGATGACGTCCGCACCCAGGTCCGACAGCATGCCGCCGCAGGCAGGCACGAAGGCCCACATCGCGACTTCGACGATCTTGATACCTTCAAGCGGCTTGGCGCCTTCGGACGAATTGCTCATGACTCTCCCTTTGCATTCTCTATTGTGACGCAAGAAACGAAATGGCGAATCAGGTCAAGCGCCAGACTCGCACCACGGACGGGAGATTATCAATGACGGAGCTTCTGGCAAACAAGCCGCCCCGGGAACTTGCGCTGGCAGTTCCGGAAACGCTGGAGGAAGCGCTGGACCCCGGCTTCCTCGGCCAGGCGCTGGGCCGCGAGGTCGCTTCGGTCGAAACCGTCGAACTGATCAAGACCGTCGCCACCAAGGTGCGCTTTGCGGCGGCTTTCGCCGATGGCACGACCGGGAACTTCTGCCTCAAGGGCCTGCTCGGTGTCGACGAGATGGTCAAAATGGGCGGCTCGACGTGCGTGCTGGAGGGAGATTTCTACCTCAAGCTGGCTCCGCAGCTCGATGTCCAGGTGCCCGAGGCAGTTGCCGTGGTCACCGACCGCAAAGCCAGTCAAAGCGTCCTCATCATGCGCGATGTGATAGCGGCGGGCGGCAAGTTCTGCTCGGCGCTGGACCCGTTCACTGCCGACGAGGCCGCCGACAGCCTCCAGCAGATCGCCAATCTCCACGCCGGCAGTGCACTGCTGAAAGGTAGCCTCGACTGGATCCGCCCGCGTGCCGCCGAACTCGCCCGCATGCCGCACATGACCGCCGAAATCCTGCAAGCCCTGCTCGACGACCCGCGCGGGGTCAACCTCTCACCCGAAGTGCGCAGCGGTGCGCGGCTGATCGAGGGGATGAAGGCGCTGGCCGACCGGTCGGAAGGCCGGCCCCAGTTCCTCGTCCACGGCGATGCCCATGCCGGCAACATCTTCCGCACCGCAAGCGGCTCGGGCCTGATCGACTGGCAGGTGCTGCAACGCAGCACCTGGGCGATCGACGTCGCCTATCACCTTTGCGCGGTGCTGCCGGTGGAACTGGCCGAGCAGGAGGAACGGCGGCTGCTGAACGTCTATCTCGACATGGGCCGCGCCCTCGGTCTGGCCTTGCCGGACGCGGAAGAGGCCTGGCTGCAATACCGCGAAGCGGTGATGTACGGCTACTACATGTGGGGCATCACCCGCCGGGTCGATCCGGCCATCCGCGAGCAGTTCACCGACAGGCTGGGCCGCGCGGTGATGCGGCATGGGAGTTTCGAGTTGCTGGGCGTGGCCTGAGGCCGTGCTCCTCTCCCCTCGCGGGAGAGGATACGAAGGCTTGAGAGCGAAGCGAACTAGCGGAAGTTGGAGAGGGGGGGCGAAGCGCAAAACTCGTCCCCCTCTCCCTCCCACCGCTACGCGGCGGGCCCCTCCCTCTCCCGCGAGGGGCGAGGGGCAGGAAAACACAAGGGCGGCGGAACCGAAGTTCCGCCGCCCTGAAGTTAGCTGTTTCCAGGCGATCAGTTGCTGAAATTGTAACGCAGGCGGAAGCCCCACATGCGCGGTTCGCCGAACAGCAAGTCGCCCATGCCGCCCGACGAGAAGCCGCCACCAGTGTTGACCGGATAGATCTTGTTGCCGACGTTGGTGACGAAGAAAGCCGCATCAACCGGCGAGCCGCCGACACCATCCCAATTGACGTTCAGGTTTACCGTGCTGTGCGAAGGTAGGGCACCAAGCGGGAAGTTAGTAGTCGAAAAGCATTGTCCGAGCGGTGCTGTCGGACCGCAAGAGGCCGGCACCGAAGCATTGGCGGTCTGCTTGGCAGTATAGATAAAAGTCGCACCCAGTGAAAGTTTGCCAATGCTGCGGTCGATCGGAACCGTGTAAGTGCCCGAAAGCGTCACTTTGTGCTTCGGCGACAGCGTGAACGGCTGGTTTACCAGGACGGTCGGGCGAATCTGGATAAACGGCGTTCCCACAAGCAGCTGGCCGAGCGGCGTACCATCGCCAACGTTCGCGATCGAATCGACAGCGAGCACTTTGGTATCCAGGAAGGTATAGCCAAGATCGAACCTTAGGCTGTCAAAGAAGGTAGCCGAACCATCGACTTCGATGCCCTGGATCCTTGCGCGACCGGCGTTGAGAACCGCGGCACCGCCCGAGACGATGGGGCTGCCCGAAACCAGTCCGGAAAAGACCTGCAAGTCTTTCAGCTTGTTATAGAAGGCCGCGATGTTGAGATAACCGCTGACGGCACCACGGAAGCTGGTCTTCAAGCCCATTTCATAGGAGTCTACCGATTCCGGCTTCCACAGTTCGACGCCAGGGTTGGTGAAGTTGATGCCGCCCTGGCGATAGCCGCGGGCATATTTGGCATAGGCCATCACGTCGGGTGTGAACTTGTAGTCGACATTGACCAGCCAGGTCGGCTTGTTCGACGCGTTCTTGAGATTGGTCTCGCACTGGCTAGGCTCGGAAACGAACTTGCCACCATCGCCGAACAGCGCCGCTCCGGCGGCATTGATTGGATTGCGGAAGGAGTCCGTGCACCGGATGGCAACACGTCTGCCGCTGGTTGGGTCGATGAAGGAAGCGGGATTGGCATTCAGAGGATCGAAGACAAGGCGGGTGCCGCGGGTGATGCCATCGATCTTGTCGAACGTATAACGGATCCCGCCTGTCAGCGACAGCTGATCGGTTAGCTTGAACGTTCCCTGTGCGAAAATGCCATGGTTGTCGAAATTCAGCTTGGTGCGTGATTCCGAAACCGACAGGGAGAATACCGGGTTGGTGCAATTCAGGTCTTTCGGGCTGATGCACTGGCCCAAAGCCCCGGTCCGGCCTGCGCTGAAACCGAGCGGACGGCTGAATTCCAGATAGCCGCCGACGACATAGTTGAAGCGGCCATCGGCCGAGTTGCCCTGAACCTGCAGTTCTTCGGTCAGGGTCGACTGGGAGGAATTGTGCGCACCATTCTGCTTATCGAGCAGAATGTACTGGTAAGCCGTTCCGGGCGTCAGGGCCGGGAAACCAGGTATCGTGATGACCGGCGCCGGATTGTGAACACGCAGGTTGTCACTGTAGAGCGCGAAACTGGTGTCCTCACGGAACTGGCCGTAGCTGGCGATGTTCTTGACCGTCAGGTCGTCGCTGACCTTCCAGGTGGTGGTGTTGACTACCTGCCACTGCTCCAGCTTCAGATACTGGCCGGGATAGGCGACATCGACTTCGAGAAGCGAATCGCCACGGGCGTTGTGCCGCGCGACCTGATCGCAGGACGAGGAACCGACCAGGCCCGGCGTCAGCCTGGCACCTGAGTTGATGACAAAGCCATTTTCCGGCAGCAGGGCCAGATTGCAGCCGATATAACGCGATGCATAGCCGCGGGTGTCCGACTTGCTGTAGTGAAAGATCGTGTAGTTTTCGAGATCGGGTGTCAGGTCGGCGACGACGCTGAAGCGCCCGGCAAAATAGTTCCGGTCGTTGAAATCCTTGAGCGCGTGCTCTGGCTGGTTCTTCAAATAGCCGTCACGCTTCATGCGGTCGACTGCCGCGCGCACCCGGATCGTATCGGTAATCGGTATGTTCAGCGCAGCCTGGACACGCTTCATGTCGTAATTGCCGAGCGAACCTTCGACATAGCCTTCCAGATTTTCTGTCGGCTTCTTCGGCGTCAGCAAAATTGCGCCGCCAGTGGTGTTGCGGCCAAACAAGGTTCCTTGCGGACCCTTCAGCACCTGAACGTTCTGTAGATCCATGAACGAGCCGGCGCCGACGGTGTTACCCGAAGTCGTGCCGCCCTGTGCGCGAACACCGACAACTTCGGCGAAATACACGCCAACAGTCGGCGCGGTGCTCTGGTCCGAATTGAAGCCACGCAGCGAGAAAGATGCCTTCTCCGGGCCATAGCGCTCGTTGACCGAGAGCGACGGGGTAAAGGTAGCAAGATCGGTCGCAATAGTGATATTGCGCTTGGTGATCTCTTCCTGGTTGTACACCGTGATCGAGATCGGCACGTCCTGCAGACGCTCCTCGACGCGCCGGGCGGTAACGATGATGTCGCCCGATGCAGCCGCATCTTCGCCAGCGCCATCCTGCGCGAAGGCGGGGACTGCGGACAATGCACCGACAGCGGTCGCACCCGCCAGCAGGCAGGCCTTCAAATTTTGAAATTTCATGATGTTTTCCTCCGGGAACCCAAGACCCCGCCTTTGCGGCGGATGGAACTGTACGCGATTGTTAGGTACTTGATCGGTAAGGCACAATCCCATTTACCAGAGATGCACTCATTTTTGGCGGGCAACCGTGCGAATTCGCCTGGCCTGTGGCGCTATTGCAACAGATACTGGGGTATCGCCATTGCAATGGCTGCGATGGAATATCGACAGGCTCCGCGCTTCAGCCGCCCACCGGCCCGCACATGAACTATTGTGCGGACCGGCGGATCGGGATCAATCCCCGAAGCGGTACTTCAGGCGGAAGCCGAACATCCGGGGCACATTGGTGACGACGGCCTCGAATCCGTTGCTGGACCAGTTGTTCGCCACGTTTACCGGGAATTGCGCCTTTGTGAGATTGGTCACAAAGAAGGCAAGATCGACCGGCGAGCCGCCGATCCCATTCCAGTTGACGTTCATGTTGAGCAGACTGTTGGCCGGCATCAAGCCGAACGGACTCTGCAGGTCGGCGATCTGCGTCGTCGTATGCACATAGGTTGCGCCGATCGAAACCTCGCCGATGCTCTTGTCCAGCGGCAGGGTGTAGGTGAGCGTCCCGGTAATACGATGCTTGGGGCTAAACGGCAGACCGACGCCCGTGGCGATCGGCGCCGGCGGGAGGAACGGGCTGTCGGCCGGCAGCTCTCGCGGCACGAACTCCTTCAGGATCGTATCGAGATAGGCGTAGCCAAGATCCAGCTTGAGGCTGTCCCAGGCGGTTACCGAAGCATCGACCTCCATGCCCGCTACGCGCGACGCGCCCGCGTTAACGATCACCCGCGCGCCCGGAATGCCGCTTCCGACCTTGCCGATCACGGTAACCGAGAGCTGCTGGTCCTTGAGCTCGTTCCAGAAGGCGGCCACGTTGAAATAGCCGCGAAGCGAGCCACTGTTGAAGCTGGCTTTGGCACCCAATTCGTAGTTGTCGATCTTTTCGGGATTCCAGGTTTCGAGCCCGATGTTGCTGGCGTTAACCGCGCCCTGGCGATAGCCGCGCGCATACTTCGCATAGAGCATCACATCGGGAACCGGCTTGTATTCCAGATCGATCAGCCAAGTGGGCTTGCTCGATTTCGAGATGAATCCCCGGCTGATGCAGCTGTCGAAATCCAGGTGAACCTGGCCCGGCCGGATCTTCGGATTGGCGCAGGCGCCAACCGGATTGTTGGGCGTCGGGAAAGTTATGGTCAGACGCCCGCCTTGTCCTTCGGTGCGGTCCATCGTGTAGCGAATGCCGCCGGTGATGGCGAACTGTTCGGTGAAGTTGTAGGTCGCCTGGCCGTAGATGCCGATATTGCGGAACTTCGCGCTGTTCTTGACCAGGCCCAGTGCAGCGCCCCCGGCAAGGGTTTCGCACTGGAATCTCTGGGAGTCCACGCAAAAGAGGCCGCCTTCCGAAAGCGTCGTGTTGCCGTTGCCAATCGGATTGCTGAGCTCGAGATAGCCACCCGCCTGCCAGATCAGCTTGTTGTCGGCGGAATTGCCCTGGAACTGCAGTTCCTCGGTGAAGGTTTTTTGCGCCGCACCGTACTCGCCAAGCGCATTGCGGATGATCGTCGCGGGGAATGACTTGCCGGCGTTTGGCCCGGCAGTAAGAACTAGCCGTTCACCGCCGATGCTCAGCCAGAACTGTTCGCGAAAATCGCCGTAGCTGACGATGTTCTTGACCGTGAGGGTGTCACTGGCCTTCCACGTCGTGGTGTTGATGACCTGCCATTCCTCGAGCAGGTTGAACGGGTTGAGCACATCGTTCTCGACATCGTAGAACCCGTCGCCGCGCGCTCTCTGGCGCGCGAGCTGATCGCAAGCCGGCTGTGCATAGACCAGCCCGCGTCCCGCCCGGGCAGTCTGCGCGGAGCCGTTCGGCAGGAGTCTGGCGCCAGCGGTCGGAAAGTCGTTGCAGTCGATCAGCTTCATTTTCATGCCGTTGGTGTTCGACCGGCTGTAACGCCCCACCAGGTAGTTCTCGAGGTCGGGCGTGAGGTCCGCGACCAGGCTTGCGCGCAGCGAAAAGTAGTTCGAATTGGCGAAACTGTCGGGACCGACGCCTGATTTGTTGCGCATGTACCCATCGCGCTTCTGGCGATCGACGCCGATGCGGGCGCGAACCGTTTCGCCCAATGGCACATTCAACACCGCCTGAACGCGCTTCAGGTCGTAGTTTCCGATCGATCCCTCGATATAGCCTTCAAATTTGTCCTTCGGCTTCTGCGGGACGAGGAGGATCGCGCCGCCGGTCGTGTTGCGGCCGAACAGGGTGCCTTGCGGCCCCTTCAGAACCTGCACGTTCTGCAAGTCGAAGAACGCGCCCGGACCGGCGCCATTGCCGCTGGTCGTGCCGGCATTCGCGCGAAGCGCCACCACGTCGGCGAAATAAACCCCGACGGTGGGCGAAGTCGTGTCGATCTGGCTGAAGCCGCGAATCGCAAACGACGCTTTGTCAGGGCCAAACCGGGCATTGGTGGAGAGCGACGGCGTATAGGTCGCCAGTTCGGTCGCTGTCGTGATGTTGCGATTGGCGATATCGCCCTGGCTCAAAACCGTGATCGAGATCGGCACGTCCTGCAGCCGCTCCTCGATCCGCCGGGCGGTGACGATGATGTCGCCAGCGCCGCTGGCATTTTCTGCTTCGCCGTCCTGCGCCAGCGCCGGTGCGGCGGCAATTGCGCCAATGACGGCCACGCCGGCCAACAGACCAGCCCTGATTGCCTGGTAGTTCATGATTTCTCTCCTCCAAGATCCCCCACGCTTTTGCGCAGATGTCATTCTTGAGCATTCAGACTACCAACGCGAACCACGCGTCACAATCCCGAATATTTGCCCTGTGCCCGCTATCGGGCAAAAACCTCCTCGAGCAGCGCCAGCGTGCCAGCCCACGAAGTCTTGTCGGCCAGGGCATCGTATTCGATCCCCGGCATGGCGCCTTCCGCGGCAGGATCGGTGAAGCCGTGGGCGACCTTGCCGAATTCGCTGATCTGCCAGCTCGCCTGAGCCGCAACCATTTCGGCGCGGAAGCCGACGGTTTCCTCGGGAGGGCCATAGGGATCGAGCGCGCCGCACCAGGCCACCACTTCGCCCTTGATGTCGCCGGGCTTCGCCGGAGCATGGGTGGTGAGCAAGCCGTGGTAGCTCACTGCCGCGACCACATCGCGCCCGCTGCGCGCCAGTTCCATCGTGCATTTGCCGCCGAAGCAATAGCCGATAGCAGCGATCCGCGCGGCATCGACATCGCTGCGCGCGGCGACGACATCATACCAGCAGGCAGTGCGTGCGCGCAGCTTCTCCGGTGCGCCGAGCAGCGCCATATAATGCACGCCCGCCGCCTCGCCGCTGCTGATATCGGCTTCCGGCCCATACATGTCGGTCGCCACCGCGAGATAGCCGAGCCTTGCCAGCTTGAGCGCAATCTCGCCGACCATATGCCGCAGACCCAGTGCGGAATGCATGACCATCACTGCGGGAAACGGCCCCACGCCTTCCGGCACGGCGATCAGGCCTTGCAGCTTGAAGCCATCGTGGTCGCAAGTAATCGCTTGAAGCTGTGGCATGTTCCAGTCTCTCCCCATGTTCTATGAAGTGAACCTAGCAAAGGTGCCGCCAGCCGCAATCCTGTTTCGGGCGGGCCCGAATCTGGACGGCGCAGCATCTCGGGTGGAGGCTGCGCAATAGGATTTGCAGCCTCGCCGCCCTAGGCTAGACAGGCATCCAGGCGCCCAACGCGCCACCCAAATCCGGAGAGCTGCCATGGAATACAAAGTCATATCCGCCGACAATCATATCCTCGAGCCGCGCGACCTGTTCGTCACGCGCATGCCGAAGCAATACCGCGACCGTGCCCCGCGCGTGTTGCGCGGCGCGGATGGCGGCGACGGCTGGTCGCATGACGGCAAGACCGTCCAGCGCACCCTGGGGATCGAGGCGATCGCGGGCCGTGGCTCGCGCATCAGCGGCTTCAAATGGGAGGAAATCCTCCCCGGCAACTACGACGGCGCCGAGCATGTCAAGGACATGGCCAGTTCCGGCGTGGACGCCGCCGTGCTGTTCCCCTCGGTGCCGCTTTCGGGCTGGAACCACGGCGACAGCGACTTCGCCCTGGCCTTGATGCAGACATTCAACGACTGGCTCTACGACGACTTCGTCGCCGCCGATCCCAAGCGGCTGATCGGCCTGCCGATGATGCCGGTCAACCACAGCATGGAAGTGCTGCTGGCCGAACTCGACCGGTGCCTGAAGAAGGGCGCGAAGGCGGTTCATATCCCGGTATTTCCGGATACGCCCTATATCGACCACTACTGGGACCCATTCTTCGCCGCCGTAGCGGACGCGGGCGTGCCTATGTGCATCCACCGCACCTCGGGCGGGGTCGACAAGAGCGGCAAGTCGAACTTCCAGTTCGATGTCCCGGGAGTCAACGTCGCGGGCACGGTGATCCGGTTCTTCTCGGGCGTCGAGCCGCTGACGATGCTGATCTACACCGGCGTGTTCAAGCGCCACCCGAAGCTCAAGATCATGGATGCCGAAGTCAATTTCGGCTGGATCCCGTTCTGGAAGGCAACCATCGACCAGTGTTTCGAACAGCAGAAGAGCTGGGCGAAATTCCCCATCGAACTCCACCCCCAGCGAAACCCTGGGCAAGAATGTGTTCGTCACCATCCTCGACGACAAGATCGGCTTCGATGCCGTGGCATCCGATCCGATGATGGCCGATGTCGCGCTGTTCTCGGTCGACTATCCGCACTCGGTCTGCCTGTGGCCGGATACCCAGGGCTACATCGAGAAATGCACCCCCAATGTCCCGGCGGACGCCAAGCAGAAGATTCTGGCGGGCAATGCGGTGAAGCTGTTCAACCTCAATTGAGCATTTCCCCGTTCCCCCCTTCCCTTCGTGGGAGGGGGGAACGGGCAGGCGCCGGACCGCGAATGGGGCTTGACGACGGCTGCGAGTCGGATTAATGAAACGCTAAAGGTGCCATTAAGACCACACCGACCGAAACCCCGGATGGAGGAAGCCCATGAATACCTTGACCGATCTCGCCAACCCGCCCTCGACCGATGCCGCCGCTGTCAATTCGGCACCGTTCTTCATTCGCGGCCAGGTGGTCGAAGGCGCGGACGCAGTGCAGCGGTCGCGCGATCTGGGCGTCAGTTTTGCCACGCCCAAGCTCGATCTCAACAGCCTGGTCCATCCGCGCACCGAACTGCCGCCGCTGCTCAACACGCCGCTCGCCGAAATCATCGACTTCCTGGTCGAAGCCGGACAGCGGCTTTGCGATCCGAACAACGAGCATGTCCAGGCCTGTATCGACCGGATGGCCAAGGTCAGCCTCGCCCCGCGCGCGGTGATCGCACACCAGATGCTCCACGCGACCGACTATCTGAACAAGAAGGTCCTTGAGGAAGTCGTCGAGCAGAACTTCCCTAACCCCAAAGCGCTCGACGAATGGGTGCCGCATACCGACCATGAGGGCCGCCGCAGCTTCATCCGGGCCTATGCGCCGCGTCTGGTCCATGTGCTGCCCGGCAATTCGCCCGGCATGGGCGTGCGCTCGATCGCCCAGTCGGCGCTGGTCAAGTCGGTCAGCCTGTTCAAGATGCCCTCGGCCGATCCGTTCTCTACCGTCGCCTTCCTGCGCACCATGGCCGAGATCGACCCTAACCACCCGGTCGTCCAGTCGATGAGTGCGGTCTACTGGCGCGGCGGCGACGATGCGGTAGAGCGCATTCTCTATCGCCCGCAGTATTTCGACAAGCTGGTTGCCTGGGGCGGCGGCGATGCGATCAACAATGTGATGAAATATATCGGCCCCGGCTTCCAGCTGGTCAGCTTCGATCCCAAGACCTCGATCTCGATGGTCGGCAAGGAGGCCTTCGCCTCCGAGGAGAGCCTCGCCGAAGCCGCCGAACTCAACGCCCGCGACGTCTCGATCCTGGGCCAGGAAGCCTGCGTGTGCAGCCGCTTCACTTTCCTGGAAGCCTCGCCCGAAGACGGCGACCGCTATGCCAAGGTGCTTGCCGATCGCCTGCGCATCGACCGCACCAACGAAGGCGAGCCGCGCCCGCTCGACATGGAGCTGAAAGAGCAGATCGACGTGCTGCGGATGATGGACGACGAATACGGCGTGTTCGGCAAGAGCGACGGCCGCGGCGTCGCCATCCGGTCGGACGAGCCGGTCGATTTCCACCCGCTGCGCAAGACCAGCAATGTCGTCTGCGTGCCCGGCCTGATGGAAGCGATGAAATATGTGAACGTCGCCACGCAAACCGTCGGCGTCTATCCGTTCGGCCGCATGCCGGAACTGCGCGACCACCTCGCCAGCGGCGGCGCCCAGCGCGTTGTCCGCCTCGGCGAGGCCGGCCCCAGCGCCATCGGCAACCCGCACGACGCGATGTATCCGCTCCACCGCTTCGTCCACTGGATGGCCAACGAAGACGGCTGCGAGGGGGAATAGGCCGGGCTACCGCCGCTCCGGCGTCGGCGCATCCGGGCCGGGCATGATCGGCGGCGGGCCATAATCGGGCCACGGGGTGATCGGGTCCGACAGATCCGGCGCGCCGTAGTAATAGAGGTCGAAGTGGTGCCAGGCAAAGCGCCACACCCCTTCATGCTCGGCAAACCGCTCGTAGTACCAGCCCAGCGTGCGCACGCCCTGCCCGTCCTTGCGCTTGATCAGCTCGGTCACCTGCACCCTGCCGGTAGCCCCTTCCCCGGTAAGTTCGATCACCGGAACGCCGCTCCAGAACATCACCCGTTCGCTCGGCGAGATCGAGGCCTCGAACATTTCGGCGATACCCGCGCGGCCCTCCGCCCGCCTGCCGGCGATCTTCCACACCGCATTCTCGGTGAAGCATTCGGCAAAGGCCGTGCTGTCCTGCCGCCAGACGGCATCGGCATAGCGGCCATAGAGCTGGCGAATGCCGGCCTCGGCGATGAGGAAATCGTTCATGTTCCTGTCCTCCACTCCCTTGCTCCAAACCTCGCACATGCGGACAAGGGGAAGCAAGCATCACCCTCGCGGTCGCGAGACTATTTGAAACCAACTGGGTGCTATATTAATTCGAACTCCACAATAATCAGGTGACAGCCTCCAGCCGCGACTCTATTGAAAACGCATCAGGCAATAAATAGCAATTCGGGGAAGCTGGCTGCATCCATGCTTCGCAACCCGCGCGCGTTGGAGAGGTTTGGGCATGATTCGCAATCTTCCGGAAAACTGGGATCTGGAGGCCGATCTGGTCGCGGTCGGCTCGGGCATCGGCGGTCTCTCGGCGGCGATCACCGCGCACAACAACGGCAGCAGTGCCGTGGTGCTGGAACGCGCCGACCAGCTGGGCGGGGTCACGGCGCTGTCGCTGGGCGAGATGTGGATACCGGGCAATCATCACGAAGCCGCGCTCGGCATCGAGGATTCGGCGGACAGCGGCTTCCGCTACCTCAAGCGCCTCGCCATGGGTTACGGCGAGGATGCCGCGACGCTCAACCTGACCGTCCACGCGCGCGAGGCGCTCAAATATTTCGAGGATACCATCGGCCTCGAGACCATGGTGATCAAGGGTTGTCCCGATTACTATTACGGCCACACCAACGATGCGGTTTCCGAAGGCAGGCTGATCGAGGTCAAGCCGTTCGACGCCAAGAGCCTGGGCGAATGGCAGGAGCGCACCCGCGTCTCGCCGGTGGTGCCCTATGCCATGACCCACCCCGACATGATGGAGCGCGGCGGCACCGCCAACATGGCGCTGTGGGACTATGAGCTGATGGGCCAGCGGCTTGCGGCAGACATCCGCTGCCTCGGCGCGGGGCTGGCCGCAGCCTTCGTCAAGGGCGCGATCGACCGCAACATTCCGCTCCACACCGGCATCGATGTGCAGGAACTGATCGGCGACGGCGACCGCATCGTCGGCGTGCGCGGGGTCAGGGATGGCAAGGATATTTTCGTCAAGGCCAACAAGGGCGTGGTCGTGGCGGTCAGCTCCTATGAACGCGATGCCAATTTCGCCAAAACCGTCGGCCAGCAACTCGATCTCGGCACCATGGTGTTCGCCACGGTCGATGGCGCCAATTTCCGCCTCACCGGCCCGGTCGGCGCGCGCATCGCCAAGGTGCCCGATGTCACCATGGCCGGGTGTGCATGTCCCCGGCGAGGAAATGGAGGACGGCACTCCCCTCACCCGCAGCGTCATGCAGCCGATCGGCCTGCCACACACCATGGTGGTCAACCGCACCGGCAAGCGCTTCGGCAACGAGAGCTTCTACCGCGAGTTCTTCATGAAGCTCGACATGATCGACGGCGGCACCCAGACCCACCCG
This sequence comes from uncultured Alphaproteobacteria bacterium, assembly GCA_963775115.1. Classification (GTDB taxonomy): domain Bacteria; phylum Pseudomonadota; class Alphaproteobacteria; order Sphingomonadales; family Sphingomonadaceae; genus Novosphingobium. The sequence goes on from CAVZHP010000001.1 coordinate 434,293, forward strand.
AACTTCCCCTGCTGGGCAATCTTCGACAGCCAGGCGCGCGAGAAATATCCGTTCGCGGCAGTCATGCCCGGCATGGATTTCCCCGATGGCATGGCGGTCAAGGCAAACACCATTGCCGAACTGGCAGCCGGTGCGGGCATCGACGCAAAGGCTCTGGAAGCGACAATCGCCAGCTTCAACCTGCATGCCGAAAAGGGCGAGGATCCCGAATTCGGGCGCGGCACCCACAAGTGGAGCGCCTATATGAGCGGCGATCCGCTGCACCCAATCCACCCCAATCTCGCCCCGCTGGTCAAGGCGCCGTTCTATGCGATCGAGCTGTGCCGCATGGGCGGCAGCGCGATCCCTTCGGCAGGCGTCGTCGCCGATCATCACAGCCGCGCGATCGACTGGCTGGGCGAGCCGATCCCGGGGCTCTATGTCGCCGGCAATTCGGTGGCGCGGATGGAAACCGGCGCGGTGATGCAGAGCGGCGTTTCCAACGCGCGCGGCATGACCCACGGCTATCTCGCCGGGCTGCATGCGGCCGGCAAGCCGAGCGAACGGCTGGCCGAAGAAGCCAAGCGTCTGGGGGTCTGAATGATCGAAACCGCACAGAGCGTCGTCATCGACGCAGCCATCGGCGATGTCTGGGCCTATGCCAAGGACGTCGAGCGCTGGGCGGCGATCATGCCCGGCTATCAGGAATGCCAGATCGCCGACGAGGACAATTCGCGCTGGGTGCTGAAAGTCGGGGTCGGCGGGCTGGTGCGCACGGTGAAAGTGCAGGTCCATGTCGATCGCTGGGCCGGGCCGGAGGAAGTCGATTTCACCTTCAAGCTGGAAGGCGATCCGGTTTCCGGCGGCGGCTCCTACCGCGCCACTGCCGAGGGGCCGCAGGCGACCGGGGTGACACTCGCCGTGCAGGTCATCGGCGGGGGGCCGATGGCGCCGATGTGGGAAGCAATGGGCGGGCCGCTGCTGCCCAAGTTCGCGCTGGCCTTCGCCAATCAGCTCAAGGCGCGGATCGAGGAAACCGTGGGCGGCGTCGCGCCGCCCGCATCGGCGGCAAAGCCGGGCCTGTGGACACGACTGCTCGCCTGGCTCCGCAAATTGTTCGGCAAAGGAACCGCAGCATGAGCACCGAAGCCAACAAGCAAACCGCCCTCGCCCTGCTGCGCGCCTCCGCCGTCCACGACGGCGCGAAATTCGCGGAGCTGATGCACCCCGATGCAACCTATTGGGTTATCGGCAAGCCGCACCTGTTCGCCTATTCGGGCGAACAGACCCGCGAACAGATCTGTGCCTATATGGCATCCCCCACCATCTTCGTCGGCGGGGTCAAGACCACCTTCGGCGCGATCACCGCCGAGGATGACCGGGTGGCGGTCGAAGCCGAGATCGTCGGCACGCTGCCGGACGGGCGGGTCTATACCAATGTCTATCACTACCTGATGTGGTTCAAGGACGGCAAGGTGCTGCGGGTAAAGGAATATCTGGATACGCAGAGCGCGGCGGAGTTTTTTGCGAAGTAGGTAGAATGAGGATTGATCGCGCAAAGGCCGCAAAGAGCGCAAAGGTGTTGTGCCCGCGGCAAAGCCGCCCCATCCTTTCGAACTTCAGGCTCGCCCCAGCGTTTGAATGTGTAAACGGCTTCGCCGAAAACAGGACATCTTGGCGCTCTTTGCGTTCTTTGCGCGAAAGCCATCTTGCTTTCTCGCCGATTGCGGATTCCCATCCTGCAATCCTAACTTGACATATATCACCATATCGGTTATACGCCCCACCGTCAGCAATGACACCAGCGACGGGTGCGGGGGCGGGAAAGCGCTTCGCTCTTTCACTCCCGCGATTGGCCGGCGCTCCCCAGCGGAAGCGTCCGCGTTCACACGATGCGAGGACGGGCCGGCGATCTCCGGCCCGGGAATATCCGGGGTATGCCCCGAAGGTCAGCGGCAGGGGAGCGAGCCCGCCCCGCTACCGCCTCGCACGCAGGGCCGAGTTTGCGGGATCGGACATGTCCCGCCAGCCGTTCGCACACAACATGCCAAGCCAAGCCTGTACGGTTCAGGCAACCCCAGCGCCGGCCAGCCCGTCCGCTCACTCCCTCCCGGCGTTACCCTGCATTCGCCAGCGGGCGATGGGGTGTGGGTGCGGCTGCCACCCAACTGCGATCATAACCAAATCCGTCGCCCCGGGCTTGACCCGGGGTCCCGCTGCTATTGAGAACGAGCGGGCCAACCACTACTAGTCCGGACACTTTGCACTTCCTGTCCGATCTACCGCTGCCAAAAGAAGAAGCGGGACCCCGGGTCAAGCCCGGGGCGACGGTCAAGAGGGGGGGGGGGGTCTTTAATCCAACCTCTTCAAGTCGTTTCTGTGCCCCCTAAGGTGCCGCCCCCACCGTCCCGTCACTCCCTGTGAACAGAAAATCCTTCCGCACCGTCGTCGGATCGTCCACCGCCGGAAAGCCCGGCGGGGGGCCGAATTCCTTGACCTCGTAGAAGTCGGCGGTCAGCCCCGGCGGGCCGATGTAGTACATGTTCCAGTGGCGGTAGGCGAAGCGCAGGCGGCCCTGCTCCTCGGCGAAGCGTTCGTAGTAGATGCCGACGGTGTCAGCGGTCTGGCCGTCGGCGAACTTGTTGCTTTCGGTGACATAGGTGCGGGCGGTCAGCACGCCGTCCACCACATCGACGATCGGGGTGCGGAAGGTCATCAGGGTGCGGCCGGTGTGCTGCATGTAGCGGGCGAAAGTCTCGCGGATTTCCTCGCGGCCTTTCAGGTGCATGCCGGAAACCTTCCACTCGCCGTCGGCCGTGAACAGCGCGGCGAAGCTGCCTGCGTCCTTGTGCCACAGCGCATCGGCATAGCGCGCTTGGAGCTGACGGATCTCGAATTCGGCGCGCATCAGATCGGTCATGGTTCTCTCCCGTCGAACATCGTTCCACTGCCGTCGCCCCGGGCTTGACCCGGGGTCCCGCTTGTTTTCTTGCCCGGCGCGAGGAGATCGAGCGGCGATCCCGGGTCAAGCCCGGGATGACGTGCGCAATGTGGCGAACGCCAGCCCCCCCCTAATTCAAAATCGGCTCCTCGCCGTCGAGCGTGCAGCGGTGCATCAGGCGCTCGCTGTCGAGCGAGTACCAGTCCGCCCGGTGCATGCCGCCGGTGTTGTCGAACAGCAGGAAATCGCCGACGGTCCACTTGTGGCGATAGACGAACTGGTCCTGCGTCGCCCATTCCTGCATCCGGCACAGCAGCATGTCGCTGTCCTCGCGGCTCATGCCTTCGACATAGAGCGCCGTCGCGCCGATCAGCAGCGAGGAGTGGCCGGATTTGTGATGCCACACCAGCGGATGGGTCCGCGAAGGACGCTGGCGCCACTGGGTCAGCTCGGCGACAGTCGGCTGCGGTGTCACCAGCCGCTGGGACGCCTCCAGCGCATGGCGCACCCGGATGCCTTCCAGCGCCTGCTTTTCCGCCTCGGGCAGATCGGCATAGGCGGCGTAGGTGTTGCAGACCAGCGTATCGCCGCCCTCGTCCGCCAGCACCTTGGCGCTGAGCATGGTCGCCTTGGCCGGGATCGGATCGTTGGCCCCGTCGATGTGCCAGTAGAACGCGCCGCGGGTGTAACCGGCGACCGAAGAGACCTCGGGGTTCATCGAGATTTTCGAGACGCCTTCGTTGCCCTGATCGGTGACGGTGCCGATGGTGGCGGTGAACTGGCGCAATTCCTCATCGGTGAGGTGCATCTCGCGGAACAGCAGCGCGGTGCGATCGACCAGCAGCTGCTCGATCTCCTTGGCGTGGGTGCCGGCGAGGAAGGAAGCGCGGTCGATCCGCACCTCGGTGCCGATCTTGGGCTGGATATCGATAGTTTCAAACATGGCTTGTTTCCCGATTACCAGCGCCCGCCACTATCGCATGACAAGGGCCGCTCATAGCTGGGATCGCTGGAATCGCGATTGCCCTTGAGGTAGCGGCTGCCCGGAAGGAACGCCTGGTTGGGCAATTTCGCCGAACCGGCCAGCGGCACCTCGACGGTCGCCCGGCGCAGCACAATGCCCCATTTGCCGTCGCGCTTTTCCAGGTGGTCGATATAGCGACCCGCGAGCAGCCGCGAGGTTTCGCAGCCGTTGTCGAGAAACAGGCCCAGCACATAGCTTTCGCAATGAGCGACATTACCCTGGATATCGCAGCGGTGCATCGTCACATTGTGCAGATTGACCTCGCACATTGCCTTGTGGGCATGGCAGGCATGGTCGCCATAGTCCGACCCGCTGATCTTGTTTTCCCCCAGTTCGTGGATCGCGTCGGGGTGATAGGCACCGACAATCAGCTCCTTGTCGAAGCGGTCATTGCCGCGCGATGTGCTGGAGATGCAGTCGTAGATTTCCTGACGATCGGTGAGGTACTGGAGCTTGCGTTCAAGCTCGGCGATGCGGTCTTCGCTGGTCATGCCTTGTCACTTCCTGTCAGGGGTTCGATTAGCGTAAAATGCACGGTCTCCCCGCCCCCCGCGCTGAACGGGAGGACCAAGTTGCGAAAGAGGGTGTGGTCCGCCTCCAGCCGCGAGGCATGATGCGCCTCGATCAATTCCCACTCGGCGAGAAACATCACCCGGTCGGGATATTCGACACAGCGCATTGCCTTGAACGACAGGCAGCCGCTGTAGGTCGTGGTCAGCGGCAGGGCCTGCGTTCGGAAGACCGTGAGAAACTCATCCATCATGCCCTGCTTGATGGTTATTTCGGCGCGTTCGAGGACCATGTTTATGCCCTATCCAACCCGCACCGGCGCGGCCTTGGAATGGGCATGCGGGGTGACGCCGTGGGTGTCGCGGTAGCTTGGCGGCTGGCGCCCGCCCGCTTCGGCGATGCCATATTCGCGCGCCAGCTCGGCACCGATAAAGGTGGCGCCGTTGCGCTCCGCGCGCTTCGGATCGTTATACAGCGCCCAGGTGAGGTGGCCGGTGAAATCGGCGCTTTCCGATCCCGCCTCGAGCGCGCCGAATTTCACCGGATCGGAATCGATCACCATGCGCAGCCGCTCGGTCATCACCGCGCCCATCCAGATCGACACGGCGGCGACATTCTAGCTGCGCATAGTCGAATTCCATGCCCATATCGAAGGCCATCTTGTCCATCCCGGCCTTGTGCGCGCCATAGGCCGGGCTGAACACATAGTGCTCCGCGCCCGCGCCTGACGTGAAAACGATCAGCCCGTTGTTCTGCGCCACCATCGCCTGCGCCGCATACCAGCTGGCATCGAAGCTGGAGCGTATGCCGACATCGATCATGTCGCCCAGCTTCAGCGGACGTTCCCAGAAGCCGCCTGGCATGTTGAGCTCGTCGTAAACCGCCGCCGCGTTGTTGACGAGGATGTCGATCCGGCCCTGCTCGGCCATCACCTGCTCGAAGAAGGCCTTGACCTCGTCGGGCCTGGAATGGTCGCATTTGATCGCGATGCCCTTGCCGCCGGCCTGGGTCACCATTTCGGCGGTCTCGCCGATGGTCCCCGCCAGATTGTGCTGGCCCGCCGCCAGCGTGCGGCCCGTCACATAGACGGTGCAGCCATGCGATCCCAGCGCGCGGGCGATGCCCTGCCCCGCTCCCCGGCTGGCTCCGGTCACGATAGCTACGGGTGCCTTGTCGCTCATCTTGTCATCCTTTCCCAACCGGGCGCATCAGCCGCGCGCCGCAAATCTCTGAGCCGCGCCTTCGAAATGACGGCGCGGATTGTCAATGAACATCGTATCGATGTCGCGCTGACCGACCCCGGCTTCGAGCAGCGCCGGCACGACGGTGCGGCAGATGTGATGATAGCGATGATCGGGCAGCAACTGATGGCGCAGCTCGTTGGTCGGCAGGTAATCGGCCCAGCAGGCGCAATCGTGCGACAGGGCAAGCCGGTCGGCATAGCCGCGCTTGATCAGCTCGGCGATGGTATTCACCCGCTGCGCCGTGGTGGTGACGAAATCGATGCCGAACCTGTCCATGCCGAGGATCGAGCCCCGGTCGGCGAGCTTCATCAGATAGTCGATGTCGGTCGAATCGCCCGAATGGCCGACGATGACATCGCGCAGATCGACGCCCTCTTCGGCGAACACCCGCTGCGCATCCAGGCCGGATTCGGCCAGCGGCGCGGTGTGGACGCTGATCGGCGCTCCGGTAATGACATGCGCCCGGGCGACCGCGCGCATCACCCGCTCGACCCCGGCAGTCATGCCCGGCGTATCGATCGCGCATTTGAGTTCGCCTGCCTTGAAGCCGGTTCCGGCGATCCCCTCGACGATATCCTTGACGAACAGTTCGACCATCGGTTCGACCGGCCAGTCGCACAGCAGCCCGGGGCCCCAGAAGCCGAATGGCTCCGGCACATGATCGAAGGTATAGGCACCGGTAGCGACGACGATATTCATCGCCGATCGCTCGGCCACCCGGGCAATGCGCGGAATATTGCGGCCAAGCCCCAGCACGGTCAGATCGATGATCGTATCGATGCCGAGCGCCTTGAGCTTGTCCAGCTCGGCGACCGCAAGCGCGACAACCTCGTCCTCGTCGAAATCCGGGCGATAGTTGGCCACGAATTCCGGGTTGAACACGAAGATGTGCTCATGCACCAGCACCCGGCCGAGCTGGCCGGAATCCAGCGGACCCCGCATGGTCTGAACTGTCGCCACTGCCCTCTCCGCTTGATCGACGCTTGTTGTCCCCAGCTTGCAGGCATCGGCGCGAAAGGCAATGAACAAGTTGGGGAACAAGTTGGGGAGCAAGTTTGCGCTTGAAGTTGCGGCGGCCTGGCGGCATTTCTGCGATACACAATAACTCACAATCGCCCTGTGCAGGCAGGTGAGAGGCAAAGAGGGACTGAAGATGCCGAAAGCAACAAACATTCTCGCAATTGCAGCGCTGGTTGCGATGGTCGGCACCGCAGGACAGCTATCCGCCGCGCGCAATCGCGCCGCGCCTGCAGCAGGCAGCGGGGCCGACTGGCACAATGCCAACGGCGACACCGACGAGACCGGCTTCAGCCGCCTGACACAGATCACCGCCGCCAACGCCCGCAACCTCGGCCTCGCCTACACGCTGGAACTGCCCGGCGAGGCGAGCTTGCAGGCCTCGCCCGTCGCCGTCGGCGGCATGCTCTATTTCACCGGCACCTATGCCTCGGTCTATGCGGTCGATGGCGTCACCGGCAAACTGGCGTGGAAGTTCGATCCCAAGACCTGGCAGCACAATCCTGGCAAGATGAATTTCGGCTTCGGCGCCAATCGCGGCCTCGCCTATGCCAACGGCAAGATCTTCTCCGCCGCGCTCGATGGCCGCCTGTTCGCGCTCGATGCCCGCACCGGTGCCAAGCTGTGGGAGGCCGAAACCACCGACCCCAAGGGCGGCCAGACCATCACCGGCGCCCCGCGCGTATTCAACGGAAAAGTCATCGTCGGCCAGGGCGGCGCGGATTTCGGCATGCGCGGCTATGTCAGCGCCTGGGATCAGGCGACCGGCAAACTGGCCTGGAAGTTCCACGTCGTCCCCGGAACCCCGGAGCAAAACCGTCCTGAGAACAATGGCGGCGATGCGGCGATGGAAGCTGCCGCCAGGACCTGGCCCGCCGGCTTCCCGACCGCCACCAACGGCGGCGGCGGCGGACCGTGGGACTCCATGACGTTCGACGCCGAGATGAACCGCATCTATGTCGGCACCGCCAATGCCTATGACTACGACCCGGAAAAGCGCGATCCCGGCGGTAAGGGCGATCATCTCTACACCGCCTCGATCGTCGCGCTCGACGCCACCACCGGCAAGTACCTGTGGCACTACCAGATCAACCCCCGCGACAGCTGGGATTACGATAGCACGCAGCAGATCGTGCTGGCGACGCTGACCATCGGCGGCAAGCCGCGAAAGGTGCTGATGCAGGCGCCGAAGAACGGTTTCTTCTATGTCATCGACCGCGAGACCGGCAGGCCGATCTCGGCGGAAAAGCTCGGCAAGGTAACCTGGGCGGATCGCATCGACATGGCCACTGGACGCCCGGTCGAAACCACCAGCGGCCGTTTCATGAACGGTGCCGAGGACGTCTATCCCTCCAGCGCCGGACTGCACAGCTGGATGCGCATGGCCTATAGCCCGGCGACCGGGCTGGTCTACGTGCCCACCCTGCAAATCTCGACCCGCTTCTCGCGCGGCGCCCCCGGCCCGAACGACGTCCACGTCGGCGGGCTGGCGATCGGCGAGGGCGCGATGCAGCCGGGCGACGGCAAGGGCTCGCTGGTCGCCTGGGACCCGGTCGCGCAAAAAGCGCGCTGGACGGTGACGCACGACACCCTGTGGAACGGCGGCACCGCCGTCACTGCCGGCAATGTCGTGTTCCAGGGCGCGGCCGACGGCCACCTCTATGCCTATGACGCGCGCAGCGGGGCGGAGCTGTGGAAGGCCTGGGCCGGCATGGGCATCATCGCCGCACCGATGACCTGGAGTGCCGGCGGCAAGCAATATGTCTCGGTGCTGGCGGGCTATGGCGGCTCGGCGGGCATGTTCGAATCGATGAAGATCGGCTGGCGCTACGACGGCCCGCGCCGGCTGCTGACCTATGCGCTGGGCGGCAAGGCGACATTGCCCGCCTCGCCTGCGCGAAGCATGGCGGTGAACGCCGTCGACAACCCGGACGAAGTGCTCGATCCCGCCCAGGCGGCTGGCGGCAAGGCGATGTTCATGGCCTGCGCCGCCTGCCACGGCAAAGGCCTGAGTTCGGCCGGCGCCCCCGGCCCGGACCTGCGCGAGAGCGCCATCGCGCTCGACAAGGAGGCCTTCCGCGCGGTGGTGATGGACGGCCTGCTGATCGAGAAAGGCATGCCGAAGATCGGCTATTTCGACGTGGCCAAGGTCGAGATGATCCGGCAGTATGTCCGCCAGGGTCAGCGGGCGGCAGTGGCGGCGAAATAGGGATAGGGAATTTGCCCCGCGTCACCGCGATCACCAAACCCGGCCTCTACCTCGGCACCCCGGACGAGGCCACCAGCGCCGATCTCGCCGCACTGACCGGGTTCTCGGCGATGTTTCTCAATGCGACCGGATCGACGCCGCTCAAGATGCTTGAAACCCATCGCCCGCTCCGCGATGATCGCGGCAGCAGTTAGGGAAACAGCAGCCATGACAACGATGCACCGACGCCGATTTATCCAGGCAGGAGCCGGAGTTGGCGCCGCGAGCGTATTGCCAGCGGCCAGCGCTTTCGCGGCCCCGGTCCGCGCCAGTGCCGCTGCGATGCGGCAATTCGACGTAACCACGACTGTCGATCTCGCCGCCGCTGGCGGGGCGAACCGGCTGTACCTGCCGCTGTTCCTGTCCGCCAGTGCCGATCAGCGGCGCATCGGCATCCGCTGGGAGAGCGACGCCCGGGTGCGCCTCCATCGCGACTCGCGGACCGGCGCGCAGCTGCTCTATGCCCGCTGGAACGACGCCGCAGCCCCGCGCAAGCTGACGCTAGTCGAACGCGTCGGCATCGTGGCCCGCTCGAAAGGCGGGCGCATCGCCCCGCTATCGAGGTCCGGGCGCAGGCTCTGGACCGAGGCCAGCCCCGGCCTGCCGACCGGCGGCATCGTCGGCGAAACCGCCCGGCGCATTGTCGCGGACCGTACCGAGCCCAAGACGAAGCTGCGCGCGATCTACGACTGGGTGATCGCCAACACCTGGCGCGATCCGGCAACCGCAGGCTGCGGCACCGGCGACATCGAGGCGATGCTGCGCGCGAACCGAAGCAGCGGCGGCCCGATGGGCGGCAAATGCGCCGACATCAATGCCCTGATGGTAGGGCTGTGCCGCGCCGCCGGTCTTCCCGCGCGCGACATCTATGGCATCCGCCTCGCCGCCTCACAGCGCTACAAGGGGCTGGGGCGCGAGGGCAACGTCACCGGGGGGCAGCACTGCCGCGCCGAAGTCTGGCTCGACGCCGAGGGCTGGTTTCCGGTCGATCCCGCCGATGTCCGCAAGGTCGTGCTCGAGGAGAAACTGGCCGTCGACAGCGAACCGGTCAAGGCCCTCGCCGAAGACCTGTTCGGCGGCTGGGAGGCCAACTGGGGCGGCTACAATACCTCCACCGGCATCGCGCTGCCCGAAGCCCCGCACGATCCCCAGTTCCACTTCCTGATGTACCCGTGTGCAATGGGCGACGACAGCCAGGCCAATTGCCTCGACGCGGCCAATTTCACCTATCGCATCGAATCGGCGGAAGTTACCGCCTGACATTGCGGAAGCGATTGGAGCCTGGTGGCTTCCCCGGTCTTCAAAACCGGTGGTCCGCGAACAGCGGACGGTGGGTTCGATTCCCATCCGCTTCCGCCAATACCTGTTTGCGGGTGTTCCAGAAATTCCCCGAACATCGGGTTGTTCGAGCCGGAATGTGTACGTCCGCTCTGGAGAGCTGCGGCAGGCGCGAAGGGAGTAAATCGACACTGAAGCTGCGATTTAGAGCAGTTTCCGACCGTTTTGAATCGCGGTGGGATTCCGCTTTGGTGTGATTTCTGATTCAGAATCCGTGCTTGTGAGGGAGGCTGGCATGGATGGCTCAAGCTTTATCGATGGATTTGCGCGTCAGGCTGCTTTCAGCGGTTGATGCTGGGATGAGTTGCAGAGCGGCGGCGGCACGATTTGGGGTCGCGCCATCGACGGCGATCCGGTGGCACGCGATGCGCCGCGCGACTGGCAACTTCGCCGCCAAGCCTTTGGGCGGTGATATGCGTTCACGCCGGGTTGAGGAGCGTGCACAAGACATTCTCGCTCTTTGGGAAGCGCGCAAGGACATCTCGCTCGAAGAGCTGCGTCTGGCACTGATCGAGATCGGCCTGCAGGTCTCTGTAGCCGGGCTGCACCGCTTCTTCGTTCGTCGCGGCATGACGCGTAAAAAAGGACTGGCCATGCAATCGAGCAGGACCGTCCCGATGTTCTGAAGCAGCGGCACGACTGGTTCGATGGGCAGCTTGATCTGGAGCCCGAACGCCTGGTCTTCATCGACGAGACCTGGACCGCCACCAACATGACCCGCAGCCATGGCCGCTGCCCCAGGGGAGAAGAAGTGTTAGGCCAGCCGCCCGAACGCCCCCACCCCGGCATAAACCGCCGCATCGCCCAGCTCTTCCTCGATGCGGATCAGCTGGTTGTATTTCGCCAGCCGGTCAGATCGTGCCAGCGAGCCGGTCTTGATCTGCCCGCAGTTGGTGGCGACCGCGAGGTCGGCAATCGTCGCGTCTTCGGTCTCACCCGAGCGGTGCGACATGACTGCGGTATAGCCTGCGCGCTGGGCGATGCTCACCGCCTCCAGCGTCTCCGTCAAAGTCCCGATCTGGTTGACCTTGACCAGCAGGGAGTTGGCCAGGCCCTTGCCGATGCCCATGGTCAGCCGCTTGGGATTGGTGACGAACAGATCGTCGCCGACCAGCTGGACCTTGTGTCCGACCTTGTCGGTAATCGCCTTCCAGCCCTCGAAATCGTCTTCGCTCATGCCGTCCTCGATCGAGCGGATCGGATAGTCGTCGCACAGCTTCGCCAGGTAATCGGCCATCTCTACTGGCGAGAGCGACAGGCCCTCGCCGCTGATCTCGTATTTGCCCTTCTTGAAGAACTCGGTAGCGGCGCAATCGAGCGCCAGCACCACGTCCTTGCCCGGCTTGAACCCGGCCTGCTCGACCGACTTCATGATGAAATCGAGCGCGTCGCGGGTGCTGGCGAGGTTCGGGGCGAAGCCGCCCTCGTCGCCCACCGCCGTCGCCAGGCCCTTGTCGTGCAGGCCCTTCTTCAAGGTGTGGAAAATCTCCGCACCCCAGCGCGCCGCCTCGGCCAGGCTCGGCGCGCCGGCCGGCATGACCATGAATTCCTGGAAGTCGATCGGGTTGTCGGCATGTTCGCCGCCGTTGATGATGTTCATCATCGGCACCGGCAGCACATGCGCGGAAACGCCGCCGATGTAGCTGTAAAGCGGCAGCCCGCGCGCATTTGCCGCCGCCTTGGCGACCGCGAGGCTGACGCCCAGAATCGCGTTGGCCCCCAGCCTCGCCTTGTTTTCCGTCCCGTCGAGCTCGATCATGGCGAGATCGACATCGCGCTGATCCTCGGCATCGAGCCCGAGCAGCCGGTCGGAAAGCTCGCCGTTCACCGCCGCGACCGCCTTCAGCACTCCCTTGCCGAGATAGCGCTTCTTGTCGCCATCGCGCAGCTCGACTGCCTCATGCGCGCCGGTCGAGGCGCCCGAGGGCACGGCGGCGCGGCCGAAACTGCCATCATCGAGCAGCACATCGACTTCGACGGTAGGGTTGCCGCGGCTGTCGAGAATTTCGCGGCCGTGGATGTCGATGATCGCGGTCATTGCGGGTCAAGCTCCTGAAGGCAGAAGGGAATGGGTAACTAGCCGCGCTGTTAGGCACACGAACATTTTTCGGCAAGTTGCATTGCAGCATCTTGTGTCGCAAAGTGGGCTCCCCATGTTCACCCGCATTGCCCCCTTCCGGGGCGGAGGAAACCGAAATGGCCGATCCCACTGCCGCCAAGCCCGCCAGGACCCGCAAGCCCGCCGCCGCCAAGGCCAGCGCTGCCGCTACACCCGTCGCCAAGGAGCGATTCGCCAAGGCAATCGAGGAAGCCAAGGCCGGCGTCCAGGCGCTGAGCCAGGAAGCGCAGGAGCGCGCAGGAGCCTACCGCGACAAAGCTGCGGGCACGAGCAGCGAGTGGATCGACGAGGCCAAGGAGCTGAGCGAACAGGCCAAGGACAAGGCCTTCATCCTCGCCAACGAAGGCAAGACCAAGGCCAGCGAGGCGATCTCCGGCCTGGGCAAGATCGTCGAGGAAAATGCCGCTGCGATCGACGAGAAAGTCGGCACGAAGTATGGCGAATATGCCCGCACCGCCGCCCGCTCGATGCAGGATGCCGCAGTCAAGATCGACCAGAAGGATCTGGGCGAGCTGGGCGAGGACGCCAAGGAATTCGTCCGCAAGAGCCCGGGCGTTGCCGTGGCAATCGCCGCCGCCGCCGGTTTCGTGCTGTCGCGGCTGTTCCGGAGATCGGGCAAGTGACCGGCTGACGCGAACCAGCCGTTCCGTCAATGCCAGCCACACCGCCTTTGGACGCCGAAGCCGATCCATTCGCCGATCCGGACGAACAGCTTCCTGAAGCGACAGAGCTTCCTGAAGCGACTCTGGGCGAAGACCTGCGCGAGCTGATCGATCAAGGCAAAGTGCTGGCCGAGGCCGAACTGGCTTGGCAGAAGTCGCGCGCGGCCTTTGCCGGCAGTCAGGCGGGCGGCATTGCCCTGCTGGCTGCACTGGCAATGGCGCTGGCCTTCTTTGCGCTGATGGCATTGACTTTCGGGCTGGTACTGGCGCTGGCTCCGTTGCTGACGGCCTGGGGCGCCATGGGCGCGGTGGCCGGCGGACTGCTGTTGGCTGCTCTGTTTTGCGGCGCGGCGGCATCGCTACGCGTGCGGCGGGTGGTCCGGTTGATTTCGGATCGGAAGCCTGAGCCATGAACGCACGCAGCCTGGCCGAAGCCCGCGCGGCGCGCGACGCAGCAAGGGTTGAGTTCGATACCAAACTGGCGGAACTGCGCGGCGATCCCGCAGCACGCAGCATCGGCGGCCGCGTTGCCGATCGACTAGCTAGCGATGCCCGCGCCGCAATGCACCAGGCGCTCGACGTTGCCGGCGAGAGCAAAGGTATCATTGCCGGAACCATTGCCGCATTGGCATTGTGGTTCCTGCGCAATCCGATCATCGCCTGGATCGAGCAGTTGCTCGGCGAGGGTGAACCTGAACCGAGCGAGGCCAAGCCCGATGAGTGACACGCAAGAAATTCTGCCCGCGCTGGCAGAACCGGATCCAGCCCCCGTGGCGTCCCAGGCAGCAGATGAAGGGCTGAGCGCAAACCTCGCCGCGCAGGCCCGCGAACACCCCGGTCTGGTCGTCGCCGGGGGGCTGGCGCTGGGCCTGGTAGCCGGCGCGCTGCTGCCCCGGGGCACCGCGCGCAAGCTAGCACGGGGCGCAATTGCCGCGGCAGCGGTAGGCGGCGAGGCCGGGGTGGCACTGGCACAGCGCGCCCGCAGCGCCGCCCGCTCGACTGCAGATGAGGCAGCGGATCAGTGGCAGGTGCTGGAGGCAGGGACCGGCGAAAAAGCCCGCCGTCTGCGCAGCAAGGCCGCGAGTGCCGCCGGGAGCGCGACCAGTGCCGGGCTCGACCTGGCCCGCGCAGCAATGCGCTTGCTGGCGTCGCTCCGGCGTTAGAGAGGAATAACGTAGGGTTTGGCGGAAGCACCTGAATCTGCTAAGGTAGCTGCTCCTCTCCCTCCCCGGAAACAGGCACAACAATGCAGAAGCTACACCTCGTCATGGGCGGGCGCGTCAGCGACCCCCAAGGCCTCGATTTCGTCGATCTCGACAAGATGCACATGGTCGGTGTGTTCCCCGACTATGCCAGCGCCGAAGAGGCCTGGAGTTCCAACGCCCGCCGCACGCTGGACGATGCCGAGATGAAATATGTCATCGTCCATCTGCACCGGCTGCTGGAGCCGGACATGCTGAAGCGGTAACAGCCGGGTTCAGATGAACTCGATCTTCTTGACCAGATAGCAGCGGTCGCCCGAAGGCACCGTCACTTCGATCTCGTCTTCTGCGCGGCGGCCGATCAGCGCCTTGCCCAACGGCGAATTGTAGCTGATCCGGCCGACCTTGGCGTCTGCCTCGTAGGGGCCGACGATCTGGTAGCGTACCGGCTTTTCGTCGTCGTCCAGCAAGGTAACGGTAGCGCCGAAGATGATCTTGTCACCGGAAAGGGTCGCCGGATCGATGATCTGCGACCGGCTGACGCGGTCCTCAAGATCGCCGATCGAAGCCTCGACCTGGCCCTGGCGTTCCTTGGCGGCATGGTATTCGGCGTTTTCCGACAAGTCGCCATGCGCGCGCGCTTCCTCGATCGCCTCTACAATCCGCGGGCGTTCCTCGCGCAGCGCTTTCAGCTCGGCGGTGAGCCTTTCATAGCCTTCCGCCAACATAGGCAGCTTCTCGACACTTGCCATTCCTGTTCGTCCTCCTTGCGCCACCTCGGCAGCGACTAATCCCCCGCCCGCTTCCCCCGTGGGAAACGAGTTCGCCCAGCAGGCCTGTCGGGGGAACGCGATCGTCTCAGCTATAATAGTCTTGTAACGAGCGCACTTCAAGTTTGGCGCCGCGCAGCGCCTCGATTGCCTGCGCGGTCGCCAGCGAAGCCGCCGCAGTGGTGAAATAGGGCACCTTGCCGTGAAGCGCCGAGGCGCGGATCGAGGCCGAGTCCTTGAGGCTCTGCCAGCCTTCGGTCGTGTTGAAGATCAGCGCCACGCCGCCGTCGACGATGCGGTCGACGATATGCGGCCGTCCTTCGGCAACCTTGTTCACCGGTTCGACCGGAAGCCCGGCGTCGGCAAGATATTTCTGGGTGCCGCCAGTGGCAATCACCTTGAAGCCCAGCTCCACCAGCTTCTTCACCGCCAGCAGGATCGTCGCCTTGTCGCTGTCCTTGACCGAAACGAAAGCCACCCCGCCATCGGGCAGGCTGGTCCCCGCACCAAGCTGCGACTTGGCGAAGGCCGTGGCGAAATCCCGGTCGATCCCCATGACTTCGCCGGTCGACTTCATCTCCGGGCTGAGTACGGGATCGACACCGGGGAACCGGGCGAAGGGGAATACCGCTTCCTTCACGGCCATGTAGGGCAGCTCGCGCTTGAACGGCGGGAAGCTGGAGAGCATTTCCCCGGCCATCACCCGCGCGGCGATCTTGGCTACCGGCTGGCCGATCGCCTTGGCGACGAAGGGCACGGTGCGACTGGCGCGCGGGTTCACCTCGATGAGGAAAACCTCCGGCCCGACCGGGCCTTCCTGCACCGCGAACTGGATATTCATCAGCCCGCGAACACCCAGGGCAAAGGCCAGCTTTTCCGCCTGGCGCTCCATCTCGGCGATGACTTCGTCGGACAGGCTGTAGGGCGGCAGGGTGCAGGCGCTGTCGCCCGAATGGATGCCGGCCTCCTCGATATGCTGCATGACGCCGGCAACCACCACCTGCTCGCCGTCGCACAGGGCATCGACATCGCATTCGATGGCATCGCGCAGATACCGGTCGATCAGCACCGGGCTGTCGCCCGACACCTGCACCGCCGTGGCGATGTAGTCGTCGAGCTGGGCGAGGCTGTCGACGATCTCCATCGCCCGCCCGCCCAGCACATAGCTTGGCCGGATCAGCACCGGGTAGCCGATCTTGTTCGCCACCGCGACCGCTTCGTCGCGGCTGCGGGCGATGCCGTTCTCCGGCTGCTTGAGTTTCAGCTTCTCGACCAGCGCGGAAAAACGCTCGCGGTCTTCGGCAAGATCGATGGCGTCGGGAGATGTCCCGAGAATGGGTATTCCCGCATCCTCCAGCGCCTGCGCCAGCTTGAGCGGCGTCTGCCCGCCAAACTGGACGATCACCCCGTGCAGCGCCCCGTTCGACATCTCGACACGCAGGATCTCCAGCACGTCCTCTGCCGTCAGCGGCTCGAAATAGAGCCGATCGGAGGTATCGTAATCGGTGCTCACCGTCTCCGGGTTGCAGTTGATCATGATCGTCTCATAGCCCGCTTCCGCCAGTGCGAAGCAGGCGTGGACACAGCAATAGTCGAACTCGATGCCCTGGCCGATACGATTGGGCCCGCCGCCGAGGATCACCACCTTCTTGGCGGAGGACGGCGCGGCTTCGCATTCGGGTTCACCGAAGGCAGGCGCCTCGTATGTCGAATACATGTATGGCGTGATCGCCTCGAATTCGGCGGCGCAGCTGTCGATCCGCTTGAACACCGGATGGACGCCGAGCTTGTGACGCAGGGCCCGCACTTCCTGTTCGCTGGTCGCCCCCGCCATCGCCCGCAGCGCATCGTGCAGCAGCCCTGAGCGCCGCGCCTGGGTCTCGCCCAGCCCGCCCGCCACATGCACGGAACGTACCGCCAGCGTCGCCAGCCGCTTATCCGAAAAGCCCATTGCCTTCAGCCGCCTGACGCCCGCCGCATCGCCCGGCAGGCCATCGGCGTTGATCTTCGCCTCCTCGGCGATGATCTCGTGGATCTGGCGCAGAAACCAGGGGTCGTAATGCGTGACAGCCTGGACGTCCTCTACCGAAAAGCCCTCGCGGAAGGCCTGCCCGACGATCAGCAGCCGGTCGGGCGTCTGGCGCGACAGCGCGGCCGTGATGATGTCCCGCCCGGCACCTTCCAGCTCGACCACCCGGTTGAACCCGTCGAGCCCGGTCTCCAGCCCGCGCAGCGCCTTTTGCAGGCTCTCCTTGAAGTTGCGTCCGATCGCCATGACCTCGCCGACCGACTTCATTGCGGTGGAGAGCAGCGGTTCGGCGCCCTTGAACTTCTCGAAGGCGAACCGGGGAATCTTTGTAACGACATAATCGATGGTCGGCTCGAAACTGGCGGGCGTCGCGCCGGTGATCTCGTTCATGATCTCGTCGAGCGTGTAGCCCACCGCCAGCTTCGCCGCGACCCGGGCGATGGGAAAGCCGGTGGCTTTCGAGGCCAGCGCCGAGCTGCGCGAAACCCGCGGGTTCATCTCGATGACGATCAGGCGGCCATCCTTGGGATTCACCGCGAACTGGACGTTTGAACCGCCGGTCTCGACCCCCACCTCGCGCAGCACGGCGATGCTCGCCGAGCGCATGATCTGGTATTCCTTGTCGGTCAGCGTCAGCGCCGGGGCGACCGTGATGGAGTCCCCGGTGTGCACCCCCATCGGATCGACATTCTCGATCGAGCAGATGATGATGGCGTTATCGGCGCGGTCGCGCACGACTTCCATCTCGTATTCCTTCCACCCGAGCAGCGACTCCTCGATCAGCACTTCGGTGGTCGGCGAAGCGTCGAGGCCCGAGCGGACGATGTGTTCGAACTCCGCCTTGTTATAGGCGACGCCGCCGCCGGTGCCGCCCAAGGTGAAGCTGGGGCGGATGATCGAGGGCAGGCCGGTGCGCTCAAGCACGGCGAAGGCCTCGTCGACCGTATGGGCGATACCCGACCGGGCGCTCTCGAGCCCGATCTTGTCCATCGCGTCGCGGAATTTCATCCGGTCTTCCGCCTTGTCGATGGCTTCGGCATCGGCACCAATCATGATGCAGCCGTATTTTGCCAAAGTACCATCGTTGAACAAAGCCAGCGCGGTGTTGAGCGCGGTCTGGCCGCCCATCGTCGGCAGCACTGCGTCAGGCCGTTCCTTCTCGATGATCTTCGCCACGATTTCGGGCGTGATCGGCTCGATATAGGTCGCATCCGCCATGTCCGGGTCGGTCATGATCGTCGCCGGGTTGGAATTGACCAGCACGACGCGGTAGCCCTCCTCACGCAGCGCCTTGATCGCCTGGGTGCCCGAATAATCGAACTCGCAGGCCTGGCCGATGACGATCGGGCCGGCGCCGATGACGAGGATCGAGGAAATGTCTGTGCGTTTGGGCATGGGCCTGGCCGATATGTCCTTAGTTGCTCAGCGCGGCGAAGGCGCCTTGCCAGAAATCCGCGCCGCCATTCTTCGCCTGCGCCAGCACGCCGTCGCCAGCTTGCAGTGCGGCGAGCGCGGCGGGGAAGCCGTCGCTGTCATACTGGTGCATCTGGCCGCCGAACTTCTGGTCCTTGCTGGCAAAGCCGCCGCTGGCGATCATGTGATCGAGATAGGCCACTGCCACCGGCCGCGCCGCATCCTGCGCCGCCTTGCCGAAGGGCCGGACATCGACCTTGACCTTGTCGGCCAGGATCAGCTCGAGCTCGCCATAGGGAAACCAGCGGCCGGACATGTTGAAGTCCTTGGCGCTGTTGGCGAGATAATAGGCGAGGACGTGCTGCTGGAGGGGGGTGAGGGTCATGTCAGATGGCTCCGGAATGGGGCGGGTTGTCGGTCACAATATTGTCGAAATTCGAACCGACCGATAGGTTCTTGAGCTTGAAGGCCCTCCCCCTTGAGGGGGAGGGTTGGGTGGGGGTGTACTGCCCTATCGAGAGGTGGAACCCCCTCCCCCAACCCCTCCCCACCGGGGAGGGGAGCCATGAGGAACCGACCAGATGGCGAAAAAACGCCTGACAACCCTGGCCCAAAGACACCGCCGCAACCCGACTGAGGCGGAAATCCGCTTGTGGTCGCATTTGCGAAGCAAGCAATTGGGCGCGAAATTCATCCGGGAATTCCAGATCGGCAACTACATCGTCGATATCGTTTGCCGCAGCGCCCGACTGGTGATCGAACTCGACGGCGGGCAGCATGCCGAAAACGAAGCCGATCTCGTCCGAACGCAAGAGATCGAAGCCCACGGCTACACGGTTATCCGCTTCTGGAACAACGATGTGCTGAGCAACACTGATGGCGTGTTGACCGTCATCGCCGAACACCTCGCGATTGCACGAAACCGCAGGAACTGGTTCGAAGACGACCCTTCTTAACTCCCCTCCCCGGCGGGTAGGGGTTGGGGGAGGGGGAGCGAGGCGAAGCCGAGCGTCCCAGCTATCGACAGCGCACCGCCGCCAGCCCAGCCCCCAGCCCTCGTAACGCCGAACCGTTGAAGCACCCACGCCACGCCGACGCGCGCGTCCCGCGCGCTCCCCCACCCCCGGCCCCTCCCCGCCGGGGAGGGGGGAAGAGAGGGTGTGGAATGCGTTGGTGACAAGAAATCCAGAACGCGCATCTGCCAAGCCCGGCAAGCCAAAACGAACGCCCAAAAGCCCCTCCCCGGCGGGGAGGGGTTGGGGTGGGGGAGCGAGGCGAAGCCGAGCGTCCCAGCTATCGACAGCGCACAGCCGCCAGCCCAGCCCCCAGCCCTCGTAACGCCGAACCGTTGAAGCACCCACGCAACGCCGACGCGCGCGTCCCGCGCGCTCCCCCACCCCCAACCCCTCCCCGCCGGGGAGGGGGGAAGAGAGGGTGCGGAATGGGAGGATGGCGGGGTTGGGCATTTATTTTTCTTCGCCGCCTTGCTGCGATGCAATCCATTCAGTTTGCTTCTCAAGTGCTGACGCAATTCGAGGCCATGAACTCCATGCGTCGAGCATGATATTATCACGAGCGATAAATCCACCTGCCGCATAAGGATTTGCTTGAATTTGAGTTTCGGGAAGGTCGTAACCAAGGTGCTTGGACATCTCGTAGATAAGGTTCGTCTGCTTTGTAATTACTTGTTTTTCGTGCTCATCTGCATTTTCCGGTGTAACCTTGTACCGAATTGCTTCAATGTATGTTCCGTATGCTGCCATGACCTTTGGAACCTTGTTGAAGTCGATAGGCGTCATGTTAATCGCCGTTGAATAGGCGGGGTCGGAAGGCAAGTGCCTTGTGCCAATCAGCATCCGGAATGTAGAATTCTTAGAATCCCGCAATTGTTTTCGGCGCTCAGAAGAAATCTGGACGATGACCGCGAGGATAGGACCTACAAGAATTGCCGCGACAGTAATGATCTCATTCTCTGTCATGATAACATCCCCACAAACCGCTCGAACAGATAGAAACTATCCTGCGGCCCCGGCGATGCCTCCGGGTGATACTGCACCCCGAACGCCTGCTTGCCCTTCACCGCGATCCCGCAGTTGCTCCCGTCGAACAGCGAAACATGCGTCTCCTCCACGCCCTCGGGCAAAGTCGATCCATCCACCGCAAAGCCATGGTTCATCGAGGTGATTTCCACGACCCCGTCCTCCAGCCGCTTGACCGGGTGGTTGGCCCCCCGGTGCCCCTGGTGCATCTTGGTGGTCGAGGCCCCCGCCGCCAGCGCCAGCATCTGGTGGCCCAGGCAGATGCCGAACACCGGCACATCGCGCGCCAGCAAGCCCTGGATCACCGGCACCGCATAGGCCCCCGTGGCCGCCGGATCGCCCGGGCCGTTCGACAGGAACACCCCCGCCGGCTCCAGCGCCAGCACCGCCTCGAGCGAGGTCTGCGCCGGCACCACCGTCACCCGCGCCCCGGCTTTCACCAGACTGCGGAAGATATTGTCCTTGGCGCCGAAATCCAATGCGACGACATGCGGGCGGGCATCGCGGGGCGAGCGGGCGAAGCCCTTGCCCAGCGTCCACACGCCGCCTTCCCAGCCCTCCTGCGCCTTACGCGAGACGCCGCGCGCCAGGTCCATGCCTTCCAGCCCCGGCCAGTCCCGCGCCCGCTTGAGCAGCGCGGGGATGTCGAACTTGCCCTTGGGATCGTGCGCGATCACCGCGTTGGGCGCGCCGCCCATGCGGATGCGGCGGGTCAGCGCGCGGGTGTCGATCCCGGCGAGGCCGATCTTGCCCTTGCCCCTCAGCCAGTCGCCGAAATTGCCGCGCGCGCGGAAGTTCGACGGCTCGGTCACATCCTCGCGCACCACGCAGCCGACCGCGCCATCGACCTTGGACTCAAGGTCCTCGTCGTTGACCCCGACATTGCCGATATGCGGAAAGGTGAAGGTGACGATCTGCGCCGCGTAGCTGGGATCGGTCATCACCTCCTGATAGCCGGTCATCGCGGTGTTGAAGCAGACCTCGCCCACGGCATTGCCGCTGGCGCCGAAACCCCTGCCCCACAGCACGGTGCCATCCGCCAGAACCAGCACGCCTGTCGCACCCTTGGGAGGGGACGCGTGCGAAGTGGCGGGGTCGGCCATGGGTGGCGCTCCGTTAGCTGGGTTCTGGCGATAGTGCTAAGAGGTGGCCGCTATACCCCTGCCTTATCCGGGTCAACCTAGGAAAGCGGCAAAAACCCCGCTAGGAAGGCCGCATTGGGCTGGTCTTGCCAGCAATCCACAGGAATCCGGGAACTATGATCCGCGACTCGATCAAGGCCGCGCAGGTTGCGGCGATGAAATCCGGCGACAAGGCACGTCTGGGGGCGGTGCGCCTTATCCTCGCCAAGCTGAAAGACCGCGACATCGAACTGCGCACCGCATCGCAGGTGCCCGAGGACGATGTGCTGGTGGTCGAAGTTCTGCAAAAAATGGCCAAGCAGCGCCGCGAATCGATTGGCATGTATGAACAGGGCGGGCGGCAGGAGCTGGCCGATGCCGAAAAGGCCGAACTGGCGGTGATCGAGGCGTTTTTGCCGCAACAGCTTGGCGAGGCGGAAACCGCTGCGGCGATCGAGGCGATCAAGGCGGAACTGGGCGCAAGCAGCGTCAAGGACATGGGCAAGGTCATGGCGGAGCTGAAGGCGCGCCATGGCAGCGAGCTGGACATGAGCAAGGCGAGCGGGCTGGTGAAGGCGGCTTTGGGGTGAGAGTCCCCCTCCCGCCTGCGGGAGGGGCTAGGGGTGGGCCAGTCCCAGCCCCGAGTGACCCACCCCCAACCCCTCCCGTAGGCGGGAGGGGAGCCGTATGAGTCTCTCGCCACAATGGCTGGACGAATTGCGCGCGCGGATTTCGCTGTCCGCCGTGATCTCGCGCACCACTCGCCTCACCAAGGCGGGGCATGAATTCAAGGCCTGCTGCCCGTTCCATAACGAGAAAAGTCCCAGCTTCACGGTCAACGACAGCAAGGGCTTTTATCATTGCTTCGGCTGCGGCGCGCATGGCGATGCGATCCGCTGGATGACCGACCAGCGCGGGCTGTCGTTCATGGATGCGGTCAAGGAACTCGCCGCCGAAGCCGGAATGGAAGTCCCCGCGCCCGATCCGCGCGCGGCCCAGGCGGCGGAGCAGCGCGACGGACTGCACGATGTCATGGCGGCTGCGCAGAAGTGGTTCGCCGATAGCCTCGCCGCACCGGAAGGCGAAAAGGCGCGCGCCTATCTGGCAACGCGGGGCTTCGATGCCCATACCGTCTCGCGTTTCGGCTTCGGCTATGCGCCGGATGGGCGGCAGGCGCTGAAAGCGGCGCTTGGCCAGTTCCCCGAAGCAAAGCTTATCGAGGCAGGCCTGCGTATCGCCGTCGACGACAAGGAACCCTACGACCGCTTCCGCTCCCGCCTGATGCTGCCCATCGAGGATGCGCGCGGGCGGGTGATCGCTTTCGGCGGGCGTATCCTCGAAGCTGGTAAGACTGACGCTCCCAAATACCTCAACTCCCCCGACACGCCGCTGTTCGACAAAGGCCGCACGCTCTACAATCTCCACCGCGCCGGGCCCGTCTCGCGCCAGTCCGGGCGACTGATTGTCGTCGAAGGCTATATGGACGTCATCGCCCTTGCCGCCGCCGGGATCGGCGATGCCGTCGCCCCGCTCGGCACCGCGCTGACCGAACGGCAGATCGAGCTGCTGTGGCGGCTGGTCGAGACGCCGGTGCTGTGCTTCGACGGCGATGCCGCCGGTCAGCGCGCGGCGATGCGGGCGGTGACGCGCGCCCTACCCATGCTGCGCCCGGCCCATTCGCTGCGGATCGTGCGGCTGCCGGCGGGCATGGACCCCGACGATCTGGTCAAGCGCGAGGGCACGGCAGCGATGGAGCTATTGCTTGGCGAGGCCAGCAGCTTGCTCGACACGCTGTGGGAACACGAACGCAGCGCGCTGCCGCTAGCCACCCCGGAGGACAAGGCCGGGCTCAAGGCGCGGCTGCTCGCCCATGTCGAGACCATCGGCGATTCCGACATCAAGGCGCTCTATCGCCGCGAACTGCTCGAGCGCTTCTCTGACTATGCCTTCCCCAAGCGCGAGCAGCAGGCATGGTCAAAGCCAGGGCAGCCGAGCCGGAAGGAATGGCGCGACGGCAAGGGACAATTCCCGCCGCAGCGCTCATCTCCCAATTCAGTACGGCGCCTGCGGCAAGCGGCCGGCGGCGGCGCGCGCGATGCGCTGTCCGCCGCGATCATCGCGGGTTTGCTTCGCCACCCCGGCGAAGTGGCCCGCCATGCCGATATGCTTGCCCGCGCGACTGGCCTCGATCCGCGTTTCGATGTGTTGCTCGATGCCTGCGATGCCGGAACCCTGCTTGAAAGCCGGGCGCTCGCCACCATATTCGACCAGCAAGGCATTCCGGTTCCACAGCCATCCGAATATGCGCGTATGCCTTGGCCATTCGTCAAGGACGGCGCGGACCGGGAGCTGGCAGCAGATGCCCTTGCGGCGGCTATTGCCATGCTGGTGGAGGAACCCGCGATCGACGCGGCGATCGAGGAGGCTACCACCCGGTTCGATCTCGCCGAGCAGCAGCGCCTGCTGGCGAGAAAGCGGGAGCTGGCGGAGCGATTGCGGGAGGTCACGGCGCGGGCCCGGATTTGAATTGCGGCCCGATCTGGGCCTGAAGTGTGAATAGGTAATCCCTCGGGGGTAGAGAAAGCTGGAATTTGCCGCGCTTCTCGGGCACAGGGCGCGCCAATTGGTATAATTGTACGAATGGGCGGCATGATCCGGCTTTCCCGGCCCCTCAAAAAAACATGGCGGAATGATGGACATCGAACCGAACGAAGACATGACCGGTGACCGGGCGGATGGCAGCGATGCCCCGCTGATCGACCTCAACGAAGCCTCGATCAAGAAGCTGATCGCCCGCGCCAAGCGCCGCGGCGTGATCACCATGGACGAGCTCAACGAGGCCCTGCCGCAAGACCAGATGTCGACCGACCAGATCGAGGACATCATGTCGGCGATCTCGGAAATGGGCGTCAATATCGTCGAGAGCGACGAGGACGCGATCGATCCCGACGAGAAGGAAGTCGACGAGATCGACGAGCAGCCGGATGGCATGGCCGAGCGCCCGGATCTGGTCAAAAAGAAGGAAACCGTCGAGCGCACCGACGATCCGGTGCGGATGTACCTGCGCGAGATGGGCGCGGTCGAACTGCTCAGCCGCGAGGGCGAGATCGCCATCGCCAAGCGCATCGAGGCCGGCCGTGACACGATGATCCTGGGCCTGTGTGAAAGCCCGATCACCTTCCACGCGATCATCCAGTGGTCGAACGCCCTCAACGACGGTGAAATGCAGCTGCGCGAGATCCTCGATCTCGACGCGATGCTGTCGAAGGAACCCGCGCCCGAAGCCATGGCCGACGATGCCGAGGACGAAGTCGACGGCGAGATCAGCGAAAAGGTCGCCGGTCCTTCCTACAAGGAAGAAGAGGAAGTCGAGGACGCCGAGCCCGAAGTCGATCCGGACGACGAAGACGAGGACGGCGTCGAGCGCCGCGCCCGCCGTCCGGTGGAGGAGGAAGAGGAAGACAACACCCTCAGCCTCGCCCAGATGGAAGCCCAGCTGAAGCCCGAAGCTCTCGAGAAATTTGCGCTGATCACGCAGATGTTCAAGAAGTTCGAGAAAATCCAGGCCGACCGGCTCGATGCCATGAGCATCGGCAACGACTTCCCGGCGACCCGGGAAAAGAACTATCAGGCGCTGCGCGAAGAATTGACCGCGCAAGTCGAAAGCGTGCAGTTCCATGCGACCAAGATCGAATTCCTGGTCGACAATCTCTACGCCTTCAATCGCCGCCTGACCGCGCTGGGCGGGCAGATGCTGCGCCTCGCCGAACGCCACAAGGTCAACCGCAAGGACTTCCTCGACAGCTATGTCGGCCGCGAGCTGGATGACAGCTGGCTGCAGGAAATGTCGGCCAAGGACAAGAAGTGGGCCGCCTTCGCCGAGAACGAGGCGGACCCGGTCGAACGCATCCGCGCCGAAGTGTCCGACATCGCCGCCGCCACCGGCATGGCGCTCCCCGAGTTCCGCCGCATCGTCAACATGGTGCAAAAGGGCGAGCGCGAGGCGCGCATCGCCAAGAAGGAAATGGTCGAGGCCAACCTGCGCCTGGTCATCTCGATCGCCAAGAAATACACCAACCGCGGGCTGCAATTCCTCGATCTCATTCAGGAAGGCAACATCGGGCTGATGAAGGCGGTCGACAAGTTCGAATACCGCCGCGGCTACAAGTTCAGCACCTATGCCACCTGGTGGATCCGTCAGGCGATCACCCGCAGCATCGCCGATCAGGCCCGCACCATCCGCATCCCGGTGCACATGATCGAAACGATCAACAAGCTGGTGCGCACCAGCCGCCAGTTCCTCCACGAACAGGGCCGCGAGCCCACGCCCGAGGAAATGGCCGAGCGCCTGTCGATGCCGCTCGAAAAGGTCCGCAAGGTGATGAAGATCGCCAAGGAGCCGATCTCTCTCGAAACGCCGATCGGCGACGAGGAAGATTCGCACCTCGGCGATTTCATCGAGGACAAGAACGCGATCATCCCGGTGGATGCCGCGATCCAGGCGAACCTCAAGGAAACCGTGACGCGGGTGCTGGCATCGCTGACCCCGCGCGAGGAACGCGTGCTGCGCATGCGCTTCGGCATCGGCATGAACACCGATCACACGCTGGAGGAAGTCGGCCAGCAGTTCAGCGTGACGCGCGAACGTATCCGCCAGATCGAGGCCAAGGCGCTCAGGAAGCTCAAGCATCCGAGCCGGTCGCGGAAGATGCGGAGTTTTCTCGATCAGTAGTGCTGCCTTCCACCTCTCTCCCGGCGAGAGAGGGCATAAATAGGGACAGTCCCTATTTAACCGGTCCGTTCATGCGGTTGCACTCACGCCTATCGCCGTTAAATAGGGACTGTCCCTATTTATGGAGTTATGGCCATGCCGCGTACCTCCCGCATCGTCGTTCCCGGCATTCCTCACCACATCACCCAGCGCGGCAACCGGCAAATGCCGATCTTCTTCTCCGACGACGACCGCCGCTATTATCTCGCCACGCTCACCAAAGCCTGCGCCGTGCAGGCTGTGAAGTGTCTCGCCTGGTGCCTGATGGACAATCATGTCCACCTGATCCTGCTGCCGCCGACTGCCGATGCCCTTCGCGCTGCGCTGGCCAGCAGCCACACGAAGTACGCGCAGCATGTCAACTTGCGGCAGGGGCTCACCGGCCACCTGTTCCAGGGCCGCTTCGCCAGCTATGCCATGGACGATGCGCACCTGATGGTTGCGGTGCGCTATGTCGAGAACAATCCGGTCAAGGCCGGACTGGTTGCCGAAGCAGCGGACTGGCGCTGGTCGAGCGCGCGTGCTCACCTTTCTGGCGAGGACGACGGGCTGACGAATGTTGCCGCCATCGGACGCCATGTGGCCAATTGGCGAGCCTATCTGAGCGATGGCGCGGAAGCGGCAGATCGCGACGACGCAGTGGAGGCGGCGATGCGCACCGGCCGGCCGCTGGGCGCACCGGATTGGGTCGCCCAATTTCTCCCGCCCGCCAAGCGGCGCGGTCGCCCGTCCCGTCAATAATAGGGCCATTAAATAGGGACTGTCCCCATTTAATGGCGGTGGCCTCGCCCGCACTCACCGCCTATGGGGGGCGCAATTCCAACTCACCCCCTAGAGTTAGCCGAGCCGCCATGCGCATAGCCATCGCCTCCGATCACGCCGCCCTCGCGCTCAAGGCCGAGTTGGCCGCCTGGCTGGCCAGCCAAGGCCACGACGTCGCCGACCTCGGCCCGGACAGCGAGGCTTCTGTCGATTACCCCGATTATGGCTACAAGCTCGCCGCCCATGTCGCCGCCGGCAAGGCCGAACGCGGGGTGGCGCTGTGCGGTTCGGGGATCGGCATCTCCATTGCAGTCAACCGCAACCCGGCCGTCCGCTGTGCCCTCGTTTCCGAGCCGCTTTCCGCCAAACTCTCCCGCGAACACAACGATGCAAACATCATCGCCATGGGCGCACGTTTGACCGGTTCCGACATGGCGAAGGCCTGCATCGAAGCCTTCCTCGCCACACCCTTCGGCGGGGACCGCCACGTCCGCCGCGTCGACAAGCTTTCCAATCCTCCCTTCAGCAGAGAAGAAGCATGAGCACTGACACCTTGACCCAGGTCACGCCCAAGGGCTTCTTCACCGCAGGCCTGGCCGAGACCGATCCGGTGATCGCGGGCTGGATCGGCAAGGAACTCGGCCGCCAGCGTGACAAGATCGAGCTGATCGCCTCGGAAAACATCTGCAGCCGCGCGGTGCTCGAAGCGGCAGGTTCGGTGCTGACCAACAAGTATGCCGAGGGCTATCCCGGCAAGCGCTATTACGGCGGCTGCGAATATGTCGACGAGATCGAGACCATAGCCATCGAACGCGCCAAGCAGTTGTTCGGCAGCAATTTCGCCAATGTGCAGCCCAATTCGGGCAGCCAGATGAACCAGGCGGTGTTCCTTGCGCTGCTTCAGCCGGGCGACACCTTCATGGGGCTGGACCTCAATGCGGGCGGCCACCTCACCCACGGCTCGCCAGTCAACATGAGCGGCAAGTGGTTCAATCCGGTCGCCTATACCGTGCGCCCCGACGACCACCTGATCGACATGGACGAGGTCGCCCGCATCGCCCGTGAGAACAAGCCCAAGCTGATAATCTGCGGCGCGACGGCCTATTCGCGCACCTGGGACTTCAAGCGCTTCCGCGAGATAGCCGACGAAGTGGGTGCTTACCTGCTCGCCGACATGTCGCACTTCTCCGGTCTCGTCGCGGGCGGGGTCCACCCCAGCCCCGTGCCCCACGCCCACGTCACCACCACCACGACGCACAAATCGCTGCGCGGCCCCCGCTCGGGCATCATCCTGTCGAACGACGAAGCCATCGCCAAGAAGATCAACAGCGCTATCTTCCCCGGCCTTCAAGGCGGCCCGCTGATGCACATCGTCGCCGCCAAGGCAGTTGCTTTTGCCGAAGCGCTCCAGCCCGAATTCAAGGTCTATGCCCGCGCCGTGGCGGAGAACGCCAAGGTGCTGGCCGCCAGCTTGCAGGAACAGGGTCTCGACATCGTCTCGGGCGGCACCGACAACCACCTGATGCTGGTCGATCTCCGGCCTTACAACGCCAAGGGCAAGCACGCCGAAAAAGCGCTCGATCGCGCTTCGATCACCTGCAACAAGAACGGCATTCCGAATGACCCGGAAAAGCCCTTCGTCACCTCGGGGATCAGGCTGGGCACTCCCGCGGGCACCACGCGCGGCTTCGGCCCAGCCGAATTCCGCTTGATCGGCCAGCTGATCGCCGAAGTCTGCGAAGGCCTGCGTAAAAACGGCGAGGAGGGCGACGCCCAGGTCGAGGCCTCGGTCGCGGCCCGGGTCGAGGAACTCTGCGCCCGCTTCCCGATCTATCAGGGCCTGTAGTCCTTGCGCTGCCCGTTCTGCGCCCATGACGACAGCCAGGTTAAGGACTCGCGCCCGACCGAGGACAACACCTCCATCCGCCGCCGCCGCCAGTGCGAAAGCTGCGGCGCGCGCTTCACCACATTCGAACGGGTGCAACTGCGCGAAATCGTCGTGGTCAAAAGCGACGACAGCCGCGAGACGTTCGACCGGGGCAAGATCGAACAATCGGTCGCGCTGGCCTGCCGCAAACGCGGGATTTCGCAGGAGCGGCTCGATCAGCTGGTATCCGGCATCCAGCGCCAGATCGAGACCCTGGGCGAAGCGGAAGTGCCCTCCAAGGCGATCGGAGAGATGGTGATGGAAGGGCTGCGGCAGCTGGATTCGGTCGCCTATATCCGCTTTGCCAGCGTTTACCGCGACTTTGGCGAGGCAAAGGACTTCGAGGAATTTGCCAGCGCGGTTCAGGACATGAGCGGCAAGGATGCGGGGAAAGGGTAACTTACCTTAACCCACTCCCCGTTCCTCCCGAGCGAAGTCGAGGGACTATTTCGAGCGAAGCGAGAACGGGACCGAAGCGTAATGAAGCCCTTCTACACCTACATCCTCCAATGCGCTGACCGCAGCTATTACACCGGACACACCGACGATTTGGAAAGGCGCATTGCGCAGCATCAAACCGGAGCAATCCGTGGTTACACTTATGAGCGCCGCCCTGTCGAACTAATGTGGGTGCAGGAATTCACGACACGCGACGAGGCTCTTTCGGCAGAAGTCAGGGTCAAGAACTGGTCGCGGGCGAAGAAAGAAGCCTTGATCGCCCGGGATTGGGAGAGGCTCAAACTCTACTCCAAGCCGCCTAAGGAGCGCTTCAGCCTCGCTGACGCTCGGCATAGTCCCTCGACTTCGCTCGGGAGGAACGGGTTTGGGGTAGATGAACGCTATTACCACACCTACATCCTTCGCTGCGCCGACAACTCTTACTATGTCGGACACACCGACGATCTCGAACTCGCCCTGGCGCAGCACCGGGACGGAACGCGCGACGAATATACGGCTAAGCGCCTGCCAGTCGAGCTGGCCTGGTCCGCGCCATTCGCAGACCGGGATGCCGCCTTCGCTGCCGAGCGCCGGCTGAAAGGATGGTCCCGCGCCAAGCGCGAGGCGCTGATTGCCGGGGACGCTGGGCTGGCGGCGCAATTGGCAACCCGGGCGCCGGTATCGCGGGTCAGTGACGTAGCAACAGGCACGGCAGTGCCCCGGGAAAGCCAACCCGTCATTGTCCTCGTGCGCCCACAGCTCGGCGAGAATATCGGCAAGGCGGCGCGCGCGATGCTCAATTTCGGATTGACCGAAATCCGCCTCGTCGCCCCCCGCGATGGCTGGCCAAATCCCAGCGCGGGCCCGGCGGCAGCAGGGGCCAACGTGGTGCTGCAGCATGCGAAGGTGTTCGAGACCCTCGCAGAGGCCGTCGCCGATTGCGCGCATGTCTATGCCACCACAGTGCGCAAGCGGGGTGTCACCAAACCTGTCGTCACGCCCGAGCAGGCAGCACTGGCGATCCACCGGGGCCCCGGCCGCTCGGCAATCGTCTTCGGCCCCGAACGCTCAGGCCTTGAATCCGAAGACGTTGCCCTCGCCCGCGCGATCATCACCGTGCCGATCAACCCGGAGTTTGCCTCGCTCAATCTCGCCCAGGCGGTCATCCTGTGCGCCTACGAGTGGTCGAAGCATGTCGGGCTGGCCCAACCCACGGCAGAGGAGCTGCTCCCCCCCGCCCCGCAGGAAGAGCTGGAAGGCATGATCGCGCAGCTTAATGCGATGCTGGAGCCGCGCGGCTATTATTTCCCCAACGCCCGCGCCGATGCAACCCGCCTGACCTTGCGCGGCCTGCTGACCAAGCCCGGCTGGAACCACCTTGAACTTCGCACCTTTCGCGGTGTGCTTTCGGCGCTGCGGCGACAGCCCGATTAAATAGGGACAGTCCCTATTTATCGGCGCGGTCTGCGATCATTGCTCAGCCTTGATTGATAAATAGGGACTGTCCCTATTTAATCGCCAGACTTGACATTCTGCCACGCTGCCGCCAAGCGCGCGCCTTCGCAATTGACCCTGCACTCCGGTGAAGCAGCGGTCGCATCTGATAATTGGTCAGGTGGTGCGGTTCCGGACTGGAAGCACGAACACAATGTTCGGCACGCAATTTGAAGGACTGACGCGCCATGTCGAAGCGCAATGCATCGAAGTATAAACTCGATCGCCGTATGGGCGAGAATATCTGGGGCCGCCCGAAGAGCTCGGTCAACCGCCGCTCCTATGGCCCCGGCCAGCACGGCCAGCGCCGCAAGAGCAAGGTGTCGGATTACGGCATCCAGCTGCGCGCCAAGCAGAAGCTGAAGGGCTATTACGGCGAAGTCACCGAAAAGCAGTTCAAGCGCACCTATCAGGAAGCCGCCCAGATGAAGGGCGATACCGGCCAGAACCTGATCGGCCTGCTTGAGCGCCGGCTTGATATGGTGGTCTACCGCGCCAAGTTCGCGCCGACGATCTTCTCGGCCCGCCAGATCGTTTCACACGGCCACATCCGGGTGAACGGCGTCAAGTGCAACATCGCCAGCCGCCGCATCGCTGCCGGCGACATCATCAGCCTGGGTAACAAGGCGAAGGAAATGGCGCTGATCGCCGAGGCGCAGAGCCTCGCCGAACGCGAAGTGCCCGACTATGTCGCACCGGACGGCACCGACAAGGTGACTTTCGTGCGCGTGCCGACGCTGGACGAGGTTCCTTACCCCGTGCGCATGGAGCCGAACCTGGTGGTCGAGTTCTACTCGCGCTGATCCCGGCCGATCATGTTATATGAAAGGGCGGTCCTGCTGGGCCGCCCTTTTCGATTCACCCGCGCCCCTTAACCGCCTTCGCCCCCGTCCCCGACCGGTCGAAGGTCACCTCGTCCTTTGGCGGCATGCCCGGCGGCGGGCCGTAGTCGGGCAGATCGTACCACTCCCCGGTCAGATCGGGCGGGCCGGAGTACTGCGTCTGGAACATCCGCCAGGTGAACAGCCAGCGCCCGCCCGCTTCGGCGAAACGATCGAAATAGATGCCGATCGGCGCATAGGGCGTGCCATCGGCAAACAGCGAGTTTTCCGTCACATAGGTCCGTGCGACTGCCGTGCCCTCGCCGGTCAGATCGACGATCGGCGTGCGGAAGGTCATCAGGATCCGCCGGTAGAGCGGGAACGCCCCCTCGATGAAGGAGACGATCTGCGCGCGCCCGCGCATCACCTGTCCGCCGACGCGCCACTCGGCATCCTCGGCGAAGCATTGGCCCAGGCCCTGCGCGTCCTTGCGCCACACCGCATCGGCATAGCGCGCATGCAACTGGCGGATCGCGGCTTCCACCGCAGCAAAATCGCTCATTTTTCATCCTCCTCCATTCACTGAGCCGATCATAGCCGCATGCGTGACAAGGCGAGATGCGCCGTTATGGTGGCGGCACAAAATTCAGGATCGGGAGAGCCTGGGGCAATGAATCGAACCAGCGTGTTGACCCGACCGGGAATCGCCGCATTGCTGCTGGCGCTGGCCGCGATCGCCTTCGTCGCCATCTCGCCCCGCGTCGCCGCAGCACCGAGCCCGCAAACCGCCGCTCTCGCCGGTGCCGACGAAAACGGGCCGTTTGCGGCCGGGGCCAGGGTCTACAAGCAGCGCTGCGCCTCTTGCCACGACAGCGGCGCAGCCCGCGCGCCGCAGCTGTTCGTGCTCCAGCAGATGACGCCCGAGGCGATCCATCGCTCGCTCACCGGCGGCGTCATGCGGGTTCAGGCCGCCGGGCTTCCGGCAGCGGACAAGGCGATGGTCGCCCAGTTCCTCGCCAATCGCCGGTTGGGATCGGCCAAGGCTGCCGCCCCTGCCGCAATGTGCCGAGGGGCGCGGGCGCGGTTCGATGTCAACGAGCCGCCGGTATTCAGCGGCTGGGGGCTGGATGCGGCCAACACCCACGCGGTCTCCGCCGCCAAGGCCGGTATCGACCGGAGCAATGTTTCACGATTGAAGCTCAAATGGGCGTTCGGCTTCGAAGGCGCCACCCGCGCCCGGTCGCAGCCTGCGCTGGCGGGCGGAGCGATCTATACCGGCAGTTCCAACGGCAAGGTCTATGCGCTCGACCGCGAGAGCGGCTGTGTGCGCTGGACGTTCGATACGCCGGGCGAGGTGCGCACCACTGTGCTGATCACCCCCTGGCAGGCGGGCGACCGCCGCGCCCGTCCGCTGGCGATGTTCGGCGATTCGCGTGCCAATGTCTACGCGGTCGAGGCCTTCACCGGCAGGCTGGTTTGGCAGGCCAGGGCCGACGCCCACCCCGCCGCAACGCTCACCGGCTCGCCCGCTCTGCATAATGGCACGCTGTATGTGCCGGTATCGTCCAGCGAGGAAGGCTCGGCCGGATATCCCAACTATGAATGCTGCACCTTCCGCGGCTCGATGCTCGCGCTGGATGCGGCGAACGGCAAGGAGAAATGGCGCAGCTGGCTGGTTGGCGAACCGGTCCGCACAGGAACCACCGAGGCGGGTATCGCCCGGTTCGGCCCCTCCGGCATCGCGGTGTGGAATGCCCCGGCGATCGACGCCAGCCGCAACCAGCTGACCATCGGCACCGGCGACAATTATACGCAGCCTGACACCGAATATGTCGATTTCGATCCTGGCGCTCGATCTCGACACCGGCCGCATCAAATGGCGCTTCCAGGCGATGAACAGCGATGTCTGGAACGCCGCCTGCGTGATGAAGGATGCCAGCAAGAACTGCCCCGAAGGCGACGGCCCCGATTTCGATATTGGCGCGGGCACGGTGCTGGCGAAAGACGCGGCCGGGCGCGAGGTGCTGCTCGCCGGGGCCAAGTCCGGCATCGCCTATGGGCTGGACCCGGACACCGGCCATAAGCTGTGGGAGACCCGGCTGGGGCACGGCGGCATTGTCGGCGGGATCAATTTCGCCATGGCCGCCGAGGGAGGCCGCGCCTATGTTCCGGTCAGCGACATGCCCGACGGCAAGACCTACGATATTCCCTCCGGAGCAGGGCTCTATGCGCTCGATCTGGCAACGGGAGCGAAGCTGTGGGGACTCCTTCGGGCAATACCTGCGAGGGCCGCAAGAACTGCGACTCCGGATACGGCGGGTCGATCACAGTGACGCCCGAGCTGGTATTCGCCGGAGCAGACGACGCCCACTTGCGGATTTTCGACGCCGCCAGCGGCAAGGTGCTGTGGGACGAAGACACCTGGCGCGACTATGCCACAGTCAACCGCGTGCCCGCACGCGGCGGCTCGATCGGCGGCGGCGCTGCGCCAATCGCCTACAAGGGCATGCTGATCGCCGAATCCGGCTATGGCTTTGCCGGCAAGATGCCGGGTAACCTGCTGCTGGTGTTCGAAGTGAAGTGAGCGCGATTCAAAGGGGGAGGCAATGAGCGGAGCACAATTGAAAGCACTGGTCGCGGGCACCGGATTCGGCTGCCGTATCCAGGTTCCCGCCTTGCGCGGCGCGGGGTTCGAGGTCGTCGGCCTGATCGGCTCCGACCCTGCACGCACGGCAGAACGCGCGGCGGCGAACGGCATATCCGGCGCCTTCACCGATCTCGGCGCGGCGATCGCCGCGACCGGCGCGGACGTGGTAGCTATCTCGACCCCGCCGCACAGTCACGGCGCGCTGACTTTGCAAGCGCTGTCGCGGGGCTGCCATGTCCTGTGCGAAAAGCCCTTCGCCCGCGATGTGAGCGAAGCCAAGGTGATGCTGGCGGCGGCCGAGGGCGCGGGCAAGGTCCACATGCTCGGCCACGAGTTCCGCTATATCCCCCAGCGCGCGGCGGTCGGCTGGGCGATCGACCAGGGGCTGATCGGCGAACCGCGCACGGTATCCATGGTGCAGCTGCTGCCGCATATCCCGGTCTATGAAAGCCAGATGCCCGGCTGGTGGTTCGATCCGGCGGAAGGCGGCGGCTGGCTCGGCGCATCGATGCCGCATCTCGCCGACCAGCTGCGCACCTGGCTGGGCGAGTTTACCTCGCTCAGCGCCTCGCTGGGCGCGGTCACGCTGCGGCGCGGTCCGGTCGACGATACCTTCTCGCTGCGTTTCGGCATGGAAGGCGGGATCGAGGGGGTGATCCAGTACTGCGCCGGAGTTTACGGCCCGATGATGGACCTCGCGCATGTCGCCGGCACCGAGGGCTCGATCTGGACCGAGGGTGCAGGGATCAAGATCGCCGACCGCAACGGCACCCGCGACCACCCCATTCCCGATGAGCTTGCCCTGCCCCCGGCCCCGCTGGTCGGTGGCGACCCGCGCCACCAGGAAGCGCGCTGGCGCTCGCTCGTCGCCATCGAACTCGCGCCCTACACCATGCTGTGCCGCGCATTCCGGGCGGAGATCCTGGGTGAACCCTCACCCAGCCCGGTGGTGCCCGCAACCTTCGCCGACGGGGTTGCGGCAATGGAAGTGATCGACGCGGTGCGGACATCGGCGCGGGAGGGCGGAAAGTCGGTTGAGGTCTGACTTCTCGAATTTCGCGCCTTCACCCCGCTATTCAACCGGCCGCTGCACCCGCTTCCCCTTGGTCCGGCTGGTCAGATGGAACTTCCGGCAACGGTCGCAGCGATAGGTCCGGAGCGGGAGGCTGCTGCCCTGTGCGGCCAGAAGGGCCTCCTGCTGCGAGCCATAGCGCACTTTCCGCGCGCAAATGCTGAGCCGTGTGCGCATCCCCTCACCCGCCCAGCATGGACCCGCCATCGACCTGCAACACCTGGCCCGTCGTGTAGCCGCCCTTCATCAGATAGAGATAGGCTTGCGCCACTTCGTCTGGCTCGCCGATGCGCGGAAGCGGCTGGGTGGCGAAGCGGGCCTCCTCGGCCTTGCGCGTCGCTTCGGACAGGCCCTGGAAAATCTCGGTCGCCACACCGCCGGGGAACACCGCATTGACCCGCACCGGCGCCAGTTCCTTGGCCAGTCCCCAGGTCAGGTGTTCGACCGACCCGGCCATGGCGGTCGCCATGACCGAGCCCACTTGCGGGCGGTAGGCGCTCATCCCGGCGGTCAGCGTGATCGACCCGCCGGGACGCACCCGCGCCGCGCCGTGCTTGGCAAGGATTGCCGAGCCCCAGAAGCGCACGCGGAACAGGGCCTCGGCTTCCCTGAAGTCGATCTCGGCAAAGGGCCCGCGCCGGGCCTTGCCCCAATCGCCGGCGGTGGAGACGAGATGGTCGAATTGGCCCGAGGCGGCAAAGAAGGCCGAAACCGCCACTTCGTCGGTAATGTCGAGCAAGGCCCATTCGGCCCCGCCCAGCCGATCTGAAGCGGACTTTAGCTTTTCCGGATTGGTCGAGGTGATGACGACTTCCGCCCCTTCGACCTGTGCCGCCCGCGCCACCGCATGGCCGATGCCCGAACCGCCGCCGACGACCAGTATCCGTTTGCTCGCAAGTCCCATCGTCATCCACCTCAACTCAATTATCAAAATACCTAAAGCCCCTCCCCGGTGGGGAGGGGTTGGGGTGGGGGTTCGACGCCAGCGTGGACGCGAGTCCTGGCGGCCTCGCTCCCCCACCCCCGGCCCCTCCCCGCCGGGGAGGGGGGAAATGCATCCACGCTTGTGACCTCGAAATTACACTCCCGCCGCAGGGAAACGCGGCTTCAGCCAGTCGACGATGGCCCTGGCGACATCGGGAATGCCGCCATCGCGCGCTCCCTCCTCGCGAAAGGCGAAATGATCGCCTTCGATCTCGACATAGGTCTTGTCCTGGCTCGCCGCGTTTTCATACAGTCCCTTGGCGACGAAGGGCAGGATGGTGACGTCTGCCGTCAGCGAAATCGACAGCAATGGTTCGGTCACCTTTTTCCCATCCTTGTGCATGTTGACCCGGGTCGACAGGCCAGACCAGGTCGAGAGCCAGCCTTCCGCCGTCATCATCTGGAAGAAGCCGGGGATCGACCAGTTGGCGGTCTGCGGGTCGGGCTGCATCAGCCCGATGATCCCGCGCTTGTTGGGGTGGATCGACAGGTCGGTCAGCGCCGGATCGGCCATGGTGCGATAGGTGACCAGCGTATTACCGGCGACCGCTTGCCGGGTGATGTAGTTCTGCTCCTCGAGCGGCAGCGCGGCAAAGCCCGGTTCGGCCATCATGGCGCGAAACCTGCGCTTGCGCTCGACTTCCTGTAACGCCCGCGCATCGATTCGCCGGCACCGCGCGACCTGCGCCGCGCGATAGCGGGTGAGGAACTCCCCGGAATAGGTGCTGACTTCCGGCGGCTGGCGATAGCCGTTGGCCGGGTTGAACATGTCGAGTTCGGGGTCGCAGGACAGCGGGTCTTCCTCGTCGATCACCGAAGGATCGAGGTTGGCCAGCCCCAGCGCGCCCTCGCTGAGCGCCCCGGCAAGATTGATCAGCCCGTCGGCGCGCGGCAGGTCCAGCTCGTTGAGATCGTAGGGATTGCCAGCTGCTGTCGTGGTCAGCCGTTGGCCCACGGGCGTGTTGGCCTGTGCCATGTAAAACGTCGAGAGCGGCCCGCCGCCGCTGTTGCCGCAGAACAGCACCTTTTCGAAGCCCTCGGCGCGAAGGAAGCGCACTTGCGCGGCGAGATCGGCGCAAAGGCATTCGTGCTCGCAATTGACGTCGTTGCCGAGATAACGCGTCTGCCCACCGTAAACCGCATAACCCGCTTCGACGAGGAAGGGCGTCAGGTAATGGCTGGAGAAATCGGCGCGCGGGTGATTGAACACCAAGACCGTTTTCTCAGCCTCCCGGGTGTAGAGAATGCCGCTGGAATGCGCGCCGTCCTCTGCCTGGAGGCGGACATTGGTCTGCTTGGTCCCATCGGGCAGGCGGAAACGGTCGGAACCCCACCAGGTGAATGGCTGCACGCCTGGCGGCGTCTCGCCTGGCTGGCGGCCGAAACCGTGGAATATCGTATGCCTGCCGATAAATTGTGGCATATCACTCACCTCTCCCGTTGTTGAGGATGTCATTTCCATCGCAGGCAGACGAGTCAAATGATTTGCTACACCCCTGTCGAATTTATTAAAAAGGGCCCGGGATTCGTGGATGCATCATGGGTGAGGCAATGAGCGGTATTACAGTCACACAGATCGCCGGAGCGCTGGGCGCGGAAATTGGCGGGATCGACCTTGGCCAGCCGCTGGCGGCACAAGACGTGAAGGCCATGCGGCAGGCCCTGCTCGATCATCTGGTGATCTTCTTCCGCGACCAGCAGCTGACCCCCGATCGCTATATGGCCTTTGCCGAGGCCTTCGGCACCCCGGTCGAATATCCGTTGATCAAGGGCATCGACGGCTTCCCCTTTATCACCGAGATCGTCAAGCGGGAGGAAGACAGGGCCAATTTCGGCGGCATCTGGCATTCCGACACGACCTATCTCGACACACCGCCGATGGGCTCGATCCTCTATGCGCTGGAAGTCCCGCCCCACGGCGGCGACACGATGTTTGCCAACCAGTACCTGGCCTATGAGACACTGTCCGAGCCGCTGCGCCAGTTCCTCGACGGGCTGACCGGGGTGAGCACCTCGGTCAAGGCGGATGTGTCCAAGACCCGCGAGGAAATGATCCGCAACGCCGGTGACACCCAGGACCACAATTTTGCGGCGGAACACCCGGTAGTGCGCACCCATCCCGAAACCGGTCGCCGCGCACTTTATGTCAATGTCGCCCACACCTCGCACTTCAAGGGCATGACCGAGGAAGAAAGCGCGCCGATCCTGAATTTCCTTTTCCAGCACCAGGTGAAGCCCGAATTCACCTGCCGCTTCAGCTGGCGCAAGGGCAGCCTCGCCTTCTGGGACAACCGGGCGTCCCAGCACAATCCGGTCAACGACTATCACGGTTATCGCCGGGTGATGCGGCGGATCACGCTCGCGGGCGATCGGCCGCGCTAACGCTCACTCAGTCGGTATTGGCAAACTCGACGATCAGGATATTCAGGTCGCGCGTGGGTTCGAAGTTGCGTTTGCGCACCTCGAACTGTGTCGGCGAGATCTTGCGGACCCCGTCCATGCAGAAGCTGACGAGGTTGTCCGACTTGCCCTTGTCTACCACCAGCCGGAAATCGCCGATCGGGCCGCGCCAGTTGGCGCCGGACTTCAGGATGTAGTCGACCCAGATCTCGCCGGCAAACGGTCGCCTGGCCGGGTCGGTTCCGATCCGCCGGTCGAAGGCGGCGAAAAACGCGGAATCGATGCAATGGCGGCGAACCCGTTCGGAAAACCAGCTCTCCTTGCGCACGCCTATCTCCAGCCCGCCCGCGACCGAGCCGCCCGTGTAGGGTTTGTAACTGTGCGTCACCTCGACGGTACGGCGCGCCGGGAACAGCTGCCGGCGCGTGACGTGGGTGACTAGGTTCCACGCCGGGATCACATTGCTGGCGTTATCCGGATCGCGCTTGAGCAATCCCTCGCGCAGATGGGTGGCCTTCTGGGCCTCGCTCAGGGTGTCGACAAAGGTGCTCCCGGAATCGAGCCCGGTGAACCACCGCAGCGGCCAGCGCAGTGCAGCAATGCGCCGGGTAACATCGCGCCCGGCGATTTCGGCGCGTTCGGATATGCCGAGCGTCACCGGGCGGCCATTGACCGTCGTGCGAAAACCGAGCCGCCGGAAATCGGGCACTTCCCGGTCGCCGAGATAGCCGCCGAGATCGTCCGGCAGGCTGGGCACGGGGAACGACACCAGCGTTTCGACATCGCGGCTCGTGCGGTTGGTGAACCGGTAGCGCACCCGCACTTGCTCCCGCGAGATATAGAGGTCTTCCGAATCCATGCTGATCGCAGCGTTGCGGGTCAGCACCAGACCGCCAAGGCCGATTGCCGCCGAGCTGTCATTGGCGAGGGCCGAATGGGGTGCTGCCGCCAGCAAGCAGCATGCCAGCACCAAAACGCAAGTCCTGTTCATCTCGTGCCCCCTGCCATTCGGCTTGACTGAAAATTGGCGAGGACGGATAGTTTCGCCAATGAGCGAGCGGAGCAAACCGCTGCAACGGAGAGGACACCATGACAAGGCCGCTGTTGCAAGACCCTGCGCCCGGGAACAGCGGCGAGATCGCAGAACGCGATCCCGAAAATGCAATCTGGCTGTTAGGTCAGGCCGACTGATGCGGCGGCTCGAAGGCAAGGTCATCATTGTCGCCGGCGGTGGCGGGATCGGCGGCGGCTTGGCGCGGCGGTTTGCCCTGGAAGGTGCGCATGTCGTGCTGGGCGACATCGCGCTGGAGCCTGCCCGCGAGGTGGCATCGGAGATTGTCGAGGCGGGCGGCAGCGCCATCGCCACCTCGCTCGATGGCGCCGACGAGGCGTCGATCGCCGAATGTGTCGCCCTTGCCCGCGAAACCTTCGGCGGGATCGACGGCATCCACTGCAACTTTGCCAGCTTCGTCGATGGCGGGGGCGATCGGGGCGTGCTCGAGCTGCCGATGGCGCACTTCGACGAGACCCTGCACGTCAACCTGCGCGGCTATGTGCTGTGCACCCGTGCCGTTGTCCCGGCGATCCTCGAGCGCGGCGGCGGCTCGATTGTCTACACCAGTTCGCCCGCAGCCTCGAAAGGCATGCCCAACCAGGTCGCCTACGCCGTCGCCAAGGCCGGGGTGCAAGCGCTGATGCGCCACGTCGCCTCGCGCTACGGCGCGCAAGGTATCCGCGCCAACTGCATCTCGCCCGGCTCGACCATGCACGAGCGGCTGGAGGCCGAACTCGACGAGGACATGAAGCAATGGTGCCTCGACCTCGCCACTATCAAGTCGCGCCTCGGCAGGCCCGAAGACATCGCCGCGATGTCGGCGCTGCTGATGTCGGACGAAGGCTATTATATCACCGGCCAGACGATCAGCGTCGATGGCGGCGTGACAATGCGGATGTGAGTGGCGTTCGGTCATGAAACGACGTGCAAGATCCATCGTCGGCATGCTTGCCAGCCTATCGGCGGCAATCTGGGCGCCGCCGGCACTGGCGCGAGATTCCGCAGATGCCGGCAACCCATCCGGCGACATCATCGTCAACGCGCGCAAGCGGCTGGAGCCAATTCTCAAGGTGCCGGTCGTGCTGACCGTCGTGCAGGGCGAAACGCTCGACCGGCTCGGCGCCACCGAGACGATGGACCTGCCCAAGCTTGTCCCCGGCCTCACGCTGTCGCGCGGGGTCCTGTCGAACGGCCTGTTTGTCTCGCTGCGCGGGGTCGGCACGTCGACGCTGGATCCCGGGTATCGACCAGTCGATCTCGCTCAACATCGACGGGCTTGCCTTCACCCAGGGGCTGGCCTTCGCCAGCGGCATGTTCGACCTCGCCCAGATCGAGGTGCTCAAGGGTCCGCAGGCGCTGTTCCATGGCAAGGCCAGCCCGGGCGGGGTGATTTCGATGCGCAGTGCCGATCCGACCGGCGAGTTCGAGGTGATCGCGCGCGCCGGCTATGAATTCGAGGCAAGGGAAGCGCGCGGCGAACTGATCGTCTCGGGGCCGCTGGGCGAAACGCTCAAGGCCCGCATCGCCGGCGCTTATTCTGCCGCCGAGGGCTATTTCGAGAATGTCGCCAATCCCGCGCCGGGTACGGGCGGCCTGGCGCCGATCTACCGGCGTCAATCCCGCGCCCGTAATTATCTGATCCGGGGAACGCTGCTGTGGAAGCCCTCCGACCGCTTCAGCGCGCGGCTCAAGGCCAATTTCGTCAAGGACGACAATATCAATCCCGAGGGCGTCCAGCTGGGCAATTGCACCCAAGGCCCCAATCAGATTGTCGCGCCGCTCACTTTCTCGTTCATTCTCGGGGACGATTGCAAACTCAACCGCTATGCCGCCAACTCCTATGCCGATCCGGTGGCGTTTCCCGGCATCGTCAACGGCGGCGTGCCCTTCGTCAGGACCACCCAGACTTACGGAAAGCTCGAGCTCGACTATGAGCTGACGCCGCAGTTGTCGCTCAATTCGATCACCGGCTATTACAACATGAAATCGCGTAGCCTCTTTCTGGCCAACTCCTATGGCGCCGGCCTGCCGCTCGCTCCCGCCAATCACTTCGGTCGCCGCGACGTGACCCAGGAACTGCGGCTGAACAGCGATTTCGACGGGCCGCTGAACTTCACTGCCGGCGCCTATTTCCAGGACGCCTGGATGCTCAACCGGGTCATCACCATCGGCAGCCGGGCCATTGGTCTCGGCGGCCTCGATGCCGACGGTCAGACAGCGATCGATATCAGGGCCTATTCGCTGTTCGGCCAGCTGCGCTGGAAGATCGCGCCCGAACTGGAACTGTCCGGCGGCGCGCGCTGGACCGACGAGACCAGAAGCCAGCAGGTACTCAACCTTCGCACCAATACGCCGAACATCGTCGCGGTGAACCGCGTCGCCTCCAGCAACGTGGCCCCCGAGTTTTCGCTGTCCTATACGCCGACCGGCGATCTGACCCTATTCGGCGCCTACAAGGTGGCCTACAAGTCCGGCTCGTTCACCATCGCCATGGTTCCCCAACCGGGTACCAACAACTCGTTCGGCGACGAAAAGGTCGAGGGCGGCGAAGTGGGTATCAAGAGCCGGCTGGCCGGGCGGCGGTTGCTGGCCAACATCGCCGGCTATTACTACAAATACACCGGGCTGCAGGTCGGCGCGTTCGCTCTGCCCGAGCCCGGGAGATTGCCGGTAATCAGCGTCATCAATGCCGGCGCGGCGCGCACCTATGGCATCGATTTCGACGCCTCGTACCGGCCCCGCAATGTCGAAGGGCTGGAAATCACCGCATCGATCAACTGGAACCATGGAACCTATACCAGGCTCGAAGGCATTCCCTGCTGGCCAGGGCAGACCATCGCCCTGGGCTGCGACCAGATTATCAACACTTCGACCGGACGGTTCACCGCCGCGAACCTCTCGGGAACGCCGATGATCCGCGCGCCGCGCTGGCATGCCAGCTTCGGCTTCAGCTACGAGACGCCGATCGCCTCGAACTACAGACTGGTGATTAGCAACAGCAATCAATACTCGTCGCGCATGGTCCGGTTCCTGGCGATCAACCGGCCCGGCAACGACAATTTCCAGGGCTCTTTCATCAAGTCCGACGTCAGCCTGGCGCTGCGCGGTCCCCGGGATCGCTGGGAAGTGGCGGTGATCGGCAAGAACATCAACGACAAGATCACCTCGGGGATCTGCAACGCCGGGAACTTTGCCGGCGGCACACTCGTCACCCCGGTGGTGACCGGCGGCGCCGCCAGCGGGGCAGCCGGCTTCGGCCAGACCGCCTGCTACCCCGAACGCGGCCGTTCGGTCTGGATCAGGCTTACCTACCGGCCGGCCAACTGAGCGGGCTGCCCGCTCCGGAATTGGACTGGCGGTAGCCGGCGGTTTCCCGCAGACTGGCCTTCAAACACTGGAATGGGAGAAGCAATCATGGGCCTGCTCGACGCACACAAGGCCATGGCCTCCAAAACCGCAGTCGTCATCGGCGGCGCGGCCGGGCACCTTGGGCGCGGCACGACGCTGGGGCTGGCGCGCGAGGGTGTGAAGATTATCGTCTGCGACAACGACCGCGAGGGGCTGGAGACCATCCTCGGCGAAGTCGCGGCACTTGGCACCGGAGCTACGGTGACCCCGATCTACGGCGATGTCATGGACCCGGCCTCGTTCGATGCTTTCTGGGACCAGGTCGAGACGCTGACGGACAGCATCGATATCCTGGTCAATGTTCCCGGCGGCGTCGCGCGGATGCTGTTCGAGAAGACCAGCCGCCAGAATCACGCCGACAACATCCGCTACAACTACGGCTATCACATCGACAGCTGCCACCGCGCCCTGCCCTTGCTCAAGAAGAGCGGAAAAGGCGGCAGCATCGTCAACTTCACCGACTATCGAGGCGCATCGCGGCGCCGCCACTTTCGCGGTCTATGCCGGGGCCAAGGCGGCACTGACCAATTTCAGCCGGGCGCTGGCTGTCGAGCTGGGGCAGCATGCTATCCGGGTCAATTGCCTCGCCAGCGACACCAGTCCGGCACGCACTACCAATGCCGCGCTGGCCCCGGAAGACTTCGTCCGCCTTGCCGAATGCGGCCCGGAGACCATGGACGAGGCGATGAAGATCTACGTGCCGATGAAGCGCGCGCCGACGGTTGAGGAAGTGATCGACGGCGTCGTATTCCTCACCTGCGACCTCTCGCGTACGGTCACCGGCACCACCCTGTTCGTCGACGGCGGCACTTATGCGGCCTTCGGCTTCCTCGACTGGCCCGGCGGCGACAGCTTCATGCCCGCGCCGCTGGGCGGGTCGATGAAAATGATGTTCGGTTAAAAGGAGCCCGCACAATGATCGAAACGATCGACCTGACGCCGCTGATCGGCACCGAAGTGCGGATGCCGCGCGCCGATCTGCTGAGCGGCGATCATGCCGACGAGCTGCGCGAACTGCTCGAACAGCGCGGCGTGCTGGTATTCAAGCAGCTCGGCCTGACCGACGCCGAGCAACTGCAACTGACCAAAAGCCTCGGCACGCCGGAATCACAGGGCGGCAAGGACGTGATGGAAGTCGCGCTCGATCCGAAATATCACAAGGGCCAGGAATTCCTCGCCGAATACCTCAAGGGGTCGTTCTTCTGGCATATCGACGGCGCCAGTTCGGACCGGCCCAACCTCGCCTCGCTGCTCACTGCCCGCACGCTCAGCAGCGAGGGCGGCCAGACCCAGTTCGCCAACACCTATGCCGCTTTCGAAGCCCTGCCCGAAGCCGAGCAGCGCGAGC
Organism: uncultured Alphaproteobacteria bacterium; assembly: GCA_963775115.1. Lineage (GTDB taxonomy): Bacteria > Pseudomonadota > Alphaproteobacteria > Sphingomonadales > Sphingomonadaceae > Novosphingobium. The sequence continues at coordinate 479,075 of CAVZHP010000001.1, forward strand.
TCGAGCAATTGCGGGTGGTCCATTCCACCGAGACCTCGCAGCGCTATATCAAGCCCGAGCCGAGCCTTGCGGAACTGCAAGGCTGGCGGCGTATCGGGCGCAAGACCCACCCGCTGGTCTGGACCCACCGCTCGGGCCGCAAGTCCCTGGTGCTCGGCTCCACCGCCGCTTACGTCGAGGGCATGGACCATTTCGCCAGCTACGAATTGCTCACCCGCCTGCGCGACTGGGCGACCCAGCCGCAATTCGTCTTCCGCCACGACTGGGACCCGGGCGACATGCTGATCTGGGACAACACCGGCACCATGCACCGGGTGACGCCCTATGCGGCGGACAGCGGCCGGGTGATGAGCCGCTCGGTGCTGGAAGGCGAGGAACTGCTGGTTTGAAGCCTGGCAAGGGATGCGATCGTTCCCGATCGCATCCCTCTCGGAAAGTTACAGCGCGACGACGCCGCCGTCGGTCTTGGTGATCGCGACGATCGCCGAGCGCGGCCTGACCGTAGCGCCGGCTGTGCCACTCGCCTGACTGTCCGGCCAATGGCTCGACGGAGCGGCGGGCGTGCCTTCTTCGCCCGGATGCTGGATGCCGACGAACAGGGTGCGGCCATCGGGAGTGGTATCGACACCGGTGATCTCGCATTCGAGCGGGCCGACCAGGAACCGCTTGAGCGTGGCATCGGTGGCGGCTGCGCCGACCCGCGTGGTTTGTGTCGCCGTGCCGGCGGCGCCGGTGTTGGTGATCGTCCTGGTCCCGCCGTCACCGGTGGTTCCCGGCATGGCGGCGAGCATCTGGTTGTTGGTGCGGTCAGTGAACGCGCCGTCATCGGTCTGGACCCAGAGCACCGGCTTGACCAGGCCCGAGGCGTTTTGGGGACGGGCGAACCACAAGCCGTCCGGGCTCGAGAAGTCGTTGGCAGCGGTGAGGCCGGAGAGGTTGACGTTGGCCGGGCTGGCATCGATCGAATCGGCGCCGAACAGGTAGATATCCCAGACAAAGCTGGTCGCCGCCGGATCGTCGGCGCCCTCTCGCAGGCGCAGGATGTGGCCGTTGGGATTGCCGAACTGGGCAGCGGTGCCCTTGGGATCGTTGTAGTGGCGCGGATTGGCGGCGTCGGTGCCGTTCAGCGGGCGCAAGGCAGCGTTGTTGTTGGTCAGTGTACAGGTAGATTTCGCCGGTCACATTATTGGTCGCGGTCCATTCGGGACGGTCCATCGGGGTTGCCCCGACGGCATCGGCGGCGAGTCGGGTGTTGACCAGAATGTCGTTCTGATCGGCGAAGGCATAGATTGGGTCCGCACCGGTCGCAGGCCGGTCGGGAACCTGACCGAATACCAACGGCAGCCATGTGCCAGTGCCGTCGGCATTGAACCGGGCGACATAGAGCGTGCCGGCATCGAGATATTTGTCGCCGACAGCAAGCCGGTTCGTTGCCTGGGCATCGGCCGCGTCCCAGGCGGCGTTGGAAACGTATTTGTAGAAATATTCGCGCCGGGCATCGTCGCCCAGATAGACGGCAAGCTTCTTGCCCGGGATAAATTTGCCGTACCAGGCGCCTTCATGACCCATCCGGCCAAGCGCCGTCCGTTTGCGCGGCGGGAGTGACTTGTCATAAGGGTCGAACTCGACACACCAGCCGAACTGGTTGGGCTCGTTGCGATAGTCGGCAGTGGCCGACGCCCCGGTTGCGCGGGCATCCCAGCGGCGGAACAGTGTATTGGCCGACGCCACCGACGACCAGGCATAGTTGCCGGTATTGCTGGTGACACCGTAGCGGCGCAGTGCGGTCAGTTCGCGCGCCGTTCGCGCCGCATTGTCCGTCCCTGCACCGGTATTGTCGCGCCGGAAATAGCCTGCCCAGTTTTCCTCGCAGGTGATGTTGGTGCCCCACAGCGTATGCCCGTTGGCGCAATTGTTGATCGTGCCGCGGCCCAGGGTGCCATCGGTCGAATAGGCGGTGCGCAGCCAGGTCGAGCCGCGCACCGGTCCGTTGAACACCACCGGCGTGTTGGGAGTGATGCGGCGATTGAGGCTGCTGTTCGCAACATAGCTCCAGGTGCGATTGCCGCTGTCGCTGTATTCGACGACGCTGACGCCGTGCGCCTCGATCTCCTTGAGCGCCTCCGCCTCGGGACGCGGCCCGGCGGCGACATTGGTCGGACCATTGGGATGGAGATACTGGACGTTGAGGTTTTCGTGGTTCTGCACCATCAGCCCGCGCGTCGAGCCGTTGTCGTCGCGGGCGCCGGCCGCGTTGAGGCCATACCAGTAGAGCGCATCGCCATGATCGCCGATCCGGTTGGCGAAATCGCTGTCGTTGCCATTGTTGGCATAGGCGGGAATGCCGGCGGCTATCGGGTCGCCAAGGCGCGTCATGACCGTCACCGTATAGCCCGCCGGCACTGTCACGACGTCGTTGCGGTTCTTGGCTATCGAGGTGAAGCCAAGCGCCGCCGGATTGATCGTCACGGTGGTTTCCGCCGAGGCGCTCACGCCTTTGGAATCGGTCCCGGAATAGCGGAACTTGAGTTCGGTGGCGCCGCTGACACTGGGAGCCAGGAACTTCGCGGTGGCAGTGTTCGCCCCTTCAAGAGTGACGGTTGGGCCGCTCGTCTGTGTCCACGATGAACTCGCGATTCCATCCTTGTCGGTCGCTGTGCCGGCAAGAGTGACCACGCGGCCCGAACTCGACGATCCGTTCTGCCCGGCATTCACCACCGGTGTGTCATTATCGTCTTCGCCGCAGGCCGCGAGCAGCGAGGTGCCGAACAGCGCCATGGCCGTGGCGGAAATGCCGCCGAACAGGGTTTGCCGGCGCGAATAGCGCTCGTCGATCAGGGTCTGGAGCGAGGGGTTGCCGGAGAAATTGGTGTCGATGTCGCCATCGTCGTATCCCGGTCGGATGTTCGAACTGCTCATGTGCCCCGCTCCTGAGGTGGGTGGTTGATACCCATGAGCGGTTAGAGTTCTCCCGCGTAAGCAGGGTTACAGTTCGTTGACCGTTGCGCGATGCTTGCGAGTCCCCCGTTTGACGAAGCTGGTCTCAGGCGCCGCGAACTGCTGCCGGGAATGGAGCCTGATATGCGGCCACATTACACCGGAACCGTAATGTGTTTCCCGCCGAAGACCGCTTGCCAGTTCTCGATCTCCGACACGACGATATCGTCGACCGTGTGGGCGAGCTCCGAGACCACGCCATAATCGAGATTGGCGTCTGGGGCGCCGAGCAGGTGCTGGATGCGTTTGTGAACATTGTCGAGCTTTTCGGCAGTGACATCGGAGATCGCTGCAAAGCGCTCGAAGTCGCCGAAATAGCGGATCCCGGCGATACTGGCGCCGAGCGTCGGGAACATGACGCCGAGGTAAGTGAACAACTTTGGAAGCCGCATGCCGGCCAATCGTTGCGGGATAAACCGCGGCTGCCGCCTCCGCCATCAGCACCAGATAAACGCTCACCGACAGCACTGCGAGCTGGAACAGCGCTGGGACAGCCTGTCCAGACCGCTCGTGAACCGTGGTCAGACGCTCGCGCCTTGGCCGAGATGATAGTCGCGCTGCCGGACGACATGTTGCATCGCAGCATTTCGCCCAGCTGCGTGGCGCAGATAGGTCGACAGTGACGGTCACGCGCGGCAGGCCGGGTGCGCGCAGGCCGTGGCGGGCATAGTATTCGGGCCAGCTGGTGTCGGTCCCCTTGGGCCAGCGCCCCGGCGGACGGGCCACGCCCAGCAGCAGCAGGATCGGCGCATGCCGGAAATATTCGGCGACACGGCGGGTTTCGAACCAGCGCTTGTGCCAGCGCAGCCGCCTGCCCGACCGCAGGTGATCAGCAGTATCGAACACAGCAGCAGAAACTCGACCAGGGCGAAGGCCCATTTGTGCGCCGTCTCCGCCAAGCGGCTGATAGGCAAGCCCGGCGCCGACGGCGAGCGCGGCGAAGATGAAATTCGCGACCATGCCGCCGCGATAGATAGTCCGACAGCCGCGCCGAAATCCCGTCCGCCCAGGCGAAGCGGCGCAACACTTCGGCATCGAGGCCGGGCGGCAAATTCCGGATCGCTCGCCGTCAGCACCCGCGCCGCCGCCATCAAAGGCGCACCCGTGCCGGTGCTGCTGCCAACCTCGTCCGGGCGTTTCATAGACCTGCACCAGTGAGCGTAGCGGCCTGCCTCCGCCGCCGAACATGGCCTCGATCCGGCGATACCCGGTCCACAGCCGACTACTGCGCGGATGCCAGGCCTCGCTGCCGAGCGCCTGGGCTCCGGCGCGCAGAGCTCCGCCCTCGCCGGGCCGCAGTGCCGCGCGGATCAAGGCGGCCAGCACGGCATCGCGATCGTCGTCTTCGCCGCCAAGGGCGAGCAGCGATTCCGGCGTGCTAAGGATGCGCCATTCGCTGGCCCGAGCCGGATCGATCCACACCACCGGAGTGCCCAGTTCCAGCGCGGCGGCGATGGTGTGGCCGGTGCCGCCGACATGGCTGCGGCTCGCCCCGTCCCAAACGGCGACGACGATATCCGATTGCTCGATCATCACCCGCCCCGCCAAGGCCACCGTTCCGAACAATGCGCGTTGAAGGCCTCGAGGCGCTTGCGATCTGCGGGCGCCGCCAGGCTTGCCAAGGAACAATCTGCCCGATCGCCGCATCCTGTTCGGCCAGCTCGAACAGTCGAGCCAGCGCATAGGAGTGCCGGATCGTTTCTGCCCGCGCTGCGACCTGCGCGATCGGCAGCCGCATCCCCGCGCAGCAGCGCCGCGGCGTCCTCCGCCGTTTCCGGCAGGGCATTGATCGCCAGATTGAGCGCCCGCCCGAACGGCAGGGGCGCTACCAGCTGCCAGCCGTGCTGTCAGCGCCGCCGCCGCCGCGAGCTGGTCGATCCGCTGGCGAGCAGATTGTTGCAGCCGCACCGGAGCTACCGGCCCCAGCGTTGCCGCTTCCGCCGCAACGAAGCGCGTCGATCCGCGCGAACACCGCCTCCAGTGCGCCTTCCGCATCGGCGCGATGTGCGGCGAAGGCGGGATTGGATTCGCGGTGCCCGGTTATTCCCAGCGTCAGCCGGGGAAGCGGCGGGGGCGGTGCGACGGTCAAGCGTGGGGCTCCGTCGCATCCCACAGGCGTCGCAGGATTTCGATGTGTTCGCCAGAGCGGCGGGCGAGACGCGGGTTCTGGGTCATGAAGAATATGTGCTGATCGATCGGCACATCGGGCGCGACGTCGCGCAATCGCCGGATTGTCGCGAGCGCAGCTTTCTCCTTGCCGAGCAGCGCTTCGGCAATGGCCTTGAACTGGATGGCCTTCATATGGTTGGGAACCAGCGCCAGCGCCTGCTCAAAGGCAGCCTCCGCTTCGAGTGGATGGCCTTCGAGCAGATGGCACCAGCCCATGGGCCAGTGGGTGGCCTCAGGATCGGGATCGTAGCCAGTGCAGCGAAGTGCAGCGGCATAGGCGGCAATGGCGTCGGCAGTGCGTCCGAGGGTAAAATAGGCTGAAGCAATCGCTCGATGGCAACCCGGCGAATGGGGCCGCAATTCCACCAGGCGATCGAGCAAGCCGAAGCATGGTGTCGCCGTCGCCAAGCGAGATATGGGCCTGCCAAATCCTATGGAGAACCGCAGGGTTGTCGCCATCCAGTTGCAGCGCTTTTGCCACATGCTCGTGCAATTCGCGCTTCAAGGCATCGTCGAGCGGTTTCCCGACATATCCGGTCACAGCGTTGATCGAACCGGCCAGATATGGCGTGCGCCAGGCCATAATCGGGTGCGGCGGCGACCGCCGACCGGGCTTCGGCGATGCTTCGGGGTCCGTCAGCATGTCCTGCCAAAGGAATAGGCCATGGCGCGCACGACATGCTCCCACGCGGAATGGGGAGCCGGCTTCGCAATTGCCCGCTTGGTTTCGGCTCGAAACATGTTTTCGGCCAACTGCGAAAGCGGCTTCACCGGGAATGGTCTTCCGGGCGCTCGTCGAGCTCCGCTGCCGATGTGGTAAATCGATGCGACCAGACCGAATTCGCGGTCTCGGTATCGATCAGCTGCACGGTCAGCCGAATTGTATCGCCCGAGCGCTGGAGCTTGCCTTCGGCGAGATAGCGTAGATTGAGCTGACTGCCGATGGCCTCGTAGTCGGGCGCCTTGCCGCGCCATGCAGCCATCTTTCCTGCGGCGACAACATTGAAGTAGTCGTTTTCGGCCAAGGCGCGCGTGACGTCTTCGGTCAGATCTTCGGCGAGGAATTCGAGGTCACCGTCACCGCCGCGGCAGTGAACGGCAGCACACCGGCCTGTGGAACCCCCGCCTCGGCGGTGGACGCGGCGGCGGCCCGAGCAAGCCCCGCCGGCGGCTCAAGCTTGCGAGCACTTTGCCCCACCATCTTCTGCACATCGCCCAGGAATGCCTGCCACGCCGGGATCGCCAGGCTCACCCTGCCAATGCGCCATGTCCGCCGTCTGGGTCAGCTCGAACATGATCGGCAGGTCGCAGGGCTCGATGCGTGGCGGGGACGAGGGTGCCGGTTGCGGTCGGCCAGCGTCGCCTCGGCGCGCACCCAGCGGGACTCGACCGAGCGCTGCGACCATAAGACCACCACTGCCCTGGCCTCGCGCAGCGCCTGCTCGGTCACCGTGTCATAGGCGTCGCCCGAGCGCAGCGTGACGTCCCACCACACTGAAAGCCCGGCCCCCTCGAACGCCGCCGCAAAGCGCCGCGCGGCGGCCTGGTCCTCTCGGTTGTAAGACAGGAAGATGTCAGGGGCGCTGGTCATCGCCGCGCTGTGTGGCATGGCTTGGGGCTGGGCGACAAGCAGATTGACTACCCCTCACCCCCGCCCGCGATACCCCGCCACGCCCTGATCCGGCACCCACAGCCCATCCGGCGAGGCTCCCGACTGCCAGAACACGTCGATCGGAATCCCCCCGCGCGGATACCAATAGCCGCCGATCCGCAGCCACCTGGGCTGCATTTCGTCGAACAGCCGCTGTCCGATGCCCAAGGTCACGTCCTCATGGAATCCCGCGTGGTTGCGGAAGCTGCCCAGGAACAGCTTCAAACTCTTCAATTCGACAATCGTCTCCGCCGGCGCATAGTCGATCACCAGATGGGCGAAATCGGGCTGACCGGTCACCGGGCACAGCGAGGTAAATTCCGGCGCGGCGAAACGGACCAGATAGAGGGCGCCTGGCCTTGGATTGGGCACGTAATCGAGCACTGCCTCTTGCGGCGAGGCTGGCAGCGTGCTTTGGCGTCCGAGGTGAAGCGGGTGGCCCGTCGGGCCGCCGGGCGGTGTGTCGTTCATGCACCGGGTTTGCCCCTATCGCGCGCCACACACAAGTCAGCGGTTGGTGTCTAACGGGTTCACAGGCTATTCATGCCCGGCGGACAAGCGACGAAACGGCAAGGGATGAAGAGAATCGGGCGAATGAGACTTGGTCTGGCGTTAGCGGCTCTGGCACCTGTGCTGGCGCCGGGGCTGGCGTTCGTCCTGTTCGCGGCCTCTTCCGCGCAGGCGCAGGATTCGCTGCCATCGGTCAACGATTACCGCCTGCCCGAGGCGCGATCGACTGTCCGGCCGCAAGGCCCGGTCGACGCGGATACGCCGTCGCCGCGCCCGGTTCCGGCAGCGCCAGCGGCGGCCGAGAGCCCTGCGGAAGCGGCGCCATCGGCTCCCGCACCTGACGCTTCGCCGTCCAGCCCAGCCGCCGCTACAGGCACCGCACCTGCCGCAAATGCAAGTTCCCGCCCGGCCAATGCCGCCGCGCGGCCTGCTTACACTCCGTCCTCCCCGGCAGCATCTGCTGTGATGCCTGCCTCACCGGCGGCAACGGCAATCGCAGCTCCCGCCGGGGAGGCCGCGACCGGGGCAACTTCGGCCACGCCAGTGCCCGAACTGGCCTGGAGGGTTCATTCGGCCAAGGCAAGTCTGGCCGAACAGGCGCTGGCGATATGGCCATGGCTGGCCGGGCTGGCTTTCCTGCTCGGGGCCGCGCTGATGTTCCTGTTCCAGCAGAACGTGATGCGGCGGCGGCTGGCGGCGATGGCCTTCGAAGCGGCGGACCGTGCACCTGTTGCAGAGCCGGCCTATGCGCCCGCAATGGAACCCCTTAGCGAGATCGAACCCGAACCCCTGCCAGCCCCCGTGTCAGCTTATGCCGCTTCGCACGGTGCGGCAGAGGCCGTAGAGACACCCCCGGCACCGTCAGAACCGGCCGATCTCGATCTCGTGACCTGGCTGGCCGAGCCGGAAGATTCCTCTCAGGCCGCCACACTCACCGGTCCCGCCCCCTCGCCCGCCTCACCCCCGGCGCTCGACGTGCTGGTCAATCCACTCGAGGTGACCCTGGCGGCCCGGCGGATGAGCGCGACCTTGCTAAATACTGCGCTGAACTACGAGCTGGTCGTCTCCAACAATGGCAGCGAGCCGATCGGGCCGGTGCAGGTTGGCGGCGACATGATCGGCGCGCACGCATCGCTGCCGACGCGCTCGCAGCTCGAACTGCCGGGGCAGGACATTGCGCCGCTGCACAGGCTTGCCGCGTTGCAGCCCGGAGAGAGCGTCACTCTGACCGGCGAATTCCGCCTGCCGCTCGCCGCGATCACACCGATTCGCAACGGCAGTGCCGCGCTGTTCGTGCCGCTCGCCCGCTTCCGGGTAGAGGCCATGCGCAAGGACGCGCCGCCACTGGTGATCAACCGCACTTTCGTCATCGGCGAGAGCCAGGACCGGCCCGGCGCGGCGCTGAAACCCTTCCGTCTCGATCTCGGCCCGCGGCTCTATTCGCGGATCGGCCAGCGCGAAGTGGCACAGAGCGCATGATACTTGCGCATGATTTTTCGCGCCTGATCGGTGCGCGGCTGAAATTGCCAGAGACGCCGTAATTCTTCACAGTTACGGTAACTTGGAGGAGCATAACGCCGTGGACAGCCTGGTTTCGGCCCAATGGCTCGCCGACGAAATGGGCGCGAGCGATCTCAGGATCGTCGATGCCTCATGGCACTTGCCCGACACCGGGCGCGACGCTGCGGCAGAGTATGACGCCGGCCACATCCACGGCGCGGTGTTCATGAACCTTGGCGAACTGGCCGATCCCGCTGCTCTGGTCGATAACACGTTGCCGGGCGCGGAGAAATTTGCCAGCCGCATGCAAAGCCTGGGCCTCGGCGACGGCAGCCGCATCGTGGTCTACGACGACAGTGCAGTGAAAAGCGCCGCACGCGCCTGGTTCATGCTCAAGCTGTTCGGCGCACATAATGTGGCGATTCTCGACGGCGGCCTCGCGATGTGGAAAGCCGAAGGGCGCCCGCTGGCCGCCGGCAATGAGAAACTGCGCCACCGGCATTTCACTGCCTGGTCCGAGCGGAAACGACTGCGCGGCAAGGCGGATGTACTGGCGAATATCGTGAGCAAGGCTGAGCAGCTGGTCGATGCGCGCGGGCCGGGGCGCTTCTCCGGCGAGGAGCCGGAGCCGCGGCCCGGCATTGCCTCCGGCCACATTCCCGGCGCGCACAATCTGCCCTATTCGCAGATGTTCAATGCCGACGGCACCTACAAGGACAAGGCGGGCCTGAACGATGCCTTCGCCGTTGCAGGGATCGATCTCGGCAGGCCGGTGGTGACCACTTGCGGCAGCGGCGTGACCGCTTGTGTGCTCGCCTTCGCCATGCATCTGATCGGCAAGCACGACGTCGCGTTGTATGACGGCAGCTGGAGCGAATGGGGCGCCGACCCGGAGACGCCCAAGGCAACGGGCGCGGCTTGACCTCTGCCCCGTGGCAGGGGAATGTGATTCAAGATGGCAAAACCCCCACCCGACGATCTCACGCCCGCCACCCGCCTCGTTACCGGCGGCCGCCGCCCCGAATGGACCGGAGCGGTGGTAAATCCTCCGGTGTGGCGCGCCAGCACGCATCTCTATGAAGATATGGCAGCACTCGAAGCCGGCCCGAAAACCAACGAGGACGGAAAATTCTTCTACGGTCGCCGCGGTGCACCGACGCAATGGGCGCTGGCCGAGGCGCTGACCGGGCTGGAACCCGGCGCAGCGGGAACCATGCTCTATCCTTCCGGCGTCGCGGCGCTGGCCGGGGTACTTCTGGCGGTGCTGCGGCCGGGCGATGTGCTGCTGATGACCGACAACGCCTACGATCCGACCCGGGCGATGGGGCGCGGACTGCTGAGGGACTTCGGCATCGAAACCCGCTTCTTCGACCCGCTCGACAGTGCAGCATTCGAGGCGCAGATTTGCGAGCGGACCCGCGCCGTCATGCTCGAAGCGCCGGGCAGCCTGACCATGGAAGTGGCGGATATCCCCGCCCTCATCGCCATCGCCCGCTCGCACGGGCTCGTATCGGTGTTCGACAACACCTGGGCCAGTCCGCTCGGCTTCCCGGCGCTGGAACGCGGCGCGGACATCTCGGTGATGTCGCTGAGCAAGCACGTCGGCGGCCATTCCGACTTGATGATGGGCAGCTCCACCGCAGGCGCGGAATGGTATGCGAAACTGCGCAAACGCGCGCAGGCGCTGGGACAAGTGGTCTCGCCCGACGATGCGGCGCTGGCACTGCGCGGCCTCAGAACCATGGGCGTGCGGCTCGAACGCGAGACCGCCTCCGCGCTCCGCATCGCCGGATGGCTTGGTAGCCGACCGGAAGTCGCTGCGGTACTCTGCCCGATGCTGCCCGGGGCGCCGGGCCACGCGCAGTGGCGCCGCGACTTCACCGGCGGCTGCGGACTGTTCAGCTTCGTGCTGCGCGGCGGCCCCAAAAACTCGGATGGCGCACCGGCGCGGGCGCGTTTCATCGACGCGCTGGGCCTGTTCGGCATCGGTTACAGCTGGGGCGGATACGAGAGCCTGGCGACGCCGGTCGATCCCGCTCCGCTGCGCGACGCCACACCCTGGCCCCCGGCAAGCCTCGATCCGGGCGACCGCTTCGGCGTGCGCCTGTCGATCGGCCTCGAAGACCCCGCCGACCTTATCGCCGACCTCGAACGCGGCTTTGCCGCCATGGCAAAAGCATGAGTTTCATCGAACATTTCACCCGCATCCAACAGAATCTGGATGCCATCGGCTTCGACTATGGCACCCACCGCGTCTCGGTCTACCGCGCACTGCTGGTCCTGCTGGTGCTCGCTGCGATCTATCTGATCGGGCGCTATTCCAGCCGGGCCGTCCGCATGGCCTTCCGCCGTCTGACCCGGCTCGACGCAACCGAACAGCTGCTCGGCGAAAAGCTGGTCGGCATAGCCGTATGGATGGCCTGCTTCCTGATCGGCGCAGACATTATCGGCATCGACCTCACCGCCCTGGCGGTGTTCTCCGGCGCTTTCGGGCTCGCCATCGGTTTCGGCCTGCAAAAGACCTTCGGCAACCTGCTGGCGGGCATCATCCTGCTGATGGACCGGTCGATCAAACCGGGCGACGTCATCGCGGTGGCCACTGTCGGCAATGGTCCGGCCAATGTCGGTCAGGTCAAGAAGATCGGCATGCGTGCGGTCTCCGTCATCACCCGCGACAAGATCGAGTTCCTGATTCCCAACGAGAATCTGATGATAAATCAGGTCGAGAACTGGTCCTACTCGTCGCTCGACGTGCGGGTGAAAGTGCCGGTGAGCGTCGCCTATGGCACCGATATCGACAAGGTCGAGGGGCTGATGCTCGAGGGAGCGCGCGATGTGCCGCGCGTGCTCAAGGACCCCGCGCCTTCGGTGTGGCTGCATGCCTTCGGAGAAAGCGCCATCCAGTTCGAAATCCAGATCTGGATCGATGACCCCGAAGACGGCGTCGGCAATGTCCGCTCGGACGTGCTCAAGCGCCTGTGGCACCTGTTCCGCGAGCACGATGTCAAAATCCCCTATCCGCAACGCGATCTCAATATCAAGGAGTGGCCCGAAAAGGATAAATAGGGACAGTCCCTATTTATCCGCGCGCAACAGCCAGCTTTGGAGCGAACCCACCCGATAAATAGGGACTGTCCCTATTTATACTCGAAAGTTGGCCTAAGCCCTTGCAAAGGCAATCTGGCTGGCATTGTCGCCGCTTAGTCGCCATTTGGCGCATCATGAGCAAAACCTCCCCTGTCACCGGCAAGGTCTGGCTGGTCGGCGCCGGCCCCGGCGATCCCGATCTGCTGACGCTGCGCGCCGCGCGGCTGATCATGCATGCCGGGCTGATCGTGCACGACGGGCTGGTCGATCCGGCGATCATCGCCATGGCGCGCCCGGGAGCGCGGCTGATCTCGGTCGCCAAGCGCCGCTCGCGCCACACCATGCCGCAGCATGAGATCGGCGCGTTGCTGATCGCCGAGGCACAGGCGGGCAAGGAAGTCGTGCGGCTGAAAGGCGGCGATCCGTTCGTTTTCGGGCGTGGCGGCGAGGAGGCAGAGGCCTGCCGTGCCGCCGGGGTGCCCGTCGAAGTCGTCCCCGGAATCAGTGCGGCGCTGGGTGCCGCAGCCGCCGCCCAGATCCCCCTCACCCACCGCAATGCCGCCAGCGTGGTCAGTTTTGTCGCGGGACAGTGCAAGGGATTGACCGAACAGGATTGGGCAGGCCTTGCCGGCAAGGGCCGCACGCTGGTGATCTACATGGGCGTCGCCACCGCCGAAGC
>CAVZHP010000002.1:0-622764 GCA_963775115.1 uncultured Alphaproteobacteria bacterium
ATGCCATCGTCAAGTGACGTGCCCGTTCTGATAAAGCGTCTGCCGCATGGCGAGGGGCTGGATTTGCCCGCCTATGCCACCGATGGCGCGGCGGGGATGGACGTGCTTTCAGCCGAGGATGTGACGCTCGCCCCCGGCGAGCGCCATGCGGTGGCGACAGGGCTGGCAGTGGCGATCCCGCCGGGCTTCGAAATTCAGGTGCGCCCGCGCTCGGGTCTGGCGCTCAAGCACGGGATTTCGGTGCCCAACACCCCCGGCACGATCGATTCGGATTATCGCGGCGAGCTGAAGGTCATTCTGATCAACCACGGCGCCGACGCTTTCGAGATTCGCCGCGGCGACCGTGTGGCCCAGCTGGTGCTGGCGCCGGTGACCCGCGCGAGCTGGCTGGAAGCAGACGAGCTCGATGAAACCGCAAGGGGCGAGGGCGGTTTCGGGTCGACCGGGGGGGTGTTTTCGCTCGGCAATTGAGCTCCGGGCAAGAATTGACTCATAGTTTCGAAGCGCGCAGGCGGCTTGGGCTAGCCTTGTGCGGGCGTGGGATGATAACGGGACGGACAAGTTCCGGAGCGGGAGAGATTCTTCGGTGAGCAATGACAATGGCGAGGTGACCGATCCGCGGTCGGCCAAAACCTTCCCCCAGCTGATTCGCGCAGCCGCCACCACTTACGGCGACAGCCCTGCCGTCGTATTCAAGGGCGATACGATGTCCGACGATTCGGCGACCTTTGCCGAGCTTGACATCAAGTCGGCAGAGCTCGCCCGAGGCCTGATCGCGCGTGGCATCGGCAAGGGCAGCCGGGTTGGCTTCATCAGCGGCAACGGCCCGTTCTTCGCGCTGATGTTCGCGGCGATCGGCCGGGTCGGTGCCGTCGCCATTCCGATCAGCACTCTCATCAAGTCCAACGAGCTGGTGCGGGTGCTGCGTCAGTCGGATGTCACCGGGCTGATCGTCCAGCGCACCTTCCTCGGCAACGACTATGTCGAGCGGCTGTGCGACGCGCTGCCCGATCTGCGCAGCGCTGCGAGTCCGGACCTGCGGATCGCGCGCACGCCGTTCCTGCGCTGGATCGTCGCCACCGGCGATGCCTTGCCCGCGACGGTCCATGGCATGGATTACCTGACCGGCGCGGCGGCCTCTGTCAGCGAAGAGCTGCTGCGCGAGGCCGAGGCCGAGGTACATACCACCGACCAGCTGATCGAAATCTATACATCCGGTTCGATGGCGCTGCCCAAGGGCGTGAAGCACAACCACGGTCCGGCCATGTTCCGCGCCCATTTCATGCGCGAGATTATCGGGATCGAGCGCGGCAAGGAACTCAACTGCATCCTGCCGATGTTCTGGGTGGGCGGGCTGATGATGTCCCTGCTGCCCAATTGGGAAGGGGGTGCGACCACCGTCTGCGCCGAGCGCACGCTCAACAACAGCCGCATGGCGATGGGCAGTGTGCTGCCCGAGGAAGACCTCAAGGCGATGTCAAACCAGCCCAGGCCGTGGTGGGGCCTGGGGATGAGCGAGACGCTGGGTCCCTATTCCTACGGCGACGAATTTCGCGCCGCCGGCTATCCGGTCTGCGCGCCGATGGATCACTGGGCCGACGGCTACGAGGTGCGCATTGCCGATGAGAACGACCGGCAGGTAGCCGACGGCGAAATCGGCGAGCTGCAGATCCGCGGCTATCCGGTGACGCCCGGGCTGCACAAGGTCGAGCGCGAGGGTTATTATACCGCCGACGGCTATTACCACACCGGAGACATGTGCCTGGTCGACGGCACACGGGTGAATTTCATCGGCCGCGGCGGCGATATGATCAAGACCGCCAGCTCCAACGTCTCGCCCGCCGAGGTCGAGATGGAAATGCAGGGGCTGGACGGCGTCCATTCCGCCTATGTCGTCGGACTGCCGGACAAGGAGCGCGGACAGCTGGTCGTCGCCGCAGTGGTGCCGCGCGATGGGGTGACGCTCGATTTCGCCGAGGTCGAGGCCGAGCTGAAGCGCCGGCTATCGAGCTACAAGGTGCCGCGCGCCTACGTCAGCATCACCCGCGAAGAAGTTCCGCTGCTGCATTCGAACAAGGTGTCGAAGCGGCTGGTGGCGCAACTGCTGGCGGAACGGTTGGGACGCGAGGCGTAATCTCCCCTCCCGCAAGCGGGAGGGGGAATGCAGCTCAGTCCTTCCGGGCGGTCTTCTTCTCCGGCGCGACGGTGATCCTTACGGTCTCGCCCGAATTGCCGGGGAAGCCGGTGAACATCGCCTCGACCAGGTTCGGCACAAGATATTGCAGGCGGTTGGAGGTCGAAACCGCCTCGGCCTTGCCCTCGAACAGGCGGGCACCGTCGGCCTTGCGGTCGATCTTCAGATCGACGCCGCTGGTATAGACGGTGTAGCTCTCGTAGCCGCCATTGTCGAAAAACGGATCGTGCCAGCCATAGCCCCACATGCCGCGGCCATAGAAGCCGGGGCGGTAGCCCCAGTATCCGGCCCGGCCATAGCCGTACCAGGGCGAGAAGAAGGGATCCTGGCGAAAGCCGGTCGACCGCACGCGCTCGCGGCCCTTGTCGATGCCATAGTCGAAGCGGGCGAGCAAGGTGGCGCTTTCGGGACTGGCGGCGGGGGTATAGCCGAGCGCGGCCATGCGGTCCGACACCATCTGGGCATAGTTCGAAAATTCGATGCCGCCGGCCATTGCCGGATCGTCGGCGACGACCGCGAAGGTCTGGCCCGAAGGCGCCGGCAGTTGCGACTGATAGCGCGATACATCGGCCTTGAAGGTGGTTGCGCAAGCGGCGAGGCCGAACAGCAGCAAACTGGCGGCTGCCAGTTTCAGCCTGGCGAAGGGCGATGATTGGACGATCGACATGGTCTTGCCTCCACGACTCTGCGGGGCATTCTTCGCCGCCCCTGGGCGCGGACCCCTAGTCACTATGATGTTCTAAACGAAGGCGGATGAATAGTGCTTGAATGCGGGGTGCGTGGAAACGGGACAGCGTGTACGGTGCGGTACGCGCTAACCCCGCACCAGCCCTAGCGCGGCATAGGCCGCCGCCAGCGTCGGCGCGGCCAGCGCGCGGGCTTTTTCCGCGCCCTGGCGCAGGATTGCGTCAAGCGCTGCGCGATCCTGCCGTAGTTCGACAAAGCGCGCGTTGATCGGGGCGAGGCGCTCGACCAGCAGTTCGCCGAGTGCCGGCTTGAACTTGCCGAAGCCCTCGCCGCCGAAGTCGCGCAACACATCGGCCACGCTCACACTCGCCATCGCCGCATAGATGCCGACGAGGTTTGCTGCCTCGGGGCGTCCTTCCAGTTCCTTGGCGTCCGAGGGCAGGGGCTCGGGGTCGGTCTTCGCCTTCCTGATCTTGGTCATGATCGTATCGGCGTCGTCGGTCAGATTGATCCGGCTCATGTCGGAAGGATCGGACTTCGACATCTTGGCGCTGCCGTCGCGCAGGCTCATGATCCGCGCGGCTTCGGGCGGGATGATCGGATCGGGCAGGGTGAAGACCGGTGTGTCCTCCGAAGCGTAGTCGTTGTTGAACTTCTGGGCGATGTCGCGCGCCAGTTCGAGGTGCTGCTTCTGGTCCTCGCCGACCGGCACATGCGTCGCCTGATAGAGCAGCACGTCGGCGGCTTGCAGCACCGGGTAGGTGAACAGCGCGATGCTGGCGCCTTCGCGGTTCTTGCCCGACTTGTCCTTGAACTGGGTCATGCGGTTCAACCAGCCCATGCGGGCGGTGCCGTTGAGCAACCATTGCAGCTCGGCATGGGCGGGAACCTGCGCCTGGTTGAACAGGATCGAGCGCGCAGGATCGATACCGCAGGCGACCAGCGCGGCGGTCATTTCGCGGGTGTTGGCGCCGAGCTCCGCCGGGACATGCGGCTGGCTGAGCGCGTGCAGGTCGGCGAGGAAGAACAGGCACTCGGCTTGCTGCTGCCCTGTGGCGTCTTGCATGCGCACCCAGTTGCGGATCGCGCCAAGGTAGTTGCCGAGATGGAGGTTGCCCGTGGGCTGGATGCCGGAGACGACTCTCATGGGGTTGATTCCTGCGCTGGCGCCTTGCGGCTGAGCATGGCGATCTTGCTGCGATCGATCGCGCCGGTCAGCCAGGCGAGCCCGAAATAGACAATCGCGCCTGCGCCGACCAGCAGGCCGATCGACAAGACCCGCTCGCCAACGCCGCCTCCATAATAACCCTGCAACGAGGGAGAAAGCGCGACGATTACACCGCCCATCGCCACCGCCGAAAGCACGATCCGGCCGATCCGAAGCAGCAGGTCGCTCTCGATATGGAAATGCCCGCGCCGGTGGAGCAGCACGTAGAGCATGGCGCAATTGGCCCAGGCGGACAGCGCGCTTGCCAGCGCCAGGCCCGCCACGCCCATGCGCGGAATCAGGGCCAGGTTGAGCACGATGTTGAGGGTAAGCGAGATGGCGGCGGTCCAGACCGGGGTGCGGGTATCGCGGCGGGCGAAGAAGCCGGGGGTCAGCACCTTGACCATGACATAGGCGGGCAGGCCGGTTACCAGCATGGCCATGGTCGCCGCTGTCATCGCGACATCGCCGCTATCGAACTTGCCGCCAAGATAGATCGCCGAGGTCAGCGGTTCGGCGGCGAAATAGAGTCCGACTGCGGCGGGCACGGTCAGCAGCATGCCAATCTCGATGGCGTTGCTTTGTACCCGCTGCGCGCCGCCCTGATCGTCCTGGGCGATGAAGCGCGACAGCGCGGGCAGGATCGCCGTGCCCAGCGCAATGCCGATGATTCCCAGCGGTAGCTGGTTCAGCCGGTCGGCCATTGCGAGATAGACGAACGAGCCCTCGGGCAGCCGACCGAGGAAAAACAGGTCGATGAAACGGCTGATCTGGTAGATGCCGGCGCCGAACACCGCGGGCAGGATCAGCACGCCCAGCTCGCGCACTTCGGGGGTCAAGCGCGGGCGGTGCAGGGGAAAGTGGAAGCCGGCCTTGCGCACCCAGTAAAACAACCACGCCATCTGCAGCAGGCCGGCGGTGGCGGCGGCGAAACCCACGAAATAGGCGGCGCGGCGCGGATCGGCGCCGCCGTCGGTCGCGAGCACGATCAACAGCGCGGCGATGATGCACAGGTTGAGCAACACCGGCGCGGCGGCGGCGGCGGCAAAGCGCGAGATGGAGTTCAGGATTGCCGCGAAGACCGTCATCACGCTGATGAAAGTGAGGTAGGGGAAGGTGATCCGGGCGAGGTTGATAGTGAACTGGTTGGTCCGCCCGCCCTGGCCGAAATCGTCGATCAGCCAGACCACCCAGGGCATCGCCAGCATCGCCGCCGCACTGAACACGATCAGCACCGGCAACAGCACCGACATGACATCGACGGTGAACGATTGCGCCGAAGCCCGCTCTTCCGCTTCGCTGCCCGGACCTGCCATCCGCCGGTTGAACAGCGGCACGAATGCAGCGGAAAAGGCGCCCTCGGCAAACAGGCGGCGGAAGATGTTGGGCAGCTGGAAGGCGAGCTGCCAGGCGTCTGCCGCCGCGCCCGCGCCGAGAATGCGCGCCAGCATCATGTCGCGGGCAAAGCCGAACAGGCGGCTGACCATTGTAAGCCCGCCGATCGTGCCGACGTTCCTGAGCAGGCTCATGCTGCTAGTCCCGGCATCCGCTCATCCCGAGGTTGTCGAAGGATCAGGCGTTGCCGGCCGGGGCGCCCTGAGCGGCGGCCTGCTGCTCCATCAGCTGCTGCGTGTAGAGTCCGTTGAAATCGAGCGGTTCGAGCAGCAGCGGCGCGAAGCCGGCATCGCGCACCGCGTCGGCGATCACCCGGCGGGCGAAGGGGAACAGGATGCGCGGCGCTTCGGCGAAGGTAAAGGCATGGGCCTGCCCCTCGTCGACATTACGCATGCCGATCAGGCCGCAATAGGACAGATCGACGATATAGGCGGTGCCGCGCGGGGCCTTGGCGGTGACGGAGATCTTCAGTTCGACCTCGTGCACTTCCTCGTTGATCTGGCGCGCGCCGATATTGAACTGCACATCCATTTCGGGCGCTTCTTCCCACTGGAAGCATTCGGGTGCATTAGGGTTTTCGACCGACATGTCCTTGATATATTGCGTGATGATGCCGGCAGCGGGCGCGGTATCCTCGCCATTGGCTTCCGGATCGAGGTTGAGATCGGTGATGATGTTGCCTTCGTCGGCCATGGCTGCAAGCTTTCTTCGCGCACGAGTGGAGTTCGCCGCGCGCCTAGCACCGCGATTTGTCTCGGGCAATGGCGGTTGAAGCTGTCACCCGCGTGCATCGACGCGGCGAAAAAATGCTTCGATCCACCCTTCGGTGCGTTGTTCAATTGTAAAGCAGGCCTATCTAAGGTTACACTGCCATAAACCGTCACTCTTGACGGCGTTGAACGGAACCGGATTTGTGACTTTCCAGATCGTCATCCTGGCCATGATCGCAGCCTTCCTGGGTCTGCGCCTCTATTCCGTGCTGGGCCGCCGTGCCGAGCATGAGGAGGAAACGATCCAGGGCCGGTTCGACGAGAAGCCGGGCGCGCAGCAGGCGCCGGCGCTGCCCGGTCGCCCGGGCCAGACCGCCGCCCTGCCAAGACGCGACGCCGGCGCGGCAATGCCGGCGGTGGAGCGAGCCTTGCGCGACATCGCGGCGGTTGACCGCCGGTTCGACATAACCGCCTTCCTTGAGGGCGCACGGGGCGCCTATCGCATGATTCTCGAGGCATTCTGGCGGGGCGACAAGGAAGAGCTGGCGCAGCTGTGCGACGGCGATGTTTATGAGGGCTTCGCCGCTGCCATCGATGCGCGGCTTGCCGCCGGGGAAACACTGGACAACCGGCTGGTGCGGATCGAGGATATGACCATTGTCGCGGCGACTTACGATGCGCCGTTCGCCCGCGTCTCGGTGCGTTTCGCCGCCGACATCGCCGCTGTTACGCGCGACGCCAAGGGCACGGTCATCGCCGGCTCGCTCAACGACGCGGTCGAGGCACGCGACGTCTGGACTTTCAGCCGAGACCTCACCTCGCCCACGCCCGATTGGCTACTCGACGAGACCGATGAGGACTGAGAATGGCGGCTGAGCCTGGGCCGGGTGCCCGCGTCCGCAGTCTGGCCGCGCTGGTCCTGCTTATGCTGCTTGCCGCTTGCGGACAATTGATCCCACCGTCCGGAAAGCCGCCCCCCGTGCCGGGCACCGCACTGGCCGCCGGCTTGTTTCGCGGCCCCGATATCGACAGTCTGGGGATCGGCGCGGCCGATGCCGCCGCCGCGCTGGTCTCGTTCCGCGAGAGCTGCCCCCGGCTGATGGCGCGGACCGACGGCAGCAAGCTGACCAGTGCCGCCGAATGGAAGCCGTCCTGCGATGCCGCCGCCACCTGGCCTGCGGCTGATGCTCCGGCATTCTTCGCCCGTTTCTTCGAAGCTGTGCGTGTCGGCGACGGCAACGCCTATGCCACCGGATATTATGAGCCCGAGATTGCCGGAGTGCGCCGCCGCCAGCCGGGCTTCGATGTGCCGGTCTACAAGATGCCGCCCGATCTGGTGCGAGCCAAGCCGGGCGACGCGCCTCCCAACGATTCGGGCCAGCAGCCGTCCGGCCGCTATGACGCAAGTGGCAAATTCGTCCCCTATTTCGACCGCACCGCGATCGAGGAAGGCGCGCTGATGGGCAAGGGGCTGGAGATTGCCTGGGCGGACGATGCCCTCGAATTCTTCTTCCTCCAGGTCCAGGGTTCGGGGCGGCTGCGCGCGCCGGATGGGACGATCATGCGGATTGGATATGCCGGGCAGAACGGGCAACCCTACACCGGCATCGGTTCGGCAATGCGCAAGCGGGGGCTGATCGGCAGCGGCCCGGGGCAATATTCCGGCTCGATGCAGGGCATCATGCAATATGTTCGCGAGAACCCGGTGGATGGCAAGGCGCTGATGCGCGAGAACAAGAGCTGGGTGTTTTTCCGCGAGCTGACCGGAGACGGGCCACTCGGTGCGCTGAGCGTGCCGGTGCGGGCGCGTTCGAGCGTCGCCGCCGATCCCAAATTCGTGCCGCTCGGCGCGCCGGTGTGGCTGACGCTAGACCGCAGCGAAGCCAATGGTCTGTGGATCGCGCAGGATACCGGCGGCGCGATCAAGGGCGCCAACCGGTTCGACACCTTCTGGGGCGCGGGCGACGACGCACGCACCATCGCGGGCGGAATGAGCGGGCGGGGCAAGGCCTTGCTGCTGCTGCCCAAGGGCACACTGCGCCGCCACGGCGGCAAGTGAGGCCCCAAAGTTGAGACGGTCGTTGTCGCGCGAGGAGGCCGCGCTGTGGGCACGGCTTGCGAAGACGGTTCAGCCGCTGGCGGGGAGGAAAACTCCTCCCCCTCTGGGGGAGGTGGCAGTGCGAAGCACTGACGGAGGGGGTCTTGCGCGGGCAAAGTCCCGCACAGCCGCACCCCCTCCAGCACCGCTTCGCGGCGGTCCCCCTCCCCCAAGGGGGGAGGATTTGCGCACCAGACCTCACACCCTCGACGCGACATGGGATCGCAAGCTGGCGCATGGGCTGGTCCACCCCGATTTCACCCTCGACCTCCATGGTCATTCGCTCGACGGTGCCCATGCCCGGCTCGACCACGGACTGACGCTGGCGCTGGCACAGGGTGCGCGGGTGGTGTTGCTGATTACCGGACGCCCGCGTCCCGCCGAGGGCATCGCCGGGCGGGGCGAGCGGCGCGGCGCGATCCGGGCGAAGTTTCTCGATTGGCTTGCCCATGGCTCGCACGCCAGCCGCATCGCTGCGATCCGTCCTGCGCATCCCCGGCACGGCGGGGCGGGGGCGGTTTATGTGGTGCTCAGGCGGGGGCGCTGACTTACCCGTGAGTGTCAGCCACATTGGCCCCGATGCAGCAGCTTGTGATCGGCCAGCACCAGCGCCATCATCGCCTCGACCACCGGCGCGCCGCGGATGCCTACACACGGGTCGTGGCGGCCCTTGGTCTGGATGTCGGTGGCTTCGCCGGAACGGGTGACTGTCTCGACCGGGGTGAGGATCGAGCTGGTTGGCTTGAAAGCTACCCGCACCACCACCGGCTGGCCGGTCGCTATCCCGCCGGCAATGCCGCCCGAGTGGTTGTCGAGGAATGCGGGGCCCCCATTGCGCCCATCGCCGCTGCCCGGCCGCATCCGGTCGGCGTTCTGTTCGCCGGTCAGGCGCGCGGCTGCGAAGCCATCGCCGATCTCGACGCCTTTGACTGCATTGATGCTCATCATTGCCGCCGCCAGATCGGCGTCGAGCTTGCCATAGAGCGGTGCGCCCCAGCCGGCGGGAACGCCGTTGGCAATGCATTCGACCACCGCGCCGACCGACGAACCGGAGAGCCGCGCATCATCGACGATCTTCTCCCAGCGTTTGGCCGCCCTGGCGTCGGGACAGAAGAAGGGGTTTTTGCGGATCTCGCTTTCGTCGAATAGGGAGCGGTCGATGTGATCGCCGCCGATCTCGACGACATAGGCGAGTACATCGACTTCCGGGATCACCAGCCGCGCGACGCCGCCCGCAGCCACCCGCGCTGCCGTTTCGCGCGCCGAGCTGCGCCCGCCGCCACGATAGTCGCGAAAGCCGTATTTGGCGTCATAGGCATAGTCGGCATGACCCGGGCGATAGGCCTTGGCGACTTCGGAATAGTCCTTCGAGCGCTGATCGACGTTCTCGATCATCAGGCTGATAGGCGTGCCCGTGGTCTTGCCCTCGAACGTGCCCGAAAGAATCCGCACCGCATCCGGCTCTTGCCGCTGCGTGGTGAATTTCGACTGGCCGGGCCGCCGCGCATCGAGGAACGGCTGGAGGTCGGCCTCGCTCAAAGCCAGCCCCGGCGGGCAGCCATCGACCACCGCGCCCAAAGCAGGCCCGTGGCTTTCGCCCCATGTGGTGAACCGGAACAGGCGGCCGAAGCTGTTGATAGACATGAAGCGGCTTTTGCCGACTCTGCTGGATTTGTCCACTTTGCAGCCTTAGGAACGCCCGATGTTCCTCAACGTCTTCCGCAACCGCAAGCGTGCCGGTATCGACCTGGAAGCCTATGGGGCCGACGCCGCGCGGATGGTCGCCGTTGCGCAAACACTGCCGGGCTTCGTCTCATACCAGCATTTCCACGCCACCGATGGCGAGGCGGTGTCGATATCCGAATGGGCCAGCGTCGAGGCGGCGCAGGCCTGGGCACGGCATCCCGATCATCTCGCGGTGCAGGCCAAGGGCAGGGCGGAATATTATGAGAGCTATTCCAGCTATTGCTGCGCCGATCCGCGCGTCAGCCATTTTGAGAGGCCGGGCGCATGACCATTACCTTCTACGGTATCCCCAACTGCGACACGGTGAAAAAGGCCCGCGTCTGGCTCGACGGACGCGGGATCGCCTATGTGTTCCACGACTACAAGAAACAGGGCGCGGATGCGGCGCGTATCGCCGGCTGGGTGAAGGCGGCGGGGTGGGAGAAAGTGCTCAACCGCGCCGGCACGACCTACAAGAAACTGCCCGATGCCGACAAACAAGGCCTCGATGCGGCAAGGGCCGTGGCGGTGATGGCCGACAATCCCAGCTGCATCAAACGGCCGGTGCTGGAACATCCCGGCGGGCTGCTGGTCGGCTTCAGACCCGAGGAATGGGAAGCGGCGCTGGGCTGACCCCATGAGCCCGCTCGAACTTGCCGCCGTCCTGCTCGGGCTGGCCAATGTCGGCCTGCTGGTGCGGCGCAGCATCTGGAACTATCCCTTCGGGCTGGCGATGGTGTCGCTTTACGCCGTGATCTTCTTTCAGGCCCGGCTCTACAGCGAGGCCGGGCTGCAACTCTTCTTCTTCGCCGTGCAGGTTTACGGCTGGGTGCTGTGGCATCGCCACGGCGGCCAGCAGGGCCCGGTCGGGGTGAGCTGGATGAGCGGGCATCAGCGGATCGTGTGGGCGGCGGTGACGGCCCTGCTCAGCCTGTCGCAGGGTTGGATCATGCACCGCTTCACCGATGCTGCCTTGCCCTTTGCCGATTCGGCGGTCGCAGGCGCGAGCATTGCCGCGCAGTTCCTGCTCTCGTTCCGGCGGATCGAGAACTGGGTGCTGTGGATCGCCATCGATGCCGCTTCGATCGGCATCTATTTCAGCCGCGAACTGTTTCTCACCGCCGGGCTCTATATCGTGCTGCTCGGCATGTCGGCGTTCGGCCTGCGCGAATGGATCGCCGCCAGCCGGCGGACGCAGCCGTGAAGGAGTTGATGTGAAGGTGGGGCGCGGCTTTCTGCTGGGCAAATTCATGCCGCCGCATGCCGGGCATGTCAGCCTGATCGACGCCGCGCGCCGGCTGGTCGATGAGCTGACGATCCTGGTGTGCTGGTTGCCGGACGATCCGATAGCCGGTGAACTGCGGCTCGACTGGTTGCGCGAACTCTATCCCGATTGCCGCATCGTGGGCCACGGCGAAGTGGTGCCGCAGCATCCGGACGAAAGCGCCGATTTCTGGCCGGTCTGGCGCAGGATCGTGGCGGGGGCGCATCCCGAGCCGATCGACTATCTGTTCGCCGGGGAAGTCTATGGCGCCGATCTGGCCCGCGAGGCGGGCGGATATTTCGTGCCGCTGGGCAACCGAATATTGGGGAAGGCGGACAATTCGCTGGGCGTAATCTCGGCCAGCGCGATCCGGCAGGCCCCCGCAGCCCATTGGCATTTCCTGCCCGAGCCGGTCCGGCGCTACTACCGGAAGCGCGTGTGTTTGCATGGCGGCGAAAGCACCGGCAAGTCGACCTTGGCGGGCCGTCTGGAACGCCACTTCGCCGCAGTTACCGTAGGCGAGTACGGGCGCAGCCACTGCGAGGTCTACAAGGCCGATCTGACCCTGGCAGACCTTCAGCTGATCGCCGATGCCCAGCATGCGATGATCAAGGCCGCCGCGCCCTGGGCCGGGCCGCTGCTGCTGGTCGATACCGATGCACTGATGACGGCTGCGTGGTGCGAAATGCTGCTGGGGACGCGGCCGGCGGCAATAATGGCTCACCCCAGGGCGGACCTCTATCTCCTGATGGAAGCCGATATTCCCTGGGTCGATGACGGCACCCGGTTCTTTTCAGCTGAAGCCGACCGCCGGCGCTTCAACGGAATCGTCGAGCAGGTTTTGATCGACGCGAAAGTCCCGTTCGAGCGCATCTCCGGCTCCCTGGAGCAACGCGAGGCGAAGGCGGGGGCGGCGATCGATAAGATGCTGAAATTACCTCACGAAAGGCACGTGTGACAACCGGTCTGGAGAATCTCTGTTCATTCGCGTCTTGACCTTGGCGGCAAAGCAAGGTTCGATTGCGCAAGTCGCCCCAAAACACGAGAGCAGAATATGATCGCACTCTTCAAGGCGCTTACCCCGGCCATTGTGCTAACCTTCATTGTCTCGCTGGTCATCGGGTCGAATGGCTCAAAGGGCGGCTTTCTCTACATCCAGTACCTGAACCTGTCGGGCAGCGGCGCGTTCGTCTCGCGCGCCTATGGGTTTTACTGGTCGTGGCCGCTCTTCATTGCCGCGACGGTGCTGGCCTTCGCGCTGTTCAAGATGCAGGAGTGATTGCTGCGCCGGTCGGCTTCGGACGGTAGAACCGACCCGAAATGCCGATCCGTTCGACGGCATATTCCCGCTCCAGCACATCGAACACTTCGTCAGCGAAATTGACGAAGCGGGCGGGCAGGGCTTGCTCCCCGGGCGGATCGCCGGGCGAATGGCGGCGCTCGTCGCTTATCTGGACCACGGCGATCTCGCGGCGGCGGAGCATGCCGGTGAGCGTATCCTTGGGCAGCCTCCCGGTGCGGATCGCCTGGCCGATGTTGAAGGGGTCGAATGTCATCGGCTTGCCCGCGCGCAGGCAGAGCAATTGCGATTGGCACAGGGCCGGGCCGCTCTGGCTTCGAAGCCAGGCAACATCGGCCTGGAACAGGCGCTCGCGCTCCGCCATTTCGCCCAGCGCATCGACCCCGAACCGGCCAAGGCCCAGCGGCGCGGCGAACAGTGCGCCGGCATTGATCGCCAGCGCAAACGCGGCCTGCCACCGCAGCGATGCCCCACGCTCGCGCGATTCGCGCACCGCCAGCCCGGCGCCAATGGCGAGCGCGGGAACGATATCGAACCAGACGTTGATGTCGGTCCCTGCGCCGCCTGCGAAGAATGTACCCAGCGCGATTGCGAGGATCAGCCAGACCAGCACGAATTTCGCGGGCTGGCTTCGGCGAGCCGCGATCAGGCCGAGGCCCACCACGGCGAGCGGCGTCTGATAGCGGGCGAGCACCTCGGTGGCGAACAGGAAGGCGCGGTCGACTTCCCAGGTTCGCGGGGCGAGCAACTGGGCGAAGAAGCCCGGACCCGCCAGAAGCCAAAGCAGCGCCAAGCTCGCCACCGCCAGAGCGATCCCGGTTCCGAAGAAGGCGCGGCGGTATTGGGCTGAGCCGCGCAGCGCCGTGTCGAGCGCGATCAGCAGTGGCAGCAGGACAAGATTGTGCTTGGTCAGCAGCCCCATTGCCAGCAGAACCGCCGCCAGCGCTGCGCGCCCGGGCCGGTCCGCTGCGCCAAGGTGCACCGCGAGGCCCCAGGCGACAAAGGCCAGCGCCAGCATGTTGGGGTCGTTCATCCCGAGATAGTCGGTGGCGAACAGCGCGAACAGCAGCAGGCAGGTGGTCAGCGCTAGCCCCGCGTCGCAGCGCGTGCCCCCCGCGCTCCGCACCGCCGCTGCGCAGGCCAGCGCGATTGCTGTCAGCGCCGCCAGCGACACCAGCCGTCCGGCTAGCACAGGGTCGCCCGTCAAGGTGCCCAGCGCGCCGGCCAGATAGAACGACAGCGGCGGGTAGTTGTTGAAATAGAGCGGCGAATAGCCCGAATAAAGCGACTGCCCGGCAACCGCGCGCAGTTGCAGATAGCCGTTCCAGCCCTCGTTGTAGTCGATCTCGAAGTGGTAAAAGGCGCGGACCAGCGGGTAGGCACAGAGCACTAGCGCGAGGACCAGCAGCGCCTTGATCGTAGTGGCAAAGGCCCCCGTACCGGGCGTCTCGGAAGGCACCATCGCGCTCAGATCGCCCGTGCGGTGACGATGTAATTGAGCGACAGGTCGCGGCTCAGCTGCAGGCCTTTGGCGGGCGACCAGCCGATCCCTTGCGGCTCGCCCATCGCCAGGCCCGCTCCGCTCAGTAACTCGCGCAGTTCCTCCGGCGTGACAAAGTCGTCCCAGTGATGCGTGCCGCGCGGGATCGCGCCGAGCCGCTCGGCTCCCTCGACCAGCAGCAGCCGCGATTGAGGTGTTCGGTTGGGGGTGGAGAGGATCATCAGACCGCTCTCATTCAGTGCAGCGGCCAGCGCGGCAAGGAACACCGGCTTGTCCGCAACGTGTTCGATCACTTCCATCGCGCAGACGAGATCGAAGCCCGTCAGGCCCATTCCGGCAATGTCGCCGCAGCGGTAGTCGATGGCGAGGCCCGACCCCGCCGCATGCGCCTGCGCCGCCGCGATATTCTCCGCCGCCGCATCCACGCCGGTCACTTCCGCGCCTAGCCGCGCCAGTGGTTCGCACAGCAACCCGGCACCGCAGCCAACATCCAGCGCGCGTCTTGCCCGCCAGCGGTTTGACGCCTTTGGCATCACCTCCCCAATGCGCGTCGATGGCTGCGCGGATCAATCCCAGCCGCACCGGGTTAAGCTTGTGCAGCATTGCCGAGGAGCCTTTAGGGTTCCACCAGTCGGCTGCCAGCCTGCCGAAATGGGCCGCTTCATCGGGCCGGATGGTTGCGCGCGTGGTTGCATTAGCCATGCTGCATCCCTAACAGGACGCCCGCCCGGACCCAAGCGCCGGGATTCATTCTTAGGGAGCTAGTACTCTTGGCCCGCATCGTGATGAAATTCGGCGGCACTTCGATGGCCGGCACCGAGCGCATCCGCCGCGTTGCCAATATCGTGCGCCGCCAGCAAGCGGCTGGGCACGAAGTGGCGGTGGTGGTCTCGGCCATGGCGGGAGAGACCGACCGGCTGGTCGGCTTCTGCCGCGAGGCGAACGCGCTGTATGACCCGGCGGAATACGACGTCGTCGTGGCGAGCGGCGAGCAGGTTACTTCGGGGCTGCTTGCGCTCACCCTGCAGGCGATGGGCTGCAAGGCGCGCTCATGGCTCGGCTGGCAGCTGCCGGTGAAGACCGACCAGGCCCATGCCAAGGCGCGGATCGAGAGCATCGTTTCGCCCGAGCTGCTCGCCAGCATGGCGGCTGGCGAGATCGCGGTGATTCCGGGCTTTCAGGGGCTGACAGCGGATAATCGCATCACCACGCTGGGCCGGGGCGGATCGGACACCTCGGCGGTGGCGGTCGCGGCGGCGATCAAGGCCGACCGCTGCGACATCTACACCGATGTCGATGGGGTCTATACCACAGACCCGCGCATCGTTGCCAAGGCGCGCAAGCTCAAGAACGTGACCTACGAGGAAATGCTGGAGCTTGCTTCGGTCGGCTCCAAGGTCCTGCAGACCCGTTCGGTCAGCCTGGCGATGAAGGAAGGTGTGCGGGTGCAGGTGCTCTCGAGTTTCATCGACGACGATGCGCCTGCCGCCGACACGCTGCCCGGCACGATGATCGTTTCCGACGAGGAATTGACCAAAATTCAAGAAGGTATGGACATGGAAAGCCAGCTGATCACCGGCATCGCCGCCGACAAGAACGAGGCAAAAGTTACGCTCACCCGGATAGCCGACCGGCCCGGCGCGGTGGCGGCGATCTTCGGGCCACTGGCGGCGGCGAACATCAACGTCGATATGATTATCCAGAACATCGCCAAGGACAAGGGCGAGACCGATGTCACCTTCACCGTCCCCGCCGCCGACCTGCCGCGCACCCAGGCGCTGATCGAGGAGCGCAAGGACGAAATCGGCTATTTCCGCATGATCGCCGAGGGCAAGGTCGCCAAGATCAGCGTCGTCGGTGTCGGCATGCGCAGCCACGCCGGCGTCGCCGCAACGATGTTCAAGGCGCTGGCCGACCGGGGCATCAATATCCAGGCAATCTCGACCAGCGAGATCAAGGTTTCGGTGCTGATCGACGAGGACGAGACCGAGCTGGCGGTGCGGGTGCTACATACCGCCTACGGGCTTGATGGGGAGTAGAATAGGATCCCCCTCCTCCGAAGAGGAGAGGGATCGATTGAGCTACTCCGTGGTCTTGCCGTCGAAATGCTCGTGTGCGGCGCTGGCTTCGGCGCAGGTCTTGTGCACAGTGCCGTCGAGGTGTTCGGGCGGACCGTAGATGGTGTAGAGCCTCAACGGCTTGTCGCCGGTTGCCTTGACGTTATGCTTGGCGCCCTGCGGCACGATAACGCCGTCGTCGGCCTTCACCTTGTGGCAAACACCGTCGATCCAGACCTCACCCTTGCCCTTCTCGATGCGGAAGAACTGGTCGCGGTCGTCGTGCACTTCCTCGCCGATCTCTTCCCCGGGCTGGATCGCCATCAGAACCAGCTGGAGATTGTGCCCGGTATAGAGCACCTTGCGGAACAGATTGTTGTCCTCGGTAAGTTTTTCGATGTCGTCGACGAATCCCTTCACGGTCGATCTCCTTTGCATGCTCTTGCCAAGATAGGCGCGGGTCGCGGCTTAACAACCAAGTGTGGCATTCGATAGCGCGTCAGGATAATTCGTCAAAACCGATTAAATGCGACACAGTAATTGAAAATGTCGATCAAAGTGACGGGGCTGGCATGACTGGCGCGAGCCTCCTATAGGGCGCGCGGGCTTCGCGCCCGGGGCAGGAGGAACAGTGTACGACAATACCAAAGCGCTGATGGTGCGCGGCAGCGCCTTTCTCGGCAGCGACTACGCCATCCTGTGCGGCGCGATGTCGTGGGTATCCGAGCGCAATCTCGTATCAGCCATCTCCAACGCAGGCGGCTTCGGGGTGATCGCCTGCGGGGCGATGACGCCCGAACTGCTCGATGCAGAAATCGCCGGGACCAAGGCGCTCGCCCGCAAGCCGTTCGGCGTCAATCTCATCACCATGCACCCGCAACTGTTCGATCTGATCGCGGTCTGCGCTAGGCACAAGGTCAGCCACGTCGTGCTCGCGGGCGGGATTCCCCCCAAGGGCAGCGTCGAAGCGATCAAGGAAGGCGGCGCGAAAGTGATCTGCTTCGCCCCTACTCTGGCGCTGGGAAAGAAGCTGCTTCGCTCCGGCGCAGATGCCTTGGTGATCGAAGGCAACGAGGCCGGCGGGCATATCGGCCCGGTGGCGACTTCGGTGCTGGCGCAGGAAATCCTGCCCGAGCTGGCTGCGGACAATCTGGTGTTCGTGGCGGGCGGCATCGGCAACGGCGCGATGATCGCCGCCTATCTCGAAATGGGGGCCTGCGGCGTGCAGCTGGGCACGCGCTTCGCCTGCGCCAGCGAGAGTATCGCCCATCCGGATTTCAAGAAGGCCTTTTTCCGCGCCAATGCCCGCGATGCCATTGCCTCGGTCCAGGTCGATCCGCGCCTGCCGGTGATCCCGGTGCGCGCGCTCAAGAACAAGGGCACCGAGGAATTTACCGCCAAGCAGGTCGAAGTCGGCAAGCTGCTCGATCAGGGCAGCGTCGATATGGGCGAGGCGCAGCTCAGGATCGAGCATTTCTGGGCTGGAGCCCTGCGCCGAGCGGTGATCGACGGCGATATCGAGAACGGGTCGCTGATGGCGGGTCAGTCGGTGGGAATGGTGACCAGGGAAGAGCCGGTTGCCGAGATCGTCGCGACGCTGCTGACGGAATGCGAAGCCGCGCTGGCGAATCGCTAGAGCCATGGCCGACGTCCAGATCCTGACCCTGTCCTGCCGTGACCGGCCCGGCATCACCGCGCGCGTCACGTCCTACCTGTTCGACAAGGGCGGCAACGTCATCGAGGCGCAGCAGTTCAACGACCAGGAGGACGGCGAGTTCTTCATGCGCGTCGCCTTCGATCCCGGCCCGGCCGACCCCGAGGCGATCCGTGCCGGCTTTGCCCCGCTGGCTGCCGAATTCGCCATGCGCTGGAGCCTGCGCAGCCGCGACAAGCCGCGCAAAGTGCTGTTGCTGGTCAGCAAGTTCGATCATTGCCTGGCCGACCTGCTCTACCGGGTGCGGATCGGCGAGCTGGCGATGGAGGTGGTGGGCATCATCTGCAATCACCCGCGCGAAGTGCTGGTCCACTCGCGTATCGGCGATATCCCCTTCCACCATCTGCCTGTGACCAAAGAGAGCAAGCCGGATCAGGAAGCGGCGGTGCGCGCGCTGGTGAAGGACAGCGGGGCCGAGCTGGTGGTGCTCGCCCGCTACATGCAGATCCTCTCGGACGAGATGGCCGCATTCCTGTCGGGCCGCTGCATCAACATCCACCATTCTTTCCTGCCCGGCTTCAAGGGCGCCAAGCCCTATCACCAGGCCCATGCCCGCGGCGTGAAGATGATCGGGGCGACAGCGCATTATGTCACGGCGGACCTCGACGAAGGGCCGATTATCCATCAGGATGTTGAAGCAATCAGCCACGCCGACTCGCCCGATGACCTCGTCCGCAAGGGACGCGACATCGAGCGGCGGGTGCTGGCAGAGGCTGTGCGGCTGCATCTGGAGGACCGGGTGCTGCTGAATGGCAGCAAGACTGTGGTGTTCAGAAGCTAGACTCTGGCGCGCCGCATGGGAGAAAAAGCATGCAAGTCAATGGCGTGAACCACATCAACATCGTTACCGGCAATCTTGCGGCAACCTGCGAATTTTACGAGGCGCTGCTCGAAATGAAGGCAGAGCCAATCCCCGTGGCGCCTCCGGGATTCGACGGGCGCTGGATTTCCGATGCCCAGGGCAATCCCATCGTCCACGTCCAGGCCTACAACGCGGAGCGTCACGGCGACCTCAAGACCGGCCTTGGCGGAGCGCTCGATCACGTTGCGCTGACTTGCGCCGGATTCGACGCCACCAAGGCCCGCTGCGACGAGCTGGGTATCGAATACCGGGTCAACGACCGGATGTTCGGGAATGTGCGGCAGGTCTTTGTCACCGACCCGAACGGCATTGCGCTGGAACTCAACTACCCGGGCGATTGAGGGGAGAACCCCATGTACGATCTGGTCATAAGGGGCGGCCGGGTAATCGATGGCACCGGCGCTGCGGCGTTCATGGCGGATATCGCGGTTGCCGATGGCAGGATTGTCGAACTCGGCAAGGTTACTGGTTCGGCGCGCCGCGAGATCGATGCCGGCGGGCTGATCGTCACGCCGGGCTGGGTCGATATTCACACCCATTACGATGGCCAGGTCACCTGGGATCCCTGGCTCGAGGCGTCATTCGTCACCGGGGTGACCACGGCGATCTTCGGCAATTGCGGCGTCGGCTTTGCCCCGGTCAGGCAACGCGATCGTGAAACGCTGATCGAATTCATGGAAGGCGTCGAGGAAATCCCTGCGGACGCGCTGCATGCGGGCCTCAAGTGGAACTGGGAGACTTTCCCGGAATATCTCGATGCCGTCGCTGCGATGGACCGCAGCTTCGATGTCGGCGCGCTGGTGCCGCACGGGCCGCTGCGGCTGTGGGCGCTGGGCGACCGGGTCGACAGCGTAAAATGCGCCACCGGAGACGAACTCGCCCAGATGGCCCTGCAGCTTGAGCGGGGTTTGCAGGCCGGCGCTTTTGGCATGGCGACCTCGCGAACCCCGCTGCATCGCTCGCTCGCCGGGGCTACCACGCCCGATTACAACGTGCAGGAGGCCGAACTTCAGGCGCTGGCTGCGGTTGTGCAGCGCCATGGCGGCTACCTTCAGATCGTGCCGGAAGGCTGCATCGGCGAAAGCCCCGAGGGCATCCGCCGGGAAATGGCGATGCTCGAACGCATCGTCGAGGCGACCGGCGTCAATGTCCATCTGCTTTCGTTCCAGTGTGCCAACGATCCCGATTACTTCCGCGAGCAGATCGCGATCATGGACCGGCTTGGCGAGAAAGTTCGCGCGTTCACCCAGTTCGGCGGTCGCAGCCCCGGTGCGCTGATCAGCTTCCTCGGTGCCAATCCGTTCATGAATACGCCAAGCTTCGAGGCAATGACCGCCGCCATGCCGCCCGAGGCCTGGCTGGCCGAACTGGCCGGTCCGGAAATGAAGGCGCAAATTCTGGGCGAAGAGAACCGCGCCAATACGCTGGGCGAACTGCTCGCCGGGGCATTCGACCGGATGTTCGATCTCGGCGCCGATCTCGACTACGAACCCGGCCCCGAGCGGTGCCTGGCCGAACGGGCGGTGCGCGAGGGGCGCGATGCACGCGATCTTACTTACGACAGGCTGCTGGAAAGCGGCGGCTCGCCCGCCGTCTTCGCGACGTTCGTCAATTATGCCGAGGGCAATCTCGACGCGGTTGGCGATGCGCTGCGTGCGCCTTCGGCGATCCTTGCCGCCTCGGACGCGGGCGCGCATATCCTGACGGTGTGCGATGGCAGTGTTTACAGCTTCATGCTGACGCACTGGGTCCGCGACCGCACGCGCGGCCCGCGGCTGCCGATCGAACTGGCGGTGCATCTGATGACCCAGAAGCCGGCCGAGGCGATCGGCCTCACCGATCGCGGCGTGCTGGCCGTGGGCAGGAAGGCCGACATCAATGTCATCGACCTTGACGCGCTGACCATCCATCCGCCCTATTTCAAGGCCGACATGCCCGGCAAGGCCCGGCGCCTGGCGCAGGATGTGACCGGCTACCGGGCGACCGTGGTCTCGGGCCGCGTCACCCGTGAGAACGACAGGGCGACTGGCGAACTGCCGGGGCGGCTGATCCGCAGCCAGTTCAGCTAATCAGACTGCTGCCTCCAGCGCATCGGCCAATGCCTCGGGCATGCAGAACATCGGGCTATGATCGGCGTCCAGCGTAACAGTCCGCGTTCCGGGCGAGAGTTCCTGCATCTTGCGCTGGGTGGCGATGGTGATGGTGCGATCCTGCAGGCACTCGATATAGGTGCGCGGCACGCTGCCCCAGCGCTCGGGGGAGAGCTTCATCGGCGTCGACAGCGGCCCGGCGGGTTCGGCCTGCAGCCGTTCCAGCGCGGCCCTGGCGAGGGCGGGCGGGGCGAGCTGGGAGAACCACGGGCCGGCCTTGGCCGGATCGACCATCATTCCCGCGCCGTTCGCCACCGGACCGCCGATGTCAGGCATCTCGGGCTGGGGCGGCATCTGCGCGCTCAGGCTGTAGCTGGAATGGCCATCGGGCGGCATCAGCGCGGCGATATAGACCAGCGCGTCCATCGCTTTGGGATCGGTCTCGGCTGCCGTGCCGATGACGATGCCGCCGCGGCTGTGCCCGGCGAGCACCAGCGGTTCGCCGCCGATTTCGCGCCGCATGTCCTGGCACTGGTCTACCGTGAACCGCGCCCAGCCGTCGAGCGTCACCGCACGCAAGGCGGCCTCGTCGCCGCCCATGCCAGGGAGGTCGGGGGCGATTACCTTGTGCCC
Organism: uncultured Alphaproteobacteria bacterium; assembly: GCA_963775115.1. Classification (GTDB taxonomy): domain Bacteria; phylum Pseudomonadota; class Alphaproteobacteria; order Sphingomonadales; family Sphingomonadaceae; genus Novosphingobium. The sequence continues at coordinate 21,438 of CAVZHP010000002.1, forward strand.
CCTGGCGCGGAGAATTTCCGCCACCGGATCGTAATACCAGCCGCCGCAGAAGGCGCCGTGGATCAGGACAAAGCCGGCCATCGCAATAATCTCCTAACGGATTGCCAGGGTGCCGAGCACGCCGCCATCGACGGCGAGCTCCTGCCCGGTCACATGGCTGGCGTCGTCCGATAGCAGGAATGCGGCGACCGCGCCTGCTTCTTCGGGACGACCGATCCGGCCCTGCGGCGTCGTCGCCACCATCGCCGCGACTGCCTCGGCGGGCGCGCCGTTCATCATCGGAGTGTCGATGAAGCCGGGGTGCAGGCAATTGCAGCGCACGCCGCTCGCCGCCACTTCCATTGCCACCGTGCGCGCCAGACCGAGCGTCGCGTGCTTGCTGACGCAATAGCCCATGTTGCCTGCCATGCCGCGCACCGCGCCGAGTGTGCCGGTGATCAGTATCGCGCCGCTGCCCCGGGCCGTCATCGCGGGCAACAGATGGCGCAGCGCCCAGAACGGTGACCAAACATTGACCCTGAGGGTTTCTGCGAAGTCTTCGTCGGAATAGCTGCTGGTGAATTCGTAAACACCCGGAGCGGCGGCATTGAGGAACAATCCATCGATCGGGCCATTGCGGGCCATGGCGGCATCGAGCGCGGCGATCAGCGCCTGCTTGTCGCCGACGTCGCAGGGGATGGCGGAGGCAGCGGAGCCGATTGCCGCGACTGCTTCGTCGAGCTTGTCAGGACGCCGCGCGATCAGAGTCACCTTTCCGCCCAGCTTAGCGATGCGCTCCGCAGTTGCGCGTCCTATGCCGGTCGAACCGCCAGTGATGACGACATGCTTGCCAGTGAAATCCATGTCAGTTCCTCGGCGCGATGTAAGGGCCCCAGACTTCGGCATAGTCGCCGGTGTCCGGTGACCACTGCTGTTCCATCAGGGCTCGCGCCGCGCGCTCGTCCATGCCGCGAACATCGCGATTGTAGCGATAGAAGAAGGCCGAAACGCGCCAGTTTGCTATGCAGTGGACGTGGACCGGTTCGTCGTCGGCCTCGAAAGCCCGCTGGAACGCCTCGAACTGGCCTTCCTCCGGCGCAAGAAACGGCACCGGGATGTAGGAATACCGGATGCCTTGCTCGGCCAGCAGCTCCGCCTCGCCGGAAAGCGATCCGTTGCCTTCGAGGTCAGGTGCGAGGTTGATCACATGGCGCACACCGGCTGCGGCCAGCGCCGCAATGTCTGTCCGCGACCAGCTTCCCGGATGTCGTGGTCCGTTCATCGAGCCGCTGCCAGTTGTAGATTTGCTCGAGATCGACCGTCATCGCTCAGTCCTTCCTTCTCCCACGCGAAGTGTTATCCTTATCGGCGGTAGAGGCAAGGCTGGAGGCTGCGGGCTATGTGCGACGAATTCACCCAGGCAGCCGAGGACGCGGCGCTGTCGGCAAGCGGGCTCTCGCGGCGCCATTTCGCGGCGCTGGGCGCGGCGGCAACGCTGGCAGCCTGCACGGGCACCGCCAACGGCCCGGCGGCCCCATCGCTCAGCGAACGCACGGTGCAGATACCTACGCCCGACGGCACCGCCGATGCCCTGTTCGTCCACCCGGCCAAAGGCAAGCATCCCGGGGTGATAATCTGGCCCGATGTCGGCGGCCTGCGCGAGGCGATGATGACCATGGGCCGGCGGCTGGCCGGTGCAGGTTATGCGGTGCTGGTGGTCAACCAGTATTACCGGGGGGGCCGGGCCCGGTCCTTTCCAGCTTTTCCGAATGGCGCACGCCCGAAGGCCAGGCCAGGCTGAAGCCGCTGATCGCCGGGCTGACCTCCGAGGGCACAGCGCGCGATGGCGCGGCTTTCGTCGCGTGGCTCGATAGCCAGGCCGCGGTCGACAAGCGGCGTGGCATCGGCACGCAAGGCTATTGCATGGGCGGCGCGCACGCGATCCGCACGGCTGCGGCGGCGCCGACGCGGGTGCGCGCGGCGGCGAGCTTCCACGGCGGCGGGCTCGCCAGCGACAAGCCGGACAGCCCGCACCTGCTGCTGGCGAAGAGCCAGGCCGCCTACCTCATAGCCACAGCCCGCAACGACGATGCGCGCGACCCCGGCGAGAAGGACCGCTTCCGCGCCGCCGCCGCCGCTGCGGGCCGCGAGGCCGAAATCGAGGTCTACCCCGCCGATCACGGCTGGTGCCCGCCCGATACGCCGATCTACGATCCTGTGCAGGCGGACCGGGCCTGGGGGCGGCTGCTGGCGTTATACGGGAAGTTGTAGAGTCTTGCTCCAGGATTTGTTGCCGCGTCGATTTGTGCGGAAAAAAGGCTTCCCGCTTCTCCATGCGATGTTCTAGGAAAGACGAAAGAGCGCCAAGAAACAGTTATTATGACCGAACAAATGCGTTGGTATGATTCGATCTGGCTGGGCAAATATCTCGCAGCCAAGGAGACGATTGCCCGTGTAGCGCCGGGCAGGTTGCAGGAATTTGTCGATAGATTCGCTGTGCTGCGTACCGATCCGGCATTCTCTGCCCGGCACTTGCACGGGGTTTTCGACGAGGCCATGCTTGCCAGCATTGCCGAAACGGTGAAAGCAATCCCCAGGGAAAAACTGGAACTGCACGAACTCAAACGTTTCGGCCGCTTCATCGTCCACGATCATCCCCCGTTTACCCAGATGCAGCGAACCCTGGTCGACAGGGTCTCCGGATGGGCCGGGGAACCGGTCGAGCCGAGCTACAATTTCCTGAGCCTTTATACCAAGCTTGGGACTTGCGAGCCGCACATGGATGCGCCTTCGGCCAAGTGGACGCTCGATGTCTGCATCGGGCAGAGCCAACCTTGGCCGATCCAGCTCAGCCAGATCGTGCCATGGCCGGAACAACGGCAGCGGCTGGGTGCCGACTGGCAGACAGAATTAAAATCCCGCCCCGACCTCCAGTACCGACCGCTGACCTTGCACCCCGGCGATGCGATCCTGTTTTCCGGAAGCAGCCAGTGGCACTATCGCGAGGCACTGCCGCGCGGCGATGGAAAGCAGTTCTGCGACTTGCTGTTCTTCCACTTCATTCCCCGAGGAACTTCGGAAATCGTCAAGCCGGGCAACTGGGCCCGGTTATTTGCCATACCCGAACTTGCGGCTATTCCCGGGATAAGCGAAGCTACGTGACGAACACTCTCCACGCCGCACCAGCAGTCAGGCTTCGGCGCCCGCAATCAGACCATGTTCGGCGAGCTGCCGGGCCAGTTCCAGCACATCGTGCTCAAGCACATCGCGCGCGACCTCGTATTCCTGGATGACGACATCGCAGGCTTCCGCAAGCGTGCGGCCATCTTCTTCGAGCAGCTGCCAGATGCGCGCGCCGACGGAGTCCAGTCCGAAATAGGTGCCGCTGGCAAGATCGAGCAGCACGACCTCTCCGCCGACATCGCGGGCGACGACATCGTCGGATATCAGAAACTTGTCGGTCAGTTTCACGAAACGGGCTCTCCTGTTTGGGCATGTGCAAGGATGACTTCGATGAGCTTGGGAAGCATGTCATAGCGTCGAGGATAGTCGAGCGCAAAACAGGAGATGGAATCGACAAGTTGTCCGATCCGTTCGAAATGCCCCCGCATACGGTGGCGATCCTCGCAATCGAGAATGAAAGTGTGGCGGAGCAGCGCGGTAAAGGCTTCGGCAGGTGTGAGTTGCTTGATGGTAGCCGCGCTACATTCTCCGGGTCCAAGAACATACAGGTTCCGCAGGCGAAGCGGCTGGCATTGAAACGGCAGCGAAGGGCCGGCTTCGATCTGGCGCTTCTCCAACGCGTCAGAATTGCCGTCGGCTGGAGCGGCCTTGAAGACCGCGTGTTCGCTATCCTGCCAAAGGCGAAGATTCGGCCAGCTGGGGTAGGACAGATATGATGCGCCCACGGGTTTGAGCAAGAGGCCGTCTTCTGTCAAAAAGGGGTGACCGGCATGGGCAAAGGCCGCGGCAAGAGTCGATTTGCCGCGACCCGATTGGCCGACGAAGCCCAGTGCGGCGCCTTTGCAGGCAACCGCGCTGCCGTGAAGCACCAGCTCGCCGGCGTGGTTCTGCATCAGCGGCACAATCTGGTTGGCGAACAGATGATCGGCCATCTCCCCTGCCTTGTCGTTCGCCGGAACGCAGGTAACCGCGCCGCTGGCGGTCTCGATATGGTAATCCAGGCGATCGATGAAACGCACGACGTAGCCGCCGGGCTTGCGGTGAAATGTCACGTAGACCTCGCCGTCGCCGTCCAGCCATTCCTGATAGGGTTTGCTGTCGAGGGGCATCGGCGGCCGCGCGGCCGAGCAGTTCGTATCCGGCCACTACGTAGTGATCCGGGCGAGTTCGGTGCGCACGAAGCGGACGGTTTCGGCGGGAGATGGCATCAGGTGGGGATGATCGCGCAATACCAGCTGCTCGATCTCCGCGGCATTTCGCCGCCCATCGACATATGCGGCAACGGCCAGTCTGGCTTTGCCGATGCTGCCAAGATGTAGCGGTCCATGGCCCTTGCCGCCAAGACAGGAAGGGCCGATTATCAGGCTGCTCCAGGTGGATTGCTTGCGCCAGCGCCGCTCTCCCGGCGGCCTGACCGACCAGGAAATGATGGAATCTTCGTGGCGGATGGTCAGCGCGATTTCGACGCTTTCGCCTGCCTGCAGCGGGATTGGCGTCTCGAAAGGCAGAAATGCCTGGTCGCGGTCGATTCGCCCCTGTTCTATCGGCGAATTGGTCATCCAGACGCCTTCGGCCAGTTCGCATTCGAACCAGCCCGCCAGCCCGTCGAGCAGGCAGTCGCGGTTTGCCGTAAGCTTGGGCCTGAACGTTAGGTGAGGCGCGGTGTCCTGGTGCAAGTCCATGGTACCCAGAGTCACATCCCGGGTCACGACTTCGCCGGACTGGAAGCTGTGGGCATGTTTGGTGTTGGTGCCATAATCGCGTAACCAGTGGAACTCGGAAGGTATGGCCTCGCCTGACCAGGCATCGGCCTTTGCCCGAGCCGGCGGTGATTCAACCGCCGCCAGCTTCAGCACGATCCGGCCCGGGACAATTCTGCCGCCGGGCTTCAGCAAGCGGCGCCGAGCATCGCCGAGCGTTGCGGCGATGCCATAGTCGAAGCCGAAGTAGCCGACGTGATCGCAGACCAGCACATCGACGGGTTCGGGCAGGATGGCCCGGCCGGAATGTTCGCGAAGACAGTGATACCGGTCGGATAGTCCCGCCCGTGCCATAGTCTCGCGGGCGATCTCGATAGCATCGGAGCTGTCGATGCCCCAGACCCGCGCGGCTCCTGCTCGCAGGCTCAGTAGACCGAGGACGCCGAAGCCACAGCCGATATCGGCGATGAGGTCGCCTGGCTCAATAGTCCGACCGAGCGCCTCGCGGAAGCGATCGATCCGGACGGAATCGGCGAGATACCCAAGATGTTCTTCCAGTACCGCGTTCAAGACGAATCAAGGCCTTCTTGCCGCGCGGCTTGGCACCTGGGAAAACTCAGTGGCGGGTGATGCCGATCATCGCATAGTTGACCGCGCGATAGCCATGTTCGGTGACAACAACGGCATCAGGCACGATCGCGCTCGACTTCGTCGGCCATCACGCCGAACTGGCGGCCATGGCCGTGTGCATCGCGGAACCCGGGCTTGTAATCGAACAGATAAAGACCGAATCCGGCAGGATGTTCGCCGACGCGCACAACGTTTTCCTTGAGCGCAGGTTCGGAGATATCCCATCTGCGTCATGCCACATGCCGTCGCCAGATGGTCACGCCGCCCGATGCCGTCAATTCCTTGACTGAGCCGTAGACTGTGAGAACGGGTGCGCGGTAAGAATTCCTTTCCACATGGACCGGACTCTTCGTCAATGCCCTGTGCACCTGTATCATTCGCCCCAATCCGTTGACTCGTCATTTATTGTAACTCCGTCTGGATCATCGAAGATCGCATAGCCGAATTTTTCAAGGTCTTCAATCAGATTTGCACAGCCAAACGCAGCCCATAATTCCCAGACCTGCTGTTGCTCCACAGGTTTGTTGCAAAAATCTGTCATAGAGCCGCGACAGGCCACTCTCGCTGAAAAGGGTTGGGGCATCGACTGGAAGGTCGTTCGGTAAGAAAAATTATTCATATTATTCAATTGCTTTTGAAACACATTGGAAAATTCGGCTTTTGTTTTCGCGATTTGTGACTTTGCCGGGCAGAAGTTGCGCGAAGGCCCGGCGATGAAGATATTTGCCGGTCTCTCCGCGAAATTTGAATTGCGCCGGGGTTGAAAAGGCAAAATCGATATAGGCGCGAGAACATAGCGGGGTTCGGCAATCGAGCCCAATTCGCGCGGCTTGCCGTCCTTCGAAATCGATAGAATATCCGAGGTAGGCATCGGCAAGCAGCCTTAGCATCGGGCGATGCGCGCGATTTGGCGAAAACCGGACTGGGAATCGCCTATGGCGGCCCTGCGCCGAAGATACAGCACTTCCAGTTCGGGCGACAACCAGAATGTGCTATCGAAACCATTAGGCCCATCGGATGCCAATAGCTTGCGGCGCAAGCGTAAGACCGGCTCGGGCACCAGGGGGCCAATTCCGAAACGATAAAAGTTATACGTAGCTTTCCACAAACCGATCTGCGCCACGTCATGGTAAAAGCTGGAGCGCAGCGCAGTCCAGTCACGTCCCGAAAGCTGCTCGGCATAGTAAAACGGGCTTCCTGTCGCCCACTCGTCGCCGCCCGATGCCATTCAATTCCACGCGACTAGCCGCTCTCAACCAGCGCCTGGCCAATGCTTATGCCCATCGCGCCATTGGGAAAGGGAGCAAGATCGCGATCCGCACGACCGCGCTCCTTGAACCAATCGAGATCGGGCACGAACGGTTCAATCTCGCGAACCGGCGCGCCGACATGACTGGCGACGGCGCGGGCATATTCGATTTCGTCGGCCGGGGAGCCGTCGTCGAAGAGCAGAGTGTAGCCATTGACCTGCGGCGCCGGTAGCCGCCCGGCACGGTGCAAGTGATGCGCCATTGCGAAGATTGCCGAGGAATCGAGGCCGCCGCTGACGTCACATGCGAGCGGCAGATGGGTTCGGGAGGCGCGGCGCACACAGTCGGCAAAGAGCTCGCGGTAGTGTTCGACGTAATCTTCTTCGCGCTTGTAGAAAATGCTGACTTCGGCTGGCGGCAACCAGTATTCCCGTGCGATCGAACCGCTCTCGCCGAACCGCATCCAGTGCGCCCGCAAAGGCCGCATGACGCCATGCCAGACGGTCTCGTCCCTGGTGAAGACGTCGTTGGCCATAAATTCCGCCATCATTCCCAGATTGGGACGGATATCGAAGTCCTCAGCCGCCAGCACTCCGGCGACATCGCTGGCGATAATCAGTCTCTTGCCGTCCCAGTGATAATGCATCGGCTTCAGGCCGAAGTGATCGCGCGCACAATAGGCTTCGCGGCGGCGGGCGTCCCAGATCACGAAAGCGAACTCGCCATCGACATGTTTGGGGCAATCGTCGCCCCATTGCTCATAAGCGCGCAACACCAGTTCGGCGTCGCTGCGGTTGCGCAATTTCGCGCCGTGCGCCAGCAGGTCGGCGCGCAGTTCCTCCCAGTTGCTGACAAATCCGTCGAACACGACAACTAGGCTCTCGTCCTCGTTGGACAGCGGCTGTGCGGCTTCCAGCAATTCGGCATTGGTGTGCATCGCGCAATGGCCGAGCGCGACCGGGCCTCGCCGCCAGTGTTCGATCCCGTCCGGCCCGCGATAGCCGATCGCCGCGGTAATCTTCTCGATCGCACCGGGTTCGACTTCTCCACCGTCGAAGCGGATGATGGCTGCTATTCCACTCAAATCGTTATTCCTTTTGGGAAATTTATACCTGGAGGCCGCCGCCTAGCTTTTCGCCCGCTCCAGCGCCTCGAGGATCAGCCGCTTCGCCGTCTCGCTGTCGCCCCAGCCATTGAGCTTCGCCCACTTGCCCGGTTCCAGATCCTTGTAGTGCTGGAAGAAGTGCTCGATCTGCTGGGTGACGATCTGCGGCAGGTCGAGGTGGCCGGTCACTTCGCTGTAATAGGGGAAGGTCGCATCGACCGGCACGGTGATCAGCTTTTCGTCGCCGCCCTTGTCGTCCTCCATCAGCAGCACGCCGACCGGGCGCACCTTGATCACCGCGCCGGGAATTATCGGCGATCGGGTGATGACCAGGGCATCGAGCGGATCGCCGTCCTCGCCCAAAGTATGCGGGACAAAGCCGTAATTGGCCGGATAGCGCATCGGTGTGTGCAGGATGCGATCGACGAACAGCGCGCCGCTGGCCTTGTCGAATTCGTATTTCACCGGCTCGCCGCCAATCGGCACTTCGATGACAACGTTGATTTCGTGGGGCGGATTGTCGCCGGCGGGGATCAGGTCGATACGCATCGGCGCGCCTTATACCGCCATTTGCCGCATCGCAACGAACTATCCCGCCCCGCCCAGCGCATTGATGGTGAAAGCGATCACCCCGATGTTGAACACGAAGGCGGCGAAGCTTTGCAGCAGCGCGATGCGTCGTACCACCGGGCTGGTGATCTGCACATCCGACGTCTGGAATGTCATCCCCAGGGTGAATGCGAAATAGGTGAAATCGGAATAGGTCGGACTTGCCGTGCCGGGGAAATCGAGCCCGCCGCGTACAGCGCCGTCCTTACCGCCCGGCGCATAGAATTCATGGGCATAGTGCAGAGCATAGACCGAATTGGCGAAAAGCCAGATCAGCACCAGCGTGCCAGCCAGCTTGACCATGGCATGTGACTGACCTGCCTTTGCCGCTGTCAGTTCGCCGGCAATGGCCGCCATGATGACCAGCGTGAGGATCGATGTGATCACCAGCACCAGCACGCGGTTGGCGTCATTGTCCCGGGCATGGACGCGAACCGCTGCGGCGCTACTGTCTCGCAGCAACGGTATCAGTGAGACAAGGAAGCAAACTGCCGCGAAGTCGAACGCCATGGAAATGGCTTCCTTCCAGTTTGCGGCGGGTATGAGGTGGCGATAGGCAAGGAATGCCACGGGAAAAAATGCCAAAAAGGCCAGGAACCTGACAGGTGCGATGCGGTTGCCAACGGCGGCGCGCCTGCCGGGATCGGAGTCCTGCCGGCTCACTTCACCGGGCCGGCTGCGCGCTTCGGAGCCAATAGCAGGTCGAGCCCCGCCTGCCCCCTGCCGCCCGGCACCGGTTCCAGCCACGGGTAGCGCAGCCCGCCGCTCCAGGGCACCGCTATGGTCAGAAACCGGTCGCCGCGCCGGATCAGCAGCTCGATCGGCTTGCTGCCGCCCTTGGCTGCAGTGATGGCTTGTTTTATCGTATCGGGATCGAAGGCAACGCCGTTCACCGCGATGATCTTTGCGCCGGTGACGATGCCGGCATCGAACGCCGGCCCGTCCCAGCGCGGCGTGCCGACATTGCCGTCCTTGTCGATGGTGAAGCCCAGCGAATGGGCGAGGTTGAGGTTCTTGGCGTGCTCCATCCGCGCCTTGTCGTAGGGATTGGGCTCGTCCTTCCAGACGAGTCGGTAGCCCGCCTGCTCGAGCCCGGCCAGCGGTGCGGGCTGGCCGGGCAGATCGATACGGCTGCGCAGGAACGCGGCCCAGTCATGGGGATAGACCGCGTTCAGCGCGGCAACCACATCCTCGAACTCATAAGTCGCTACGCCCCAGTCGCCGTCGCGGATGCCGAAGAAGGCCCTGGCGAAATCGTCGAGGCCCTTGCGACCGGCGGTCCCCTTGCGGATCAACTGGTCCGCCTCCAGCCAGATCAGCGCGCCTTCGCTGTAATAGTCCTCGTTGCGCGAGAGCGAGCCATAGGGCTGGGGCCGGCGCGCCGAGATGATCGGATCGTGGGTGGTATCGGCGAGCGCACGCCAGGCACGACCGGGATTGTCCGCATGGTTTCCGGCGTGTGCGGCCAGCGTGCCGAGGATGGTTTCCTTGGTCTGGAGGCCGGAGCGCGCTGCCAGCACCCAGCCCCAGAACTGGGTCTGGCCTTCGTAGACCCACAGCAGGTCGTCCTGCATCGGCTGGCGGTAATCGGGCGTCCACAACCGGGCCGGGCGGCGGAACTTGCCGTCCCAGCTGTGCGCCAGTTCATGCGAAAGGACATTGCGGTCCCAGTCGAGCGCGGCCCAGTCGATGAAATTCTTGGGCTCGAGCTGGTTCTCGCTCGAGCGGTGATGCTCCAGCCCGATACCGCCCATCCGCTCGGTCAGCGCGACGAGGAAGGTGTAGCGATCGAACGGACGGGTGCCGAAGGTCAGCAGCGCCTCGGCGACCATCGCGCGCAGCGGGGCGAGGCGCTCGGGCGGCAGCGCCAGTTGTTCGGGTTTGTCGGCAACCGCATCGAGCCTGACGTTGCTGCCAAGATCCCATGTGCGCGCGTGCTGTCCGGCGAAGATCGGCAAATCGATCAGCGTTTCGTAGTCGGTCTCGGCCCAGGTCACCCGGCTGCCGCTATTGGCTTGCCCGTCGAGCGCGGTGAAGGTGGTCCAGCCTTGTGGCATGGTCACCGAAGGTTTCACCCGGATGCGGCGCACGTAATGCCCGGCGGGATAGAGGCTGACCGTTTCCCACTGCAGGTTGAGCATTTCCTGCGTCATCACCACGCGGCCTTCGGAAGGCTGCAGCGGCGAGGTATAGATGAATCTCGCCACCACTTCCGTCGCGCCGGCCGGGAGGGTCAGGTGGAAAGCGTTGACCTCCACGGAATCGCGCCGCCAGCTCACCGCTTTGCCCCCGGCGGAAAAGCTTAGCGCAGCCAGGTTCGCCAGCGGCCCGCGCGGGGCGTGATGGCCGGGCAGCCAGCGCGGATATTGCAGGATCAGCTTTGTGGCGCCGGGCGCTATCGGGATCGTCTGGGTGACCCGAAAGGTGCCGCGCTGGGTGTCGCTGGCATCGACATCGAGCAGCATCGTGCCGCCGGGCCAGGGCTTGTCCTCGGCATCGGGCACGGTCTGGACGATTGGCACGGCCGAGGGCGCAGAACGCGGCGGCACTTGCGCCGAAGCGGCGGCGGGCAGGGTGCTGGTCAGGGTTAGGGCGGCAAGCAGCGGCGCGACCGTCGGGCTTCTTCTCATGGCGGGAATTGATGGCGCGAAGCGGCGCGGTTCGCAACCGGGGCCAGATGCTTTCCCACTGCGCGAAATCCGGCTAAGCGCGCCTCCCATGGAAACCCCGCAAGCTATCCGTGGCACCCAGGACATCTTCGGCGCCGAGGCCGAGGCTTTCGCGCATGTCGTCGAAACCTTCGAACGGGTGCGCAAGCTCTACCGCTTCCGCCGCGCGGAAATGCCGGTGTTCGAAAAGACCGAAGTGTTCTCCCGGAGCATCGGCGAGACCACCGATGTGGTGTCGAAGGAGATGTATTCGTTCGAGGACCGGGGCGGGGATTCGCTGACCCTGCGCCCGGAATTCACCGCCGGTATCGCACGCGCTTACCTCACCAACGGCTGGCAACAGCACGCGCCGCTGAAACTGGCGACGCACGGGCCGCTGTTCCGATACGAGCGCCCGCAGAAGGGGCGGTATCGCCAGTTCCACCAGATCGACGCGGAGATCATCGGCGCGGCGGAACCACAGGCGGACGTCGAGCTGCTGGTGATGGCGGATCAGCTATTGAAAGAGCTGGGCGTTTCGGATGGCGTGACGCTGATGCTCAATACGCTGGGCGATGGCGAAAGCCGCGAGGCGTGGCGTTCGGCGCTGGTCGAATACTTCCTGGCAGTGAAGGGTGAGCTGAGCGAGGATTCACAGGAACGGCTGGAGAAGAACCCGCTGCGGATTCTGGATTCGAAGGATGCGAGAGACAAGGCGTTTCTGGGCGATGCGCCGAAGATCGACGATTATCTGTCTGCCGAGGCGCAGGACTTCTTCGGCAAGGTGACGTCCGGGCTGGATGCGGCAGGGGTGTCGTGGACGCGGGCACCCTCGCTGGTGCGCGGGCTGGATTATTACCGGCATACGGCGTTCGAATTCGTGACCGACCGGCTGGGCGCGCAGGGGACTGTGCTAGGCGGCGGGCGCTATGATGGGTTGATGGAGTCGCTTGGTGGGCCTGCGACGCCTGCGGTCGGCTGGGCGGCGGGGATCGAGCGGCTGGCGATGCTGGTGGGGGAGAGAGTGGAGAAGCCGCTCGACGTTGTCTTGGCGGTAGAAGACGATGCAGCGCTGCTACTCGCGCAAAAGGCCATTATCGCGCTTCGTCGCAATGGGTTCTCGGCGGAGTTGGTAGCAAGCGGTTCGCCGAGAAAGCGATTCGACAAAGCCGCCAAGATGAACGCGCGGGTCATTCTCAGCTTTGATGCTAGGGAGGGTCACGCACAATTTAGTGGTCGTGGCGAATTTGAATGGGCAAACAGGATAGACGCAGTAGTCGCTCCGCTGGTCATAAAATAGCTACATGACCGTCTCCGAAACGCGCCTCGCCCAAATCGCTAGCCGCTTCGCCGAACTCGAGGCGCGGCTGGCCTCAGGCACGCTCGAAGGCCCGGACTTCGTCGCTGCCTCCCGCGATTACAGCGAACTCGAACCCGTCGCCAAGGCTGCGGTCGAGGTCACCGCCATGCGCGGGGAACTCGCCAGCCTTACCGCACTGGCCGATCCCGATCCCGAAATGCGCGCGATGACGGAGGAGGAAATCTCCCGCATCCGCAATGAACTGCCTGAAGCCGAACATCGCCTCGCCATCACCATGCTTCCCCGCGATTCAGCCGATTCCCGCCCCGCCATGCTCGAAATCCGCGCCGGCACCGGCGGCGACGAGGCGGCGCTGTTCGCCGCCGATCTCTACCGGATGTACGAACGCTTCGCCGCCGAGCAGGGCTGGCGGGTCGAAATGATCTCGGCCAATGCCAGCGACATCGGCGGCTTCAAGGAAGTCGTCGCCAACATTGCGGGCACCGGCGTCTTCGCGAAACTCAAGTTCGAAAGCGGCGTCCACCGGGTGCAGCGCGTGCCAGTGACCGAGAGCGGCGGGCGCATTCACACATCTGCGGCCACTGTCGCGGTGCTGCCCGAGCCGGACGAGGTCGATGTCCAGATCGACGAGAACGACCTCAAGATCGATATCTACCGTGCCAGCGGCGCCGGCGGCCAGCACGTCAACACCACCGATTCCGCCGTGCGGCTGACCCATTTGCCCAGCGGGCTGGTGGTGATCCAGCAAGACCAGCGCAGCCAGCACAAGAACAAGGCCAAGGCGATGCAGGTGCTGCGCACGCGGCTCTATGAAAAGATGCGCGACGAGGCGCAGGGGGCAGAGGCCGAGGCGCGCAAGGCGATGGTCGGCTCGGGCGATCGCAGCGAGCGCATCCGCACCTACAATTTCCCGCAAGGCCGGGTGACCGATCACCGGATCAACCTGACCCTGCACCGGCTGCCGGAAATCCTCGAAGGCCCTGGCCTTGGCGAGCTGATCGATGCGCTGAGCGCCGAGGATCAGGCCAAGCGGCTGGCGGCGCTGGGGGAATGATGCTTCGGCAAGCTCAGCCTGAGCGGGCGTTTCCCCCAATCCCGCTCAGGCTGAGCCTTTCGAAGCCCACACGGTACCTGTGACCATCGCGACCGCCCTGTGCGAGGCTGCCCAAGCGCTCGCCGCCAGTACCGACACTGCCCGTCTCGATGCCGAACTGCTGATGGCCCATGCCCTGGGGGTCTCCCGCTCCGACCTCCTGCTGCGGCACATGCGCGACGCCGTCCCTGCGAGTTTCGAACCGCTCCTCGCCCGCCGCGTGAACCACGAACCGGTCGCCTACATCCTCGGCCATCAGGAGTTCTTCGGCCTCGACTTGCTGGTCACCCCCGATGTCCTGATCCCGCGCGGCGACAGCGAGACGCTCGTCGAGGCGGCGCTCAGGGCCAAGCCGGGTGCACAACAAATCCTCGATTGCGGCACCGGCTCGGGCGCGTTGCTGCTGGCGGTGCTGGCGCAGCTTTCCGGGGCTCAAGGGATCGGCACCGACCGCTCGCTCGCCGCGCTCGAAGTCGCCGCCGCCAATGCCGCACGGCTGGGGCTGGCCTCGCGTGCGCGCGTGCTTCACGCCGACTGGGAAGAGGCAGGCTGGGCCGATGGTCTGGGTGCATTCGACCTGATCCTCGCCAACCCGCCCTATGTCGAGCTTGTCGCAGAACTTGCGCCATCGGTCCGGAATCACGAACCGTCTGGCGCGCTGTTCGCCGGGCCAGAGGGGCTGGACGCCTATCGCGTCCTTATTCCCCAGCTACCGGCTCTGCTGGCCCTCGGCGGCGCGGTGCTGGTCGAGATCGGCGCGGCGCAGGCCGATGCCGTTGCGGCGGTTGCCCGGGGCGCGGGCTTCTCGGCAAAACTGCATCGCGATCTTGCCAGCCGCCCCCGCGTACTCGAACTTGTGGAAGACCGTTAAGAATCCGCTTGGCTTTTTGCAGTATGGGGGGTAATCGCGAGCCAAGCCAGCCAGCGGATGTGCGCTTCCCGCCGGGCCGGCTCAACTCCAGCATTTGCAAACGGGCATGGCTTGAAGGCCATCCCCACAGGGCAGATGTCGGGTCCGCGGCACCTTCGGGCAGGCTGCGGCGAAGCGTCATACGACATGCCAGCCGGCTCAGCGCCGGGCGGCGGTCAGGGGTTTAAGGAAAACATACCCTTGAATAACAACATTCGTGGCAACAATAACAACCGCCGTCGCGGTCGCGGTGGCAATCGTCAACAGGGCGGCGGCGGCGGCCAGCAGCAGAACCGGATCGACAGCCGCGCGCGCGGCAACGCGCCGCAGATGCTGGAGAAATACCGCAAGCTGGCGCACGATGCCCATCTCAACGGCGACAGGGTGCAGGAGGAATACTTCCTGCAATTTGCCGACCACTATTTCCGCGTCATCGCCGATCAGCGCGTGCGCCAGGAAGAACAGCGCACTCCGCGCAGCAATGAGCGCTGGCAGGAAGGCGGCGAGGGCTATCGCGAGGATGGCGAGGACGGCGGCGACTATGCTGCCGAGAGCGAATACGGCGCCTACGAGCGGCCGCAATACACGCGGACCGAGCGCCCGGAACGCAGCGAACGCCCGGAACGCGCCGAACGGCCTGAGCGGGCCGAACGCCAGCGCGAAGAGCCGGTTGAGGAATCTGCACCCTCGTCAGAAGCCACTGAAGAGGCCGAGACCGGAGAGCGCGGCTCGCCTTACGAGCCGCCCGAAAATCCGTTTGTTCGCGACAATCGCGAAACGCGCGGGACCAGGGGGCTGAGGCCTCGCCGCGACGATCGCCGCCCGCGCCCGGCTCGCGCAGCCCAGGACGATTCCGATGGCCAGGGTGATCGCGAAGTGCAGAGTGGGCGCGATTTCAGCGACGATGCAGAACCGCGCGGACTCGATCCCGCGATACTGCCACCGGCGATTTCTATAGCGGCACCAAGCGGGGCAGCGGAAGCGGATGCGGCGGATCCGGCAGAAGATGCCCCTCGCCGCCGGACCCGACGTCCCCGTCCGCCGGCGGACGACGCCGGCGAAGCGCTCGAAGCGGTGAACTGAGCCGACCAGGCTGCCCGCGCCCTTCACTTGGCGGGGTTCGGTTTGCGTTCCGCCAGTCATGGCAGCACCCAGCGCTCGCGTTTCCGGAATAACGTCCGTACCGGACAAGCGCGGCTGCGCCTGCCCACTCGCATCTGGCTTTTTCCCGCCCGGGCCCTGCCCGTTGAGGGCCCCATTCCACACATAGGCATCGATGCTGCCACCGGCGCGTGTTTTCCGAAAAACAATCAGGGAAATATCGTTTTTCGATATTATCGATTGACAATATGGCCAACTCGGCATATTGAATATCGATATAGACCATATCGGAGAACGAACAATGACCCGCTACCTGACTAACGCCGCCGCTCTCGTCGCCGCCTGGGCTGTCGCCAATGCGCTGTGGATGACCACGCTGATCGCCTGATCGCCGCAACCGTTCTTACATCGCCATTTCAGGAGTCCTGCCATGAGCCCTGTCCTTACCCGCGCCGCCGCCATTGCGCTGGCCATGAACATCGCGCACATCCTGTGGACGATCACCCTGACGCCTGTGGCCTGAAGGCTTTGCCGCGTCAGGTCCGGTCGCCGCAAGCCGGAGCACGCCGATGAAAACCCGCCCGCACGACCCGCTGCTATCTTTCGCGCGGCTGGTCATGCTGTTCGGCATGGGGCTGATGATCGCGATCGTGCTGGGCAGCATGGCCTCGGCTTCGTTGATGGCGCTCAGTCCGCAGGCCACGCTCGCCCGGCTTGCCGCCAGGGGCATTCCGCCCGAAACCCTGTGGGGCGTTTATGGCATCGTCGGGCTTGCCGGGGCCGGGGCGCTGCTTGCCTTTTTCTTCCTGAGCCAGCTCAAGCGCGTCGTCGGCACTGTTGCGGAGGGTGATCCGTTTGTCCCGGTCAACGCCCGGCGTTTGCAGACAATGGGCTGGATCGCGGCGGCGGAGCAAGTGCTGTCGATCCCGCTCGCGGGCCTGTTCGGCTGGATCGCCTACCGTTCGTCCAACCCCCATCCAGAATACAGCCTGTCGTTCGGCGGCCTGATCATGGCCGTGGTCCTGTTCATCCTCGCCCGCGTGTTCCGGGAGGGCGCGGCAATGCGCGAGGAGCTGGAAGGGACCGTGTGATGGCGATCTCGGTCAAGCTCGACGAACTGCTCTACCAGCGGCGCATGACCCTGACCGAACTGGCCGAGCGCGTCGACATCACGCTCGCCAACCTTTCGATCCTCAAGACCGGCAAGGCCAAGGCGATCCGCTTTTCGACACTCGAATCGATTTGCCTGGTGCTCGAATGCCAGCCCGGCGACCTGCTGGGCTTCGATCCGGATTGACTTTCCTGCCCGCCTGCGCCAATGGCCCGCCCGACCGGCGGGCTTGCGCCTGCCGTTCATCCGTCCGAGACAGTTGGTGCTCCGGGTCTGCCGGAGCTTAATTTCCAGCCTAGACGGGGACAGAGATTTCACGGCCCATGCTCCCTTTGGGGTGCGGTGCCTTGCTCGCGTTTCCCAACAACTGGGATCGCAACTCCTTCCCCATCGAACGGACTCGCCCGCTGCGCCTGGCGCGGAGCGGACAGACGTAGCCGGTTGCCGGGGGTCCGCCCCGGCGATCATTTGTGAAGGAGTAAGCATGGATCGTTCGCAGAAAGCCGACGCCGTTGCAGCGCTCAACGCAACCTTCAACGAGGCAGGCGTGGTGGTCATCACCCGCAATCTCGGCATGACCGTGGCCCAGTCCACGGCCCTGCGGGTGAAGATGCGCGAAGGCGGTGCCTCGTTCAAGGTTTCCAAGAACTCTCTTGCCAAGCTTGCCATCGCGAACACGGACTATGCCGGGATCGGTGAAATGCTCACCGGTCCGGTGGCGCTGGGGACTTCGGTCGATCCGGTTGCCGCGGCCAAGACCGTGGTCGAATTCGCCAAGACCAACGACAAGCTCGAAGTGGTCGGCGGCGCGATGGGTTCTGTGGTTCTGAATGCGGACGGGATCAAGGCGCTCGCCTCGATGCCTTCGCTCGACGAATTGCGCGCCAAGCTGATCGGCCTCGTTCAGGCTCCGGCGACCAAGATCGCCCAGCTCGCCACCGCTCCGGCGGCGAAGCTGGCGCGCGTCTTCGGCGCCTATGCCGCGAAAGAAGCCGCTTAAGCCAAAAGCTGACAAGACTGTTCGATCCCAATCATCCGGGACCATTCCCGGGAACCCCAATCAGGAGTAGTAATCATGGCCGATATCGCCAAGCTCGTTGAAGAACTTTCGAAGCTGACCGTCCTCGAGGCGGCCGATCTTGCCAAGGCCCTCGAAGAAGCATGGGGCGTTTCCGCCGCTGCTGCTGTCGCGGTTGCCGCCCCCGCCGCTGGCGCGCGCTGCCGAAGCGGTTGAAGAGCAGACCGAATTCGACGTCATCCTGACCGGCGACGGCGGCAACAAGATCGCCGTCATCAAGGAAGTCCGCGCGATCACGCAGCTCGGCCTGACCGAAGCCAAGGCGCTGGTCGAAGCCGCGCCGAAGGCGATCAAGGAAGGCGTCAACAAGGCCGAAGCCGAAGAGATCAAGGCCAAGGTTACGGCCGCCGGCGGCACCGTCGAGATCAAGTGACGCAAGTGTTGGCGCGGGCAACGCCCGCGCCTTTACGCCTTGCGTCATCCCGGACTTGATCCGGGATCCATCGGGCCGGTTGGTCCGGAGGTTTCAGAAAAGGGCGGTCCTTCGGGGCCGCCTTTTTTGCTCGCGCATTTCGAGCGCGGTGCCGCGCCCCGTGAAATCCGCCTTGACCCGCATGCCTGCCCGGGTGTCCAACCGTGCAACAAGCATAGGTGGAGGAAGCGGGCGATGAATCTGCGAGCCACGATCGCGGCGGTTCTGGGCATTCTCGCGCTGGCCGCCTGCGGACAGCAGCCCGTCAATGACGACAGCGCGACCGGTTCGGCGGCAAACTGGGATCATCACGGCTCGGGCGCGGACGAAAGCAGCTACAGCCGGCTCGATCAGATCGACACGAATTCTGTCGGCGGGCTGAAGCTCGCATGGTCGCTCGATCTGCCGGGCGAGGCCATCCTCGAGGCCACCCCGCTCGCCATCGACGGCGTGCTTTATTTCACCGGCAGCTATTCGGCGGTCTATGCGGTCGACGCCGCGAGCGGCAAGCTGCTGTGGCGGCACGATCCGGAAATCTGGAAGCACAATCCGCGCAAGATGCGCAGCGTTGTCGCCTATCATCGCGGCGCGGCCTTCGCCGATGGCCGGGTGTTCTCTGCCACGCTCGACGGGCGGCTGCTGGCGCTTGATGCCAGGACCGGCGAACTTTTGTGGAGCGTCGAAACGCTCGATCCCGCAGGCCTCCATACCATCACCGGCGCGCCGCGCGTGTTTGGCGGCAAGGTAATTATCGGCAACGGCGGCGCGGATTATGGCGCGCGCGGCTTTGTCACTGCCTACGACCAGCAGACCGGCAAACAGCTGTGGCGTTTCTACACCGTCCCCGGCCACCCCGATGAGAACAAGGGCAATCCCGCGATGGAAATGGCGGCGAAGACCTGGAGCGGCGAGTACTGGAAAGTCGGCGGTGGCGGCGGCACGGTGTGGAACGACATGACCTTCGATGCCGAGCTGAACCGTATCTACCTCGGCGTCGGCAACACCAGCCCCAACGATCCGGAAGTGCGCAGCCCCGGCGGCGGCGACAATCTGTTCATCGCCTCGATCGTCGCGCTAGATGCCGAAAGCGGCAATTATGTCTGGCACTACCAGATGAACCCGCGCGATGCCTGGAGCTACAAGTCGATCGAGAACATGATCCCGGCGACGCTGACCATCGAGGGCAAGGCTCGCAAGGTGCTGATGCAGGCGCCGACCAACGGCTTCTTCTATGTGCTGGATCGCATGGACGGCAAGCTCATCTCGGCTGGAAAGCTGGGCAAGGTTACCTGGGCCGATCATATCGACGTCAAGACCGGCCGCCCGGTTGAAGCGCCGAACATCCGCTATGAGGCGGGCGCGTTCAAGATCTGGCCGAGCGGCTTCGGCGCGCACAACTGGCAGGACATGGCCTACAATCCGCGCACCGGCCTGGTTTACATTCCCTACACCCAGCTTGGCTCCAGCTTCAGCAAGGATGGCCCGGCGGGATCGGGCGGCGGCACCAAGGCCGGCGCACCGACGCAGATATCCTATGTCTTCGAGGACGAGCACGACGGCAAAGGCGCGCTGCTGGCATGGGACCCGGTCGCTCAGAAGGAGCGCTGGCGCGTTTGGCATGACAATTTCTGGAATGGCGCGGCCATGTCGACGGCGGGCGGGCTGGTGTTTCAGGGCACGGCGGAAGGTTACCTCAATGCCTATGACGCTGCATCGGGCAAGAACTTGTGGCGGTTCGACGCCGGCCACGGCATCATCGCTTCGCCGGTCAGCTATGCGGTCGGGGGCAAGCAGCAGATTTCCGTGCTGGCCGGTCACGGCGGTTCGACCTTCCTCAAGGACCTGATGCACAACGGCTGGAAATACGGTGCGCAGCCAAGGCGGCTGCTGACCTTCACGCTCGATGGCAAGGCTCAGCTGCCGCCCACCGCGCCGCGCGACTTCACCTGGAAAGTGCTCGACGACCCCGCGCTTTTCATCACAGCCGAGGACACGGCGGCCGGCGGTGCGCTGTATGGCAGACACTGCGCCATGTGCCATGGCCGCGACACCAAATCGCGCGGCGCGCCTGCTCCGGACCTTCGCGAGTCGGCCATTGCGCTCACAGCCGAAGGCCTGTGGCCGGTCCTCCACGACGGTGCGCTGCAAGAGCGCGGCATGCCGCGTTTCGAAGAACTGAGTCGCGAACAGGTGAAGCAATTGCACGCCTTCATCCGGGCCGAAGCGCGCAAGGGACTGGCTGAAAGCGCAAAGTAGCGGGACGCGGAACTGCGGGCCATCGCCTGCTCAGGAGCAGCTGCGTTCGCGCGCGATTGTCTTTCGCTTTGCTGCCGCTTGCCATTTCCCCTATCCCGCCCGGCCTTATGCCGCACGCTCCCGCCTCTCCTTTCCGCGCCGAACTGGGCGAAACCGTGCGCCTGGCCGCGCCCTTGGCGCTGGCGAACCTCCTCCAGATGGCGGTCTATGCGGTCGATGTGATTTTCGTTGCGCGGCTGGGGCAGGAGCCGCTGGCGGCAGCGAGTCTGTCCACATCGGTGTTCGGGCTGATGATGTGGTGCTTCTCCGGCCTGACCGGCGCGGTCGCCCCGCTCATCGCCGCCGAGTTGGGGAGGGGGCGCCATGCAGTGCGCGAGGTGCGCCGTTCGGTCCGTATGGCGCTGTGGCTTGCCATGCTGTGCGGAATTGCGGGCATGGCGCTGTGCCAGTTCGGCGAGGCGATCATGCTTGCGGCCGGGCAGGATCCGGTCGTGGCGAAAATGGCGGGGGCGTTCATGGCGCTGCTGTGCTGGTCGATGATCCCGCAGATCGCCTGTAACGTGCTGCGCACTTTCATCTCCGCGCTGGGCCGCCCGGTCTTCGCCACTGCGATCACCGCGCTGGCGATTTTGGTCAACGCCGTGGGCAATTATGCCTTCGTCTTCGGCAATTTCGGCATGCCCGCGCTGGGGCTGCAAGGCTCGGCTATCTCGACGATCATCACCGGCGTGGTGACGCTCGCCGCCTATGTCCTCGCCATCCGTTCCGACCGGCGGTTGCGGCGCTATCGCATATTCGGCCGCTGGTGGCGGCCCGAGTGGCAGCGGCTGCGCGAAATTGTCCGGCTGGGCGCGCCGATTGCGCTGATTGTCGTCGCCGAGGGCGGCTTTTTCGGCAGCGCCGCCTTCCTGATGGGGCTGATTGGCGCGGCGCAGCTGGCTGCGCATACCGTGGCGCTGCAAGTTGCCGCCTTCTTTTTCCAGATCCCCATGGGCATCGGCCAGGCGGCGACGATCCGGGTCGGCTACCACTATGGCGCGGGCGACCGCGAGGCTTGCGGCAGGGCAGGCTGGGCGGCGGTGGTGACGTGCCTGGGCTTCCAGCTGTTCGGGACCGTCGTCATGCTTGCCGCGCCGAACGCGGTGCTCTCGGTCTATATCGACACTGCTGCGACCGCCAATGCCGCGATGGTCGCTTTCGCAGTGCAGTATCTCATCGTTGCCGCCGCATTCCAGCTGTTCGACGGCATTCAGGCGGTAGTCGCGGGAGCCTTGCGTGGCCTGCAGGACACTCGCATGCCGATGGTGCTCGCGTTGTTCGGCTACTGGCTGCCCGGATTTGGCACGGCGGCACTGCTTGGCTTCGCCACCCCGCTGAGCGGGCTGGGAGTGTGGATCGGCCTTGCCATCGGCCTCGTCGTGGTCGCGGCGCTGCTGGTTTGGCGCTGGCACCGGCGCGAGCACTTGCGGCTGGTGCCGGGTTGAGGGCACCCCTGGCGCCTGTGGACGGCCTGTTGGCAAGGCTGTGGGTAACAGGGCGCGCTCCAACGTTCCGGTAAGCAGGCGGGGCGAAAATATTTCCGCCAAACTCTTCTTGACGCAGCATGAACGCCAACCCATATGCCCCTCGCTGGCACTCGCCCTCTGTGAGTGCCAAGCGTTTTTTATTTACTGGAAGAGGGAGTATCCCATGAAGTTCCGTCCGTTGCACGACCGCGTGCTCGTGCGCCGTATCGAGGCTGAGGAAAAGACCGCCGGCGGCATCATCATCCCCGACAGCGCCAAGGAAAAGCCGGCCGAAGGCGAAATCGTCGCCGCCGGATCGGGCGCGCGCTCGGAAGAAGGCAAGATCACCCCGCTCGACGTCAAAGCCGGCGACCGCGTGCTGTTCGGCAAGTGGTCCGGCACCGAGGTCAAGGTCGATGGTGAAGAGCTGCTGATCATGAAGGAAAGCGATATCCTCGGCATCATCGCCTGAGGCTTCGCTTCCATCCAACCGATTTCATAAGGAACCAAGAAAATGGCTGCCAAGGACGTACGCTTTTCGCGCGACGCGCGCGAACGCATTCTGAACGGTGTCGACATCCTCGCCAATGCGGTGAAGGTCACGCTGGGCCCCAAGGGCCGTAACGTCGTCATCGACAAGAGCTTCGGCGCTCCCCGGATCACCAAGGACGGCGTCACCGTCGCCAAGGAAATCGAACTCAAGGACAAGTTCGAAAACATGGGCGCGCAGATGCTGCGCGAAGTTGCCAGCAAGACGAACGACCAGGCCGGCGACGGCACCACCACCGCGACCGTGCTCGCCCAGGCGATCGTCCGCGAAGGCATGACCTGCGTTGCCGCCGGCATGAACCCGATGGACCTCAAGCGCGGCATCGACATCGCGGTCACCACCGTGGTTGCCGATCTCGTCAAGCGTTCCAAGCCGGTTTCCGGCACGGCGGAAATCGCCCAGGTCGGCATCATCTCGTCGAACGGTGATACCGAAGTTGGCGAAAAGATCGCCGAAGCCATGGAAAAGGTCGGCAAGGAAGGCGTTATCACCGTGGAAGAGGCCAAGGGCCTCGAATTCGAGCTCGATGTCGTCGAAGGCATGCAGTTCGACCGCGGCTACCTGTCCCCCTACTTCGTCACCAACCCCGACAAGATGACCGTCGAGCTGGAAAACCCCTACATCCTGATCCACGAGAAGAAGTTGTCGTCGCTCCAGGCGATGCTGCCGATCCTCGAGGCCGTGGTGCAGTCGGGCCGTCCGCTGCTGATCATCGCGGAAGACATCGAAGGCGAAGCCCTGGCCACTCTCGTGGTCAACAAGCTGCGCGGCGGGCTCAAGGTTGCCGCCGTCAAGGCTCCGGGCTTCGGTGATCGCCGCAAGGCCATGCTGGGCGACATCGCCACGCTGACCCAGGGCGAGATGATTTCCGAAGACCTCGGCATCAAGCTGGAGTCGGTCACGGTCGGCATGCTCGGCGAAGCCAAGCGCGTCACCATCGACAAGGACAACACCACGATCATCGACGGTGCCGGTTCGGCTGACGACATCAAGGCGCGGGTCGAGCAGATCCGTTCGCAGATCGAGACCACGACCAGCGACTACGACAAGGAAAAGCTGCAGGAACGTCTGGCCAAGCTGGCTGGCGGTGTTGCCGTGATCAAGGTCGGCGGCGCTTCGGAAGTCGAAGTCAAGGAGCGCAAGGACCGCGTCGATGACGCCCTCCATGCAACCCGCGCTGCGGTCGAAGAAGGTATCGTCCCCGGCGGCGGCACCGCGCTGCTCTATGCCACCAAGTCGCTTGAAGGCTTGAAGGGCGCGAACGACGATCAGACCAAGGGTATCGACATCGTCCGCAAGGCGATCCAGACGCCGCTGCGCCAGATCGCCGAGAACGCCGGCCATGATGGCGCCGTGGTTGCCGGCAATCTGCTGCGCGAAAACGACGAACTGCGCGGCTTCAATGCGGCAACGGATGTCTACGAGAACCTGACTGCCGCCGGCGTCATCGACCCGACCAAGGTCGTGCGCACCGCGCTGCAGGACGCAGCCTCGGTCGCCGGTCTGCTGATCACGACGGAAGCCGCGATCAGCGACAAGCCCGACGACAAGCCGGCCATGGGCATGCCCCCGGGCGGCATGGGCGGCATGGGCGGGATGGACTTCTAAGTCCACGCCATCCGCTAACGCGAATTGGGGCCGGGGGAGCAATCCTCCGGCCCTTTTTTGCCATCCGGGCAGTGAGATAGTCAGGCGGCCGATTGGCGCTGCAATGCCGCAAACTGCGGGCGCGCAGATGTCTCATTCCCGTACAATCAATCTTTTAGGCGATACAATTAGCAGAAAATACGCAATTGCCCGCAGGTGAGCGGCAATTCGTCGCTACCCATATTGAAGGAAATTCGCGATCGATTAAGTTAGGCGTTAAGGAAATGCAAAGCATGTGCTGGCTAGCGTGCCGATTATGAGGAATGACACGATGAGCCGCCGCATTGGCCGGATGATCGCAGCGCTGGCCATGGCCGCGAGCGCCTTGGCAGTTCCTGTTGCCGCGCACGCCGCCGGCGCAAACGATATCGAGTCGGCATTCGACCGCACTTTCAGCCAGGAACAGCGCAACAGCCGCCCGGTCTATCACGATCCATTCCAGGCACACATCGCCCATCTGGCGAGCGGCGAGCAGGGCCGGATCGGCGTTGCCGCCTTCGACCTTTCGACCGGAAAAAGCATGGCAATCCTGGGCGACCAGCCCTTTCCGATGGCCAGCACCAGCAAGGTGGCGATCGCCGCGACTTTCCTCGAAATGGTCGATGCCGGCCGCTACCGCCTGACCGACCAGTTTCCCCTGATGGTGCCCGTGGCCTCGCGCAAGTTCGCCGGGCCGGTGGCGCCGGTGCGTGCCGGAACCTATTATTCCGCGCAGTATCTGATCGAACTGTCGCTGACCCGCAGCAGCAATCCGGCGACCGACGCCTTGCTGGCGGCGGTCGGTGGCCCTCGCGCGGTCAACGACTGGATGCGCCGCGCCGGGATCGAAGGCGCGCGGATCGATCGCGATATCGCAACCCTGGTGCGCGACGATGGCGCGGTCAATCCCGCGACCACCATCGACCCGCGCGACAGCGCGACGCCAAAGGCAATGGTCAATCTGCTGGCCGGGCTCTACCAGGGCCGCTGGCTTAGCCCGCAGAGCCGCGCGTTTCTGCTCGACACAATGGCTCGCTGCGAAACTGGCAAGCGCCGGATTCGCGGGCCTCATGCCCGAAGGCCTGGTCATCGCGCACAAGACAGGCACCCTGTCCAACACTGCGAGCGATATCGGCATCATCAGCATGCCCGACGGTCGCGCGATCGCCTTGGCGATCTATGTGACCGGGCAGGGCGGCAAGCCCTATCGCGATGCGCGGATCGCATCGATTGCCCGGGCCATCTACGATAGCTACCTCTACGATACCCAGGGCCTGCGCCGCGGCGTGGCGCGCTGAACGCGCAAGAACGTAGCTGGCGGGGGTGCGCATTCCTGCACCCTAAGTCACCGCAATCCAGCTAACCTGAACTGGCTCCGACGCGCGGGACACAGCTCTGTGCCGCGCATATGTCTATTCCCGTGTCAGGCGCACTCCCCAAAAGAAAAGGGCGCGCGAACCTTAGTCCGCGCGCCCGATCCTGAAATCTTGCCGTTAAGGCGAAGATTACATCTTCTTGGCAGCGTCCGCAGCGGCGCCAGCGGCTTCCGAAGCGGCACCGGCAGCGGCCTTGGCCGTGTCGGCGGCAGCGCCAGCGGCTTCCGAAGCTGCACCAGCGGCTTCCGAAGCGGCGCCAGCGGCACCGGCAGCGGCTTCCGAGGCGGCGCCAACGGCGGCACCAGCGGCTTCCGAAGCGGTAGCAGCGGCTTCCGTGGCGGCAGCAGCGGCTTCCGAAGCGGCACCAGCGGCTTCTTCAGTGTTGCTCTTCGAGCAAGCCGAGAGCGAGAGAGCGGCGCCGGCAACGGCGGCAGCGAGAACGATCTTGCGCATGAATGGTAATCCTTGAACAGCGAGTGGACCCCGCCCGGCCGCTCCCTTGCGGTACGTTGGCCGTGCGGAAAGCCTACCTCAACGGTAGACTTCGCGCCCAAT
Organism: uncultured Alphaproteobacteria bacterium; assembly: GCA_963775115.1. Classification (GTDB taxonomy): domain Bacteria; phylum Pseudomonadota; class Alphaproteobacteria; order Sphingomonadales; family Sphingomonadaceae; genus Novosphingobium. The sequence continues at coordinate 47,436 of CAVZHP010000002.1, forward strand.
TACTCACCTTGGCGCGCGGATGCAAGCGCTAGTCGCGCCTCGCGGCCACAATTCGCCGATTTTCTGTTGATGGTCATATCGTGCAATTGTGTCGAAGCTGTGGCGAACCGCGCCCAAATCGGGGAAATTCGATGAATTTCGTGTTGCGGGCTGACGCTACCGCTGTCCCTTGCTAGGACAATACCATGGAGCAGAAACAGCATCTCTACCTCGTCGATGGCTCGGCCTATATCTTCCGCGCCTATCATCGCCTGCCGCCGCTGACCGATCCGCAAGGCACGCCGGTCGGCGCGGTTTACGGCTATACGACCATGCTGTGGAAGCTGGCGGACGATCTCCACAAGGCCGACGGGCCGACCCACCTGGCGGTGGTCCTCGACAAGTCCGGAACCAGCTTCCGGAACGAGATCTACGACCTCTACAAGGCCAATCGCCCGCCCGCACCAGAGGATCTGGTCCCCCAGTTCCCGCTGATACGCGACGCCACCCGCGCCTTTTCGCTGCCGATGATCGAGGAGGAGAACGTCGAGGCGGACGACATGATCGCATCCTATGCCCGGGCCGCCACGGCGCGCGGCTGGGACGTGACCATCGTCTCGTCGGACAAGGACCTGATGCAGCTGATCGGCCCGCACGAAAGCGGCGGGCATATCGACATGCTCGATACGATGAAGAACCAGCGGATCGACCTGCCCGAGGTCGCGGAGAAATTCGGTGTTACCCCCGATCTGGTTGGCGATGTGCTGGCGCTGATGGGCGACAGCGCGGACAATATCCCCGGCATCCGCGGCATCGGGCCGAAGACCGCGACCAAGCTGATTCAGGAGAACGGCACGCTCGAGGCCGCGCTGGCCGCCGCGCCGGAAATGAAGCCGGGCAAGCTGCGCGACAGCCTGATCGAGCAGGCGGACATGGCGCGGCTAAGCCGCGTGCTGGTGCAGCTCAAGGAAGACTGCCCACTGCCGATCCCGCTCGACCACTTCGCACTCGGCGCGATCCCGACCGATCCGCTTGCCGCCTTCCTCGAAAAGCACGGCTTCACCAGCCTGCTGCGGCGGCTGGGCGCGGGCTCGGGCAGTCCGGAGCGCACGACACAGCTCAACCCAGCCAAACCGGTCAACGCCGGGGCGGCCCCCACGGAGGGCGCGGCGCGCCAGCCGCTGCCCGATATGCCCGCCATCGACCATTCCACCTACGAATGCGTGCAGACGCTCGATGCCCTCGACCGCTGGATCGAACGGGGCTTTGCCGCGCGGACGATTGCCTTCGATACCGAAACCAGCGCGCTCGATGCGATGCAGGCCGATCTCGTCGGGGTGAGCCTGGCGGTGGGACCGAACCAGGCCTGCTATATCCCGCTCGGCCATGGCGGCACCGACATGTTCGCCGAGAAACCCGATCAGGTGGACCGCGACACGGCTCTCGCCCGTCTGAGGCCGCTGCTGGAAAGCGATGCCGTCCTCAAGATCGGCCAGAACGCGAAATACGACATCAACGTGCTGGCCCGTTATGGCATCGAAGTGTCGCCGATCGACGATACCATGGTGATAAGCTTCGATCTCGACGCGGGGCGCAGCGAAGATGGGATCGGTGGCGGCCACGGCATGGACGAGCTGGCATCACGCCACCTCGGTCACACCTGCATCGCCTTCAAGGACGTCTGCGGCACCGGCAAGAAGGCGATCTCCTTCGCCGAAGTGCCGCTCGACCGCGCCACAGCCTATGCCGCCGAGGACGCCGATGTCACCTGGCGGCTCCACCGCGTACTGAAGCCGCGCCTGTCCGATGAGTCTGCCACCCGCATCTACGAGCGGGTAGACCGCCCGCTGATCCCGGTCGTCGCGCAGATGGAGCGCCACGGCATCAAGGTCGACCGCGAAAAGCTGGCCGGTCTGTCATCTGAATTCGCCAAGGAGACCGCGCGGCTGGAAGGCGAAATTCACACGCTGGCGGGCGAGACATTCACTATCGGCAGCCCAAAGCAGCTTGGCGATATCCTGTTCGACAAGATGGGGCTGAAGGGCGGCAGGAAAGGAAAGAGCGGGCAGTATTCGACCGATGTCGGCATCCTCGAAGGGCTGGCGGCGCAGGGCGTCGAGATGGCCGGCAAGGTGCTCGAATGGCGCCAGCTATCCAAACTGCGCTCGACCTATACCGAATCGCTGCAAGCGGCGATCAACCCGCAGACCGGCCGCGTCCACACCAGCTACTCGCTTGTCGGCGCGCAGACCGGGCGGCTGTCATCGACCGAGCCGAACCTCCAGAACATCCCGATCCGCACCGAGATCGGCCGCCAGATCCGCGATTGCTTCGTCGCCGAGCCCGGCAACGTCATCCTCGCCGCCGACTACAGCCAGATCGAACTGCGCCTCGCCGCCCACATGGCCGATGTGCCGAGCCTCAAGGAGGCTTTTGCCAACGGCGAGGACATCCACGCGCGCACCGCGCAGGAGATGTTCGGCACGGTCGACCGCGACACGCGCGGGCGGGCCAAGACAATCAATTTCGCCATACTCTACGGCATCAGCCGCTGGGGCCTGGCGACGCGCCTCGGCACCGAGCCCGACGAAGCCCAGGCGATGATCGACCGCTATTTCGAACGCTTCCCCGGCATCAGGAACTATATCCACGCCACGCTGGAGAGCGTCCGCGAGCGCGGCTATTCCGAAACCCTGTTCGGCCGCAAATGCTGGTTCCCCCGGATCAGGTCATCCCAGCAGGCGGAGCGGCAAGGCAGCGAACGCGCCGCGATCAACGCCCCGATCCAGGGGACCAGTGCGGATATCATCAAACGCGCGATGGCGCGGATGATGCCGGTGCTGGAGGGCGCGGGGCTGGGGCATGTAAAGATGCTGCTGCAAGTGCACGACGAACTGGTGTTCGAACTGCCCGAGGGCGATGTTGGGGCGGCGAGTCCGGTGATCGAGCGGGTGATGGCGGAGGCGGCCTTGCCGAGCGTGAAGCTCGAGGTGCCGCTGGGGATCGAGATCGGCACGGGGGCGAGCTGGGGGGCGGCGCATTGAGGGGGAAATTCACTTGCAAATAATATCAAAAACGGCATAGTGCGCCATGTGGACAGTCGGATTCTTGAATGATGCGGCGATAGCCGAGCTTAAGGCGTTGTCGGTGGAAATGCAGGCCAGCTTTCGGCGGATCGCAGAGATGATCGAGGCCGGCGGTCTCGAAAAAATGCGCGAGCCTTATGTAAAGCATGTGCAAGGCAAGCTCTGGGAGATGCGCCTGAAAGCTCCGGACGGAATTGCACGCTCGGTCTATGTCACTGCAAGCGGACGCCGGGTCGTTGTCTTGCGGACATTTGTGAAGAAGACCGAAAAGACGCCACGCCGGGAAATCGAAATCGCTCTTCAACGGGCCAAGGAAGTGACATGACCAAACAATTCATTCCTGCAAAGGTTCTCTTCGACGAATGGGACAAAGACCCTGAATTCCGCGCCGCCTACGACGCGCTGGAGGAGGAATTCGCCCTCGCCAGTGCGCTGATCCGCGCGCGGGCGGACCTCAGCCAGGCCGAACTGGCCAGGCGCATGGGCACCAGCCAGAGCGCTATAGCCCGGCTGGAAAGCGGGCGCTCACGGCCTTCGACGCGCACGCTGCGCAAGTTTGCCGAGGCGACGGGGATGAAGCTGCGGTTTGTGTTCGAGCCGGTGAAGGGGTGAGGTGAGTATTCAACACCTGTTATGGACCCATTGAGCATGGACCTGAATCCTGTTCTGAAAGCTCCTATGCTGCCTGACATTGGTATTCGCTTCATCCCCGAGGGGGAGAAGCGTGATGCCGAGGCATTCTATCACAACATGCATGAACTCCAGAAATGGTCCGACGATTTTGCATGCTCGCTGGCCCTTTACGACTTTTGCAATGCGCAGCCGCCAGGTGAAATGGGGCCAACAACCCTCAACATCCGCTGGAGGTTCATGGCGGCCCGCAACGGAGGCTTGGCGTTGCGTAACTTTTCGCAATGCCTAGCAGCTGCGCGCGGCGTTGTCGGCAAGGTCACATTCTGGACCGGTAAGATAGACCTGAAAGCCCTCAAGACAATTGATGGCGAGTTCCGCGAACGCTTCCCTGACATAGACAAATTGCGACATGCCGTCGCCCACCCGGAGTTCTACGCCGACCCGCAAGTTGACATGACAGGGGCACCTGCAGAAATGCCGGGCCTTAGTTTCGGCGGTAACATGCAGGTGCAGGACGCACTCGCGTTCCGCACTTATGCGACTACGATCAACGGCACGACGGCCAGCTACCAGCTGACAGCCGAAAATGCGCGCTTAGTTGTGGACCTAACGCGGCGCGCCTATGCCTTGGTTGAACAAATCGTTCGCGAGGCTGCGATCGCTGCTCTCTAGAATTTTTGTGCCGCTCGACCATCCTGCGGCTGGTCCCACTCCACTTACGACAAGCTCAGGATGAGCGGGAGCAAGCTCGAGGGAGGAATCACCCCCCCTTCCGCTCCCGCGTCGATTCCACCATCCCCGGCGCCAGGAACCCGATCGGGTTCACTTCCATCGCCCGCTTCTTCAGCTCGCCCTTCATCTTCGCGTATTCGGCTTCCATTTCCTCGGTCACCGTGGCCCGGCTATCGGCCAGCGCATCGGTGAAATCCGAGGCATCGACCTTCTTCACTTTCTCGCCGTGCTTGCGGATCGCGATCAGGCCCGCCCGCCGCACCACGTCCTCCAGGTCCGCCCCGGTGAAGCGCTGGGTCTCTTTCGCCACCGCCGCCAGGTCGACATCCTTGTCGAGCGGCATCTTGGCGGTGTGGATCTTGAGGATATGCACCCGGCCTTCCTCGGTCGGGGTGCCGACATAGACCAGCTCGTCGAACCGCCCGGGGCGCAGCAGTGCGGGGTCGACCAGCGCCGGGCGGTTGGTCGCGCCGATCAGGACGATCGAGTTGAGCTCTTCCATGCCGTCCATTTCGGCGAGGATGGTGTTGACCACCCGCGCCGTGACTTGCGGCTCGCCGGTGCCGCCGCCGCTGCCGCGCGCGGGCACCAGACTGTCGATCTCGTCGATGAAGATGACGCAGGGCGCGACCTGGCGCGCGCGCGCAAACAGCCGGCTGATCTGCTGCTCGCTCTCGCCGTACCATTTGCTCAGGAGGTCGCTGCTCTTGATCGAGATGAAATTCGCCTCGGCCTCCTTCGCCACTGCCTTGGCGAGCAGGGTCTTGCCGGTGCCGGGCGGGCCATAGAGCAGGAAGCCCTTGGCCGGGCGGATGCCGAGCCGGTGGAAGGCTTCAGGGTTGCGCAAGCGGCAGCTCGACGCCCTCGCGCAGTTTCATCTGCGCCTCGTCGAGCCCGCCGATGTCGGCCCATCCGATGTTGGGCACCTGCACCATGACTTCGCGCATGGCGCTTGGCTGGACGCGCTTCAGCGCTGCGAGGAAATCGTCGCGCAGGACCGAGAGGTCTTCCAGCACCTGCGGCGGGATGGTCTGCGCCTCCAGATCGAGCTGCGGCATGATCCGCCGCACCGCGTCCATCGCCGCCTCGCGCGCCAGCGCGGCGATATCCGCGCCGACGAAGCCGTGAGTGGTTCGCGCCAGCTCGTCGAGATCGACTTCCGGGGCCAGCGGCATGCCGCGGGTGTGGATGCCGATGATCTCGCGCCGCCCGCTCTCGTCCGGCACGCCGATGACGATCTCGCGGTCGAACCGGCCGGGGCGGCGCAGCGCCTCGTCGATCGCATCGGGGCGGTTGGTCGCGGCGATGACGACGATGCCCGCGCCGGATGACAGCCCGTCCATCAGCGTCAGCAATTGCGCGACCAGGCGTTTCTCGGCCTCGCCGTGGACCTGGGTGCGCTTGGGGGCGATCGAATCGATCTCGTCGATGAAGACGATCGACGGCGCCTGCTTGGCTGCCTCCTCGAACACCTCGCGCAGCCGCTTCTCGCTTTCGCCATAGGCCGAGCCCATTATTTCCGGCCCGTTGATGGTGAAGAAGTTGGCCTCGCTCTCATTGGCCACGGCGCGCGCCAGCCGGGTCTTGCCGGTGCCCGGCGGCCCGTGCAGCAGCACGCCCCTGGGGGGATCGACGCCGAGCCGGGTGAACAGCTCGGGATAGCGCAGCGGCAGTTCGACCATTTCGCGCAGTTGCCGGATGGTCTCGCCCATGCCGCCGACATCGTCGTAGTTGACGTCTGCTCGCGATCCCCGGGCTTCCTCGAATTCCTCGCGCAGTTCGACCTCGGTGTTCTCGTCGATGTGGACGATGCCCTTGGGCACCGTCGAGACGACGGTGAGGCGGATTTGCGTCAACGCATAGGCCGGCGCGTTGAACATCCGCGCGACCTGCGGCGGCATGTCCTGCACCTGCTGCTGGCCGGTGGTGGCGACGACATCGCCCGCCACCAGGGCCGGCCGAAGAAATTGCGCTGCAGCGCCTGAGCAGGCCCTTGCAGCTTCATTTCGCGCTGGGCGGGGGCGAAGACGACGCGGCTCGCGGGCCGCGATTCGGCCTTCTTGACCGCGACATGATCGCCCGATCCGACCTCGGCATTGGCGCGCTGGAGACCGTCGAGCCGGATCACCTCGAGCCCCTCGTCCTCGGCATAGGCGAGGATCGCGCGCGCTGCGGTGCTGCGCTTGCCGGTGATTTCGAGCACGTCGCCCTCGGTAATGCCGAGCTTGGCCATGGCGCTCTTGGGCATGCGGGCGATGCCCTGGCCACTTTCTTCCTGCCGCGCCGCCGCGACTTGCAGCTTGACGGTCTTCTCGTCGATGATTGCTGGCGCTTCGGCCATGGCGCTGTTTCCCGGTTTGCTTCGAGGGCAAGCTAGGAACTGGCGGCGGGGATTGCAAATCTGGCGTGGGGTGCGCTCAAAACCCCTCCCCTTCAGGGGAGGGGTTGGGGTGGGGGCTGTCGGGCATACACAGCGTTTGACTGGGAGCCCCCACCCCGCTGCGACTAGGCAGCAAGCTGCCAAGTCTCGCTGCCCCTCCCCTGAAGAGGAGGGGCGAAGAATGGTTTCTCCCCCCGTCCTTGACACACCCCGGCCCGCCACCGCAGACAAGCGCTGGTGCAGGGTGGATGCTTTGGGGGAACACATCGCATGGCAGGCCAGACGGACACCGCAAATCTGAACTGGCCGCGCTGGAAGCAGGCGCTGCTGATTGCGGTGCTGGTGCTGATCATCGGCGTCCGCCTCGTCATGCTGGTCGATACCGCTGCGGCGCGTTCCGGGCTGATCGGGGAATACGGCACGCACGGCGGCACTCTGGTGCGAGACGCCGGAGCCAAGCCGGGCTTTCTCAAGGTGCTCGGCGTGGTGCCGGGCGGCCCCATGGCCAGGGCCGGGGTGCGCGAAGGCGACTTTGTGCACCCTGAACGCATTTCCGACAATGCCAGGCGGAAATTGCCGGGCGAGCAGTTCCATTTCACGCTCGATCAGGGCGGCAAACTGTCCCACCGCCAGCTGACCGTCGAAGCGGACAAATGGGACGCGGCGAGCAGGCAGCAAATCCTGCTGAACGCGTTTGGCGTGCTGGTTTCAATCTTTATCGGATGCTTCGTCTTGTGGCGCGGCTGGGGCGACAAGGTGCCGATGCTGCTGGGCATCGCGCTTGCCTCGATCGGTGCAACCGGGCTTGCTCCGCCCTGGGCGAGCGATCCGATCGTCTATGGCGCGATGTGGTCGCTCATATTCGCGGCTGGCTGGGCGATACGCTTGGGCCTCCCCTTTGCCATGCTGATGTACGAACAGAGCCTCGGCCCCTTGCCGCGCTGGCATTGGCGCGCGGCCATCGCCTGGTTGATCCTGAACGCCATGGTTGTCGCAGTTGTTGGCTGGAATTTCATCGCGCTGGCCGGGATCCGCGCCGAAGGGCTTAGTCAGATAACGATGTTGATCAACAACCTGGTCAGCTTTGCCTATCTGGCCGCAGGGTGGCGCGCAAGCAAGGCGGCGGCCCGCAACCGCTTCGCGCTCCTGACTCTCACTCAAGTGGTCTATCAGCTCGCATGGATGGTGATGCTGTCGAACTTTTTCCAGACGGGCGACTTTTCCGACGTCAGGGGAGCTGGCTGGCTGAACTATGTTCTCGCGCTGATAACGGGCCTGATCGCACCCGGGCTGCTCGCCTATGTGGTGCTGCGCCACAAGTTGTTCGATCTGGGCTTTGCCGTGAACCGCACGCTGGTTTACGGCGCGCTCAGCGTCATCTTGCTGGCCAGCTTCGCGCTGCTCGAATGGTCGATCAAGCATCTGATCCCCAAGGAATGGTATGGCGGCAGCGCCTATTTCAGCGCGGCCATCGCAGTGGGGCTGTTCCTGTTGTTCCACCGCATCCACCACTCCGTCGAGCAAGTTATCGAGCGGCTGTTCTTCCACAAATGGCAGCTCAACGAACAAGCGCTGCGGCGCTTCGTCAAGGCGGCGGCGCATGTCGAAAAGCCCGAGGCACTGGCGGACAATTTCACCGCCGAGCTGGACCGCTTCACCGGCGGCGCGAACGTGGCGATTTATACGCGCACGCCAGAGGGGGCCTACGCCAGTAGCGAGGACGATCTCATCGACGCCGACGATCCGGCGCTCGCGGCGATGCGCGCCGAGCATGCGGCGGTCGTGCCCGCCGAACTCGGTTCGCCGATAGCAGCCGCGCTCGCCCTGCCGATGATGCACCAGGCGGCGCTGGCCGGTTTCGTGCTGCTCGGCCCGAAATCCACCGGCGAGGATTACCGGCCTGACGAGATCGAGATACTGGGCTGGGCAGCGCACCGGGTCGGGCTCGACTTGCAGGCGATCCGGGTGCGCGCGCTCGAGCTGGTCAATGTAAAGCTGGCGGCGCGCAACGAAGCGCTGTCGGAAATGGTAGCCGGGGCGACGCTGGCCAAGGCATAGCCGGAATGCAGACAAAAAAAGGCCCGGTTGTTGCCAACCGGGCCTTGGAAGTTTTGGGAGAGGATGCCTGAAAGGCAGGTTCTAATTGCAACCTTCCGCCTGATTCCGCAAGTGCGAAATGCTCATTTCCAGTTGCGGAATTTGCAACTTATGGAAAAATTTAGAATTCATGGCTGATTCATAAGAAAATATCCTGACCCCACTTGATGTCTCGCCATGCGCGGGTTGCGAACAATTCCTGTCCGAAGCGCCTTGCTATGTTGCAACGCAATATAAATCGCGATCAATGCGCGAGCAGCAGGGCCGGGCCGACGCTTTCCTCGAGGAAATAGCGCGTCACGCCGCCGAACAGGTATTCGCGCATCCGGCTCTTGCCATAGGCGCCCATCACCAGCAGCTGGCCGCCCGCCCGCGATACTGCGGAGGCGAGCGTCTCCTCGGTCGAGCCGGTGCGGGCGATTTCACTCAGTTCCGACTTGACGCCATGGCGCGAGAGGTAGCTTACGGCATCGATGGCGGGGAAACCGCCGGGCTTTTCCTTGACGGTCAGCACATGCACCTGGCCGCATCCCGCCAGCAGCGGCACCGCGCCGCGCAGCGACAGCGCCGCCTCGTTGCCGCCGTCCCAGGCGACACAGGCTGTGTCGAGCGGAAATTTGAGTTCGCCCATGTCGGGTAGCACCAGAATCGGGGTGCGCGCGTTGAGCGCCAGTTCGCCCGCTACCGCGCTCGATCGCGAAAGTACGACGACATCGGCCAGCCTCGCCGCCGAGGTCAGGGCATCGAGAGGTTCGGCCTCGCTGCGCACCACGTCGAACGGCACATCCTGCCCGGTCAACTGTGCTTCGATTGCCTCGGCATTGGCGTCGTCCTGCGCGATCGCCTGCTTGAGCGCGTCGGAGGCGACATAAGAGCCGCCCATCGGGTCCATAGCGATGTAGCGGGTCACCGGCGTATCGACCAGCACCGTGACATGGCCTCCGCTGGCGCGGGCCAGCGACAGGCCGGTTTCAAGCCGGGCGCCCATCGAAGGCCCACGGTCGGCATAGACGAGAATCGAACGCATGAACTGTCTCCCATTGATAATGGCTCACAATCGCGTCATCGGGTCCGGCGCGCCATGATCCAGGTCAAACCAGCCAGGGAATTCTCTAAACCGATGCGAGCGATCGACACAGTGATTTTCGACTTCGGCGGCGTGATCACCGCCTCGCCGTTCGAAGGGATAAACCGGCTCGAGGCGGAGCGCGGCCTGCCGCGCGATCTGGTTCGCCGGATCAATGCGACCAATCCCGAAAGCAACGCCTGGGCGCGATTGGAGCGGTCGGAGATTACGCTTGCGGAATTCGACGCGGCCTTCGCCGATGAAGCCGCGCTGCTCGGCCATGATTTGCGCGGCGCCGATGTCATGGCGGTGCTCTCCGGCGCGGTTCGCCCGGAAATGGTCGCCGCGCTCGACCAGCTCAAGCGCGAGGGCTACCGCCTCGGCTGCATCACCAACAACATGCGCACCCCTGGCTATCCGCCCGAAGGCATGCTGGCCGACCAGCATCTCGGCCATATCTTCGCCCGTTTCGACCATGTCGTCGAGAGCGCGCTCACAGGCCTGCGCAAACCCGACCCGCGCATCTATGCCCTGATCTGCGAAAAGCTGGAGGTGGCGGCGGAATCCTGCGTCTATCTCGACGACCTCGGCATCAACTGCAAACCCGCCGCTGCCATGGGCATGCGCGCGATCAAGGTGACATCGGGCGCGCAGGCGCTTAGGGAGCTGGAAGCAATCCTCGGCCTCGCGTTCGAGTTCCGCACGGAGGACAAATGAACAAGCTCTACCCCAATGCTGCTGCCGCTCTCGACGGCCTGCTGAAGGACGGCCTGCTGGTCGCCTGCGGCGGCTTTGGTCTCTGCGGAATCCCCGAACGGCTGCTCGATGCGGTCCAGGCGAGCGGGGTCAAGAATCTGACATTCGCCTCGAACAACGCCGGCATCGACAACGAGGGCATCGGCAAGCTGCTGCGCACGCGGCAGGTGAAGAAGATGATCTCCAGCTATGTCGGCGAGAACAAGGAGTTCGAGCGGCAGTATCTTTCCGGCGAGCTGGAAGTGGAGTTTTGCCCGCAAGGCACGCTGGCCGAGCGGATGCGTGCGGGCGGTGCGGGGATTCCGGGATTCTACACCAAGACCGGCGTCGGCACGCTGGTGGCCGAGGGCAAGGAAGCGAAGGAATTCGCCGGCCCCAATGGAACAGAGGAATACATCCTCGAACGCGGCATCTTCGCCGATCTGGCACTGGTCAAGGCGTGGAAGGCGGACACCACCGGCAATGTCGTGTTCCGCAAGACCGCACGCAATTTCAACGTGCCCGCCGCCACTTGCGGCAAGGTCTGTGTGGTCGAGGTGGAGGAAGTGGTCGCGCCGGGACAGCTCAACCCCGACTGCATCCATTTGCCCGGCGTCTATGTCCAGCGGATGATCGTGGGTGCACCCTACGACAAGAAGATCGAATTCCGCACCACTCGCACCACGGATGTCGGCTGATGACCAAACACGATCACATCGCAACGGCTGGACCCGCGACCAGATGGCCGCCCGCGTCGCGCGGGAGTTGCAGGACGGCTACTACGTCAACCTCGGCATCGGCATCCCGACCTTGGTGGCGAACCATGTGCCTGCCGGCATCACCGTCACGCTCCAGTCCGAAAACGGCATGCTCGGCATTGGCCCGTTCCCGACCGAGGACGAGATCGACGCCGATCTGATCAACGCCGGCAAGCAGACGATCAGCGAGCTGCCGCACTCGGCCTATTTCGACAGCGCCGCCAGCTTCGCGATGATCCGCGGCGGGCATATCGACCTGACCGTGCTGGGCGCAATGGAAGTGGCGGAGAACGGCGACATCGCCAACTGGATGATCCCGGGCAAGATGGTCAAGGGCATGGGCGGGGCGATGGACCTGGTCGCCGGGGTCAAGAAGATCATCGTCGTCATGGAGCACTGCGCCAAGGACGGCAGCGCCAAATTCATCCCGGCATGCACCCTGCCGCTGACCGGACGTAACGTGATCGACATGATCGTCACCGATCTTGCCGTCTTCGCGAGGCCGGATCATAATTCGCCGTTCCGACTCACCGAACTCGCCCCGGGCGTAACGCCTGAGCAAGTCAAAGCGCGAACCACGGCGCATTACGTGGAATAGGAGAGAAACCATGGCCGATATATCCGCAATCCCGCTCACCCGCATCGACGGTGCCGGCGACAGCCTCGCGAACCACAAGGGCAATGTCTTGCTGGTGGTGAATGTCGCCTCCAAATGCGGCCTGACCCCGCAGTACGAGGGGCTGGAGAAACTCTATAACGAGAAGAAGGGCAGCGGCTTCGAGGTGCTGGGCTTTCCCGCCAACGATTTCGGCGCGCAGGAGCCGGGCACGCATGAGGAAATCGTCGAGTTCTGCAAGGCGAACTACGGCGTCTCGTTCCCGCTGTTCGCCAAGGCGGATGTCACCGGCGCGGGCAAGCAGCCGCTCTATGCCGAACTGACCAAGGCCATGCCCGAAAAGGTTGGCCCGGCCGCGGAATTCCGCGAGCGGCTCAAGGGCTATGGCATGACCCCGACCGAAGACCCCGAAGTGCTTTGGAACTTCGAGAAATTCGTCATCGGCAAGGACGGCCAGGTTGCCGCCCGCTTTGCGCCTGGAACCGAACCCAACGACCCCGACCTGCTCGCCACGATCGAGGCCGAACTGGCCAAGTAGGCTCGCCCATGCTAAGGCCGCGCCATGGCCCGGACAAACCATACCGGGATCGGCGCGGCCTTTCGCGAGCGCTACCTCGACGTTGTCGCGTCGATCTACATTTATAACGAGCATCGCGGTTACACTGCGCTCGACCGCGTGCTCGAAGCAGTGCGCGTGCGCTGCCCGGATGAGGCGGATTTCATCGCCGCTGTCACCAGCCACCGGGCGGACGAGCGCAAGCATTACCTGATGTTCAGGCGCTGGTTCGAGCGGCAAGGGCGGATGCCGCTCGGCGTCGATCGCACCTACGGCCATATCGACCATTTCATCCGCCGCATGTTCGGTTGTGCGATCGACGATCTCGACACTACGCGCGTCATCGCCGACGGCGCGGCTTTCGAAAGGCTGTGCCGGGTCATCATGCTCACCGAACAGCGCGGGCTGGCGCAGGTTGAGGTGCTGCTGCGCAACCGCTTCATCCTCTCGGACCCGGCAATGAAGCGGATATTCACGGTGATCCACCGCGATGAGCCCAGCCACTTCCTGCCTTACCAGCACTGGCTTGAGCGCGAGGGGCGGTCGCTCGGCTTATGGCGCGAGCGGGTGGCGGATTGGTCGATCCACAAGCTGCTGCTGCTGGTGAAGCTGCCCGCGCTGTTCTTCGATGCCGGGGCCTCGCGGCTGGCTGAGTGGCCGGATGCGAGGGAGGAAGCGCGAAGTTAAGCCGGCAGCAGCAGCGGCGCAATCTCGCGGCTGACCTCGCCGATCTTCTTGCCGCCTTCGAACCGTCCAAGTCCGTAGTCGCCCTTGATCGTGGTGCGGTGCATGCGGCGTTCGTATTTCGGATCGCTTCCTTCGACCGAATGCAGCACCCGGTGATTGTCCCAGATCACCATGTCGGTCGGGTGCCAGTCGTGCCAATAGGGGTTCACCTTGCGGTTGAGCTCCTGCATTGCTTCCTCGAAAATGGCATCGCCTTGCGGGTCCTCATGACCTTCAATGCCGACGGCGGAGAAGCCGCAGAAATGGGCGACCTTTTCGCCCGAGGGCCGGGTCCAGATCATCGGATGGATCGCGCGTGGGAACACTTTCGCTTCCATGGTGTTGGCGACATCCCGCTCGGTATCGCCGAAGGTCTTGAAATGGCGGCCGAAGCGGATTTGCGTCAGCCGCACGTCCAGCGTGTAGATCGCGTTGAGCTGTTCGATCTTGGCGATAATTGCGGGGTCCATCGCCTTGTAGAGCTCGATCCCGTCGGTGAAACCGGTGCGCCCGCCCTCGGGTGCCTGGACGACGGCGCGCAGGATGCCCGCGTAATTCAGCTCGTCGTTATAGGAGTGATCGAAGTGCCAGGGGAGGAAGGAAACGACCTTCCTGCCGTTGACCTCGACGAGTCCGTGGTCGTGGCCGGGATCCTCGCGCGGCATGGCGCGCATGTCGATCACGCCGAGCATGTCTTCGCCCTCGGCGCGGGGGACGTTCTTGGTCGGATGGTCCTTGATCGGACCGAAGATCTTGCTGACTTCGACTTGCAGCCTGGGCGAGGGCTCCATGCCCTCGAAGACGATGAAGCCGCGGTCCTTGAACAGCTGCGCGAGCTGCGCCCGGATGGGCTCGTCCTCGATGTTGTCCCAGCCGAGCCCTTCGACGCGCGAGCCCCAGCTGAATTGCTCGCCCAGATCGCGAATGCGGATACCTGCCATTGTTGTCGCTCCGATTTGTCGATGCCATTCTATCTCCCGAAGCATTTCCGGCGCAATGGGCAAGATGGCATGCCTTGGGGACCTGACCGCCAATAGCTTCAGTTTGCAGTGAGGATTTCGTCCGCGGCAGGGCCAATCCGCCGGGCGATCGGCCGGAGCTTCGTCTCATCGAGGCGATATGCCGTGATGGCGTTGCCTGCCAGCATCGCCCTCAGCTCGGCTTCGGGCACGCCTTGCATCGTCACGCGGAGATTGTCGCGCGGGGTCAGCCAGTCGGCGGATTCGATATGAGGAAAGTCCCAGCCCCACATGATCTTCTCGATGCCGATCATGCCGCGCATTTCGATTTCCGGGCGGCTGATGATGCTCGAGCCGAGCCAGCACTGGCGCTGGAAATATTCGCTGGGCTTGAGCGAGAGATGCTTGCCTGAGCCGAAGGCGTACATCCGGTCGGTGACGATGTGGTCCATCATCGCCAGCGCCTCGACCACCCAGCCCGATCCCTGCTCGGTCAGCACCAGTCTGAGCCCGGGAAACCGTTCGAATACGCCGCCCGCTATCAGGAAGGCGAGCGGGCGATGCGGCCAGAACGTGCATTCCAGCGCATAGAGGATCGGCGCCTCGACCTGATCGCCATACCAGGGGCAGCCCGATCCGGTGTGGGTGTGGATCGGCATGTCGAGTTCCTGGCAGACCGCCCAGATCGGATCGTAGCGGCGGTCGTTCCAGAACGGCTCGGCATTGTTATAATAGACCAACGGCAACAGCACCCCACCGGTGACGCCGCTTTCCTTCGCCCGGCGGATTTCGGCGACAGCGCCTTCCACGTCCGCCAGCGAGCCGATCAGCGCGAGCCCCAGCAGCCGTTCGGGCGCGGCCGAGCAATAATCCGCCAGCCAGCGGTTATAGGCCCGCGCCCCGGCCAGTTTCAGCTCGGGGGAATACTCCTTCTCCAGCGGCCGGTTGAATTCCCGCGCGAACCACAGGAACGGCGGCGAATTGGCCGACTGGTCATCGGGGAATAGCACATCGGCGGCGATCCCGTCGGCATCGAGCAATTCGAGGCGGCGGGCGGCGTTCCACGTCGCCTCCGCGCCCTGGGCGACCTTTTCGTTGCGCATCCATTCGCGCTTGTAGTCTTCCGACAGCGTATCGGGGGTGTCGTGTGGCTTGGCCTGCGTCGCCACCCACATCGGCCGGTATTGCGCCAGCCAATCCTCGTAGTCCTGGCGGTAGCGGGGTTCGATGTAATCGCGGTATTGTTCGACCGGCGGCCCGACATGGCCGTCCGAGGAGACGATCAGCAGAGGTTCTGCTGCCTGACTTGCATCCATGATCTGCTCCCAGTCTTACAACATCACCTGCCCGCCATCGGCGTTGATCGTCTGCCCGGTGACATAGTGCCCCTCGTCGCTCGCGAGGAACACCGCGATCGGGGCGATGTCCTCGTCGAGCCGGCCAAACCGGCCCAGCGGCATTTCGTCGTAATACTTCTGCGCCCGCTCGGCGTCGGCGTTGAGGAAGGCCTCGGCCGCCGGGCTTAGTCCGGCCGGGTTGAGCACGTTGACGCGGATGCCGAACTTCCCCCACTCGCGCGCGGCGGTGCGGGTCATTGCCCGGATCGCTTCCTTGCCGGCCCCATAGATGCCGTCGCCCGGCTGACCGTAGATGCCCTGGCGCGAGCCGAGGTTGAGGATCGAGCCGCCCTGCTTCTTCAGCCAGGGCGCCGCCGCCTGCATGTGATAGATCGTGCCGAGCAGGCCCGAGCCGAGGGTGAGGTTTATGATCTCGTCGGTGATGTCCTCGATCAGCGCGTTTTTGGTCGACTGGGCGTTGTTGGCAAGAATGTCGATGCGGCCGAACGCGTCGGCGGCGGCGGCAATGGTGCGGGCGGCATCGTCGCGGTTTGCGACATCGGCCTGTACGGCGACGACCCTTGCGCCCTCTGCCTCGAGCCGCTGGCCGGCATCCCGGATCGCATCGCCGCGCCGGCCCGATATGACCACGGCGGCGCCTTCGCGGGCATAGGCTTTGGCGATGGCGTAACCGATCCCCTGACTGCCGCCGGTGACGACCGCGACTTTTCCTGCGAGCCTGCCCATGGGTGTGTTCCTCTCCATTGTTTGGCAGAGGGCTAACAGTTTTGCTGGGGAGTGCAATCGTCAGCCCAGACTGCTAGTACAGCGGAGCGTTAACCGGCGGCGGGGTAGCAACAAGGTCATGCAAACCGAGGGAGACGCCTCCGCCGCACGGCGGCCGCTCAATTCGCGCTCCACCGTCTGGGCCGCCGCGCTGACCCGGCTTGCCCTCAAGACCCCTGTCACCCCAAACCAGATTTCCGTCATCGGGGTTCTCGTCGCTGTCGGGGGAGCCGCAGCCATACTGCATGCGCCAGACCAGCCGTGGCTGTGGCTGGCAGGCGCGCTGGGCATCCAGCTGCGGTTGCTTGCCAATATGCTCGACGGGCTGGTGGCAGTCGAAGGCCAGCGCCATTCGCCGACCGGTGCGCTCTACAACGAATTGCCGGACCGCATCGAGGATCTGCTGCTGCTGGTCGCGGCGGGCTATGCTTGCGGCGCTGACTGGCTGGGCTGGCTGGCCGCCGCGCTGGCGATCGGCTGCGCTTATGTGCGCGCGGTCGGCGCTTCGCTCGGTTTCAGCCAGGATTTTCGCGGACCGATGGCCAAGCCGCACCGGATGGCGGCGCTGACGATTGGCGCTCTGGCGAGCTGCAGCGCGGGACTTGCGGGCAAGCCGTGGCCGGTGATGGTCTGGATATTGGCGGCAATTGCCGCCGGGACTGCCTGGACCATTGCGCGACGCACCCTGCGCATTGCCCGGCTGTTGCGCGCGGGAGAGGCGGCATGATCGGTGGCCTGCTGCTGGGCGCGACGCGATTTCTCGTCGGCGGCCATGCCCGCTGGCAGGGCAGCGAGCCCGATCCGCGCGCGCGGATATATTTCGCCAACCATGCGAGCCATCTCGACACGGTCATCCTGTGGGCGGCGCTGCCCGGCTGGCTGCGCCGGGTGACGCATCCTGTGGCCGCCCGTGATTACTGGGGCGGCAATGCGGCCAAGCGGCACATTGCGACCGGAGTGCTCAACGCGGTGCTGGTCGACCGCGAAAGCCGCGCCGATCCGCTGGGGCCCCTGCGCGCCGTGCTGGAAAAGGGCGAATCGCTGATTCTGTTTCCCGAAGGCACGCGGCGGCTCGAACGGCTGCCGGGCCCGTTCAAAAGCGGCCTGTTTCACCTCGCCCGGGACTTCCCGGACGTCGAGCTGATCCCGGTCTATCTGGAAAACCTTGCCCGCGCTTTCCCGAAGGGCGCGATCCTGCCAGCGCCGATCAGCTGTGCGGTCCATTTCGGCCCGGTGTTCGCGCGCGTACCGGGCGAAGCCAAGCCGCAATTTCTCGAGCGCGCCCATGCAGCGGTCTGCGCCTTGGCCGGGGAGGAGGCGCCATGATCGAACAGCTCGTGCCCTTGTTCGGCGGCGTGGTCGCCCTGCTGGCGATTGCCTCCGCCACCGGCTTCGTGCTGGCCAGGCGCGCCAGCAGTCCTGGCGCCATCGCCACGGTTGAGAACCTCAATGCCCGGATCAAGGCCTGGTGGCTGATGATCGCGCTGTTCGCGATTGCCTTCTTCCTCGGCAAGGGCCTCACCATCGTGCTGTTCGCGCTGACCTCGTTCTATTGTCTGCGCGAATTTCTCTCGATCGCGCCGACGCGCCCCGAGGACCACCGGCCGGTCGTGGCGGCGTTCTATCTGTTCATTCCGCTCCAATACTGGCTGGTGTGGACCGACTGGCAGAGCCTGTTCATGATCGCGATACCGGTCTGGTCGTTCCTGCTGCTGCCGACGCTGTCGGTGCTGGCGGGCGAGACCCGCGATTTCCTCCAGCGCACCGCGCGCATCCAGTGGGCGCTGATGCTGGCGGTTTTCTGCATCAGCCATGCCCCGGCGCTGCTGCTGCTCGATATTCCGGGCTTCGAAGGCCGCAATTTCCTGCTGCTTTTTTTCCTGATCACCGTCGTCCAGCTGTCCGACGTGCTGCAATATGTCTTCGGCAAGCTATTCGGAAAACACAAGGTCGCGCCCCGGGTCAGCCCGGCGAAGACCTGGGAAGGGCTGATCGGCGGCGGACTGACTGCGAGTCTGGCTGGTGCGGGCCTGTGGTGGATCACGCCGTTTTCGCCGATTGAGGCCTGGGGCATGGCCCTGGCGATCGTGCTGGCGGGGTTCTGCGGCGGGCTGGTGCTATCGGCAGTCAAGCGCTCGCTCGCGGCGAAGGACTGGGGCACGATGATCGACGGCCACGGCGGCGCGCTCGACCGGATGGACTCGGTCAGCTTCGCCGCGCCGCTGTTTTTCCACCTGACCAATTATTTCTTCGTGCCGTGACCGCGCTGCTGGCTTTGACGGCAGGCTGGTCGTTTGCCGAGGGGTTGCTGTTCTTTCTCGTCGCGGATGTCCCGATCTCGTGGATAGCGGTGCGCCACGGCTGGCGGCGGGCCTTGACTGCTGCCCTGGTCGCCGCCCCGGCGGCGGCGCTCGGCGGTCTGGTCATGGCGCTATGGGCGAGCCGCGACGCCGCCTCGGCCCAGGCCGCGTTGGCGGCCTTGCCGGGAATCGACAGCAGGATGATCGGCCAGGTCGCGCAGCGCTGGGCACAGGGCGGCTATGGTGCGATGGCAGGAGGCGCTTTCACCGGTACGCCTTACAAGCTGTTTGCCTTTGCCCAGGGAACAACGCCGCAAGGCAGCGCGATCCTGTTTCTGGCCGGGTCGGTCGCCGCGCGCTTGCCGCGCTTTGTTCTGGTGGCGCTGGGTGTCAGCGCAATTGGCCACGCAGCCAGCCGCTGGTTGTCCCTGCGCGCACGGCTGGCCTTGCTCGCCCTGTGCTGGCTGGCTTTCTACGGCTGGTATTTCAGCACGATGCCGGGATAATCCGGCAGGAATTCAACCCAAAGCCGCTTTCAGATCCTCGACGAGGTCGGTCCGCTCCCAGGGGAAATAGTCTCCCTCCGGCGTGCGGCCGAAGTGGCCGTAGGCGGCCGTCCTGCGGTAGATCGGCTTGTTAAGGCCCAGATGCGTGCGGATCGCCCGCGGGGTGAGGCCGCCGAGCTTTTCGAGCCCCATGATCGCCGCCTCTATCGCATCGTCGCCGACAGTCCCGGTTTCATGGGTATCGACATAGAGCGACAGCGGCTTGGATACGCCGATGGCATAGGCCAGCTGGATGGTGCAGCGCGTCGCCAGCCCCGCCGCGACGATGTTCTTCGCCAGATAGCGGGTGATATAGGCCGCCGAGCGGTCGACCTTGGTCGGGTCCTTGCCGCTGAACGCGCCGCCGCCGTGCGGGGCCGCGCCGCCATAGGTATCGACGATGATCTTGCGCCCGGTGAGCCCGGCGTCGCCGTCAGGTCCGCCGATCTCGAAGCTGCCGGTCGGATTGATGTGATATTCGGTCTCGCGCAGCAGCACCGGCGGCAGGATCGATGCCACCACCTTCTTCACATAGGCGTGGAGCTGTGCTTCCTTCTCGCCCTCGTCATAGCCAGGTGCGTGCTGGGTCGAGACGACGATGGCGGTCGCGGCGACCGGCAGGCTGCCCTCATAGCGCAGCGTCACCTGGCTCTTGGCATCCGGCTCAAGGAAGGGGGCGGCGCCCGAATGACGGTCGGCGGCCATCCGCTCGAGGATTTTGTGGCTGTAATAAAGCGTCGCGGGCATCAGGTCGGGGGTTTCGTCGGTGGCATAGCCGAACATGATCCCCTGATCGCCCGCGCCTTCGTCCTTGTTGCTGCCGGCGTCCACGCCCTGCGCGATATGGGCGGACTGGCCGTGGAGGTGGTTGAGGAACGTCAGCGTTTCCCAGTGAAAGCCGTCCTGCTCATAACCGATTTCCTTCACCGTCTGGCGGACCGTTCGCTCGATCTCTTCCTGCGCGCCGGGCGCCCAGGCACCGTTCTCGTAAACGCCCTTGCAGCGGATTTCGCCGGCGAGCACGACCAGCTGGGTGGTGGTCAGCGTCTCGCAGGCAATGCGGGCTTCGGGGTCCTTTGAGAGGAACAGATCGACAATCGCGTCGCTGATCTGGTCGGACACCTTGTCGGGATGGCCTTCGGAAACGCTTTCCGAGGTGAAGAGATAGTCGTTGCGCATTGGGCACCCATATCGAGAGTCATATAAAGAAAGCTTTATGTGACATGTGCTCTAGCCTTGGCGGCGGCGCGTGGCAACCAGCGACAGGACAAGAAGAATTGCGGCCCAGCCAAGCGGAAGCATATTGCCCAGCCTTGCAAACAGGGTCGGCGCATGGGCAGGGGGCACCAGTCCGTCGAGCCGTCCGGCCCGGTGATGCGGGATGTGCTGGCGGACGATCCCGTCGGCGTCGATCACCGCGCTGATCCCGGTGGTGGTGGCGCGCAGCACCGGCAGGCCTTCCTCGATCGCCCGCATCCGCGCCTGCGCGAGGTGCTGCGGCGGACCCCAGCGGCCGAACCAGCCGTCGTTGGAGGGGTTGAAGATGTAGTCCGGCCGGTGGCTGCTATCGACGACCTCGCCGGAAAAGACGATCTCGTAGCAGATCTGCATCCCGGCCTTGCCCCAGGCACCGAGATCGAGGGTGCGCGGACCGGGACCCGGCCAGAAATCGATCGCGCCGGGCACCAGCCGGGTCGCGCCGAGCGGTTCGAGCAGCCAGCGCAGCGCGAGGTATTCGCCGTATGGCACCAGATGCGCCTTGGCATAGCTGCCGCGAATCCTCCCTTCTCCATCGAGCGCGGTGATCACATTGCGCGCCGCCACCGCAGTGTCGCCGCGCACTTCCAGATCGACCGCGCCGGTCAGCAGCAGACTGCCCGGCCCGATTGCCCAGCCGATCCGCTCGCGTGCCAGCTTCGGGTCGTTGGCATAGGACATGTCCCGGTAGAGATAGGCCGGATAGCCGTCGCGCAGGTAATCGGGGACGCCGGATTCGGGCCATAGGACCAGCCGGGTCCGCCCAGCCGGGCTGGACCGGCTGAGCCGCGCGAGGCCGGCGAACTGGCTTTCCCACTGGCCCGGATCGTCGAGGTCTTGCTGGCGGATGTCGGGCTGGACGAGCGTGAAGGGGAGAGTGCCCTGCACGGCTGGCCCGCTGTGCGGCAGCAGCATCGAGCCGATGGGCAGGAGCGCCAGTGCCGCCCCGCGCCAGTCCGTCCTGCGGCGATGCAGCGCGATCAGCCAGGCCCCGGCCAGCAGCACGACCAGGCCCGACAGGGCATAGGTTCCCAGCCAGGGGACGGTCGCCGCCAGCCCGGGCCGGGCGAACGGCCCCAGCGCCGCCATCGCCAGCGGGTTCCAGGCAAAGCCGGTGAAGACCCAGGCTCTCATCCATTCCGACACGATCCAGCTGGCGGCGAAGGCAAGAATCAAGGGCAGGCGGCGGCCCCCGTCAGGGCGTGCGATCAGCCAGGCGGCCAGCGCCGCCAGCATAGGATAGACGGCCAGATAGAGCGCCAGCGCAGCCACCGCGATCCAGCCCAGCCACTGCGGCATGTTCGCCTGATAGGTGAAGGCGGTGGCGATCCAGTTGTTGCCGAGGGTGAAATGGCCCAGCCCGAACAGCCAGCCGAGCACCGCGGCCTGCTTCCAGCCCGGTGCCCGGGCGGTCAGCTCGATCAGCCCGGCCACGGCCAGCAGGGTCAACGGCCACAGCGCCAGCGGTTCGAACCCGCAAGCGGCCAGCGCTCCCAGCACCGGCGCGAGCAAGCGCGGATGCGCGGCGAGCCGGGCAGGAAGATTTCGGAGAGCTGGCATCCGCGCGGCTTGTGGCGGGAAGGCGAGCGGGGTGCAAGGGCCGGGTTGTTACCCTTCGATCGCTTCCCGCGCAGAGTCCTTGATCCAGTCGCCGCTGTCCCTGGCCTGCTCATAGATGTCGAGGTGGACGATCTTGTTGTCGCTATTGAACCGGTAGACCGCGATCACGTTCTTGCGGATGAACTGATCGCCCCTGGTGTGGCGCTCCTCGATTTCCTGGAACAGGCTATTGCCCACTTCGGTAACGTGGAATTCGGTGAACTCGAACTGGGTGCCGCCCGCCGCCCAGCCGGCGAGGAACTCGCAATAGTCCGTGAAGTTCAGCTCCTCCAGATAGGCGCCGACACGCTTGAACGAAGCGATGTCCATATATTCGCCCATCGGCTCCCAGTCGGCAGCCGACTTAACCCCGGCGGCAAGGATTTTCGCCTGCACTTCGTTGAAGCCGATGACGACCTTGCGGAGCGGGCCGGGTTCGGCATTGGTGGCGGTTGCGGTGGCATAAGCAGTCATTTGCTTCCTCTTCCCTCGATCCAGCTGTCCAGCACCGAATGGTAGTAAGCGAGCCGGACTTCCTGTTTGGTCAGCGCCATGAACGGCATGGCTTGCTGGCGCAATCCCGCCTGCTGGCGCTGCATCTGGTCGTAGTCCTGTTCCAGCGCGACGAAATAGGGGACGTGGTCCGCCTTGTCGACGATCTCGGCCAGCGGTTCGCTCGCGGCGGCGCGCTGCTCGGGCGGCAACCACATCAGCATGACGACATGCCAGAAACAGCGATTGGGATCGCCGTCCGGGTGCGGGGTCGAAATGATCACCGTCGCCTCGCCGGCGCGGATGGTGATGAACAGGTTGGGGAAAATCAGGTGGAAGTGGTTGTCGCTCATCTGAACGTCGGTGAGGCCCGACACGTCGAGGCCCTTGCCGCTCAGCGTGTCACGGGTGGCGCGCTGAAGCAGCAGGCGGCCGGAAACGCCTGGCGGGAACGTCAGCGTGCCATCCGCCGAGCGGTGTTCGTTCAGCAGCTCCTCGAAGCGCGGCAGCACCTCGGCGACACCGGGGAAAGTTGCGGGCAGGCTGCGGATCGACTCTGCCTGCGCCTCGGGGCCGAAATGCTCAAGATTGGCCGCGCCGAACGGCCCGGTGGCGACCGAGTGGTCGCCGAAAAAGGCATAGCGCTCCATCGATTCGTCCATTGCCGAGATCAGCTCGGGGTGGACCGCCTGGATGTGATAGCCTTCCTGGAAAGCGTCCATCACCACCTTCCAGTTGCAGTCGATCACCTCGCGGGTGTTGAACCCGACCGGGACCATTTCCTCCATGTGGTAGGGTGCAAGCAGGCCGGCGATCTCGCCTAGGAAGTCGGCCAGCGGCGCGGCCTTGGGGTCGGGGTTGAGGAAGACGAAGCCGCCGAAACATTCGACCGGCACCTGCAGCAGACCCAGCTCGGCCTTGTCGCCGACGAATTCTTCGGTGGTGCCTTCGAAATCGGGCTTGGCCACCGCCAGCAACTGACCGTCGAGCCCGTAGGACCAGTTGTGGTAAGGGCAAGTGAACCGCGCCGCTTTGCCCTTGCCCTCGCAGAAGGCATTGCCCCGGTGACGGCAAGCGTTGACGAAGCCGCGCACCACGCCATCCTTGCCCCGCACCAGCACCCATGACTGGTCGAACAGGCGGTATTCCATCCAGTCGCCGGCTTCGGGAATGCCATCCGCGCGTCCCGCCACCTGCCAGACGCGCATCCACAGGTTTTCGCGTTCGCGTTCGTGATAGTCGCGGGAGCGATAGCGCTCGGTCGAAACGTGCATAGTGAAAGGGGCAAAGTCGATCTCGCGGATCAGCGCGCCCTTGTCGATCACCTCTCCGGGTCGTTCGCCTTGCATGACCATCCTCTCGCGGCTGCTTGGGGCTGGTGCCTATCGCCCGCGTCGAGTTCGAATCAATAGATAATGTCACTTAACATTCTTATTTGTGCTTGACCTGCCCTGCTTTCATGGGCAGCGCTTGATGGGCTTGGAGAACCCCATGTTTCACTACCGGCGCCCAAATGCAGGTTAGCACGCAGGCTCTGCTTTTTTCAGGCAAGGCCGAGCGTCTGCCCAGAGCGGCTGGCCGCGGACCGGGCCGTCCGACACGCGAACAGAGTGAGCAGCGCAACCGCGAACTGCTGGATACTGCGCTCGACCTGTTCCTCGAACGAGGGTTCGAAGGTACCACGATCGAGGCGATCATCGATGCCGTCGGCATGGCGCGGCGTACTGTCTATGGTCGCTACGGTGACAAGATCACCCTGTTCAAGGCCGCGCTGCAGCGGGCCATCGACGGCTGGGTGGTCCCCGTCGATCGGTTGCGGGCTGCGGAAACCGATGATCTGGAAGAAACGCTGATCGCCATAGCCCGACTGATGGTGGCCAGTGTCAAAAGCCCCTCGGGCATCCGCCTGGCCAGGATCGCCAATGCCGAGGTATTCCGGATGCCCGAAATCGGCACCTACCTGTGGGAACGCACGGCGCAGGTCGCGCTATCCTATCTGGTCGATCTGTTCCGCCGCCGCCTCTGCCCGAACGGCGGCGCTGCGGCGGCCGACGATGCCGCGAACGCCTTTCTCGTGTTGGTCGTCGAAGGTGCATTCCAGATGATCGCATGGCGCCAGGTTCCGGAAGCGGAATTCGACCGGCAAGTGGTCTACCGCACCCGGCTGTTCCTGAACGGCGCGCGAGTGCTCGGCTGACAAACAGCCAGTTCGGAATGCGTGGACCGGCGCAATCGGACTTTGGCGCCGGGGTGCGCCATGTTATTGAGATATCAGAAGGCCGCAAAATGAGTCGCGCGCTTCGCAGCGACACGGCCGTGGGAGATGATCGTGGCAACCGACGCAAAAACCATTTCGCTCGACAAGGCGCGAGAAGACGACGCCAAGTTTTACTGGCTGGCCGACGGCTACGCGCCCGGCGGCTACGTCAAGGAAATCGACCATTCCAGCTATATCCAGGGCACGCACGCTCTGTTCAACGGCATCAAGATCGTCGATTGCGACACCCATTTCACCGAACCGCCGGATCTGTTCAAGAACGTGCCGGAGAAGTTCAAGAGCCGGGCGCCGCGGGTGGAGCGAGTCGATGGACTCGATCGCTGGATGATCGGCGACAAGGATTTCGGGTCGTTGGGCGGCAATGTCATCGCCAAGGACCGCAACAAGCTGCTCGGCCGGCTGTCGCACCGCACTTACGACGAGATTCACCCCGGCTCCTATTCGGTCAAACCGCGGCTCGAAGAAATGGACAAGACCGGCATCTGGGCGCAGATCTGCTTCCAGAATGGCGGGCTGACGCAGGCGGGATCGCTGCTCGGCCTTGGTGACATCGACCTGGCGATGTTCGTCATCCAGCGGTTCAACGACGCCTGCGCAGAACGGCAGCAGGAGTCGGGCGGGCGCATCAACTGCATGGCGACGCTGCCCTATTGGGACAAGGACCTGATGGTCGGCGAACTCAAGCGCGTGCTCGATATGGGGGTCAAGGGCTTCACGCTGCCAGACCGGCCCGAGCGGCTGAACCAGGGCTATCTCGGCGAGGATCACAAGTGCTCGCCGTTCTGGGAGGAAGTGTTCGACATCTGCAATTCGACCGGCACGCCGATCAACTTCCATATCAACGCATCGCTCGATGCCGGCTCGGCGATCTGGGACAATGTCGAGTTCAGCCAGCGGCTGCCGATCAATGCGATGCTGCACACGATCGGCACCTGCGCGCAGATGTCCAATTTCATGGTTTCGGGCATTCTCGACAAATACGAGGACCTCAAGATCGGCATGATCGAAAGCGGCATCGGCTGGGTGCCTTTCGTGCTCGAAATGCTTGAGCACCAGTGCGACGAGTTCCGCACCGTCGAGACCATGGGCCTCGGCAAGCGGCCCAAGGAGTATTTCGCCAAGAACTTCTGGGTGTCGTTCTGGTTCGAAACATATGCCCCGCAGCACATGCTGGAGGAAATCGGCTTCGACCGGGTGCTGTTCGAAACCGACTTCCCGCATCCGACCTCGCTCTATCCGGCCGCTCAGGAAAAGCTGGCCGAACAGCTGGGTCATTATGACTACGAAACGAGGAAGCAGATTCTGGAGACCAACGCGGTCAAACTGTTCAATCTCGATTTCTGAATGGAGCGGGGCAGTCTTCGGGCTGCCCCCTCCGTCACCCGTCCGCTTTCACCCCTTCGCGCTGCAACTGCGCCCAGGTCACTCCTACCTGCGCCCGGTCATACCGGATCACCGGTTCGGCCGTGCCGTAAGGATCGAGCGTGTGGAGGAAGCGGTGCGTGCCGATCTGGTGGGCGCAGGTCAGCCCCAGTTCGAGAATCTCGGCGGTGGTGAAATGCTGCGCCAGCCGCCGATACACATCGTCTCCGATCTTGTGGTGATCGGTGGCGAGCAATTCGATGAATTCCAATGCGAGGCGCTCGCGCTCGCTCAGATCGCCGCGCAGCGCGGGATTAGTGAGGCAGGCCACGGCTTCCTCGGTCGCGCCCTCGACCTTGCGCGAAGCCATGCAGGGCTCGCAGCCGCCGAGCTGGGCGCTGCGAATGCGCAGCAGCTCAAGCAGGCGTCCGGGCAGCAGGTGCCTGGGGAAATTCGGGTGCCGGTCGCCGTCGTCGGGCACCTCGTCATGTGCGGCATATGCGAATATCTGCAGCGGCATCGGATCGGTGAAACCGCCCGACTTCATCCCGGCCTCGATCATGGCGCGCTCTTTAGGGGGTAGGTCCGCCCACGGCATCGGCTCAATCCTTGGCATTGGCCAGTCTCCTCTCGCCAGGCATCATGCTGCCGGGAAATGCCGGGGTCAATCGATCCGATTGACTTGGCCCTGCCTGCACCGCCACACTGATCCACGGAGAGGTTCATGCGCGTCGCGGTATTCAATGGGGCGGGACAGCCCATCACGATCGAGAATGTGCCCGACGATCCGCTCGGGGCGCATGATCTGCGCGTCGAAGTGGGGCGCTGCGGCATCTGTGGCAGCGATATTTCGATGACCTCGGGGTCGCCTTTCGACTATCAGACCGGAATCCGGCTCGGCCATGAGACCGCCGGTACGGTTATAGAGGCCGGCAGCGGCGTGACGCGCTGCAAGGTCGGCGACACTGTCTCGGTCTTTCCAAGCGGTTTTTGCGGCCACTGCGACATGTGCCTGGGCGGCCGACCGCTGTTCTGCCTGACCGGCCGGATCCAGTTCGGCGGTTTCGGCGAACGAATGGTGATCGCCGAGACTTCGGCTTTCCCGTTTCCTTCGTCGGTCTCGATGGCCGAGGGCGCGCTGGTCGAGCCGATCGCCTGCGGCCGCAAGGCGCTGCGCATGGCGCGGCTGGAAAAGGGCGAGGACGTTCTGGTGCTCGGCGGCGGCTCGATGGGCATGGCGGCGATCTGGTGGGCGCGGCGGCTGGGCGCGGGGCGTATCGTCGTCGCCACCCGCTCCGCCGCGCGGCACGAGACGCTGCGCGCGATCGGCGCGGACGAGGCGGTGATTGTCAGCGACGAGGATCCGGATGCGATCGCCCGCGCCTTCGCCGCGCCGCCGCGGATTGCCGTCGAATCGATCGGCAAGCCCGGCCAGCTCCACCTTGCGACACAGCACGTTGGCCTGGGGGGGGCGGTGATCTCGCTCGGCATGTGCACGGCCGGCGATCCGGTGGTGCCCGCCTTCAACGCCTTCCGCGACGTAACGCTCCATTTCCCCGTATCTTACACCGAAGCGGACTGGATCGAGACGATCCGTTCGTTCGATGCGGACGAAGTTCCGGCCGAGACGATGGTCTCCGAGACCGTGCCGCTCTCGGGCCTGCCCGCATTGATCGAGGAAATGCGCGGGATTCACGGTCACCAGAAAGTGCAGATCGTGCCCAATCAAGGTTGTAACCATGGCTGAAACCAATACCTTCGCCCTCCCCGTCGAACTCGAGGGAATAACCCGCGACTGGCTGGAAGCGGCGCTGAGCGGCTATGCTCCCGGGGTGCGGGTGAAGAATTTCGAGATGGTCGATTTCATCAACACCACCTGCACCAAGATCCGTCTGCGGCTCGATCTCGAAAACAACCGCGCCGATGGGCCGATCCCGAAGACTGTGATCCTGAAAGGCGGATTCGAGGCGCACAGCCGCAAGATGTGGCCGATGCACATGAACGAGGCGCTGTCCTATGCCACGCTGATGCCCCAGCTCGGCCTGCGCGTGCCCACGCCCTATTTCGCCCACTGGGACGAGAAGGCCTTGCAAGGCATCGTCATCATGGAAGATCTGGTGGCGAGGGGCGTGAAATTCTGCTCGCCGCTTGAGCCGCACTCCTTCGAGCACACCTGCAAACGCGTCAAAGCGCTCGCCCGCTTCCACGCCCAAACCTGGGACTCGCCCGAAATCCGTCCCGGCGGCAAGTGGGACTGGGTCGCCGACATGCCGGCCAACTGGAACCACTATTTCCTGCCCTATTTCGAACCGGAAAGCTGGGATCACTACATCCGCTCGGCGCGGGGTGCGGCGGTCTCGACCAAATTCCACGACCGCGATTGGATGATCGGCGCGCTGGACCGCATGGCCTCACTGGCCAAAACCCTGCCCTATTGCGCCAACCACGGAGACACCCACATCGGCAACCAGTATGTCGATATCGACGGCGAGCCCGGCTTCTTCGACTGTATCGCCTGCGCCGCACCGGGCATGATCGAGATCGCCTACCATCTCGGCTGCGCGCTCGATCTGGCGGACCGCCGGGCGTGGGAAGGCGCGCTGATCCAGGCCTATCTCGAAGAACTGCGTGCGCAAGGCATCACCCCGCCCAGCTTCGAAGAGGCGATGTATCAATACGGCGTGTTCCTCGCCTTCGGCTATGCCATCTTCATCATCAACGAGGCCGTGTTCCAGACCGAGGCGAACAACACCGCCTATACCGCCCGGTTCAGCCAGGCGATGCTGGATAACGATACACTGGGCAAGCTGGCAGGGATCAAAATCTGAGCCGGGAACTTGTGCGGTCAGGCTGCCCGCTTACCCTCTTCCAGCGTCATCTTGGCAATGAACCCCGACCGTGTCGCCCCCGCTGCCCGCGCAATGGCGTCCAGTCGCTTCAGCACCCGCCTAGGCAGGGTGATGTTCACCCGCTCGACCGAATCGTCGAGCAGCGCCGGGTCGAGGGTGACGACGCCGAAAGCCCAGCCGGCGTAATCGGGATTGGTCCGGATGGAGTCGAGGCTGGAGGGTTGCGGGATCGCCTCGCCCGCATCGAGCACCGCGTCGATCCACGCCGCCGCCGCTTCCTCGGCCCCGGTCAGTGCTTCGTCGAGCGTGTCGCCGGCTGAAAAGCAGCCGGGCAGGTCAGGCACGACGACACCAAAGGCGGTGTCCTCGTCGCCGGGTTCGATGGCAATGGGATAGCGCATGGTAATCTCCTAAAGCCCCGACTGCTTGCGGATCGCCGCGACAAGGCCCTTGCCGAGGTTCTTTTTCGGGTGCGGCACCACGACATGTCCGGGGCGCTCCGCATGACGGAAGACATGATGCGAGCCGCGAACCCGGTCCAATTCCCATCCGATGGCCCTGATTTCCCGGATGAGGTCTGCACTCTTCATTATGCGCACTATACACACTAAAATATTGGGATTGTCAAGAGTCCTGCTGACAATTCGTCCCTGTCATTGACCATTCGGTTGCACTAGGCTCAGGACCTATTAAATCGCTTGCGTCGGGCATGATTGGTTGATTCAATGGCAGGGTCAAGGAGGCGCTGCCGATGGATGTTCCGTTTCTGCTGAGCGAGGCGCAGATGCGCCGGATTGAGCCGTTTTTCCCGCTATCGCACGGGATCCCCAGGGTCGATGACCGGCGGATTGTGTCGGGCATCATTTACGTCATCAAGCACGGGTTGATGTGGCGTGACGCACCCAAGGCCTACGGGCCGCACAAGACGATCTACAACCGCTTCATCCGCTGGAGCCGTCTCGGTGTGTTCAACCGCATCTTCGCCGAACTGGCAGGCAGGGCCGGCGAACCCGATCGGATCATGATCGACGCCACCCACCTCAAGGCCCACAGGACGGCAGCCAGCCTGTTAAAAGGGGGGCTCTTCCCAGACGTATCGGGCGCACCAAAGGCGGCTTGAACTCCAAGCTCCATGCCGTCTGCGACGGGTTGGGGCGACCGATCATGATGCTGCTCACCGAGGGCCAGATGAGCGACCACAAAGGCGCGTTTCTGCTGTTCTCGGCCCTTCCACGTGCCAAGGAACTGCTCGCCGACAAAGGCTATGACAGCGACTGGTTCCGGGCCGCACTCACGGCGCAAGGCACAACGCCGTGCATCCCGCCACGCAAGAACCGCAAAGTCCAATACCACTACGACAAGGACCTCTACCGCCAGCGCCACAAGATCGAGAACGTCTTCGGCAGGATCAAGGACTGGCGCAGGGTCGCAACCCGCTACGACCGATGCGCCCACACCTTCATGTCCGCCATCTCCATCGCCGCAACATGTTGCTACTGGTTGTGATCAATGAAGTCCTGTGCCTAATTGCGCCTCCACGGATAGAAGTAGCGGAGCGGAGCGATGCCCACAGCAATGGCGGATGCCCATTCCGCAGACCTCACCCGCCTCGCCGCCGCCTGGCGCGCGGGCGTTGATATATACACCAAGCAGGGCGCGCCGCTCTACGCCGAGCTGGCGCGGCGCGGGGCGGAGGATGCCGAAGTGATGGCGCTTTCGGCGCATGGCCTCGCGGGGGCATCGCCGGTGCATCTGTTCATTTCGGTGCATTACCTGCTGCTCGGCGGAATCGACGATCCGCTGGCGCGGTATTTCGCTACGCTCAATAATCCGCCGGCACCGCCGGAAGAGGCCTGGCCGCATTTCGCCCGGTTCTGCCGCGAGCACCGCGATGCGCTGGCCGAGCTGCTGCGCACCCGCACCATCCAGATGACCTATGTCGAGCGCTGCCGCACCTTGCTGCCGGGGCTGAGCCTCGTCGCGCAAGACGCCGGTGCTCCGCTGCATCTCGTCGAAGTCGGCTGCAGCGCCGGGGTGATGCTGACTTTCGATCACTATGCCTACGAGATGCGCCCCGGCGAGCGCATCGGCCCGCCGGATGCGGAAATCATGCTGCGCGGCGAGCTGCATGGCGGGCTGCCGCTGGTCATGCCGGGCGTCGCCAGCCGCACCGGCATCGACCTCAATGTGATCGACCCGAACTCCGCAGACGACCGCCGTTGGATGCTGGCAACCTGTTTCCCCGAACTGCTCACCGAACAGGCGAACCTTGCCAGGGCAATGGATATAGTCGCGCGGACCGATATCCGCTGGCTGGAAGGCGACGCCCTGAAACTGGTGCCGCAGGTGCTGGCCGAGGCGCCCGATCCGGTCTGTCTCTATCACTCGGCCTGCCTGTTCTACTGGCCGGCGGAAAGCCGGGCCGCTTTCGACGATGTGCTGCGGACGGCGAGCGCGGGGCGGACGATCTGGCGGCTGGGCATCGAACCTTCGGAGCAGTTCAACCAGTGGCAATCGGGGAACGACGAGGCAGGGCCGGGAACGCAGGAAGCCGCGCGCGGCTCCGGCGGGATCACCGTCACGCGCTATCGCGACGGCGCGGCCGAAAGCCGGAATGTCGCGCAGAACAGTTCGGATTTCGGCACGGTTTGGTGGCTCGATTAGCGGCGCCACCTACTTTCCGGCAATGCCCCACTTGATATATAATGCATTATCTTTATCGAGGGGGCCATGACAGCCACTTCCAGTCCTCTCGCCGGCCGCCCGCTTCTGGGCAAGCGCGTGCTCGAGCTCGGCACGATGATCGCCGCGCCCTTCGCCACGCATATTCTCGCCAGCCTGGGTGCCGAGGTGATCAAGATCGAGCCGCCGGCGGGCGACACCACCCGCGCGCTGGTGCGCGGCGGGCCGAGCGGCACGATTGTCGCTTACAGCCATTCGAAGAAGGACATCTGCATCGACCTGACCACGGCGGAGGGCAAGGAGGTGTTCCTCCGCCTCGCCGCCAGCGCCGATGTCGTGATCCACAACCTCGCCCCTTCGGCGGCGCGCAAGCTGGGGGTGACGGCGGACGACTGCCTGGCGGTCAATCCCGCCATCATCCATGTCCACGTCAAGGGCTACACTCATGGTCCGCAAGCCGACGATCTGATGACCAATCCGATCGCCGAAGCCGCGACCGGGGCGATGGACGACCACCGGGTCGACGGCCGTCCGATGCGGTTCGGTCCGAGCTATCACGATCAGTTCGCCGGTACCTATGCGGTGATACGCATCCTGGCAGCGATGATGAATCCCGCCGCCAGCGAAGCGGACCGGCGCATCGAGATAGGCCTCTACGAGACCGGGCTTCATCTCGCCGCGCGCGATCTGGCGGGCATGCAGCTGAAGACGCAGCTGCTCGGGCGGCTGGAGAAGGAAGGCGGCGGCGAGTTTTCGATGCCCGGTTACGGCTCCTATCTCACCTCGGACCAGCGCTGGGTCTATCTCCTCATCCTCACTGACGCGCACTGGGCCAGGCTGACCAAAGCCCTCGCCATGCCCGAGGATGGCGACGCGGCCCTGCTCAAACTGCGCGATCGCAAGCAGCAGCGCGAGCGGGTGGAAGCGGCTGTGAGCGCGGCGATGGGCGCGCTGACCTATGCCGAGGCGGAGGCGAAGCTGAAGGCGGCGGGGATCGGTTTCAACGAAGTCATGCCGCTTGAACGCGTGCTCGATGCGCCGCAGGCACATCAGCCGGGCAAGCTGCGCGAGCTCGACTACCGGGGCCTGCATTTCGAAGTGCCGGAATTTCCGGGACAGCGTGAGGTAACGCCCGGCCTGCCGCCGCCGGAACTGGGCGAGCACTCCGGCGAGCTGTTGCGCGAGCTGGGTTACAGCGAGGCGGAATATGCCGCTCTGCTGGAAAAGGGCGCGGTCGAGGCGTTCAACCCGGAGAAATTCGCCTGGGCGCCGGTACGGGACAAGGGATGATCCGATGGCCTTGATGCCGTTCAAAACCAAGGAAGAACAGGTCGCCGACTTCCTGCGCGAAGGCATCATCGCCGGGCGGATCGAGCGCGGGGCGCGGCTCAAGCAACAGGAAATCGCAAACCAGCTCAACACCAGCATCACGCCGGTGCGTGAGGCGCTGAAGCTGCTCGAGGCCGAGGGCTATGTCAGCGGCGACAGCTTCAAGGGGGCCATCGTGGCTCCATTCGATATCGAGGCCTCGAGCGAGGTACTGAATCTGCGAATCCTGCTGGAGACCCAGCTGGTGAAGGGCGCAGTCGAGCATGCCAGCGCCGCCGATATCGCCGAGTTGAAAGTGCTGGCAGGCCTCTTCGCCAATGCCTTTGCCGCAGGTGACAACGAGGCAGCACGTGCCGCGAATTACCGTTTCCACCACCGCATGTTCGCCATCGCCCGCATGCCGCAGACCCTGCATTTCGTGCAGATCCTGTGGGCGCGCTATCCCTTCGACCTGATCAACCGGCTGAAAGGCCGCGTCAGTCGTGCCGCCGAAGAACACGACGATGTGCTGGGCGCAATGATCGCCTCCGACAGCGCGGCGGCGATGCTGGCGACACGGCAGCATATCGAGGCGGGGTGGCTGGAATTGCGGGCATCGGTCGCAACCAATGGAGAAAGCCTTAGCCCATGAAACCCACCCTCTTCCTTGTCATGGACATGATGAACGACATCGTTGCCGAAGACGGCTTCAACGCCGCAACCTACGGCGTGCAGGTGAAGGAACGGGGCGTCCTCGCCAAGACCGCAAAAGCCATCGCCGCCGCGCGGGCAGCTGGCGCGAAGATCGGCTATGTCCGCGTCGGCTTCTCCAGCGACTACCGCGAATGCCCGCCCGACTCACCGATCTTCTCCGGCGCGCGGGCCAACGGGATTTTCCAGCTCGGCACCAAGGGCACCGAAGTCCACCCCATGCTCGCCCCGCAGCCGGGTGACTTCGATATCGTCAAACACCGCGTCAGCCCGTTCTACGGCACTTCGCTGGAGCCGATTCTGCGCGCGAACGGCATCGAACGGCTGGTGCTCTGCGGCGTTTCGACCAACGGCGTGGTCCACTCCGGAGCGCGTGAGGCGCATGACCGGGATTATGAAGTGGTGATCCTGGAGGACTGCTGCGCCGGGGTTACGCCGGACGAACATATGCATGCCGTGGCCTGCCTCGGGCGGTATGCAACAATCGTGAACAGCACGGTATTCGATTTTGCCGCGTGATGGTGCTTGCCAGATAATGCATTATGCATCATTGGGCGCTCAACGAGTCGATTGAACGAACCCCGGCGCCTGCGCGCCTGCAGAGGAGCATCACATGAGCACAGTTGAAGGCGAAGTCGGCGGCGCACCCGCTGAGGGCAAGATCACTCCGGAAGCCATCAAGGCCGCCGAAAACATGATCGGCATGCAGCTGCGCCCTGAAGGCCCCTACATGCAGGATGCGACCGAAGACACCATGCGCAACTGGTGCAACGGCATCGGCGATCTCAATCCGCTCTACCGCGATCTCGAATATGGCCGCCTGTCGCGCTATGGCTCGGTTGTTGCCCACCCCAATTTCCCGATGGCTTTCGGCTGGATCGGCCGCACCCGCTGGGGCCTGCCCGGCGTCCACGGCTTCTATGCCGGCAACGACTGGGAGCTGTTCCGCCACGTCCGCCCCGGCGACCGCATCACCGCGATCGAGCGCGTGGTCGGCATCGACGTGAAGGAATCGAAGTTCTCCGGCACGCTGGTGATGCAGTACGTCGAGGCCACATTCGCCAACCAGTTCGGCGATGTCGTCGCCCGCGCGCTGGGCACTTGCACGCGCCACGAG
The DNA here is from genome assembly GCA_963775115.1 of uncultured Alphaproteobacteria bacterium. GTDB lineage: Bacteria > Pseudomonadota > Alphaproteobacteria > Sphingomonadales > Sphingomonadaceae > Novosphingobium. Next base: position 82,382 of record CAVZHP010000002.1, read on the forward strand.
CGCAAGGCCGCCCGCGAGGCCGGCAAGTATGACGACATCAAGACCCACGAATATTCCGCTGTCGATTTCGATCGCATCGACCAGGCCATCCTCAATGAGGAAAAGAACATGCGCGGCGCCAATGTGCGCTATTGGGACGAAGTGCAGGAAGGCGAAGAGTTGCCCGAAATCGTGCGTGGTCCGCTCAGCCTGATGGACACCATGGGCTTCCTCGTCGGCTCCGGACGCGGCCACACCCACGGCGTGATCTTCAAGAACGCGGTCAAGCACCCCGGCCACTTCTTTCGCAACCCGGAAGCGGGCGGCGGCATCGAATATACCGGCATCGGCCACCACCGTGAATCGACCGCCAAGGAAGTCGGCGTACCGGGCGTATATGACTACGGCCCGCAGCGCTCTTCATGGATGGCCAGCCTCGTCACCAACTGGATGGGCGATGCCGGCTTCCTCAAGCGCGTGCGCACCCAGATGCGCGGCTTCAACATCATGGGCGATTGCACCTGGGCGCGCGGCAAGGTCACGCGCAAATATGTCAAGGACGGCAATGCGCTGGTCGATATCGAGATCCGCGGCGAAAACCAGCGCGGCGAGCTGACCACGCCGGGCCTCGCCACGGTCCTGCTGCCCAGCCTCAACCCGCAGCACAACGTGTTCTTCGATGGGCGCAATTGCGATCTCGAACTGCCGGTGGTGCGCTGATCCAGCGGAGCTTGCGGCGGTGCCCGATGCTCCATTGACTGGCCTGCGGGCAGCCGTCCACGCATCCGGCGTGGCGGCTGCCTATGCCGGGCGCATGCTCGGCGGCATGGGGGCGGATGTTATCCTGATCGAGCCGCCACAAGGTTCGCCCCTGCGGCGGGAACCGCCGTTCCTGCCGGGCGAAGGGCGCATTTCGGCACTGTTCGCCTATTTGGCGGCCGGGGCGAGCAGCACAACCTGTGATTTGCAAACCGAAGATGGCCGCTCCGCCCTCACTGCCCTGCTCAGCCAGTGCGATATATTCATTGACGACACACCGCTGGCATCCCGTGAGCCACTGGGGTTGGACGAAGCCGCAATGGCTGCGCGCCATCCCGGCCTCGTCCATGTCTCGGTGCTTCCCTTCGGCGCGACGGGCGAGAAATCCGGCTGGAAGGGCGAGGAAATCAACCTCCAGCATGCTTCGGGCGAAGGCTATCTGCTGCCCAACGGGCTGTCGGTGGAACAGTTCCCCGACCGGCCGCCGGTGAAGATCCACGGCCATTTCGCCGAGATGCAGGGCGGCATTGCCGCCGCGCTCGGCGCTCTGGCAGCGCTGCGGGTGCGCGGGGAGATTGGCGGACAGTTCGTCGATATCTCTTGCCAGGATGCAATGTTGTCGGTCGGCGCCTTTGCCATCCAGCGCTTCGGCGACGGCTCGGTCGAGCACCGGGTCGAGCGCAGTTTCCGCTATGGCGGCGTGCTGCCTTGCGCCGATGGCTACGTCGAGCTGCTGACGCTGGAACAGCGCCAGTGGGACGGGCTGGTCGAGCTGCTCGGGCGGCCCGAATGGGCGCTCGATCCGGCGCTGGAGGATTCGCTGGAGCGCAGCCGGCGCGGTCCGGAACTCAATCGCCACATCCGTGCCTGGGCGGCGGTCCGCAAGGTCGAAGATATCGTTCGCGAGGGCCAGAAGCTCTCTGTGCCGCTAGCGAGGTATAATACACCCGCAGAAGTGCTGCGCGATCCGCATGAGCGGATACGCGGGCTGTTCCAGCCGATGGCAGTGGAAGGCACCGGAACTCTCGATATGCTGATCTCGCCGATCCAGTTCGATGGCCAACCCTCCAAACTGGCATCGAGCACGCTATGACCCGCCCGCTCGAAGGTGTCCGCATCGCCGATTTCACCGTGCATAATGCCGGGCCGTTCTGCACCAATCTGCTTTCGCAACTCGGCGCGGAAGTGATCAAGATCGAGAGCGCAATGCGCCCCGATGCCTTCCGCAAGCCGCACCCGGTCTATGGCCGCATGGGCCCGGCGACTTTCGATCAGGTCGCCTCGACCAAGCTGTCGGTCCGCATCAACCTCAAGCTGCCCGAGGGCGTGGCGCTGGCGAAGCGGCTGGTCGCGAACTCCGATGTTGCCGCCGAAAGTTTCCGTCCCGGCGTTCTCGACCGGCTGGGGCTGGGTTTCGAGGTGCTGAAGCAGGTCAAGCAGGACATCATTCTGCTCGCCGTGTCCTCCTCCGGTCAATACGGGCCTGACAAGCACTTCGCCGGTTACGCGCCGTTGTTCGGCGCCTGGGGCGGGCTTTCGGACCTGACGGGCTACGAAGACGGCCCGCCGGTCGAAATGCGTCATGTGATGGATCACACCGTGGGGATGAACGCCGCAACCGCCGTGCTGGCCGCGCTGCACCGGCGCGATGCCACGGGCGCGGGCGCTTTGGTCGATGTCTCGGCGCGCGAGGTGGCGAGCTCGTTCCTCGGCGAGGCGCTGCTGCTGGCGGCAGCGGGCGGCGAGCCGAAGCGCATGGGCAACGATCACCCGCGCATGGCGCCGCATGGGGTCTATCCGGCGTTGGGGGACGATCAGTGGGTTTCGATTGCGGTCGCCAATGATGCCGAGTGGAAGGCTCTGGCCGGGATCATCGGCATTGCCGATGTGCGTTTCGCCACCGAAGCCGCGCGCCATTCCAGCCGCCATGAATTGAACGAACTGGTTTCGCGCTGGACTGCAACACTGTCCGCCGATGCCGCTGCCGAACGGTTGCAGGCAGCGGGAATAGCCGCACATGCCTCATGGAACACCGTCTCGCTAACATCGGACAAGCACTTGCGGACCCGCCGTGCGCTGGTCACCGTGCAGGAGCCGGACGGCAAGGAACGTGCTGCCGTCAGCGTGCCGATGCGCCTGTCCAAGGGCGAGGACATCGGCATCCATCGCGGCACGCCCAGGCTCGGCGAGCACGAGGATTATGTCTATGGCGAGCTGCTGGGGATGAGCGGGGCGGAACGCAAGGCTCTGGAAGAACAAGAAGTTATCTACTGAGAGGAATGATGCATGCCTGACGTTGCTCCCGTGCTTGGCTTTATAGGCCTAGGCGTGATGGGTGGGCCGATGTGCCGCAATGTCGTGACCAAGCATCCGGGCGCGGTCTGGGCCTTCGACATGAGCGCCGATGCGCTGCGCGAAGTCGGCGAGGCGGGAGCGAAAGTGGCCGGGTCGGTCGCCGAGGTGGCGGCCAATGCCGACATCGTTTTCCTATCATTGCCGGGCGGCAAGCAGGTCGAAGCGGTGTGCCTTGGCGAAGGCGGGCTGGCTTCGGCGGCGCGGTCCGGCCTGACGATTATCGACCTCTCTACCACCGGCGTTGCCGAAGCGCGCGATATTGCGGCGCGGCTGGCCGGGAAGGGCATTGCCTTCGTCGACGCTCCCGTTGCCCGCACTCGGCAGGCGGCGATTGACGGCACGCTCAGCATCATGGTCGGCGCATCGCCCGAACAATACGCCCGGCTTCAGCCCCTGATTGCCTATATGGCCAGCGACATCACGCTGTGCGGCGAGATCGGCTGCGGGCAGGTGGTCAAGCTGGTCAACAACACGCTGAACTTCGTCCATGTGCTGATCCTCGCCGAGCAGATGGTCTCCGCCGAGCGCGCCGGGGTCGATCCCAAGGTACTGCTTGAGGCAGTGTCGAAGGGGTCTGGCGACAGCTTCATCCTGCGCAACCACGGGATGAAAAGCATGGCCCCGCGTGACTTCCCCGAAAAGAGCTTTCCGCCCGAATATGTGCTCAAGGATATCGGCTACTCCATCGCGCTGGCGAAAAGCATGGGCGTCGATCCGCAGGTCTCAGAGCTGGCGGAGAAATACTACAAGGCGGCAGTTGAGCAGGGCTATGGCGGGCGCTATTTCCCGGCGGTGATCGAGATGATCGATAAGGGAAAGATGCCGTGAAACTGCAATTCCGCGAGGTCACCTCCGGCCTCAAATTCCCCGAAGGCCCCATAGCCATGGCCGATGGCTCGGTGCTGGTGGTCGAGATTGAGGGCGCGCGATTGATGCGGGTTTTGCCGGATGGCGAGAAGCAGGTCGTCGCTGAACTGGGCGGCGGGCCGAACGGGGCGGCAATCGGACCGGACGGCAAGTGCTACGTCTGCAACAACGGCGGATTCAACTGGATCACCGAGCCCGACGGCTTCCTGCGCCCGCACGGCCGCGCGGATGGCTATGAAAAAGGCGGCATCCAGCGCGTCGATCTCGCCACTGGGGCGGTTGAATGGCTTTACACCCACTGCGACGGCAGTCCTATCATGGGCCCCAACGACATCGTGTTCGATGCGGACGGCGGCATGTGGTTCACCGATCACGGCAAGAGCTACGACCGGCTGATGGACCGCGGCGCGGTGTTCTATGCCCGCACGGATGGCAGCTGCATCAGGGAAGCCGCCTTCCCGATGATCACGGCGAACGGCGTCGGCCTCTCGCCCGATGGCAAGACGCTCTACGCCACCGAGACCGAGACCGGGCGGCTGTGGGCCTGGCCCATTCTTGGCCCTGGTGAACTAGCGAAAGAGCCATGGCCATCGCCCAATGGCGGGCGGTTCATCGGCGGGCCGACCGGATACCAGCGCTTCGATTCGCTGGCCGTGGAAGCGGGCGGTAACATCTGCGTCGCCAGCCTGGTGGCCGGCGGGATCAGCGTGTTTTCGCCCTTGGGCGGTCTGGCGGAACTCTACGAGGCTCCCGAGCCTTATTGCACCAACATCGCCTTCGGCGGGCCGGGGATGCGCACGGCCTTCATTACGCTTTCGGGCTATGGGCAGCTGGTAGCGGTGGACTGGCCGCGCGCTGGCCTGGTGCTAAACGATCCGCTGACCGCGCGGGGGTAAAAGCCGCCTCCCTCAGACGGTGGGGGAGTAGCGCTTGCGCCCTCCTCCCAAGCTGTTTAACCACGCGATTAAACGAGCGCAGGAAGGGGCGGGATGTCGATCCTCTACGACGAAGGCCGGCAGGCGATAGCCCGCGAAGCCGAGCGCGTTCTCGCCGCCCGATATGACAAGGCGCGGTTGCTGGAGCTGCTCGATCAGACCGGAGAATACGACCGGACCTTCTGGCAGACCTGCATCGACCAGGGCTGGACCGCACTCGCTCTGCCCGAGGTGCATGGCGGGCTGGGGCTGGGGCTGGTGGAGCTCGGCATTGTTGCCCAGGCTTGCGGAACGGCGACTGCGGGGGCGCCCTTCCTTCTGACGAATTATGGTTCGGGCGAGGCGCTGGCGCAGTCGGGCGACGCCGGTGCGCAGCAGCGCTGGCTGCCCGAACTGGCAAGCGGGGCAGCGATTGGCGCGATTGCCTTTGCCGAGGGCAACGAGGCGCTGCCGCACGCAATTGCGGTGCGCTATGCCGGGGGCAGGCTCAGCGGGACCAAACCAGCGGTGACTGCCGGGCTTGTAGCCCACTTTGCCGTGGTACTTGCTCAAGGCGATCATGGCCCGGTGCTCGCCCTTGCCGAACTCACTGGCGTCACGCGCACCCCCATCGACAGCTTCGACAACAGCCGCGGCTATGCCGATCTCCGGTTCGACTCCACTCCTGCAACTATCCTTGCCGAGGGCAGCGAGGCCCTGTCCATCGCCCGCGAAGTCACTGCCCGCATGGCTGTCGTCATCGCCCACGAGCAGCTTGGCGGGGCCGAGGCGCTGATGCGGCAGGCGCGCGACTATGCGCTGGAGCGCAAGGCCTTCGGTCAACCCATCGGCGCGTTCCAGTCGGTCAAGCACCGCATTGCCGAGCTCTATGTGCTGGTCGAACTGGCCCGCGCCAATTGCATCCACGCCGCCGCCAGCCTGGGCCAGCCCGGTTTTCTCAAGGCCGCTGCCGCCGCGCGCCTATCCGCTACCGAGGCCTACGACACCGCCGCGCGCGATTGCGTGCAGATTCATGGCGGCGTCGGCGTCACCTGGGAACAAGGACTGCACCTGCACATGCGCCGTGCCCGCAGCCTCGCCATCGAATGCGGCAACATGCTTGCGTGGGAGGACGTTCTGGCCCGCGAACTGACGGGAGAGCAGGCATGATCGGCCTCGCGGAATGGCGCATAAAGGCGCGCGAATGGCTGCAATCGAAGGCAGGTACTTACGGCTATCCGGCGCGCAAGCATGTCTCCGAAGAACAGGACCTGGCACTGGCCCGCCGCTACCTGACCGAGCGCCACGCCGCCGGGTTCGGCGGCATCAACTGGTCGCCGGAATTCGGCGGTCAGGGCCTCACCCCGCTGCACAAGGTGGTGTTCGAGGAAGAGGAAATGGCGTTCGCCATGCCCACCGGCTATTTCGGCGTCTCGCTTGGCATGCCGGTGCCGATCCTGATGAAGTATTGCCCTGACACCACTTGGGTCAAGCAGCGCGTGCTCGCGGCGATGCAGGGCGAGGAAATCTGGTGCCAGCTGTTTTCCGAGCCCTCGGGGGGATCGGACCTTGCGGGCCTGCGCACCAAGGCCGAGCAGGACGGAAACGGCTGGAAGCTCAACGGCCAGAAGTTGTGGACCACCTGGGCCCAGCATTCGGACTATGGCGTGATCGTCGCCCGCAGCGACCCGACCGTCGCCAAGCACAAGGGGCTGACCTATTTCTGGGTGGATATGAAGGCGCCGGGGGTCACCGTCCGCCCGATCAAGCTCGCCGACGGCGGCCATCATGTGAACGAGGTTTTCTTCGACGATGTGCGGATCGAGGATTCGCAGCGCTTCGGCGAAGTCGGCGGCGGCTTCGGTGTCGCCATGGCGACCTTGATGATCGAGCGCTATTCGGCCGCTGACCCGGACGGGTTCGGTCCCTCGCTGGCCACTTTCGTCGAGCTGGCGCGGACCTGCGAGATCGCCGGGCGGCCCGCGCTCGATGACGGGCGCATCCGCTCGGCCCTCGCGCGCAACTATGCGCTGCGCTCGGGCCTCAGCGCGATTACCCGGCGCGCGATGCTGTCGATGGAACAGGGCATGGAGCCGGGTCCGGAAGGCTCGCTGGGCAAGCTGGTTTCGGTGCGCAGCCGCCAGCGCCTGTCCGAACTGGCAATCGACCTGCAAGGCGCGCTGGGCCTGGCTCTGGAGCGGGACGCTTGGGTGAAGGAGAACTGGATCGATTCCTGGCTCTCCGCGCCGACCGGGCGGCTGGCGGGCGGGGCCGACGAAATGCTGCTCAACACCATCGCCGAGAGGATTCTGGGCTTGCCTCAGGATCATCGCCCGGACAAAGGCGTGCCGTTCAACCAGATTCCCGTATGAGATACAACCTGACCAATTTCGTCATCCTGAACTTGTTTCAGGAACCATCGGGCCTCACGCTCGGCGCTAGTGACGCAAGCCCAACGGCGCCGTTTGCTTGCGCCACAGGGATTCGGCGCGGAACGCGAGATGGGCCCTGAAACAAGTTCAGGGTGACGAGGAAATTAAGAACGAGGTTCAAGGAGTACACATGGCCATCAAGACCCGCGTCACCGAAATGCTCGGTATCGAGCATCCGATCGTTCAGGGCGGCATGCAAAATGTCGGTTATGCCGAGCTGGCTTCCGCAGTGTCGAACGCCGGCGGGCTCGGTACGCTTACCGCGCTAACCCAGCCCAGCGCCAAGGCCCTGCACGAGGAGATCGAGCGCTGCCGGTCGATGACCGACAAGCCTTTCGCGGTCAATGTCACCGTTCTCCCCGCCGTCACCCCGCCCGACTACAAGGCATATGCCCAGGTGGTGATCGATTCCGGCGTCAAGATCTGCGAGACGGCGGGAACCGCCGAAGTGCGCGAGTTGTGGGCGATGATGAAGCCGCACGGCATCACCATCCTGCACAAATGCACCGCCGTGCGCCACGCGCTCTCGGCCGAGCGCAATGGCTGCGACATTATCTCGATCGATGGCTTCGAATGTGCCGGGCACCCCGGCGAGGACGATATTCCGGGTCTGATCCTGATCCCGGCGGCGGCGGACAAGGTGAAGATTCCGATGCTGGCCTCGGGCGGCTTTGGCGACGGGCGCGGGCTGGTAGCGGCGCTGGCGCTTGGGGCGGACGGCCTCAACATGGGAACGCGGTTCTGTGCCACCCAGGAAGCGCCGATCCATCCCAACGTGAAGCAGAAATACGTCGAGAATGATGAGCGCGGCACCAACCTGATCTTCCGTTCGCTGCACAACACTGCACGCGTCGGCAAGAACGAGACCTCCGACAAAGTGGCGGAAATCCTGAAGCAGCCCGGCGCGGTGTTTGCCGATGTCCAGCCGCTGGTTTCGGGCAAGTTGGGCGCAGAGCTGCTCAAGACCGGCGATGTCGAGAACGGGATTTTCTGGGCCGGAATGGTGCAGGGGTCTGATCCACGACATCCCGACCTGCCAGGTGCTGATCGACCGGATAATCGGCGATGCGGAAAGCATCATCAAGGGGCGGCTCGGCGGCATGCTGGCCTGAGGGGGATCGAGCCAATGGCATATGAAAAAGTCCTCTATTCGCTCACCGATGGCGTCGCACGCATCTCGATGAACGATCCGGCCACGCGCAACGCCGGATCGGCGCAGATGGGCGAGGAACTGCTCGACGCACTGGGCCGCGCCGCTTTCGAGGCGCGTGCGGTGATGCTGACCGGTGAGGGCAAGGCCTTCTGTTCGGGCGCCAATCTCGGCGATGCGGAAGCAATTCTCGACGATCCGATGCGCGATGTCGGTCAATTGCTCGATCGGTTCTTCAATCCGGCGATCGTTGCTATGAAGACGATGGAGCAACCGGTGGTCACCGCAGTGCGCGGCGCGGCTGCGGGAGTCGGTGCCGGGATCGCCATGGCGGGCGACATCATTGTCTGCGGCGAGGGCGGGTTCTTACTCCAGGCCTTCCGCCACGTCGGCCTCGCGCCGGATGGCGGCTCTTCCTGGCTGCTGACCAGGGCCGTCGGCCGGGTGCGGGCGATGGAGCTGATGCTGCTGGGCGAGCGGCTGCCCGGCGCCAAGGCGCTGGAATGGGGGCTGGTTAACCGGGTGGTGCCAGACGAGGAGGTTGAGGACACAGCGATGGACCTCGCCCATGCACTGGCCGCAGGGCCGCGTTCGCTGGGGATCATCAAGCGAGTCGCCTGGGCAGCGGCGGACGCCAGCCTTGAAGAGGCGTTGCAGGCAGAGCGGATCGGCCAGCGCGACGCCTGCCGGACCGAAGATTTCATCGAGGGTGTCACCGCCTTCGCCGCCAAACGCGCACCGGAGTTCAAGGGGCGATAACGGGAGAGTAGCAATGGCCGACGATATCCCCACCGGAGCGCGCGATGCCTTCGGCCATATCGCTCCGAAACTTGCCGAAGTCACTGACAAGGTGGTGTTCGGCGACATCTGGCGGCGACCGGAACTCAGCCCGCGCGACCGCAGCCTGATCACCGTTGCCTGCCTGATCACTGCCTACCGCACCAACGAGCTGCCCTATCACATGAAGACCGCGCTCAATAACGGCGTCACAAAAGAGGAACTGGTCGAGGCGATCACCCATCTGGCGTTCTACGCCGGGCTGCCCTGCGCCAATACGGCGGTGGCAATCGCCGACAAGGTGTTTGCCGAGGCGGGTTAGGAAATCACGAACCGCGTCTCCGGCACCGGCAGCCCAGGCACCTCTACCCGCGCATGGAAAACGCTCGCCTCCTTTGGCGGCGCTTCGCCTTTCATCATTATCTCCACCCCGTTCTGGCCGCCGGTGACGGCATAGAGATCCCGCCAGTCCGGCCCGCCGAAACACAGGCTGGTCACGACCTTGTGCGGCACAGGATGGCGGCTTGCGATGCTGCCGTCCGGGCGGTGGCGGACAATTTCTCCCTCCGAGAAACTCGCGCTCCACACGCAACCTTCGGCATCGACCGCGAGGCCGTCGCCGTCGATGCGGTCCGAAAACACACGGCGGTTTGTCAGTTCGCCGTCCGGCAGCACATCGTAGACGAAAATCCCCCGCAGGCTTTCGGTGTGATAGAGGCGCATTCCATCCGGGCTCAGCCCGCAGCCATTGGCGAAATTGGTGTCGGCGTGCTGCAGGGTAACCGTGCCGTCCGGGGCAAGGCGATAAAGCCCGGTGCCTGCTGCGCCCACTTCGTAATTACCACCGCTGCTGGCGACTGTGCCGAAATAGATCCCGCCCTGGCCATCGGGGATCATGTCGTTGCCGCCGGGGAAGGGCCCGCCGTTGATCGAGTCGATAATCAGTCCCGATTTGCCGCTTTCCGGATCGAACCAGCCGATGCCGTTCGCCTGACTGAGCACCAGCTTGCCGTCATGGTTGAGCGCGCAGCCGCCGATGTGGGTTTCGCCCTCCAGGAAGCGGTCGGTACTGCCGTCCTTGTTGAGGCGGTAAAGGCTGCCCTCGAGCAGGTCGCAAAACCACAGGGCATCACCCTGCATACGCGGGGCTTCGAGGAAGGTGTAGCCGCTGGCCACTTCGGTGAATTGCATCGCAGGCTCCTCGGTTATTGTTTGGTGCTGCATTCCGGACCCATCCGCCGGAAGCGCAGCGCGCGGCCATGGCGATCCAACAGCAGGTTGCCCTTGTCATAGAGCAGCGCGGTATCGGCGAAGACCCCCATTCCCGGACCCTTGGCATCGCTGGTCAGGCGCACTGCGCCGTCCGTGAAACGCCAGCTACCCTGGGTCTCCTCGTCGAGCGCGCCGTAGGAGAGCGCATAACGGAAGCTGCCGTTGCCGTTGAGTTCGAGCGCGGCGGCGAGCTCCATCTGGCCGCCGTTATACATGCCGGCGAGGCATTTTGGGCTGGCGGCAAGAGTGGGCGGCGGGGGGGCGGGCGTGCAGCTTGCCAGAACGACAGGCGCCAGCGCCAGCAGCAGCGCGCGCGCTCTGCCGCTCATGGCCCCCATGTCACGCAATGATCGGGAACGCTTCGTCGGGGAACTTGCCATAAGGCGTCATATTGTGCGCGGCAGGATCGAAAGCCTCGGGCGGGGCGCCGTTCCAGCGGGCGTCGGCGGGCTGGGGCAGCACCAGATAGGCCCAGCGCGGACGGTCCATCTGGTTGGAGCCCGCGCCGTGCACGGTCATGTGATTGTGCACGGTGATATCGCCGAGCCCGTAAGTCATCTGCTCGCTTTCCTGGCAATCGTTCAGCTCCGGCCACACCTCGCGGATGTCGCGGCCTTCATAGGCGGTGTAGTTGCCGAGAATGCCCAGCCGGTGCGAGCCGCTGAGAAACGACATCGTGCCCGCCTCAGGCCCATAGGCCTCGAGCGGCATCCAGAAGGTCATGCCGCCGCTGCGATCGACTGCAAAGGTGATGAAGTCCTGGTGGAAGCTGGTCGGGCCATTGCCCTGGTTTTTGGTCTTCTTCGCCGCCGGCAGCTTGGGCGCGTAGAATTCGTTGAACAGGCGGACGCCGGGATTGTCCTTGCGGCCATTCAGCACTGTTGCCGCCGCGCCGACGCCGCCGAACAGCGGGCGCACGCTCGTCATTGGCATAGAGCCCGCCGAGCATCGCGTTGAAATAGGGCTGGTCGATGCCATAGGGTGGATTGCTGTCGCCATCCTCGCCCATCACCCCCTTGGCGATGGTCAGGATCGTCGCAAGCATCGCCGGATCGACGAACTTGCGGAGCATCACCCAGCCCTTGTCGCGGTAATGCGCGGCTTCCTCGGCAGTGACGGTGCGGCAGGGCGAGACGAGGGTGTCAGACATTGGCTTGCTCGCGGTCGTGGTCGGCGAGGATATCGGTAATCACCCGGTGCTGGTGACGCAATGCCAGCTCGTGGTCGTGGAAGTGGAACTCTTTCATCTGCCCTGTATCGAGGCTGCGCTGAATGCGCTCCAGCGTCGAGAGGTCTTCCATCGAGATGTCGCGGTATTCGACCATCGAGTTTTCCTGCCCGAACCGCTCGGCGGCATTCCGGGCGGGCCGCATGAACACGCGCTGCTGGTAAAGGCAGCGATTGGGCGCCAGCGGCCAGACCTGGTGCGCCGTGTAGACGCGGCTGGCGACGGTGAACGACAGGCCGGGAAAGAAGATGTTGAGGTCCACTGTCCAGTTGGCCGCGCGCTTTGCATTGAGCCCGGGTGGAAACTCGAAATCGTTGTCGCCGCCCAGGTGATTCTGCCCGGCCGCGTTCTGGTAGGCGAGGATCTGCACCGGATTGGTCACTTCGGGAACATCGCTCCAGTGCGAATTGGTGCGGTGCTTGCCCTTGATCTCGACATCGAGCAGCCGGCCCATCGGATTGAACTTGCCGCAGACGGTCGGCGCCGCGCTGCGCGGGTGAAGCACAGGGATGTGGTAGATCTCGGCGAAACTGTCGACCACCAGCTTCCAGTTGCATGCGATCTCGACCTCGTATTGTACGCTCTGGGTGCAGGCCTCCCAAGGATAGCCGACCAGATCGCGGCCCTGCGCGCCGAGGTAGTCTTCCAGACTGACGCTGGGCTCGTCCTCGGGCGAGACGAAGATGAAGCCTTCCCAGATGCCCATCGAGGCGGGCTTGAGGCCGAGCTTCGACTTGTCGAGATCGAAGAATCCCTCCTCATCGCGGATGCGGGCGAGATTGCCGTCAAGGTCGTAGCTCCAGCCGTGGAACCGGCACATGAAGCGCGCCGGGCACTTGCCGTCCGGGCGATGCTCGACGACATTGCCGCGGTGGGTGCAGACGTTGTGGAAGGCGCGCACCACGTCGTCCTTGCCGCGCACGATCAGCAGCGCCTGGCGGAACACCGGCATTTCATAAGTGAAGAAATCGCCGGCATTGGGCACCTGATCCACCCGACCGATCATGAACCAGCTCTTGCGGAAGATCGCGTCGATCTCCTTCTGCCACAGCTCGGGCTTCCAGTAGATGTCGGTCGAGCAGGGGCCGGTGCCGAGTTCGGGGTATTTCGCGGTCAGGCCGATGGGCGGGACCGAGACTGCGGCCTGTTCCATGTTCATGTCCTCTCAGACCTGCGCAACATTGTCGGGAATGGTGCGGGTGTATTTGATCTTGTGCACGTCGAAGCCGTCATAGACCATCGGGTCGTTGAACCATTCGATAGCCGGGCCGACTTCGGCGAGCGACAGCGTCAGCTTCAGCAGACGTTCTTCGGCTTCGGGTAAGGCGCCCAGCTGGAAATTGCGCAGAGTGATCTAGCGCGGCCCCGGCGAGCGGCAGGATTGCGTCGTAGAATGCGCGGATATGCTCGATCGTGCTGGTCTGCCGCTTGGTCATGCGCGCATGGGAATCGGGCAGTACCCAGTCCGCCACATAGGCTTCGAGAGCCTCGAAGCCTGCGGGCAATTTCGATCTGCCTTGGGTGACAGTTTCCATGTTCTCTCCCGTCCCGGTGCTTGTTCCGGATAAGGGCAGCATAAGGCGCGTTAGCCGCCTCTCCACAACCGGCAGCGCGGCGAATTCAAACATCCGTCACAATCCGGGCTGTACTGCCCCGAACCATCAGCAAGCCGATTTCCCGGTTCAGCGCTTCGCGGATTTGCATGCGGCGACCAGCATTGATCGTCGAACAGCAGGTGCGTGGAGGAACCCTGGATCAGATCGAACAGCTGGATGGCAACCCGCCTCGTATCGCCGCAATCCGGTTTCAGCGCCCGATGAACTGCTCGATCCGCGAGAGCACCTGATCGACCCACGAGCGCAGCTCGCTGGCGACGACCGGATCGCGCAGCGCCCGGTCCCAGAAGGCAATGCAGGCCCGCCAGGCAGAACCGTCGCTGGGTTCGAGTGCGGACATCGACAAGAGATAGCTCAGCAGGTCCGGTGGATCGGTGACGATGAACTCGTCGTACTTGGCGAGATTCTTCTCGCCGAGGGTCCGGAAGGCCGAGAGCAGCAGATCGTCCTTGCCGGCGAAATAATAGGTGACGACTGCCGTGCTGTAACCGACTTCCGAGGCGATCCGCCGGACTGTCGCCGCTTCAAGCCCGTCCTGGGTGATAACGCGCAGCACGATTTCCGCAATCCGCGCCGCCTCGCCTCGTGGTTTTCAGCCGACATCATGCACTCCTGCCGGCGATCATCCCATCGTGCGGATCGGGTCGCTGCCGTCCCAGCCCTCAGCCGCCGCCCGGAATGCGCCGAACACTTGTTCGGCGACCGGATTGGCGGTGATCAGTTCGGTCATGAAGCCCAAAGTCGCCACGGTATCGAGATAGCCGGTCTTTGCCCCCATCATCAGCCCTTCGAAAGCGACTTCCGCGCCGCCCGCCATGATCGCTGCCTTCTCCGCCTCGTAGTCGCTGCAATAGAGCGCGGTGTGGTGGAAGCCCGCCTTGCCTGCCGGAACCACATCGCGCCAGATGCCGGGGTGATCGCCGATCGGCGATATCAGTTCGATCTGCATGTCGCCGTGCTGGCCGATCGCGGCGCGGTGCGGGGCGACGTCCATCGGCGTGCCGCGATAGTGGCTGTCGGTGAAATGGACGTCCTCGAAGACGAAGAACGGCCCGGCGGCGGTCTGGCGCAGCCAGTGCGCGATGGCCGTATCGAGATCGGGCACGACCCAGCACATCTGCATATATTGGCGATTGCGCTGCGCCGGATTCATCGGGGAGATCATGCCGGTATTGTCCTCTCTTTACCCGGCCAGAGGTATTCGCCAAGCTGCGGCGAAGGTCAACCGCCCAGGGTCAAGCGTTCTGGGTCAACCGTGCAGGGAGAGGCCATGCAGCCGATTGCAGAACTCCAGCTGCCGCATCTGGCGATGGAAGTGCCAGAGTTTGCCGCCGATCCCTTCCCGCATTTCGATAGGGCCCGCGCCGCGCATCCCTGGCTGGCCAGCTCCAGCTTCGGTTTCGTTGTCACCCAATATCAGGCAGTGCGCGAGCTGCTGGCGATGGAAGACCGCATGCGCACGCCCTACGGCGAAATGGTCGATATGATGGGTGCGCAGGGAACGCCGTGGGGGCGGTTCCAGGAAGCGCATATCCTCGCGCGCGCAGGTCCGGAACACAAACGCCTGCGCGACATTCTCGCGCCCGCCTTCACCCCGCGCCAGGCTAATCTGCACCGGCCTTTGATGCGCGAAGTCATTTCGAGGCTGCTCGACGAGTGGGCGCCGAAGGGCGCGTTCGATTTCGACGAGTTCGCTTCGTGGTTCCCGGTGACGGTGATGTGCCGCCTGATCGGCGCATCGCCCGCGGCGATCCCGGGCCTGCGCGCCTCGATGGACGCCCTCGCGCTGAGTGTCAGCATGGACCCGCGCTATCTGCCAGAATTGCAGAAGGCGACCGTCGAGCTGGACAATTTTGCCCACCAACTGATCGCCGCGCGCGAGAAGCGCGGGGTATCCGCAAATGATCCCGATCTGCTCGACCTGCTGCTCGAGGCCAAGGCGCGTGGCGGGATGTCCGTGCGCGAGATCGCCGACCTGCTTATTTTCTTCATCGTCGCCGGCTTCGATACCTCGAAGAATGTGCTGACCCTGGCAATGCACGAACTGGTGCAGCGGCCGGAGCTCTATGCCCGCTGCGCGGATGACTTCGCCTTCTGCGGCAAGGTGGTCGACGAGACCATGCGGATTCACGCGACGACCACGACCAACCGCCTGCTGACCGGCGAGATCGTCTACCGCGATGTGCAGATGCCGGCGGGAACGGTGCTGTGGTTCCCATGGAGCGTGATCGGGCGAGATCCGGCGGTAGCGGCTGATGCGGACTGCTTCGACCCGGACCGGCGGCAGACCAATCCCCATCTCGGTTTCGCGCTGGGGGCGCATATGTGCATCGGCCAGTTTGTCGCTCGGGCGCAATTGGCCGAGGGGTTGCATTTGATTGCGCAGCGGCTGCGCAATCCGAGATCGACTGGCCCGCGCGGCTGGCGGCCCTTCGTTGGTGTGTGGGGAATTACCGGGCTGCCGGTGGAATTCGAGGTGGGTTAATTCCTCCCCGAGCTTGCTCGGGGAGGGGGACCGCCCGCGCAGCGGGTGGTGGAGGGGGAAAACCCCGGCGCCCCTCCGTCAGTCCCTTCGGGCCTGCCACCTCCCCGAGACAAGCTCGGGAGTAATTAGAGCCGGTCGATCACCAAAGCCCCATCCCGCACTACTGCCTTCAGCGCCTCTCGCGGTCGCGCCAAGATCGACAGGTCCGCCAGCGGATCGCCGTCCACGACGATCAGGTCGGCCAATGCGCCGGGCTGGATCACGCCCAGCTGGCCCGGCGCGCCGATCAGTGCCTCGCCGGCGTTTTTTGTCCCCCAGCTCAGCACTTCGGCAGGCGTCAGCCCATCCATCGCGCCGTAGAAGGCGAATTCCCGCCCGTAGTCGCCCACTTTGTGGTCGAGCGGATCGTCGTCGAGCACCTCGCGGAAGACGCCGCTGTAGTCGTCGCCGATCAGCACTTTCACCCTGGCTTTCTGCGCCAAGGGCAGCAGCCTGCGGACATTGTCCTGCAATTCCTTCAATCCCGGCTCCGCCCAGCCGAGCCGGATCATGCAATCGGGATAGACCATGCTTGGCACCCAGAATGTGCCGCGCTCGGCCATCAGGGCGAGGATATCCTCGTCCATCGCGTCGCCGTGATCGATTATATCGACACCGAGCTCGACGCATTCGTGGATCGTCTCTTTGGTCGCCGCATGGGCGCGGACTTTCACGCCGCGCATATGTGCGGTTTCGACCACGGCCTCGATCTCGTCGCGGGCCATGGTGCGCGGCACTGGCCAGGGCAGGCCGCCGTGGCCCGAGCTGACGAATATCTTGATCGTCTCCGCCCCGCGGCGGATGAATTCGCGCACCATCTTGCGCATTTCGACCGGCCCGTCGGCGAAGACATCGGTGCCCCCGGTCCTGAATTCGCGCCACCAGTTCCTGCTGTCGTTGACATCGCCGGTGGTGCCGATGTGGAGCGAGCAGGCGCGGATGCGCGGGCCGGGGACCACGCCCATCTCGATCGCCAGCTTGAGCGAGGCGTCGATGTCGTGCCCGGCGGTCGCGCCGACATAGCCGGTGAAGCCGCTTTCCAGCAGGACCCCGGCATTGCGCACGGCAATGGCCATCAGCACGCCCGGCGGCAGCTCCTTGCCCAAGGGCTCGCCGGCCATGCCCATGGCGAGGCTGAATTTGTAGAAGTCGGGGTGGAAATGGCAGGTGATCAGGCCGGGCATCAGGGTCATGCCCCCCAGATCGATGGCATCGCCGGTTGCCGGTGTTTCCGAGACCGAGGCAATGCGGTTGCCGTCGAGCGCAACAGTCCGCGTTCCGGGCAGCATAGCGGTTCCATCGAACACCCGGGCGTTTGTGAAAGTGAGCATCGGACCTACTCCATCGCTCGTGGCGGCTTGCTAAGCATATCCAGCAGCGAAGCATTGAACGCCTCGGCCCGCTCGTACATCGCCCAGTGTCCCGCGCCGGCAATCACGCGGAAGTCGCAGTCCGGCTGAAAGCGGCGCAGCACCGCCTCCTGCAAGGCGGGCCCCGGATGCGGCCGGTCGAATTCGCCCCAGATCGCATCGAGCGGCACGGTCAGCCGGGGCAGCGCATCGAGCACTTTGTCGGGAATCACCAGATCGACCACCGGCAACCGCGCCTGCCTGCCGTTGGCGACCAGCAGATGCATGGCCATCTCGTCGACCGTTTCGGGGTGGTGCAGCATCAGCCCGAGCAGATTGCGCTTGATCGCCGCCCGCCGCTCGTCGCCGTGCAGCCCGCCGACCCGGCCAAGATCGATATGGCCGTGCGGCGTATCGAGCCCGCCGGTGCCGACAATGATGACCCGGCGGACGAAATCGGGATGGCGCGCGGCGAAATGGGTGAACACCGCGCCGCCGAACGAGAAGCCGACGAAATCCGCCTGCTGCCCCTCGCCAAGCAACTCGCGCAAACCTATGGCGATGGCCGCGGAAATCGTGTCGTGATCGACCGTGCCAGGCAGGGCGGTTTCGCCATGGCCCGGCAGGTCCGGCGCGATCACGGTATAGCGCTGAGCAAGCACATCGATATTGCGCACCCAGTGCGACCAGGCGCCCTGTCCGCCGTGTCCGAGCACCAGCGGCGGACCGCCTCCCCACACCCGCCAGACCATCGTGCCCTCGCCGCAGGGTGTCTCAACCCGGCGTCCGCGGGATTCCAGTTCGGCCAGAACCGCGACGGGATCGGTCTCGCTGATTGCCTGTTCGCTCATCCGTAGCGCGGCCCTTGCACCGCATCCTTGGGAAATGCCGCCTCGATCCGCGCAAGGTCCGCCGTGCTGAGTTCGATCTCCGCCGCGCCGATGTTTTCCTCCAGGCGCTCCAGCTGCCGGGTGCCCGGGATCGGCACGAAGTCCGCACCCTGGTGCAGCACCCAGGCAATCGCCAGCTGACCGGCGGTGCTGCCCTTCTCCGCTGCCAGCCCGCGCAGTGCCTCGACCAGCGCGTAGTTATGCGCCCCCGCTTCGCCGCCGAAGCGCGACATGGCGGCGCGGAAATCCTCCTTGGGCACCGAGTCCGGTTTGACATCCCCGGTCAGGAACCCGCGCCCCAACGGACTGAACGGCACGAAGCCGATGCCGAGTTCCTTGAGCGTCGGCAGGATCTCCGCCTCGACATCGCGGGTCCACAGCGAATATTCGCTTTGCAGCGCTGCCACCGGCTGCACAGCGTGAGCGCGGCGGATGGACGCGGTGTCGGCTTCCGACATGCCGAAATGGCGCACCTTGCCCTCGGCGATGAGATCGCGAACCGTCCCCGCGACATCCTCGATCGGCACTTCGGGATCGACCCGGTGCTGGTAGAGCAGGTCGATGTAATCGGTGCCCAGCCGGTCTAGCGAGGCATCCACGACCTCGCGGATATGCGCCGGGCGGCTGTCGAGCCCCTTGGGCAAGGGATCGCCGGGGTTCAGCTTGAAGCCGAATTTGGTGGCGATGACGACACGATCGCGCATGCCCTTGAACGCCGCGCCTACTTGCCGCTCGCCCAGAAACGGCCCGTACATCTCGGCGGTGTCGAAAAAGGTCACGCCCCGCTCATACGCTCCGCGCAGCATCTCCGCCGCCGCCTCCATCGGCAGCGCCGCGCCATAGGCACCGCTCAGGCTCATGCAGCCCAGGCCGATTGCGGAGACTTCGAGGCCCTGGCCGAGTTTTCGCTGCTTCACTTCGCTCTCCCGTTCGCGCCGTAATGGCATTGCTTGGGCCGCGAGTGCAACCTAGAGATCGTGCGCGAAACCGGGAGAGACAAAAATGGCGAATGAACTGGCGGGCAAGGTGGCTATCGTGACCGGCGCGGCGCGGGGGCTGGGGCAGGGGATGGCCGAACTCTTCGTCGAGGAAGGCGGGAGCGTGGTGATTGCCGATCTGCGCGACGACGAAGGCGAGGCGCTGGCGAAGCGTCTGGGCAGCGCCGCGCGTTATCGCCGCTGCGATGTTTCGAGCCGCGAGGATTTCCAGGCCCTGGTCGATTACGCGGTCGAGCGAATTCGGCACTCTCGATGTGCTGGTCAACAATGCCGGTCTTTCCGACAATCTGTTCGGCCCGCTGATGGATGCCGATTTCTCGATGTTCGAGAAAGTCATGGCGGTGAACGTCAAGGGCACGATGCAGGGTACGCAGATCGCCGCGCGGCATATGGCGAAGCACGGCGGTGGCTCGGTAATCAACATCAGCTCGATCAGCGGCATCCAGCCGGGTTTCGGCTTTTTCACCTATCGCGCTTCCAAGGCGGCGGTGGTCAATTTCACCAAGACCGCGGCGATAGAGCTTGGCCCCGACCTGATCCGGGTGAACTGCATCTGTCCGGGCAATATCCCCACCGAAATGGGCGCCTATGCCCACGCCGACGACCCCGACAAGGCCCGGCGGATCAGGGAAGCCGTCGCCGAAGTGCGCATGGGCTACCAGCCCTTGAAGCGGCAGGGCTCACCGCGCGACATCGCCGAAGCGGCTCTGTTTTTCGCCAGCGACCGCTCGGCGCAGGTCACCGCGCAAGTCATGTCCGTCGATGCCGGCGCGACGGCGGGCAGCCCGTTCAGCCAGATCAAGGATATCATGGCGGCGCGGGCGCGGGTCGAAGCGGAGTAGGGCACGGAGTGGAGATACCGGAGGCCTATCGCGCACCGGAATTGCAGCTGCGTATCGCGCTGATTGCCGCGAGTTTTGCGCGCCTGCTGGGGCGGACGCTGGTGCCGGCGGGCGACGATCTCACTGCCGCGCTGTGGAATGCCCCCCAGGCGATCGTTGCCCACGGCACCGAGCCCGACCCGCTGTTCTTCTTCGGCAACCGCGCGGCGCTGGCGAAATTCCATACCACGCTCGAGGCCTTCATCGGCATGCCCTCGCGCCTTTCCGCCGAGGTGCCGTTGCGCGGGGAGCGGCAGGCTTTGCTCGACCGGGTGCGCCGCGACGGCTACATCGACGATTATGGCGGGGTGCGGATAACCGCGAGTGGCGAGCGTTTCCGCATCGAAGATGCGATTGTGTGGAACCTGATCGACGAGGCCGGTGTCCGCCACGGGCAGGCGGCAAGCTTCGCGATCTGACGGGGGAGCGGGTGAGATGAGACTGTCCAGGATTGCACAAGAGTCTCTGGCTCCGGCACTTGGCCTGATCCTGCTGACGGCTGCATCCGCTTCCGCTTCGGCAGCACCGGCCCGGCGCGCCGGGCTGCCATGTGCGCACAATGTCTACGTGGTGAATTCCGAAAGCGACAACCTGTCGGTCATCGACATGCGCAGCAACCGCGTCACCGCCACGCTGGCGACGGGCGATGCGCCGGTGAACCCGACTTTCTCGCCCGACTGGAAGAAGCTGTATGTCTCGAACAGCGTCGCTGGAACGTTGTCGGTGTTCGACACGCGCAGCGGCAGGCTTGCCGCCACAGTCCCAGCCCCCGGCCCCAAGCCTTCGGGCCTCGCCTTCGCCCGCGACGGCAAGCGGCTGGTTGTCACATTCCTCGGCGGAACGCTCGATACGCCGGGATTCATCGCGGTGATGGACGTCGCCACCGGCAAGTTCGGCAAGGCCATCCCGGTCGGCGCCCAGCCTGAGCGGCTTGCTCTGTCGCGCGATGAGCGGCGCGCCTATGTCGCCAATCTCCGCGCACGGTCGATGTCGGTCGTCGACCTCGAATCAGGCGAAGCCGTCGCCACCATCCCGCTCGGCGAATATCCGTTCAACGTGCTCGCCACGCCCGATGGCAGCCGGGTTTATGTCGGCAACGTCAAGGGCAATACCATTGCCGAGATCGACACCGCGACCAACCAGGTGGTGCGCAATATCGAAACCGCGCAGGGCCCCAACGGCATGGCCTTCGGCCCGGACCTCCGGCGCATTTACATCACCAATGTCTATGGCAACCGGGTACAGGTGCTGGACCTCGCCAGCGGCGGGGTTTCGGCCGGGGCGGACGTGGGCCCGATGCCGGGCTTCATCCGCCTGACCCGCGATGGTAGCCGCGCCTATTTCGTGCGGCCCTATGGCTCGAGCGTCAACGTACTCGATATTGCATCGATGACGATTACCGCGAGCATCGATGTGGGCAAGGGACCGTCCACCCTGGCGATCTGCGGCGGACCTTGAGGCCTAAACTTCCCGCCGCGTGAAGGTCAGCGGCAGGTGCTCCATGGTGTGGCTGGCCAAAGTCGGCAGGTAGGTCAGTTCCTCGACCGGAATCGCCAGCTCAATGTTGTCCAGCCGCCGGATTATCTCCTGCGCGGTCAGCTTGATCTCCATCCGCGCCAGCGCCATGCCGACACATTTGTGGATGCCCGAGCCGAAGGTTATGTGCGTGCCGAGATTGGGCCGTTCGATATCCAGATCGCGCGGGTTCGGGAACTTCGCGTCGTCGTCGTTGGCCGAGGCGTACATCACGCAGAGCTGAGACATGGCCGGGACCTTGGTGCCGCCCAGCACCACGTCTTTCATCGCTGTGCGGAACAGGCCGTGGACCGGGGGTTGCAGGCGCAGGACTTCCTCGACGAAGCGGTTCATCACCCGGTCGTTGTCGACGTCCTTGTAGAGCCGGTCCGCGAGACCCGGCTGGGTCGCCAGGATCAGCAGGACATTGCCGATCGCCGCTGCGGTTGTGTCGTTGCCGGCAATCAGGAATCCGCGCACCGTCGATATCTGTTCGTTGCGCGAGAGCCGGGGATTTTCCTCACCGGGAATCTCGGCGTGGACGAGATCGGAGATCATGTCCTCGCGCGGCGCGGCGGCGCGCATGTCGATATAGCGGGCGATGAAATTCTGCAGTTCGCACATCACGCCTGCGTTCTCGAGCATCGCCTCGCGGTCCTGCATCCGGCCAATCTGGTCGAGCACCGCCTTTGTCCACACCGCGACCTTCTCCGCGCCCACTTCCGCCCAGTCGAAGCCGAGCTGTTCGCAGATGATATGGGCGGTGAGCGGCGCGCCGATGTCCTTCATCCCGTCGGCCTTGCCCTGCGCCGCGACATTTTCGATCAGGTCGACGACGATCTGGCGGATGCGCGGTTCCAGGTCCTTCACCCGGTGCGCGGTGAATGCCTTTTCGGTGAGTTTCCGCAGCCGCGTGTGCCCCGGCGGATCGATGGCGAGGTCGCGGATGAAGCCGCCGCCGTCGCGCTCGAGGATTTCAATGAATTCCGCAAGGTTCTCGCCGCCGTAACGATCCTGATAGCCGTGTTCGAGAGAGTAGGTTTCGTTGTCGGCGAGGACTTCGACGCAGTCGGCGTAGCGGGTGACCAGATAGAGATCGAGGCCGGGATCGTAATATACCGGGTCACGCTCCCTCAGCGCGCGATAGAACGGGAAGGGATCGTTACGGATGTCCTCGTCGAGCCGTGTCTCACCGCCCTTGAGTTCGCGCATTTCGTAGGTGGTTGCCGTCGTCGCCATCTATTCGTTCCCGACATAGGGTTTGAGCTGCCATTCCGAGGTGTCGAAGCTGGCTATGCCCAACATGCCGTCGGAGGCGCCCGCCAAAATCTCGTCCAGGCGTGTGGCCAGCGTCTCGATGGTGTGGTCGCGGTCAGCGATGCCAGTGGTGCGGGCCATGTAGCTGCGCCAGACTTCGCCGCCCACCGAATCCAGGCATTCGCCGGTCACCGGGCAGCTCTCATGGGCGAGAAAGGCGACCGCGGGCGAGGACAGTTCGGGCGGCAGGTTCGCCTTGGCATGTTGCAGCAGCGGCGAAGTGTCCTCCATGGTCGAGGCGGCCAGCCGGGTGAAGGCGCCGGGGCTGACGGCATTGACCTTGATACCGTGGCTCGCGCCTTCCGCCGCCAATGCCCGGGTCAGCGACCACAGACCGCCCTTGCTGGTCGAATAGGCCGCCTGCGCCGAATAGCCGGTCATCGAGCTGGAGGTGATGTTGACGATGCGGCCATAGCCCGCCGCCTTCATATGCGGCCAGGCGGCATGGCAGGTAAAATAGGGGCCCATCAGGTTGATATCGATGTGGCGCTGGAAATCGCGCGGGGTCATCTCGTCGAACGGTGCGGTGATCGAGATCGCGGCGTTGTTGACGAGAATATCGACCGAACCGAAGGCGTCCAGCGCGGTGCGGATGATCGCCTCAGCCCCTGCTTCGCTGGCTACCGAATGGGTGTCGGCGACGGCCTTGCCGCCCGCCGCGCGGATTTCCTCCGTCACGGTATCGGCCGATGCGACGCCGGGATAGCCCTTCATTTCGGGATCGCTGCCGATGTCGTTGACCACGACATTGGCGCCTCGGCTTGCCAGCAGCAGCGCATGTGCGCGCCCGAGGCTGGGATTGCCGCCCGATCCGGTGACGATAGCCGTGCGCCCGTCAAATCGCATTTCACTCATAGTGCTCAATCCAGCCTGTAAACGCGGCGAGCCGTATCGCCGAGGATCAACCGCGCGCCTGCCTCATCGGTTGCCGCCAGCACTTCGGCGATGGCTTCTGCAGTGTAGCCGAAGGTGCCTTCGCTGTGCGGATAATCCTGCGCCCACATCACCCGGTCCGCGCCGAGCTGGTCGAGCAGCTTGAGCCCGATCGCATCGGTCTGGAAGGTCGCATACATGTTGTGGTGCCAGTACCAGCTGGGCCGGTGCTTCATATCCCAGTCGAACAGTTCGCGGTGTGCCCCGTAAGTCAGTTCACAGTCCTGCAGCACGCCCGCGACCCAGTTGATCCCGCCCTCGGCGAAAACCACCTGCAAGTTCGGGTGCCGGTCGAACACGCCTCCGAACACCAGTTGTCCGAACGTCCGCCGGAACGGATCGGCCTGGACGATGAAGAATGTGCCGAAGCCGCCGCGCCCGCCCGATCCGGGCACTTCGCCGATGTGGAAGTTGACCGGCAGGCCGGCTTCGGTGGCGGCGGACCACAGCCGGTCCATGGCATCGCTGGCATAGTTGATCGGCTCGCCGCCCACGTCCTTGCCGGGGCTATAGGGCAGCATGATGCTTTTCAGGCCAAGATCGGCGATCTGCCGCACGGAACCTTCCAGTCTGGCAGGATCCCACCAGTTGGAAACAATGCCGACGCCATGGAAACGTCCGGGACTGCGCCGTGCGAGATCGGCCATATGCTCGTTATAGGTGCGGTACATCAGCTCCTGCATCGCCTGGTCCGGGTAGCGGATGAAGCCCATCAGGCTGTTGGGATAGACGATCTCCTGCGCGATCCCCTCGGTATCGAGGTGCCGGTTGCGCACCGCGAGGTCGAAGCCGTCGTTCATCACCGCGCGGGCCAGCGCCTTGTCGATATCGACGCCGCCGGGATAGGCGGTCATCGCTTCGGGGAAGCCGACTTTCCAGTAGGAGTCGAACCACACGCGCGGGGCGGAATCACGCATCGCGGTTGTGAAGTTCTCGTAGAAGATATCCTCGGTCAGCTCGATGTGATTGTCCGCCGAGACGATTTGAAGGCCGGCGGGCAGCGTCAGGCCTTCCAGGCCCTGGGGCTTCCGGTCAACGATCATTCCGGCATCGGCGGCAATAGCGCTGGCGAATGTCATGGTTATCTCCTGTAGTGCCCGTTCGCGCGCTCTACTGCGACGTCCAGGCTCCATCCACCGGCAGCGCCTGGCCGTTGACGAAACTGGCGTCGTCGCTGCACAGATAGAACACCGCGCCGGCAATCTCTTCCGGCTCGCCCAGCCGTCCCGCCGGGCTGGCAGCGGCGAGGGTGTCGCAGACTTCCTTCATCCCGGTCGCCTGGGTCATCGGCGTGCGGATCATGCCGGGGCAGACCGCGTTGATGCGGATGCCCTGCTTGCCATATTCCAGCGCCCCGGTCTTGGTCAGGCCGACGACGCCATGCTTGGCGGCGGAATAGGCTCCGCAGAACTGCGCCCCGTCGATGCCTGCGGTCGAAGCGCAATTGACTATCGCCCCGCCGCCATGTGCCAGCATCGCCGGAATCTGGTGACGCATGCAGTGCCACACGCCGGTCAGGTTGATCGCCATCACCCTGTGCCAGTTGTCCATGGTGCAATCGGCCAGCGCCTTGCCAACCTCGCCGCCGATCCCTGCGGCATTGAACGCGGCATTGAGCCCGCCGTAACGCGCGACCGTGGCATCGACTGCGGCTTTCACCGATGCGTCGTCGGAAACATCGCACAGGGCGATAAAGCACTCACCGCCTGCGCCGCGTACCTGCGCCTCGGTCTCTCGCAATCCCGCCTCGGCGACGTCGGCCAGCGTGACCGAATAGCCCCGGCTGGCAAACATCTTTGCAGTGGCGCGCCCGATGCCGGAGCCTGCGCCTGTCACGAATGCCACTTTTGCCGTCATATCTATTGCCTCTCACCACCTGTGCTTTGGCCGGGAGACTGCACGAATCCCGGCCATCGTCAATGCGGGCATGCGGCACGAGCCGAGGCTTTTCTGGGCTGCCCGGGTCTCGCTGCGCACCATACGGCACCTTCCGAAGCCCGGACTTTGCGCCACCCCGGACCTGTTTGCCGCCGATTTCTCCGTGCAACAGGCACGGGTATTACAGCTGTTTTAATTCCGCACATCCGCTGGCATCCCTAACCTCACCAGTGCTTGACGGACGGCTCCGGAAGGGTCCCTATTGGCGGGAGCGGCTGGCTTGGCACCAACAGGGCCGCACTGGGTGAGACGAACATGCTGGATACGAAGATCATTGGAGGAACCGTCATCGACGGAACCGGCAGTGCCGGGTTCAGGGCCGATATCGGTATCGAGGGCGGCCGCATTGCCGCCATCGGCAAGGTCGATGAGGAGGCGCGCGAAACGATCGACGCCAGTGGCCGCGTCGTAGCGCCCGGGTTTGTTGATTCGCATACCCACTACGACGCGCAGGTTTTCTGGGACCCGACACTCAGCCCCTCCTGCTATCACGGCGTCACTACCGTGGCCGGCGGGTTCTGCGGTTTTTCCATCGCGCCGATCACGCCGGAATCCGCGCCCTATCTCCAGCGCATGCTCAGCCGGGTGGAAGGCATGCCGCTGGCGACGCTGCAACAGGCGGTGCCGTGGAACTGGTCGAGCTTTGGCGAGTTCCTAGCACGCATCGAGGGCAAAGCCGGGCTCAATTGCGGCTTTTTCGCCGGCCATTCGGCGATCCGCCGCGCGGTGATGGGCCCGCGGGCAGTCGGCGAGCTGGCGACAGCGGAAGACCTGGAAGCGATGAAGGCGCTGCTCGACGCGTCGCTGAGCGAGGGCGCGCTGGGGCTTTCGACCACGGTTTCGGCAACACACAACGATTATGAAGGCCAGCCGGTCCCCTCGCGCTGGGCAAGCCGCGAGGAACATCTCGCATTGGCCAGCGTGGTGGCGAAGCACGAGGGCACCGGCCTCGAAATGCTGCCCGATCTCGATTTCCCCGAAGGCATAGCCGAACTGCTGGCAGACTATTCGGTGGCCGGGCAGCGTGCGGTCAACTGGAACATCCTGATGCTCAACGGCAAGGCCGATGCCTGGGATGTCGCCTCGCGCCAGCTGGCGGTCAGCGATCTTGCCCGCTCGAAAGGCGGCGAAGTGATCGCGCTGATTGCCCCGGTGACGCCAGGCGTGTTCAAGAGCCTGCACAACGGCGTCACCTTCGATGCCTTCCCGGGCATGTGGCGCGAGATATTCAAGCTGCCCGTGCCCGAGCGGATGCAAACCCTGCGCGATCCAGATGCGCGCCGCCGCCTCGCCGCCGATCTCGAGTCCATGCCCGAGACCGCCGCGCTCAAGACTATGTCGCGGTTCGAGCTGCACAAGGTGGTCTCGGTCAAATGTGCGGCGAATGAAACCTATGTCGGCCGCAAGGTCGGCGAAATCGCCGCCGAGCGGGGCGTCGCGCCGATCGATGCGCTGTTCGACATTGCCCTCGCCGACGATCTCGAAACCATCTTCCAGCCCGATCTCGGCGGCGAGGACGCGGCATCGTGGGATCAGCGGCGCAGGCTCTATGCCGATGACCGCACGCTGGTGGGCGCTTCGGATGCCGGCGCGCATCTCGACATTCTCGACAGTTTCAGCTTCTCAACCACGGTGCTGGCCCGGGCGGTGCGCGAGCAGGGTATCATGAGCCTCGAAGCCGCGGTTCACGAGATGACCCTGCGTCCCGCGACCTATTTCGGCCTGATCGAACGCGGAGCGATCCGCGAAGGGCTGGCACGCCGATCTGGTGGTGTTCGATCCCGCAACAGTAGGCCGCGGCCCGACATACCGGCGGCACGATGTGCCGGGAGGCGGCGACTACCGGCTCTATGCCGATGCGATCGGTATCGACCATGTACTGGTCAACGGCGTCGAGATTGTCCGGAGCGGGACCCATACCGGCAAGCTGCCAGGCAAGGTATTGCGTTCGGGGACGGACACGCGAACCATGCCTATCAAGGCGCTGCAGAAAGTGGCCGCATGACCGAGGCCGAACCGCCCTCTACAATTCCTGCCCAGTTCGCCGCCACTGTCGCTGTGCAGGGGCAATGCGATGCCGTCGCGATGGTGGCTGAAACCGTCACCTATGCCGAACTCGAGCGCCGCAGCGCCGAACTGGCGCGTGCCTTGCTGGCCGCCGGCGCGGGCAAGGGTGCGCGGGTCGCGCTGCTGGCGCCAGACGGAATTTTCTGGGTCACCGCCTTCCTCGCGGCGCTCAGGATCGGGGCGCTGGTGACGTGCTGCTCGACTCTGTGTACGCCAAAGGAACTGGCGCACATGGTCCGCAACAGCGATGTGCAGTTCTTCCTCGGCGCGCGCCGGTTTCTGGGTCACGATTATGGCGAGAAGCTCGCCGCCGCCTTCCCGGACGTCGCTCAAGGCAAGCCCGGTGCGCTGCGCGTGGAAAGCGCGCCGTTCCTGCGCTCGGTCTGGCTCGACGATGCCAGCGGTATAGATTGGGCCCAAAGCCTCGAAAGCCTACTCGCCCGCGCTGGCGATGTTCCCGCCAAATTGCTCGCCGCCGTCGAAGCGCAAGTCACGCCCAGCGACGAGGCCGTCATCGTCTATACCTCGGGCAGCACCTCGCTGCCCAAGGCGGTGATCCACACCCAGTGGAACGTTTCGCGCCACCCTCCCGAGCTGGCGAGGCTGTTCCTGATCAAGCCAGACGACCGCATGCTGCCGATGCTCCCAGCCTTCTGGCTCGGCGGGATGGCGATGGCCTTGCAGGTGCTCAGCCAGGGCGCCTGCCTGGTCTATCCCGCCTCGCCAGATCACAAGGTGCTGCTGGAGACGATGCAGAAGCTGCGGGTGAACCGCGTCAACGGCTGGGGCGATGGGCTGACCCGGCTGCGCGCGCTGGCGAGCGAGCGCGGGATCGATGTCGATAAGATCGTCGGGCTCGGCCCCTTCCGCGATGCGCGGGGCGAGCTGATCCCGCAGCAGTTCCAATCCGGCATGCTCGGCATGAGCGAGACATTCGCCCCCCACAGCGCCGAACCACTCGATTACCGCATGCCCGAGGACAAGCCTTACTGCTGCGGTCGCCCCGTCAACGGCTACGAACGGCGCATCGTCGATCCCGAAACCGGCGCGGAAATGCCGGTGGGCGAGATCGGCGAGCTGCAACTGCGCGGCGGAGCGCTGATCTCCGGCATGTACAAACGGCGGCGCGAGGAAGTGTTCACGCCGGACGGATTCTATCCGACCGGCGACCTCTGCCGGATCGATGCCGACGACTATCTCTATTTCATCGCGCGGCGGAACGACATGATCAAGACCCGCGCGGCCAATGTCTCGCGGCTGGAAGTCGAGGCGGCGCTCAATGCGCTGCCCGAGGTGGCGACATCGGTGGTCACGGGCCTGCCCGACGAGGAATTCGGCCAGATTGTCGCGGCGGCGGTGCTTCCCGCACCGGGCGCCGCGCCCACCGAGGAAGGCCTGCGCAAGGCCCTGCGCGAGGAGATTTCGAGCTACAAGGTGCCGCGCCGGATCGTCTTCATCGCCAGCGAGGACGAGATCCCGCGCACCGCCACCGGCAAGATCAAGCTGCATGAGCTAGGCGAACTGATCGAGTCGCGCGGATGACACAGTTCCGCATCGATCCGCTGCCCGGGCAGGACCGCTACGGCGCGATGGTCACCGGGCTCGAACCGGCTTCGCTCGGCCGATCCTTCCGTCCGCCAGGCGCTCCACGACCTGTGGATCGCCAAGGGGCTGATCGTGTTTCGAGACGTGCCTGGCGGGCTAGAGACCCAGCTTGCCCTGTCGGAAATCTACGGCGATCCCGAAGTCCATCCGATGATGGCCGGCACCGATATCGCCAGCGTCCACAAGGCGATTGCCCCGGTCGAATTCGACCAGAACGACGGCAATATCTACGAGGTCAACGGCGAGCTGCTGGGCGGCTATCTGCCCTGGCATTTCGACGGGGCATACGTGGACCGGATCAACCACGGTGGCATCCTGCGCCCGCATGTGCTGCCGGAGCGGGGCGGGGATACCGGCTTTATCGATCAGATCGCCGCTTATGAAATGCTGCCCGATGGGCTGAAGGTGCGGATTGAGGGTCTCAGCGTGGTCTATTCCTACCAGCCCGATTTCACCAAGGCGAAGTTCGGCTCAAGAGTCGAGCGGCTGGTGCAGATGTCCACCTTGTTCCGCGAAGGGGTGAAGCACGCCTCTGTCCAGGTCCGCGCGATCCATCCGCTGGTTTACATGCAGGAGGGGACGAGCAAAAAAGTCCTCCACGTCTCGCCCTGGTTTGCAGACGGGATCGAAGGCATGGAAAACGCCGAGGGAGATGCCCTGCTGGACGAAGTTGTCGCCCATGTCCTCAAGCCCGAGCTGATGTATTTTCATAAGTGGCAGGAGGGCGACATGGTACTGTGGGACAACTGGCGCATGCTCCACTGCGCCACCGGCGTGCCGCCGGGCGAGACCCGCAAGATGGGCCGCACTACGATTGTCGGCGACTACGGTCTGGGAAGAAGGGAAGCGGCGTGAAAGTTGGTATCTGCAGCGCCGGGTTCGGCCCGTGGGCCACTGGCGATTTCATCCGGCGCACGGCGATTGCCTCGGAGGATGCCGGGTTCGCTTCCTTCTGGATCGGCGATCACGTGCTGCTGTTCGGCGCCTATCCGGAATCGCCCTATCCCTATGCCGGGATCAATCCGGCCTGGGGCGATCCGCCGATTTCGGACCCGAAGCAGGCGCTGTACGAACCAATGATGGCCATGGCCTGGGCGGCTGCGGCGACCAAGACCATCGAGGTGGGCAGCTCGATCATCATCCTGCCGCAGCGCAATCCGGTGGTGCTGGCCAAGGAGCTTTCGGTGCTCGACGAGTTCAGCCAGGGCCGCGTGGTGCTCGGCGCCGGGGTCGGCTGGTGCAAGGAGGAGATGGACGCAATCGGCGCCGACTGGAAGACACGCGGCAAGCGGACCGACGAATATATCGCCGCGATGCGCACCTTGTGGCGCGACGATGCGGCCGAGTTTCATGGCGAGACGGTGAACTTCTCCAACGCCTACATGTATCCCCGCCCGGTGCGTCCCGGCGGCATCCCGATCATGATCGGCGGCGATACCGAGATCGCCCAGAAGCGAGTCGCGCGGTGCGGCGATGGCTGGCTGGCGTTCAACCTGCCGGTGGATGAGGCTCCGGCGCGGATCGCCCGGCTGAAGGAGCTGACCCGCGAACAAGGCCGCGATCCGGAGGCCTTGCGGATCAGCACGGCGATCTTCACCTGGACCGAACTGGACGAGCTGCCGCGCTACCGCGACGCCGGGGTCACTGAGTTCCTGCTGTTCAAAAGCTGCGAGCTTTCAACGGATCACGCTACGATGGTGGGCGAGGTCGAGGCGGCGTCGCGGAAGTATGTCGATCTGGCGGCGGGCTTGTAGCTACCGCATCCCTACCCATTCGAACACGCGCGGTTCGCCGTGCTGGGCGGTGATTTTCAGGCCGTACTTCCCGATCAGCCAGCCAGCTCCACTGCGCACCAGCTCATAGGTGTAATAGCCATAGAGGAAGCAGGCATGGTCCTCTCCATCGCGTTTGAGGAAATGCCCGGCGTGCATGTAGGAAGTGCAGGTCGCGCGGTCGCCGTCGATGGCGTGGCGGTGGTTGGCCGAAAGGTGCTGGGTCGCGTCGAACTTGGCGATGCCCTTGGTGATCCCGATCAGCTCATCGCGGGTCACTTCCTTGTAGAGGCTGGGGTGGAAGTCGCGGAAATCGAGGAACAGGGTGTCGGTGTAGAGCGAGCCGAACAGTTCCCAGTCGCGCGTGTCCACTGCCGTTGCATAGGCGTTCACCACATCGCTGATCGCGGCGCGGTCGATCAGTGCCTGCACGGCTTTTTCGTCTATCATGCAAATCGCCCTTTCGAGGTTGCGCAACTTCTATAGTCTGCATGGCTGAAATCAGGAGGAAAACATTGGCCGACAAAGCCCCACCACCACCCCCGGAAGAAATCGTCCTCTACGAAAAGGACCCTGCAACCAAGATCGCGACGATCACCCTCAATCGCCCGGGCTATCTCAACGCGCCGACCATCGCCGCGCGCCAGCGCTACGCCGATCTCGTCCACCGCGCCAATGTCGATGACGATGTGAAGGTGCTGATCGTCCGCGGCGTCGGCGAGCATTTCGGCAGCGGCGCCGATCTTCCGGAAATGGCCGGCATGTTCAACGGCGATCCGGACTATTCGGTGCTGCCCGAATTTGGCCTCAGCGCCGAGGACACCGGCGATGGCGACGTCAAATATCCGCCGCGCGAGAGCTATCGTTACATCGCCCAGGTCACCAACCTCTACGCCAACTCCAATTTCGGCCTGCGCAGCCTGCAGGACTTCAAGAAGATCAGCATCATCGAGGCCAAGGGCTATTGCTACGGCTGGCACTTCTATCAGGCGGCGGATGCGGACATCGTCATCGCCAGCGACGATTCGCTCTTCGGCCATTCCGCCTTCCGCTACGTCGGCTGGGCGGCGCGCCAGTGGCAATGGGCGACGATGATGGGCCTGCGCAATTTCATGGAAATGGTGTTTACCGGCAGGCCGTTCACCGCGCAGGAAATGAAGGATTGCAGCTTCGTCAATTCGGTGGTGCCGCGAGAGCAGCTTGAGGCCCAGACGATGAAATACGCCCTCGCCTGCGCCCGCAACCGCCCGACCGATACCGTCGTCATGCAGAAGACCTTCTTCGAAGTCTTCAAGCAGCAGCAGGGCGAATACATGGGCTCGGTCCTTTCCGGCTGGCTCGAAGGCATGCTGCCGCTGGTCAAGGAAGAAGGCGGCGTTGCGGTGGACAAGGATACCTTCGAGAAAGGCCTCGCCAACGTGGTGAAGGACAACGACGCTCAGTTCCCGCCCGAATGGCGGCTCAGCTACAAGGGCCGGGCGGCGAAGCAGTGAACGGCCACGAGTTCGCCACCGACGACGATCTCGATCTCGCTGCCCCGCCGCGCACCCGCGCGCTCGTCGTCGCGATTGTCGTGCTGATCCATGTTGCGGCGATTTTCGGTCTGATCCGCGCCTTTGCCCCGGGCTTCGTCAGCCAGGTGACCGAGACCGTGCTTTCGACTTTCACGGTGACAGTCGCAACCACTCCGTCCAAGCCGCCTCCGCCGCCCGCAGCGAAACAGCCGGAAAAACAGGGCGAAGCAGCCGAGATCGGCAAGAAGGCAGTGCCCAGGGAAGCCACGGCACCCAAGCCGAAGATCGCCCTGGCCAAGCAAAACGCGCCGCCGGTCGCGGGAACCGGAAGCGCAAATTCGGCAGGCGCGCGAGACCAGGGGCAAGGCACTGGCGCGGGTGGGCAAGGGCAGGGCACCGGATCGGGCGCGGGCGGCGATGGCCAGGGCGGAGGCGGCATTGCCACCAAGGCAGTCAAGATCGCCGGCGACATCAATTCCGCGCGAGACTATCCGCGCGAAAGCCGCGATTCCAGGATCGGCCAGTCGGTCACCTTGGCGCTAACCGTTGGCACCGACGGCCGGGTCAGGAACTGCCGTGTCCACCGCGCCAGCAAGGACAGCCAAGCCGACCAGATCACCTGCCGCCTCGCCACGGACCGCTTCCGTTTCCGCCCGGCGCAGGATGCCAGCGGCAATCCGGTGCAATCGACCTTTGGCTGGCAGCAGCGCTGGTTCTATCCCGGCGAACGGAATTAGCTGCTTTTTTAGGCGTTGAGGTTTATCCGCGCGCGATGACCCAGATTGTTCCCGTAATCCTGTGCGGCGGCAGCGGCACGCGGCTGTGGCCCAAGAGCCGGGCGGCCAAGCCCAAGCCGTTCCTGCCGCTGGTCGGCGACACGACGCTGTTCGAGGCGACACTGGCGCGTTCGGCGCAGTTTGCTCCGCCGGTGATTGTGACGGGTGCGGCGCATCTCGCCCATGTCGAAGCTCAACTTGGCAGCGCGCCGGGGGCTGCGATCATTGTCGAGCCAGCCGCGAAGAACACCGCCGCCGCGATTGCGCTGGCAGCTTTGCGCTTGCCCGAAGAAGCGGTGATGCTGGTGTGTCCCAGCGATCATCACATTGGCGATCCCGCCGCCTTCGCCGCCGCCGCCCGTTCAGCCGCCGCACTGGCGTCGGATGGCTGGCTGGTTTCTTTCGGCATCGAGGCGACCTCGCCCGAGACCGGCTTCGGCTATCTCAAACGCGGCGAGGCGATCGGTGGCGCATTGTCGAGTTTTGGGGGCTTCCGCGTCGCGAAATTCGTCGAAAAGCCCGATCTTGAACGGGCCAGGGCCTTCCTCGCCGAGGGCATCTACAGCTGGAACGGCGGGATATTCGCCTTCCGGGTGAAGGATTTCCTCGACGAGCTCACTGCTCACCGTCCGGCGATTGCCGCAGCCTCTGGCGAATCCGTAGCGAAGGGCCGCGAGGACGGCCGCCGCTTCCATCCGGACGCCAAGGCCTTCGCTACTATCGAAGGCGAATCGGTCGACTATGCGGTTATGGAAAACACCGCCCGCGCCGCCATGGTTCCTGCCACCATGGCCTGGTCCGACATCGGCAACTGGCAGGCGCTTCATGCCGCCCGGCCCAGCGATGCGGATGGCAATAGCGTCACCGGCCCGGTCGAACTGGTCGGTTGCCGCAATGTGCTGGTCGATAGCGACGGCCCGCGCGTATCGGCGATCGGGCTGGAAGGCGTGATTATCGTTGTCGATGGCGACGAGGTGCTCGTTACCACTGCCGACGGTGCGCAGATGGTCGGCAAGCTCTCAGGCGCCGCAAACCAGTGAGCGCCCGCCTTCCCACCCGCATGGTCGAAAAGCCATGGGGCAGGGACGTGCTGCCCGCGCCCTTCGCCGCGCCCGCCGGTCAGCGCATCGGCGAGATCTGGTTCGAGCCGCCGCCTCAGCTGCCTCAGTTGCTGGTCAAGTATATCTTCACGTCCGAAAAACTCTCGGTTCAGGTTCATCCCTCCGACGCCCAGCTTCCCGGCCACGGCAAGGAGGAATGCTGGCTGGTGATAGACGCCGAACCGGGCGCGGCGCTGGGGATCGGCTTCCGTGAACCGCTGAGCCGCGAGGCGATTCGCAAAGCCGCGCTCGATGGCAGCATTGAATCGCTGCTGGAATGGCATCCGGTCAGCGCTGGTGATTTCTTCTACATCCCGGCGGGCACGGTCCACGCCATCGGTGCTGGCGTCAGCCTGATCGAAGTGCAGCAGACCAGCGAGGTAACCTACCGCCTCTACGACTACGGACGCCCGCGCGAACTGCATCTCGATCAGGGCGTGGCTGTGGCGCTGGGCGAGAGGCATCCGGCAGAGAAGCGGCGGCATGTGCCGGATCATGGCAGCGTGGCACTCGCCGATGGCCCGCTGTTCCGGCTCGACCGGATCGATGGGGCTCCGGAAGCGGCGATAAAGGCGCGCTATGGCAGCGCCCCGGTTCTCGCCATTCCAAATCTGGGCGCCGTACGGATCGGAGGCGAGACCATCGTCCCGGGCGGCTGCGGATTTGCTCCCTCGCTTGCAGCGATTGACTTCGCAAACCCCGGAGTTTGCCTTATTGCTCAGCCCTGCATCTAAGCGCACGCGGCATCCGGCCGCGGCCTTCCGGGAGCCTGATCCTTGTCCACCATCCACCCCGTCCCCGCCGAATGGGCCAAGCGTGCCTATGTCGATGCGGCTGGCTATGCCGAAAAATACCGCCGCTCGATCGCCGAGCCGGAAGCGTTCTGGCGCGAGGAATTGGCGCGGCTGGACTGGATCAAACCCTGGACCAAGCTCAGCAAGTGCAGCTACGAGGAAGCGGATTTCGGCATCGAATGGTTCGCCGATGGAACGCTCAACGTCAGCGCCAATTGCCTTGACCGGCATCTGGACAAGCACGGCGAGACCAAAGCCATCATCTGGGAAGGCGACGATCCCGAGCAGCAGCGCACGCTCACCTACCGCCAGCTCCACGAGGAAGTCTGCCGTTTCGCTAATGCGCTAAAGGCGCTGGGCGCCGGGCGCGGCGAGCGGGTCACCATCTACATGCCGATGATCCCCGAGGCGGCGATTGCCATGCTCGCCTGCACCCGGATCGGCGCGATCCATTCGGTGGTGTTCGGCGGCTTCTCGCCCGAGGCGCTAGCGGGCCGCATCCAGGACTGCGACAGCCGGCTGGTGGTCACGGCGGACGGCGGCATGCGCGGGGGCAAGCTGGTCCCGCTCAAGGCCAATGTCGATGCCGCGCTCGAACAGTGCCCGTCGGTCGAGGCGGTGCTGGTGGTGCGCCATGCAACTAACGACGTGATCATGGCCGGGGGCCGCGATCACTGGTGGCATGAGCAGCGCGAAGCCGTTTCCGCGCATTGCCTGCCAGAAGAAATGGGCGCCGAAGACCCGCTGTTCATCCTCTATACGTCGGGCTCCACCGGCAAGCCCAAGGGCGTGCTGCACACCACCGGCGGCTATCTCACCTGGGCGGCGATGACGCACCACTATGTGTTCGACTACCGCCCCGGCGAGATCTACTGGTGCGCGGCCGACGTCGGCTGGGTCACAGGCCACTCCTATGTCGTCTATGGCCCGCTTGCCAATGGCGCGACGCAGGTGATGTTCGAAGGGGTACCCAATTACCCCGATCATTCGCGCTTCTGGCAGATCGTCGACCGCCATAAGGTCAACATCTTCTACGGCGCGCCCACGGCGCTGCGATCGCTGATGCGCGAGGGCGACGACTGGGTGAAGCGCACCCGCCGCACCTCGCTGCGGCTGCTCGGCACGGTCGGCGAGCCAATTAATCCGGAGGCATGGGAGTGGTACTGGCGAGTGGTCGGCGAGACCCGCTGCCCGATCGTCGATACCTGGTGGCAGACCGAAACCGGGGCGGCGATGATCACTCCTTTGCCCGGCGCGACAAACCTAAAGCCGGGTTCAGCTTCATTTCCCATGTTTGGGGTATCGCCGCAGATCGTCGATGCCGAAGGCGCAGTTCTGGAGGGCGCGACCGAGGGCAACCTCTGCATCACCCAAAGCTGGCCCGGCCAGATGCGGTCCGTCTGGGGCGATCACGAACGCTTCTTCCAGACCTATTTCACCACTTACCCAGGCAAATATTTCACCGGCGACGGCTGCCGCCGCGACGAGGACGGCTATTACTGGATCACCGGCCGGGTCGATGACGTGATCAACGTCTCGGGCCACCGCATGGGCACCGCCGAGGTCGAGAGCGCGCTGGTCGCCCATTCCAGGGTTGCCGAAGCGGCAGTCGTCGGCATGCCGCATGAAATCAAGGGCCAGGGCATCTATGCCTATGTCACGCTGAATGCCGGCGAGGCCGAGAGCGAGGACATGCGCAAGGAATTGGTGCAGTGGGTCCGCAAGGAGATCGGCCCGATCGCCACCCCCGACGTAATCCACTTCGCGCCTGCGCTCCCCAAGACTCGGAGCGGCAAAATCATGCGGCGGATTTTGCGCAAGATCGCCGAAGGCGACACCTCGAACCTCGGCGACACATCGACGCTTGCCGATCCCTCGGTTGTCGATAGTCTGCTGGCAAACCGGTAGGCGCGGCGTCAAGCGCCAGGGGGGACAGGCGCTTGCGCAGCGAGGCGGCATCATCGGCAGGGGAATGGCGAAACGGCTGGGCGCTGGTGCTGGCCTGTTTCGTCGGCTTCTCTTTCTTCTCGGTCCCCACCGCCTCGCTGGGCGTGTTCATGCAGCCGGTCGGCGAGGAATTCGGCTGGGGCCGGACTTTGATTTCCGCCGGAACCAGCATTTCTTCGGTGGTCACGGCGCTGCTTTCGCCCTTCTTCGGCATTTTGATCGATCGCTACGGCTCGCGGCGGCTGGCGCTGCCGGGGCTGGTGGTCACCTCGCTTGCGATAGCCGGTATCGCGCTGGCTAATGGCTCCGCAGCGCAGTGGCTGGCAATCTGGGCATTCTATGCGCTGATCTCGATCTCGGTGAAGACGACGGTGTGGACCGCAGCGGTTTCGGGAACCTTCACCGCCGGACGCGGGCTGGCGCTCGGGCTGACACTGTCGGGCACCGCCGCCGCGCAGATCATTGCGCCGCCGCTCAGCAACTGGCTGATCGACGCCTATGGCTGGCGCCTGGCCTATGTCGCGATCGGGCTTGGCTGGGGAAGTTTCGCGCTGCTGCTGAGCTGGCTGTTTCTTTACGACGCCCACGATCGCCAGCGCGCGGCGACCCGCAGCGGGCAGACGGCGGCGGTTATTGCACCGCCCGGGCTGCAGGTCGCCGAAGCCTGGCGCAGCCGTGCGTTGTGGACGATTGCGCTCTCCACTTTCATGATGATGTTGCTCAGCCTCGGTCTGCAAATCCATCAGGTGCCGATACTGACCGGCGTTGGCGTTTCGCGGACCAATGCCGCCTGGCTAGCCGGGCTGTTCGGCGTCACCGGGATTGTCGGCAAGCTGGTCACAGGCTGGCTACTTGACCGCTTCCCAAATGCCAACTGGATCGGCGCGGTGACGCTGGCCGGCAATGGTATTGCCTTTGCCCTGTTGTTAACGGGCGATCTCACTCCCGGCCTGATCGTCGCTGCGATCACGATCAACGGCTATTCGGCCGGCTGCAAGCTGCAGATCTGCACACTGCTGACTTCGCGATACGGCGGCATGCGCAATTTCGGCAAGATATATGGGGCGATGACCAGCGTGGTCGCGCTCGGCTCTGGACTTGGCCCGATGGTGGCCGGCATGGTTTTCGACCTGACCGGCACCTACGATGGCTTTCTGCTGGCGGGGACCGTGGGCTGCGTGATCTGCGGCGCGCTGGTGTTCAGCCTGCCTGCCTGTCCCGACTGGCAGGCGGAAAGCACGGCGAAGCCGGCTGCGGTCTGACGGCGAGAGGAATGGGCGTGAACACTGGCAAGCTGACTTCCCGCGAGGAATGGCAATCCGGCTGGAAGCTCGTTTTTTGCTCGGCCATCGGCTTTTCGCTGTTCTCGGTGATGCTGGCGACATCGGGCATTTTCATGGAGCCGCTGGGCAAGGAATTCGGCTGGAGCCGGACGCTGCTTTCCTCGGGGCCGTCAATCGCCACCGCGATGGTCGCGGTGCTTTCGCCTTTCTTCGGCATCCTGATCGACCGTTACGGCACCCGGCGGCTGGCGCTGCCCGGGATTATCCTGACCATGGCCTCGATCTCTGCCTTCAGCCTCGTCAACGGGGCCTATTGGCAGTGGATCGTGCTGTGGGCCTGCTTCGGCATAATCTCGGTAACCATCAAATCGACGATCTGGACCACAGCGGTGGTCGGCGTGTTCGAGAAGTCGCGCGGGCTGGCGCTGGGGCTGACGCTGTCGGGCACGGCCCTGACCCAGATCCTGATCCCGCCGCTCGGCAACTGGCTGATCGAGACCTTCGGCTGGCGGCAATCCTACGTCTGGCTGGGGGTGGGCTGGAGCAGCATCACGTTCCTGCTGTGCTGGCTGTTCTTTTTCGACATTCACGACCGCATCAAGAGTGAACACGCGAGGACCGGCGCGGCGGAAGCGGCAGTGGTAGTCGATCTTCCGGGCCTCACCATCGCGCAGGCCTGGCGCGATTCGGCGCTTTGGCGTCTGGCGATTTCGAACTTCGTCGTCATGGTGCTGACCATCGGGCTTGGCATACACCTGTTCCCGATCCTGACGGAGGCCGGCGTGTCGCGCACCAATGCCGCCTGGCTGATGAGCCTGGCGGGCGTCGCCGGGATCGCCGGCAAGCTGATTACCGGCCTTCTGCTCGACCGATTCCGGCCCAATCTGGTCGGCGGTATCACGCTGGGTGCGGCGGCGCTCACCTTCCTGCTGCTGATCGACGGTATCCGCTCACCGGCACTGATTGTCTTTGCCATCGTCGTCAACGGCTATGCGGCGGGCACCAAGACCCACATCACCGGCTATCTCACCTCGGTCTATGCCGGCATGAAGAATTTCGGCGTCATCTACGGGATGATGTCGGCGCTGATGGCGGCGGCATCGGGCTCGGGACCCTTGGTGGCCGGGCTGATCTACGATATTTCGGGTGGATATGGTCCCTTCCTCGTCGCTGGAGCCGTTGGTTGCACACTGGGCGGCCTGTTGATCATGAGCCTGCCGCGCTATCCGGTGTGGGAAGCGCGCGGCGCGGCAGCCGGGCCCGTCCCGCAAGCCGGGCAATGAGCGCCTTCACACCCAAGCTGGTCACCTCATTGCGCGAGGGCTACGGGCTAGCGCGTTTGCGGGCCGATGCTTTGGCCGGGCTGACCGTTGCAATTGTCGCACTGCCGCTGGCCATGGCGCTGGGCATCGCCAGCGGTGCATCACCCGACAAGGGGCTGGTCACTGCGATCGTCGCCGGTTTCCTCATTTCCGCATTGGGCGGTTCCCGCGTTCAGGTGGGCGGGCCGACCGGCGCTTTCGTCGTGGTAATCGCCGGGATCATCGAAGGACACGGCTATGCCGGGCTGGTGCTGGCGACGGCAATGGCGGGCATCATCCTCGTTGCCGCCGGCTATGCGGGTCTCGGACGCCTGATGCGTTTCGTGCCCATGCCGGTGGTCACCGGGTTTACCGCCGGCATTGCGGTGATCATCGCCTCCAGCCAGATCGGCGATTTCCTCGGTCTCGATGCAGGCAGGGCACCGGCAGAATTTATCGGCAAATGGCAGGTCTACCTCGCCGCACTGGATACGGCGCAGTGGCAGACGCTGGGCGTCGGCGCGGGAACGCTGGGAACGATCCTGCTGTTGCGGCGCTACGCCCCCCGGCTGCCGGGCTATCTCGTCGCCATAGTGCTGGCATCGCTGACGGTGGCGTTGCTGTCGCTGCCGGTCGAAACCGTCGGCGCGCGCTTTCCAGCCATGCCAACGAGCTTGCCCATGCCGCATCTCCCGGCATTCACGCTGGAAATGGCGCGCGAAGTTCTACCCGCTGCGTTCACCATTGCGTTCCTGGCAGGGATCGAGGCGCTCCTCTCAGCCGTGGTGGCCGACGGCATGACCGGTTTCAAACACCGTCCAGGGCAGGAACTGGTCGGTCAGGGTGTCGCCAATCTCGCCTCTGCGCTATTCGGCGGCCTGCCCGCGACCGGCGCCATTGCCCGGACGGCTACCAATATCCGGGCCGGCGCGCAGACCCCGCTGGCCGGCATATTCCACGCGCTGTTCCTTCTGGCGATCCTGCTGTTAGCCGGGCCGCTGGTCGCCTGGGTGCCGATGACGGCGCTTGCCGCGATCCTTCTGGTGGTTGCCTGGGGCATGAGCGAGGCTGAGCGATTCCGCCACCTGATGCGGATGGATGCGGGCGAGCGAACGCTGCTGCTGCTCACTTTCGGCCTTACCGTGCTGGTCGATCTGACCGTGGCGATCGGCGTTGGCGTGACACTCGCCTCGCTGCTGTTCATGGCACGGATGAGCGAGGCGAGCGGTCTGCTGGCCGACGACGACAGCATCGAGGACCCCGGTCAGCGCGCCGCACTGCCGCAAGGAGTGGAAGTATTCCGCATGTCCGGGCCGCTGTTCTTCGGGGTTGCGGGCGAAATGCTCGATGCGCTGGTCCGCATTGGCCGGATGCCGCGCGCCATCGTCATCCGGCTCGACCGGGTGCCCTATGTCGATTCGTCGGGTGTGCAGGCGCTGGAGACATTCGTCAGACAGGCGAAAGCAGGCGATACCCGAGTTGTGCTGTGCGATATGTCCCGCCCGGTCTGGGAAACGCTCGCCCGTTCGCACCCAAGGTTCGCCGGTGCGGAGCGGACGCGGAGTTTCGAGGCAGCGCTGGGGAGGCTGGCGAAGCCAGTTACCTGAACGATGAAATCAACCCCCGAAAAGACGCATTAGTATCCCGCGCTTGCGCGGGCGGGGCGGGGTCTGGTGGGTAATCTGGAACAGGTAGTTCGCCAGCACCACTGCCTGGTTTCGGGTCATCATGAAGTGGTGTGAATCGGCGTCTTCGGGCTCGTCGCAACGGGTTGACTGGATCGATTGCAAGCGCAAGTCGAAACGGTCGTTGAACTCGCTATGGGTCCAGCCGACGAGAACACCGTAGCTCTCGTGAACATCCAACCCCCCGGTTGCCTCGGAATTTGAGGTCTCGCCCATAATCGTACATATAGCGGCTGCGCTGGCGGATTCAAATATGTGTCAAATCCCGGATAGGGTCGCTGTCCACCGACCCGTTCAGGCGGCGAGGCAATAGGGCTGGATTTCTCCTGCGAGGTAGAGATTGCGCGCCTTGGCCCGGCTGAGCTTGCCCGAGCTGGTGCGCGGCAGGGTGCGCGGCGGGACCAGTTCGACGACGCAGGCCATGCCAGTGACCGATTGCACCTTGTCGCGGATCTGGTTGTGCAGCTTGCGGCGTTCTTCGGGATCGGAAACCCGGCAGTGGACCAGAACTGCGGGCACTTCCTCGCCATGTTCGTTTTCCAGCGAGAAGGCCGCGATGTCGCCGTGGTTGAAGCCGGGCAGTTGCTCAACCGCCCATTCGATATCCTGCGGCCAGTGGTTCTTGCCGTTGATGATGATCATGTCCTTCGCCCGCCCGACGATGAACAGATAGCCGTCGACCATATAGCCCATGTCGCCGGTATCGAGCCAGCCATCGACCATGCATGCATCGGTCAATTCGGGATCGCCGTAATAGGAATGCATCAGGCTGGTGCCGCTGCACCACACCTTGCCGATATGGTGGTCGGCAAGCTTCTCGCTCGATTCGCCCCGCACCTCGACGCACATCCCGCGCATCGCCTTGCCGCAATTGACGATGGCGCGATAACGGGCCGGCCGGGAAAGGTCGCGGGGTTTACCCGACAGGCGTTCTTCCTCGACCAGCTCGACCCGGATGCCTTCTCCCGGCGGCATCAGCGTGACGCACAGCGTCGCTTCGGCGAGACCATAGGAAGGCATGAAGGAATTGGCAGTGAAGCCGGAGTCGGCAAACACATTGACGAAATTCTGCATCACGTCTGGCCGGATCATGTCGGCGCCATTGCCGGCCAGCCGCCAGCGCGACAGGTCGAAGCGCTCGGTGACATGGGTCTGGCTGGAGACGCGGCGTGAACAGATATCGTAGCCGAATGTCGGCGAAAAGCTGATCGTATTGCCCGGATTGCGGCTGACCAGGTCGAGCCAGGCGAGTGGGCGCCGGGCGAAATCCTCGGTCTTGAGGTAGTCGCCGGAGATCTGGTTGGCGATCAGCGAGAGGAAGCAGCCGACCAGACCCATGTCGTGATACCACGGCAGCCAGCTGACACAGCGGTCGTCCGGCCCCATCTGCATGCCATGCCCGTGCCCGGCAAGATTGGCGAGCAACGCACGGTGGGTGACGGCGACGCCGTGCGGGAAACGGGTAGAACCGCTGGAATATTGCAGGAAGCAGATGTCGTCGCCCTGGGCTTCGGGCAATTTGCGATGAGGCGCGGCCTCGGTGGCGAAGTCTTGCCAAGAGACCGCCTCGCAGCCCTGCTTGGCCGCAGCGGCGTTGGCCATCTCGGCAAGTTCTTCCGGGAAGAACAGGAGTTTCGGCCCGGCGCTTTTCATTTGCACGGCGATCTGGTCGATATAGCTGTCCTTGCCGCCGAAGCTGGTCGGCAAGGGCAGCGGCACCGGCCAAGCCCCTGCATAGACGGCTCCGCAGAACAGTGCGGCGAAATGGGTGCCGGTCTCGGCGACGAGAGCGATGCGGTCTCCGGGCTTCACGCCGCGCGCGATCAGGCGGTAGGCCACCTTCAGCGCATCAGCGCGCAGTTCGGAAAAGGGATAGGGCCGGATCAGCGTCCCGCGCGGGTCGTGAAAATTGAGCCCGCGCTTACCTTGTGCAGCATAGTCCAGCGCTTCCGCGAATGTCGCGAAATCCGCAAAGCGGCGTGGCAAACTGTCCGCATTGGGAGTGGGGACGAGATTTGACTCGGCCGGCGGCGCTAGCGTCGCGGTATCGGTCATATGCGATAACCCGTTGTTTTTGTCGCCGTAAATGCGTGAACGGACCAGGCTTTGGGATGTATCGATTCCCTCATCAGGTCTGCGCAGTCCTTTTCCGATCACGCGCGGAGTTACCCATTTGGGCGAGACTGTGGCATGAATATGGCCGAAGATGACACAATCCGCACCTCAAAGTTTACCAAAGCCGTTCAAGAAGCGGCAACCAAAGCCGCTCGACGCCGCGCGGCTCGAGGAGCTGGCGCTGGCCTATGCCGCGCAATTCGCCACCAGTGCAGCCAGGCTCGAGGCCTATCTGCGCCGCAAATTGCGCGAGCGCGGCTGGACG
The DNA here is from genome assembly GCA_963775115.1 of uncultured Alphaproteobacteria bacterium. Taxonomy (GTDB): domain Bacteria; phylum Pseudomonadota; class Alphaproteobacteria; order Sphingomonadales; family Sphingomonadaceae; genus Novosphingobium. The sequence goes on from CAVZHP010000002.1 coordinate 126,300, forward strand.
GGGGAGGCCGGGCCGCCGGTGCCGGAGCTGGTCGCGCGCTTCGTCGCGGCGGGCTATATCGACGATGCCGCTTATGCCCGGAGCAAGTCTGCGAGCCTGCTGCGGCGCGGCTATGGCATGCGGCGGGTCGCCCAGGCGCTGGGCGCGGCGGGGATCGGCGAGGCGGACCGCGAAGGCGCGCGGGCCGGTGAAGCGCAGCAACGCCGCGCCGCGCTGGCCCTGGCGAAGAAGCGCGGCTTCGGTCCCTTCGGAAGCGAGGAGCCCGATCGCGCGCGGCGTGAAAAGCAGATCGCCGCCATGCTGCGCGCCGGTCACCCCCTCGACAGCGCCCGCGAATTGGTGAATGCGGCGAGCGAGGAAGCGGCCGAAGATTGGGCCGCGCAGGCCGGTGAGGCGGACGCATGCGATTGACCGGATTTATTGGCGCGGCACTGTTTGCCCTTGCCGCCTGTTCTCCCCAGGCCGGGACCGGCGTGCCGGCCGCTTCGGCCTCGGCGCCCGCTGTGCATGCGGAATCCGGTTTGCAGGTCATCCCGCTCACGGTCACGACGTCGGGAAAGGCGCGCCGCTTTAGGGTCGAAGTCGCCCGGTCCCGCGCCGAACAATCGAAGGGCCTCATGTTCCGAACCACGATGGGCGCGGACGAAGGCATGATCTTCCCGATGGATCCGCCGCGGGATGCCTCGTTCTGGATGCGGAATACGGTTATCCCGCTCGACATCATATTCATTGGCCCCGATCGCCGCGTGCTCAATATCGCTGCCGATGCCGTGCCCTATTCGGAAGCGCAGCTGGCTTCCGACGGTCCTGCCGCAGCCGTGCTGGAGTTGGTTGGCGGCAGAGCGAAGCAACTGGGGATCGCGCGGGGGGACCGGGTAGAGTGGTAGGGCTGGATCGCATGCCCCGATCCCCCTTGCCCCCATGCCCCCAAATCCGCTAGGCGCTAGGCCCATGGGAATCCTCTCCAAGATCTTCACCTGGTGGGACGGCGCGACGATCGGCACGTTGGTCAACTCCATGTGCACCGGCGAGCAGGTCGGTACCGACGCGCAGGGCAACCGTTATTTTCGCGCGAAGAAGCTGCGTCCGGCCGGTCAGCCCAATGGCGGCACCGAGCGGCGCTGGGTGATCTACAGCGGCGCCAACGATGCCAGCCGGGTTCCCGCCGAATGGCACGGGTGGCTGCACAATTCCTATGACGGCGTACCGGAGAGCCATTTGCCGCCCGCGCGCATCTGGGAAGTGGACTTCACACCCAATGCCACCGGCACCGCCGCCGCCTATCGCCCGCAAGGCGCGCTGGAACGCGGCGGCAAGCGCGCCCGGGCGACGGGCGATTACGAAGCCTGGTCGCCGGACGACTGAGGAATGCACCGGATTCCCGCCCTTGCTGCCGCTGCTGCGGTGCTCGCGCTTTGCGGCTGTTCGAGCCAAAGCGACGACACGTCGCAAGCCAGGGCGACCGACGTGCCAAAGGCTGTCGTCAAGGCACCGGCTGCCGCCGGGCCGCCGGTCGAGAGCAAATACGGCACGCCAGTGAAGGACCGGGTCGCGACCATCGGTCTGCTGAACAAACGCAACAATCTCACGCAAGACCTGACGATGAAGACCGGCGAAGCCCGCCGGGTTGGCAATGTCATCGTTCGGGTCGCCAGCTGCGAGCGTACCGCGCCCTGGGAAAATCCGCCCGAGACCGGGGCTTTCGTCCAGGTTTTCGTCGAGGAGCGGGCCACCGCCAAGGCGGCGCTTGCCTGGCGCACGGTGTTTTCGGGCTGGCTGTTCAAGAATTCGCCTTCGCTCAACGTCGTCGAGCACCCGGTCTACGATGTCTGGGTCAGGGACTGCGCGATGAGGTTCCCTGGCGAGGAGGAAGATCCGCCCTCTGCCGCCGCTTCCAGCAGCGCGGCAAAGCCGGCGGGCAGTGGCAGCCCCGCGCCATCGCCCGCGCCGAAGCCCTCGGACAAACCCTCGCCGGGGCCGAGTCCCTCGCCCGACCCAGCGTAGGGCCGCTGCGCCGCCTTCAGCAGCGACACATAACGCTGCTGGCTCAATTCCACCGCGCCAAGCGAGGCCAGGTGATCGGTGATGAACTGGCAATCGAGCAGTTCCGCCCTGCAGCGCCGCATCGCAGCGACCAGCCAGCACAGCGCGACTTTCGAGGCGTCGGGCACCCGGCTGAACATGCTCTCACCGCAGAACACCCGGTCGAAACCGACGCCGTAGAGCCCGCCTACCAGCTCCTCGTCCTGCCAGCATTCGATCGAATGCGCATGGCCGAGCTGGTGGAGGCGGACATAGCTCGCCTCGATCTTGTGGCTGATCCAGCTTTCGCCTGTGCCTCCGTCATCTTTGGCGCGGCGCGGCCCGGCGCAGGCCTGCATCACCTCGGCGAAGGCCTGGTCGCAGGTCACCCGGAACCTGCCCCGCCGCAGTGTGCGCGCCAGCGAGCGCGAGCAATGAAAGCGGTCGAGCGGAATGATCGCGCGCAGGCGCGGCTCGACCCAGAAGACATCCGGATCGTCGCGGGTGTCGGCCATCGGAAAGATGCCACTGCGATAGGCGAGCATCAGCATTGCCGGATCGATGATGGAGGAGGTTGCGGAGCTGTGCACGACGCGGAATGTAGCAGAGGGCCCAGCGGCAGCCAAAAGGGATGTTCTTGCCAAGCCCCGCACCAGTCACTAGAGGCACCTCCGCCTACAGGAGTGTAGCTCAGCTGGTAGAGCATCGGTCTCCAAAACCGAGTGCCGGGGGTTCGAATCCCTCCACTCCTGCCATTTCCCGGATTGGCGTTTCCCCGCCCGCGACCTGGAAATCGTCCGTTGCCTAGAAACTGTAATCCGGCAGCGAGAGGAACGCCTTTTTCAGCGCCTCGCCCCAGCCGGATGAAACCGCCCTGAAATAGGGATCGTCGCCCATCACCCGCCTCTCGTGCAGTGGCGCGTAAGTGTCGCGGGCAATGACCAGCAGGTCGAGCGGCAGGCCGACCGAGAGGTTGGCCTTGAGTGTCGAATCGAAGCTGACCATCAACAGCTTGACCGCTTGCTCGAAGCTCATCGTCCGGTCATAGCCGCGCAGGATGATCGGGCGGCCGTATTTGGTCTCGCCGATCTGGAAGAAGGGCGTGTCGAAGCTGGCTTCGATGAAATTGCCCTCCGGGTAGACCAGGAACATCCGCGGCTCCATGCCCGCGATCTGGCCGGCGACGATCATTGAGGCGGTGAACTTGCCGCTGCCCTCTTGGCCGTTTTCCAGATTCTGCGCCGCGATCGTATCGTTGAGCAGTTTGCCGACCAGTGTCGCCACCTGGAACATGGTCGGGGCCTCAAGCAGCGAATTGTGCCGCTCGGCCGGCGTCTTGTTGCGTTCTTCCAGCTGGCTGACGACCGACTGGGTGGTCGCCAGATTGCCTGCCGACATCAGCGCGACGATCCGTTCGCCCGGCACCGACCAGCTGTGCATCTTGCGAAACACCGAGATGTTGTCGACGCCCGAATTGGTGCGCGTGTCGCTCATCAGCACAAGGCCGCTGTCCAGCAACATCCCAACGCAATAGGTCACACGCGAATCCCCCCGGAAATGTGCGCCTATTGCTCTACCAATTGCTGCTCGACCGCAAGACTGACCGCCATGACGGTTTCACCTGCGCCAAAGCTTATCCCCGTTACCGGTGCCGCCTCGCGGTAGTCGCAGCCGGTCGCCACCCGCACATAGCGCGCATCGGCGCAGATGCTGTTGGAGACATCGAAGGCGACCCAGCCGAGCCCGTCGATAAAGGCCTCGGCCCAGGCGTGGCCGGCCTCCTGGTCGATGCGATCGTTCATCATCAGATAACCGCTGACATAGCGTGCCGGGATGCCGAGCATGCGCGCCGCGCCGATGAATATATGTGCGTGGTCCTGGCAGACGCCGCGGCCTGCGGCCATCGCCGCCTCGGCCGTCGTGTCGGCATCGGTGTAACCGGATTCGTATTGGACGGCATCGAGGGTTCCGCCAGAAAGCGCGTGCAATCGTTCGAGCGGACTCGCGTTTTCCGCAATTCCTGAAACCAGCGCGCGCATTTTCGATCCCGGGGTGGTCAGCGGCGTCTGGGCCAGGAAGCGCCACAGCGGCAGATAGCCGGTGTGCGGTCCGGTGATGCCGGCATTGTCGGCAGTCTCGACCACGCCTGTGCAGGTGATGCCAAGCGCGGTGACGCCCGGTTCGACCGATATCAGCGTTGTCCAATTGTGGTTATGGTCGTCGTACTCGGCCTCGCTGCGGGCGCCGTCGAGGTCCATCTGCCAGTCGACGATGCGCTGCCCGTGCGACGGCTTCGGCCGCAGCCGCAACCGCTGCAAGCCGCGTGTGACCGGCTGGCCGAACTCGTAACGGGTGGAGTGGCGGATCGCGAGCCTCATTATGCTGTGAACCTGTAATCGCTGGCGATGGCCTGAGAGATGTGGCGAATGCCGCCAATCACCTTGAGGATGAATTCGTGCAGGCCGAACTCGAAAATCTCTTCGGTAGTGCTTTGGTGCAGCCGCGCCCCGGCATCGCGTAGCAGCTCATGCGCCGGAGTTCTCATGGCCATATTCGCGCGCCAGGCTGGCCATGTTGCTGCGCAGCTTTTCGTAACAGAAGGCGATGCTCCGGGGGAAGCGGCCGTCGAGGATCAGGAACTGGGCAATGCCCTTCGCATCCATGGTGCCGGCGTTGAGCCAGCGATAGGCGCGCTCGCCGGCGACCGAGCGCAGCACGGTTTCCCACTGGGTGTTATCAAGCGTCGATCCCACCCAGCCGACCGAAGGCAGCAGCACGTGGTATTTGACATCGAGAATTCGCGCTGTGTTGTCGGCCCGTTCGATGAAGGTGCCGATGCGCGCGAAATTGAAGATCTCGTTGCGCAGCATGGTGCCGTCCATCGACCCGCGTACCAGCGTCGACTGGCGGCGGATCGCGGCAAGTACTTCGCCGAGATTGCTGGCCCTGACCGGGCGCGAAAGCATGTCGTGCAGAACCATCCAGCTTTCGTTGGTCGCTTCCCACACTTCGCGGGTGATGCCGGTTCGCACCGCGCGGGCATTGGTCCGGGCGCCTTCCACCATCGCGAGCACGCTGCCGGGATTATCGGGCGAGCGCAGGATGAAATTGATCACGGCGGGGCCGGAATAGTCATCGTGGCGCGCCGCAAATTCCTCGTCCAGGCCGGTGGTGATCAGAACCGATCGCCATTCGTCGCGCGCGGCGCTCTGGCCGCGGGTCAATGCCAGGCGAAAGCCCGCATCGAGCAGACGCGCGGTATTTTCCGCCCGTTCGAGATAGCGGAACATCCAGAATATGCCGTTTGCGCTTCGGCCTAACATGCGGATTCCCCGGGCATCAGTCCTCCAGCACCCAGCTGTCCTTGGTTCCGCCCCCTTGCGAGGAATTTACCACCAGCGATCCTTTCTTGAGCGCGACACGGGTAAGGCCGCCCGGCGTAATGTCGATGCCATTCGGCGAAACCAGCACGAAAGGCCTCAGATCGACATGGCGCGGAGCAAGCCCCGCCTTGGCGAGGATCGGCACGGTCGATAGCGCCAGCGTCGGCTGGGCGATGTAATTCTCCGGCTTGGCGCGCAGCTTCTTCTCGAATGCGGCGAGTTCCGCCTTCGACGATGTCGGGCCGATCAGCATGCCATAGCCGCCCGAGCCATGGACTTCCTTGACGACCAGCTCGGCCAGATTGTCGAGCACATGGCCCAGTGCGTCGCGCTCGGCGCAACGCCAGGTCGGGACATTGCCAAGCAGCGGCTTCTCGCCGGTGTAGAATTCGACGATCTCGGGCATGTAGCTGTAGATCGCCTTGTCGTCGGCGATGCCGGTGCCGGGCGCATTGGCGATGGTGATGCCGCCGGCGCGGTAGATGTCCATGATCCCGGAAACCCCCAGCACGCTGGCGGGATTGAAACTCAGCGGATCGAGGAATTCGTCGTCGACCCGCCGGTAGAGCACGTCGATCGGCTCGTAACCGCAGGTCGTGCGCATGGCGATACGCCCGTCGACGACGCGCAGGTCGCTGCCTTCGACCAGTTCGGCGCCCATCTGGTCGGCCAGAAAGGCGTGTTCGAAGTAGGCGGAATTGTAGATGCCGGGCGTTAGCACCGCGACCACCGGGCGCCCGTCGTTGCCGGAGCCCGCGCAAGCCGGAGCGCAGGCCGCGAGGCTCTTCGCCAGCCGGCGCGGATAATCGTTCACCGGTCGCACGGGGATGCGGGTGAACAGCTCCGGGAACATCGCCATCATCGTTTCGCGGTTCTCCAGCATGTAGGAGACGCCGCTGGGCGTGCGCGCATTGTCTTCGAGGACCAGGAACTCGTCGGGCCCGGTGCGGACCAGGTCGATACCGACGATATGGGTGTAGATCCCGCCCGGTGGCGCGAAACCGGCCATCTGGGGCAGGTAGGCGGAATTCCGGCTCACCAGATGTTCGGGCAGCCGCCCGGACCGGACGATCTCCTGGCGGTGGTAGATATCGTGCAGGAAGGCGTTGATCGCCCGCACCCGCTGCTCGATGCCGCGCACCAGCTTGCGCCATTCGGGCGCGGAAACGATGCGGGGAATGATGTCGAACGGAATCAGGCGTTCTTCGCCATCGTTTTCGCCATAGACGTTGAATGTGATGCCCGTGCGGCGAAAGAAGCGCTCGGCTTCCGCGGTCTGCTGTCTCAGCCAGCCCGGATCCTGCGCATCCATCCACGCCCGGTAACTGCCGTATGCGGATCGGACCCCGCCGGATGGGTCGAGCATTTCGTCGAAGGCGGCAGACGAATCGGGTGGCATTGCACCTCCAGTTTCATCATGTCATGCCGCAAGTGTTGAGGGTTGCCAAGCAATCTATGCTGCACCTGCGAAATAGATTTGCGCATCGTCGAAGCCGGCTTCCGGTGCCCCGGCATAGTCCACCGGACAATTCGCATGGGCCGTTGCGCGGAATCCGCCTCTGGTCCAGTTGCGCGAAGACCGGCACAAGTGGACAGAGCCTAAGCCCATGCACGCCCCAGACCGCGCCCCGGAACCCAGCGCGCCACCAATGGCGTTCCTTCTGGCCAATGCTGGAGCACGCGAGGCGCTGTGGCTCGGACTGGCGCTGGCGCTGCTCGCTTGCTTGCCGTTTTTCGTCGCGGCCTATCCGCAGATGGCCGACTATCCCTCGCACCTCGCGCGCTATCATATCATGCTCGACGGCGGGCGCAGCGAATGGCTGGCGCGCTACTACCGGTTCGAATGGCGCTGGTCGGGCAATCTCGGGGTCGATCTGCTGATCTGGCCGATGGCAAAGCTGTTCGGACTCGAACTCGGTAGCAAGATCGCCGCCGGAATCATTCCCCCGCTCACCGGTATTGCCCTGGTCGCGGTGGAATGGACGCTGCGGCGGCGGGTCGGCGTGGGCGCCTTGCTGGCGCTTGCGACGATCTGGTCGCCGGCGATGCTGCTGGGCTTCACCAATTTCACCCTGTCGCTGGCGCTCGCGCTGTTCGCTTTCGCCGGCTGGGTGCGGCTGGAGCAGTGGCGTTGGCGCTGGCTGTTGTTCATGCCGGTCGCGCTGGCGGTGTGGCTGTGCCATCTCGCCGGCTGGGGCGTGCTCGGCGTGCTGGTGTTCGGTTACGAATGGCATAGCCGGCGCTTGCCAGCTGCCCTGATCGCGCCCTGGCCGCTGGCTCTCCCGGCGGTGCCGGTGCTGCTCGGCGGCGGCGCTGCCGGGCTCACGGTCTATGGCTCGAATGTCCTGTTCTACAAGTCGTCGATCCTGATCATGGCGATGCGCGACCAGCTGTTCGAGCTCGATACGGGCAGCCTGCTGCTGCTGGTGATGGCATTCGTGTTCGCGCTGCTGCGCGGGCGGTTCGACGGGCGGATCGGCCGGGCTGCGGCGATCTTCGCACTGCTGGCGGCGCTGCTGCCGCGCCATCTCGGCGGCGGCGACTATACCGATTACCGGCTGATCGGGGTGGCGCTGATGACCGGTTGCCTGGCGATCGACTGGGCGCCGCCGCGGCTGTTGCTGTGGCTAGCCAGCGCGCTGTTCCTCGTCCGGCTGGGCGTAACGGCGACGGCCTGGCATCGCAGCTCGGACGAGGCAGCCGACATGCTCAAGGCGCTCGAGCAGGTGCCGCGGGGCGCGCGCATCGCCGCTGCGGTGGCGCAGAATCCGCGCGCCTGGCCCAACGATCTGTTCCAGCATTTGCCGAGCTATGCGACAGTGCGCCGTGACGCGCTGGTCAATACCCATTTCGCCCAGCCCGGCGTCCATATGCTGCATCTGCGGCAGCCTGTCGGAGACTTCATCGATCCGGCCCAGCGCATCCTCTACAGTCCGGGCGACAGCATCGATCTCGCGGCGTTGCCGGCGCTGCAACATGCCGATTACCTCTGGTATATCGGGGATCCGGTGCCCTCCCGGTTGCCCGAAGGCGCGGTTGTTCTTTACCGCACTCCGCGCTCATTCCTCGCCCGGCTTGCAAAAGCGCCGCCCGCTCGCTAAGTCGCGAGCCGCTTCCGACATCGGAGACTCAAAGCCCTCCCGGCCCCCTTGCTCGACAAGGCGCCGGGGCGGCGCTGTCCCCGTGGCGGAAGGCAGGAGGCAAGTCGTTATGGAAGACCGTCCAGCTAAGACCAGAACCAGCCCAGGCGAATTCATGCGCCAGGTGCAGGCCGAAGGCCGCAAGGTCGTCTGGCCGACCCGGCAGGAAACCGTCACCACCTCGATCTTCGTGGCGATCATGATGGTAATCCTGGCGGTGTTCTTCCTCGGCATCGATTCGCTGTTCGGCATGATCGTCAAATGGCTGCTGTCGCTGGCCTGACCGGCCGGTTCGCCCAAGCAAGATAACCAAAGAGAGACCCATGGCCCGCTGGTACATCATCCACGCCTATTCCGGCTTCGAGAACAAGGTTCGCGAATCGATCCTCTCCGAGGCCGAGCGCAAGGGGCTGTCGCAGCTGGTCGAGGCGGTCGAAGTGCCGACCGAGACCGTGACCGAGGTCAAGCGCGGCAAGAAGGTGCAAGTCGAACGCAAGTTCATGCCCGGCTATGTGCTGGCCAAGCTGACGCTGAACGACGACATCTATCACGTCATCAAGAACACCGCGAAAGTCACCGGCTTCCTCGGCCCCAACGGCAAACCGCAGCCGATTTCCGACCGTGAGGCCGCTCGCTATTTCGGCGCCCGCGATGCCGCCGCCGCCGAGCCCAAGAAGCACATTTCGGTCGATTACGAGATCGGCGATTCGGTGAAAGTGCTCGACGGCCCCTTCGCCAGCTTCAACGGCGTGGTGGAAGAGCTCGATTTCGACAAGAACCGCGTCAAGGTCTCGGTCTCGATCTTCGGCCGGGCGACGCCGGTGGAGCTCGACTTCGAGCAGGTCGAACTGTCGAAGTAGACTTCAGAACTTCACCAGCTCCACCCGCCGGTTGCGCGCCCGCGCATCCTCGCCGGTGCCTTGCGCCAGCGGCTTGCCCGATCCGAAACCGGCGGTCTTCATCCGCGCTACAGCAATTCCAGCGGCGATAAGTTCGGCGCGCACCGTCTCGGCGCGGGCGAGCGACAGCGGCTGGTTGCGCGCCGCCGTGCCGGTATCGTCGGTATGGCCCTCGATCGAGACCTTGAGCTGCGGATTGCGGGTCATCAGCTTGACGATCTCGTCCACTGCAGGCCGCGCCGAGGGGCGCAAGGACGCGTGATCGACATCGAATTCGATATAGACCGGCACCCGGCCATCGGCGTCTAGCGCCGCCTTCAGCGCATCGGCGGCCATGAAAGAATAGCTTTTGGCCATGCCCTGCTTCTCCAGCACGGTGACATACCCATGCAGCGGGAACGACCCGGTGGCGACGCTGATCCACCACTCCTTGCCGCCCTGGCGGATCAGGTAGAAATCGGCCTCGTCGCATGGCGCGATAAAGCAGTGGCCGGTCGGGGCTGGGGTGGTGCCTTGCAGATCGCGACGATATTTTTCCGTGCTGAGCGTGCCGCCGATCTTGACGCCACCGAGCTCCGCTATCGCAGTCTCGTAGTTGCGGCGGAATTCGATCGAAGAATAGGGCCGGTCTCTGGTGAGGTTGTAATATCCTTTGTAGATTTTGCCTTCCACCGGGATAAGCGTTTCGCCAGCGATAAAATGGTCGCGATCGAAAGCAACATTCGCGTCTTTTTCGTTGTAATTGTTGGTCAGCCCATCGAGCGACTTGAACAGCGGAAAGCCGGGCAGGGTAGCGGTGCTTTCGGGCACCGATTGCGGGCTGAAAGCAGCGGGTGCGGGCGCGGCGGTGCTGCTGGCGGAGGCAGGTGCGGCGGCGGGTGCCGCGGCCGGCGAGGCGCTCGCCTGGGCATCCGGCTCCTGCTTGACCTTGCAGCCGCTGGCGAGCAGCAGCGCGGCAAGGGATAGGGCAACGGTAAGGCGCATGGTCGAAACTCCCTGAAACTGCTGTGCAGGATAGGGTCGGTCTTGCGCGGGCGGCAAGGCTTTTTGGCCTTTTCAATTCGCCCGGTCTCGCCTATGGCGCGCGCTCTTCCGGCCCTGCCGGAGGAAATCCACGCGGGAGGATGGTCTCGAACCGTCTGCCTGACCGCTCACTCTGAGGCCCCGCCCTGAAACACGGGCAGCCAACAGGAAGAAAGGAGGCCCATCGTGGCCAAGAAGATAGACGGCTATATCAAGCTGCAGGTGCCTGCGGGCGCTGCCAACCCGTCCCCGCCGATCGGCCCGGCTCTCGGCCAGCGCGGGGTCAACATCATGGAATTCTGCAAGCAGTTCAACGCCGCGACGCAGGACCTCGAAAAGGCCATGCCGATCCCGACGATCATCACGGTGTTCGCGGACAAGAGTTTCACTTTCGTCACCAAGACGCCGCCGGCCAGCTTCCTGATCAAGAAAGCTGCCGGTCTCAAGTCCGGCTCGAAGGAGCCCGGCAAGATTTCCGGCGGAACGATCAAGCGTTCGCAGCTGGCCGAAATCGCCCAGACCAAGATGGCCGATCTCAACGCCAACGATATCGATCAGGCGACGAAGATCATCGAAGGCTCCGCCCGTTCGATGGGCCTGCAAGTGGTGGAGGGCTGATCCGATGACAAAGCTGAGCAAGAACAAGAAGGCCCTCGCCGCCAAGCTGGGCGACAACCAGAAGTTCTATGGCGTCGATGAGGCGCTGAAGCTGCTGCGCGAGGTCAAGACCACCAAGTTCGACGAAACCGTCGAAGTGGCGATGAACCTGGGCGTCGATCCGCGCCACGCCGACCAGATGGTGCGCGGCATGGTGTCGCTGCCCTCGGGCACCGGCAAGGACGTCAAGGTCGCGGTCTTTGCCAAGGGCGACAATGCCGACAAGGCCCTTGCCGCCGGAGCCGACAAGGTTGGTGCCGAAGACCTGCTGGAAGACATGCAGGCCGGTAATCTCGATTATGGCCGCGTCATCGCCACGCCCGACATGATGGGTCTGGTTGGCCGCCTCGGCAAGGTGCTCGGCCCCAAGGGGCTGATGCCGAACCCGAAGCTGGGCACTGTTACCCCGAACGTCGCCGAAGCGGTCAAGGCTGCAAAGGGCGGCCAGATCGAGTTCCGCGTCGAAAAGGCAGGGATCATCCATGCCGGCATCGGCAAGATGAGTTTCTCCGACGACGCAATCCGCGCCAACTTCGATGCCTTCGTCGATGCCATCGTCAAGGCCAAGCCGGCCGGGGCCAAGGGCAAGTATCTGAAGAAAATCGCGGTTTCGTCTTCGATGGGGCCGGGCCTCAAGATCGACGTCGCGCAGGTTCAGGGCGGCTGAGCCTTCACCTCACGCAAGTTTGAAGCGGCCGGGAGGGGAGACCTTCCCGGCCTTTTTCATTTGTGTCAGAATGTCAGGCTGGAGAACTTCAATGAAATACAAAAGCGAACAAGAGCGCGATGCCGAGGAAAGTGGGGAGCCGGAAGCGTTCGATTTTGACGCGTTTGTCATCCGCAAGCGTGCGCAGTTGGGCTGAAACAAAATCCTAGTGATCCAGGCTTGTTGCTCCCCTCCCCACCGGGGAGGAGCTCGAAAGGTTCCGGACTTTGTGATTAGGTTTAGAGTTAATCCCGCAACTGCGTGACCAGCGGATCGAGTTCGGTAATGGGAATCTGTGCCAAGCCCATCAAGTTGAACATATGCGCACCGAGTCCTTGCACTCGCGCGACGCTCGGATTTATGTCGGATGGACCAAACGCTGGTGTGCCGCCGGTGCTTACAAAGCCTCTGATTGCGAGATCATAGCATTCATAGAGGATTTGCATCAGTTCCGTTGGAAATTCGTTTTTGCTCCGGTAATCTGTCTTTCTGAGTGGAAATGGCAAAAGCCCGCTGAACAAAGCCAATAGACATATTTGCCGATAAGTGAGTGCCTCGGCAGCCTTGACAATCTGATGGGCCATTTGACCGCTTATGCTGATGTCGAACGCGACATTTGCGAGTAGGTTGGCCATATAAGGAAGCTTCTTCTCCTCAGCTTCTCGCTGCGTTTTCAAGAGAATGTTTTCTGCCACTTCCTCTGCGTCTGAACGACCAGCTGGTTTGGCCTCAAAAAAGCCGTCGTCACGGATTTTCTCGCCAGTATCTAACCGTGCTTTTATCTTGGAAACCGAAAGAGCAAGTACGCCGCCGACACGAATCTTCTCGCGAGGTCCGAGAAGACGCTCAGCAATTTCCTCACCGACGTGACGAAGTGCCAACCCTGCTGCCGCGCCGCCCGCCCCAAATAAAGCAGCCCCCGCAGGACCGCCAGCGAGGAAGCCTAACACACCTCCTACCGCACCACCTGCAATCTCGGCGCTACCGCTGATTAACAAGCCCAATTTGCTTCGACTTTTTGGCTCCACTTCGTCGTTTTGGTCGACGCTCATGTTTCAAATTCCTTGCAACGAAAAGGCAGCCTTTACCTATGAAGCCCGGCACTCCCAGTTGGCCGCATCCTTGGGATCCAGACCCCCAGCTTTGAGCATGGCACGGCGCGGAAGGGTGCACAGCAGCAGCGAACGCTCGTGTCCGCCCCGGTACGTCAGCCGGTTGGCGACGATGCCGGTGGGAGCAATGCCCTGTTCGACCCAGGGGATCATCGCGTCGAGCAGCGCCTCGACCGTGTCGGTCGGCCCGGTGCCGCCCCGGCAATGCCATAGCCCGGGGATCGGTACATAGCGCACCCACTGGTCCGCACCAGGGAAGCGGCTGCTTAGCACCTCGTATCCTGCGCGCAATTCAAGGTAGCTCATCAATTCATCGTCGACGCCGTGCCAGATGATCATCTTCGCACCGCTGGCGGACAGCGCGCTGTAATCCATCGGGTCGGCGAACGGCATGGAAACACCGCCGCGCGAGGATATGCGGACCACTTCGGCGAAGCTCTTGATCTTCCAGTAGTCGGTGCCGGGCTCCATCGACCGGGTCTTTGTGTCGGACATGATGTGGATGAACGGCACGCCCTGCTTGAGCAGATCGGCGGGCGAGTGCCCGTTGGTTCCGGGCCAGGGCGGCGGCGCGGAGCCGAGCAGGAAGCGCGACCAGCCCGAAACGTCCGAAATCGGCCAGCCGGGATGCCGGCCATCACCGCGCGGGCCTCCGGACGGAAACTTGTGGGTCTTCCAGATGCGATCGAACAGCTCGATCTGGGGCGGGCTGAAACCGGCCTTGCGCAGAATGCCGTAATCGAAATTCGTGATCGCCGTGGGATCGTGAATGATGCCGTCGCGCGCGCCGTCCACCTCGTCGTAGGCGGCGAGAATCCCCGCGCCTGCACTGCGCATCAGGGCCGGCGAAATCCAGCTTTCCGGGCGGTTCTGCATGTGCGCGGCGATGCCAAACACATTGGGGTGAAACAGCGACGCCTGCCACGGCGTCGCCCCGACCAGGAAACCATCGAAATTGCGCCCGCCGAACCGGCGCGCGTTGCCCAGCCCCATCTGCCCGCCGCCCGAACAGCCGCTGATGTAACGCCAGATCTTCTCGCGGCTGTAATAGCTGCGGGTAATCGCCTGGGTCGCCTCGGCGGAACTCTGCACGCCGCGCCACATGAAGTCGGTAAGCCGGGCGGGGTCCGACATGAAGCTGAAATCGGCGATACTCTTGGCGCCGCTGCCGCCGTCGCTGCCGGCCAGGGCAAATCCCCGCGCGAGCAGGCGCTGCGGCATGTTGGGAATCTTGCCCGCCGCGCCGCCGACGCCAAGGTAGACATAGCGACCGTTGAAATTGTCCGGCAGCGTCAGGTTGAACATCACCCGGTTGGGGCCGGGATCGGTGTTGGTGACCCAGCCCGAGACCCGGCAGCCCCAGTTCTCGTCCGAATAGACCTCGTCGCGGTCGGCGAAGACTTCACGCACCGCCATGGCGACAGTTGTCCCCGGCGGGGCCATGGCCTGAACCGCTTCGATGTTGCAGCCTTCGGAAGGCGCGGCGAGCGCCGGCACCGCGAAAACCCCCAGTGCGCTTGCAGTCAGCATGGCCAATCGCCCGATCCGCATCTCGCTCTCCTGATTGTCAGCATTTTGCCGTTTGCGGCGATGCTAGACCGGGCGGCAGGCCCATGGCAAATGTGTTGTATTGCCGCTTGCCCGCGCAGTTGACCCAAGCAATAAATCGGGGCATTGCGCCGGGAATTGAACATGTGTTCAGCAAGCCTGTAACAAGGCTCGTAACAAGGGAGGTGCCAATGGCCATCCGTTTCGAAGAGATCAAGCCTGCGATCGGCAGCCGGGTCTATTGCGATCCCCGCACCGATCTGTTCACGCAAGAGTCCGCCGACCTGATTCGCCGCAAGCTGTCCGAGCGCACCGTGTTGGTGTTCCCCGGACTGAACCTGACCGACGAGGAGCAACTGCGCATCACCGACCTGATGGGCGGCAAGATCAAGCTAACCGGGCAGTTCAACAAGCAGACCACCGCCGACGACAACGTCTATCAGGTGACGCTCGACAAGAAGGTGAACCCTCAGCCCGAATATGTGCTGGGCACCTATTTCTACCACATGGACGGGATGCCGGTTGCCTTTCCGCCGCCTTTCGCCACGCTGCTCTCTGCACGCAAGACCGCGCCCAAGGGCGGCCAGACCGAATTCGCCAGCACTGCGGCGGGCTATGCGGGACTTTCCGAGGAGGAGAGGCAAGAACTCGACGGGCTGAAGGTCATCCACTCGGTCGAATCCAGCATGGTTCCGCTGCGCGGTTTCATTCCGGAAGAGCAATACCAGAAGGTCATCGGCATCCAGGGAGAGACCGAGCGCCCGCTGGTCTTCACCCACGCCGACGGCCACAAGTCGATGCTGCTCGGCACGACCGCCGACCGGGTTGTCGGCATGCCGATTCCCGAAGGCCGCGCGCTGCTGATCCGCCTGCTCGAATGGTGCTGCCAGCCCGACTTTTCGCTGCGGCACGATTGGCAGGAAGGCGATCTGGTAATCTGGGAGAACACCTCAGGCCTGCACCGGGCGATCCCCTACGATCCCGAATCGGGCCGGATGATGCACCGCACGTCGCTTGCCGGAACGGAATCGGCGGCGGCCTGAGTTAGACGACCGCCCCGGCGCTGGTGTGGATGGCCTGGCCGGTGATCTGGCGGCTTTCGGGGCGGCACAGATAGAGGATCGCCGAGGCGACGTCTTCGGGCTGCGAAGGGCGGCCGGTGAGGTTCTTGAGCGGGCCGCTCTTGACCAGCTCGGCGACCATATCCTCGCCGTGGCCGGTGGTCATCGGGGTTACCGTCACCCCCGGCACCACGGCATTGACGTTGATGTCATGCTCGCCCAGCTCCGCCGCCCCGGCCCGCGTCAGGCCCAGCAGGCCGGACTTGGCCGAGGCGTAGCAGGCAGGCGACCAGGCGCGGAAGGCCGAGCTCGACGAGACATTGACGATCCGCCCCGACACGCCGCGCGCGATCATGTCTTCGGCGGCGATACGCATCAGCAGCGCCGGGGCGATGAGGTTGATCGTCAGCAGCTCGACCCAGCGGGCATGCTCGACGTTGAGCACGGTATCCGGCTGCGGCGCCACTCCGGCGACATTGGCGAGATAGGCGACTCCGCCAGCTTGCGCGATGGCGGCGCGCACCGCCTGTTCGGTAGCTGCCGGATCTCCGAGATCGACCGCGATCGCGATTCCGCCGCCGCCGATCCGCTGGTTCGTCTCGTCCAGCCCGGCCCGGTTGACATCGAGCAGGATCAGCTGCGCGCCCTCCGCCGCGAAGCCAATCGCCGTCGCCCTGCCGATGCCCGATGCGGCACCGGTAACAAGGGCGGTCTTGCCTTCGAAAATGCCTGCCATGCGTAATCCCCTCGCTACATCTTTCACCGCAGTTTGCCCTTCACCTCGCTTCCCGGCAAATTCGAATATGGCCAAGTCCGGCAATTGGTGGAATGTTGCGCCCATGGATCACGCCAGCCTGTTCCAGCCGCTAGAACCTTTCGGCGTGGAGGCCGATGCCAGCCTCGTGCTGCACCCTACGGAGGCGGGCAAGGAGGAACTGCGCCGCCATTTCGATCAGCAAGGCCTGGTGCTGATCCGCGGTCTGTCGCTGACGATGGACCAGCAGAAGGACCTCTGCCGCATCTTTGGCCCGGTGCTCGATACGCCGCATGAGAACTTCGTTGTCTCGAACGTGCGCGAGGATGGCTTTCTCGGCGCGCAGGAATTGCTGTTCCATCACGATCTCACCTATCTGCCCGCGCCCTACCTCGGCGGCTCGCTGCATGCGCTGGAGGCTGGGGAGGGGGTGACTTCGACCCGCTTTTCCAGCGGCACCCGCGCCTGGGACCGCTTGCCCGAGGCGCTTCGCCAGCGGGTGGCACGGCTAAACGCCCTCCACGTAAAGCAGCGGGTGTTCGACCGGCCCAACACCCTCGCCGATCTCGAACCCGGCGATGTCTGCGCGATCCATGCGGTGGTGGGCCGCCACGCCCGCACCGGCGCGCCCTATCTGATGGTCAGCGAGGACCTGACCGTATCAATCGCCGGGCTGAACGAGGCGGACAGCGCCGCGCTGCTGGGCGAGCTGTTCGCGCACCTCTATGCTCCGGACAATGTCTACGAGCATCACTGGGGGGTGGGCGATATCATAGTCTGGGATAACCTCGCCTTGCAGCATGCGCGCGGGCCGCTATCGGATGCGCCGCGCTCGCTGCAACGCGTGTCGATCGCCGCAATCGGCTATGCGCAGATGTATCCGACCGACCTTGGCATCTACGGCGCGCAATATGCCGAAACGCTGGGCGCGGGGGCGGGAAGCAGGGAGACGAAGTGATGCGCACTGCGCTGGTTCTGGCTGCGGCGTTCCTTACATCCGCAGCCGCGCCTCCCGCGCCGCCGCCGTTCGATGTCCATATCGACGTCCCGGAGGACCTAGGGCCGCAGGAGGTAAACACGCTCACCCGTGAGTTTCCGCGCGGCGGCTCGTCGGGCTGGCATGTCCACCCCGGCACCGAAGTGGCCTGGCTGGTCAGCGGCGAGATGGAACTGCGCAGCGCCAATGCCCCGCCGCGCCGGATGCGCCCCGGCGATCACTTCGTCATGCTGCGCGGGGTGGCGCATAACGGTGTCAATCTGGGCAGGAAGCCGGCGAAAGTAGTGATTACCTATGTGGTCGACAAAGGCGCGCCGGTTCGCTCGGCAGTGCCGGCGCCCGAGGGACAATAAATTCCTTCGCCCCCGGTTGCTTGATTCGCCGGGCATTGCTGTCATAGCTTGCGCGCTGCGGGGAGGGCCGGTCGGCGGCGGGGCTCTGCGGAGACATGCCATGACGCTTATGATCGTGCTCGCAGTGGTAGTGCTGGTGCTGGTCCTTCTGGTCGCCATATACAACCGGCTGGTGCGGCTGCGCGCGCTGGTGCGCGAGGGGTTCAGCGGGATTACCGTCCAGCTGCGGCGGCGCGCGGACCTGGTGCCGAACCTGGTCTCGACCGTCCAGGGCTATGCCGAACATGAGCGCGAGCTGATCGAGCAAGTGACGATCCACCGGGCCGACGCGACCAGTGCCAAGGGGGTTGGCGCCACGGCGCAGGCCGATGCGCAGTTCAGCGGCATGATCGGCAAGCTGATGGCGGTGGCGGAGGCCTATCCCGAACTGAAGGCCGACGCGAACTTTCGCCAGTTGCAGACCGAACTGGCCGAGATCGAGGAAGAATTGTCCGGCGCGCGGCGTTACTACAACGCCACCGTGCGCGACCATAACACGCGGGTCGAATTGTTCCCGGACATGCTGGTAGCCGGTCCGATGGGTTTCAAGATGGAGGAATCTTACGCCGACGACGTGGTGGCGCTGCAAGTCGCGCCGCAAGTCAGCTTCAGCACCGGCAAGGCCTGATCGTGCAGGCGGCCGTGCGCTTGCTGGCGCTGCTGCTTGCCCTGCTGCTGCCGCTCGCGGCGCAGGCGCAGGACGCTGCGGCGATGATGCACGCCTGGGAGATGTCGAAGGGCGAGGAACGCATCCTCGATTTCGTCAGCGACGTGAAGATCGCCAAGAACGGCGATCTCGACGTCACCGAAACCATCCGGCTGGTATCGCTGGCGCAGGAAATCAAGCGCGGCATCCAGCGCGATTTTCCCACCCGCTACAAGAACAAGCTGGGGCAGAATACTTCGGTCGGCTTCGATGTCGTCTCGGTGCGACGCGACGGCCAGGACGAGCCCTTTGTACTGATGGACCAGAGCAACGGCGTGCGGGTGCGGATCGGCGATGCCGACACGATGCTGCCGCCGGGCGAGCACGTCTACGAGATTCGCTACACCACCGATCGCCAGATCATATTCGGCGAGCAGCACGACGAGCTCTACTGGAACGCTACCGGCAATGGCTGGACTTTCCCGATCGACCGGGCCGAGGCGAGCATTACGCTGCCATCGCCCGCCGCATTCGGCGACCGCGCGGCCTATACGGGGCCGCAGGGATCGACTGCGCGCGATGCGATGGTCAGCAGCGAAACGCCCGGCCGGATCGTGTTCGTGACCACCGCACCGCTGGCGCGCGAGAATGGGCTGACCGTCGCCGCAGCTTTTCCCAAGGGCGTAGTCGATCAGCCCGGCCCCAAGACAAGGCTGGGCTGGTGGCTGCATGACTGGGGTGCGCTGGCGCTGGCCTTGCTAGCCTTGCCCGCGCTGGGCCTGTTCTATTTCAAGGCCTGGCTGGTGGCAGGACGCGGGCCCAGGGCCGGCACGCTGGTGCCGCAGTTCTCGCCGCCCGAGGGACTGTCGGCGGCGGCGGCGCGGTTTGTTTCGCGCATGGGAATGGACAACCGCGCCTTTACCGCGGCGATAGTCGATACCGGGGTGCGCGGCCACTTGCGCATGACCAAGGAAGAGGGCGGCTGGCTGAGCCGCGACACCACGACACTCGAGAAAACCGCCGGCGCAGCCTCTCTGCCGAATGCCGAGCGGGCGATGCTCTCCAGCCTGTTCAGCGGGCAGGACACCATCGAACTCAAGCAGGCGAACCACGCCACGCTGAGCGGTGCGAGGAAGGCGCTCGAAAGCAATCTGCAGCGCGAATTCGGCGAGGGCAATTTCCTCGCCAACCGCAGCTGGGCCTTCGCCGGACTGTTCTGGATTTTCGCCGCGATGCTTGGGATCGCCTTTGTCGCCGTCCTCGTCAGCACACTGCGGGTGGGCATTGGCGCGATGCTGCTGGCTCCCGCTGCGCTTGGCTGCCTGCTGCTCGTCAGGCCGCTGTACCGGCGGGCAACCGGCCCCGGAAAGGACGGCAAGGTCCTCGCGTGGATCGGAATGGTCGCGGCGGGAATCGTGGGCGCCTTTGCCTCGTTCGGGGCATTCGGTGCGGCGATGTATGCCGGCGGCTGGCCGGTGCTGCTGCCGCTGCTGATGCTGCCCTTCGCAGTCACTGCCTTCCGCTGGATGTATGCGCCTACGCTTGAGGGCCGCGCGCTGATGGACCGCATCGAAGGCTTCAAGCACTATCTCGGCATTACCGAGGAAGACCGGCTCGAAACCCTGCATCCGCCGGAAAAAACGCCCGAGCTGTTCGAGCGTTACTTGCCTTACGCCATCGCGCTCGATGTCGAGAACCGTTGGGCGGACAAGTTCGCCGGTGTCCTTGCGGCCGCGGCGGCGGCCGGGGCGACGGGGCAGACGATGGGCTGGTATTCGGGCCGCGACAATGTCTGGGACGACCCGCAAGGCTTCGCCGGTTCGGTTGGCGATTCGCTCGACAGCACCGTCTCCTCGGCGGCGACCGCGCCGAGCAGCAGCAGCGGCGGCTCGTCGGGCGGGGGCTCGTCGGGCGGCGGCGGCGGCGGGGGCGGAGGTTCGGGCTGGTAGGGCCCGGGAATTTACCGTCAGCCGGGATCGGCCAGATTGGCCTCGGTATAGCACTCCACCACCGCGCTGACCGGGCGCTTGTCCGGCAGCATCAGCAGCGCCCGGTGGGCCAGTAGGGTATCGTCCGGGCAACCTTCGTCGCCGGCCCGCAGCGTCCCCAGCCGCTGCCGGGTGAAGTGAAGCGGAGCGATCACCTCGCCGAAGGGCGTATCGCTGGTTTCGAGCTCGCGGTTCATGTCCGGGGGCAGCCGGGCGGGTACATACCAGTTGTGCGCGTTCGACAGCACCTTGTCGCCGCAGACCAGCCTGACGTGCCGATAGGCCAGATGCTCGCCCGGTCCCGGGGCCAGCAGCCGCAGGAAATCGGGCGGGGGCGGCATGGCAGGCCCCGGGACCGGCATTGCGCGCATGCTGGCAGCATCGGCGATGCCGTGGGATGTGCACCACTGCGCCAAAGCTGCCGTTGCGCTGTCCTGGGAAGCGAGGGCGAGTTCGAACCCGGCGAGGTCCTTCCCGCCGTTTGCCGTGGAGCAGGCTGCAAGCGCCGTCGCGCCGGCCAGCAGGGCGGGGCTGCGCAAGACCGTCAGATGCCCCCCGCGACCGCCGGCTTGCCCAGCATGTCCAGCGCCTCCGCCAGAGCACGGGAGCAGGCGGCGAGGTCTGCGGCATCGACCGAGCGGATGACGAAATTGGCGCCGTTGCGGCCATCCTTCCAGAACGGATAGCTGCCGATCTGGCAGGATGCATGCGCCTTTTCGGTTGTTGCCAACAGCTCGGCGACTTCGCTTTCGGCGATCCAGCAGCCGACGGTTTCGCTCAGCAGCAGTGCCCCGCCCTCCAGCGTGCCGGACAGGGCATCGAGCATCCCGGCAGTGATCTGCGGCACCCCGGCCATGAGGAAGACATTGCCATAGCGAATGCCCGGCGCGCCGGAATAGCGGTTGGGGATCAGTTCCGCTCCTTCGGGCACCCGCGCCATGCGCAGCCGCGCCTCGTTTATCCCGCCGCGGGTCTCGTAATAGTCCTCAAGGATCTTGCGGGCGACCGGGTGGAATACCACCCCCACCCCCAGCGCCTCGGCAATGGCATCGACGGTGATGTCGTCGTGCGTCGGGCCGATGCCGCCGGTGGTGAACAGGTAGTCGTTGCGCGCCCGCAATGCGTTAACCGCCTCGGTAATCGCCGCCGTTTCATCGCCGACCACGCGGACTTCCTTCAGGCGGATGCCTTGCACGCCCAGCCAGCTGGCGATCTGGGCGATGTTCTTGTCATGGGTGCGGCCCGACAGGATCTCGTCGCCGATGACGATCAGAGCGGCAGTGTAAATGCGGCCAGTGCTGTTGCCAATGATGTTGGACGAATCGGCCATGCGGGTGGGTTAGGCCAAAGCGCTATCGAGGGGAATATGGCTCCCCGCCCGCTCGAACTTCAACACCCCGTCGTCGATCGGCGCTTTGCGCATTTCGCGGCGATCCGCGACATAGTCCATGCTGAGCCGCCATGGCGCCGTGGTCGAGCTTTTCGGGGCGAGGTGGCTGGCGCGCTGGATATAGCTGGAATTGAACAGGCCAAAGGCATCGACCGGCACGAGGGCGTGATCCTGCGGCAAATGGGGTGTCGCCACGTCCATCCCCCATTTGTCCATGTGGGTGAACAACCGGCACAGCCAGTCCGCGACGATATCGACGCGCAAGGTCCAGCCGGCATTGAGATAGCCGAACAGCGCGGCAAAATTCGGCACGTTCGAGAACATGCAGTTGCGGTAATAGAAATGACCGGAGAAATCGACCGGCACGCCGTCGAGGCTGATGGCGACCTTGCCCATCACCGCGATCCTGAGACCGGTGGCGGTGACGATCAGGTCGGCATCGAGATGGCGGCCGTCTTCCAGTAGCACCCCGTTCTTGTCCACTTGGGCGATCTTGCCGGTGACGATCCCCGCCTTGCCCGCCTTGATCGCCTGGAAGAAATCGCCATCGGGCACCAGGCACATGCGCTGTTCCCAGGGATTGTAGGGCGGCGAGAAATCGGCGCGATTGTAATCAGGGCCAAGCTGCTGTGCCAGATGCTTGCGGAGATAGGCCTTCGTAACTTCGGGCTTGGTGCGGGCGCGGTTGAACACCCAGCGCTGCACCGCGACACTCTTCATCCGGGTCAGCGCATAGGCGGCGCTGGCGGGAAGCACCCTGCGCAGAAAATTGGCGATGCGATCCTTCGACGGGAGCGCGAAGTACCAGCTGGGGGTGCGTTGCAGCAGGGTCACTTGCGCGGCACTCTCTGCCATCGCCGGCACGATGGTCGCCGCCGTCGCGCCCGATCCGATCACCAGCACCCGCTTGCCGGCATAGTCCAGCTCTCCGGGCCAGAACTGCGGGTGGACTGTCTGTCCGGCAAACCTTTCCAGCCCCGGGATCGCGGCGTCGTGGGGATTGTCGTAGTCGTAGAAGCCCGAACCCATGTAGAGAAAACGCCCCTGCAATGTGCCGGGCTCGCCATCGGTGCTTTCAAGCGAGATCGTCCACAGTCCGGCCTTGCTGTCCCAATCCGCGGCAAGAACCTTCTGGCCGAGGCGCAGATGCGGGCGCAGCCCTCGCTCGTCGACGATGCGTTCCAGATAGCCGCGAATCGTCCCGCCGTCGGCAATCGCACGGTCCTCGCGCCACGGCTCGAAGCCATAGCCCAGCGTGTACATGTCGCTATCGGAACGGATGCCGGGATAGCGGAACAGATCCCAGGTGCCGCCCAGCCGCTCGCGCCTTTCGATCAGGGCAAAGCGCTTGCCGGGGCACTTTTCGGCGAGATGCGCCGCCATGCCGATGCCGGACAGGCCCGCGCCGACGATCAGCACGTCGAGCGGCTGGATCGTCGTGTCTATGGCGTTCATCGGGTGCTCCAGCCTGCATGCATATGTGTAAGCAAACCGGCTGCGGATTGCCAGTAGGAGCCGCCTTTGCCACAAGCTCGCGATGCCCGTAATCGCCGCCCGCCGCTATAGCCAGGGCAAGCCCTCCGAACGTGCCATTCCCGTCGACGGCGGCGAGCGCAGTGCGCTGCCTGCGGGCACCTTCGATTGGGTCGGCCTGGCGCATCCTACGGTCGATGAGATGAACCTCGTGCTCCGCCAGTTCGGCCTGCATCAGCTGGCGGTGGAAGATGCGCTGAGCCCCAATCAGATGCCCAAGGTCGAGGTTTACGGCAAGCAGCTGTTCATTGTCGCGCGCACCGCCGCGATCGAGGAAGGCGAAACCATCGCCTATGGCCAGACCGCGATTTTCCTGGGTTGCGATTTCATCGTCACGGTCCGCTTCGGCTCGACCCGGGCGCATCATGCGCTCCGCGAACGGCTGGAGTCCGACGCCGAGAAGATGACCGAAGGTCCCGATTTCGTCGCCCATGCCCTGCTCGATTTCATCGTCGATGGCTACCAGCCGATCATGGAGAAGCTGGAGATCGCGGTTCAATCGATGGAGGAGAGCGCGATCAATGTCTTCCCCGATCAGACCACGATCCGCCGCATCTTCCGCCTGCGCCGCCAGCTGCGCCGCTTCGAGCGCACCGTCGGGCCGATGGAGGAGGTCTGCGACCGGCTGGCCAAGACCGAGCTGCCAGCGGTCGATCCCTCGGCGCGGATATGGTTCCGCGACGTGCTCGATCATGTCCGCCGCACGATGACGCGGGTGCAGGGGCTGAAGGAAACGCTGGCCAGCATCGTCGAGACCGCCAGCCTGCTCGAACAGCAACGCCAGGGCAAGATGACCCGCCAGCTCGCCGCCTGGGCCGCGATCCTGGCGGTGCCGACGGCGATTGCCGGCATCTATGGCATGAACTTCGATGTGATGCCCGAACTTCGCTGGGAATATGGCTATTATGCTGTGCTGGGCGCCATATTCCTGATCTGCGGCTCGCTGTGGCTTCAATTCAAGAAGATCGGCTGGCTTTGACCGGGATACCGGTCCTGAATTCGGCGACCTGAGAGCTGAGGTTCTCGGCTTTGCTCGGGTTGAACGGATTAAGTTTGATTCGGCTTGACCCTGAACGCTAGAGTGTCAGCAAGTTCAGCCAAAGCGGGAGAGTGAGCATGATACCGAAAATCGGACGCGTTGGCGTGTGGGCAATGGATCTTCGCTTCGGCGATACTGCCGCAATCGATGAGGCTGCGGTCGAGCTCGAGACGCTGGGCTATGGTGCGCTGTGGATCCCGGGAGGGATCGACGACGCCGTGCTGGGCGATGTCGACAGGCTGCTGTCGAAGACGAAGAAAATCGTCATCGGCACCGGTATCATCAATATCTGGAAACAGTCAGCCGCCGATGTCGCCGCCTGGTGGAAGGGCCAGTCGGCGGAGCGGCAGGCGCGGGTGTGGCTTGGCATCGGCGTCAGCCACGCACCGTTGATCGGCGATGACTGGATGAAGCCGATTGCCAAGACGCGGCAATGGCTCGATGAGGCCAGTGCCGCCGGGCTGCCGGCGGATGCCATGTGCATTGCCGCGCTCGGCCCGCAGATGCTGGAGCTGTCACGCGATCGCACCGGCGGCGCGCATCCCTATCTGGTGACGCCCGAACATACGGCGGCGGCGCGCGCAATTCTGGGTGCAGGCAAACAGCTCGCCCCCGAACAGGGCGTGGTGCTGGAAAGCGACCCCGACACTGCGCGGGCACTGGCGCGTGGCGCGCTGCAATTTTATACGTCCTTGCCCAATTACGCCAATAACTGGCGGCGATATGGCTTCACCGAAGAAGACATCTCCACGGTCAGCGACCGCCTGGTCGACGGGCTATTCGCCTGGGGCGGGGCGGAGCAGATTGCGGCGCGGGTGAAGGCGCATCACGATGCCGGGGCGGATCACGTCTGCATCCAGGTGGTCTCCGCCACGGGTCTCGATGGCGCGCGTGCAGCCTGGCGCGAGCTGGCAAACGTACTGCTGTAATGGCTCCAAAGCTCGGGCGCATCGGCATCTGGTCGATGGAGCTGCGCTTCGGCGACCCCGGCGCGGCGGCCGAGGCTGCGGGTGAGCTGGACGACCTCGGCTTTGGCGCGCTGTGGTTTCCCGGCGGGCATGGCGGCGACATTACCGGCGATATCGACCGGCTGCTGGCGGTAACCAGCCGCGCAACGATCGCCACCGGCATCCTCAACATCTGGGCACATGAGCCCGAGGACGTGGCCGCCTGGTGGAAGGCGCTGCCAGCCGGCCAACAATCGCGGGTGCTGCTTGGGGTCGGTGCCAGCCATGCCGAATCGATCGAAGCCTACAACAAGCCGCTCTCCGCCATGCGCGCCTGGCTTGAGCGGGCAAGGGCGGCGGGCATTCCGGCGGAGAGCCTGTGTATTGCCGCGCTGGCGCCGAAGATGCTGGCGCTGTCGGGCCAAATGACAGCGGGAACCCACCCCTATCTCGCCACGCCCGAACACACAGCCATGTGCCGCGCAGCTGTGGGGCCGGGGAGGCTGGTCGCGCCGGAGCAAGGCGTGATCCTGGAGAAAGACCCAGCCCGCGCGCGGGAACTGGCCCGGCAGGCACTCGGCAACTACCTGTTCCGCCAGAACTACCGCAACAACTGGCTGCGGCTCGGCTTCACCGAGGAGGACATCGAGACCGTCAGCGATGGCCTGGTCGATGCCCTGTTCGCCTGGGGCGGCGTGGAGCAGATCGCCGAACGGGTTAATGCGCATGTCGCCGCCGGGGCGGATCATGTCTGCCTGCAGCTGATCACCGGTGCGGGACTGGATATAACTGCGGTCCGGGCCGGATGGCGCGAGCTGGCGGCGTTGCTTTAGGAGCGCAGACGAATGGCGGACAAACCTTACCGCGTGGTGCAGTGGGCCACCGGCCATGTCGGCAAGGTGGCGATCCGCCATTTCGCCGAGAATCCCGCTTACGAGCTGGTGGGTGTGCTGGTCACCAACCCGAAGAAAGTCGGCAAGGACGCGGGCGAGATTGCCGGGATCGGCCCGCTCGGCGTGATTGCCACCGACAATCCCGAAGCCATCGTCGGCCTGGACGCCGACTGCGTCCACTTTGCCCCTTCGGTGGAAGACATCCCTATGATGTGCCGCCTGCTGCGCGCGGGCAAGAATGTCGTCACCCCGCTCGGGCCCTATTACCCGCACGGGAAATACAAGGATCAGCTGGAAGTGCTGGCCTCGGCCTGCCGCGAGGGAGGAACCTCGTTCCACGGCTGCGGTATTCACCCGGGCTTTTCGGGCGACCTGCTGGTGCTTACTCTGGCGCGGATCATGCAGCGGATCGATCACATCCACCTTTACGAGACCATCGATCACCTCGCCAATCCGTCGAACTACATCGAATTCATGGGCTTCGGCCGCACGCCCGAGGATTTGCGCGCCAATCCCGGCCGCTCGCCCGATGCGCCGAAGATTTTCGCCCAGTCGATGGAGCTGGTCGCCAATGGCTTGGGCAAGAGTATCGACGACCTGACAGCGAAATTCGACGTCGCGACCGCGATTCGCGACATTCCTTGGCCGCGCGGTGTGGTGAAGCAGGGCACGGTCGCGGGCCAGCATTACGAATGGACCGGCTGGTCGGGCGGCAAGCCGCTGATCAGCTACCACTGCTTCTGGACCATGGGCGCGGAAAACCAGGAACCGCGCTGGGATAGCGGCGACAGCGGTTATCGCATCGTCATCGAGGGCGACCCGCCGATGGAAGTATCGATGAAGCGCCCGGCGGCGGCGGACGCCTCGGGCCGGCCCTATCTCGGCCTGCCGTGGACGGCGATGGCGGGGGTGAATGTCATCCCGGCAGTCTGCGACGCCGCGCCGGGGGTGTTGACGCACTTCGACCTGGGGCTGCCGGTGCTGCGGGGGGTGGCGGGGTAGGTGACAATTTATTGACATATCGCCAGCGATATGAAATGGAGCTGAATGATTTTGGACACCGATGTGATCGTCGCGGCAATCCGCAGCACGACAGGAGCATCGGCGGAAATTGTTCGCCGGGTTTTGCGCGGTGAGCTTGCGATTGAAGCATCGGTTGCAGTGGTGCTGGAATATGAGGCAGTGGTAACGCGAAACGAACATCTGATTGCTGGCGGCGTGTCCGAGGCCGAAGCGCTCCAGGTGATCGATGCGCTTGCGGCTGTTGCCGAGCCGGTCGATATCCATTTCCGCTGGCGGCCGCAGCTGCGCGATGCCGATGATGAAATGGTGCTGGAGGCGGCGATCAATGCATCCGATCGCACGATCGTCACATTCAACCGCCGTGACTTTGCAATGGCTGCTCAACGATTCGATGTCGCTCTTGCCACACCTGCACAATTTTTGGAGTCGCTGAAATGAGTGTTGCCAGCAACTATGCCCTGCGCCTGCCCGCCTCGCTCAAGCGCGAGCTGGAAAAGGTCGCGCGGGACGATGGCACCAGCCTCAACCAATTCATCGTCACCGCCGTCGCCGAAAAGCTCTCGGCGCTGCGCACGGTTGACTTTTTCGAGGAGCGCCGGGCAAGGGCCGATGTCGCGGCGGCGCTGGAGATCATGGGCCGGCAGCGAGGGGAAAAGCCGCGCAAAGGGGATGAATGGGAGGGGTGAATGTCATCCCGGCAGTCTGCGACGTCGTGCCGGGGCGCTGACGGATTTCGATCTGGGGCTACCGGTGCTGCCGGGGGGCGCAGTAGACGAACTACGGACTCTCCCACCCAATCACCCCGCCCCGCGCTGCGCCTGCAATTCGATCACCTGGCCCAAACAGAACAGCCCGCTGGCGATGATGTCGGTATAGACGAAGGCCTGGATCAGGTCCTGCGTCAGCGCTCTCTTGTCGCCGGGGCGGATCGCCATGATCGTGAAGCGGCCCTGCATCGCCGGATCGGTGCAATTCTCCAGCGCGTTCAGCACCGGCTCGATGCTGGCGAAGCTGGGGAAACGCAGCCCGAAGTGGGGGATGCCGTAGGGCAGGGTTTCGGCCTTGTGGCGATAGGTGGCGACGGCGTCGGCCAAGCCCGTTTCCCGCGTCAGGCTGGCGCGTAGCTGCTCTTCCAGCGCCACCTGCGCGCTGCGGATTTCGGAGAGGTAGAGGACATTGTTCATCCCGTCGCGGTCGTCGTCGTCGGGGTGGACGCAGATGTAGGTGCTGCCGGTTTCGTTGACTTGCGGGGTTTCGATGGGGGTGCAGCCCAACATCCGGGCGAACTGCATCGCCAGTTCGCGCTCACCGCGCTGGTAGAGCGTTTCAACGTGGTTCAGCCCCTTGCCGTCCCAGCCGCTGTAGAGTCCCACGCCCGCCTCCATCGCTCTCCGGCGCGGAGACTAGGGCAGACGGATTGGCGAGACAATTGGCATGCGGGAGGTGGCCGGAATGGGCATGAAAAAAGGGGCCGGTACGAGACCGGCCCCATTTAAGTTTTGGGAGAGGATGCCTGAAAGGCAGAGCCGATATCGCCTCATTTCCTTAATATTTCAAGTACAAAATCCGCAGCGCCTGTTGATAAATTTGCAACAAACGATTCAAGGCATTGAAATAACGCCAAATAAATCGTGCGAATCGCTGTCCTCGATTCGGACATCGACTATGTCTCCTGGCGACAGGCCGGGAGGGACCTGCCGGAGCAAAACGGTGCCGTCGATCTCGGGCGCGTCGGCCTGCGAACGGCCTGTTGCGCCGATGTCCCCGTCCTCGTCGGCCTCGCCGACCTCGTCGATGATCACCGGCAGGATGCGACCAACCTTGGCAGCGAGCTTCGTCGTGCTGATCGCTTCGGTCTTCGCCATGATCCGGGCATAGCGCTCTTCCTTGACCTCCTCGGGCACCGCGCCCGGCAGGTCATTGGCGGCGGCCCCTGCGACCGGCTCGAAGCGGAATGCGCCGACGCGGTCGAGCTGTGCCTCGTCCAGCCAGTCGAGCAGGTACTGGAAGTCGGCCTCGGTCTCGCCGGGAAAGCCGACGACGAAGCTCGATCGCACCGCGATATCCGGGCAGATCGCGCGCCAGTCGCGCAGCCGTTCCAGCACTTTCGCCTCATTCGCCGGGCGCTTCATTGCTTTCAGCACTTTGGGCGAGGCATGCTGGAAGGGGATATCGAGATAGGGCGTCAGCAGCCCCTCGGCCATCAGCGGGATCACCGCATCGACGTGCGGATAAGGATAGACATAATGCAGACGCACCCAGGGTGGTGCACCTTCCGGCGTGCTTCAGCTGGCCGAGTTCGCGGGCGAGGTCGGTCATGTGCGCGCGCACCTGGCGTCCCGAACCGCCTTTGGGCCAGTCGCGCGGCTCGTGTCTGATATCGACGCCATAGGCCGAAGTATCCTGGCTGATTACCAGCAGTTCTTTCGTCCCGCCCGCCACCAGCTTCTCCGCCTCGCGCAGCACCGCGTCGATCCGGCGGCTGGCGAGCTTGCCGCGAAGTTGCGGGATGATGCAGAAAGCGCAGGCGTGGTTGCAGCCTTCGGAAATCTTGAGGTAGCTGTAATGGCGCGGCGTGAGTTTGACGTCCATCTGCGGGATCAGATCGACATAGGGGCCCTGCGAAGGCGGCGCGGCGTCGTGCACAGCCTCGACCACCGCCTCGTACTGGTGCGCTCCGGTGACGGCCAGCACGGCGGGAAACTTCGCCCGGATCGCCTCGGCCTCGTTGCCCATGCAGCCGGTAACGATGACCCGGCCATTTTCGGCAATCGCCTCGCCGATAGCGGCCAGGCTTTCCTCCTTGGCGCTGTCGAGGAAGCCGCAGGTGTTGACCAGCACCACGTCGGCCCCGGCGTAGTCCGGGCTCATCGCGTAGCCATCGGCGCGCAGCTTGGTGAGGATGCGTTCGCTGTCGACCAGCGCCTTGGGACAGCCTAGGCTGACCATGCCGACTTTCGGCTGGGGGGGGAGTTGGCTCGCCATGTGGCGCGGCCCCTACACCTGATCGGGCGTTTCCGCTACCGTTGTGGTTTGGAGCAGGGAAGGTGTGCGAAATGGGACCGGTGAACTGGCTGGCGGTGGTGCTGGCGGCGAACCTTGCCGTCGGAGTCGGGATTGTGTGGCACGGACCGCTGTTCCGCACCGGCAGGCCGCTGCTGGAAGGCAGGGAGGCACCGGCGCGCAGCTATGTCGCGGTGGTGCTGGTGATGCTGATCGCGGCGGCAATGCTGGGGCACGGATTCGCCCGGATCGGCGCGGCGACGCTGGCGGCCAAGCCCTGGCTCTATTTCATGCAGTCCGGAGGGATCGCGATTGCCTTTGTGATCCCGGCGCTGTGGCTGACTCACGCCCGCAGCGGTTTGGGCAGGCGCGAGCGGCTGATCGATTGCGGCTTCTGGCTGGCCGCCTACCTCGCCATGGGCGCGACCTTCTGGGCGCGGCTATGGGTTAACGGCTGGGCAGCAGCGGCAAGGGATCGACCGGCCGGTTGCCTCGTCGCACCTCGAAGTGCAGCTCCGGCCCGCGCGCCCGGCCGGTGTGGCCCGACAGGCCGACGCGCTCGCCCTGGCGGACATCTTCGCCTTCCTTGACGGTCACCCGGCTGAGGAAGGCATAGGCGGTCTGCATTCCGCCGCCATGGTCGACGACCACCAGATTGCCGAACTGGCGCGGCTCGTTGCCGGCGAACAGCACCTTGCCGGCGGCGCTGGCGCGCACGGCGGTGCCATCGCGCACCGGGATGTCGAGGCCTTCGTGGTAATCGCTGGTGCGTCCCCGGGCGGTGAAACCGCGCCGGACATTACCGGATAGCGGCCAGGTGAAGCGCGGCGCAGCAGGGGCGGCGGCCGCGGCGGAGGGTGAGGCTGCGGGAGCCGGGGTTGCGGCAGCGGCGGTTGCGGTTGCTTCCGGCGGCGGGGCGACGAGCGTCGGGATAAGCAGCTTCTGGCCCGGCTTCAGCGCCGCCGCTGCATCGATGCCGTTGGCGACGGCAAGGTCCGGCCACGACACGCCATAGAGGTAGGCGATGGTGAACTTGGTGTCACCGCGCGCCACGGTGTGGTGGCGGGTGCGCGGGATGGTCAGCTTCTGCCCGGCGCGCAGGGCATAGGGTGCGGTCAGGCGATTGGCTTCGACGATCAGGATGCGCGGGACAGCCGCTCGCTGGGCGATCCCGCTCAGCGTTTCACCCGGCTTGACCACGTGCTCGGTTTCCCGGTTGGCCGGGAGCGGCTCGTCCGCCGCCATCAGCAGCGGCGCGAGCGCGGCGATCAGCGCGAAGCGCCTCACCGGTAAAGCTCCGCCAGCGGCGCCAGCGAGGCCTCGTGGGTGAAATCGAGCTGCAGCGGGGTCACCGAGACATAGCCGTCTGCGATCGCCTCGAGATCGGTGGCGTGCCCGGGGGTGTGTTCGATGCCGTGCAGGCCGAACCAGTAATAGCTGAAGCCGCGCGGATCCTTGCCCTCGACCACGGAGCCCCGCGCATAATCATGAAAACCCTGTCGCACGACCCGGATGCCTTTCACTTCATCCGCCGGCAGGGGCGGGAAGTTGACATTTATCAGGCTACGTTGCGCAAACGGGGCTTCGAGCAAAGGCGCGAGCACCTTTTCTCCCCAGAAATCAGCGCAGTCGAACGGAACAGCGTCGGCCAGGCCGTCACTGGAATAGACCTGGCTGAACGCTACCGAGCGGATGCCCGCCAGCGCGCCTTCGAAGGCGGCGGACACTGTGCCCGAATAGGTAACGTCATCGCCCAGATTGGCACCGCGGTTGACGCCGGACAGGATCAGGTCGGGCGGCGCGGGCATCAATTTCTTGAGCGCCATGGTCACTGCATCGGTCGGCGTGCCGGTCACCGAAAAGCGCCGCGTAGTGTGCTGCTTGAGCCGGACGGGACGGTTGAGCGTGAGCGAATGGCCCGCTCCGGACTGTTCCTCGTCCGGGGCGCAAATCCACAGGTCGTCGGAAAAACGGGCGGCGATGCGTTCGAGCACCGCGAGGCCGGGGGCGTGGATGCCGTCGTCGTTGGTGAGGAGGATACGCATCAGGAGGCCGGTATCAGCTTCGTCACCCCGCCCATATAGGTATGAAGCACGGGTGGGACGTCCACCGAGCCATCCGCCTGTTGATAATTCTCCAGCACCGCCACCAGCGTGCGCCCAACCGCGAGGCCCGAGCCGTTGAGCGTGTGGACGAATTCGGGCTTGGCCTTCTCTCCGGCGGGCCGGTAGCGCGCATCCATCCGCCGCGCCTGGAAATCGCCGCAGTTGGAGATCGAGCTTATCTCGCGGTAGGCGCCCTGTCCCGGTAGCCAGACTTCGAGATCGAAGGTCTTCTTCGCAGTGAAGCCCATGTCCCCGGCGCATAGCAGCATCTTGCGATAGGGCAGCTCCAGCGCCTGGAGGATCAATTCCGCCGCCGTGGTCATCCTGTCATGCTCGGCGGCGGAGTCTTCCGGGCGGCAGATGGTGACCAGCTCGACCTTGTCGAACTGATGCTGGCGGATGTAGCCGCGCGTATCCTTCCCCGCCGCGCCTGCCTCGGAGCGGAAACAGGGGGTGAGCGCGGTGAGGCGCATCGGCAGCTGCGCTTCGGCGAGGATTTGCTCGCGGACGGAATTGGTGAGAGAGACCTCGGCGGTGGGGATCAGCCAGCGCCCGTCGGTGGTGCGGAAATTGTCTTCCGAGAACTTCGGCAACTGACCAGTGCCGAACAGGGCCTCGTCGCGCACCAACAAGGGCGGGGCGCATTCGGTGAAGCCGTGCTCGCCTGTCTGCCGGTCGAGCATGAACTGCCCGAGTGCCCGTTGCAGCCGCGCCATTTGCCCGCGCAGGAAGGTGAACCGCGCGCCCGAGATCATCGCTCCAGTCTCGAAATCGAGGCCGAGCGCCGGGCCGAGATCGGCGTGTTCCTTTGCCTCGAAATCGAAGCTGCGCGGTGCCCCCCAGCGCGCCACTTCTACGTTGCCAGCTTCATCCTCGCCATCGGGCACATCGGCATCCGGCAGGTTGGGAAATGCAGCCAACGCCTCCTGCAACTGAACAGAAAGCTCGCGCTCCTCCTGCTCCAGCGAAGGCAGTGTCGTCTTGAGTTCGCCGACCTCGGCTTTCAACCGTTCGGCCTCATCGTTCTCGCCCCGGCCCATCGCCGCGCCGATCAGCTTGGAGGCTTCATTGCGCCGGTTCTGCGCTTCCTGCATCCGCGTGGCGACGGCGCGCCGGGCGGTATCGAGCAACAGGATCGCCGCCGACGCCTTTTCCACCCCGCGCCGCGCCAGTGCTGCGTCGAAGGCTTGCGGGTCGTCACGGATCAGGCGGATATCGTGCATGGGGCGGCGCTATGCCGCCTGATCTCCCGCCGCGCAAGCAGGCGCGGCTATCTCTTGCAGCTGCTCACCCCGATCAGAGTGTAAAGCGGGCAAGTGCTCAGCAGCCCGGTCACCAGCGGGATCACGCCGATCCAGCCCCACGGCGTTTTCGGACCGGCGAACACCAGCGCGATCAGGACGACGCCCAGCACGATGCGCAGCAGGCGATCCAGGGAACCGACATTTGTCTTGAACATGGCCTTTGCTCCTTCCCAGCGACCAAAGCATGGGCCGCAGTCGGGAGCATTGATGCCAATCAATAGTCCGTCTCGACATAGGTCGAGACGAAATCGAGCGTCTGCGCGGCGGCGGTCGCGTTGTTGGTCACCCAGACAGAGGGCGCGAGAAATGCTGTGCTGGCCGGGAGGTTTGTGCTCAGCGTGCCCGATGCCTGCGCGCCGGTGCTCCAGTTGGTCACCCGGTAGCCGATGGTGCTGTCGTTCGGTGCGCAGAACAGCGCCAGCTCCATCATTGCGCCATTGACCGGAAAGCTCGCGCCGAGATCGATCGATGTGCGCGCCGTGCCGCTGGTATTGTGGACCAGCTTCCAGTTGCCGCTGTTGGCATCGGTCGCCAGGCCGATACCACCGGGCGTGCTGGGGGTCACCGGATTGATGTTCGTGGGATTGGCCGCAACATCGACGATCCCTGCAAAGCACCGCAGTCCGGCTTGCAATGTGCCCGACAGGGCAAAGCGGTGGACCACGAAGAAGCCGCCCATGCCCGCCGCGTTGCCGCGCCACAGGTTCAGCATGTTGCCGCGGATATAGGCGAGCGATCCGGCCGCCGCTGTGGTCGAGATCGTCGAGCGCAATGTCTGGGTCAGCAGGTTGGTGCCGGCCAGCGCGGGGATGGTGGGCACATTGGGGCTGGCGCCGGTATAGGGCATGGTCCCGATGGTGGCGGCAAAAGTCGTTGCCGCCGTCGTCGCCCCGCCCCGCCAGCAGCGCACGTTGTTGACGCCGATGTGGGACTGGAGCGGATAGTCCACGCCCGATGGTCCCAGCCATTTCGGCAAAATCCGCCCGGCGACATCGCGGGCGTAGATCAGCCCGGTGCCGCTCGCCGGAACGGACGGTTCGGCCCCAAGCGCGGGGAGGATGATCGCCCCGGTATCGCCAATCGCAACCAGACTGCTCTGCACCAGCTTGCCGGTCGTCCCGTCGAAGCGCGCCAGCGCGTTGTCCACCGCGCTGGCGGGTCCCGCAACATCGCCCGATCCGCCCCCGCCGCCGGCGAAGGCCGAGGCGTTGCCGGCAAAGCCATTGGCGAGGATATCCGATACCGTCTTCATCAGCCGTGGACCGTGAGGCGATAGGCATTGCTGGCCGGGGCGACGGCGAAGGTCAGCGTGGCGGTGTTGGCGTCGGTCGCCACCCAGTCGACCAGCACACCCGCCTGGGTCGCCACTTCGCGCAGCGCGAGCGTGATATCCTGCGTGCCGAGATTATGCGTCACCGCGATCGAGGTCGCTGCGCCGTTGCCGACATTGGCGCTGAATTTGCGCACCGCAATCGACGTATCGAGCTGGATGCCGCCCGCGACCACCGACAGCCCGCCGCTGGCCGCCGCCACCGCAGTGATGACCGAACCGGCGACATTGATGCCGTTGCCTCCGGTATAGGTGGTGCCGCCCGCAAGCTGCCCCCAGGTCTGCGATGTCGTGCCGATGGTAATCGCCGCGTCGGAGATGATCATGAACACCTTGTCGGCGCCCGCCGTGCCTTCGGCGACGCTGACCGAGGTGCCCGGGGCGAGCTCGCCATTGGTATCCGCATCGGCGGCGCGGCTGAGGGCGGAACCGGAAGCGGTCCACACCCAGATGCCGTTCTCCGAGGCTGTCGTCTGGTTCTTGAGCAGCAGCCGGTCGTTCGCGGCCAGCGCCACCCCGTCGATCGTCGCGCCCGGCGAGGCGAGCGTGACATTGGCGGTGGAAGCAGCCCGCACCGGCGCCTTCCACGAAAGGCCGCGCGCGACATTATCGACATACTGCTTGTTCGCCGCGTCGGTATTGGCCGAAGGGTCTGCAAGCGCGACGATTTTCTGCGACTGGAGATCCAGCCCATTCATGATTTTCATCGGTGGGTTTCCTTAAAAGGCGAGGACAAAGCCCTGCTGCGGCGACGGAAAGGTGACGGTGATCTGCGTGGTGCCGGCCTGAACGTCGGTCAGCACCGGCTCGCCGCTGGCGAGGTAGACATGGACCGTGGGGATGCGGCCGAGCGGATTGGCGAGGATCCAGGTCGATGCGAGCGAGGCGTCGATCCGGGTTGGCGCGGTGCCCGGCCCACCCTGACCCGGAGGACCCGGCGGGCCGACAATCGCCGCGACGGCAAGTTCGGGATTGCGCTCCAGCGCCTGCACCATGCCCGCCGGGCCGCGCCAGCGCGTGGTTATGAGCCGCGCCGGCGCGCGCCAGCCAAGCACCAAAGTCATGCTACTGCCGCCATGGACAAGGCGATAAAGGCGGTCTGGTCGGTCATCTCGACGGCGCCGGAAAGGGTCAGCCTGGCATCGATGCCATAGAGGCCCGGCGCGAGGTTGGCGGTTGCCGTGTGGCCGAGCGAGATCGTCCAGCCGGCCGGGCCTTGCGAAGCGACGGTCATGTCGGTGGCGGCCCCGGCATCGTCGAGGACAATGCGGTTGCCGGTCACTTTCGCCGGCTTCATCCTGGCCGCGATGGCGGTGACGGTGGCCGGGTCGCCTGCCGTTGCATCGAGCGCGACCGAGATATCCTCGCCGATGCGAAAGGTGCCGATAATGCCATTCATGGGGTGCAGGCTCCAGATTGCAGGGGAACCCGGGGGTTCCGGTATCGCCCGGGGATTGCCCTCACAGGCAAATCCCGATCATGGAATGGAATTTACAACCATCGTGACACTGTAGGAAAGATAAAAATCCCAATACGGTTAATTTACACAACAACGGTCAGCTGTGCATTTCCGCAGCCGGCTTCACCCCGCGCCGTGCGCGGCCCATTGCCATGGCCCTGCGCATCGGCAACAACCGCCGAAATCGTTAACTGGTCTGTGAGAGAACCGTGCGGCATCTTGCGGAGGGTCATGTGCGCTATCGATTGCTCTTGCTGACGGGTCTGGCCTTTGCCCAGACGGCGCAGGCGCAAGTCTATGAAATCGGCGATGGCGGTGCGGTCAAGGTGCGCGAGGGCGGCGGGGCTGTGGTCTGGCGCAGTCCGGGGACCAGCGGACAAGACACTCCGGCCGCCGTGCTGCCGGGAGCGGCGATGACCACGGTGGCGATGTCGTCCCCGGTGTCGTCCCCGGTGTCGTCCAGGGCCGATGCCAGCCGCGCGCTCGAGAAAATCGCGGCGCGCTATGCGATCAGTCCGCTGCTGCTCGATGCGCTGGTGTGGCAGGAAAGCCGCTGGAATCACCGCGCCGTATCGCCCAAGGGGGCACTCGGACTTACCCAGCTGATGCCCGGGACCGCCCGGGATCTGGGGGTGGACGCCCGCGATCCGCTGGCCAATCTCGATGGCGGCGCCCGCTATCTGCGCATGATGCTCGATCGCTTCGGCGGCGATGTGGTCAAGGCGCTCGCAGCCTACAATGCCGGACCGGAGCGGGTCGAGCGGGCCAATGGCGTTCCGGCAATCCGCGAGACCCGCAACTATGTCGCGGCGATCCTGGCGCGGCTGAACGGTGCGGCCCGTTAACAATCGTTAACTCCGTGCGTGCTAGCCAAATTCACCTTACCGGCGTAGTGCTTTGGCCATGGAGACTCGCATGATTTCGTCCCGCCGCCTGCCAGCAGCGATGCCTGCCATGCTGCTTGCCCTTGTGTTGCCCAGCCCGGCTTATGCCGATCCTGCCGGCTCGGGGCCGATCGTCGGCGCGTTGAACTGGCTGCGCGACACCTTGCTGGGCAATGTCGCGACGGCGGTGGCGGTGATCGCGGTCGCCATGGTCGGCTTCATGATGCTGACCGGGCGGCATGAACTGGCGGTTCGGCGCGAGCGTGATCCTGGGCTGCTTCATCCTGTTCGGCGCGGCCTCGATCGTCGCCGGCATCCAGTCGACCGCCGGTCTGGCGCGGTAGACGCCGCCGCGGCATGCTGATCCGCTCGCCCTTGTTCCGCGCCCTCACGCGCCCGCAGATGTTCGGCGGGGTGACCTACAGCTATTTCATCATCAATGCGGCGGTGACGACCGAGGCGTTCCTGATCACCCGCTCTTTCCTCGCGCTGCCGGTGGCCTTGCTGGTTCACGCCGTGGGCTATCTTGCTTGCCTGCGCGAACCGCGCATTTTCGATCTGTGGATCGCCAAAGTCAGCCGTTGCCCGCGCGTGCCCAACTGGTCGCGGTGGGGCTGCAACAGCTATTCGCCATGACCAAATGGCCGATGAACTGGCAGGGCCCGGCGGCGTGGGGCAAGAAGGAGGCGAAGGCCGGGGACCGCCTGCCCTATGCCTCGCACCTCGACGACAGGACCCTGCGCCTGCGCGACGGCGGATTGATGCAGGTGCTGGCGATTGCCGGGCTGCCGTTCGAAACCGAAGACGCCGACCAGCTCAATCACATGCTCGGCGTGCGCGAAGTGATGCTGCGCTCGGCGCTCGACGGGCGGTTCATTCTCTACCACCATATCGTCCGCCGTCAGGTGGGGGTGGCCTTGCCCGCGCAGTTCGACAGCCCCTTCGCCGCCGAGCTTGACCGGCAATGGGCCGAGAAGCTGGCCGACCGGCAATTGTTCTACAACGAGCAATTCATCACTCTGGTCCGGCGCCCGGCGCGCGGCAAGGCGGGCTGGCCGGAACGGTTCGCCCGGATGTTCAAGCGGGGGCTCGATCCCGATGCCGGGGCGGAGGATCCCGCCCTGCTGCGCGAGCTGGATGCGGCGACCCGCAGTCTGCTTTCCACCCTCCAGCCCTATGGCGCCCGCCAGCTGACTTGCTACCGCACGCGCGAAGGCGTCTGTTCGGAGCCGCTCGAGCTGCTCTCCGCGCTCTACAATGGCGAGATGCGGCCGGTGCTGCGCCCGGCGGACGATGTCGATCTCGGCCATCATATCCCCTATCGGCGCATCAGCTTCGGGCTGGATACGCTCGAGCTGCAAGGGCCGGGCGCGCACAGCTTCGCCGGAGTGCTCTCGGTCAAGGACTACCCGGCGACAACGCGGGCGGGCCTTATCGACGGAGTGCTGCGGCTGGGCAGCGAGTGCGTGCTGACCGAAAGCTTCGCCCCCGCCGACCGCCAGATCGCCCGGGAAAGGATGGACCTCGCGATCCGCCGCCTGCGCGCCGCCGATGACGATACCGCGACCGAGCGCCGCGAAATGCTGTCGGCCAAGGATGCGCTGGTCAGCGGCCAGACCGGGTTTCGGCGATCATCACCTCAGCCTGCTGGTCCGCGCGCCTTCGATGCCCTTGCTCGATCGGGCGCTGGCGGGCGCGGCATCGGCGCTGGCCGATATCGGCGCGGTGGTGGTGCGCGAGGATGTCAACCTGGAACCGGGCTTCTGGGCGCAGTTCCCCGGCAACGAGGCCTATGCCGTGCGCCGCGCGCTGATTTCGACCAGCAATGCGGCCGGCTTCATCTCGCTGCACGGTTTTCCGCTGGGGACCATGACGGGCAACCATTGGGGCCCGGCGATCAGCCTGTTCGAAACCACCAGCGCGACGCCCTATTTCTTCAACTTTCACGCTGCCGACTTCGGCCATTTCACCGTGATCGGCCCCTCCGGCTCGGGCAAGACGGTGGTGCTCGAATTTCCTCACCGCGCAGGCGCAGAAGCTGGGGCCACGGACCATTTTCTTCGACAAGGATCGCGGCGCCGAAATCTTCATCCGCGCGCTTGGCGGGCATTATGCGCAGTTGGTCCCGGGCGAGCCGACCCGCTTCAACCCGCTGCAATTGCCCGACACTGCGATCAACCGCGCATTCCTCGCCGATTGGCTGAAAGCCCTGCTCGCGGCGAAGGATGGCGAGGAGGAGCGGCTGATCGCCAATGCCGTCGATGTCGCCTACGACAACGATCCCAAGTTCCGCCGCCTGCGCTATTTCCGCGAATTGCTGGGCGGCAAGCGGCGGCCGGACGAGAGCGATCTGGCGGCGCGGCTGTCCCCGTGGATTCACGGCGGGCCGAACGCCTGGCTGTTCGACAACGAGCATGACGCGCTCGATCTGAGCCAGCAGGTTGCCGGCTTCGACATGACCGCGCTGCTCGACGATCCCGCGCTGCGCACTCCGGCGATGATGTATCTGTTCCACCGCGTCGATGAACGGCTCGACGGCAGCCCGGCGATGATCGTCATCGACGAGGGTTGGAAGGCGCTCGACGACGCGGTGTTCGCGGCGCGCATCCGCGACTGGCTGAAGACCCTGCGCAAACGCAACGCCATCGTCGGCTTCGGCACCCAGAGCGCCCGCGATGCGCTCGACAGCCGGATTTCCTCGGCGATCGTCGAGCAGACCGCGACGCAGATCTTCATGCCCAACGCCAAGGCGCAGGCCGAGGACTACTGCCAGGGCTTCGGCCTTTCGGCGCACGAGCTGGAGCTGATCCGCGCGCTCCCAGCGCAGAGCCATTGCTTCCTGGTGCGCCATGCCAACCACAGCGTCGTCATCCGGCTCGATCTCACCGGCATGGACGAAATGCTGATGGTGCTCTCGGGCCGCGAGGCGAGCGTGCGGCGGCTCGACGAATTGCGCGCGGACCTCGGCAACGTGCCCTCGCGCTGGTACCAGCCGCTCACCGGCAGGCACTGGCCGGGCAGTGCGCCAATGGACGAGGCAGCCGAATGACTCCCTGTCCGGCGCTTGCGGCCAATGGCCCTATCCGGCATCGCCGACGCGCTGCGCAATATCGATTGCGTCTCCGCGCAGGCGGTCGAGACCGCTTTCGCGCGGCTGTTCGGCAGCAGCGGCGGGCTGAGCCAGGCACTGACCGCAGTGCTGACGATCTACGTCGCATTGCTGGCGCTCAACCTGCTGACCGGCCGCGCGCAGTTGCGCCTCAACATGCTGACGCCGCGCATGCTGCATGTCGGGCTGGTGCTGACGCTCGCCACCTCGTGGGCGGCGTATCAGACCGTCGCCTGGAACGTGCTGGCCGCCGCGCCCGACGAGATCGCCTCGATCCTGCTTGGCACCAGAGGCAGCGCCACCCAGCTGTTCGCCCAGCGGCTCGACGTGCTGTTCGATGTCATTACCCAGAGTGCCCACCTCGCCCAGAGCGCGCCCGCCCAGGCGACCGTGGGTATCGCGCCAGCCGTCGCCAATACTTCGCCCAAACCCGCCGATCTGCTGTGGCTGGCCAGCCTGATGCTGCTGCTGGGCACGGTCGGCGTGCTGATCGTCGCGCGGATCGCGCTGGCGGCGGTGATGGGGCTGGGGCCGGTGTTTATTGTCCTGGCGCTGTTCCGGGGGACGCGGGGGCTGTTCGAGGGCTGGGTCAAGGCGGCGCTGATGATGGCGCTGACGCCGCTGCTCGCGGTGTTGATCGGCGGCGGGACCCTGGCCATGGCAGCACCGATGATCCGCAGCCTGTCGCGCGCCGGCGGGCAGGTGTCGCTGGGCCTCGCGGCCAATATCTTCGTCGCGGCCTTCGTCTATCTCTCGCTGATGGTGCTGGCCTTGCGGGCGGCGGCGATGATTACCGGCAGCTGGCATCTGGGCAGCGGCGGCGATCCGGCCAGCGCAGGACGATGGGGCGGCGCAGCGGTCCGATGCGGTCATCGGCGGATCGGCTGCGCCGGTTGCCATGCTGACCGACCAGTCCCGTCCCGAAACCGACGAACGGGTGCGCGATCTGGTGATGAGCATCGGCAGCGATGCGCCAGGTCCCATGCTGGCCATGGACAATGCGCCGCCGCTCCCCGGCTCGCGCCGCACCGAAGTAGCCTCCGCCGTCCTCAGTCCGTCCGCCGAGACCCCCCTGGCGGCAGGCCCGGACCCGCGCGTGCGCCCGCTCGGGCAAGGCTTCCGCGCTCCGCAAAGAGTACCCGCATGACCCGCATTCTCGCCCTTGTCCTGATGCTGTCGCTGCCCGCCGGCGCGGCGCTGGCCGATCAGCGGATCGAGCAGCTCGATTACTCGCCCGACCGGGTCTACACCGTCACCGGCCAGCGTTCGATCCAGACCATGATCGAATTCGCCGCCGACGAGACCATCGAGAACATCGCGCTGGGCGATGCCGCGGCCTGGCAGGTGACGCCGAACAAGCGGGCCAATCTGATTTTCGTCAAACCGCTGCTCTCGAACACCCGGACCAACATGACCGTGGTGACCGACAAGCGGCGCTATCTGTTCGAACTGGTCAATGCTGGCCCGAACCGGCGGCAGCCTTTCGCCATCCGCTTCGTCTATCCGGAGGACCGGCTGGCGGCTGCATTGCTGGACAAGCAGGTCGATACCATGCTGGGAGCCACGTCAGCGCCGCCGCTCCGTGCCGCCACCCGCGGTTCCGCTCAACCGGAACTGGAAGATTACCGGCGACAAGCGCATCAGCCCGGAGCAAATCTACGACGATGGCGCCTCGACCTATATCGCCTGGAGCGAAAGCAACGAGCTGCCGGGGATTTTCGTCACCGGCAACGATGGCACCGAAGGACCGGTCAATTTCACCGTGCAGGGCGAATATGTCGTGGTCGACGGAGTCGCGCCCTATTACGTCCTGCGCATGGGCAAGGCGCGCGCAGTGCTCACCAATCTTTCGCCGCGCCCGCCCAAGCCGGTAACCGCGATGCCGGTTTCAGCCATGCCCATGACCAGCGAGGCAACCCCATGATAGCACAGCAGCAATACGACGCCCCCGGCGATCCGCGCAGCAGCCTTGCGCCCGAAGCGCTCGCCGATGCCGGGACCAGCGGCTATCCGGTTGTCGCCAGCCAGTTTGCGCGGCGGGACCGGGCCGGGCTGATGCTCGGCGCGAGCATAGCCTTGCTGCTGGGCGCGGCGACGCTGTTCGCCATGTCTTCCAGCCGCCAGCAGGCTACAGCGCCCCAGCCGCTACCGTCCGAAAGTCCTCCGGCGGAGCTGATGGCGCCAGCTCCGGCGATGCTGGCACCCGCACCCTTGCCGGCACCTGCACCGCTCGCCCCGATGCCTGCGCCGGCGGTCATGCCCCAGCCATTCCCGCCGCCGCCGGCCATGCCTGCCGGCGAAATGGTGCCGGACCGGGTACGCGCACCGGCGGTGATTCTCGACAACGGTCCCGCCGGGGCCGGAGCCATGGCGGGCGCGACCCCGGTCGACGCCAAGCCCGCGCGGGCTCCGCGCGAGGGCATGACCCCAGAGGAGCAATTCGCGCTGCGGCTGGGCATCGATGCCGAGGGCGTTACCGCCCAGCGCCTGCAGAACCCGGCGGCGACGGTCGCGCAGGGAACGCTGATGACCGCTGTCCTCGAGACTGCGATCAATTCCGATCTGCCCGGCTATGCCCGCGCCGTCGTCAGTCAGGACGTCAAGAGCTACGACGGCAAGCGGGTGCTGATACCGCGCGGCACGCGGTTGATCGGCGAATACAAGAGCGGGCTGACGGTGGGGCAGTCGCGCGCCTATATCCTGTGGACCCGGCTGCTGCGTCCGGACGGTGTCTCGCTGGCGCTGGCATCGCCTGCCACCGATTTCGCCGGGCGCAATGGACTGGGCGGCAAGGTCGACAGCCATTTCTTCAAGCGCTTCGGCTCGGCTATCCTGCTTTCGGTGATCGGCGCGGCGGGTCAGGCCGCCGGCGGCGGCAACAGCACGGTGGTGCTGGCAGGACCGCAGCAAGCAGTGGCGGCCGGCGCCCAGCGCGACATCAACATTCCGCCGACGATCAAGGTCGCCCTCGGCCAGCCGATCCGGATTTTTACCGCCCGCGATCTCGATTTTTCGACCGTGAGCGATACCCGATGAGCCTGGGCGGATGAACGCGGAGGCGGGCGCGCTCGGCAGCGGGGTCTATCTCGCCGCGCATCTCGAACCCTTCGCCGCCTGGCTTG
Source organism: uncultured Alphaproteobacteria bacterium (assembly GCA_963775115.1). Taxonomy (GTDB): domain Bacteria; phylum Pseudomonadota; class Alphaproteobacteria; order Sphingomonadales; family Sphingomonadaceae; genus Novosphingobium. Next base: position 169,769 of record CAVZHP010000002.1, read on the forward strand.
CGGACGACGCCGTCACCGAAGTGCTGGTCAATCGTCCCGGCGAGGTCTGGCTGGAAGCCGCCGGGTCCAAGGGCATGGTCCGTCACGAGGCGCCGCTGGTCGATGACCGGCTGATCGAGCGGCTGGCGCAGCAGCTTGCCCGCGAGACGCACCAGGGGATCAATCGCGAACGGCCGGTGCTGGCGGCGACCCTGCCGGACGGCGCGCGCGCGCAGATCGTCGCTCCGCCTGCCACCCGCAAGCACTGGGCGCTGGCGATCCGCCGCCACCGGCTGGTCGATGTGCCGCTGGGGGCTTACGATCATGGCGCACTGACGGAATTGACGCCGCCGCAGTGGCACACCGCCGATCCCGCAGCCGACCCGGTCGCCTTCCTGCGCGGCGCTGTGGCCGAGCGCGCGACTGTGCTGATCAGTGGCGGCACATCGAGCGGCAAGACGACCTTTCTCAACGCCTTGCTGCGCGAGGTTCCGCCGCATGAGCGTATCGTGCTGGTCGAAGATACGCCGGAAATCCGCCTGGCCCATGCCAATGCGATTGGCCTGGTAGCGGTCAAGGGCGAGATGGGCGAGGCCCGGATCAGCACCGACGACCTTATGCAGGCGTCCTTGCGCATGCGGCCGGACCGGATCGTCCTCGGCGAATTGCGCGGCGGCGAGGCCGTGAGTTTTCTGCGCGCGATCAACACCGGCCATCCCGGCAGTTTTTCGACCATCCACGCCAACAGCCCGCAGGGCGCGCTGGAACAACTGGCGCTGATGGTGATGCAGGCGGGCCTGGGCCTGTCGCGCAGCGAGACCATTGGCTATGCCAAAAGCGTGATCGACATCGTCGTGCAGCTCGAACGCCGCGACGGCGAGCGGCGGATCGGTGCGATCATGGTCAACCGGCCCGCGTAACGCACAGTCTAACGTGGATAAGACCGGGTTAACGCTCCAGCTTGTTACATTGTTTAGGGTATTGGCCGAGGCTGTCAGCAGTCGCCCGGGGGATTTCGCCTGAACGGGTGGCAAGCATGAGGGTCTGCAATATGGCGGAGCAGCCGGTGGAAACTTGCGAACGGCCTTTGCCCGGCGTCGCGATAGTTCGCGATGAACAGCCGGTTACGTCATCCCGCCCGCTCGACCGCAGCTCGGCATCCGCACTGGCGCTGGCATTACCGCTCGCTCTGGCGGCCTGCGGCGGTGACGATTCCGCTTCGGGCGGAGGAGGAGGAGGGCCGGCACCCACGCCAACGCCCACTCAAGCGCCGCTGACCGCCGCCCAGGCCTCGCGCTTCCTCGTCCAGGCGACAATGGGAGCCTCGAAGACCGACATAGCGAACCTTCAGGCGACGACCGTAAATGCCTGGCTCAATACCCAGCTCGGGCTCGCCCGGCCCCAGAAGTTCTGGGATTTTCTCGCCAATAATGGTTACAATGTTCCCGACAACGTCAACAGCGAGGCCGGCTTCGACGCGATGATGTGGTCGCAGCTGATCGGCAGCGGCGACACCTTGCGGCAGCGCGTCGGCCTGGCGCTTATCGACATGATCGTCGTCGGCATCGGCGGGGTCGACTTCAGCTGGCGCCCGCAGATCATGGCGGCCTATCTCGATGTGCTGTGGGACAATGCCTTCGGCAACTATCGCGAGCTGCTCGACGGCGTCGCCGGCAGCCCCGCCATGGCGCTGTATCTGACCTTCCTGGGCAACCGAAAGGCGAATGCGAACACCGGCTCGGTGCCCGACGAGAACTTCGCCCGCGAGCTGCTGCAGCTGTTCACCATCGGGCTCTACCAGCTCAACATGGACGGCACCCAAGTGCTGTCCGGCGGCAAGCCGGTCGAAATCCTATACCCAGGCGGACGTCAGCGGGCTGGCGCGGGTATGGACCGGCTGGAACCTGGCGAACAGCGACAATACCACGCCCGATCGCTTGCGCCTGCCACTGGTTGCCGTTGCCTCGCAGCACGAGACCGGCAGCAAGGAATTCATGGGCACTACCATCCCCGCCGGTACCGATGCGGCGAACAGCAGGAAGCAGGCGTTGGACGCGATTTTCGCGCATACCAATATGCCGCCCTTCGTCAGCAAGCAGCTGATCCAGCACATGGTCACCAGCAATCCCTCGCCTGCCTATGTCGGGCGGGTCGCGGCGATCTTTGCCAACAATGGCAATGGCGTGCGCGGCGACATGAAGGCCGTGATCCGCGCCATTCTGACCGACAGCGAGGCGCGCGGCGACGCCGGCGTTACCAGCACCAGCTTCGGCAAGCTGCGCGAGCCGGTGGTGCGGCTGACGCAATGGGCGCGCGCTTTCGGCGTCACCTCGCCGACCGGGCTCTGGCCGTTCGGCAACACGTCGAGCAGCGCCAACCGCCTGGCGCAGAGCCCGGGCCGCGCGCCCAGCGTGTTCAATTCCTTTCGCCCCGGCTATACCCCGCCCGGCAGTCCGCTGGCGACGCAAGGTCAGGTCGCGCCCGAGTTCCAGCTGGTCAACGAGCCCTCGGTCATCGCCTACATCAATTACATGCAGTCGCTGATCGTCAACGGCGCGGGCGAGGCGAAGGCGGATTATTCCTCGCTCACCGCGCTGATCCCGGACACTGCGGCGCTGCTGGCCGAGCTCAATCTGATTCTCGCCGCCAACCAGATCAGCGCGGCGACCATATCCGCGATGAAAACCGCGCTCGATTCCATCGCGGTCACAACCACGGCGGGTCAGAACAACCGTCTTTACGCCGCGCTGGTGCTGGTCATGGCCGCACCCGAATACCTCGTGCAGAAGTAGGGCTGAACCATGGTCTCGGATCTTTCCCGCCGCGCCTTTCTCCAACGCGCCTCGGCGCTCTCGATTGCCGGGACGGCGACGCCATTCGTGCTCGATCTCGCCGCCATCGGCGAAGCTGCGGCAGCGACAGCGCCGGATTACAAGGCGATGGTTTGCGTGTTCCTCTATGGTGGCAACGACTATGCCAACACGGTAATCCCCGTCGATGCCGCAAGCTACGCCGCCTACTTTGCCCAGCGCTCGGCGCTCGCCTATACACAGGCTTCGCTTGCCGGAACCACTCTGGCGCCGACCGTGCCGCTGGCCGGCGGCAGGCAATATGCCCTGGCGCCGCAACTCGCGCCGATCCTGCCGATTTTCAACGCCGGCAAGATGGCGGTCCTGCTCAACGTCGGCACACTGGTGCAGCCCACCACCAAGGCTCAGTACAACGCGAGATCGGTGCCGCTGCCGCCCAAGCTTCTGTCGCACAACGACCAGCAGAGCTACTGGCAGTCCTCGTCTCCCGAAGGCGCGACGTCGGGGTGGGGCGGCCGTATTGGCGACTTGCTGCAATCGGGCAACAACAACCCGACGCTGACCTGCATCAATCCCGCAGGAAATGCGGTGTTCCTCAGCGGCCAGTCGGCGGTGCAATACACGGTCACGTCCAACGGACCGATTGCGCTCAACGCCAGAACCAGCCTGCACGGTTCGACCGCGGCAGCCGGCCTGCTGCGATCGCTGATCGGCTCGCCGGTCAATCACATGCTCGAAACCGAGCTGGCGCGCGTGGGATCGCGGGCGCTCAATCTCTATGACATGGTGACCAGCGCCCGCGCCATCGCGCCGGTGACGAACACGGTGTTTCCCGCTGCCGCCGATCCGGGAAGCTCGCTGGGTGTGCAGCTCAAGGAAGTAGCCAAACTGATTTCGGTGAGCAGCCAGCTTGGCGCGAAACGGCAGGTGTTTTTCGTTTCGACCGGCGGATTTGACAACCACGATTCGCTGACGACCGTCCACCCGCGCTTGTTGACCAACCTCGCCAACGCGCTGCGGGCCTTCTACGATACGACTGTCGAGCTGGGCGTGGCCAATCAGGTGACGACTTTCACTGCCTCGGACTTCGGCCGGGCGCTGACGGCCAACAACGACGGCAGCGACCACGGCTGGGGCGGCATGCATTTCGTGCTTGGCGGAGCAGTCAGGGGCAGGGCCTATTACGGAACCCCGCCGGTCGTCGCCAGCAACGGCCCTGACGACATCGGCCAGGGCCGGCTGATCCCGACGACGTCGGTGGATCAGTATGCCGCGACGCTTGCCAGCTGGTTCGGCGTCCCGGCCTCGGACTTGCCGATGGTGCTGCCGAATATCGGCAATTATGCGAACAGGAACATCGGATTCGTCTGATCGCCTGCCGAGGCATCATGCAGGTCCATAAATCCCCCTGCTTGCAAAGGGCATTTATGGTGGGCGCGGCAGGGTTTGAACCTGCGACCCCACCCGTGTGAAGGGTGTGCTCTACCGCTGAGCTACGCGCCCGCTCGCCAAGCCGGGGCCCGAAGGCCGTTTGGGGCGGAAGGCGCGCCCTTAGGCAATGGTGGATGAATTGACAAGCGCTGTCCGCGCCCTAGAGGCGCGATGCATGAGCGAAGAAACCAACACCGGTCCGGACGTCCCACCCGATCGTCTGGCAATCAATCCGCAGAGCGAGCATTTCGATGCCGACAAGCTGCAGCGCGGCATCGGCATCCGCTTCAAGGGCACGGTGCGCACCAATGTCGAGGAATATTGCATTTCCGAAGGCTGGGTGCGAGTTCAGGCGGGCAAGACCATGGACCGCAAGGGCCAGCCGCTGACGATCAAGCTCAATGGCCCGGTCGAAGCGTGGTTCGAGGATCTGGGCGAGGATGCGCCGGCGGCGAAAGCCTGATCAGCGCGCCGCGATGCGCTGCTTCAGACGCTGCGCGATGATCTCGCCGATCGGATCGTCATAGTAGGGCGAGCGCACGAGTTCGGTTTTGGGGGCAAGTTCCCGGCTGGGTTCGCGCCCGGGCTGGCGATTATAGATGAAACCCCGCACCGGCCAGCGGGTCGTGCCCAAGGCCTGGATCGGGTTGTACCACACGCGCACTTCACTCCAGTCGTTACCGGGCGACACGTCGATGGCGCGGACATTGTCCTCGATCTGTCCGCGGCGTCCGTTGATCATCGACCAGTTGGCGTGCCGCAGCAGCACAGTGCGCGAATCGACGACGCGGCTCACCGCCGCGACATGGCCGAGCCGCATGTTCCCGTGCGGGCGGAACGCCATCACCGCGCCGGGCAGCGGCGTGCGGCCCCGCGCATAGCGGCCCTCCGCCTGGCTCCACCAGGTATGGGCATCGCCGCGTATCTCGATGCCCGAAATCCTGCGGGCATAGGGCACGCATTGCAGATAGGGTTGCGGGCTGGCGGTTTGTCCGGAGGAACCGCGACCTGCTTCGCCATCAATATCGGCGCCAGCAATATCCGCGAATGCCGGTGCCGCCATCCCAAGGACGGCGGCGAACACGCATGGGGCTAATCGCATGGCCATGACACGGGATTAAGGCCGGCATGGTTAGTTTGACCTTGTCAGCTATGGTTAACGGCGCGGCAAGGTTTTGCCGTTTGGCTTGCCAAGCGAGCCGCGAGGGGGCAGGCGCAGCCGATGCTGCCGCAGGTCATCATCATCGGACGCCCGAATGTCGGCAAATCGACGCTGTTCAACCGGCTGGTCGGCAAGAAGCTGGCGCTGGTCGACGATCAGCCCGGCGTCACCCGCGACCGCCGCCTGGGCGAGGTCGAGCTGATCGGGCTGAAGTTCACGATCGTCGATACCGCCGGCTGGGAGGACGACGATCCCGCCAGCCTGCCTGGCCGGATGCGCCAGCAGACCGAAGCCGCCTTGCAGGGCGCCGATGTCGCGCTGTTCGTGATCGATGCCCGCGCCGGAGTGACCCCGCTCGACGAGGAGATCGCCCGCTGGTTGCGCGTGGCGAAAGTGCCGGTGGTGCTGGTCGCAAACAAGGCGGAAGGCAAGGCCGGCGATGCGGGGCTGTACGAGGCGTTCTCGCTGGGGCTGGGAGAGCCGGTGCCGTTGTCCGCCGAACACGGCCAGGGCATGGGCGACCTGTTCGAGGCGCTGCAGCCGTTGCTCGAAGGCGGCAAAGCGGATGGGGGCGATGACGCGGACGTGTCAGACGACGTGGACGAGGACGACCTCTCCGGTCCGCTCAAGCTCGCCATTGTCGGCCGCCCCAATGCAGGAAAGTCGACGCTGATCAACCGGATGCTCGGGGAGGACCGGCTGCTCACCGGGCCGGAGGCCGGGATTACCCGCGATTCGATTGCCGTCGACTGGACCTGGCACGATCCCAAACGCGGCGAGGATCGCGCGGTGCGGCTGATCGACACCGCCGGCATGCGCAAGAAGGCGCGGGTTACCGACAAGCTGGAGAAGATGGCCGTCGCCGACGCCCGCCACGCGGTCGATTTCGCCGAAGTCGTGGTGCTGCTGCTCGATGCGACCCAGGGCCTCGAGCATCAGGACCTCAAGATCGCCTCGATGGTGCTCGAAGAGGGCCGGGCGCTGATCATCGCGATCAACAAGTGGGATATCGCCGAGGGTCCCTCAGGCTTGTTCAACGGCATTCGCGCCGCGCTCGAGGACGGACTGGCGCAGGTCCGCGGGGTGCCGCTGCTGGCGGTCTCGGCGCGGACCGGCAAGGGGCTCGACGAATTGCTTGGCGCTGCCTTCGAGCTTCGCGAGGCCTGGTCGAAGCGGGTTTCGACTGGTCAGCTCAACCGCTGGTTCGACCATGCGCTGGAGGCCAATCCTCCGCCCGCGCCGGGCGGCAAGCGGATCAAGCTGCGCTATATCACCCAGGCCAAGACCCGTCCGCCAGGCTTCGTGCTGTTCGGCACCCGGCTGGACGAGCTGCCGGAAAGCTACCGGCGTTATCTGGTGAACGGCATCAGGCGCGAACTGGGCTTCGATGCCGTGCCGATCCGCCTGACCCTGCGCAGCGCGAAGAACCCGTTCAAGCAGGACTAGAGTCATTCTGACTTAGATTGAGGCATATCCGGCTCCCCGGACGTAGTTTGCGCATTCATGTGGCGGGAAGTGATCGAGCAGCTTGCCGATGCGCCGCCAGGTGGCTTCGACGGTGCGCTCATTCGCCTTTCGCAGGAGGCGTTTGAGCTTGGAGAACATCTCTTCGATCGGGTTCAGGTCGGGCGAGTAGGGCGGCAAGAAGAACAGCTTGATGCCTGCCGCCCTGAGGAGTTTGCGCACGCGGGCACCTTTGTGGCTGCCGAGATTGTCGAGCACGACGATGACACCTGGCTCCAATGCTGGGATCAGGAACTGCTCGACCCATGCGGCGAAGCTCTCACCGTTGATCGGGCCGTCAAGAACGCAGGGGGCAACGATGCCATCATGCCGCAGCCCGGCAATGAAGGTCAGCGTTTTCCAATGTCCATGCGGCACCTTGTCGATGAGCGCTTCGCCCTTCGTGTGCCAGCGACAGTGTGAATCACAGATCTGCGCGATTGGGAATCCCTGCCAATTCATTCAACTGCGGAAAAACTCTAGCTCGCTTCGGGAGCCTTGCTATTGAGCTGGACGTAATTCTCCAGGCCCATGCGCGCGATCAGCTCGAACTGCGTTTCGAGGAAATCGACATGTTCCTCTTCACCGTCGAGGATGGCTTCGAACAGTTCCCGGCTGATGTAGTCGCGCACGGTCTCGCAGTGGGCAATTGCCTCGCGCAGCAGGGGGATCGCTTCCATTTCGAGCCTGAGATCGCCCTTCAGGATTTCCTCGACCGATTCGCCGATATGCAACCGGCCCAGCGCCTGAAAGTTGGGCAAGCCTTCCAGGAAGAGAATGCGCGCCGACAGCCGGTCGGCATGTTTCATTTCGTCGATCGATTCATGCCGCTCGTATTCGGCAAGCTTCGCCACACCCCAATTGTCGAGCATGCGGTAATGCAGCCAGTACTGGTTGACCGCCGTCAACTCGTTCAGCAGCACCTTGTTGAGGAATTCGATGACCTTGGCGTCGCCCTTCATGATGGCCTCCGATGCTGCTGTTAAGGCACCGGTTATGCGCCCTTAGGCGCGCGGCGGCAAGTCAGGCGGTGGTCAATTCGCGCGGATTTACCCTGCAACGCTGGTCGATCATGATTTCCGCAGCTTCATCGAGACATTGGCGGCATTGCGGGCGTTTGCCGAGGAATGCGTAAACGTCGTCGGCATCGCCCGGGCAGATGCCGGCGGCGGTTCGCAGGTCGGTTTCGCGAATGGCATTGCAGATGCAGATGTACACCGGCGCTCCTCTCGATTCGCACCCTTTCTAATGCAAGTGGATCGCAATAGCAACTATTTGAGGAAAGGCAGCGCGCGCCATTCGGTCAGCGAGCGCCACAGCCATTCCAGCGGGCCCTGCCGGAAGCGCGCGAGCCAGGGCTTGCTCCAGGCCAGCATCAGCGCCCAGCCGAGCAGTACGAAGGGGAGCTGCGCCGCATGACCGAGCGTGCCCACCAGTCCCAGTCCCCAGCCATAGAAGATCGCGGTCATCAGCACGGTTGTGCCAAGGTAGTTGCTGAATGCCATGCGCCCCGCCGCCGCCAGCCATTCACCAAGCCGGCTGGCGAGCAGCCGGGGCGCGGCCAGGCCCAGCAATGCGGCATAGCCCAGCGCCATCGCCAGGTGCGGCAAGGCCAGTCCATACATGGCTGCCGCATACATCGCCTGAAACGGGAAGTGGCGCGGCCAGGCCAAGGCAAGCAGCCCGATAGTCAGCAATCCGCCCGCGCCGATCCCCGCGACCGCTATCCAGCGCAGCCGCTTCGGCGGCCAGCCCCCGGCGAAAAAGCCGGTGCGGTACAGCACCATGCCGATCAGCATCAGCGGCAGAGTCTCGCCCAGGCTGTTGAGCGCGATCCCGAGCTGATAGAACGGCCGCCGGGTCAGCTTGGTGGCGGCCTGCTCGGCAAAGCCCGAACGGAACTCGCGCAATTCCTGCCGATTGCGTTTGTCCAGCTGGGCCATGGCCCTGCCATGATTGCGCGCTTCCAGGGCGCTTGCGGTTCCCAGCCGCACCCGCTCCTCCGCCTGCACATCCGGCAGCGCTGTAACCGTCGCTGCCGCATGCCACAGGGTGAAAATTGCCAGTGCGGCAATGACCAGCGTCCTGACAGGCAACTCGCGCATGAACAGCGCCAGCACCCCCGCGACGGCATAGAGGAACAGGATGTCGCCCCACCACAGCAGGATGTAATGGAGGTAGCCGAACAGCAGCAGCCAGCCGAGCCGCCGCAGCTGGATCACGTCGCCGTCCCGTCCGGCGGCATCGGCGCGTTCGATGAACAGCAGCATGCTCGCCCCGAACAGCAGGCTGAACAGCGCCCGCATCTTGCCCTCGAACAGCACGAAGACTCCGGCGAAGGCAATCTCGTCGGCAAAAGTGCCGGGTTCGGGAACATGCGGGCTGAGCGTCGATGCGCCGGGGCCGGCGAATCCGGCGATGTTGACTGCGAGGATGCCAAGAACGGCAATCCCGCGGATCAGGTCCAGCGAGTGGATCCGCGCCGCGCCGGCTGGCTGCGAGAGGTCAGTTGCGAATGGCGAGGCAGTTGATCCCGGCTGCGGACAGGCGCGAACAGGCCGATCTCGCGGCTTCTTCGCTGGCATAGCCACCGGCCTGAAGCTTGGTCACCCCGCCTGCCGGAACCAGCAGCCGGGCGTGTCCGGCAATCTCCGGCCGGGTCTTGACCCGGTCCCACATCGCCAGGGCATTGGCTGCCACGCCGAATGCGCCAAGCTGAACCCGCCACGCGCCGCCGGAAGCCGCCGCCGCAGGAACCGGCTTCGGGGCAGGGCGGGGTGTGGCAATTGCGGGAGCCGTTGGGGGATTCGGAGCTGGCGGTCTCGGCGCGGCGATGGCGACCGGGGCCCGGGGCCGCGCATAGTCGGCTCCCGCGCTGGCCGGGCTGCCCGAGGCAACCGGAGGAGTTATCGCGACTGTCGGCGGGACCATTGGCGGTGCGCGCGGCGTCGCGGTGATCACCGGGGCCGACGGCGTGTTGGGCACCGAAGCGCCAAGATCGACTGCGGCTAGCTGGCGCGCCCGAGTCGCCTCGGCCTGCGCCGCCAGTTCCCGGGCCAGCGGCACGCTTTTCTGGCGCTGTTCGAGCGGAATGTGCTGATCCATCTGCGCCAGTGCGCTGGCTGCCTGGGCAAGCCCCGCCTGCTGGGCCAGGCTGACCAGCGCATAGGCGCGCTCCCAGTCCTTGGGCACGTTGTCGCCGTTGAAATGGGCAATGCCGAGCAGATACTGCGACCTGGGATCGCCCCGGTCTGCTGCGGCGCTGACGAAGGGCAGGGCCCTGGCGCGTTCGCCCCGCTGGAACAGCATCAGCCCGAAATTGTCCGACGCCTGAGTGTGGCCCTGTGCTGCAGCCTTGCCGAACAGCTCTTCCGCCTTGGCGAGGTCCTGTTTGACTGCCCGCCCGAGTTTGTAAGCCTGGCCCAGGTTGAACTGGGCGTCGGCATCGCCCTGCGCGGCGGGGCCCTGCCATTCGGCGACAGCAGCGGGGTAATCGCCGCGCGTCCAGGCATCGACCCCGCCCTTGACGTCCGCGTTTCCGGGGCCGGCGACAAGCACAGCCAGCGAAGCAAACACTCCCCTGCAAAGCCGTAATCTCGCGACCATCCGGCAATTCTCCGAATTTTCCCCTTCGACGGCATCGTCTTAACAGCAAAGCCGGCACATTCCAGTGCGCAAGGCGTCTCCTTCCCCAGCCCCGGACGCGCCAAGGCTAATCGACTTGGTAAATGCGCCCTTAGGATAACAACAATCGCGGATTCCGCTGCATTTTTCGGAACGCCAAGGGCTGGGCGTTAACCTAAAATTAGGAACGTTCTGCGATCCCCCAACACTGAACTTGATCGAAACTCCTTAGCATTTCGGGGGAATTGCATTGCGCGTACTGGCTTTGGCATCTCAGAAGGGCGGCTCGGGAAAGACCACGCTTTCGGGCCACTTGGCTGTGCAGGCCCAGCGCGCAGGCGCCGGACCTGTCGTCTTGATCGACATCGATCCGCAAGGTTCGCTGGCCGATTGGTGGAATGAACGCGAGGCCGAATTGCCGGCTTTCGCCCAGACCACCGTCGCCCGGCTCGCTGCGGATCTCGCGGTTTTGCGGCAGCAGGGATTTCGCCTCGCGGTGATCGACACGCCTCCCGCCATCACCATGGCGATCCAGAGCGTTATATCGGTCGCCGAACTAATCGTCGTTCCCACGCGCCCCAGCCCGCACGATCTGCGAGCTGTCGGTGCAACAGTGGATCTGTGCGAGCGCGCAGGCAAACCCCTGATCTTCGTGGTCAATGCGGCGACGCCCAAGGCCAAGATCACTTCGGAAGCCGCGGTTGCGCTGTCGCAGCACGGCACGGTCGCGCCGATCACCCTGCATCATCGCACCGATTTTGCCGCTTCGATGATCGATGGCCGCACCGTTATGGAAGTCGATCCGGGTGGCCGCTCCGCGCAGGAAGTCACCGCCCTTTGGAATTACGTCGCGGACCGTCTGGAAAAGAATTTCCGCCGGACCGTGTTCGCGGCGCCCACCAGCGTTTCGGTTATGCCCGGAGCGCAGCGTACCTCCGGAGGCTTCGGCCGCCGGGTAGCCGGCTCCTGAAAGGGCCCGGGGGCATGACCGAACCGAAACCCATCGCTTCGCTGTCTCCCTGCCTGCTTGCCCGCAAGGGCGGGGCAAGGCCGGCCATGCGATCGCAATTGCATGCGCAGCAATTCAGTGAGGCCACTGCTCGCGATCTCAGCGACGACCTTGGTTTCAACGACATGGGTGATGATTCCGAGGACTTCCCGGCCGATGAACTTCTGCACGAAGCCGAAGTCTTCGAACTTAACCCGGGAACCATGGCGGCGTCCGCTCACGTGCCTGAAATCGTGCGCCAGCAGGAGGCGGTTGCCGCCTCGGTCGGCAGCCAGGCCAAACGGACACGCAAGCCGCGCCGCTCGGCTCTTGCCGAAGGACGCAGCGCCGCCTTCACGCTGAGACTGGATAGCGCCCGGCACCTGAAACTTCGCCTTGCCAGCGCACTTGCCAATCGCAGCGCCCAGCAACTCGTCACCGAAGCTCTCGACCAAATGCTCGATGCCCTCCCCGAAGTCGCCGATCTGGCGCATCGGGCAGGCTCGCGCCGCTAGATTTTTCAACAGGGGACCAGATATGACCTCGCTTCGCTCCAACCGCAAAGTGTTCCGTTTCGCCGCTGCCAGCGCGATGGCGGCCTTTGTCCTGACCGGCTGCGCCGCAGGGGCCAAACTCTCCCGCGCCGAAGCTAGCCCGGGCGATGTCAAGAAGGCCAAGCGGACCAACGAACGCGCTGTCGTCTCGGCCGAACGCGATGTCGAGCGCAGTCCGCAGAACGCGTCGCTGCGGGCCGGCCTCGGCCTTGCCTATCTCGGCGCCGGACGGTTTGAATCCGCTACCACCGCCTTCGACGATGCGATGAAGCTGGGCGATAACAGCCCACGTACAGCACTGAGCCTGGCGCTCGCGAAGATCGGTTCCGGTCATGGCCGCGAGGCAGTGGCCGTGCTCGACGACTGGCGCGACGGCATTCCGGCGAGCGATCTCGGCCTGGCCCTGGCGCTGGCCGGGGAAAGCAGCCGCGGCGTGGCAATTCTCGCCGATTCGCTGCGTGGTGGAGACAATACCGCCAAGCTGCGTCAGAATCTGGCCTATGCCTATGCCCTCGACGGGCGCTGGCGCGAGGCCCGCACGATGATGGAGCAGGACGTGCCCGCCGATCAGATCGATGCGCGGATGAGCGAGTGGGCCCTGCGGGCCAAGCCCGGCGATTATCAGGCGCGCGTCGCCGGTCTGCTCGGTGCGCCGGTGCGCAGCGATCCCGGCTTGCCGGAACATCTGGCGATGGCCAATTCGGCGACTATCGAACAGCTCGCCGCCGAAGCCACCGCCGTCCAGCCGAAAGCAGCAGCCCGGCCGGTATCCGCCAATGGCGAATTGCCGGCAGTCGGTGAAGCGTCCGCCGCTACTGCGGTTGCGATGGAAACCAATTATGCACTGCCGGCACCCGTCGTTGCCGAGCCGGCCAGTGCGGCCACTCCGGTGGTGCAGGACAATTTCGCCAGTGCCTTCTCGGCGCCGGTGGTTGCGCCGCAATATGCCGCTCCGGCGCCGCGCAAGGTGACGCCGCGGCGCACGGTGCGGGTGGTGCTGCCGGCAGCAAAGCCGGTGGTCGTCCGCAATGGCACGCATCTGGTGCAGCTGGGTTCCTATTCGAGCCCGCAAGGCGCCCGCCGCGGCTGGGGCGCGCTCACCGCGCGCAATCCGCGTCTGCGCGATTTCCGCATGGTCATCACCCCGGCAGTGGTCAATGGCCGCAATTACTGGCGCGTCGCCGCCGCCGGCTTCAATGCCAATGCGGCTTCGGGCATGTGCTCTTCGGTCAAGATCCGGGGCGGGGTTTGCTTTGCTTATGCCGCAAACCGCGTGCCGGCAGGCGCACTTCCCGCGACCGCCAACGGCGTTGCCGGACCGCGGATGGCCCGCCGCCGCTGATTTCGCATACCGCGAACATCAAGACTTCCAATCCCTCCTTCCGCTTGCGGGAGGGGGGATTGTCTTGTCCAGGCTAGCCGCCGACGCGGGTTCCGCCCTTGAACAGGGCAGTAACCCGGCCCTGAACCGGCTGCTTGTCAAAGGGCGTATTGCCGGCGCTGGCCGCCATCTTGTCCGAATCGACGATCCATGGCCGTTCCGGCTCGATCAGCGCGATGTCGGCCTGCATGCCTTCGGCCAGTACACCCGCATCGACGCCGAGCAGCCGGGCCGGGTTGGCCGCGAGCAAGGCGAAGGCCCGCGCCAGATCGATCACCCCGTCGCGCACCAGATTGAGCGTCAGCGGCAGCAGCGTTTCGGCGCCGGCCATGCCGGGGTCGGCGTCGACAAAGGGCAGCCGCTTGTCTTCCGGCCCGCGCGGATCGTGGCCCGAGGCAATCACGTCGATCGTTCCGTCGGCGAGCGCCTCGAGCACCGCCTTGCGGTCGCTTTCGGCGCGCAGCGGCGGCGAGAGCCGGGCAAAAGTGCGGAAATCGGCGATGGCGAGATCGGACAGCATGAAATGTGCAGGCGTCACGCCAGCCGTCACCGCTACGCCTCGCTGCTTGGCGCGCGCGCACCAGATCGAGCGCCTTGGCGGTCGTGACCTGGCGCAGATGCAGCCGCGCCCCGGCCATTTCGGCAAGCGCAATGTCACGCGCCACGGCCAGCGCCTCGGCCTCGGCGGGGGCGGAAGGCAGACCGAGCCGGGTCGCCATTTCGCCCGCCGTGGCGACGGCATTGCCGGTCAGGCCGCCGTCCTCGGCATGGCTGACCACCACCAGGCCCAGCATCGCCGCATAGCGCAGCAGCCGCAGCATGGCGCCCGAATTGGCGATCCAGGCGCCGCCCAGTGGAGACTGCCTTTGCGCCGGCCTCGCGCATCAGGGCCAGTTCGGCGAGGTCCCGGCCTTCAAGCCCCTTGGTCGCGGCGGCGAGCGGATGAACCCACAGGTCCGGCTTGCCCGACTGCGCGGCGAAGCGGACCCGCGCCGGATGATCGAGCACCGGCGACTGATCGGGCATCAGCGCCGCCCGGGTAATTCCGCCGAAATGGAAAGCGGGTTTGTCGATGGCGAAGACGCCGAAATCGACCAGCCCCGGCGCGATCAGCGCGCCCTTGGCGTCGATCACGGGTTGGCCGTCCTGCACCCCGGCATCGCCCAGGGCGACAATCTTGCCGCCCTCGCAGCGGATTGCGCCCTTGCGGGGTTCGCCCTCGGACAGGACCAGCAAGCCGTTGGCGATAGTCAGCGGCGCGGGCTCGCTCATGTCCAGCCCTCGGCGCCGCGCTGCTTGCGGGTCAGCACGTCGAGGCAGGCCATACGGATAGCGACGCCCATCTCGACCTGACGGACAATCGCCGAACGCCCGGCGAGATCGGCGACATTGCTGTCGATCTCGACGCCGCGGTTCATCGGCCCGGGATGCATCACCAGGGCATCGGGCTTGGCCCTGGCGAGCCGATCCAGCGTCAGCCCGTAAAGGTGCCGGTATTCGCGCGGGGAAGGGACGAACTGGCCCTCCATCCGCTCCTGCTGAAGCCGCAGCATCATCACCACGTCGGCCCCGGCGAGCGCCGCGTCGAAATCGTGGAACGGGGCGACCCGCATCTCCTCGATCCCCTCGGGCATCAGCGCGGGCGGAGCGCAGACCCGGACATCGGCGCCGAGCGCGGTGAGGCAGAGGATATTCGAGCGTGCGACCCGGCTGTGCAGGATATCGCCGCAAATGGTGACGCGCAGGCCGTTGAACGCGCCTTTGGAATGGCGGATCGTCAGCGCGTCGAGCAGGGCCTGGGTCGGATGCTCGTGCTGCCCGTCGCCGGCGTTGAGCACCGGGCAATCGACCTTGCCGGCAATCAGCGCGACCGCGCCCGAACTGGCATGGCGGATGACGATCGCATCGGCGCGCATGGCGTTGAGCGTCACGGCGGTGTCGATCAGCGTCTCGCCTTTCTTCACACTCGACTGCGCGGCATTCATGTTGACGACATCGGCGCCAAGCCGCTTGCCGGCGATCTCGAACGACAGGCGGGTGCGGGTCGAATTCTCGAAGAAGGCGTTGATGATGGTCAGCCCGGCCAGCCGGTCGTCGCGTTTTTGCGGCTGGCGGTTGAGCTCGACCCACTGTTCCGCCTCGTCGATCAGGAACAGGATCTCGTGCGGGGCAAGTCCGGCGATTCCCAGCAAGCCCCGATGCGGGAAAGCTGCGGCGCCCGCTGGGTAGCGGCCCGAACTGGAAGGAGACGGCGATGCCATTGAAGACAGCGCCTTAGTCCGCGCGGGCCTTGCACTCAAGCCACATTGCCAAACTGTCCACTGCCCCTAAGTATGAA
Source organism: uncultured Alphaproteobacteria bacterium (assembly GCA_963775115.1). Lineage (GTDB taxonomy): Bacteria > Pseudomonadota > Alphaproteobacteria > Sphingomonadales > Sphingomonadaceae > Novosphingobium. The sequence continues at coordinate 185,539 of CAVZHP010000002.1, forward strand.
GTAGCATCTCGAAAGGACGGGCATGGTATTCGCGCGCAAGGCCTGGCGCTGGCTGGTGGCGATCAAGGACGGGCTGGCGCTGTTGTTCCTGCTGGTGTTTTTCGTCGTGTTGTTCGCTGCGCTTTCGTCCCGGCCAAGTCCCGGCAAGGTTCGCGACGGCGCGTTGCTGCTCAAGCTCGATGGCGCGGTGGTCGAGGAGCGGCAGGTGCTCGATCCCGTTACCCAGCTGCTCTCAGGGCAGGCACCGGTGGCCGAATACCGGGCGCGTGACCTTGTCATGGCGTTGCGGGCGGCGGCCGGGGACGAGCGGATCAAGGCGGTCGTGCTCGATCTCTCGCGCTTTTCCGGTGGCGGACTGGTCCACATGCAGGATATCGGCGAGGCGCTCGATGCGGTGCGCGCGGCGAAGAAGCCGGTGCTGACCTACGGCATGCTCTATACCGACGACGCCCTGCTGCTGGCGGCCCATGCGAGCGAGACATGGGTCGATCCGCTGGGCGGGGCTTTCGTCATGGGGCCCGGCGGCAAGAACATGTATTATGGCCGCCTGCTCGAGAAGCTGAAGGTCAATGCCCACATATTCCGCGTTGGAACCTTCAAGAGCGCGGTCGAACCCTATTTGCGCAACGATCAGTCGCCCGAAGCTCGCGAGGCCGCGACGGCGCTCTACGGCTCGCTGTGGGATGCTTGGAAGGCCGATGTCGCCAAAGCCCGGCCCAAGGCCAACATCGCGCTGGCGACCGGCGATCCGGCTGCCTGGCTCAAGGCGTCCGGAGGCGACGCGGCGAAAGCGGCGCTGGCGGCTGGGCTGATCGACCGGATCGGCGACGATGTCGCCTTTGGCAAGCGGGTCGCCGAAATCGTCGGGGACGACGAGCGCGATAGCCTGCCGGGCGCCTATGCCCACACCAACCTGAAAACCTGGCTTGCCGCCAACCAGCCAAAGACCCCTGGCAAGCCTATCGGCGTCATTACCGTTGCCGGCGAGATCGTCGATGGCGATGCGGGGCCGGGCACCGCCGGCGGCGACCGGATTGCGGGGTTGCTCGACCGGGCACTGGACCAGGATTTTGCCGCGCTGGTCGTCAGGGTCGATTCGCCGGGCGGCTCGGTCCTCGCTTCGGAGCGCATCCGCACCGCGATCGAGCGCCACAAGGCCAAGGGCATTCCGGTTGTGGTGTCGATGGCCAACCTCGCGGCCAGTGGCGGCTATTGGGTATCGACCCCGGGCAGCCGGCTGTTCGCCGAGCCGGGCACGATCACCGGCTCGATCGGCGTCTTCGCCATCGTTCCGACCTTCGAGAAGGCGCTTGGCGACTGGGGCGTCACCACAGACGGGGTGCAGACCACGCCGCTGTCCGGCCAGCCCGATCTGGCCGGCGGGCTCTCGCCGCAGCTGTCGGCAATGGCGCAGGCCGGTGTCGAGCATGTCTATGCCACGTTCACTGGCCTGGTCGGCAAGGCGCGCGGCAAGAGTGCGGACGAAGTCGACGCCATGGGTCAGGGACGCGTCTGGGATGGTGGAACCGCGCGGCAGAAAGGGCTGGTCGATCAGTTCGGCGGGCTCGACGAGGCGCTGGCCTATGCGGCGCAGGCGGCCAGGCTGGAAAAAGACGACTGGCATCCGGTCTTCCTCGGCGCACATACCGATCCGCTCGCCTCGCTGCTCGAACGGCTCGAAGGCGACGAGGACAGCGCCCCGCCCGGTGAGGCGCGCGACTGGATGGGACTGATCGCCGCGCGGCAGACTGCCCTGGCCGGCGAGGCGCTGGCCGGGGCCGAAGGGTTGCTGGCCAGGACGGGCGCTCAGGCCTATTGCCTCGAATGCGCCGCACCCCGATCCAGCCTTGGGAGCCACGGCGAGACGCTCGGCCTGCTGGCGCGGATCGAGCGTCTGCTTGGCCTGTTCTGACACGGTTCAAGGGCGCCTGAAAACAGATCGCCCCGTGGCGCTTGCCCTTTGGCCCGGCTCCTACTAATGGCGCGATCCTGAATTTTTTCGGGCTTCGGCTCCCAGCGGGCGTGGCGGAATTGGTAGACGCGCTGGTTTTAGGTACCAGTATCGCAAGATGTGGGGGTTCGAGTCCCTTCGCCCGCACCAGTTCCCGCCCAGTCTGCCTGGATATTTGGCAGGCGAAGCGCGGCAGCGATTGAAAGAAGGCATTTCCAGTCATGCAGATTGTCGAAACCAGCAACGAAGGCCTGAAGCGCGCCTATTCGGTGAAGATTTCCGCAGGCGATATCGCCGAGCGGGTCGAAGGCGAAGTCAGGCGAATCGCGCCGCAGGTGCGCATGCCCGGCTTCCGCCCCGGCAAGGTGCCGGCCAATCTGGTCAAGAAGATGCACGGTCCGGCGCTGCATCAGGACGTGCTCAACTCGACGATTCGCGAGGCGATGGACAAGCTCGTCAGCGAACAGCAGTTGCGCCCGGCAATGCAGCCGGAAGTGACGCTGGGCGAAGGCTACGAAGAGGGCAAGGACGCCGAGCTGTCGGTCAGCCTCGAAGTGCTGCCGCAGATTTCCGCGCCGTCGCTCGACGGGCTCAAGCTCGAGAAGCTGACGGTGCCGGTCAGCGAGGCCGAGGTTGACGAGGCCGTGGCGCGCATTGCCTCGCAGCAGAAGAGCTTCAAGGATGCCAAGAAGGGCAAGAAGGCCGAATCCGGCGACCAGGTGCTTTGCGATTTCATCGGCAAGCGCGATGGCGTTGCCTTCGAAGGCGGCACGGCCACGGATCAGGCGATCGAGCTGGGTGCGGGCCGGCTGATTCCGGGCTTCGAGGACCAGCTGATCGGCGTCAAGGCAGGCGACGAGCGTCAGATCAAGGTTACCTTCCCCGATGACTATCCGGCGAAGGAACTGAAGGGTCAGGAAGCCACCTTCGATATCACCGTTCATGCGGTGAAGGAGCCCACCGAGACTGTCGCCGACGAGGATTTCGCCAAGAGCCTCGGCCTCACCGACCTCGAAATGTTGCGTAATCTGCTGCGCGGGCAGATCGAGCAGGAACTTTCGGGTCTCACCCGCACCCAGATGAAGCGCGCGCTGCTCGATCAGCTCGCCGCCGGCCATGATTTCGACGTGCCGCCGACGATGGTCGAGGCCGAGTTCGAACAAATCTGGCAGCAGCTCACCCACGAAGCCAGCCACGAGGAAGATTCCGAAGCGGCGATGAAGGAAATCGAGGGGGAGAAGGACGAATACCGCGCCATCGCCGTGCGCCGCGTGCGCCTCGGCCTGTTGCTGTCGGAGATCGGCCAGTCGAACAGCGTCGAGGTGACGAACCAGGAAATGTCGATGCTGGTGCAACAGGCGTCGCAGCAATACCGCCAGGAAGACCGCCAGCGTTTCGCCGAATATATCCAGTCCGACCCGATGGCCGCCGCCCAGCTGCGCGCGCCGCTTTATGAGGACAAGGTCGTCGACTTCCTGTTCGACAAGGCGGAGGTGACCGAACGCGAAGTGACCCGCGAGCAGCTGCAGGAAGCGATCGAGGCCGAGGAAGGCCATGTTCATGGCCCGGGCTGTGGTCACGATCACGGCGCCAAGCCGGCCAAGAAGGCTGCGGCAAAGAAGTCTGCCGCCAAGCCCGCCAAGGAAGCGGCAGCTCCGGTTGAGGCTAAGCCAGCCGCAAAGAAGGCGCCTGCGAAAAAGGCTGAGGCCGCTCCCGTAGAAGAAAAACCGGCCAAGGCCGCCGCGCCGAAGAAGGCCGCTGCTCCCAAGGCTGAAATGGCCGCTGAAGCCGCGCCCGCCAAGAAGGCTCCGGCCAAGAAAGCTGCCGCCAAGAAGTAGGTTCGCGGACTTCCGTGCGAGGCAGGGCGAGCGTTCGTGGAATCGAGCCGGGCAAAGGTTGCGGCGGGCCGCAGTCGGTGGCGCGGGCCATTCACGGTGGCCTGTTCCGCCATGGATTGCGACCGCCCTGCCGATCTTTGGGCCAGTCAATCGGTTAACGCCCTTGAACATCGCGCCGCCACGCGCGACATAGGCTGGCCATTCGCAAGAGGACTCCCATGATCGATCTGTTCGGCCAATCCGGCCCCCAAGGTAAGTTTTCGCACGATCCCGTCACCGGCGCGCTGGTGCCCATGGTCGTCGAGCAGACCAGCCGCGGCGAGCGCAGCTTCGACATCTTCAGCCGGATGCTGCGCGAGCGCATCATCTTCGTCACTGGCGAGGTCGAGGACAATATGGCCTCGCTGATCGTCGCCCAGCTGCTGTTCCTCGAATCGGAGAACCCGTCGAAGGACATCTCGATGTATATCAACTCGCCGGGCGGAGTGATTACGTCGGGCATGGCGATTCACGACACCATGCAATACATCCGCCCGCGGGTTTCGACCGTCTGCATCGGCCAGGCTGCCTCGATGGGCAGCTTCCTGCTGGCGGCGGGTGAACCGGGCATGCGGATTGCCCTGCCCAATTCGCGAATCATGGTCCATCAGCCCTCCGGCGGCGCGCGCGGCATGGCGTCGGATATCGAAATCCAGGCGCGCGAAATTCTGCGGATTCGCAAGCGGATGAACGACCTATACGTGAAATATACCGGGCAAAGCCTGACCGACATCGAAAAGGCCATGGATCGCGACACCTTCCTCGAGGCGGAGGAGGCGTTGAAATTCGGCATTGTCGACAAGGTGTTCGAAACCCGGCCCGATTCCGACAAGGTTGGCGAGGGCACAGCCAAGGATTAAGGTGACCGGTCCGGAAACCTTAACCTTGGCGCTTCAGCCCATTGCAAGCTTCGGCTGGTATTGGGCAGGATTGATAATTACGCTCGCACGGCTAAGCTTGGCAAGTCGGCCTCTTGCGGGGCGCATAGGATAAAGCATGACGAAACTGAGCGGTTCCGACGCAAAAAGCACTCTCTACTGCAGCTTCTGCGGTAAGTCGCAGCACGAGGTGCGCAAGCTCATTGCCGGCCCCACCGTGTTCATCTGCGATGAATGCGTCGAGCTATGCAACGACATCATCCGCGAGGAAACCAAGGCCGGCATCTCCGGCAAGAAGGATGGCGGCGTACCCAGCCCGCGTGACATCTTCGAGACGCTCAACGATTATGTCATCGGCCAGGACCGGGCAAAGCGCGTGCTCTCGGTGGCGGTGCACAATCACTACAAGCGGCTGAAGCACTCCAGCAAGGGCGGCGATGTCGAGCTGTCGAAGTCGAACATCCTGCTGGTCGGGCCGACCGGTTGCGGCAAGACGCTGCTGGCGCAGACCCTCGCCAAGACCTTCGATGTGCCCTTCACGATGGCCGACGCGACGACGCTGACCGAGGCGGGCTATGTCGGCGAGGATGTCGAGAACATCATCCTCAAGCTGCTGCAGGCCAGCGACTACAACGTCGAGAAGGCGCAGCACGGCATCGTCTACATCGACGAGATCGACAAGATCAGCCGCAAGGCGGAAAACCCCTCGATCACCCGCGACGTCTCGGGCGAGGGTGTGCAGCAGGCGTTGCTCAAGCTGATGGAAGGGACGACCGCCAGCGTTCCCCCGCAGGGCGGCCGCAAGCATCCGCAGCAGGAATTCCTCCAGGTCGACACGACCAACATCCTGTTCATCTGCGGCGGGGCGTTTGCCGGCCTCGAAAAGATCATCGCCGATCGCCTGCAGAAGCGCTCGATCGGCTTCGGCGCGCATGTCGCCGATCCGGACAAGCGCCGGGTGGGCGAACTGCTGCAGAAGGCCGAACCGGAAGATTTGCTGAAATTCGGCCTTATCCCCGAATTCGTCGGTCGGCTGCCGGTGATCGCGACGCTGGAAGACCTCGATATCGAGGCCTTGGTCAAGATCCTGAGCGAGCCGAAGAACGCGCTGGTCAAGCAGTTCCAGAAGCTGTTCGAGCTTGAGGACGTGACCCTGACCTTCACCGGCGATGCGCTGGAAACCATCGCCAAGAAGGCGATCGAACGCAAAACCGGCGCACGCGGCTTGCGCTCGATTGTCGAGGGCATCCTGCTCGACACCATGTTCGACCTGCCGACCGAGGACGATATCGCCGAAGTCGTGGTCGATGGCGATGTCATCGAGGGCCGCAAGGACCCGATTAGGGTGCTGAAGGGCGACAAGGCGGAAGAGGCGGCTTAGGCCGCGTAACTCCTCCCCCGTTCTCTGGTTCGTCATGCTGAACTTGTTTCAGCACCCATTTCGCGGCAGGCTCAGTTGCTTGAACGGCACGCACGCTAGAATTGCGCGCTCTATCGACGCCCCAATTTGCGGCGCGATGGGTCCTGAAACAAGTTCAGGATGACGAGACAGGAGAGAGAACCCCATGCCCGCCCCTATCCACGTCCCCCGCATCATCCACACCATCCATTCCACCACCGACATCTACGGCATGCGCCTGCGCTATCAGGATGCGCTCGGCGGGCTGGTCTTCGCCGAAAACTATTTCCCCGCCGAGGACCGCGACTGTGCTCTGCTCTATGTCGCCAACCACATGGTCGAGCCGATGGCGCCGCGAAATCCGGAGGACATGACCAAGCCTTTTTCCCGCATGACGGCGAAAATCGGCCAGGCGTTTCATTCGTTCGAGTTGAAAGTCGCGGACGGCAAGGCCGCGAGCCAGGCGTTTCGCGATGCCGGGGCAGTGACGGCGAGCGACTATGGCGTGTTCTTCTTCGTCAAGCCCGAATCGACCGGCGGCGTGCTGGTCGAGGTCTGCGAGACCGGCATGCCCAACGACCCCTGGGACCGCTCCGGCGGCTGGGGGCCGCAGGTCGGCACCGGCCATGCCTCGGGAGTGTTGCGGCTCGATCATATCGCCTGCGTCACGGCAGAGATCGACAAGGCAGTGCAGTTCTTCACGGGCTGCGTCGATGGCGAAGTGCTGGCCGATGAGCAGGTCACCCAGCCCCAGCCGGCGCGCCGGGTGCTGATCCGCATCGGCGATACCAATGTCGCTTTCATCCAGCCGGACGACACTGGCTCAGGCCCGCTCGGCGCGTTCCTCGCCAAGAAGCAGAACGGCATCTATGCGCTGGTCTGGCAAGTGGCGGATGCCGGGAAGGCTAAGGCGCACTTCACCGGCGGGCTACTCAAGCTGCGGCTGACCGGCGAAGGCTGCATTTCATCAGGATTCGCTATCGAGCCGGACGATTTTTTTGGCGGCCGCCACGAATTCACTGGCGGCTGATCACGCTCCAAGGGTCCGCGCCGCCCGGTGGGGTGACCGATACGGCGCGGAACTCTGTGGCTGACCCAGGATCAGCCGGGCATCGAAACCGTGTCGGTAACGTGGATCACGCCGTTCGACTGGGCGACATCGGCCTGGGTAACCGTCGCCCTGCCGCCCTTTTCATCGACCAGCACGACATTGCGGCCCATCATTCGTGCGGTCAGCTTACCGCCGGATACCGTCGTCAGCACAGCCTTGCCGCGGCCCGCGCGGATCATGCGGACCAGCTGCGACGAAGAGACGTTGCCCGCGACGACATGGTAGGTCAGAATTTTGGTCAGCGTTGCCTTCTGCTCGGGCATGACGAGTGTTTCGACGGTGCCGGCGGGCAGCTTGCCGAAAGCGGCATTGGTCGGCGCGAAGACCGTGAAAGGGCCGGGTCCGGCCAGCGTCTCGACCAGTCCCGCTGCCTTGACAGCCGCGACCAGGGTGGTGTGGTCGGCTGAATTGACCGCGTTCTCGACGATATTGCGAGCCGGCAACATCGCCGCGCCACCGACCATCACGGTCTGGTGAGAGCTGTGGCCTGAGCCGGCATGCGCCGGGGTGCCGGCGGCAAGCGCCGTCGTCGCCATGGCGGCGCTCAACAGCGCAGCCAGCTTCATGGAATTCTTCATGATTCTCTCCTTGGTGCAACCGGGGGCGTTGCATCGAGGGAAACGCGGTGGGAACGGGATTGGATCACAAACGCAAGGCTGCGATCACCAATTTGCGATCAGACGATGACTTCGCTCTCCAGCGCGCATTCCTCGCCGCTCGCCATCTCGATCTGAATTGTTGCATGGCCAATACCAAAATTGTGCTCAAGCTCGTGCGCCAGACCATGCAGAAATGCGTCGCCCGGATGACCCGTCGGAATCACCAGATGCGCTGTCATCGCGGTTTCGGTCGTGCTCATCGGCCAGATATGGAGATCGTGGACCGCGCTGACTCCGCGCTGGGCGGCAAGAAAACCGCGCACCCGGGTTTCGTCGATCCCCTCGGGCACCCCCAGCAGTCCCATCTTCACCGCGTCGCGCAGCAGGCCCCAGCTACCCCAGGCGATCACCGCGACAATTACCAGCGAGGTGGCGGGGTCGATCCAGCGCTGGCCGGTCAGCAGCACCAGCAAGCCCGCCGCGACCACGCCTGCCGAAACCGCAGCGTCGGCGAGCAGGTGCTGGAAGGCGGCGCGCAGGTTGAGGTCGGACTTTCTGCCCTTGGCGAACAGGAAGGCGCTGGCGCCGTTCACGGCAATGCCGATCCCCGCAACCAGCATCATCGTCTGCCCGGCGATCGGGGCCGGATCGGCCAGCCGCCTGATCGTCTCGACCAGGATCGCCCCCAGCGCCGCGAACAGCAGCGCGGCATTGGCGATGGCGGCAAGGATCGAGGAGCTCTTGAGCCCATAGGTGAAGCGGGCCGATGGCGGCCGCCGGGCCAGCAGGCTCGCCCCCCAGGCGACCAGCAGGGTCAGCACGTCGGACAGGTTGTGACCGGCATCGGCCAGCAGCGCCATCGAGCCGCTGAATATGCCCGCAGCAACCTCGGCGGCGACGAACGCGAGGTTGAGCGCAATCGCCAGCGCAAACGCCGGACCATGCCCCGCAGCATCGGTCCCGGCGTGATGATGGCTATGATCGTGGTGCCCGGCACTCATTGCCAGCGTGTTGCATGAATGCCGCATCCCGGCAAGAATCGTGCGGAGCAATGCCAGGCCGATCACTCTTCGCAACGGCGAATTCCCGACGAAACGGTTCGTTCCTTTCACCAATGTAAGCAACAGTGAAACATCCTTGCGCACACTGGTCTTGCCGGGCTGCTGGCGGGCGATGCTGTCAAATGCCGGTAACAATTGGCTGTTTTGTAGTGCTGCCCGGGCGGCTAGCAAACGGATAGCCGTGAAGTGGCGATTCGCAGCCAGTCCAGCGGCCAGCTTGTTTTGCTTCCACTCGCCCAGGGTAAGGGGCCGCAACGGGGAACAACGCCATGCACCTGAAACTTTTTCTGGCCGCAAGTGCGGCAAGCCTCAGCCTCGCGGGCGGACTCGCGGCGCCGGTCATGGCGCAGGAGACGACTTCGACAATTCGCGGCACGGTTTCCAGCGGCGATGCGCCGGTGGCCGGCGCGAGTGTCGAGATCCTCAACACCGCGACCGGTGCCAGGGCGACCACGAAGAGCTCCGCCTCGGGAGGCTTCGATGTTTCGGGATTGCGGGCAGGCGACAGTTACACGGTGACCGTTACCGCTCCCGGTTATTTTTCATCGACGGTGACCGACGTAGTTACTGTTCTGGCCCAGGCCTACGAATTGCCGATAGATCTGGCGTCCGAGGCAGGCGGCGAAAACGCGATTGTGGTGACGGCGACCCGCCTGCAGGGTGCCGGTTCGATTTCCCAGGGTCCGGCAACTGTCCTGAACTCCGCCGACATTGCCAACGTCGCCAGCGTCAACCGCGACATCCGCGACCTTTCCCGCCGCGACCCGTTCGCCCGGCTGGACGAATCGCCGACGACCCGGACCATTTCTTTCGCGGGCCAGAACGCGCGGTACAACCGCTTCTCGGTCGATGGCGTGCCTATCACGGATTCGTTCGGCCTGGGCGGTGACGGCCTGCCAAGCCGGCGCTCGCCGATACCCTTCGATGCCATCGGCCAGTTCCAGGCGAAAGTCGCACCTTATGACGTGCGCGAAGGTAACTTCCAGGGCGGCTCGATCAACATCGTGCTGCGTTCGGGTACCAACAACTGGCAGGGCACCGGATTCTTCGCCTATTCGGCCGACGATCTCACCGGCAAGGAAACCAAGCCTGGGCCCGGTGTGCCGACTGGCAGGGTCACCTTGCCGAATTTCACCTACAAGAACTTCGGCGCGGAAATCTCGGGGCCGATCGTTCGCGACACGTTGTTCTTCATGGTCGCTGCGGAACGGGTGCGCGCGGCCCAGCCCATTCCCGAAGGCACCGCCGAGAACAACGCCGGCATCGCCATTCCGACCTTGACGCAGGCGCAAGCCGATCAGGTGAGCCAGATCGCACAGTCGCGCTACAGTCACGATACCGGCGGTGTGCTCAATACCAACGGCGACAGCGACGACCGGCTGGTCGCCAAGCTCGACTGGAATGCATCCGACACCCAGCGCGTCTCGGTGACTTACACCTATGCCAAGGACGCCATCAACCGTTCCTCGAACAATTTCACCACCGTGCCTTTCGGTCTGGGCCTTGCATCCAACGACTATGTGGAGAGCAATCGGCTGCATACCGGGGTGTTCCAGGTGAATTCCGATTGGACCGACAACTTCTCGACCGAAGTTCGCGGATTCTACAAGCATTACAAGCGTGGTCAGGATCCCTATCTAGGTCGCGGTTTCGCGCAGATGCAGGTCTGCACCGCGCCAACTTCGGATCGCACCGCTGCAGGCGCGGCAGCCAGTGCCAACGTCAACTGTCCTGCGACCCACTCCATCGTCAGCATTGGTCCCGACGTATCGCGCCAGACCAACGCGCTCAACGTGCGGACCTATGGCGGCTTGATCCAGGGGCGGCTCAAGCTGGGCGATCATGACGTCAAGGCCTTCTTCGAACTGCAGGACGTCAAGACCTTCAACGCCTTCCTGCAACGCTCCGCGGGCGACTACTATTTCGATTCACTCGCGGATTTCACCGCCGGTACCGCGCAGCGCTTCCGTTACGGCAATGCCATTCCTTCGCTGGTTCCGGAGGATGCCGCCGCAAACTTCCGTTACCAGGCCTATGTCCTGGGTATCCAGGACAACTGGAGGATCAACGACAAGCTCACGGTCAATCTTGGCGCGCGTTACGATTTCTACGGCGGCAGCAGCGCGCCCGCGCTCAACCAGACCTTCGCCACGCGCTATGGCTTTCCCAATACCAAGTTCGTCGATGGCCTCGGCGTGTTCCAGCCGCGTTTCGGCTTGACCTGGAAGCCCACGCCGGAACTCACGATCCGCGGCGGTGCAGGCGTCTTCGCCGGGGGCACGCCGGACGTCTATGTGTCGAACAGCTTTGCCAACACCGGCATCCTTACCAATGCGATCGACGTGCAGCAGGCCAACAACGGCAGCTATTCGGGTAGCGGCGCCGACAACACCAGCGGCGCTGCGATCCTGACCAATATCAACGGAGCGTCGATACCCTCTGCCGCCAACACGCTGCTGAACAACGTGGCGGTCGCGGTCAATTCGCCGACCAACGCGCTCGCCAAGGATTTCAAGCTGCCCTCGCAATGGCGGCTGACACTGTCGGCGGACTGGACCCCCGAACGGTTGGGGTTCCTCGGCTCGGGCTGGGAACTGGGAGCCGACGTCCTCTATTCCAAGGTCCGCAAGCAGGTGTTCTTCACCGATCTGCGCGTGCAACCCAACGGACTGCTGACGCCGGACGGGCGCACCCGCTACACGCCGATTTCGAGTTTCGCGGACACCAACTCGGACATCGTGCTTACCAATTCCGACCTCGGCCGCAGTTTCATCGGCATCCTGCGGGCACGCAAAACGTTCGATTTCGGGCTTGAAGCCGGGGTGAGTTATGCCTTCCAGGATGTGAAGGATCGCAATCCGGCGACATCTTCGACTGCCTCCTCCAATTATGCTGCGGGCGTGGCGCTCGATCCGAACGGACCTGCCTATGGCGTCTCGAACGATCAGGTCCGTCATTCGATCAAGTTCGACTTCACCTACAACCATGCATTCTTCGGCGACTACAAGACAACTCTTGGCATCTTCGGCGAAAGCCGCTCTGGCCATCCATTCAGCTATGCCTTCCGCGACACCGCCAGCCGCTCGACCGTGTTCGGCACGGTAAATCCGGGCACGGGATCGCAGAGCCGCTACTTGCTCTATGTGCCCACCGGCCTGAACGACCCCAAGGTCTCGTTCGCCAATGCCAACGACGCGGCGCTGTTCGACGCCTTTGTCGATTCGAGCGGCCTGGGCAAATTCCGCGGCCAGATCGCGCCGCGCAATGCCTTCACTTCGGCCTGGGTGACCCGGCTCGACCTGCACCTTGCCCAGGAACTGCCTACGGGGATCGGCAATTCCCGCTTCACCCTGTTCATGGACATCGAAAACTTCACTAACCTGCTCAACAAGAACTGGGGCCAGACGCGCGAATATGCCTTCCCCTATGCAATTGCCCCGGTAACCGTGCAGTGCCTCGTCACGCCGGTCGCCACCGGCACGGCGCCCGGAGCGAACGCCGCCGCCAATGCAGGGCAGGCCTGCACGCAGTATCGCTATGCCGCTAACCAGACGACGACGGTCAACGGTGTCACGCAGTTCGCTGCACCGACCGACACGATCTACTCGCGCCAGTCGCTCTACACGATCCGCATCGGAGCACGGGTCAGCTTCTGATCAACTGGCAGCATTGCCAACAGAAAAAAGGGTGGAAGGCCATTGCCTTCCGCCCTTTTTCATGTGCCATTCACCTGACCGGGCTTCATATCTGCCCGATAAGGGCCGCAGTCGATCAGCAACCGCAACAGGGATATCCGCACATGGCCGTAAGCCGCACTTCGCGTATCGTCGCGTTCCTCACTGCCGCCGCGCTGGCACCGCTCGCCCAGGCCCAGGCGCAGACCGCTAGCTGCCGGGCAGCGGGCGCGAGCGCCCTGCCGGTCGGCACGGTCGCAAGTGTCGCGCCGGGCGCGGCGCGAACCTATTCGCTGAGCCTTGGCGCCAACGAGGGCGTGATAGTCGACCTTGAAAGCATCAAGCCGCCGAGCCCCGCAGCTCGCAATGACGAGGAGGCGGAAGACCACGATCACGGTCGCAGCAGCTCCACCCCGCCGCCGGCGCGCGCGCTCAGGCTGTGCGACAGTGCCGGCGCATTGCTGGCGCCGCTGCCGGGCGAAGTGTTCGAAAAGGGCGGCAGCGTCAGCTCGACCGACAATGGTGAGCGGCTGCGCTTCGTCGCACCCAAGGCCGGGCAATATATCGTCGCCGTCGCATCGGGCGAGGAGCCGCGCGAAATCCTCGCGCGCCGCCGCGAGGTTGGCGCCAGCCAGGCGCCGGTCGTCGCCGCCCAGCTCGACACCCCGCAAAAAGGCATAGCCTCGTCATCGGCGCCGATGGTGTTCTCCTTCGCCGGGACCGCCGGGCAGTGGGTGCAGCTCAAGTCGACGTCGGAAAAGGACACCGTTCTGCGGCTGGCCGGGCCCGACCGCGAGGGCAATTACACGGTACTCGCCGAAAACGACGACAGCGACGGGCTCAACCCGGCCATCCGCCGCAAATTGCCGCTGACCGGCACCTATTACCTTCAGGTCGATTCGCTGTCCGAGGAGGCCGGCGAGTTCGAACTGTCGCTGGCGCGCACCTCCGCGCCCAAGCCGCCGCCGCCGCCCACCCCGCTGCGGGCCGGTGCGCAAGTCGCGGGGCGCCTGACAGGCTCGGACGACATGAAGTTCTATACCCTGCCGGTCGTCGCCGGCCACAGCTACCGGCTCAGCCTGACCGCGCCCTATGACGGGGTCGTGTCGATCGGCCTGTCCAGCCCGCTGGAGCCGGAGGATGGCGGCGACAAGCCCGATGCCGGATTCGCCGATCTCAAGTCGCAGGATTCGAACACCACCGGCACCGAAAAGCTGACCTTCACCGCGCGCAGCACCGGCCAGCTGCAAGTGCGGGTGAAGAGCTTCGGGATTGGCGAGACCGACGGCGGCTATACCCTGACCGCGACCGATCTGGGCGGATAGATCACTCGTAAACGCAGGTATCCAGCGCGCTATTGCGCACCACAGCCGTTCGCGCGGCGATGGTGTTGCCGTGGCGGCGGGTAAAGCCCTTGGCGCCGACTACCGCGCGCTTCTTGGGGCTGGGCAGCGCGGCGGCGATGCGGGCTGCTTCGACCCTCGACAGTCTGGCCGCCGAATGCTTGAAATAGCGCTGCGCCGCGGTCTCGACCCCGTAGGTGCCAATGCCGGTTTCCGCGACGTTGAGGTAAACCTCCATGATCCGCCGCTTGCCCCAGATGTTTTCGATCAGGAAGGTGAACCAGCTTTCCAGCCCCTTGCGGACATAGCGGGTCCAGCCGGTCCCCTGCCACAGAAACACATTCTTGGCGGTCTGCTGGCTGATCGTCGATCCGCCGCGCAGCTTGCTGCTTGTCGCATTGCGCTCCAGCGCCTTTTCGATCGCCTCGGTATCGAAACCGCCGTGCTCGCAGAATTTGGCGTCTTCTCCGGCGATCACTGCCGCGACCATGTCGCGGTCGATGGCCGACAGCGAAGTCCAGTCCTTGTCGAAGCCATGCGGATCCAGCAACATCGTCAGCGTCACCGGCGGCGGCACGAATTTGTAGACCACGGCCATGCCGATCGAGGCGAGGAAGAACAGCGCTATCCCGCGGCTGAGCCACCAGCCCAGCCGGGAGAAGAAGCCGGGCCTGCCCCGGTTGCGAAACGACCTAGCGAAGTGAGCCATGGCTCCGGCTTCTAGCGGGTAACCGCGCGCGGTGGAAAGGGCCTTGGCCCGATATACCGGGACCCAGTAATCCGGGACCAGGCAATCCGGCGCAAACTTACCCCGCTGGCAGCAGCCTGCGCTCGCCGGCAATCTCCATCATCGCCTTCTGCAGTTTCTCGAACGCGCGCACCTCGATCTGACGGACGCGTTCGCGGCTGACACTGTAGACCTGGCTCAGCTCCTCGAGCGTTTTGGGCTCGTCGATCAGGCGGCGTTCGGTGAGGATGGCTTTCTCGCGTTCGTTAAGGCTTTCCATTGCCTCGAGCAGCAGGGCGTGGCGCTGGCCGGCTTCCTGAGCCTCGGCGACAGTCTCGTCCTGCAGCGGGCGATCGTCGTGCAGCATGTCCTGCCACTGGCCTTCGCCGTCCTCGTTGAACGAGACATTGAGGCTGGCATCGCCGCCCATCATCATCCGGCGGTTCATGTTGACCACTTCGGTCTCGGACACGCCGAGCTTGGTGGCGATGGTCTTCACATCGTCGGGATGCAGGTCGGAATCCTCGTAGGCGTCGAGGTTCTTCTTCATCCGCCGCAGGTTGAAGAACAGCTTCTTCTGCGCCGCGGTGGTGCCCATCTTGACCAGGCTCCAGCTGCGCAGGATGAACTCCTGAATCGAGGCCTTGATCCACCACATCGCATAGGTCGCCAGGCGGAAGCCGCGATCGGGCTCGAATTTCTTGACGCCCTGCATCAGGCCGATGTTGCCCTCGGAGATCAGTTCGCTGACCGGCAGGCCATAGCCGCGATAGCCCATGGCGATCTTCGCCACGAGCCGCAGATGGCTGGTGACGAGCTGGCGCGCGGCCTCGGGATCCTGATGTTCCTGAAAGCGCTTGGCGAGCATGTATTCCTGCTCGGGCTTCAGCAGCGGGAACTTCCGGATTTCCGTCAGATAGCGGTTGAGCCCGGCTTCGCCGCCCAGAGTGGGCGTGGCTGGCAGGTTGCTTTTACGGTCTGACATTTCAACTCACCTGATCCTTTCATCGCATCATTGTCGGCTGGCCGTTAAGGGACCCTTATAAGGCATCCCTGGATGGCAGCCACACACCTTTGCTTATAGCACATCAACAGCGGATTTGTTCCGTAATCTTACCAATAGAACGCTCATATCGGCGGGCAGATCACTGATCAGGCGCAAATTTTCGCCCGAAACGGGGTGAATGAACCCCAGTTCGGCGGCGTGGAGCGCCTGACGGCGAAAGCCGAGGTCTGAGAGCAGTGGCCGGAGCCGGGAAGGGGAGCGTCCATAGACAGGATCGCCCAATAACGGATTGCCGATTGACGCGAGATGAACCCGGACCTGATGCGTGCGGCCGGTCTCGAGCCGGCATTCGATCAAACTGGCATTTTCCAGCCGCTCCAGCGTCTTGTAATGGGTGATCGCATGCTTGCCCCGTCCGTCCGCCACCAGCGCCATTTTCTTGCGGTCAGCGCTGGAGCGGGCAATCGCCCCGCGAATCGTCGCGGCGGGCGGGGCGGGGTGGCCGGCGGCGATGGCGAGGTAGGCGCGGGAGATCGAATGGTCGGCGAACTGTTTGGCCAGCCCTTCATGCGCTGCATCGCTTTTGGCGACGACCAGCAGCCCGGAGGTATCCTTGTCGATGCGGTGAACGATACCGGGCCGCATGACACCGCCGATGCCGGAGAGCTGGCCTCCTCCATTGCTGGCGCAATGATGCAGCAAGGCATTGACCAGCGTGCCATCGAGGTTTCCCGCAGCGGGGTGAACAACCAATCCGGCCGGCTTGTCGACGACGATCAGATGCTCGTCCTCATAGGCGATCACAAGGGGAATATCCTGCGGCGCGGCTTCGGCGGGAACTGCGTCGGGAACGGCGATGCGAAACGCGGTACCTTCTGCCAGTTTGAGCGAGGCCTGGCTGGACACTTTTCCGTCGAGCGCAATCCGCCCTTCGCCGAGCAGCGCCTTCACGCGCTCGCGCGACAGGCCGCTTGCCGCAGCCAGCGCCTTGTCGAGCCGCTCGCCGCCACAAGCAATCACGCCTTCGATGATGCTTTCCCCCCGAACCATGGCTAGGAACATGGGCATGACGATCGAAGTGACAAGTGGCACGATGGCAACACTGCTTTCAGAAGCGGCAAATGCGGCGCCGCTGGAGTGTTGCGGGCTGCTGCTGGGCCGGGAAGGGCGGGTAACGGAAGCCCGTCCCGCCGCCAATGTCGCGCCCGATCCGGCACGGCATTTCGAGATCGACCCCGCCGCGCTGTTTGCCGCCCACCGCGCGGCGCGGGCAGGCGGGCCGGAGCTGATCGGCTATTACCACTCGCACCCCGAAGGTCATCCCGTGCCCTCGGCCACCGATTGCGCCCACGCCAGCGGCGACAGCCGGATCTGGGCGATTGTCGCGGGAGGCGTGGTGGCGTTCTGGCGCGATGGCGCGAATGGTTTCGTGGCGCTTTCCCATGCAGTGATTGCGGGGTAAGGGGCTGATGCGCCCTTCAAGCCGGGGGCAATCGAAATTCCAGGGGAATGCAGCCAGATGACCGACAGCTCGCTCGACCTTGCCAGCTTGCTCTGCTCGCGGCTGTGCCATGATATGCTGAGCCCGGTCGGTGCCCTGTCCAACGGACTCGAGCTGATCGCCGACGAAAAAGACCCGGAAATGCGGAAGCGCTGCTTCGAGCTGCTCGAGCAAAGCGCGAAAGTCTCGACGGACAAGCTCAAATTCTTCCGCCTCGCCTTCGGAGCGGCGGGTGGATACGGCGACATGGTCCCGGTCGAGGAGGCGCGCAGCGTGATCGATGCGCTGGCCGGGAATAATGGGCGGATCGAGGTCGTCTGGGCAATCACGGGCGATGTGCTGCCCAAGCCTGCGGTCAAGACCATGCTCAATCTTGCGCTGATCGGGATCGAGGCGCTGGTGCGCGGCGGCAGGCTGGAAGTCGGAGCCGAACTGCGGGAAGGCGCCAGCGAGATCGTCGTGCGCGCTGCCGGCAGCCGCATTGCCTTCGACGACAGCATCGGCCGCGCGCTCGACGGTTCGTTGCCCGAAAGCGAGCTGTCCAGCCGAACTGCCCCGGCCGCGATGCTGTGCAAGCTGGCCGCAAGTCTGGGCGGCGGGTTGCAGCATGCACTGACCGAAGAAGCGCTGGTGATGGGCGCTGTCCTGCCCGCCGGCTGATGAGCGATCTTGTCCACCACGAGGCGCCATCGCCCAACTGGGACGAGCGGGCGCTGCCGATTTCGATGGTGGTTCTGCACTACACCGGCATGCCCGATGCCGCCGGGGCGCTGGAGCGGATGTGCGATGCCGAGGCCAAGGTTTCGGCGCATTACATGATCGACGAGGACGGCACGGTGACCCGTATGGTCGCCGAGGGCAAGCGCGCCTGGCACGCGGGGCGATCCTATTGGCGCGGGATCACCGACGTGAATTCGGCCAGTGTCGGCATCGAGCTGGTCAATCCGGGGCACGAATGGGGCTACCGTCCGTTCCCCGAGGCGCAGATGGAGGCACTGATTCCGCTGCTTCACGGCATCATCGGTCGCCACCATATTCCGCGCGCCAATGTGGTCGGCCATTCCGATGTGGCGCCGCAGCGCAAGGACGATCCCGGCGAACTTTTCGACTGGGAACTGCTCGCCCGCTACCAGCTCACCCTGCCGCGCCCGGAACTGCAAATCCCTTCGCCCTACGTCAACGACGGGGCCTTCTATCTCGCGCTCGAACGCTTCGGGTATGACATTGCCGATGGGCATGCGGCAGTGCGCGCGTTCCAGCGGCGCTGGCGGCCTGAGACCATCGACGGCGTGATCGACGGCGAGTGTTCGGCGATCCTTTTCGCCTTGCTGCTGGACCGCGATCAGGGTCGTTCGAGATAGGCGTATCGCGAGGAAGCAATGCCATGCTATGCTTGGCGGGCCGGGAGTGCCGGGCAGCCGCGTCATCGCAAGATGCCGAGGAAAGTCCGGGCTCCACGAAACAAGGGTGGCGGGTAACGCCCGCCGGGTCGGGGCTTTGGTTCCGGCTCAGGGAAAGTGCCACAGAGAGCAGACCGCCGCCGCTCCTTCGGGACGAGGCAAGGGTGAAAGGGTGCGGTAAGAGCGCACCGCGCGGCTGGTAACAGCCGCGGCATGGCAAACCCCACCCGGAGCAAGACCGAATAGGGGCGGCACGTTCGCAAGAACAGGCGTGTTTCGCGCCGGATCGCCCGGGTTGGTCGCTGGAGCGGCGCAGCAATGCGTCGCCGAGAGGAATGGCTGCCAGTGCTGCCGCGTCCCCTTCCGGGGAAACGGGCGGTGCTACAGAACCCGGCTTACAGGCGCTCCCGGCATAGTTGTCTTAGCAGGAATACCGCTCCTCTCCCCTTGCGGGAGAGGAAAGCGCAGCTTGCCCCTGCGGGGCTAGCGAAGCTTGGAGAGGGGGGCGACAAAGCGCTGCGCCGCCCCCCTCTCCAACTGCGGCTAGAGTTTTTCCGCAGTTGAATGAATCGGCAGGGATTCCCAATCGCGCAGATCTGTGATTCACACTGTCCACTGGTAAGGAGGCCAGCATGGATGAGGCCATTATCGCAAGATTTGCGGGTTCGCTTTTGTCGGGCGCTGGACCGGGGCATGTCGGCGCGAGCGGCGGCGCGGTTACTGGAAGTGAGCGCGGCGACGGGTGTCCGCTGGGCGCAGGCTTGGCGGACGCGAGGGTCGGTTGAGCCAGGCAAGGTGGGTGGCCACCTGCGTCCGCTGCTGGAAGGGGAGCGCGAGTGGCTGGTGGCGCGGATCGAGCAGAAGAAGGACTTGACGCTGCACGAGCTGTTGGCGCAGCTGCGCGACGAGCGGGGTGTGGTGGTGTGCTGCGATACGCTGTGGCGGTTCCTGGGGCGCTGCGGCAAGACATTTAAAAAAAGACGCTCTTCGCCAAGGAGCAAGACCGGCCCGACGTCGTCCGCCGCCGCAACCGCTGGCACTGGGTCCAGCGCTGGGTAGACCCCAAGCGGATGGTCTTCATCGACGAAACATGGGCGAAGACGAACATGACGCGCACCCATGGCTGGCACACGAAGGGCGAAGCGCTCATCGACAAGGTGCCGCATGGACATTGGAAAACGCTGACCTTCATTGCCGGGCTGCGGCATGATGGCATCGTTGCCCCCTGCGTTCTTGACGGCCCGATCAACGGTGAGAGCTTCGCCGCATGGGTCGAGCAGTTCCTGATCCCAGCATTGGAGCCAGGTGTCATCGTCGTGCTCGACAATCTCGGCAGCCACAAAGGTGCCCGCGTGCGCAAACTCCTCAGGGCGGCAGGCATCAAGCTGTTCTTCTTGCCGCCCTACTCGCCCGACCTGAACCCGATCGAAGAGATGTTCTCCAAGCTCAAACGCCTCCTGCGAAAGGCGAATGAGCGCACCGTCGAAGCCACCTGGCGGCGCATCGGCAAGCTGCTCGATCACTTCCCGCCACATGAATGCGCAAACTACGTCCGGGGAGCCGGATATGCCTCAATCTAAGTCAGAATGACTCTAGGCGCTGAAGCGCCAAGCCTTCGTATCCTCTCCCGCAAGGGGAGAGGAGTTTGTGGCCGTCAATCAGGCTTCTTCGTATGCCGCCGCAGCGTGTTTGGTGAACATCTCGACGACGTCCTTGGCGACAATCGGTCTCGGCTGTTCGCCGTCTGCCAATGGCTTGGCGCCGCCGGACGAGATCAGCGTGGTATCGACGCCCGCAGCCTTGGCCTTGGCGCGCAGCGCGCCGACGGTCAGCTGTTCCTTGGGGATGTGATCGAACATCGGGAACTTGTAGCACCGCATCGCATTGAGGTGCGTGATCTTTTCGATCTGGCTGTCGGTCAGCATCTGTGCCGACTTCCACAGCCATTCCGGAGCAGTCGGCCACTGCGCGTCGGAATGCGGATAGTCGATTTCGAACATCACGCTGTCCTCGCCGATCAGGTCGAGGTTGCGCAGGCCATAGGCGTCGTCGATGAAGCAGCTGTAGAACTGGCGCTTGAACACCTCGCTGGGCTTGTTGCCCTTCAGGTATTGCTGCGAATGAGTCCAGACGTGGTGCTGCTCGTGGCTGTAGTCGGCGCGTTCGAGAAGGTAGGGGATCCAGCCGATGCCGCTTTCCGAGAAGCAGATCTTGAGGTCCTGATAGCGGTTTAGCGCCTCCAGGTTCATCCAGTCCGCTGCGCCGAAAGCCACTGCCATAGGCATCGTGGTGATGTTGGCCTCGACCGGCGATTCGGGCGAGCAGTGCGGCGAGGTGTTGCCGGTGCCGATATGCAGGTTGATCGCCGTTCCGCATTCGGTGGCAGCCTTGAACAGCTTCTCGTAATAACCGGTGTGGATGCCGGGCATGCCGCCGATGGTCGGGTTTTCGCTCATGGTTACGGCGAAGCAACCCTTGTCGGCCAGGCGGTACACTTCCTTTGCGGTCTCATCCATGTCCCACAGCGGCAGCACGCCGAGCGGGATGAAACGGCCCGGATAGGCGCCGCACCATTCATCGACATGCCAGTCGTTGTAGGCGCGCATGTGGGTAAGCGCCTGCTTCTTGTCTTCGGCCCTGATGAACAGTCCGCCGTCGATGCCGGCAACGCTGGGGAAGTTGAGCGAAGCGGCACAGCCGTTGATGTTCATGTCGCCGATGCGGGCGTGGACGTCCCAGCAGCCCTTGCGCAGCTGGTCGAGGTTGGTTGGCTCGAAACCGTATTCCTCGCGCACCCGGCCAGTGACCGAATTGAGCGCGACATTGCGCATGCGCTTGCCCTGGTATTCCCAGAAATTGGCGCCATCGGGGGCGAGCTTGAGCTTGGGCGCGGTCGCGTAGTCTTCGCCGGAAAGCTGGTTGTCGAATACGGTTGGCGGTTCGGTGATGTGATCGTCCACACTGATGAGGACCATGTCTTCCATTTTCATGAACTGCTCTCCTGAACGAATCTGTGGCCTTGCTGGCGCGGATGATACCCTGAAACGCCCAATCCTGACAAATTGCCAATGAATCATCGCCGATCCATCGCCGGGGCGGCGCACTGCCGCGCTAAATCAGCCGGAGTTTCGCATTGGCAAGCCGTAAATCCCGACCTAGTGTCAGGTAAAACCGGCGCAAATCCAAAGCCGGGCCAACCTAGCGGGAGCGGGATCATGTTCCATAAAAACGATCTGTTTCACACCGGCATCGGCTTCGATCTGCGCGCGCCCGAGCAATTCGGAGTCACGTCGCAGCAGATTTTTTCCGAAGCGATGTCGATGATCGAATTCGCCGACAAGGCCGGCATCGACAAGGTCGATTTTCAGGAACATCACCAGTCGGAAGACGGCTATGTGCCCTGCCCGATCCTGCCCGGTGTCGCCGCTTCGCAGCGGACCAAGCGCATGGGGATCGTCATGGGCGCGATCATCCTGCCGTTTCACGATCCGGTGGAAATGGCCGAGCAGATCGCTGTGGCCGACCTGCTGAGCAACGGTCGGTTCTACGCCGTGCTCGCCGCCGGCTACTCGCCGACCGAGTTTGCCGCCTTCGGCGTTTCGCTCAAAGACCGGGCGCGGACCATGGACGAAGGCTTCGACACGATCCTGCGGGCGCTGTCGGGCGAGCGCTTCCAGTTCAAGGGGCGCGAAGTCTTCGTCCGTCCGCTGCCCACCCGCGACCCCCGCGAGATCGTTTACGGTGGCGGCGGCACCCGCGCCTCAGCCCGGCGCGCGGCGAAGTTCGGCTTGTCGATGTGGCCGATGAACGACACGATCATCTCCGATTACGAGGAAGCCTGCGCCGAATTCGGTGTGAAGGACTACAAATTCATCCGGGGCATCACCTCGCTCTACCTCACCGACGATCCCGAGCGCGGCTGGTCCGAGATCGGCGACCATCTGGTCCACTACATGCGCAGCTATGCGAAATGGAGCGAATCGCCCGAAACCTCGGCCTCGCCGCTGCACGGCATGGACACCATCGAGAAAATCCGCGCCGCCGGGCTGGTCAAGGTGGTCACTCCTGAGGAGGCGATCGCGCTGGGCCAGGTCCGCTCGGTCGGCCTGCAACCCCTGATCGGCGGGCTTCACCCGGACAAGGGCTGGAAGAGCCTTGAGCTGTTCGTCGACAAGGTGCTGCCCGCGATCAAGGACGCGCCCGCTAAATGGCGCGCGGCGCAGGGCGTGGCAGCCTGAACTGGGCCGCGATGGACGAGGAAGTTCGATGAAGCGCAAACTGATCCAGCTCGGCTATGTCACCCGCGATCTCGAAGCCGCGATCGGCTATTGGACCAAGGTCGCCGGTGCCGGACCATTCTTCTGCGCCGACTATGAACCGGAACGGCAGGTCTATCGGGGAGAGCCGACGCATATCACCTTTCGGGTGGCCTATGGCTATCTCGGCGACATGCAGATAGAATTGATCCAGCAGTTGAGCGGCGGCGGTTCTGCCTATGCCGAGGCGCTGGAACGGGCGGAAGCAGAACCGCTGGGCGGTCTGTTCCATCATATCTTCCTGCTGCACGATGGCTACGACAGTTCCTATCAGGGCTTCGTCGCTGCCGGGGCGCAGCCGTGCTACGATGCCTATGTCGAGGGCGTGGGCCGGTTCTGCTATCTCGACGCCCGGGCACAGGCGGGCTCCTATGTTGAGCTGGTCGAGTTCACCGCCGATTTCGAGGCTGCTTGCGTCACCATGCGCGAACTACATGAAAGCTGGGACGGCAGCCGCCCGCGGCGCGATTTCTTCCAGGAAATTCTGGGATTGGAATGATGGCAGTTTCGCCGGGACCGGGTATCGGGTGCCGGCTACCGCCCGCCTAACCTGCTAAAAAAACGCCCCAGCGAAAGCAGCGGCCCTGCGACGGCATATACCGGGGCCATGTTGCGCCCGAGTCCCAGCGCATAGACATCGCGTGGGTCGCACAGCATCCGCAGCAGATGATCGGCGCGATCCGCCCAGCCGGAGGAAATTCGCATCAGATACATCAGGTCGCCAATCTCCTCGGGCAATTTCGCGAAACTCCGCGAGGTACGGCGTTCGCTGAGATGCTCCATGTCGTGGATCACGCGGTTGACGTCGCGCTGCCGCGCCGGATCGACTTCGCCATGGGTGCTTTCGCCCGCCGCCATCGACAGGGCGGCCAGCATGTTGTCCGCCATTGCTGCGGGATGGGGCGAAACGGCGGATGCGCCGCCAGTGACGCAGGTCAGGCAACTGGCGGACGACAGGCGGCGCAGCGCGCGCGCGATATCGACAAACCATTTGAGCCTGCACCCTTCGTGACCGACCGCATGCCAGCACAGGTAGGCGAGTTGCAGCGGGCCATCGAGCCCGCGGATCCGGCCACCGCCGGTTTCGATCGGCGATGACCCCGCGTAGAGTTCCTCGAAGGAGACTGGCAATGCGTGCGGATTGCGGGTCGGGCGGAAATGCAATTCGATCAGCATCCCGCCCGCCGGTTGCTGGTAGTTGAACACGTTGGCCAGGTGAAAGAACATGTCGAGCCCGGCTTTCGGCAGCTCCTCCTCGGGCCAGGTCCGCGCGTAACCTGCCGCTTGCAGCAACTGGTCGGCCTTTGGCAAATCCGCCGGATCGATCAGAATATCGACATCGGATGCGCCGCGCCAATGCGGATGCTCTGCATAGAGCATATGCGACAGTGCCATGCCCTTCAGCACGATCGAGCGGATGCCTGCACCCTCCAGCCGGTTGGTCAGGCTGACCGATTCGGCGGCAAACGCCAGTTGCTGCGCTGCCTGGCCCAGCAGGCTTTGGCGCAAGCAAGCGGCTTGGTTCGGCGGCAAGGCACCCGGCGCAACTTCGGCGAGGCGGGCATAGGCGATCGCGCCCAGGCCGTGGTAGTCAGCCAGATCGGCGAACCGCGCCCAGTCGAAGCCCGAACCACCGGCAAGTTTCGCCTGGCTTGCGAGGCTCCCGTCCGATGCCAGCCCGCATGCCGCGAGCAGCGCCAGTTCGGGCGACAATGGCCGCGGCCTAGCCATGCAGTGGGCGCCCCGGCGGCATCGGGAATCCGGAACGGGCAGTTCGCAAGGGAAAGACTTTCATTACGCAGCGTCCTCGCCCGCAAGGCCCGTCAATCGACCCGGCGCACATGCTGCACCCGGTCAATGACGGCGAAGCTGAACCGCATCAAAGGTTGTAAAATGTCCATAGCTGTAAGAACGGGCCAGACAATGGACAAACTTGCCCCAGTTTCGCTGCGTTTCGAAGCGCGACCGGCCCTGCTGCTCGGTCTGCTGATGGTGGCCTCGGCATTGACCGAAGGCATCGGGCTACTGCTGCTGGTGCCGATGCTTTCCGTGCTGGGCGCCGGCCAGGGCGACAGCCGGATCGCCGGCATTCTGACTTCGCTCGGCATACCCATATCGCTCGCACCCCTGCTCGCGCTTTTTGTCGGCCTGGTCGTGCTACGGGCCTTGATAAAGTTCTGGCACACGATCGCAGGTCAGCGCTTCCAGAATGGGCTGGTCGATGGCCTGCGCGCCCGCGCCTGGTCGGCCTTGCTGCATTGCGACTGGCGTGTGCTGGTGACCATGCGCCAGACGGAGAACGCGGGTCTGCTGATCACCAATGTCGACCGCGTCGGCTTTGGCGTGAATCAGCTGCTGACGGCGATTTCTGCGGCCATAACGCTTGGCGGGATCGGCCTCGCGGCGCTGGCGATTTCCCTGCGAGTTTCGCTGGTCACATCTGGCGGGCGGTGTGCTGGTGCTGCTGGCCTATCGCGGCATGCGCCGCCGTGCCTATGGCTTGGGGCAGGCGCTCGACCAGGCCTATGGCACTGTCTACTCGCGCATTTCCGAGGGGCTTGGAGCGCTGCGGGTGATCAAGAGCTTCGGGCGCGAAGCGCGCGCCGAGCACGATGCCGTTGCCGGATTTGCCGCTCTGCGTCAGGCCGAGCTCGACTATCTGCGGGTTGCAGGCCTTGGCCAGATAGCTTTGCAAGGCGGGGGGGCGGTGCTGCTGGCGGCGATCGTCTGGTTTGGCATCACCAGCTGGCAGGCCGGGGCCGCTGCCGTCCTGCCGCTCGCCGCCCTGTTCGCCCGGGCCTTACCCTTGCTTGGCGGGTTGCAGGAGGCCTGGCAGAACTGGGAACATTCCCGCCCGGCGATTTCGGCTACCCTGGCGCTGATCGCTCAGGCAGAGGCGGCGCGCGAGCCCGATCCCGGCCCGGCCAAGGCGCCAGCGCTTGCCGGGGCGATCAGCCTGTCGAATGTAACTGTGCGCTTTGCCGGCAGGCCCATGCCGGCTCTCGATACAGTCAGCCTGTCGATCCCGGCCCGGAGAGTTACCGCCTTGATGGGGCCTTCCGGTGCAGGAAAAAGCACCGTGGCCGACCTGCTGGGTGGACTGATCGCGCCAGACGAAGGGGCGGTACTGGTCGATGGCGTGGCGCTGCACGGCGGGCTCAGGCGGGCCTGGCGCAGCCGCGTGACCTATGTCCAGCAGGAACCGGTTCTGTTCGCGGGGACGATCAGGGAAAA
Organism: uncultured Alphaproteobacteria bacterium; assembly: GCA_963775115.1. Taxonomy (GTDB): domain Bacteria; phylum Pseudomonadota; class Alphaproteobacteria; order Sphingomonadales; family Sphingomonadaceae; genus Novosphingobium. Next base: position 211,616 of record CAVZHP010000002.1, read on the forward strand.
CCTGGCGTGGGCCAGCCCCGGCGCCAGCGAAGCCGCGATGCGCGCGGCGCTCGCCGATGCCGCTGCCTTGTTTGTCGAAGCGCTGCCACAGGGCCTCGATACACCGGTTGGCGAAGGCGGGCGCCAGCTTTCGGGCGGCGAGCGACAGCGCATCGTATTGGCGCGGGCGCTGCTGAGCGGGCCGGACTTGCTGATCCTCGATGAGGCGACCAGCGCGCTCGACAGCGCGAGCGAGGATGCGATTGCAGAGGCGATTGTGCGGCTGCGCGAGCGATTGACTATTCTGCTGATCTGCCACCGCGGGGCCTTGCAGACACTTGCGGATAACACGATCTGGCTGGAGGCAGGCCGGGTGGCGAAGGTCGAGAATTAGGCTACAGCTGCCGCAGCTGACCCTGTTTTGCCTAATTCACGCCCTATTCACGCGCCGAATCAGATAGATCGCCATGCGACCGGCACAAACGACCCGCGCCGCACCGGCTGAATTGCAGCAAGAGTTGCCTAGCCCCACTCTCCCCCAGACTTCCTCAAACGCCAGGATCGAACCGACAATGACAATGCCGAGACGTTTCAACGCCGCGGTTTTCGCCTTTGCCGCCGCTATTTTGGGACCATCTGCCGCAGCTTCGGCAGACCCCGCCGCGTCCTCCTCTCCGCCGCCAGGGTGCACCGGCCCGGCGAGCCCCTATTGGCTGACAGTGGTTGCCAGCGGGCTGCGCAATGGCGAAGGTTTGCTTGCGGTGACGCTGTATGAGGACGTTCCCCGCAAATTCCTGGCGCATCGCGGTTCGCTCTATGTCGGACGGGTTCAGGCGAATGCCGGGACTACGCGGGCTTGCATCTTTGTGCCCCGCGCAGGGCGTCTATGCGCTGGCGCTCTATCATGACGCGAACGCCAACCAGAAATTCGACCGTACCGGCATCGGTTTTCCGGCCGAAGGCTATGGCTTTTCCAACAATCCGCCGACGCTGGCGGGCCTGCCTTCGTTCCGCTCGGTGCGGCTCAACGTACCGCGCAGCGGGCTGACCACCCGGGTGCAGATGAAATATCCGTAAGACTCACGATTTGCCGAAGATTTCCGGCAAATGGAGCGGTGCCTGGGCCTCGGCGAGGGCATGGGCGCGGGCATCGTCGACGTCGAGCCACCATGCGTCTCCGATATCCATGGTCGCGGCGCGTCCGGTATCGGCGATGCGCTGCATGCCGTCGGACAGGCTGCCGGACTTGCCCTCGGCGATGGCAGCCTGGATGGCCTTGGCCAGCTCCGGCGTGGCGAGAAATGCGCCGCAATCGACTGCATCGAAATCGGCGATGCTCTTGCCGATGGTCTCGATCCTTCCATCCGCGTCGGTCTTGACCCAGGTGGCGTCTTCGGGATCGACGAGCGGGTTATCCGTGCGCCGGTCGATCGCCAGCGTCACCCCCCGGCTTTTCGTACCCGCGCGCGCCAGGCGTTGCAGGATCGAACCTTCGAAGATGTGATCGGCCATCAGCAGAAGGTAGTCGCCCGCGATCTTGGCGGCTCCCGCTACGACCGAATAGCCGTTCGGCGTCGACCAGTGTTGCACGCGCTCCGAAATGACGGGCACGCCGACGCGCGCGGACAAGGTCGGCAGGAACTTCTCGATTTCGATCGCCTGGTGCCCGGTCACGACGACCACACGCCCGGCACCCGCCGCGACGGCCTGCCGCACAGCCAGTTCGATCAGCGGCACGCCCGCAACCGGGGTCAGTGGCTTCGAATCGGATATTTCGCGCAGCCGGCTGCCATATCCGGCGGCAATGATCAGGGCGTCCATGCCAGATCTCCTCACATGTTTTCCAACGGAAACGGCGCCGGAAACACCCGGCGCCGCTTCGTTTCGTACCCGGACTGGCGCCTATTCGGCGGCCAGTGCGGCGTCGGCGATATACTCCTCGACCATCTGGCCGGCGGTATCGTCGTTAAACTGCTGCGGCGGATGCTTGCAATAATAAGCGGACGGACCGATCAGCGCGCCGCCCTCGCCGCGCTCCAGCGCGATCTTGCAGCAGCGAATCGCATCCATCACGCAGGCCGCAGAATTCGGGCTGTCTTCCACCGACAGGCGCAATTCCAGGTTCATCGGGACATTGCCCCACTGGTTGCCTTCGAGCCGCAGGAAGCAGAGCTTGTTGTCCTTCTGCCACGGCACATAGTCCGACGGGCCGACGTGGATATTCTCATCGGCAAGCCGCTGGGCGAGCATCGCCTGCACTGCTTCGGTCTTCGATTCCTTCTTGCTGCCGAGCCGCTGGCGGTCGAGCATGTTCATGAAATCGGTGTTGCCGCCGGTGTTCAGCTGATAGGTGCGGCCAACATCCACACCGCGCGCGCCGAACAGGCTGGAAAGCACGCGGTGGACAATCGTCGCGCCGATCTGCGCCTTGATGTCGTCGCCGACGATGGGGATGCGCTTCTCGGCAAAGCGGCGTTCCCATTCGGGGCGGCTGGCGATGAACACCGGCATGCAGTTAACCACTGCGACACCGGCTTCCAGCGCACATTCCATATAGAATTCGGTGGCTTCTTCCGAGCCGACCGGCAGGAAGTTGAGCAGGACTTCGGCACCTGTCGCCTTCAGCGCGGCGACGATCAATTCGTGCGTCGCTTCCTGATGGTCGCCAAGCATGAAGCCACGATCACCCATTCCGGTCATGTGATCGGCGACCCCGTCGAGGATCTTGCCCATCATCACCTTGGCACCGGTAGCGGGAACCTTTTCCTGGAACACAGCCGTGCAATTGGGCGCGGCGAAAATAGCCTCGGCAATATCCAGGCCGACCTTGCGGGAATCGACATCGACTCCCATCACGAACTCCACATCGCCCGCGCCATAACCGCCAATGCGATCATGAATCAGACCCTGCGAAGAATTATTCGACCGGTAATAGGCAACACCCTGCACCAGCGAACTGGCGCAGTTGCCCACGCCGATCACGGCAACCTTAATAGGCTTCATCAATACGATCCCTTCAGACAGACGCACTTCGTCCGGTGGATTGCGCCCTCATTGTGAAATCGCGCGCCAAAAGCAAGTGGTTTGCGAAACCTTACGCCGCCGTGCGCCACGATACCGCCAGGACGACCGCCAGCCAGCCCGCCGCAACCACCCCAAATGCGACCAGTCCTGCCGCAGCCTGCCCAGCGATCACGAACAGCACGGCTGCCAGTGCATAGAAATCCCGCATTGTCAGCCATGTAAGCCACCGCATGATGCGAGATCCGCTCGCGCCGACGTGGTCTTTGACGCCGTTAAAGGTAAACTGGTTCCCGCTGCGGCGGGCTCGAATCCCGATCAGGGACAGTCCCAGAGCCATCATGATAAGGCCCGCCGCGCCAATCGTTGCCGCCCCGGTGTTGCCCTGAATCCACAAGTTAATCGCCACGCCGCCGATGAATCCGATGTTTGTCGCCGCATCGACCAGGCTGTCGGCCATCGCGCCCAGGTGTGTTGTGCGGAATGTCGCGCGGGCAATCTCACCGTCGATCCCGTCGGAAATCGATGCAGCCTGAAACAGCAACGCCCCGGCGATCAGTCCCGCGTTTGAGCCGGACAACAGGCAGGCCATCATCGTCAATGCCAGCAGACCGGTCGCCCAGGTCACATGCATCGGCCGGATTGCCGGCCAATGCAGCAGGATGCGCGTGATGGCTTGCGAAACGGGCCGGTTTATCGTGCGCGATATAATGCCATCGCCTGGCTTGGCGGTATTCGCGACGATCCGCCGTGCGGCCGCCGCTAGATCCCGCTGGCTGCGGCGAGAGCCGGTCCCATTCAGCCTGTAAGCGTCGCCGGCACGGACAATTGCCATTCCATCGGCAAGCGCGACCTGACCGGCAAGCGCCATGCGGATCGTTTCAGCCGGGACGATTCTCTCGCCGGCAATCATCAATGCGCCTTCTCGGGGGAAAAGCGCGGAAAGCCTGGCTCCGGTGGCGAACTCGACCTGCATATCCCCGGCCAGTCTTGCCATTTCCGCACGGGTCTGCCGGTCAGGTCGCCAGTCCGTGCCCGTAACAAGCCGGCATTGCGGGACACCGGCGAGCGCTGCCTCGCGCAGTGCGCGCGCCGCTGCTGGCAGGCCTGCGACATTGCACGATGCGTGGCCTGCCGTTTCGAAAACTATGATAACGCTGCTCAGAGATGAATGACCGTGAATGACACACACCCAAATTTGTCGAAGCGTCGCACGCACTGTTCCAAAGGAACAAACCGTTTATATGGAGCATGCGCTCTCGGTCCAAGACCGAAGCTGTGAGAAAATGTATCAGGATGTTTCGGCCATCAAAATCATTGAGGCGAGACATTGGTCCATGACGGAGCGCATGACGGGGTCGCACAACAGGAGGGCCGGTTGGCTGAAGTTATAACGTCCGGAAACGGGCTTGGTTCGGTGGGCAGCGGTGGAAGTTCAGGACCACCCCGGCCGCAGCGCAAGCGCGAATTGCAGGATCCGCTGAACCACTATCTCTATCACCCGCTGGCATGGCGACTGGCCCTGCTGCTGGCGAAGACTCCGCTGACGCCCAACGTGGTATCGGTAATCGGCGGCTGTTTCGTTGTCGCCGCAGGCATTGTTTATGCTCAGCCCTGGGGCTGGCAAGGGGCGCTGCTGGGGATGCTGTTGCACATGACCTGGCACGTCGTCGATGGTGCCGACGGCGATCTTGCTCGCATCACCGGACGCTCGAGTCCGCTGGGCGAACTGGTCGACGGGGTCTGCGACTATGCCAGCCACATCATCGTCTATTTCATCCTCGGCTGGCTGCTGGCGCTGCAGATCGGTCATGCCTGGGGCTGGCCGATCATGGTTGCTGCCGGGGTCAGCCATTTCGTCCAGGCCAATCATGTCGAGGTGCAGCGGCGGCAATACCAGTGGTGGGTCTATCGCCAGCCGTGGCTGCGCAACACCCACAAGGATGAGACCAGAACCGGCCGGTTCGGCTTTGCCGAAATCCTCTCCGGCTATCTCCAGCTGGCGAGCGGGATGACGCCCCACGCGCTCAAGGTCGATGCAGCAGTCGAGGCGGCGCAGGACGATCCTGCCAGGATCGACCGGATCGCCGGCGAAGTTCGCACCGAAGCGCCGCCGCTGCTGCTGGTACTGAAGTTCCTCGGCCCCAATTCACGCGCGATCGTGCTGGGGCTGTCAATGCTGGCGGGCAGTCCGCTGTGGTATTTCATCTATCAGGCCGTGCTGCTCAACGCGCTGCTCGCCGCCTCGGTGACGATGCATAATGCTGCGGCAAAGCGGATCGCGGCGAAAATCGACGACTGACGGCGCTCGACAGGCGCGGCGGAGGCAGTATCGTGCGGCCGGTCAATAGCCGGAGCGCGCGATGCTGGTGAATTCGCTGATCGGGGAAGCCGGGGAACTGACCGGGCGCATCGTCGCGCTGCGCCGTGCGATCCACGCCGAGCCCGAACTTGGTCTGCATACGCCCAAGACCCGCGACAAGGTGCGCGCGGCGCTGGCGCATCTGCCGCTCGAGTGGCGAGAGGGTCCGTCGACCACCGGGCTGGTGGCGGTGTTGAAGGGCGGAGCGGGAACGGGGCGTTCGGTATTGCTGCGCGGGGACATGGACGCGCTGCCGATGCCCGAGGAAACCGGGCTGGAGTTCGCCTCGACCGTGCCAGGCACGATGCACGCTTGCGGCCACGATGCGCATACCGCGATGCTCGTTGGCGCGGCAGAATTGCTATGCGCCAGAGCCACTTCGCTCAAAGGTGAAGTCCACTTCATGTTCCAGCCGGGCGAGGAAGGATTCCACGGCGCGCGCTTCATGATCGAGGACGGGCTGCTGGGCGGCGGGGGGCGTGGGCCGATGCCCGACGCCGCCTTTGCATTGCACATCATGCCCAATGCCCCGCACGGCATGGTGGCGGGCCGGGCCGGGCCGCTGCTGGCCGCTGCCGACATGCTCGAGATCGTGGTCGAGGGCGCAGGCGGCCACGCCTCGATGCCGCATCAGACCAGCGATCCGGTGCCGGTCGCCTGCGAAATCGTCACTGCCTTGCAGACGCTGGTGACCCGTCAGTTCAACGCCCATGATCCGGTGGTGATCACAATCGCGAGTATCAACGCGGGGAGCACGCACAATGTGATCCCCGACCGGGCAATTCTGCGCGGGACGATGCGCTCGCTCTCGCGCGAGCATCGGGAACGATTGGCGGATTCCGTCCGCCTGCTCGCGGTAGGCATCGCCGGCGCGCATGGGTTGACGGCGGATGTGACGATCGAGGAGGGCTTCCCGGTCACCATCTGCGATCCGCGCGCCGTGGACTTCGGTGACGCCACTGCCGTTGCTCTGCTCGGCGAAGGCTCCTTTCTGCGGCTTCCCGATCCGATCATGGGCGCAGAGGATTTCGCCTATGTGCTCGACAAGGTTCCGGGCGCGATGTTCTTTCTGGGCGTCGCACCGCAAGGCGACAACTGGGCGAGCTGTTGCGGCATCCATTCGACGCGGATGATGATCGACGAGGCCGTGCTGCCCAGGGGCGCCGCCTACATGGCAGCGCTGGCGGAGCGCTTTCTCGACAAGGGATTTGCCGGTTAGGCCGCCTCTTCTAGCGCCGCTGCGGGCTTGCGCCACTCGCTCGCGCGCTGCTTGATCTTGTCGTAATCCGCCTCGAACTTCGGTCGCATGGTGCCGCATATCCGGTCCCACACCGTGGTGTAGCCGCCGAAATTCGCGGTGAAATACTTGTGGTGCTGATCGTGGAAGGTGGCGGTGATGAACCACTTGGTCGCCCAGCTCTTGTTCCACCAGCGCGGGAACAGCTCATAGCCCGAATGGACGTAGAGCCCCATGACGATGTTGGTCGCGCCGATCAAGGCCATGGCGGCGGGATGGACATCGTAGAGCGCGATGAAGATCACCATCCAGCCGCCGTTGATGAACGATTCGAACGGATGCACCGAAAGCGTCGTCAGCAGATTGGGCGAGGTCGAGCGGTGGTGGAGCTTGTGAATCCACTTGTAGAACGGCTCGTTATGCATCCACCGGTGCAGCCAGTAGAACCAGGTGTCGAACGTGATGAAGTAAAGCGCGTATTCGAACAGGATCACATACCAGCTGGCCGGCCCCTGCTGGAAAGTGATCCAGCCGTTCTGCTTGAGCCAGGTTTGCGCACCGCCGATCACCACGCCGGAAAACGCCACGCTGACTACGGCGATCATCGCCTCGAAGCGGAACTGCTTCCACTTGAACCCGCCTGGCTGGACCTTGCGTGCCTTGAACCAGCCAGTGGCTACTCCCGCGCCGATCCCTGTCGCCACGAACAGTGCCAGCCACACATTGAGCCATTGGTCTCCGGTCATTGTTCGTGCCTTGATTTCGGGAAGCGCGGCGCAAAAGCACAAATCGACGGGTCGGTAAAGTGGCGCTCCGCTGCGTTCGGGCTATAAGCGCCACGGCGATACGGGAGAGTAGGGCGATGGCTGGCACAATTGGCGATGTAACCTTCGACGGGAGGGCGATCCTGGTCACCGGCGCGGGGCGCGGGCTGGGGCGCGAGCTGGCATTGCTGCTCGGCGCGCGCGGCGCCTCGGTGGTGGTGGCCGACAACGGCACGGCGAAAGACGGCGCCAGTGCCGATCTCGGCCTCGCCGATGCGGTCGCGGGCGAAATCGAGGCGGCAGGCGGCACGGCAATCGCCTGCACCGCCGATCTCGCCAGCGAGGCAGGCGCGGAGCAGGCTATCGCGGCCAGCCTGTCCGCCTTCGGCCGGATTGACGGCATCGCCCATTTCGCCAGCTCATGCCCCGATCTCAAATCGCCCGACAAGCTCTCGACCCGCGACCTCGATCTGGTCATGCGGATCAACGCCTATGCCGGCCAGTGGCTGGCCCGCGCCGCCTGGCCGCATATGGCCGCGCAAGCCTATGGCCGGATCGTCCTCGCGACATCCGCAGGGGCCTATGGTGCGCCCAACAATGCCGACTACTCCACCGCCAAGGCCGCGCAGATCGGCCTGACCCGCTGCCTCGCGGTCGACGGAGCGACGCATGGCATCCGGGTCAACGCCGTCGCGCCCTCGGCGATCACCCGGATGACCGAGGGCTTCCACCCTGGCGATTTCGCCGACTGGTTCGCTCGGACCATGCTGCCAGAGAAAGTCGCGCCCGGTGCGGCCTTTCTGCTCAGCGCGGATTGCACGGTTACCGGCGAGATATTCGCCATGGGTGGCGGCCGCATCGCCCGGATCGTCATTTCCGAGGGTGAGGGCGTGCTGGGCGAAGGCGGCTCGATCGAGGAAGTCCGCGCCATGCTGCCGCAAGTGATGGCCGACGAGCGCCTGTTCCACCCGGCAAACCTGGGCGCGCGCTCGGTGAAGGTGGCGGGACTGTTCGGATATGGAAGCGGCTAGAGCTTCCGGCCACCACCGTTGTATTACTCCACCAGGCCGAAGAGACTCGTCCCTATCCCCTCGAAAACCCGCCGCTCGAACTTCCAGCCTTCTCCCGTGCGCACCAGCGCATCCGCGTAAATCCCGAAATACTCGAACCCTTCCAGCTTACCCGCGCTCTTGCCGCATTCGCGGATGCCGGAGCGAGCCTGCGCCCGGTCGCCGTCGATCTGGATGACGGCGGGGGCGTTGTGCTGGAGGACGTAGTCCATCGTCGCGAAGAAGCCGGTCAGCGCCTGGTGGATATCGGCGTGGCCGGTGAACTTCAGGCCGAGGTGGGGGATCTCCCAACTGGCATGCGGCAGGTAGAGCGCCAGTACCCTGTCCCAGGCGCCGGTGCTGCAATCGAGGCTGTAGCTGCTGATCGCTTGCTGAATGGCGATGTGGTCTTGCAGGTGGGTGTCCATGGGGCGTCCTTCCTTTCCCGGCGGGCGTGATTGCGCGGCAGGGTGCGCGGGCAGGGCAGGGAGTCAAGTTCTGTTCGTTGGGAGACGGCAAACCAGCCAATCCACCGTCTTTACAACCACGCACCGCCGCAGCATCTTCCTGCCCGCACAAAGGCTGGAGAGACCACATGCCCACACCAACCGAAACCGTCGACACTTTCCTATCGCTGTGGGATCGGCCCGGCGGCCTTGCCCAGGCAATCCGCGACTACTTCACCGAGGAGACGGTGTGGGAAAATGTCGGCATGTCGAAGACTACCGGGGTGAAGCCGGCGATGGCGGTGCTGGAAGGGTTCGGGCAGGACGCGGATACGCTGATGATGAAAGTCGATACTACTTCCATCGCGGCACAGGGCGGTGCGGACAAGGCCATGGTCCTGACCGAGCGGATCGACCATTTCCTCGATCCGGCGGGCAATTCGGTGATGGCCTTTCCGGTGATGGGCATCTTCGAGGTGGCAGGCGGCAAGATCCTCGCCTGGCGCGACTATTTCGACAGTGCGGGATTTGCCGATCAGTGGAAGGGCATGCCCTAGGTTGGCGCGAAAACTGCGCTACCCCCGCGTGCGCGCCGCGTAGTCCCAGGCTCGCCGCGCAATCGTCCGCCTGCGCTGGGCGGGGGTGACGCGGGGAAGATTCAGAGCGGCCAGCTCCGGCAGCTTGACCACGCGCAAGTCTCGGATCAGCCCATCGTTGGTCAGCCCGTCGGGAACGGCTTGCCAGCGCATGACGCCCAGCCCGCTGGTGACGCCCGAGGGATCGAGCCAGTTGGCATGGCCGGTGTCCCGCGAGGCGATGACATAGGTCGCGGTGCCGTCCGCGTTCCAAAGGGCCTGGCTGCTGTTGAGGCAGACCTGGTGTTTTCGCGCGTCGGGCTGGATCATCCACGGGTCGTTGAGCTGGAAGCCGGTGTAGTGCGCTCCACCCCGTGCGGTGGTCACCAGCATTACCTCGTCCGGCTGGAGATCGAAACGCAGCCCGGCAACAAAGCCCCACCCGCCGGTGCGGCCCATCGGCATGCTGTGGGTGTTGGGCTTGATTCCGCCGAACCAGCGGTTGGGGAAATCGGCCCAGAACCCGATAAATCCGGGCAGGTGCTCAAGCACTTTTTCGCGCATCGCTCCCGCGGAGATCGGCGGGAAGGCGGGGGTCGGATTGGCGCTGATTTCGCGAATGGCCAGCCGCGCAGGGCGCTGGTTCCAGTCTGACAGCATGTCGCGCGTGCCGACAATGATCAGTCCGGGCTTCAGCGCGATATGGTTCGGCCCGGGTTTGTCGCCGCCGAGGGTAACCTGAAAGCTTCCATCCGGCTCGACCTGCATCTTGCTGTCGATCAGGATGCCCAGTGTCGATGATTTTACCCGCGGCGGATTGGAGCTCATGTCCATCATCGATGCCGGGTTGGAATGATCGGCGGCATCGAGCTGGATCACCAGTTGCGCCGGTCGCAGGGCGGGATCGAGGCGGCCCTCCAGCACATAGCTGCGGCTGCCCTCGATATTGGCGGTGCGGTAGATCGCATCGGGATTGTCGCCCGAGGTGCCGACGCCGCCCAGCTCGTAGCCATGCCAGCGGCGCGGAGTATCGTCGGTGCCCCAGATGAAGGTGGGGCGCTCGCGGTATTTGGTGAGCTCGCCGAAAATCAGCGAGTGCGTCCACTGCCACACCGCCCGCTCGACAGTCGCCGCCCCGTCGCGGGTCATGCCGATGGTGCCGGCGAGCAGCTCGCTGCGAATTTTCGCCTGGAGCGCGATCAGTTGCGGGTCTTTCAGCAGCGCGAGCAGCTGGCGCTCGGCGGCGAGCTGCTCCGGGCTGGCGAGGATGGGTAGGGGTGCCGAGCGCGCGGCCTTTGCCAGCGCGGTCCCTTGCATGCCCGCTGCTGCCGCTCCGCCCGCCAGCAATGCCAGCGCGCCGCGCCGGTCGAATGGTATGGCCATGGTGCTCTCCCGCTTGTTGAGGGGAGTTTGCATGAGGATGGGGGGATTGGGAAGGGGGCTGGAGGAGGTCTGGGGCTCTCTCCTCCCTCACCCGATCGCGTCGAACTCGAGGTGCAGCTCCTTCATTGCCCGCAGGATATAGGTATTCTCATAGTCGAACTTTCGCGTGCCTGCCGGCCCGTGGTGCGCTTCCGACAGGCGGATATTGCCCAGCCGCGCCAGCAGCCGTTCGATGCTCACCCGCACTTCGCTCCGCGCCAGGGGTGAACCGATGCAGGTATGCGCGCCGCGACCGAAGGCGAGGTGTTCCTTGGCCTTCTTGCGGTTCATGTCGAACACATCGGGATTCTCGAAGCGGCGCGGATCGCGGTTGGCGCCCATGTGGGTGAGCATCAGGGTGGTGCCGGCCTTGATCTCGACGCCGCCAATGGTCACGGTCTTCTTGCACATCCGCCCGGCACCCTTCACCGAGCCGTCGAAGCGCAGCAGTTCCTCGATGAAGTCCGGGATGCGCTTCGGGTCGGCACGCAGTGCGGCCTGCACCTCGGGCTGCTCGGCGATGACGCGGAAGGCATTGGCGAGCAGGCGGTTGGTGGTGTCCTGCCCGGCGCCGAACAGGAATGCGCCGAGGCCGGTCACATCGGTCAGCGAGGGCGTCGCACCGTCCGGAAACTTTGCCATGGCCAGCTCGGTCAGGATATCCTCGGCCCCCAGCGCGGTGTGCTTGCCCGTAAGCCCGAGCGCGCGGGCGAAAGGCCGGATCAGCGGCTTGTTCAGCAGCCGCCGCTTGGCGATATATTTGAAGATGTCCTTGCCGATCGCCACCAGCGGATTGTCCTGGAACGACATGCTGCCACCTGGATCGACCGGCGCGGGTACGGCATTGTCGATCACGTCGCGGAAGCGCTTGCGGCCGTCGGCGGGGATGCCGAGCAGGTCGGCGATCATCAGCGTCGCATAGGGGCAGCCATATTGCTTGGGCAGATCGACTATGCCGTCCTTGATGAACTCGTCGATCAGCGCGTCGGCAGTGCTCGCCAGGCTCGGCTCGAGCGCTTTCAGCCGACTCGGGGTGAACAGCGTCGCCATGACCGAGCGCAAGTCGAGGTGCCGCTGGCCATCGACCGTGACCACCTGGTCGGCAAAGGCGATCTTGTGGCGGTGGGCTTCGAGCTGGTCGGAGATATCGTCGCCTTCGGGCTCGAACGGCAGGCCGGGGATCGGGCCGGTGACTGCGTTGATGCTGGAGAAATGCTCGGTATCGAGCATCACCTGCAAAGCCTCGTCATAGCCGGTGATGGCAACGACATTGCGGTGCGGCAGGCGGGTGACCGGGCCCTGGCCGCGCAGGAAATGGAAATAGGCGTGCGGGTCGTCGACCAGCGATGTGTCGGTGTAATAATCTGCGGCGGCATAATCGGGTTTGGTGTCGGTCTTGAGGTCGGTCACGGTTATCTCCCAGGCGCGAGGCGCAGCAGCAATTCGGCGGTTTCATTCGGCGCGGTGATCATCAGATCGTGGCCGGTGTCGATCTCCCAGACGTTGTCGCCCTTGCGGTAGCGCTCAAGGCTGCCCGAGGCGGCGCGCATGCGCAGGGTGCCGGGGCAGTTGATGATTGTGCGCGGCAGGGCGGCGACGGCATCGGGGTTCGTCAAATGCAGCACTTCCTCGAAGGCGCGCCAGGGTTGCGGGTGAAGCCTGGGGAGCATCCAGGCCCAGTCGGCCTCGTCGCTCACACCATAAATCGCGCGGGCGACGGGCATATCCGGCCACAGCACCAGCTCGACGCCATCGACCGTGCGGGCTTCGTCGCGGAAGGCTTCGCGGATCATCGGTGCGGAATCGGCGAGGGCCTCGCCGTCATAGGGGATCGCGGCGTCGAGGAAAACCAGCTGGCCGATCCGGTCCAGCGCCCGGTCCGCAGCGCCGGTGATCACCATACCGCCATAGGAGTGACCGGCGAGGATGACATCGTGCAGGTCCTCATGCACCAGCAGCTGGACCACGTCCTCGATATGGGTGGAGAGCGAGGTCTCGGCAGTCAGCAGATGCGCGCGTTCGCCCAGCCCGGTCAGCGTCGGCGTGAACACTTCGTGCCGGGCGGCGCGCAGCAGCGGTGCCAGGCGCTGGTAGCACCAGCCGCCATGACCCGCGCCATGAACCAGAACGTAAGTCGCCATCGCATGCTTATGAGAGATGATGGATCACAGATCAACGGGATTGCGGACAATCCCGCTGTTGGCCCGCTGTTGGTCAGCGGCTGGCTGGGGCGGCAGGATTCGAACCTGCGAATGGCGGCATCAAAAGCCGCTGCCTTACCACTTGGCGACGCCCCAGCAGGTTATGGCCAACAAGATTGGATCGACAGTGGCGGGCGCTTAGCGGCAGTGCGGCGCGAAGGGAAGGGCGGATTGGCGTTAATGCCGCCAATGCCGGGGCCACTTCAGGCAGGATGTCTGCGCCAGCCTGTGTGGTGCCTGTGTCACAGGCGGGCTTAAATTCCACAAACACGGCACTTAGGTCTTGCAGCCGCCCGAATTAGCCGCAGAAATGCGCGGCATTGGAAGTCTGCCTGTGCAGCGCAAGATCGCGGCGGGCGGTTTATGGGAGGAAATTGCATGAAACCCGCGCTGATCAAGCTCGTGCTTGCGACGACGACTGCCCTGACGATCACCATGCCCGCCTTCGCGCAGGATGCTGCAAGTGCTGGCGATGCCCCGATCGTCGTCACCGCGCGGCGTGTCGAGGAGCGTCTGCAGGACGTGCCGATCTCGATCCAGGTGTTCAATCAGCAAGAACTGGCCAATGCCAACGTTACCAATGCGCAGGATCTGGCGGCTCTGACGCCCTCGCTTTCGACGACGACCAACTTCGGCTCGGAGAATTCGACATTCGCGCTGCGCGGCTTCGTTCAGGAAACCGGGACCGCGCCTTCGGTCGGCGTCTATTTCGCCGACGTTGTCGCCCCGCGCGGGCCTTCGCAGGGCTTCCCCGCTGGTGACGGCGCGGGGCCGGGCATGTTCTTCGACCTGCAGAACGTGCAAGTGCTGAAAGGCCCGCAAGGCACGCTGTTCGGGCGCAATACGACTGGCGGCGCGGTGCTGCTGGTGCCGCAGAAGCCGACCGACAAGCTGGAAGGCTATGTCGAAGGATCGATCGGCAACTACGACATGCACCGCCTGCAGGGCGTGCTCAACGTGCCCCTGGGCGAAAGTGCGCGCTTCCGTGTCGGCGCCGATTGGCAGCAACGCGACGGCTTCATGAAAAATGTTACGAACATCGGTCCGCGCGATTTCGACGACATCAATTACTTCGCCCTGCGCGCCAGCCTGGTGTTCGACATCACCCCCGATATCGAGAACTACACGATCGCGTCCTATATCGATTCGGATAACAATGGACACATCGCCAAGCTGCAAGCTGCGGCTGTGCCGCTCGATCCGTTCGGCGGATTGCTTGCCGGTTCGGCCCTTGCCAGCATCGCCCAGCAAGACGCGAACGGATTCTGGTCGGTCACCAATGACATGCCCGATCCTTATCAGAAGGCGCGCACCTGGCAGGTGATCAACAACACCAAGTGGACGGTGAACGACAGCCTGACCGTGCGCAACATTGCCAGCTACTCACAACTTTGGACCAAGACGCATACCTCGCTGTTCGGCACCCAGTTGGTGCTTCCGCGCGGGGCGTTCTTTGCCGGCATCCCGGGCGTCGTCGATCCGGTGCCGAATCTCAACATTCCGTTCAACTTCGCCTCGATCCGTCATATTCCCGGCGGGTTCTCGTCTAACCAGGCGACCTTTACCGAGGAATTCCGCCTCGAGGGAAGCGCCGACAGGCTGACTTACCAGACCGGCGCCTATTACGAGAATTCGACGCCGCGCAGCTTTATCGGCTCGCAATCGCCGACCTTCATCGGCTGCAGCAACATCGACGCGCTGATCTGCACCGCTCCGATCCCCGGCACATCGGGCGTAAACTACACCGCAGCGAAAAACGCTTTCCGCAGCATCGGACTCTACGCCCAGGGGACATACGATCTCACCGAACAGCTCAAGCTGACCGGCGGCTTCCGCTATACCTGGGACCGGGTCCAGAGCACCAGTCAGCGCATCACCTATACATTCCCGACCTTCGTGCCGAACGCCACGCCGCTGCTGCCGATCGTCAGCCTCGATCCCGCCAATGCGGCTACGGCGGCCGTCAGCCATTGTACCGACCAGCTACCGGTGCGCACGGCGCCGGGATGCCTGCTGTCCGAAACCAAGAGCTGGAGCGCGCCGACCTGGCTGATCGGGCTCGACTTCAAGCCGAGCGACGACATTCTGCTCTACGCGAAATACATGCGCGGTTACCGCACCGGCAACATCAAGTCGGACGTGCCGATCGAATTCCACATCTTCAATCCGGAAAAGGTCGACACTTACGAATTGGGCGCCAAGACCAGCTTCGAGACCGGTGGAATGCGCGGCACCTTCAATATTTCCGGGTTCTACAACAATTTCAGCAACCAGCAGATCCAGCTCGGCTTCAACGCGAACCTCAATCGCCGCGATCCCGTCACCGGCGCGCCGCTGCCGCCGATCTCGGTGCCGGGCAATGCCGGTCCGGTCAATGTCGGCAAGTCGCGCATCTGGGGTATCGAAGCAGACGCCACGCTGCGCCTGTTCGAAGGCTTCAGGATCGATGCGGCCTATGCCTATCTGAACACCAGGGTGATCGAGGCCAATGTCGTCAATCTGCCGACGGATAACGCCTATGTCGTCAGTGCTTCGATCAAGGCTGGAGATACACTGATCCTGTCACCGAAGCACAAGTTCTCGATCTCGGCCAATTACACCCTGCCGTTCGACGAGAGCGTCGGCGAGGTTTCAATCGGCGGCACCCTGACCTACAGAAGCAGCCAATTCCTCAACTATTCGTCGGCTCGTTTCCTCGAAGTGCCTCACACGCTGCTCATCAGAAGCGCGGCAAATCCTGCGGGCGCGTTGACGACTTTCCCCGCCGGGACCCCGATTACCCAATTCACTGGCGGCCTCGACACCGGAATTTTGCCGCCGCTTACGCTCCTCAACGCCAATTTCAACTGGGACAGCATTGGTGGCAGTCCGATCGATCTGTCGCTGTTCGTCACCAACCTGACCAATAAGAAATACAACACCGGCGGCGGCGGCCTGATTACCGGCCTCGGGATCGACACCTTGACCGTTGGCGAACCGCGCATGTTCGGCGCGCGGGTGAAGATACGCTTCGGCGGGAAATAGGCCGGGGAGGGGGCTTTCCCGGACGGAGAAGCTCTCGCCAGCCTATCGATACGGGGAGGGCCGCGGGCTGCCCCCTTTTTCGCTGCGCTGCCGATTAGGCGTTCAGCCCGCCGTTGACGCTGATCACCTGCCCGGTGATTTTCGCCGCGCCGTCTCCGCACAGGAACACGGTGATCGGGGCGATGTCCTCCGCTGTCGGCAGGCCGAGGCCGGCGCGCTTTTCCGCTTTGGCCATGCGGTCGGAGCCCATCTTCGCCGCGCTGTCGCTGCCCGCGACATAACTGGGACTGATGCAGTGCGCGCGAATATCGTCGCGCGCCGCCTCGACGGCTAGATTGCGGACAAAACCGATCGCTGCTGCCCGAGCCGAACCGACGATGGTCTGGCGCGCGGCGGCGAACTTGCCGGCGTCCGAGATGAAGGCGATCAGCGTGCCGCCGCGCTCGGCCAGGTGCGGATAGGCGGCGTGCGCCAGCCGCTGGAGCCAGGCCGCGGAGAGGTGATAGAACGCGGTGTAGAACGCCGGGTCGGTGTCCTTGAACACGCCGGTCAGCCGCGCCCCGCCCGGCCCGGTCGAGACGCAATCGACCACCGCGTCGAGGCGGCCGAATCTGGCGGCGGCCTGGGCAACCATGTCCTGCGCTGCGCTGTCATCATGTACGTCGAGGACAATCGGGGCGGCATCGGTGATTGCCCCGAGTTCCTCCACCAGCGCCGCGATCTTGTCGCCGCTCCGGCCATGTAAAGCGAGGGCCCAGCCATGCCGAGCCGCCTCGCGCGCCACCGCCGCTCCGACCGAGCCGCTGGCTCCGGCAATCAGCATGACTTTCTTGTCGGTCATCGGGGCTTGTCAGTCATAGCGGTCCCCGGCCAGCGCGTCGCTGGCGAGGTCGGAGAAGCGGGTGATCCGCGGCTCGAAGCGCAGGCGTACCTTGCCGGTGGCGCCGTGGCGCTGCTTGGCGACGATCAGTTCGGCCAGGCCATAGACCCGCTCCATATCCTCGCGCCACTTGTCGTGCAGTTCGTGGGTCTTGGCGTCGTCGCCATCGACCGGCTGCTTGGGTTCGCGCGAGGCGACATAATAGTCCTCGCGGTAGACGAACCAGACCATGTCGGCATCCTGCTCGATCGAGCCGGATTCGCGCAGGTCCGACAGCATCGGCCGCTTGTCCTCGCGCTGCTCGACGGCACGGCTGAGCTGGGAGAGCGCGATCACCGGCACGCTCAATTCCTTGGCCAGGGTCTTGAGGCCGCGGCTGATCTCGGAAATTTCGTTGACCCGGTTGTCGCTGGCCCGGCCGGTGCCCTGCAGCAGTTGCAGATAGTCGACCACGATCAAGCCAATGTTGTGCCGCCGCTTGAGCCGCCGGGCGCGGGCACGCAGCGCGGCGATGGAAAGCGCGGGAGTGTCGTCGATGAACAGCGGCAGTTCGGCAAGGGTCTGGCTGGCGAAGGACAGCTTCTGGAAGTCCTCGCGACTGATCTTGCCCATGCGCAGCGCCTCGGAGCTGATGCCCGATTGCTCGGCGAGGATACGGGTGGCGAGCTGGTCGGCGCTCATTTCCAGACTGAAGAAGGCCGTTGCCGCACCCACCGACTTGTCCGGCTCGATGCCGTCGGCAAGGTCGCGGAGCAGGCGATTGGCGGCGTTGAAGGCGATATTGGTGGCGAGCGAGGTCTTGCCCATGCCGGGGCGGCCGGCGAGGATGATCAGGTCGCTGTCATGCAGGCCGCCGACCTTCTCGTTGACCGACGTGAGGCCGGTGGTCTTGCCCGAGATGTGGCCGCCCGAATTGAACGCCTTTTCGATCGCGGTGATCGCGGTGCGGGTGGCAAGGCTGAAGTGCTGCGCCTCGCTCTGCGCCCCCGCGCCCTCGGCGACAGAATAAAGCGCGGCTTCGGCCTGTTCGATCTGATCGAGCGGCGCGACCGATTCGGATGTATCCAGCGCACCTTCGACAAGGTTGCGCCCGACGCTGACCAGCTCGCGCAGCAGGGCAAGGTCGTAGATCTGCTCGGCCAGTTCGCGCGGGGCGAGCAGGCCCTGGCCGTCGGCGGTGAGCCGCGCCAGATAGGTCAGCCCGCCCAGCTCCTTCAGCGCCTCGTCGGCCTCGAAATAGGGGCGCAGGGTAACCGGCGTGACCACCGCCTTGCGGTCGAGCAGCTGGAGGATACGCTCGTAGATGCGGGCATGGACCGGCTCGAAGAAATGCGCCGGCACCAGATTGACCGGCAGCTCCTCGATCACCCGGTTGTCGATCAGCACCGCGCCGACAAAAGCGGCCTCCGCTTCGATATTGGCGGGCAAGGCGCGGGCTGCGGGCTCGGCGGGGCGGAGGAGGAGGGCTTCTTCGGTCATGGGACGGCGATCCATGCGCCGGGAGCGGATGGTCCGCAAGCCGGGAATGCGAGGCAATTTGTTCACAGGGTGTGGAGGATTTCGCACCCCCTTGCCCTGCCATGCTGCATTTGCGAAAAGCGCCGCCCATGGCGGACCCGCGCATCTCCCACATCGAGCTCGACGAGGCGACGATTGTCTGGCGCAATGCCGATATCGAGCAAGAACGGCGCATCGCCATATTCGATCTGATCGAGGAAAACACGTTCAAGCCGATGCGCGCTTTCGCTGCCGGCTATGAAGGGCCCTACCGCTTGCGGCTCGCAGTGCATGACGGACGGCTGGCAATGGATATTGCCATGGAGGGCGGCCAGCAACTCGAAACGCTGATCCTCGGCCTCGGCCGCTTCCGCCGCCCGGTCCGCGAATATTTCGCGATCTGCGATTCCTATTATCAGGCGATCCGCAAGGCGACAGCGAGCGAGATCGAGACCATCGACATGGCCCGGCGCGGGGTCCACAACGAGGCGGCGGAAATGCTGCTCGAGCGGCTCGAGGGAAAAGTGGAAACCGACTTCGATACCGCGCGGCGGCTATTTACCCTGATCTGCGTGCTGCATATCAGAGGTTAGGCCGTAACGGGGAGCGGCCAGGCGGTCGCAAGGATAAATGCAATGGCAAGACGAGGAAGCAGCCGCACGCAGCTGCGCTGGCTGGGCGCGCTGCTGCTGCTTGGCCTGATCGCCGGACTGGCTGGCTGGTGGCACTTGCGCCACTGGCAGCCCGACCCCGAGGTTTACCGGGTGCAGGGCGTCGAGATCGGCGCGGAGGACGGCGAAGTCGACTGGCGTGCGATCAAGGCGATTGGCGCGCATTTCGCCTATATCGACGCCAGCGCCAGCGCCTTCGCCCGCGATCCCGCCTTCGCCAGGAACCTCGAGGAAGCGCGCACTGCGAAATTGCAGGTCGGGGCGGTACACCGCTACGATCCGTGCCAGCCGGCGGAAAAGCAGGCGGCCAATTTCGTCACCGTGGTGCCGCGAGACGCCGCCTTGCTGCCACCGGCCGTGGAGCTGGAAATGGTGGCGGACAATTGCCCGGTCAAGGTCAGCGACGCCAAGGTGGAGAGCGAGTTGACGACATTCCTCAACGAGGTCGAAACCCACACCGGCAAGCCCTCGCTGCTCAAGCTCGCGCCGGGTTTCGAGGCGCGCTACCGCATGGCCCTGGCGATAGACCGCAATCTGTGGCTTGAGCGAACCCGGTTCCAGCCTGACTATGCCGGCCGGCCCTGGACGCTGTGGACGGCGAACAACGCGCTCGAAAACGAAGCCGGTGCAAAGGCGCTGCGCTGGGTGGTGGTGCAGCCGTGACGCAGCCGTTTGACATTGGCCGCGATGCCCTGATCGAGGCTGCTCGCGAGGCTGCGGGTCAGGCCTATGCGCCCTATTCGCGTTTTCCCGTCGGCGCGGCGCTGGCCTTTGCCGATGGCAGCGTTGTCACCGGGAGCAATGTCGAGAACGCGAGCTTTGGCCTGACGCTGTGTGCCGAAACAGTGGCGGCGGCAACGGCGATGAACCAGGGACGGCGCGGCGGGCTGGTGGCGGTGGCGGTCGTTGGCCCCGGCGCGCAACCGGTCACCCCCTGCGGCCGCTGCCGCCAGGTGCTGAACGAGCTGGCAAAGCTCGGCGGGACCGATCCCACGGTGTGGTGTGCAGGCGATGGCGAAGTGCTGGAGGCAAAGCTGTCGGCGCTGCTGCCGCATGCTTTCGGGCCTGACCGGTTGTACAATCGGACAAGCTGATCCAGCCTTGCCGCCAGTTGAACAGGCGGCTCCGGAATCGTTCAGGCTGACGGGTCCACACGGAAATCCCAGACGCCCGAATCAGGAGATTTCTTATGCGCAAGCTGATGATTATCGCTGCGGCGCTCGCCACGATCCCGATGTTCGCGACGAGCGCCTCGGCCCGCCCCGACGGCCGTGGCTACGGTGGCTACGGTTACAGTCAGGGCTACGGCTCCGGCCGTGGTTACAACGACGACGTCCGCCGCGAACGCCGCGAGTGCCGCCGCGAGCTGCGCCGCGCCGAAACCCGCCGCGAATACTATCGCGAGGTGCGCGAGTGCGAACGCGAGATCGCCCGCGCGCGCCGCGATGGCTGGCACGATCGCCGCGACGAATGGCGCGACCGGGGCCGTTACGCCCGCGGTTATGGCAATCGCTGGTAGGGCTAGCTGTCCTTAGCCGCCGGGTTATCTAGCCACTCCGCCAGCGCCGCCAGGCAATCGCGGCCCAGCAGCCTGCTCCGCTCAGGGCTCCAGCCCTGGGCCGGGCAGGGCTGGTCGTCGTGATCCTTGAACGGCATTTCCAGCGTCATCGAGACGCAGGCGTGACTCTGGGCGAATCGCTCGGCGATCTGGCTGGTCGCCATCGAGAGATTGCCTTTGCCGGGCCGGGCGACGGGGTAGCCCTGCCGGGTCTGGAAATCCGGCGTGCGGCGGTCGAGGATTGCCTTGTAGCGGTTGAAGCCCTCCAGCTGTTCGGGCCGCAGCGAGGGGATGCCTTCGAAACCGGCGAGGAATACCGCCGGAATCGCCTCGTCGCCATGAATGTCCATGGCGAAGTGGACGCCGCTCGCATCCATCGCGTCCCGGATCGCCAGCACTTCGGGCGAGCGTTCGGAGCTTGGATTATCCCATTCGCGGTTGAGGTTGATGCCGAGGGCGTTGGTGCGCAAATGGCCGCGGCACGAGCCGTCCGGATTGCAATTGGGCACGATGTGCAGGCGGCATTTCTGTCTCAGCAGCCGTGCGACCGGATCGGCGGGATCGGTCAGGCATTCGAGCGCGCCCTCCATCCACCATTCGGCCATGCTCTCGCCGGGGTGCTGGCGGGCGATCAGCCACACCTGTGTCTCGCCTTCGCCCAATTCGATGCAGTCGATCGGCTGGCCTTCGAGGCTGTGGCCGAGGCAGCGGTATTGGGCGCCATCGGCCAGTGCGGCCTCGGCGATCAGATCGTGGTGCCGCTCGATCGAATAGGGTGCGAAATAGGCGAACCAGCAGATATCGCTTGCCGGTGTGTGGCGGATGGTCAGCGTGCCGTGATCCGTCTGCGCATCCCAGGCACTTTCGGCGCGGGTCCACAGCTGCCGGTCTTCGGACACGGCCGCCCGGTAGCCGGGCCAGCCACCGGGATAGGCTGCCTGGTTGAGCCCGGTGAGGCGCAGCACCAGTTCGCGGTCTTTTCCGCCCGAAACGCGAAAGTGGAACCACTGGAAGAATTCCGAATTGCGGTCCTTGCGGATCGCCAGCCTGGCCTCGCTGCCCGACACCGCGAGGACTTCGATATTGCCGGAATCGAATGCAGCAGTAATCTGGATGGGGGAGATCTGGATATCGTTCATTTCACCTGGATAGTTTCACCCGAGGTTCCGGGGAAGCCCTTGAACAGGGCTTCCGCCAGTTTTGGCGCGCCAAGCTGGGTCGAAGCGAGCGGCGAGGCGGCGCGGACGGTGAAACTCGCCTTGCCTTCCCACAGCGCCCTGCCGTTCGCGCGGTCCTGGATGGTGACGCCAAGCAAGGTCTCGACCTGGTCGGGCGGTGGGCCCGACAGGTCGATCCCTATGCCCAGCCCGACGCCGGAGCCATAACTGCCGGTCGAGCCGCCAACGCCGACCGATACCGGGCCGCGCAGGCGATCGGGCCGGTAGGTCTCGCGCGATATGCGCACCAGCGCAACCTGCGGGCTGGTGCTTCCGCCCGCCGCTTCGCTGTAACCGAGCAAGGTCAACTGCCGCGCCACCGCGCTGGCGTAGCTGTTGAACTCCAGGCTCTTGCCGTCCTGGCCCGGGGCCGGCTCGACGGCGATCGCGCCGCGGCCGAGCGTCGTCAGTTCGGGCACATGGAAGCGCGTGACTGAGACCGGGCCGACAGGCGCGACGCAGCCAGCAAGCGCGGCGGCGCTGCAAGCTGCGAGTACGGCTGGGAACAGCTTCATGGTCATGGTTCCGCCTCTGTGGGGCACATCCCGGGGGACATCTGGCCGCAGTCCCCTAATCTTGCAAGCATTGCCCTGTTGTGAACCACTTGGAAGCGCGGCTATGACGATGGAATCATGGCCTTGCTTCAAAAACTCCCCGTACTCGTCACCGGCGGCGCCGGTTACATCGGCGCTCACGCCGTGCTGGCTCTCAAGGATGCCGGCTGGCCGGTTGCGGTGGTCGATAATCTAGTGACCGGCTTTCGCTGGGCGGTGCCCGACGGGGTGCCGTTCTACGAGGGCGATATCGAGGACGGCGATCTGCTGGCGCGCATCTTCGCCGAACAGCGGATCGGTGCGGTGATGCATTTCGCCGGATCGGTAGTGGTGCCCGAATCGGTCAGCGATCCGCTCAAGTATTATCACAACAACACGGTGAAGAGCCGGGCGCTGATTGCCTCGGCGGTGCGGGCTGGCGTGCCGCATTTCATCTTCAGCTCGACCGCCGCGACCTATGGCATGCCCGACGTCAAGCGGGTCGACGAGGACTGCCCGCAGCACCCGATCAATCCTTATGGCATGTCCAAGCTGATGACCGAGGCCATGCTGGGCGACGTGGCGAAGGCGCATCCGCTGAACTTCTGCGCGCTGCGGTATTTCAACGTCGCCGGGGCCGATCCGCAGGCGCGCACCGGGCAATCGACCGCCGGGGCGACTCATCTGCTCAAGGTCGCTGTGGAGGCGGCGCTGGGCAAGCGCGGCCATGTCGATGTGTTCGGCACCGACTATGACACGCCGGACGGCACCGGGGTGCGCGATTTCATTCACGTCAGCGATCTCGCCGCCGCGCATGTGCTGGCGCTGGAGGCGCTGATCGCCGCGCCGGAGCAGTCGCTGACAATGAATTGCGGCTATGGCCGGGGATTTTCGGTGCTCGAAGTGCTCGATGCCGTCGATCGCGCCACCAACCGGCGGATCGATCGCCGCATGGGGCCGAGGCGGGCGGGCGATCCCGATGCGCTGATCTCCGACAACAGCCGGATCAAGGCGACGCTGCCCTGGGTGCCGCAATATGCCGACCTCGACACCATCGTCGAACATGCGCTGGCCTGGGAGCGCAAGCTGGGCGAGATTCGGGGCGGTTGACTTCGCCGCCCTTCGCCCGTAACGGCCCACCTTCGATTTTGCGCGGCGAATCTGCCGCTCCGAGGACATCATGAAGATTCGCAACAGCCTGAAGTCGCTCAAGGACCGCCACCGGGACAACCGCGTGATCCGCCGCCGTGGCCGGACCTATGTGATCAACAAGACCAACCGCCGCTTCAAAGCCCGCCAGGGCTGATTCGCCGGGTCCTCCGCGCCTGCGGGGACAAGTGATATGACCGAGCCGGTTTCCGCCGTCGTATTCGACGTTGGCCGTGTGCTGTTCCAGTGGGACCTGCGGCATCTTTTCGCCAAGCTGATCAACGATCCCGCCGAACTCGAATGGTTCGTGACGCATGTCGTCAGCGAGCAATGGCATTTCCAGCACGACGAGGGCCGCGACCTGGCCGAGATGGTGGCAGAGCGCAGCGCGGAGTTCCCCGATCACGCCCACCTGATCCGCGCTTATGCCGCCCGCTTCAACGAAAGCGTACCGGGACCCGTGCTTGGCAGCCTCGAACTGGTCGAGGCGCTGGATGAGCGCGCGGTGCCGCTCTATGCGATCACCAATTTCGGCGCCGGCTTCTGGCCGGGGTTCCGCGCCGCGCAGCCGGTATTCGATCGCTTTCGCGATATCGTTGTCTCCGGCGTCGAGAAGATCGCCAAGCCCGACCCTGCGATCTATGCTCTGGCGGCCCGGCGCTTCGGCCATGCGCCAGAGGCCATGCTGTTCATCGACGACAATGCCGCGAATATAGTCGCTGCCAGCGATTGCGGCTGGCAAGTTCACCGGTTCGTCGACGCGGAACGGCTATCCGTGGACTTGCGGCGGCGCGGGTTGATCGGCTGACTTGAAGTCGTGACGCCAGAAACAACGGGGCCTTCGCGTGTTGGCGAAGGCCCAGGTTCGGCTGCGGGGGTCGCTTCCTCGCGCCGCGGGGGGATTTCTTGAGGATCAGGTGGTGGCGTTGCAGCGCCCGAGATCCTCGGCGGAAAGATCGCCGGCCGGGGTGGCGAAGCGCGCGATGGCACCAAACTTCTTCGACGCCTTGCGGCAAGCCATCACCGGGCGCGATCCGTCGGCAAGGGCGCTGCAGCGGTCGCCTTCGCAGCGCCACAGGGTTCCGTCGATGATTTCGCGCCGGGATTCGGCGAGGGGGCTGGCCAGCGATGCGCTGAAGCTGCCGCCGCGCGGCGCTGCGCTGGCCGGGGCGGCGGTGGCGGCAAAACTCGCGAGCGTCGCGGTGAAGGCGAGGGCACCTGAGATCAGAATGTGCGGCAACGGCCGCGCGGTTGCGGATTTCATGATCGGTCTCCTTGGTCTGTTGCGCCGCCTGGGGCTTCCTGGGGAGGAGCGCCAATTTGCGTTGCGAATCGATACCTAATGTATTACATTTCTAGTTGCAACTGAAAATGTAATTTTCCTGCGACGAATTTTGCGCAAAGGGTCTAGACTGGAAAACGATGGAAAAACTGCGCGACAATCTTGAGGAATGCGGGCTTCCCCGTGCGCTTGAGGTCATGGGCGATCGCTGGTCTTTCATGATCTTGCGGGCGGCCTTCAATGGCATCTTCCACTTCGAGGACTTCCTCGAAGCGATGGGCATAGCGCGCAATATCCTTGCCAACCGGCTCGCCCGGCTGGTCGATGAAGGGATTATGCAGCGCGAGACCTGCGCGCATGACCGCCGGAAGATCGAATATCGCCTGACCGAGAAGGGCGTGGACCTGCTGCCCGCACTTTTGGCGCTGCGGCAATGGGGCGAGAAATACGGCCTTGGCGTGCCCTCGAACCCGGTGCTGGCCGACCGGCGCGACAATCTCGCCATCGCCCCGATCAGCATCCACGCCGCCGACGGTCGCGCAATCGGCTGGCACGAACTGCAATGGCGCGACCGCAGCGAATTGGGCCGCGCGGGGGATGAATGCTGCGATGCGGAGGACGCTTCCGGCTAGCTCGCGAATGCCACGATTTGTGGCACCAGCTGCGGATAGAGATCGAACACCGCGCCCTGAACCTTTCCGGTCAGTATATCCATGAAGGTTTTGCCGCTCCAGGGCGAGGGCTCCAGCCTTGCGCCCGGTATCGCCCTGGCCAGCGCCTGCGAGCTCTCCGCCGGGTGGATGTCGTCGTTGCCCTCGATTATCAGCGTCGGCGCGGCGATTGAGGCGAGGTCGCCTTCGATCCCGGCGAGCGGCCTGCCAGGATCGGGGTAGAAGCTCTGGTTCCAGTGCTTCATCACGGCAATGAACCGCTCCGGATCGAAGGATAGCAGATAGTCGCGGTTGCGCTGGTTACCTGCGATACGCTCGGCGAAGAAGGGCGTCTCGGCGACCGCCGCCATACCGCCGCGCTGCGCTGCCACGATATAGGGCACATGATAGTTGAAGCCGAGGAACTGCGAGCCATAGCTGCCGCCCGATGCCGACCACAGCACGAGCCCGCGCGCTATCGCGGGATCGTGTAGCACCGCGTTGATCGAAGTGCGGCAGCCCGCCGAGCCGCCAGCGATCCAGGCGGGGGCGAAGTCCAGCCCGTGCAGCAGCTCAGACATGTCCATCGCCCAGATTGCCTGTTCGGAGCGGGTCTCGTCGAACAGCAGATCGCTCTCGCCGCAATTGCGCCGGTCCCAGGTGAGCAGGCGGAAGTGTTTCGCCAGGACCTGGGTGAGCGCGGCCAGAACATTACGCCCTTCACGCCCGCCGGGGGTGAGGATCATCGGCGGGCCATCACCGGCGATGTCGTAGTGCAGGCGGCAGCCGTCGGCGGCGGTGAAGACGGCCATTGCATCGCTCCCTTTATAATCTCTTTTCGCGTCCGACTTAACGCCATAGAGTCGTCCGGGGTCAAGCACTCGCTCGCTGCTTGCGATAAGGCCGCCAAGTGGCTTATATCTGAGCCAGAGAGGATCATAGTCATGACAGCACTCGCAGAGCTAGACCTGCCGCATCTGGCGATGGATGAGCCCGAATTCGGGCAGGATCCACTTCCGCGCTTTGCCGAGGCGCGCAAGCAGCATCCCTGGCTCGCCACTTCGTCGCTGGGCATCGTCATCACCGAACACAAGGCGATGCGCGAGCTGTTCGGCCGCGACGACGAGCTGCGCCCGCCGTACAAGGATGTCGTCGCTCTCCTCGGACAGGAGGGCACGACCTGGGGGCGCTTCACCGAGGAGCAGCTGATCTCGCTGCCGGTGGATCAGCACAAATTCCTGCGCGATACTTTCGCCGCCAAGTTCACCCCGCGCAACGCCAACCAGATGCGCCCCTTGATGCAGGCCACCATCTCCCGGCTGCTCGACGAGTGGGTGCCCAAGGGCAGCTTCGACTTCGAGCTCTTTGCCTCGCACTTCCCGATCTCGGTGATGTTCGCGCTGGTCGGCGCGCCGCAGGAAGGCATAGCGCTGCTCCGCGACGATCTCGAAGTCATCGGACTGGCCCACTCTTATCAGTTGGACCTGTTCCCGCGCATTCAGGAAGGCATGGTCAGGATCGACGAATTCGTCCAGCGCACGATCGCCGACCGGCGTGCCCATCCGCACGACGGTATCGAGGACATGCTCGACCTGCTGATCGACACCAGCGATTCGGGCAATGTCGATCATCGCCAGCTGGTCGATCTGATCATGTTCTTCTTCATTGCCGGTTACGACACGTCGAAGAACGTACTGACCTATACGATGTACACCTTGCTCGATCATCCCGATATCTACGAGCGCTGCGCCGAGGATCACGACTATTGCCGCAAGGTGATCGAAGAGTCGCTGCGCTGGTTCAATCCGAGCACCGTGGCGCGCTTCGTCGACAAGGAATTCGAATACCGCGGCGTGACCTTCCCCAAGGATCAGATGCTGTTCTTCCCGCTCAGCATCTCGGGCCGCGATCCGGGCTCGTTCAAGGAAGCCGATACTTTCAATCCCGACCGCGAAAATGATCCGAACAACCGCCAGCTTGCCTTCGCGCTCGGCAAGCACATGTGCCTGGGCCAGTATATTGCCCGCGCGCAGCTGCAGGAGGCGCTGCATCAGGTCGCCCGGCGTATCCGCCATCCCAGGCTAGTCGGCGCGATCGGCTGGCGCCCGTTCTTCGGCGCCTGGGGGCTGAAAGGGTTGCCGATTGAGTTCGAGGCGGCTTGATCGGCGCGCGGCCTTACAAAACCCTTCGCACCTCGTCGCCGAAGTGCTCGTAGACCAGGAATTGAAGGTCAGATGTGTCGATCGCATCGGACATGAATATCTCGCCGTTTCCCGCCCGCTCGCCGAGCTGGTTGAATGGGCTGGTCCAGTCCTCCGCTTCGACTTCGTATATGGCGCAATAAGGGTAGGCCGGCGTTCCTTCCTCAAGCGTTCCGGAGAGTTTCAGTCGGCGCGCGCCGGTGAAGCCGGGGGTGGCGATCACCTCGCCGAGATGCCGGTTTTGGTACCAGTCGTTATATTCGTCCTCGCGGCCCTCGACCGGGCGCGAGAAGACAATGAACTTGTATTTCTTGGTCATGGTCTTCACCCCGGCATGAACACCGCCCGCTTGTTCACCAGCGGGCGAATGTAGGAAGCATCGCTGCGGTCGTGCGCGGGCACACCGTTCAATTCAAGGCCCGGGATCTCGCCCAGCGGGCTGCCCATGGCGGGGACCGTGCTGGTCCATTCGACGAAATTGTTGCGCATCACCATGCCCCAGACGCCGTCCCGCCGCTCGAACCGGTCGACATAGCGCCCGCCGGCGAGGAGGTTGGTCTCGCCGCCCTTCAAGCAGCCGACGAAGAAATAATAGGTTTC
Source organism: uncultured Alphaproteobacteria bacterium (assembly GCA_963775115.1). Taxonomy (GTDB): domain Bacteria; phylum Pseudomonadota; class Alphaproteobacteria; order Sphingomonadales; family Sphingomonadaceae; genus Novosphingobium. Next base: position 239,934 of record CAVZHP010000002.1, read on the forward strand.
GGCATGGGCATCGTCGCCCTGGATGTCGCAGCTCATCTGGTGCAGCTTGTGAAAGGTGGCGCTGTACATATCCGCCTGGAACTTAGCCGCCCAGTCATAGAGATCGGACGGGCTGCCGACGAAGGGCCCGGCAGTGACTATCGAATCCGCGTGAAAGCCGCTGACATAAAGGTCCTTGTCGCAGCGGTCGGTGCCGCGGCTCTGCCGCACCAGGCATTCGTAGATGTCCTGCTTGTCGAGCATCGCCTCTAGCCGGGCCTGCTTATCCGGTGTCATGCCCATCGTCCTGTCCCTTCCAGTGTCAATCAAACCGGCCCCCAGATCGGCGCGCCGCGGCTGTCGCGCGCCGAGGGGATTACCCTGCCATCGACATCGGTGATGCCATATTCCATCGCGACCTCGGTGGTGATCAGCGTCGCGCCCGACCGCTTCATGATCGCCGGATCGACGGCCATGGCCGCGATAACCCGGCCGGGATGCTCGACCGAGCTGCCGGTCATGTTGGTGATCGATGCAGTCATGTTCTCTTTGGCATTCGCCAGATTGTAATGCGCCTTCTCGGTCAGCGTCAGCCCCTGCCACAGCGAGATCGAGGCGATGTTGTGCTCCTTGAGCTCGACCGCCATATCGCGCGCCATGCGGTCGACCGCCGACTTGGCCGTGCCGAACACCACGCCGAAGGTATAGATTCCGCCGGCAAAGCCATTGATTGCGACGATAAGGCCGGACTTGCCCGGCACCATCAGTTGCGCCGCATGCCAGGCCGCGACGAAGTGCGAGCGCGGACCGACCTGAAGCATCTCGAGATTGGTCAGCGGCTTCTCCCAGAACTTCTTCGGCTCGATCAGGTCGTCGGAGAGCTGGAAGGCATTGTTGACCAGGATATCGAGCTTGCCCTGTTCGCGCCGGACCTGATCGAACAGCGCCGCGACAGCACCGTCGTTGGCGTGATCGCAGGCGACAGCAATTCCCTTACCGCCACTGTCCTTGCCGCGCGCGGTGCATTCGGCAGCAGTTTCACCGACGGTGCCGGGGAGGTAATAGCTGCCCGGAGTCACGGTGCGGCCAGTAACGTAAACCGTTGCGCCCTGCTCGGCGAGCACCAGCGCTATGCCCCTGCCGATACCGCGACTCGAGCCGGTCACGACTGCTACTTTTCCCGCGAGGGGTGCCATGGCCAATCCTTCCCGAATGCTTCGAATCTGTTTGAATCGGGACTACACTTTGCCCAAGCAAAGGCAAGCTGGCCCGATCGCCTGGAGCAGGCCTTCGCGCGAAGCTAGACCGGCAGACCCCAGCGCCGCCCCGCCCACATCAGCAGCAGATAGCCTGCCATCACCGTCAGCGCTCCCGCCACCAGCGAAAGAGTGAACCCCGCATTCTTGCGCAGTAGCAGCACCATCATGGCAAAGGCAGGCAGCGAGGCGATCACATAAAGCGAGCTGCCGGTCAGGAAATCCGCTGCCCGTTGCACGTCATGGGTATCGCGCCACAGCCATATCAGCGCCAGCATGCTGGTCAGCGGCAGCGAGGCGACCAGGCCGCCCCAACCAGGGTTGCGGCGGGCGATTTCGGATGCAGCGGCAATCAGGACGCCGGAAACCAGCGCCTTGATCGCCAGTTGCAGCCACATGCCGCTTATGGCTCGACGTAGCGGTTTACTTCGCCGATCTTCTTGCCGTCCTCGAAATAGCCGAGACCGTAGTCGCCGCGGATGGTCGAACGGATGGTGCGTCGCTCGTATTTGGCGTCGCTGCCTTCGACCGCGTGAAGCATGCGTGTGTTGTCCCAGATCACCATGTCGGTAGGTTTCCACTGGTGCCAATAAGCGCTGGTGCCCTGACCGAGCTTGTTGAGCGCGTGGCACACCTCGTCGTATAGCTTGTCGCCTTCGGGCGTCTCGTCGTGCTCGATGCCGACGGCCATCCACGGGGCCAGGTGCAGCACCTTTTCGCCGGTCTTGCGGGTCCAGACGGCGGGATGCATCGCGCGCGGGAAGATGGCGACTTCCTTGAGCAATTGCGGCGTTGCCCTGTTTTCGCTGATCGCCTTGAAGTTTACGCCATACTTCTGCTTCGAAAGCCGGGTGTCGAGCGTGTAGACGATGTTCTTGCCTTCGATCCTGTCGCGCAGCTCCTTGGGGAACTGGCGGTAAGTCTCGATTCCGTCCATGAAACCGGTGCGGCCATGGGTCGGCGCATTGATCGGGCAGCGCAAAATACCAGCATAGTTCAGCTCGTCGTTGTAACAATGATCGAAATGCCAGGGGGAAAAACGCGCCAACAAATGGCCACCCACTTCGACAATGCCGTCACCCGTGTCGGCCTCGCCGTCCTTCGGCTGATAATGCATGTCGATCACGCCGGCGGCTTCGTCCTCGGCCGCACGCGGCGTGGTCGAAGTCGGATGATCCTTGAGCGGGCCGAACACCTTGCTGAGTTCGACATGCATCTTGTTCGACTGTTCGATATTCTCGAACACGATCATGCCGCGATCCTCGAACAGCTGGCGCAATTTGGCGCGTACTGCCTCGTCCTGAACGTTTTCAAGAGTAACGCCCTCGACGCGCGCACCAAAAGAAAGATCGTCCTGCAAACTGCGGATTTTCAGGTCTGCCATGGTTTCAACTCCCGTGATGTGGCCGCCGCGCCCGGCATTTTTGTCGGCTGCGGCGAGAATATGCCAATCTCTAAGTGCCGTGCGGGCGAGCAAGTCAATGCCTGAATATGGTGATTGGTTGCTTAATCGTCCAGACAGGGCGCATTGACCGTCCCCGGTGCGCCGAGACTTGGCTAGTGCGTGGGCTGGGGCTAGGATCGGCGCGAGCATGACTGAAGCGCATTATCTATCCGGCCGGACATTGCTGGCCATGCCGGGAATGGGCGATCCGCGTTTCGACCGCGCGGTGATCGCCATGTGCGTGCATGACCTTAACGGCGCATTCGGCATCGGCGCGGGCCATATCCGTGCCGGGGTGACGTTCCACGCCTTGCTCGAGGAACTCGGTATCGATCCCGGCGTAGCGCCCGATTGCCCGGTGCACCACGGCGGGCCGGTCGAGCCGGGCCGGGGCTTCGTGCTGCATTCGCCCGATTGGGGCAGCGAGGATTCGATGGAAGTGCCGCCACTCGGTGCGGTCTCGGCTTCGCTCGACATATTGCGCGCGATTGCCGAAGGGCGCGGGCCGAAGCACTGGCTGATCGCGCTGGGCTATGCCGGCTGGGGCCCGGGCCAGCTCGACAACGAAATGCGCCACCACGGCTGGCATGCCGCCGAAGGGCGCTCCGAAATCCTGTTCGAGCGGCCCGCCGAAGCGCGCTGGGCGGCATGCTGGCGGGCCGAAGGTATCGACCCTTCGCTGCTGTCGAGCGAGACGGGGCGAGCGTAAGGTGCAGGCAAGGCGAGCCGGCTTCTATTCCTCCACCAGATGCATGGCGAAGGTCCGCCGGGCGAAACGCCAGGCGCCGTCCTCGCGGACGATGTCGTCTTCGTAGCGGCCGATCACCTTGACCATGCTCCCGTCCTTCCAGCGCGAAACCTCGCGGCAATAGGCGCGGCCCCTGGCGCGGGCACCGTTGACTTCGATCGCGGTAATCTCGGCGAAGAAGGCCATGGTCTCGATCTGCGACCAAAGCCCGTCCCACTGTGCGGTCAACGCCTCGCGGCCCTCGGCAAAGCCTGCGGGCGTATCCCAGACGCAATTCTTTGCCCAGCAGGCGAGCCAGGCCTTGCCGTCGCCGGCGAAGGCCGCATCGGCATAGCAACCATACAGTTCGCGCACCGCGATGCGGTCTTCGATCGGGCCGGTGAATGCCATGGCCTCAGCTCCCCGGTTCTTCGACGACGAGAGGCTGGTAATTGCGGCGGGAGAACAGCCACTCGCCGTTCACCTTGACCAGATCGTCCACATAATGGCCGATCAGCTTGAACAGGTTTCCATCCTTCAGCCGGATGATCTCGCGCGCCTGGCTGCTGGCCCGCGCCTTGTCGCCATCGACCGCGATCCAGCCGATCTCGCTTAGAAATCCGAGCTTGTCGAAGGCCGACCACAGCGCGTCCCACTGTTCGCGCAAGTCCTTCTTGCCGCTGCGCTGGAAGATGTGCGTGTTCCACTCGCAATCCTCGGCGAACAGCGTCAGCCAGGCGTCGCCGTCGCCCCGGCAACTGGCATCGCCATAGAGCCCGAACAGCTCGCGGATCGCCAGCCGGTCTTCCATCGGTCCCGAATTCTTCATGCTAGTTCTCCCATGCCCGCAGCTCTTCGGTGCGCAAGCAAACTTCGCCGAATTCTGCCCGCAGCGGCACGGCAGTGCAAGTCTGGCCTCTACTGCATCAGCAAAATCGAAATCCGCCGGTTCCTCGGGTCCGCCGGATTGTCCCTCACCAATGGCTCTCGCGCGGCTACGCCTTCGATGCGGGCGAAGCGCGCTTCGGGAATGGTCCGGCGCAGCAATTCCTGGCGTGTCGCCTCGGCACGGCCGGCGGAGAGCGACCAGTTGTTGGCCGGCTCGCCCACCCGCCAGGGCAGCGAATCGGTGTGGCCACGAATCGACAAGGCGCCGCCTTCCGGGCCGACGGTCTCGGCGATCACCCGCAGCAGCGCCGCGGCATCGGGCGTCAGCACTGTGGTGCCAAGGCGGAACATGGCGAAATTGGCGTCGTCGACCAGATCGATGCGGATGCCTTCGGACGTATCGAGCAGCCGCACCTGACGGGCGAGCTTTTTCAGCTGCTCGGTCGCCTGCAGCTTTTCCTCAAGCCGCCGCTTCATGTGCTGTACCTTCTGGATATGACCGCTGCCTTCCCTGGGGCCGCCGGTCGCGTCGCGCGGCACGGTCATCGCCTTGGTGCCGGTCTGGCCGGCGCGGTGCGGGTAGTTGTCGACATCGGTCAGCGACGAGCCGCCGAGCAGGCCATAGGAGCCGGCGCTGCCTTCCTTCATCTTGACCAGCGTCGGGGTGAAATAGTCGGCAATCCCCTTGCGCTGCTTTTCGGTGGTCGCGCCGAGCAGCCACAGCAGCAGGAAGAAAGCCATCATCGCGGTGACGAAGTCGGCATAGGCGACCTTCCACGCGCCGCCATGATGCCCCCCGGCGACAATCGTGATCTTCTTGACGATGACCGGCGGCGGCTCGTTCTTGCCGCGCGTGTTTGCCTTGGCGGCCACCTCACTTGCCCCGCAGTGCGTCGAGCAGTTCGGAGAGGCCCGGGCGGAAGGCATGGCCGAGGCCGGAACGAGCGCTTTCGACCACCAGCGGCTGCGGCCAGCCGTGGAGCGAGGCGATCACCACCTGCTTCACCGCGTGGAAGATCTGCTCGTCGGCCTCGATAATCTGCTTGAGCCGCCCGGCCATCGGCGCGACCACGCCATAGGCGAGCAGCACGCCGAGGAAAGTGCCGACCAGCGCCGAGCCGATCATCCCGCCCAGCACCGATGGCGGCTGGTCGATCGAGCCCATGGTCTTGACGATACCCAGCACGGCGGCAACGATGCCCAGTGCCGGCAGTCCGTCCGCCAGGGTGGTCAGCGCATGTTGCGGTTCGTGCATTTCGTGGAAGTGCGATTTCATCGCATTGTCCATCACTTCTTCGACTGCGTGGACTTCCAGCGAGCCCGAGGAGACGACGATCAGCGTCAGCGTGTCGGCGATCAGCGCGATCAGCGGCTTGTTGGCGAGCAGGCGGGGAAACTCGGCGAAGATCGGCGAGTTGGCCGGGTCCAGGACATGGCCTTCCATCGCCACCGGGCCTTCGCTGCGCAGCAGCTTCATCAACCGGGTGACGAGGATGATCGCGTCGATGTGATCCTGCTTGCTGTGCCTGGGCCCCTTGAACACCTTGGCGAAGCCGCTGCCGATTGCCTTCAGCTCGTGCATCGAATTGCCGATCACGGTCGCACCAACTGCCGCGCCGCCGATGATCAGCATTTCGTGCGGAATTGCGTGCATCACCGGTCCGAGCGCGCCGCCGGTGATGGCGAAACCGCCGAACACCATGACCAGCAGGATGACGACACCGATAGCGACAAACATGATTGAAATTCCCGGGAAAGCGCTGCGGAGTCGGTCAGTCAAGCACGTCGAACAGGCTGAGATTGGCGAGCCTGGCAAAGCTGGTCTGGCTGGCTTCGAGCACCAGCATGATCTGTTGCAGCCCGGCGATGGCTGCGGCCATGTCGGTTCCGCCGATCTCGGCTTCCTCGCCGGCGTGCATTTCGGACAGGGCGGTGCGGCGTTCGGCGACCAGATCGATCCAGGCGAGCCGCGCGCCGGCCTGGGTCTGCGCGGCAGTGACCTTGTCGAGCGCGGTATCGAGCGGGCCCAGCGCGTCGCGCGCGACTTGCGCCGGGTCAGCGGCAGCGCCCAGCAAGGCATCGCCCAGGCCCTTGATCACGGCCAGTAAGTCGGTTGCACTGCCGTTGACGCTGAAATTGAGGAATTCGGGTCCGGTGAGACCGCGCTTGACGCTCTGGCCTTCGCCCAGCTCCATGTCGCCTGCGCTGGCGGTGCCGGAGTAAACCGCATTGCCTGCCGCATCGAGCGTATAGGCGCTGCCCGTCGTCTCGCCGCCGAACAGCGCGTTGCCCGCCGAATCGCGGGTGTTCGCCAGCGATACGAGATTGCCGTGGATCTGTAGCAACTCGGTGCCGATACTGGCGCGCTGGCCGGGCGAGAGGGTCTCGCTGCCGGCATGGATCGCCAGCTCCCTGGCGCGAGTCACGGTATCGGCGAAGGACGAGAGCACGCCGTCGGCGAGCTTGAGGTCGTCGATAGCGCGGTTGGCGTTGGTGGCGTCGACCCGGCTCAGCGTCTCCGCCCGCGCCAGCACGCGCAGCCGCGATGCCGCCACCGGATTGTCGGACGAGCGCGCCAGCTTGCTGCCGCCGGCCAATTGTCGTTGCAGCGCCTCGGCCTGGGCGCGCAGGCTCGCGATGTCCCTTGTCGAGCGGTCGTACCAGGCGCTGGTGCCGGCGGGCTGGATGGTCATGGCTGGGTCACCTTATCGCGAGCAGCGTGTCGAACAGGGTGGAGGAGACCTGCATCGCCTTGCCGGAGGCCTGGAAGGCTTGCTGGAAGCGGATCAGCTCGACCGCCTCGTGGTCGAGATTGACTCCGGACTGCGATTCGAGCGCGATCCGGGCGTTGCCGGCGATCGCATCGAGGGCGTCGCGGGTAATCGAACGCCCGGCGACCGTTCCGGAAATGTCGAAGATCAGCGCGTCCATGGCGCCCGCTGGATTGGCGGTGGCGAGGGCGCTGCGCATGGCTGTGAGATTGGCGGGATCGCGGCTGTTGGCTCCCGCGCCTGCCGGAGCGGTGGCGATCTGGCCGCCGTCCTCGAACGCCAGGGTCATGCTCGCCGCATCGGTCCCGGTGAGCAGCGGCTGGCCTGCACTGCCATCGAGCGCGACGCCGCCGGTCTGCGCGGCGTTGATCGTCGCGGCCAGGCCGGTTGCCACGGTATCTAGCCGGGTGCGGACATCCGCCAGCTTGACCAGCGCCTGCGCTTTGCCAGCCAGCGATCCCGCGTTGAGGGTTACCGGGCCGCCGCCCAGCGTGAAGGAAATCGTGCCGTCCGCAGCGGTCGTCATGGCGAGCGGCGAAGCGGTGCCGCCGCTCACCAGCTGCGGGCCGGAGGCGCCGCCGAGCCGGACTTCGACAGTCCCGTTGGCGGCAAAGGCGGTGGCGACATCGGTGTACTGGCTCATCCGTTCGAGCAGCGAATCGCGCTGGTCGAGCAGTGCGGCCCGGTCGCTGCTGGCGTCCGCCGCGCGCGACAGGCGCATGTTGACGCGCGCCAGCTCGCCGGCGAAAAGATTGATCTGGTCCACCCCGTCGGTGCTTTCGAAGCGCAGGCTGGTGCCCACCGCGTCGAGACCGGTCGCGGCGATGTTGAAAGTGCGCGTCATGGTGCGCGCATCCTCGATAACCGCCGCCCGCAGCGACGGGCTGACCGGGTCGCCCGCGAGCTGCTGCAGCGAGGCCTCGAACTGGACGATGGCCGGATAGACATTGGCCTGTTCGACCGCGCTCTCTATATTTTCGAGCCCCGCCACTTCGGCCTCGCCGCGTGCGGCATCGGCGCCGGTGCGGCGCACCTCGGCCTGGCGGAACATGTCGGCATGGCGCACCACGCCGCCCAGCCTGACGCCCGAGAGCGAGACATCGCCGATACGCATGAAGCCGCCGGTGGTGGCCAGTTCTTCCAGCTGTACGCTGCGGCGGACATAGCCTTCGGACGAGGCGTTGGCGATGTTCTGTGCGGTGACATCGAGCGCGATCCGCGCGGCGCGCGCACCGCTGCTGGCGATGGAGAGGAGATCGGAGGCCACGGGCTATGTCTCCCGGTTCTGCAGTGGCGAGTGGCCTTCGACGAGCTCAGGCTGAGCGGGGTTATATTGCAATTTCAAACCAGACCCCGCTCGTGCTGAGCTTGTCGAAGCACCCGCACCAATCTGCCGCGCCAGTTGCGCCTCGATCATTTTCGCCAGCCCGAACGAGCCGCGCTGCGCCGCGATGTCGGCGAAGCGTTCGTCCTGCATCTGGCGAAAGGTATCCATGCCCTGTCCGCCGAGCAGGTCTTGTCCGCCGAAATGCGACTTGCGCGCCTCGGCCAGCATCTGGCGCACGAAAATCGCCTCGAACTGCTTCGAGACTTCGGCCAGCTTCTCGCGTTCGGGAACCGGCACCGGCAGGGAGGCGGAGGAGACGGGGTTGAGGACCGGGTTCATATCACCACCATCTCCGCCTTGAGCGCGCCCGCCTGCTTCAATGCCTCCAGGATGGCGACAAGATCGGACGGGCTGACGCCGAGCAGATTGAGCGCATCGACAATTTTTGTCAGCGAGGCCCCGCCGCGAAACAGCGCGACATGGTCGCCCTGCTCGTCGGTTGAAATCGTGCTGCTTTCCTGCTGCGCGGTCTGACCCCGGCTGAATGGCGCGGGCTGGCTGATCGTTGGTTTCTCGTCGATCCGCACGGTCAGTTTGCCGTGGCTGATCGCGGCGGGCGACAGGCGCACCGCGCTGTTGATCACCACCGTGCCAGTGCGGCTGTTGACGATGACTCGGGCCGGGGTTTCCGCCGGGGTTACGTCGATCATCTCGATCCCTGCCATCAGGCTGGCGCGGGTGTCGGCGCCGGGGGGTAGGCGCAGCGCAATGGTCACCCCGTCCTCGACCGAGGCGACGCCCGGCATGCGCCGGTTGATCGCATCGCGCACCCGCGCGGCAGTGAGGAAATCGGCGCTGAACAGGTTGAAACGCAGCACCTCGCCGCTCTCGAAACCGGTGGCGACCGCGCGCTCGACGCTGGCGCCCTCGGCGATGCGGCCCACTGTGGGGACGTTGACCGTCAGCTGCGAGCCGTCCTTGGCGGAAATGCCGAGGCCGCCGACCGCAAGATTGCCCTGTGCCATCGCATAGATCTGCCCGTCGGCGCCAATCAGCGGGGCCAGGATCAGCGCGCCTCCGCGCAGCGACTTGGCCTTGCCGATGGTCGAAACGGTGACGTCGATGCGCTGGCCGGGCTTGGCGAAGGCCGGCAGGTCGGCAGTGATCATCACGGCGGCGGCATTCTTGAGCCCGGGCGAAACGCCTGGTGGCAGTGCCACGCCCATGCGGCCGGATACTCCGCGCATGGCCTGGGTGAGGTATTCGAGGTTGTCGTCGCCGGTGCCCGGCAGGCCGACGACCACGCCGTAGCCGGTGAGCTGGTTTGAGCGCACGCCCTGGAACGCGCCAAGATCGCGCACGCGCTCGGCGTGGACGGGGAGCGCGGTTAGCGCGGCGATGAGCAGGATGAGAAAACGCAGCATCATGCTCCCCTCAGAACGGACTGATCATGTTGAAGAACTTGCTCAGCCAGCCTTCGCGTCCGGCGCGCTGGATTGCGCCGTTGCCCGAATATTCGAACCGCGCGTCGGCCACCCGGGTGGAGGCGATGCGGTTGTCCTGATCGATGTCGGCGAGCCGCACGATGCCGGAGAACTGCACCCATTCCTGACCCTGGCTCAGCATCATGCGCTTTTCCCCGCGTAGCAGCGCGGTGCCATTGGCCCGCACTTCGGCAATCGTCACGGAAAGCTCGGACGAGAACGTGCTCGTCTGTGTCGCGTTTCCCTGACCGTTGAACGACCCCTGGCTCGAAGCTTTAAGGCTTTCCGGGTTGAGCCAGGAAAAGGGGAAGGCCGCAGGCGGGAGGATCGAGCCGCCGCCGCTGCGCTGGGTTTTCGACCCGGCGGACTTCGACGTGGTGGTGCTCTCGATCAGCTCGATCGTCACTGGATCGCCGACGACGCGCGCGCGCAACCCTTCGTGGAGCGCGGCGTAGCCCGCCGAGGCGTTGAAAATGCTGCCACTGGCCGCGCGCGGGATCGGCGCGGGGGCGGGCAGGGCGGCTTCGAAACCTGCCGGAGGGCGAGGCTTGGCGAGGGCGGGGGTTGATAAGTGCGCTAAACCAGTACTCGTCATTGCGAGCGCAGCGAAGCAATCCAGGGCGGCGCGCGCGGCTCTTGATTGCTTCGCTGCGCTCGCAATGACGAAGGGGGTGGTGTGGATCATGACTGTCACAGCGTCTGGTTCGCGTTCTGGAGCATCTCGTCGACCGCCGAGATCATCTTCGAATTGATCTCGTAGGCGCGCTGGCATTCGATCATGTCGACCAGTTCCTCGACGACATTGACGTTGGAGCTTTCCAGCATCCCCTGCCGGATATTGCCCCGCCCGCCTTCGCCGGCATTGCCGATCTGCGCCGGGCCGCTGGCGCCGGTCTCCATCAGGAAGTTGTCACCGGTGGCTTGCAAGCCCGCCGGATTGGCGAAGCTGGCGACAGTGATCTGGCCGAGCTGCTGGGCGTCGGTGGCCCCCGCGACACTGGCTGACACCGTGCCATCGGCAGCGACGGTCAGCGAAGTGGTGCCTTCGGGCACCGCAATCGCCGGCAGCACCGCATAGCCCTGCGAAGTCACCAGCTGGCCGTCGGCCGAGCGGGAGAAATTGCCAGCCCGGGTATAGCCGAGCTGGCCGCCGGGCAGTTGCACCTGAAAATAGCCGTCGCCGTCTAGCGCCAGGTCGAGCGGGTTGCCGGTAGTGCTGAGCGAGCCCTGGCTGGCGATCCGGGTGGTCGATTGGATACTGACCCCGGTGCCCAGGTTGAGCCCGTTGGCATAGGCGGTCTCGTTAGACGACTGCTGACCGGCTACCCGCGCGTCCTGATAGGCGAGCGTGGCGAAATTGGCGCGATCGCGCTTGAAGCCGGTGGTGCCGACATTGGCAAGATTGTTGGCGATGACGCGCATCCGCGCGTCCTGGGCCTCAAGGCCCGTACGGGCGACGTGAAGGGCGGAAGTGGGCATTTCTGGTTCTCCTTCAGCTGATGCGCATCAGCGCCGCGCCGCCCTCGTCGAGCTCCTTGGCGGTGGCGACGAGTTTGGTGCGCATGTCGAACAGCCGCTGGGCCTCGACCATTTCGATCAGGACCTGGCTGGGATCGACATTCGACTGTTCGAGCGCGCCGGGCATGACCCGCGCGTCCTCGTCGTTGGGCAAAACCCCGAAGCTTCCGTTTCCGGCGGGCACGCGAAACAGGCCGGTCAGATCCTTCTGGATATCGCTGCCGCGCCAGTTGGCGAGCTTCAACCGCTCAAGCTTGACCGGCGGTTGATCGGGAGTGCCGGGGTTTGAGACCATCACCGATCCGTCGGGCGCGATGGAGACGCGGCTGCCGGGAGGTACAGTCACTGGCCCGTTCTCGCCGATCACTGCCAGCCCCTCGCCATTCTGGACGAGGCCGGTTGCGGAAACCGACAGGTCGCCGCGCCGGGTATAACCTTCGCCGCCATCGGGCGCCTGCACTGTCAGCAGCGCGTCGCCGGCCATGGCGAGATCGAGATCTCGTCCGGTCTGGGTGAGTGACCCCGCTTTCATCAGCGCGCCTTTCACCTCGCCATAGCTCATCGAGCGGGCTTCGAGGCTGGTGCCCTCAAGAGTCATCGGGGTGAACTGCATGGTCTCGGCGCGGAACCCGATGGTCTGGGCGTTGGCCATGTTGCTGGCGATCATGCGCTGGCGCATCATCGAGGCGTTCATGCCGGAGACGGCGGTGTAGATCAGGCGGTCCATTACGTCCTCAGATTGATGATCGTCTGCGAGATCTGGGTGGCGGTATCGATCGCCTTGGCGTTGGCCTGGAAATTGCGCTGGGCGGTGATCAGCCCGACCAGCTCTTCGGCGATATCGACGTTCGAGCGTTCGAGCGCGCCGGAGAGCAGCTTGCCGTATTGGCCAGTGCCGGGCTCGCCGTAGGTCGCCGCGCCCGAAAGCCCGTTGGCCTGCCAGTTCGACGAGCCGGTCTGGCGCAGGCCGGTCGGCGCGATGAAGGCGGCCAGCGCGACCTTGCCGACGAACAAGTTGGTGCCGTCAGCGAAAGTGGCGACGATGTTGCCGTCGTCGCGCACGGTCACACCGGCGAAATTCGAGCCGGTGCCGTTGGTGGCGGGAACCTGCACGTCCTGCGGCGTGGTCGAGGTGGCAGTGCCGGTGGCGTCAACCGGGAACACCTGCAGGCGATTGTTCTCGCCGTCATGGATGTAACCCAGCTCGTCCATCACGAAGCTGCCGTTGCGGGTGAAATAGGTCTGGCCGGTGACGCCTGCTTTGGTGGTGAAGAAGCCATCGCCGTTGATCGCAAGATCGAGCGCCGAGCCGGTCTGCTCGATCGGGCCGAGCGCGAAGTTCTGGCTGATCGCCTCGACTGTCGCGCCGATGCCCTGGATCAGTTTGGGATTGGTGAAGGCGGACCCCGCTACAATATCGGAGAATTCCGCGCGGCTCTTCTTGAAGCCGGTGGTCTCCACATTGGCGATGTTGTGGGCGATAACGCCGAGGTCGGTCTGGGCGTTCTTGAGCCCGTTGAGCGAAGTGTAGAAGGACATGGTTTGGTTCCTTTGTACGAACTAGGTGGAAGTCTTTGCGGCGGCCTGCGCGGCCAGCACGGCTTCGAGCTTGTCCGAGATTGTCTTGAGCGTCTGGTTGACGTCGTTGATCCCGGCGAGCGATGAGAACTGGGCCATCTGCGCCAGCATCTCCTTGTTATCGAGCGGCTCGAACGGATCCTGCTGCTGCAGCTGGGTGGTCATCAGCTTGATGAAATCGCGCTGGCCGAGAGCGGAAAAGCCGGTCTTCTCGCCCGGGGCGAGCAGGCTGGCATTGCTGCCGGAAATCGAATTGATCATCACTTCATCCTCATGGTGTCGAGCATCAATTGCTTGGCGGTGGAGAGCGCCTCGATCATGTTCTGGTACTGGCGCGAGGCTTCGAGCATCTCGACCGTCTCGGCGCTCTCGTCGACCGGAGTGGTCCAGATATTGCCCTCGGCATCTGCCAGCGGATGATCGGGACTGTGTTGCTTGACCGGCGGGGCCTGGTCGCGGACCATCGCGGAAACGCGGACGCTGGCCAAACCTGAAGCCTGGTTTAGCTCTTCGGAAAACACTGCGCGGATCGGGCGGTAGACGCCATCGGCAGTGCCGGAGACAGTGCCTGCATTGGCGAGGTTGGAAGCCGCCGCGTTCATCCGCACCAGCTGGGCCGACATGGCGCCGCGGGCGAGATCGAACAGGCTTTGGGGTCCGGCCATGGTCAGTCGCCCTTCAAGGCGCGGGTCAGGGTATCGACCCGCCCGCGAATGAACGAAAGTGTCGCCGAATAGCCGACCGCGTTTTCGCCGAAGGCAAGCTGTTCGGTGGCGATCTCGACGGTGTTGCCGTCCAGCGAGGGCATCACCGGCACCCGGTAAAGCGTCGCCGCCTCGCCTGCCTGGCCAGCACCCTTGCCTCCCGCGCTGGCTTTCAGCGCAGCGGCAAAGTCGATGTCGCGGGCCTTGTAGCCGGGGGTTCCGGCATTGGCGATGTTGGACGCCAGCAGCCCCATGCGCTGCGAGCGCAGTTCGAGGGCTACCCCGTGAATTCCGAACAAGTTGCCCGGCATGATTGCCTCCATCGGTGTGACGGGCCCTGTTCAGCAAGCACCGTGCCAGTTGCGGGAATGGCGGAATTGCGAGGGCTTCCCCTGCGGCATTGCGGCACGGTGGCGGCAAGCGCTTGCCGGGTGGCGGCAAAAATTTGTCGCCGGACCCCTGAATTGCCGCGCCGGTTGCCGTTCTCAGCTGGCACGATGGAGCCTGCCCGATGAACCCCGCCGCCCTGTTCGACCCGACATCCGCCGCCATCGTCATCGGCGGCACGCTCCTGGCGACCCTGCTGCGCTGCGGTTCGGGCAACTGCCGTCTCGCCGCCGCCGCGCTCGCCCAGCCAGGCCGCAAGCACTTCGATGCCGAACGCGCCAAGGCGGAACTTGCCATACAGGTGCGCGAAATCCAGCAGGATGGATTGCTGCGCGCCCAGCCGCACCATTTCGGCGACAGCGAATTCGACGAGGCGACCGATGCCTTGATCGGTCGGCGATCGGTCGCCGCGCTGCTCGCCGCGCACGAGAGCCACAAGGCCCGCCGCGTCGAGGCGAGCGATCACGCGGCCTCGACATTCGCACAGGCTTCCGAGCTGGCTCCGGTGTTCGGCCTTGCCGGTACGCTGATCTCGCTCAGCCAGCTCCCGGCGGACGGAATTGCCAGGGGGGCCTATGCAGGCGCCATCGGCATGGCGGTGCTGACAACGCTCTATGGGCTGCTTCTAGCCAATCTCGTGCTCGCCCCGCTGGCCCGGGCGATCGAGCGGGCGGCCATGCGCGAGGAAAGCGAGCGCCAGGCCATCGTCGACTGGCTGGCGAAACAGGTCGCGCATTCCATCCCGCGCCGCAATTCCTCCGCGCAGGACCACGCCGCGTGAAGACGCGTGCGGGGAGCGGCTGGCAGACCCTGCTCGCCGATCTGTCGATCATCCTGTTCATGGTGACCGCCGGGGCATTGTCGCAGGCCGGTGAGGGCACGCGGAAGGCGGCACTCGAACCGTCGGTCCGGTCCGCACCGCTCGCGGTCTTTCGCGCCGGGGCGGGCGCGCCGCCGCTCGGCGAGTGGCTGGCGGCGCAGTCCGCCGATTCCCGCCAGCAGCTCAGCATCGTCGCGCAATTCACGCCGGGCGAACAAATTGCCGCACTGGAACAGGCGGGGGCGCTCTTGCGCGCGGCGGGCGCTGCTGGGGTGCGAGCGCGGCTGGTGGTCGAGCCGGGACCGGGCGGTGTGACGGCGGCGCTGGCCTATGATGCGCCCGACCTGGCTCTGGCACGGGGCTTGCTGTCACCGCCGGGGAACAAAACAATCCCGGAGTAAATGCCATGAGCCTCGCCCTGATCCTCGCCGCCTCGGCTGCCTTCGCCGATCTCGACGCCATCGACCGGCAAGTGGCGGCCTTCACTGGCGCGGCAGGCGGGGCTCAGGGGGGCGCTGCCATGCCGCTCGACCGGCGGCTCCGGCTGCGGCCATGCCACTGGCCGCTGGCCGTGACTTGGCGGGGCGAACGGCGTGAATCCGTCGTGGTCCAATGTCCCGATGAGGGCGGTTGGCGGCTGTTCGTGCCGGTCAGGGCCGCCGCTCAGCCTTTCGCGGCCATGCCGGCGGTCAATCGCGGCGACGCGGTGACGATTGCCGTTTCGGGCGACGGCTTCAGCGTCAATCAACCCGGCGAGGCGCTTGAATCCGGCCCGATCGGCGCCTGGGTGCGGGTGCGCCCGGCGGGCGGAGCGGGCAAGCCAGGCGGCCCGATGCAGGCCCGGATCATCCGTGCCGGGCTGGTCGGCATCGATCTGCCCTGACTACGATTGCCGCACTGACGGCAAATTATCGCCGTTCCACCCCTTAACAGTTTCCTACCGCTGCCGTTCTGCGTTTCAGAAGCAATTCAGGAGCGGCATCATGCCACCGATCGAACTCGGATCTGCGCTCCCTGTCGGCGCAGTCAAATCCAATACAGTCCGTACCGCCCAGGGCGGCGGCGGACGCGCGGAAAATGCAGCGAACAGCCCGTCGGCCACCGTGCAGATCGGCAGCGACATGCTCGATCCTGGCCCCGCGCCGGTCGATGCCGAACGGGTGCAAGTCATCCGCAAGGCGGTCGAAGATGGCACATATCCGCTGGTTCCGGCGAAGGTCGCCGATGCGATCATTGCCGCCGGCCTGCTGCTGAGGAGCCCCAAATGACCGACTTGCGCGAGACTTTAGGGCAGATGCTTGCCGTGCTGCAGGCCGAACGGCAGGCGCTTGCCGGGCTCGACCTCGAGGCGATTGCCGGCGCGGCCTACGACAAGACAGCCCTGTGCGGCACGCTGGATATGTCCGCCCCGCTCGAACTCGACGAGGAGTGCCGCGGAATGCTCGATGCGGCGCGGCGGCTCAACGAGGTAAACCGCCAGATCCGCAACCTGATCGCCGCCAATGTCGCGGCCCGGCTCGATGTTCTGACCGGTTCGCCCGCGCTCTACCGCGCTCCGGGTTACAGCCTTGCAGCGGTGCGCGGCTGAATCCCCCTCCCGCTTGCGGGAGGGGTTAGGGGTGGGCCTTACAGGCTTTGGCGTTCTCCCCGACTCACCCACCCCCCCGGCCCCTCCCGCAAGCGGGAGGGGAGATGGTCCTTCGATCTCATCGACAATCTGGCACACCTCTTGCTGAAACAGCTTCCGGTTGAATGTTCACCGGGAGCCAAGCTTGAGCGAAGTGTCACCCATTGCGGCCACGCCGGTCCGCGCCGCCATATCGCGCGCGGCGCAGCGCACCGGCGTCGATTTCGACTATCTGCTGGCCCAGGCGCGGATCGAATCCAGCCTCGATCCAATGGCGCGCGCGGGAACGTCCAGCGCCGCCGGGCTCTACCAGTTCACCAAGGGCACCTGGCTCGAAACGCTGGGAAAGCACGGCTCCGGCCATGGCCTGGGCTGGGCCGAGACTGCGATCCAGGGCGGTCAGATGCGCGATCCGGCGCTGCGCGCGCAGGTGTTGGCGCTGCGCTTCGATCCGGACGTTTCGGCGGCGATGGCTGCGGAGCTGGCCGGTGACAACCGCGAGGCGCTGATGCCGGTCCTCGGCCGCGAGCCGGATGCAGCGGAGCTCTATCTTGCGCATTTCCTGGGGGCGGGCGGGGCCACACGGTTCCTGACTGCCTTGCAGTCCGATCCGGGACAAAGCGCGGCGGCGCTGCTGCCCAAGCCGGCGGCGGCCAACCGCGGCATATTCTACGAACGCAGCGGCGCACCGCGATCGGTCGCGGGAGTGATGGATGTGCTGCGCGGCAAGGTCGCCGGGGCGATGGGGGACAGTTCTTCCTTCCTCCCCTCCCCCTCGGGAGAGGGGATCGAGGGGTGGGGGCTGTCCCCACGCGCGACGTTGCATCTGGCGGACACCCCCCACCCCAACCCCTCCCCTGAATGGGAGGGGCTTCCAGGTCGTGACCAACCGCAGCGCTCATCCATGGCCGACACCCTGCGCGATACATTCGGCCTCTCCAGTCCCGAAGGCCACGCCAGCGCGCCGGGCTTCGTCCGCGCCGCCTATGGCAACCTCAGGAGTTCTCGGCTTGTGAGCCGGTTGCTCGACCGCCTGTCCGGTCTGACCGGGCTGGCGCTGCCCGCCGGTATCCTGATCCTGATTGTGCTGATGATCGTGCCGGTGCCTGCCGTGCTGCTCGATGTGTTCTTCGTGCTCAACATTGCTCTGTCGGTGGCGATTCTGATGGCGGCGATGAACGCGGCCAAGCCGCTCGATTTTTCCGCCTTCCCTTCTGTGCTGCTGTTCGCCACCCTTCTGCGCCTCGCGCTCAACGTCGCCTCGACCCGCGTCGTGCTGGTCCACGGGCATGAGGGCGAGTCTGCGGCGGGCCAGGTGATCGAAGCCTTCGGTGCCTTCCTGATCGGCGGCAATTTCGCCGTCGGCCTGTTCGTCTTCATGATCCTGATGATCATCAACCTGGTGGTGGTGACCAAGGGCGCGGGCCGGGTGTCGGAAGTCTCGGCGCGCTTCACCCTCGATGCCTTGCCCGGCAAGCAGATGGCGATCGACGCCGATCTCGCTGCCGGGCTGATGACGGCGGACGAGGCCAAGGCGCGGCGCAAGGAAGTGGCGACCGAGGCCGATTTCTATGGCGCGATGGATGGCTCGTCCAAATTCGTGAAGGGCGACGCGGTCGCCGCGCTGCTGATCCTGGGCGTAAACATCGTGGCCGGGTTCTGCCTCGGCATGCTGAGCCACGGGCTTTCGGCGGGCGAGGCGGCACAGCGTTATGTCACGCTGGCGGTCGGCGACGCGCTGGTGGCGCAAGTGCCTTCGCTGCTGCTGTCGATTGCTGCGGCGGTGATCGTCACCCGGGTTTCGGACAGCCGCGACCTTGCCGGGCAGATCGGCGGACAGTTCGCCGATCCGCGCACCTGGTTGCCGGTGGCCGCGATCCTCGGCGCGATCGGCCTGATCCCGGCCATGCCGCAAACGATATTCCTGCCTGCCTCTGCGCTCACTTTCGCCCTGTGGCGCAAGCTGCGCCTGCGCCAGGCGCTGCCCGAGCCTATGGCAGCGGAGGAGCCAATCGATCCCGCTAGGATCGCGCTGGAGGATGTCTCCGACCACACCCTGGTCACCATCGAGCTGGGCTATGGCCTGGTCCATCTGGTCGACGACCGGCGCGGTTCGCCGCTGGTGGCGCGGATCACCGGGGTGCGCAAGCAACTGTCGCAGAGCTTCGGGTTCGTGGTGCCGCAGTTCCGCGTGCGCGATGCTTTCGATCTCGCGCCGGGCGACTACCGCATCATGCTGGGCGGCGTGCCGCTCGGCGGGGCGGGCATCCGCGCCGACCGCATCCTTGCCATCGATGCGGGGGATGCGCGCGAGCATAACAGCCTAAAGGGCGAGGAAACCCGCGATCCCAGTTTCGGCTGCCCGGCGCTGTGGATCGATCCCGCCGCGCGCGACCAGGCGGTGGCAGAGGGGTTCCTGACCGTCGATGCCAGCACGGTGATCGCCACGCATCTGAACCAGCTGTTATCCGAACGCCCGCAGGTGCTGCTCGGACCCGACGAGGTCCGTGCGTTGCTCGATGCTGTGAAGGAACATTCTTCCGGTCTGATCGAGACCATCTATCCCCAGCCGCTGTCGCTTGCCGCGATCACCCGGCTGCTGCGCGCCTTGCTCGACGACGGCGTGCCGATCGGCCATCCGCTGCCGATCTTTGCCAGCCTCGGCCAGGCAGTCCAGCAGACGCTCGAGCACGAGCGGGTGGTCGATTTGCTGCGCACCGATCTCGGCGCGCTGATCGTCGGGCGGATCTGCGCACCCCATGAGCGCCTGCCGGTGGCGACGCTGGACGCCGCACTGGAAAGCATGATCGTCCAGGGTCTGCACGATCCGGCCACCGGCCAGCCGGTGATCGAGCCGGACCTCGCGCGCACCATCGGCGAGCGCGTTGCCGCGCTGATCGCGGGGCGCGGAGCCAATGCGCAGCCCGTGGCCCTGATCGTCCAGCCGCGCGCGCGGCGGGCATTGGCCGCGCTGCTGAAGCTGCGCGCGCCGTCGTGCCTGGTGCTCTCCATCTCCGAACTGCCGCCGGCCCAGCCGATCGAGGTGATCGACGTGATCGGCGGTGAAATTCAGCCCGGCAATCTGCTGCCGCCTTCCGAACCGCTCGCCAGCACCATTCCCGCCAGCGCCATTCCCGAAAGAGCCGCCGCATGAAACACGACCACAGGACCTTTTCCGCTGCCAGCGCTTACTGCGGCGATATCGCCGACCGGGTCCGCCGCTTCCTGCCGATGGTCCGCCGCCTCGCCTGGCACGTCCACGGCAGCGGACGGGCGGGCATCGAGCTGGAGGACCTCGTCCAGTCCGGCCTCGTCGCGCTCACCGAATGCGCGCAGAGACATGCCGGGCCGACCGAGGACGGCTTTGCCGCCTATGCCAAGATGCGGGTGAGGGGGGCGATGGTCGATCTGATCCGGCGCACCGTGCCGCTGTCGCGCGGTGCGACCGAGCGGCGGCGCAATCTGCGCGGGAAGGAGACCGAACTGCGCGGGCAATTGGGCCGCGATCCCGATGCGGGCGAGCTGGCGCAGGCCCTGGGCATCGGCGCGGCGGAGCTGGCCGCCCTGCGCGGCTCCAGCGAACCGCTGCGCTTCGATTCGC
Organism: uncultured Alphaproteobacteria bacterium; assembly: GCA_963775115.1. Lineage (GTDB taxonomy): Bacteria > Pseudomonadota > Alphaproteobacteria > Sphingomonadales > Sphingomonadaceae > Novosphingobium. The sequence continues at coordinate 260,045 of CAVZHP010000002.1, forward strand.
TCGACGAGGCCTATACCGACAGCGACATGGCCTATGCCGACGAGCGGCCCGGCAGCTTCGATCTGCTGGCGGACGAGGAACTGCGGGCCAGTGTTGCCGGGGCCGTCGCCGCGCTGCCCGAGCGGTTGCAACTGGTGGTGCAGCTCTATTTCGTCGAGGAACTGAATCTGTCGGAAATCGCCGAGGTGCTGGCGGTCAGCATTCCCCGGGTGCATCAGCTGAAAGCGCAAGCGCTGGAGCGGCTGCGCGCGGCGCTGGCTGAAGTGGCGGAAATCCTTTGAGCGGCCCAGAAAAAAGAGCGGCGAAGCCGGATGGCCCGCCGCTCAAGGTGGGGAGAAGCCCTCTTTTGGCAGGGCTTCGGGCCGGAACCTTGATTGTAATCAAATCGACTTGATGAAAGTTTCCTACCGCCCGGCCAATTCGGCCAGAGTCCCTGGCCTCAACACTTGCGGCAATTGCCGAGCGTCCCCGCCGCCTGCCGGATACCATAGATAGAGCGGTACGCCTGCCGCGCCTTGCGCTGTCAGAAAGCGGGTTATCGCCGGATCGCGCCGGGTCCAGTCGCCGCGCAGCACGATCACCCCGGCGCGGGCAAAGGCATCGCGTGTTGTTTCTCGCTCGATCGCGACCTGTTCGTTGACCTTGCAGGTCAGGCACCAGTCTGCGGTGAACCAGGCGAACACCGGCTTGCCCGAGGCGCGCGCCTTGGCCAGCGCCGCCTCGCTGAATGGTTGCGCGGGGAGAATGCCCTGGGCGGCAGCATCGGGGCGCTGTACCGCCAGCGGCAGGCCGAGCCCCGCCGTCGCCAGCAGCACCGCCAGCCCCAGCAGAACCGGCGTCGTGGCCGGCTTCCCCGCCCGTTGCAGACGCCCTGCAAGACCCAGCAGCAAGATCAGCGCCATGGCCAGCGCGGCGCAGGCCAGCGCGAACATCGATCCGCCCAGCCGGCTCGCCAGCCAGACCAGCGCCAGCGCGGTCAGCCCCATCGGCAGCGCCATCCAGCGGCGGAAGGCCGTCATCCACGCCCCCGGCTTCGGCAAGCGGCGGCGCAGCGCGGGAATCCAGGCGACGGCGAGGAACGGCAGGGCAATGCCCAGCCCCAGCGCCGCGAACAACGCCAGCGCCTGCGCCACCGGCAGCAGCAGCGCCGCGCCCATCGCCGCGGCCATGAACGGTCCGGTGCAGGGCGTGGCGGCAAAGGCGGCGAGCAGCCCGGTGGCAAAGGCGTTCCGCGGCGCGCCCGCGCTGGCGAAACCCGGCACCGCAAATTCGTAGAACCCCAGCAGATTGGCGGTGATCGCTGCTGCCAGCAGCAGGAGCGCCGCCACCACTCCCGGCTCCTGCAACTGGAACGCCCAGCCGATCTCGCTGCCCCCGGCGCGCAGGGCCAGCAGCAGTGCGCCAAGACCCATGCAGGCCAGCACGACTCCTGCGGTATAGGCCAGCCCCTCGGCCCGGGCCCCGGCTGCGCTCTCACCGGCGCGCGCGAGGCTCAGCGCCTTGAGGCTGAGGATCGGGAAGACGCAGGGCATGACGTTGAGCAGCAAACCGCCCAGCAGCGCGCCGAGCAGCAGCAGGGGCAGGCCTGGCACTCCCGCCGATGGCCGTGTCGATGGCGATAGCAGGCCCTTGACCGGGACCTGCGGCACCGTGCCGGGCGTGGCGGCAAAGCCCAGGCCTCCATCATTTCCGGCGCTCTCGCCCGCACGGTCCAGCCTGAGCACGCCGCTCACGCTTGCGGGCGAAAGCGCGCCGATTCGCGCGCGTGGCAGGTCGGCGACCAGCAAATCCCCGATCCGGCCGAATGTCTGCACGCCGGCATAGTCGATCAATTTGTCTTCGGCGATGAACAGATGCGGATCGTGCACCGCGACACTGGCGGGCAGCGGAATGGCGATGCGCAGCCGGTCGCCCGCCACTTCGAATCGCACCTTCGCGCCCAGCGGTGCGGGCAGGCGCATGCGCCACTGGTCGAACAGCGGGCTGGGATCGAAGCTGATGCCGGGCGGCGCGATATCGATCCGGGTTTCCAGCACCGCGCGTTCGGGCACGCAAACCTTGTCGGTGCAGGCCAGCCAGTCCGCCTCGACCGAAATCGCCATCTGGGTTCCCGGCCGGGCATCCCGCGCGACGGTGAGCGGCACCAGCACGGCATATTCGCTCTCGTAGACGTGGTTCATCAGCCCGGCGATGGTCAGGGTCTGCGGTACCGGATATTGTAGCTCTCCCGCTGTGGTCCCCTTCGGCAAGCGCCATTTCAGCGACATGCCGAAGCCGGCATCGCCCGGATTCGACCAATAGCCGTGCCAGCCCGGCTCCGGCTTCATGCGCAGCGCAATCATCACTGTTTGCCCGGGGATGACTGGCGATTCGGCGACCAGGTCGGCAGCAATATGGGTCGGCGCGGCAAGCGCAGGCGAGGCCAGCATCAAGGCCAGCAACTGCCACACCATTGCAACGAGCAGACGATAGCCGCGCATTGGCGGGAGACTCCGGTTGGGCTATGCTTGCACATCGGCCGCAAGCCAGCCATCGGAGCTTTGACGCCAAAGTGGCAACAATTCAAGGAAGGCCCATGCGCCGCATCGCTCAGACCCTCGCTATAGCCGCCGCGTTCGGATCGCTGGGGTGCGCCCGGGCAGAACCGGCCCGTGCCGAAGCCGCTGCTCCTCCGCCGCAACCCCGGCTGGTCGTGGCGATTTCGGTCGACCAGCTTTCCGCCGATCTCTTCGCCCAATACCGCCGCCATTTCACCGGCGGTCTGGCGCGACTCCAGCAAGGCGCGGTGTTCGCTTCGGGCTTCCAGTCGCACGCCGCGACCGAGACCTGCCCCGGCCATTCGACACTCCTCACCGGCGCGCGGCCCGCCCGCACCGGCATTATCGCCAACACCTGGTTCCAGCCCGGCATCGCCCGTGCCGACAAGGCCGTCTATTGCGCCGAGGACGAGACCGATCCGGCCAGCACGCCCGGCAATCCGGTGGTCTCCGCTGCGCATCTGAAAGTGCCGACCCTGGGCGACCGGCTCAAGGAGGCCAATCCGGCCAGCCGCAATGTCGCGGTCTCGGCCAAGGACCGCTCGGCGATCATGATGGGCGGGCACGCGATCGACGCGGCCTATTGGTGGAAAGGCAGCGGCTTCACCAGTTTCGCCGGCCAGGCGCTCTCGCCCTCGGCGCTGGCGGTGAACAAGGCCTCGGCGGCGCTGGTCGCCAGGGGCGCGCCGGCATTGGCCGTGCCCGCCTGGTGCCGGGCGCGGGTGCGATCGCTGCAACTGGGCAAGGCGGTGCTGGGCGGCGGACGCTTCGCGCTCGCGCAAGGCAATGCCGGGGCGTTCCGCACTTCGCCGCGGATCGACGCGGCAACCGTCGATCTCGCGATCAGGCTGACCGGCGAGCTGTCGCTGGGCAAGGGTCCGGCAACCGACGTGCTTTCGGTCAGCCTTTCCGCCACCGACTTTGTCGGCCACACTTTCGGCACCGAGGGGCTGGAGATGTGCCTCCAGCTGGCCGAGACCGACCGCGCCATCGGCCGCCTGCTGGCCTACCTCGATTCGCGCAAGATCGCTTATGTCGTTGCGCTTTCCGCCGACCATGGCGGCATCGATGCGCCGGAGGGTTTGCAGCTGCAGGCCTATCCCCGCGCCATCCGCGTCGATCCAGCGCTGTTGCCGGGCGAGCTGGGCAGGGTGGTGGCGGCCAAGACGGGGATCAAGGCCGCATCCGGTCCCCTGCTCTTTGGCGACGGTCCGTTCGGCGATATGTATTTCTCGGCCTCGCTGAACCCTGGCGAGAAGGCGCGGGCGTCTTCGGCGCTGGTTGCCCTGCTCAAGGCGCATCCCCAGGTTGCCGCGGTGTTCACCGCCCGCGAGCTTGCCGAAACGCCTTTGCCCTCCACCTCGCCGCAGGACTGGAGCCTGAAGGACCGCGCCCGCGCCTCGTTCGATGCGGAACGCTCGGGCGATGTCGTGGTGCTGCTCGACCGTGCGGTCGTGCCGATTCCCGATCCGAGCGGCTATGCCGCCACGACACATGGCAGCGCCTGGGATTATGACCGGCGCGTGCCGATCCTGTTCTGGCGCAAGGGCATCAACGGCTTCGAACAGCCAGCGCCGGTCGAGACTGTCGACATTGCGCCCACCCTGGCGGCGGTGATCGGGCTGGATGTGCCGGACGGGACATTCGACGGGCGGTGCCTGGACCTCGACGGCGGGCCGGGGAACACCTGCGGGGGCGGCGAGTGACCCAAAGCCGCGACATCGTTATCCTTGGCGGCGGCCTCGTTGGCATGACGCTGGCGCTGGCTGCGGCCAGGTCGGGCATAACCAGCCATGTCATTGACCGGGCGACGCCGGAAGAACTGACCGCCGAAGGTCTCGACGGCCGCGCCTCGGCGATCTCGACGGCGAGCTGGAACCTGTTCGCCAATATCGGTTTGGCGCAGCGGCTCGAACCGCTGGGCTGTCCAATCGACGCGATCGCCGTCACCGACGGGATGAAGCCGGGCCGCATCGATTTCAGGCCCGAGCCCGGGGAGGGCTCGCTCGGCCGCATGTTCGCCAACCGCGACTTGCGGCTCGCTCTGTTCGAGGCGGCGCGGGCGGAGCCGGCCATCGCCTGGCACACCGGGGCCGAGGTGGCGGAACGCGAGCGCGGGCCGCATGGCGCTGCGGTGACGCTGCACGACGGGCGCAGGCTCGCCGCCAGCCTGATGGTCGCTGCCGAAGGCCGACAGTCGCCTAGCCGCGACGAGGCCGGGTTCTCGCTGGCGAAGTGGGACTATCGCCACCGCGCACAAGTGACTGCGCTGTTTCACGAAAAGCCGCATGACAACGTCGCCTGGGAGATATTTTTCCCCGCCGGGCCGTTCGCGCTGCTGCCGCTGCTCGATATGCCGGACGGGCGGCATCGCTCGGCGCTGGTGTGGACCGTGGCAGAGAAGGACGCGGCGGGATGGACCGGGCTGTCGGATCGCGCTTTCCTGGCCGAAGTGCAGGCGCGGGTGCGGGATATTCTCGGCACTGTGGAACTCGCCGCGCCGCGCCAGTCGTTCCCGCTCAATTTTCACCACTCGCGCCGCTTCGTCGATGATCGGCTGGCGCTGGTCGGCGATGCCGCGCACGGCATGCATCCGATTGCCGGGCAGGGCCTGAACCTGGGCCTGCGCGATGCCGGCGCGCTGGTCGAAGTGCTGAGCGAAGGCATGCGGCTTGGCCTGGAGCCGGGGGACGCGCAATTGCTCGCCCGTTACGAGCGCTGGCGCAGCCTCGATGCCTTCAGCGTCATGGCGGCGACCGACAGCATCACCCGGCTGTTCGGCATCCCCGGCCGTCTGCCCTCGGCCATCCGCCGCCTCGGCATGGGCGCGGTGCAGCGCCTGCCCGCGCTCAAGCGCTTCTTCATGGACGAGGCGCGCGGGGTGTCGGGAAAAGTGCCGGCGCTGTTAAGGGGTTAGCGCGGGTCAGATCGCGGGGATGGATGTCGATCCCGCCGCCGGCTCGTTAAGCGGGCTGGGCTGTTCGACGGTGGCTCCCCGGTCATCCTTCAGCCGCCGCGGATCGAGCATGGCGGTGGTTTCGAGCAGATCGAGCGCCCGCTGCAACTGGTCATAGCGCCGCGCCGAGGCAATCCACTCCTGCGCCCCCGATGCGCCCGGCAGCAGCTCGACCTCCGCAATCGCTTCGGTGATTTTGCCCGAGGCCAGCATCAGCTTGGCGCGCTGCACGCGGTCTTCGGGACGGGTCACGACGTCGGATTCGTGGCGAACGATAAACAGATTGGAGACCTCGCGCTTCACTTTCGCCCAGGTGTCCTCACCGCGTGGCGAACCTGTCAGCTTCGGCGACAGCGCGTCGAGTTCGGCATAGAGCCGGTCGAGCGTCACCGGGGTGTGCGCCGCGTCGATCACGGTTTGCACGGCATTGGGCTGGGCATCGGCGAAGCGGAGCTTGAGCTGGTCTTCCAGATAGCCGAGCGGTGCGCCGCGATCGATGGTGCGGCGCGCGGCGAAGGCAATCAGCAGCCCTTCGGCGCGGGTGGCATTGCCGGAAGCGGCCTGGGCCTGGAGATCGAGACGCCCCAGCCGGTCCTCGAGCAGCGCCAGCCGGGTGTCGAGCGCGCCGCTGACAATGGGCGGAAGCGGCATCGGCAACTGCCCGGTGCCGGACGCGGGCGGCGCGGCTTGCTGTCCCGGTTGCGGCGCCGATTGGGGCTGGGGCGACGGCGAGGCCTGGACCAGCCGGGGCGAGGAACCCGCGTCTGGGCTTCCCAGCAGGCTGTCGATCTGTTGCTGCACTGCCGGCAGGCGCCAGGCGGCAATGGCCAGCGCCAGCATGACGACAATCAGCAACAGCACGGCCACCAGCAGCCTGCGCCCGGAGCGGCGCGGAGCGGCGGCTGCATATGGCGCTTCGAGTTGATCGTCCTGCATCGAACCTGTTGCGTTACCTGTGAAACCCGGCGACGGTTTGGCACAACTCCGGCGCCAAGGCCAGCAGGGCATTGTCCGTGGGGCGGGCGGGGCTGGCGATTGCCGCCCAGCCCGGCCCCGCCGCTTCGACGATCCGGGGGCCGAGTACGGCGAGCCCAATCCGGTCGCGCGGGATCGCCCGGGCATCGCACTGCGCCGCGAAATGGCGCGCGGCTTCGGCGGAGTGGAGCAGCACCACGGCGGGCCGGGCGAGCATGGCTCCCAGCTCTCCGGGCAACGGCAGGGCATCGCTGGCATAGACAATGCGTTCGGCGATAGTGACACCGGGCGGCGGGGCGAGCGGCACATTGTCGCGTCCGGCCAGGCGGAGCAGGCGTCGGTGGGCGGGATCGAGCCTGCACAACAGCCTCTGCAACCCGCCTTCGCCGGTCGCAGCGACGTCAAGCCCCGCCGCGCTGGCTGCTTCGGCGGTGGCAGCGCCGACGGCGTAGGCGGGTTTGCCGCGATAGTTTGCGAGCGCCGCGCCGCCGTGGCGCAGGGCATTGGCGCTGCCGATCAACAGCGCGTCGAAACTTGCGGGATCGGGCACTTTCCATTCGAGCGGCAGGATAGTGAACAGCGGGAAGGCGTGCGCATCGAGACCGGACAGGCGCGCCGCCGCTACAGTCGCCTCGCAGCCGGGCTGGGGCCGGATGACGATCAGCGGGATCATGCCGAACCGGGCGGTCCGGTGAAGTGGGCGGCGATGGCCGGCACCGCGCGTGCCAGCAGGTCTGCCGCCAGTCTTGCCGGGCCATCGCTATCGTCCGCAGCAAAGTGCGCCTCGCCATCGCAGCGCGCTGACCCGTCCGGGCTGAGCAGCGCCGCGCGCATGTGCAGTGAAGTGCCCTCCAGCGTGGTCAGCACCGCAATCGGGCTGTGGCAATTGCCGCCCAGAGACGCGAGTAAGGCGCGTTCGGCCATCACGGCGGCGCGGCTTGGCGCATGGTCGATCATGGCGAGCAGGGCCAGTGTAGCCGCATCGTCCTGCCGGCATTCGATCAGGATCGCACCTTGGCCCGGCGCGGGCAGCCAGTCGTCTGCGGGGAGCGGATGGCCGGTCTCGCGCTCGCCCAGCCGGTTGAGCCCGGCGGCGGCGAGCAGTGTCGCATCGGCCTCGCCGGCAGCCAGCTTCGCCAGCCGCGTCGCGACATTGCCGCGAAACGGCACCACACAGGCAATCCGGCCTTGCATGCAGCAATTGCGCTGCCCGGCGCGGGGCGCTGGTGCCGACGCGGGCGCCCGGGGGAAGCGCGGCGATGGAAGCCGCGCCGACCAGCACATCGCGCACATCCTCGCGCGGCAGCACGGCGGCGATGGCGATTTCGCCAGGCCGGATAGTCTCGACGTCCTTCGCCGAATGCACCGCGAGGTCGATCTCGCCCGCCAGCAACCAGGCATCGAGCTCCTTGGTCCACAACGCCTTGCCGCCGATCTCGGCGAGCGGTCGGTCCTGCACGCGGTCGCCGCTGGCCAGCACCGGGACCAGCTCGACATCCAACTCCGCCAGACCGTGCGCTGCGATCAGTCGCGAGCGTGCCTCCTCGGCCTGGGCGAGGGCCAGTGGCGAGCGGCGGGTGCCAAGACGCAGCGGAGGGTTGAGCGGGCTAAGATTCATGGGTTGCTTGCCCTAATCGGCAATGTCTTTAAGTGGAAGCGGGGATGGCTATCGTGCTCGGAATTGAATCGTCCTGCGACGAAACCGCCGCCGCGCTGGTCACGGACGGGCGCGTCATCCTGGCGCAGCGCATCGCCTCGCAGGACGATGCGCACCGACCCTATGGCGGGGTGGTCCCGGAGATAGCCGCGCGCGCCCATGCCGAGCTGCTGACACCGCTGATCGAAGCAACGCTGGCCGATGCCGGGATGGGCCTCACCGACGTCGATGCGATTGCCGCCACTGCCGGTCCCGGACTGATCGGCGGAGTGATGGTCGGGCTGGTCACCGCCAAGGCGCTGGCCATGGCCTCGGACAAGCGCCTGATCGCGATCAATCATCTCGAAGGCCATGCCCTGTCGCCGCGACTGGCCGATCCCTCGCTGCACTTTCCCTACCTGCTGCTGCTGGTTTCGGGCGGGCACTGCCAGTTGCTGGTGGTCGGGGGCGTGGGCAGATACCGCCGCCTCGCCACCACTATCGACGATGCGCTGGGCGAGGCCTTCGACAAGACCGCCAAGCTCCTCGGTCTCGGCTATCCCGGCGGCCCGGCGGTCGAGCGCATGGCGGCCGAGGGCGATGCCGGGGCGGTACCATTGCCGCGTCCTTTGCTAGGAAGTTCTGAACCGCATTTCTCCTTCGCCGGGCTGAAGAGCGCGGTGATGAGGGCTGAGCAATCCGGGCAATATCGCCCTGCCGACATCGCCGCCGCCTTCCAGCAAGCCGCGATCGACTGCGTGCTGGATCGCACCCGCCGCGCGCTGGAAACTGCGGGCGAAGTCACAGCCCTGGTCGTCGCGGGCGGGGTTGCGGCGAACAAGGCTATCCGCGCCGCGCTGGAAGCGCTCGCCGCCGAAAACGGCCTGCCATTTGCTGCGCCGCCGCTGCCGCTTTGTACTGATAACGCTGCGATGATCGCCTGGGCCGGGCTTGAGCGCTTGGGCATGGGCCAGAACGACCCGCTCGATTTCGCGGCGCGCCCGCGCTGGCCGCTCGACGAGAGCGCCGCGCCGGTTCGCGGGGCAGGGGTGAAAGCATGAACCAGGTGGGGGTGATCGGTGCAGGGGCCTGGGGCACGGCCCTGGCGCAGGCGCTGGCGAGCGACGGCAGCCAGGTGACGATCTGGGCGCGCGAGCCCGAGCTGGTCGCGGAAATCAATGCCAGCCATACCAACAGCCTGTTCCTGCCCGGCGCCAGGCTTGCCGGAAACATCCGCGCGACCGGCGATCTGGCCGATCTCGCCGCGACCCCGGTGCTGCTGGCGGTCGTCCCCGCGCAGTTTCTCGCTGCCGTTCTTTCCGGCCTGCCCGACCGGCCCAGCGGCTCAGGGCGCGATCTGGTGCTTTGCGCCAAGGGGATCGAGGCAGGGACCGGACGGCTGATGAGCGATGCCGCCGCCGCCGCCGCGCCCGCCGCGAGCCTCGCGGTGCTCTCCGGGCCGACCTTTGCCCATGAAGTCGCTGCCGGGCTGCCGACGGCGGTAACCCTCGCCTGCTCGGGCGGCGAGGCACAGTGGCGGCGGCTCTCGCCGCTCATCGCCCGCCCGGCGTTGCGGCCCTACTATTCGGACGACGTCATCGGCGCCGAGATTGGCGGCGCGGTCAAGAATGTCCTCGCCATCGCTTGCGGCGTGGTCGATGGCCTCGGGCTCGGCGAGAACGCCCGCGCCGCGCTGATCGCGCGCGGCTATGCCGAAATGCTGCGCTTCGGGCTCGCCAAGGGCGCGCGGGCGGAGACGCTGTCCGGCCTGTGCGGCCTCGGCGATCTGGTGCTGACCTGCTCGTCGACCTCCAGCCGCAATTTTTCGCTCGGCAAGGCATTGGGCGAGGGGATGAGTGCTGCCGAGGCGCTCTCGGGCAAGAGCAGCGTCGCCGAAGGCGCGGCCACCGCGCCGGTGCTCGCCGAAATTGCCCGCGCGGACTCTATCGACATGCCGATTGTCGAGGCGGTCCGCCGCCTGCTTGCCGGCGAGGCCCCGGCGGCCGCTGTCGTCGCCGGCCTTCTCGCCCGACCGCTCAGGGCCGAACAGGAACCTGGCGTTTGAGCGAGACCGCCGCCAACGCGGATATCGCCGCTATCGCCAAGGGCGGGCGGACCAATCTGCTTGGTTTCCCCCTGCGGCTGTTCGCGCGGATACCGTTCATGTTCATCGCCGGGCGGCTCTATGGGGCCGAGGCGCTGGGGCGGTTCGCCTATGCGCTGCTGGTGGTCGAATTCTGCGGGCTGCTGGCCTCGGTCGGCCTCAAACGCGGGCTCGCACGGCGGCTGACCGAGGAAAGCGAGCATCCGGCCAATGCCGTTGGCGATGCCATGCTGATCAGCCTGTTTGTCGGATTGCTGTTTGCGGGCGCGCTGTTCCTGTTTCCCGCACCGATGTTCCCGAGCGGGCATTATTCGCAATACGATCTGCTGCTGCCCGTCGCGATCCTGCTGCTGACTTCCACCGATATCGCCCTGTCGGCACTCGCCTATCGCTTCGATATCGCCACGACCGTGCGCTCGCGCTCGATCGTCGAGCCGTGGACGCTGTCGATTGCTGCGGGCGCTCTGTGGTTCGTGGTGCCGGAAGGCGGGCTGGCGCTGGCTTTCATCCTCTCGTGCCTGACCGCCGCCATCGCCGCGCTGATCCCGCTGCTGAAGAGCTATGGCCTGCCGCAGGCATGGCGGCCGCATCCGTTCCATCTCGCCGCGCTCGCCCGCAGCAACCTGCCGCTGGCCGTGGCCGAAGGCATCGAATGGGGTTCGCGCCGCCTCGATCTCGCGCTGCTCGGCCTGTTCGCATCGCCAACGGCGGTCGGCGTTTATTACGTCGCGCAGCAGGTCGCGAGCCTGCCGCAGAAGCTCAAGACCAGCTTCGAGCCGATCCTCGGCCCGGTGATCACCCGCAACCTCAAGGACAGGAACTACAAGGCGATTGCCGCACAGGTCTGCCAGGTCGGCTTCTGGATCACCGCCGCGCAGACCGGGATCGCGCTGGCGCTCGGCATCCCGGGCGAGGGTGTGATGGGCCTGATCGGCCCGGCCTTCGTCGGCGGTACCGGCGCGTTGATTTTCCTGCTCGGCGCCGAGGTGGTCGCGGCGACCGCCGTGGTCAGCGAGGCGGCGCTGGTCTACGTCGCCAGGATGAAGAACCTGGCCATCTCGCTGGTGACGATCGCTTTGCAGGCCGGGCTGACCGTCGGCGGCATCCTGCTGGTCGATAGCTACGGGCTCGGAGATTTCTACCGTGCGGGCGCTGCTTCGCTGGCGCTGATGCTGTCGCTCGCCTTTGCTTCGCTGGCCAAGTCGTGGCTGCTGTCGCGGCACCTTGGCGAGCGGATCAATAACTGGCGCTGGGGGCTGGTCTGGGCGGCGGCACCGGCGATCGCGGTCGGCTGGCTGGCGACACAATATCTGCCCGAATGGGCCGAACTGATCTTCGGCGTGCCCGCGATCCTCGCTATCTATTGCTGGACGATCTGGAACAAGGGTTTCGGCCCGGAAGACCGGGTGCTGTTCCGCCGCAATGTGACGAGCTGACCCAAACCTTTCACCGCCGCTACGGGGCGTTCAGTCGCGGTTCAGTGGTTTTACGGCCTCCTCCTGTCCCGGAACTCAGCCGGAAGAGGGGAAATATTATGCGCCGCGCGCGTATCGTTACCGCCACCTGTATCGTCGCCCTTGTCGCCGGGTGCAGCACATCGAGGGATCTGGGCCGAACCGCATCGGGCGGCCAACCCGGAGCCGAAGGACGGGACGCAAACCGCGAAGTTGTCGTTACATCGCAGCGCCGGCAAGAGGCGCGACAGGACGCTCCGGTCACTGTTGGCCAAAACACCGGCGGCCAAATCACTGGCGGCATCGTATCGGCACCGCCGCCCCCGCCGCCGCCTTCGCGTCCGCACCCTATGCCGCACGGAGCAAAATGTCCGATGGGCGGGGAAGGATCGCCGGCGGTTATCACATCCCGCCCGTAATGGTCCCCGCCGATCCGGGCAACGAGCGTTACGACGGCAAGGAGGTCAGCCCGGTCAAGATCGCCCGCAGCGAGCCGGTGTCCACTTTCTCGGTCGATGTCGATACCGGCGCCTATGCCAACACCCGCCGCTTCCTGACAGCCGGGCAGCTGCCGCCGAAGGATGCGGTACGCAGCGAAGAGCTGATCAACTATTTTCGCTATGACTATGCCCGGCCGGATAGCCGGGGCACGCCGTTTTCGGTCACCACCGATGTCGCGGTAACGCCGTGGAACGCGCAGACCCGGCTGCTGCGGATCGGCCTCAAGGGCTACGATCTGCCGCGCGCCGCCCGGCCCGCCGCCAATCTGGTGTTCCTCGTCGATGTCTCCGGTTCGATGTCGAGCCAGGATAAGCTGCCACTGGTCAAGACCGCACTGGCGGGCCTCGCGGGTGAACTGAGCGCGCGGGACAAGGTTTCCATCGTCGTCTATGCCGGTGCGGCAGGCATGGTGCTCGAGCCGACCAGCGACGAAGGCAAGATCCGCGCCGCGCTCGACCGACTCAGCGCCGGCGGTTCGACTGCCGGCGGGGCGGGGCTGCAACTCGCTTACCAGATCGCCCGGGACAATTTCATCCAGGGCGGAGTCAACCGCGTGCTGCTCGCCACCGACGGCGATTTCAATGTCGGGGTGAGCGACACCAAATCGCTGATTTCGATGGTCGAACGCGAGCGCGACAGCGGGGTTACCCTGACCACGCTCGGCTTCGGCGAGGGCAATTACAATGAAGCGATGATGGAGCAGATCGCCAACAAGGGTAACGGCAATTACAGCTATATCGATTCGGCGCTGGAAGCGAAGAAAGTGCTCGGCGACGAGATGGGTTCGACCCTGTTCACCATCGCCAAGGACGTGAAGATCCAGGTCGAATTCAATCCCGCGCAAGTCAGCCAGTACCGGCTGCTAGGTTACGAGAACCGCGCCCTGCGCGAGGAGGATTTCAACAATGACCGGGTCGATGCCGGCGACATCGGCGCGGGCCATCAGGTGACCGCGATCTACGAGATCGTGCCCGCAGGCACCCCCGGGTGGAACAGCGAGCGCCGCTACGATGACAAGCCTCCGGTTGATTACCTGGCGCCGGGAACCGGGCGTTCGGGCGAGCTGGCCTTCGTCAAGCTGCGCTACAAGCTGCCCGACGGGCAGACATCGCGGCTGATCGAGCGGCCGGTCTCTGCCAGCCTGATGCGCGGCGCGGCGCGGCCCGGCGGCGACTTTGCCTTTGCCACTGCCGTTGCCGCCTTCGGCCAGAAACTGCGCGGCGATGCCCTGCTGAATGGCTTCACCCACGCCCAGATCGTCTCACTCGCCGGACGGCAGAACGATTTCTGGCGGCAGGAGTTCGTCCGACTGGTCGGCCTCGCCGGATCGCTGGCAGGCGGCGAGAGGCAGGTTGAGGAAGACCGCGAGGGCGGCTAGACGATCCGGCAGGAACCGACACCTGCCGGAGTGCTTGCATGGTTGAATTGATCGAAGCCAACTGGCCGATGCCGGGCCTTGCTATCTTGCTGGCGCTGGTCGTTGCCCTGCTGGCCGCCTGGTGGCTGCTCGCGCGTTCCCGCCGGGCCAATCGCCAACGTCACCGCGCGCCCGATGCGCTCGACGAAGGCGCTGCCCCCGCCGCGCGCAACCAGGCGCTGATCGACGCGCCAAGCGCGGTGAAGGCCGCGGCGCTGGCCGATACCGGGCCCGATATCTTGGGCGGAATCGGCGAGATCGTGGCCATGGGCGCGGCGCGTGAGGTCCAGGCTGCCCAGCCCGCTCCAGCCCCGCCTCCCGCTCCTGCCCCCGGGGGAGACGACCTCTCGCGGATCAAGGGCGTCGGCCCGAAGCTGGTGGCTCTGCTCGGCCAGCTCGGGGTCAGCACCTTCGCCCAGATCGCCGCGTGGAGCGAGGCGGATATCGACCGGATCGACGCCCAGCTCGGGGTATTTGCCGGCCGCATCCGCCGCGACAACTGGGTGGATCAGTGCAAATTCCTCGCGGCGGGCGATACTGCGGGGTTCGAAGGGGCGTTCGGGAAATTGTGAGGTCGGGTTCGCCCCATCCTCCGTCATCGTCATCCTGAACTTGTTTCAGGACCCATCCCTCGGCCCATTCCGCAGGCGCAGGGTTGATGCGAACCTCCCGGCTTGCCTCATTCCTGCAGATGGGGGAGCAAGCGGCGCAATGGGTCCTGAAACAAGTTCAGGATGACGGGTCAATGCGCGAGTTACGCGTTCACGCATCCCCGAACGGGATCACCCCGTCGGCATAATCGATGTCGCCGAGGATGATGTTGGTATTGATCGCCTCCCCGGCCGTCCGTTCCCACAGCACCAGCTTGTCATGCCACGGCGACGAGGGGTGATCGTCCATCAGCGGGCCGACCTCGAACCCCATCTTTTCCAGCCGCGCCTTGTGGGCATCGAGGTCTTTCACCCCGAACACCACCGAGGTGACGCCCTCGCCCTTGCGCTCAAGCTCGCTCCACAGCCATGAGTTGAAATCGGTCCGCTCCTCGTGCGGGCAGACCACTTCCAGCCCGGCCTCCCAGCTGATGCACATGGTGAAGCCCATGTCCGCCCGCGAGAACCGCGTGAGGGTGGCGCCGGTGATCTGCTCGAGCCGGCCGACATGCATGTCGAGGTTCTCGGGCCGGACCAGCCAGGCGACGTGATCGACGTGGTTGACGAACTTTTTCATGACGGCGGGGTTCCTCTCCGGGGGCGTGGTGTTTGCGCGGGAGGATGTTGGGGGAGGGAGGGGGAGTTAAGCGGGGGGGGATCAGTTGCGCATCCAGCGCGGAGCATCGGGATCAGCGCGCCAATAAGGTGCGCTGTTGCCCGGCGCGTCCTTCTTCAGCTTCGGAAGCCGGTTTCTGGGCGGATCATTTCATCCGCCCCGCTTGATAGGCGGAGCTATCCGATCAGCATTGCGGCAAAGCTGTGCCACGCAGCCGTTGGGCCGATCGCGACCCGCAGCAACTCGCTAACCAGCAGAATTCCGCCGCCCCAGGAGGTCCAGGATCGACCATATCCCAGCGTCTTCAGATCGTAAGCAACGAGCGCGGCGAGAAACAGGTCGGACATCAGCATTCCGCCAACTGGTATGGGAACTGGCAAGGCCAGCATCCCGCTGATGCGCGCAAGCGGAGTGGTCAGGATCGGCAGCATCGTCAGCAGCATCAACCGCTTGTGATAGGGGCTGCGCGGGCGCTGGCTCACGGCGGCGATCAGCAGTCCTGGAACTATCGTACGATATTGGTCGCCGGGCTGAAAGCGGATCGCGATCGGCTGGCCGGCCGCGCGCGCCGATTGCGACAGCCAGAGGTCCATGGCCTTGCGCGAGCTCCGCCAGCGCGCTCTCAGCCGAGTAAACATGCAGCCGGACATGGACGCAAATCGGGCAGGTGCGCGAACCAGACATCGATCGGCCGGATACCAGACCACGTTGTTATGATAGCGCGGCTCGGTGATCAAGGGGCAAGCATCATGGTTTATGCGGAGCCGACTCACACGGATCAACGTCGATTTTGGAGAAAAGGTTCACGGGTGCTGCTTCGACGGCGCGATTAGCTCTGATGCTGCGCGCGGGAGAATTTGTCCAGCTCGTCATTCAGCGCGCGCTTGGCTTCGAGCAGTTCGTAGTCGTCCTGCAAGCCGAGGAAGAACCCTTCGGACATGCGGAAATAGCGGGCGAGGCGCAGGTCGAGATCGACTGTCGGCGTGGATTCCGGATATTGGCATCTTGCGGCGGGAACGGGACATGGCGAGGCATCCTGCGAATGCCGCAAGTCGCCAGCCGTTTCGGGAATGAAGGGCTGCCCGCGGCTAGTGCCGCAGGCGGTTCTGGTGGCGGTGAAGCGGCATGGTCATGCCGCCGCGTAGATAGCCGGGCGGTAGCGCGGCTCGGGGACTACTATGTTGTTTGCGCGGGCGGTTTCGATCCAGCCTTCAATGGCCACACGCGCCTCGGCAACGCGCTTCTTCCGGTGTGTCGCCGAATGGCCGCGCAGGACTTCAAATCGGGCACGTCCGCCACCCAGCACTCGTCGCGCTGGGACCAGAAGAGATTGATATGATAACGCTGTTCCATCATTCGCCAATTCGTCAGTCCCGCCACACCGAACTCCTATAGCATATTGACCAGAATGGTCAGATAGTCATCGGCAGTTATGCCTAATTGGCGGCTTCTTCGCAGATCGAATCATAGTGTTCTTGCGGAATGTCCGTAACTACGATGTCGCGCATGGCAATGCTGAGCTGTGGTGGCGTGGCTTGTAGTAATGATGGCTGCCAATTCGACGCGATCGAGTTCGAAACCGAACGCTAAGAGCAACGCGATTGGAAATCGTTAAGCCGCATTCTGACCGAAGTTCGAGAGCGAAGCGAGGAGGACGAGCGTAAGAGTTTGGATGGTTTCGGACAGCGCATTGTAAAGGGGCTGACGTCCGAGCCAGCTTCTGGCGATTTCGGTCATACCCTTGGATCGGGCGACATCGCCTAGAGCAGAGGCAATGTGCTTGGGATCGTTCCCCTCCATTGCAGCCTCAAGATAATAGAGGATGTCCTCCTCTGTTTCGATGTGATCGGCGGGATCAAAGGGGGTCAACTTCAATGCCATCGTCAATCTCCCTTGCGAGCTGCTTGGCCTTCGCGATGTCGCGCGCCTGAGAGCCCTTGTCTCCGCCATTTAGCAGAATGATCAGCACACCATCCCGCCACATGTAATAGACACGATAGCCCGGACCGAAATGCAGGCGCAGTTCCTGCACGCCGTCGCCGACGGACTTCGTATCCCCGGCACTACCGCTTGCAAGGCGCTTCAGCCGATCATCAATCCACAGGCGAGCTTTCCGTATCACGGAGGCCATTGAGCCAATCGCGAAATTGCTCCGTCTGGCTACGATTACAACTACAAATTCATCGTTAGACATGGGCCACCTGAAAAAGACGAGTGTCAATTATCGGGTGGCACGCCACGCTTGACGCCAGCATGCCTAGAACTCCAATTTGTCTTTTATAAAAGACGATGTGAAATATATCAATTGCATTGAGTCACCGCCCCCACTTGCGCTTGCTCTCCCGCCCAAACCGCCCCTTCCTTGTCCCCGGCTTGCCCTCATTGCTCCGCCCCACCAACGGCGCGCGGGACTCGCCCGGTATCCCCAGCTCATCCGCCTCCAGCCGCCTGATCTCGTCGCGCAGCCGCCCGGCTTCCTCGAACTCCAGGTCCGCCGCCGCCGCGCGCATGCGGCCTTCGAGCTCTTCGATGTAACCACGCAGGTTGTGGCCGACGAGGTTGTTGCGGCTATCGTCCTCGATCTCCACCAGCACGCCATCCCGCGAAGCCGTGTCCGCGACGATGTTGTGGATGTCGCGCTTGATGCTCTCCGGGGTGATGCCGTGCTCGATGTTGAACGCATGCTGCTTTTCGCGCCTGCGGTCGGTCTCCGCCATCGCCCGTTCCATCGAGCCGGTGACGCGGTCGGCGTAGAGGATCACGCGGCCGTCGATGTTGCGCGCGGCGCGGCCGATCGTCTGGATCAGCGAAGTCTCAGACCGCAGGAAACCCTCCTTGTCGGCGTCGAGAATGCACACCAGCCCGCATTCGGGGATGTCGAGGCCTTCGCGCAGCAGGTTGATCCCGACCAGCACGTCGTAGACGCCCAGCCGCAGGTCGCGGATCAGTTCGATGCGTTCGAGCGTCTCGACGTCGCTGTGCATGTAGCGCACCCGCAGCCCCGCCTCGTGCATGAATTCGGTGAGGTCCTCGGCCATGCGTTTGGTCAGCGTGGTGACGAGGGTGCGGTAGCCAGCCTGCGCGACCTTACGGCATTCCTCGATGCAATCCTGCACCTGATCCTCGATCGGGCGGATATCGTACTGGCGGGTCGATCAGCCCGGTCGGGCGGATCACCTGTTCGGCGAAGACGCCGCCCGATTGCTCCATCTCCCAATGGCCCGGCGTGGCGGAGACGGCGACGGTCTGGGGCCGCATCGCGTCCCATTCGTTGAACCGCAAGGGCCGGTTGTCGATGCAGCTGGGCAGGCGGAAGCCGTATTCGGCCAGGGTGATCTTGCGGCGGTGATCGCCTTTCGACATCGCGCCGATCTGCGGCACGGTCTGGTGGCTTTCGTCGACGAACAGCAGCGCGTTGTCGGGCAGGTATTCGAACAAGGTCGGCGGCGGCTCGCCCGGCAAACGGCCTGTCAGGAAGCGGGAGTAGTTCTCGATCCCCGCGCAGCTGCCGGTGGCGGCAATCATCTCGAGGTCGAAATGGGTACGCTGCTCCAGCCGCTGGTGTTCGAGCAGTTTGCCCTCGGCCTCCAGCTCCTTGAGCCGCTCCACCAGTTCGAATTTGATCGCCTCTGTCGCCTGCTTCATCGTCGGGCCGGGGGTGACGTAGTGCGAATTGGCGTAGATCCGCACCTTGTCGAGGCTCGCGCCTTTCTTGCCGGTGAGGGGATCGAATTCGGCGATCTCCTCGATCTCGTCGCCGAAGAAGCTGATCCGCCAGGCCATGTCCTCGTAGTGGCTGGGGAACACCTCCAGATTATCCCCGCGCACGCGAAAATTGCCGCGCGCGAAGGCGGCATCGTTGCGCTTGTATTGCAGCGCGACGAGTTTGCGGATCACCTCGCGCTGGTCTTCGCTGGCGCCCTTCTTGAGGTCGAAGATCATCGCCGAATAGGTCTCGACCGAGCCGATGCCGTAGAGGCAGCTTACCGAGGCAACAATGATCACGTCGTCGCGTTCGAGCAGCGAGCGGGTGGCCGAATGGCGCATCCGGTCGATCGCCTCGTTCACGCTGCTCTCTTTCTCGATGTAGGTGTCGCTGCGCGGCACATAGGCCTCGGGCTGGTAATAATCGTAATAGGAGACGAAATATTCGACCGCGTTGTCGGGGAAGAAGCTTTTGAATTCGCCGTATAATTGCGCGGCAAGAATCTTGTTGGGGGCCAGGATCAGCGCCGGGCGCTGCAATTGCTCGATCACCTTGGCCATGGTGAAGGTCTTGCCCGATCCGGTAACGCCGAGCAGTACCTGGGTGCGGTCTCCCCCGTTCTGGCCGTCCTCCCCAATTCCCGCGACGAGATCGGCGATGGCGGTGGGCTGGTCGCCTGCCGGCTGGTATTCCGAGACGATGCGGAACGGCCGGCCGCCGTCCGACTTCTCCGGCCGCTGCGGCTTGTGCGGGACGAAGGCGGCAGAAGTATCGGGCTCGGCTAGGCCCCGGCGGATGACGAGTTCGGGCATGCCGAGACATATGGCGAACATGGATGCCCGGCGCAATGTAGTGAATGAAGCGGGCGACCACTTCTGGCGCGGCTGCGGGCCTCTCTGCTTACCCCAGCGCCGGCCCCGCCATCAGCGCAAAGCGGTGCATGCCCGCGCTGGTGAAGGTGCGCTTGGCGAATTTCCATGCGCCGTCGCCGGTCCTGACCAGCTCGTCCTTGTAGAAGCCGAGCACTTCGAGCGCTTCGTCCTTGCCCGCGAACTTGCCGCATTCGCGGATCACGCTGCGTGCGGTCGCCGCGTCGCCGTCGATCGCGATGATCGCCGGGGTGTTCATCTGGACGAAGTAGTCCATCATCTGAACGAAGCCGCCCATCGCCGCGCGCATCGCGTCGTGGCCTTGCACTTCCAGGCCTTGCCCGGGGACCGACCAGACGCCGTCGGGCAGGAAGGTGTTCATTACCTGATCCCAATCCCGGCGGCTGGCGCCTTCGGTGTAGCGGTTGAGGGTCTGCTGGATGGCTTCTTCGTCGGTCATTTCGGGGCTCTCCTTGGGTTCTCATTGGGACACGCTATTGCGTGTCCCCATTTGTTGTGTGCGTAAGGGGAACCAATAGAGTGTCCCCAGGTCATCTCCCGGTACCGTGATCCAGCATCGCCGCACTGAAGCGCGCGGCATAGGCGGTGATCGGGGCTTCGGGCATGAAATAGGCGTCGTTGGTCAGCACCAGGCAATAGCCCTCGACCAGAAAGGCGCCGTATTGCCGCATCGCTTCGTCGAAGTCCGGCGCATCGCTGACGCCGTGGCGGGCGAGCTCGGCGAGATAGTGCCTCACCAGCTCTCTTTCCCAGCGCGGCCGCTCGGCCAGGTCCATCGCCAGCGTGATATGGTAGCACACCTCGGACATCGGCGCGGCCCGGCGGGGGACGATGTCGTAAAAGCCGGTCCTGCCGTCCGGCTCGACGAATGTATTGCCGAGGTGGGTGTCGCCGTGGAGGATGCAATTGGGCGTCTGGCGGGTCAGCTCTTCCATTCGGTGGAGCGCGGCGATGGCCCAGTCGCGGTCGTGGAAGTCGATAGAGGCCGCTGCGCCGCGCGGCAGCCGGGTGTAGTGCTGCCAGGATTCCGGCTCAAGATAGCGCTGCAAGCTGGGCCGGGTGAAGGGCAGCGAGCTGTAGATCCAGCCGAGCCGCTCGCCGGGGATGAATTCGGCGCAGCCCCAGGTGCGGGCGTGGAAGGCGGCGAGCAGCGAGAGGTTCTTCGCCACCGTCTCATGCGAGGCCGGTTTGCACGGATCGCCGAAAATGACGCCTCGCCGGTCGAGGTCTTCCATGATGACGATGCCCTGCTGCCGCTCCTCGTCGTAATCGGCGAAATAGCAGGCGGGGTTGTTGAGCACCGGCGTCGACAGCAAATCGCGATAGCCCAGCGCTTCCGACATCAGCACGAACACCAGATCGCGGCTGTGCGGTTCGAACCCGCCCTTGAGGAACACTGTCTCCGGGATGCCCGCCTGCCTTCCGGCCTCGTCCATGTCGAGCCGCAGGCGGATCTTGGAGCAGGTACCGCGGATGATATCGGCGATCTCGAAGCTGCGGACCGTCACCCCCGGCGCATTTACCCTCAGGGCGCGGGTGAGCCAGCCGCAGTCGATTTCCTCCAGCGTGACCGGCAGGGGGAAGGGCGAGCTATTGCCCATAACGCTCGCCCCGCGCGAACCTGGCCATCGCCGACCAGACGTGGTTGCCGATCGGCACAGCGGTGGCGGAATAGCCGGCGCCGGTCAGCGTCAGCCAGCGGCGCGAGCGCCGGTCGAGACCCGGGCGCGGCCAGACCTGGGCGAAGACCCAATCGCGCTGGGCTGACTGATAGAGGGTTTTAGGCTCGGGCCCGGGGCCGCCCAGGATGTCGGCCTCGATGTATTTGCCATGGGCCTTGCGACCGGCAGCGGTGATTACGGTCATCGGCAAATCCCCTCTGGCAGGAACTATTGCAGAGTAGGACCGGGGAGGTCAAAGACGGCATTGCGTGGATAGGGTGGCGGCAAGGCGGCATTGGCGCCCCGAGCCAATTCAGATATTAACGAAAGGTTTACAGATTGGGGTAAAACTGGCCCTGTCCCGCCCTCTTGCCAACGGGCGCGACCGTTTCGGGAGACAGCGCATGCGCGGATTGATGTCCATTGCGATCCTTGCCCTGCTCGCCGGTTGCGCGACGACACCGCCGCTGACCAGTGATGCAGGCATGTGCAAGTTCAAGCAAAAGCCCCTGATCGTGGACGACCCCAACTGGCCGCGCGGCACAGTTACGCTGGGCGTTCCGGCGCCTGTAGCCAGCACGGACGCCCCCGAGCTGCCCGAGCCGGCGGCGGGGCCGGGGCCTGCCCTGATCCTGTCGGGCGGCAGCCAGAACGGCTCGTTCGGTGCCGGATTTCTGAAACGCTGGGCTGAGCTCAGACCCGGCGGCAAATTGCCCGAATTCGATCTGGTGACCGGGATCAGCACCGGGGCCATCCTGGCCACCTGGGCGTTCATCGGCGAACCCGAAACCGTTGCCGCCGAATATCTGGTTCCCGACGAAAAGCGGCTGCTCAACGTCTATTCGCGCCCGCCGAAGAGCGGCAAGATCGGGCTTGGCGGCGCCATCACCCTGATCCGCAAGAACAGCCTGGCGGACCTGGAGCCGCTGCGCCTTCGGCTGAGGCAGGTGCTCGACCACGAGACGCTGGGCAAAGTCGCCCGGCGGGCTGGGCGCTTCACGATTGCCGCGGTCGAAGTCGATACCGGCAATGCCATCCTGTTCGACATGAAGGAAATGGCCGCACGGGCCTCGGGCTTCCCCGCCGCTTCCAGGGAGTTCGAACATTTCCGCAATTGCTATGCCGATGCCGTCATGGCCTCGTCTTCGGTGCCGCTTGGCGCGAAGCCGGTGTTCATCGACAACCGCATGTATATCGACGGCGGCGCCCGCTACGGGGTGTTCGTCGACTATCTGAGCAACGCTAGCCTCCGCAGCGAGGCCGGGCCGAGCCCATCGGACGGCGTCACCCCCGCACCTGGCGACACGCTGCCCGATGCGCCCCGCCTGTACATCATCGTCAACGGCACCCAGTGGGTCCGGGCGACCTGCGGCAAGGTCGATGGCACGCTTTGCCGCGACAGGCTGGAGCCCGATCCGCACTGGAACCGCAAGGGCGCGCACAAGCCCTGGGATATTGCCGGGCTGGCGTTCCGCTCGAACGACATTCTGGTCAACCAGGTCTACCGGCTCTCGGCGGCACGGGTTCAGGCGCAATATCAGCGCAAGTATCCGGACCACCGCTTCGAGCAGCATTTCTATTTTGCCCGGATGCACCGCACCGATCTGAACAATGAGGAGAGATTT
The DNA here is from genome assembly GCA_963775115.1 of uncultured Alphaproteobacteria bacterium. Taxonomy (GTDB): domain Bacteria; phylum Pseudomonadota; class Alphaproteobacteria; order Sphingomonadales; family Sphingomonadaceae; genus Novosphingobium. Next base: position 282,773 of record CAVZHP010000002.1, read on the forward strand.
TCGTTCGAGGGAAAGAGCTGCAGGCAGTGGCATGAGGACGACAAGGCCAAGCTCAACCCGTTCGAGTTCTACCCGAACTACATGCGCTGCATCCAGGCCTATGGCGCCAACCAGGCCGAAGCGCTGGGCTGGCACCTGCCGGACGCCAAGTCGAATTTCGAGGACTATCAGGCGCTTTAGCGGGCAGCATGATATCTGGGTCACTTTTCCCCTCGCCCCGGCGGGGAGAGGTAGCGCAGCTTGCCGCTTCAGCGGCTAGTGGAGCTGGGTGAGGGGGTTCGACCTGTCGAGGGCAGAACCCCCTCACCAACTGCGGCTAGGCAGCAAGCTGCCAAGCCTGCGTATCCTCTCCCCTCCGGGAGAGGGGAAGGTGGCTCGGACTTAACGCGCGCGCTTTGGTGGCTGACCGCCCTCAGGTGTATTCGCGCTTCTGCGAAAATCCCTTGAAGGTCTCTTCGTCCTCCAGCGGAATTTCGTAATTGCGGGTGACCATCGCCATGGTGAGGTAGGTGCCGACCAGCGCCACCACTTCCATCAGTTGTTCCTGCGAATAGCGCGCCGCCAGCGCGGCCCAGGTCGCGTCGTCGATGTGCTGGCGGCGCACCAGTTGCTCGGCCGCCGCGACCAGCACCTTGTCGAAAGCGGTCAACTCATCGCCCGCCCCGGCCCGCATCGCTGCAATCTCGGCATCGCTCAGCCCGGCCATGCTGGAGATCAGTTCGTGATGGGTGACTTCATAGACATCGTCGCCCAGCGTCAGCGTCCGCAGCACCAGCGCCTGCCGGTCGCGCGGGGGCAGGCAGGTGTCGGCGATCACCTTTTTGATCAGCGGCACGAAGGCCTTGTAAAGCTCCGGACTGCGCACCAGGACGGTGGCGAAGTTCATCGTGCTCCACGGGCCGAGCAATGCATGCTGCTCCGCACTGCGCTCATCCTGCGCGACTTCGGGGATGCGGGGGGAAGGGCTGGACATGGACGGATACCTCGGTGACGTGCAATTCCGGGCGGAACCTAGCGTTTAGAGGCGGGCTTGCCCAACGGATTTATCGGAGAATTTCGGGTCAATCGCCGTCTTCGGCCCAGAGCAGCAGCCGTTCGTTGGTGCGGGATGCGGCGATCCGCACGAGGCTTCCCCCGGGCACATCGATCGGCGCTTCAAACGGGAAGAATTGGCAGGCCCAGTGCGATTTTGTGTCCGGGCCGGGCCGGTTTTCGTAAGTTCCGGCCTCGTCCATGTGCAGCCGGATCCACTGGATCACGCCGTTAGCCGGGCCTCCCGTTGAACGAAGACTGGCCCGGGCCTTGTATGGCTGCCGCCTTGCGGATGCGAAATCCAGAGCGAACAGCGTGGCGCTTTCGCTGCGGAGCGATAAGCGGTCGCTGTCGGACTCTAGCATGATTATCCGGGGCAGGATGCGGTTGAACGCCGTCAGATCGAAGCCGCACTCGGTGCCCATCCTGCGCTCGTCGAGCCCGTTGAACCAGGCGAGCGCGCAACGGATTTCGCCGCTCTGCGGAATCATCCGGCCGCCAGGTTTGAGCAAGCGGGCGGCCGCATCGCGCAGCGACGGCAGGCCATCCTCGCCGACCAGATCGGAAGCGAATATCTCCGCAACGACGATATCGACCTGGCCGCGAAGGTCCTGCTCGGGGTCAATCGACTCAGAATGCTTCTCGATTACCGTGATCAGGTCCGAGTAGCCGTTATGCTCAACATTGGCGCGGGCGGCATTGGCCACCGCGCGCACCATCTCGCAGCTAAAGACCTCACGGGCTCCGGCTCGGGCCGCCATCATGGCCAGCAATCCGCTGCCCGAACCGATGTCGAGAATGCGGCTCTCCGGCGTGATCGCCCGGATCAGCGCAGCTTCGTAGGCCGCGTTCCTCGCCTGGTCCCGCACCATGCCGGCATGATAGCCGGGAACCGTCCTGGCGATGGTGCGCGCGGCTATCGCGGCGACCTCGCGGTTGCCGGGAGCCAGCGTTAGCGCTTCATAGGCAAGTTCGACCGAGCGCGGGATGTCGCCGAGCTTGCGCGCCTGTTCGGAAAGCAGCGCCAGCGCCCGCGCATTGCCTTGCGCGGCGGAGACAAGCGGCTCGAAAGCTTTGGCGATTGCGGCGCGATTCTCGTCTTGCATGGTTTCCTGTATAGCAGTTAGCCTTGCTCAAATCCCGCTGTTGCCCAGCCCCGCCGCGTGTTTTGCCGCGACGAAACCCCAGGTGAAGCTCGGCCCGATAGAGCAGCCGGCACCGGGATAGGCGCGGCCCATCACTCCCGCCGTGGTGGTGCCGGTGGCATAGAGTCCGTCGATCACCGTACGGTCGGGTTTCAGAACTTGCGCGTTCGAATTGCAGACCACGCCGCCATAGGTGCCGACATCGCCGGGCACGATCTGGACGGCGTAGAACGGCCCTTCCTCGACTGTGCCCAGCGTGTCGTTCGGTCCGTGGGTATAGTCGCCGAGGAAGCGGTCATAGGCTGAATCGCCGCGGCCAAATTCCTCGTCCTTGCCGTTGCGGGCGAACTGGTTGAACTTTTCGGTGGTGGCCTTCAGGTTTTCGGGCGGAATGTTGCAGGCCCTGGCCAGCTCTTCCAGCGTATCGCCCTTGAGCAGGAATTTGCTTTCGTACCAGACCTTGGGCTTGGCGCTGCCCGGCATGGTTTCGCAAACCATGTAGCGGCGGGTGTACTGGCTGTCGAAGATCACCCAGCTGGGCACGGCGGGCACGGTCTCGTGGCGCTTGAGCTGGCCCTGGCAGAACAGCATGTAGGAGCCACCCTCGTTCATGTAACGAAGCCCGGTCTGGTCGACGAGGAACGCGTGCGGCTTGCAGATCTGGGTCTGCATGCCGGCGGGATCGGGGTCGGTGGGGGGCAGGGCCATCTGGTTGCCAACGAATTCGTTCATCTGCGCCATCCATGCGCCGATGCGGATCATCTCCTTGTGCATGTCGCCGGTGTCGCCGGGGGCGGCGTGAGTCCATTCCTTGCGGGTGTGGGGGATATATTCGTCGCGCATCTCCTGGTTGTGGGCGAAGCCGCCCGCATTCAGCAGCACGCCGAGATTGGCGCCGATGCGCCAGGGCTTGCCGTCCTTCTCGGTGACGACCCCGAGGCAGCGGTTGCCTTCGACAATTACCTCCCTGACCGGCGAGTGGAGCCGCAGATCAACTCCCTCGCGCACTGCCGCCTGCAGCATACGCGATTGCAGCGCTGCCCCGGCCGTGACCCAGTGCTTGCCGGTGAGCTTGGCGAGGATAGTGCGCCAGACCACCTTCAGCGCCTGCCAGCGCGCTTTCCACGAGACGCGGATCAGCGGCAGGCTCATCGCCTCGACAATCGGTGCGGCCATCTGGAACTTGTTGGGGCGCAGCTTGCCCTTCCATTCGCCCAGCTGGTTGATGTCGAACAGGTCGGCCAGCACGGTGCGGCCGTTTTCCGAGGCACCCGGGGCATTGGTGTAATAGTCTGGCCAATAGGGCGCGCGGTTGAACTGGATGCCTTTGCCGATGAGGAATTCCAGCATTTCGGGCGCCTCGCGCAGATAGGCGTGGCGGCGTTCCCTGGTGGCGCCGGGGGTGTCCTCGCGGTCGCCTACCACCGAGTCGAGGTAGCTCGCGGCTTTCTCGAACGAATCCTCCACCCCGTCGCGCTTCATGAAGCGGTTGTTGGGGATCCACATTACCCCGCCGGCCCGCGCGGTCGATCCGCCGAGCAGGTCGGTCTTCTCCAGTACCACTACCGACTTGCCCGCTTGGCGCATCACCAGCCCCGAACACATCGATCCGCCGCCGCTGCCGACCACCACGAAGTCGAAGGTCTCGTCGAATTGCGCCATGAGGTGCCTCTCCCGCTTGTTTCTTTGCTGCCCGCACAATGGCATGACAGAACGACAGGGCAAGATGATTCAGGAGGGATGCGTGAGCCAGTCAAACGAGCAGGTGTTGCGCCATATGCTGGCGCTATGGGCGATCCGCGATGCGGCGGGAATGGCCGATTGCTTCGCCGAGGACGGTATCTACGACAATGTCCCCGACGAAAAGCCGATGGTGGGGCGGGCGGCGATCCGGGCCTGGCTGGACGCGTGCTTCCAGCATCTCACGCGCATAGATGTCGAGATTCTCAACCTGGCGAGCTATGGCGACTGGGTGCTGGACGAGCGGATCGACGATCATGTCGTCGGCGAGAAACACATGCGGCTGCCGGTGATGAATGCGGCGCAGTTCAAGCATGGCAAGATCGTGCTGTTCCGTGACTATTATTGCCGCCAGACGGTGAAGGAGCTGGGCCTGGCCGGGTGATTGGCGGCGAGTGATTGCGACAACCGGAGAGGACTTCCAAATGACCGACATTGCAGGCAAGGCGGCCGTCGTCACCGGCGGCGGAACCGGCATCGGCATGGGTGTGGCCAGGGAACTGGCCCGCCAGGGTGTCCCTGTCGCCATCGCCGATATCATGATCGACAACGCCCGGCGCACCGCTGCCGAAATCGTTGCGGCGGGCGGCACGGCATTGGCCATCCCCTGCGACGTCTGCGACCGCGCCTCTATCGCGGCGATGCGCGATGAAGCCACCGCCGCGCTCGGACCGATCCAACTGCTGTTCGCCAATGCCGGGGCGACCAACTTCCAGCGCCTCAGCGAAATCGAGGACAACGACATCGACTGGATTATCCAGGTCAACCTGATGGGGGTGATCAACACCACCAAGGCCTTCCTCCCCGGCATGATCGCGGCGGGCGGTGGGCATATCGTCGCGACCGCGTCGATGGCCGGGCTGCTGCCGGGCTGGATTCCGCTGCACACGATCTATTCCGCCGCCAAGCTGGGCATCGTCGGCTTTGCGATGAACCTGGCGATGGAAGTGCGGCAGCACGGCATCGAAGTCAGCACTTATTGCCCCGGCGGCGTCGCCTCGGGCATCGCCGCGCGTAATCCCGGCTATCGCCCCGCACAGTTCGGCGGCCCGCGCGAGGGTGCGATGGTGGTGCCCAAGGAGAGCTACGTCGATAACCCGGTGGCGCTCTATTCGCCCGAGGCGATCGGCCCGATCGTGCTGAACGCGGTGCGGAACAACCACCCCTTCATCTTCGACCATTCCGAGCATGCAAAAGAGTTCCGCGAGACTTATGCTGCGGTGGTAGAGGCCTGTTTCGGGCATATTGCCGAGTGGGAACGCGAGCACGGGGTGCCGGAGGTGGTGCGGGTACAACAGGGATAGGAGAGAGACATGCAAAAAACCATTGAGGAAGTTCTCGCCGAGGCCGCGATCCGCGATATCCAGATGCGCTATTGCCGCGCCTGCGACCGGATGGATTTCGAGCTGCTGCGGAGCTGCTTCCATGCCGATGCCACGACCAATTACGGCTTCTTCGGCGGCAGCGTCGATGACTTCATCGTCTCGGCCATACAGGCCTTGCCCGGCTTTCTCGTCACCACCCACAATACCGGCAACCAGAATGTCGTGGTGACCGGCGACAGTGCCTGGGCCGAGCATTACACCGTCGCCAGCCACCGCCTGCCCGCCGATGCGGAAAATCCCTTGCGCGATTTCGTCACTGCGGTGCGCTATATCGACCGGCTGGAATGCCGCGAGGGCGACTGGCGCATCGCCCACCGCGCGCTGATCCTCGACTGGACGCGGACCGATCCGGTCGGCGACCTGCCGCCCGATCCCGATGTGCCCAGGGCCAGGCGCGACCGCAGCGATTTGTCCTACCCGCAGACTTAGTGCCTCGGCCTCTCACTTGGCCAGTCCGAACGCTTGGCACTCCTAGAGTGCCGAACACTTTGCAATCTTTGGTAAATCTTCGAAGAGTAGGTTGACGCCACCGGCAGTCGTCGCAAGACTGCGCCCAGGGAGAAGCCAGAGAGGCGAAGGTACGGCAACAGGTAGGGAAAATGCACCCTTATGGAACGTGACTTTGCAAGACAGCTCCAGGGCTACAGCCTGGCCACGGTGGAAATCCACTATTACATGCCCGATCACCCGTCGCTGCTGCAGCAATTTATCTGGCAGCAATACGACATGGCCCCCCGGTTTCCGGTGCTGGCGCGGTTCCTCGATTATTGGCGGCGCGAGATCGAGGCGCCGATCCATTCGATCAGGGTGGCCCACCAGCAGCTGATCGGTCCAACCGAATGGCGGGCGATCGACGGGGTGATCACGCTACACTGATAAGCGGGCGCGTCAGCGCCAGCGGAACAGCGACAGGAACGGCCGCCGGGGCTCTTCCATCGGCACGATTGGCCCGTGCATGTGATAGCGCAGCGACGCATCGCGATGCGGACGCGGCTGCGTCCAGGAATCGGGGCTACTGCTTCTGTAACGCATGGCAGACATATGCACCTCCTGGTGTCGGTTTCCGCCGGCTTGCGAGGTAGATTGCCCCGCAGTTCTATGTGCGAACCCGCGCAAGCCGGGGATTTGATATGTTTGCCTTAGGTTGGCCGGCGTGCCGGGCAAGCGCTGCCCCGGCGGCGTCCGCGAACGGGACGAGCGGCGGTCAGGAGATTAACGCCGCCCGAGCAGCGCCAAACCGCAAGTGCCGTGTGCTGCGGCGACAGTCCGGTCCGCCCGGCTCAACGCCAGCGGAACAGCGACAGGAAGGACCGCGATTTGCCTTCCATCGGCTGGATCGGCCCGTGTTTCTGATAGCGCAGCGAGGGATCGTGATGAGGACGCGGCGAGGTCCACGGATCGGGGTTGCTGCTGTTGAAGCGCATGGCAGACATGACTACCTCCTGGTGCCATTCCCGCCGGCTTGCGAGGTGCATTGCCCCGCATATTTGCGCGACCCCTTCGCAAGCGCGAGGGATGTGAGACGGCCATGCTACACCCCTCGCCGCGCGTCGCAAGTGCATTGCGGCAAGAGCGTCGATGCAAGTGTTCAATATCGGGATTCCCTGCGCCCAAAACGCAATCCATTGGCAGCCACGCTTCGCGCTGATACCATGCAAGGGCCGCCCGCCGACCGGAGAGTGCCCATGCGTAAAGTCCTCTGCATACTGCCCGCGCTTGCCGGGTTTGCGCTCGCCGCTTGCGGTTCCGAACCGGCGGTCGATGCCAAGAACGAGAGCGTCGAGTTGGTGGCGGGGAAGGTCGCGGCGAGCGGAATGAACCCGCAGCCCGGGCGCTGGCAGGCGAGTCTCAAGATCGAGAGCATGGACATGCCCGGCATGCCCGCGCAGGCAAAGGAAGCGATGAACAAGTCGCTGTCGGCGACGCAGAGCTACTTCACCTGCCTAACGCCCGAAGATGCCAACAAGCCCAATGCCGAGTTTTTCCAGCGCACAGCGAAGAACTGCAAATACGATCATTTCACCATGGCCGGCGGCAAGATCGATGCAGAGATGACCTGCGGCGAGGGCGGGGTTTCCACCAAGATGAAGATGCTCGGCAGCTATGCGGGCGACATGTACGACCTCAAGGTGTCCTCGCAGGGCGAAATGCAGAAGGGCATGCCGATGACCATGACCATGTCGATAGCTTCCCGGCGGGTCGGCGAATGCAATGGGACCGAAAACTCATGAGCGTCACCATCGAACCGATCAAGCAGCACATCGGCGGCATCGTCCATGTCGACAAGGCGCACCTGTGCGATAATGCGACTGTCGAGGCTTGCAAGGAGGCGCTCGAGGATCGCGGGGTGCTGGTCTTCCCGAAGATCGATCTGACCGATGCCGAACAGCTCGCCTTCACCGACAAGCTCGGCCCGCGGGTCAAGTTTACCGGCACCGTGCCCGGCGGCGAGAACAAGGGCGGCGAGGACGACGAACTCTACAAGATCACTCTCGACAAGGAGTTCAACTCCGAGCCCGAATATGTGCTTGGCACCTGGTTCTGGCACATCGACGGGGTGACCATCGACCAGCCGTTGCCCAAGGCGACGCTGCTCTCCGCGCGCAAGCTCTCGCCGACCGGCGGGCAGACCGAGTTCGCTTCCACGCTGGCGGCCTGGGATTGCCTGCCGGCAGAGGAGAAGGCGGCGATCGCGGACTTGCAGGTGATCCACCGCATGGAAGCCAGCATGCGGCCGATGTATGTCGATATGCCGGCCGAACGCCTGGGCCGTTATCGCAGCATGGCGACGGTGATGCTCCACCCGCTGGTGTGGACGCAGCAATCGGGCCGCAAATCGCTGGTGCTGGGCACCCATGCCGACGAAATCGTCGGCCAGTCGCTCCCCGCCGGACGTTCGCTGCTCGCCCGGCTGACCGAATGGTGCGCGCAGAAGCAGTTTACCTACAGCCACGAATGGCAGGAGGGCGATTTCGTCATCTGGAACAATTGCGGCGTGATGCACCGGGTGGTGCCCTACGACGACGACTGCGGTCGGATGATGCACCGCACCACGATCATGGGTGCCGAACGGCTGGGGTATCCGCTCGATCAGGCGCAAAAAAAGCAGGTTCAGAACGCAAAACAGGTTCAGGCTGCGTAAGGATTACCGCGCTAGAATGTGCCCATGACCAGGATCGATCAACTTCGCGAAGCAGCCCGGGCAGCAGGCAATGAATTCTGGCGCGAGGCGAGCGAGCGCACGCAGGAGGCGCGGGCCGAACTCGCCCGCCGCACCGCGCTGGCGCGCGAGCCGCAGCCCGTAGGGATCAACCCGCCCGGGCTCAAACTGCTGCTCGGCGAACTGGGCACTATCGGCCGCCGCCGCCGGGGAAGCCTGACCCAGCATACCGCGACCAGCCCGCAGCCGGTGATGCTGCTGCCCGGGTTCGGCGCCCATCCTTCGCGCATGCACCGGATGCAGCATGCGCTGGAAGCCGCCGGACACAGCGCGCACGAATGGGGGCTTGGCTTCAACCTGGGCCCGACTCCGGAAAACTTCGCTTTCCTGCTGCGCCGGGTATCGGCGCTCGCCCGCGAGCATGGCGAGCCGGTGGCGCTGATCGGCTGGAGCCTCGGCGGCTTGTATGCCCGCGAGATCGCCCGCCGCCAGCCTGAAACGGTGCGCAAGGTGATTACCCTGGGAACGCCATTTTCGGGCGATCCGCATGCCAACAACGCCTGGCGGGCCTATCAGTTCGTCACTGGCTATCCGGTCGGCGAGCCGCCGATCGAGTGCGACTTCGCCGCCAAGCCGCCAGTGCCGACCGTCGCCTTGTGGAGCCCCAAGGATGGCGTCATTGCCCCGCGCGCCGCCGCTGGCTGGCCGCACGAGCGCGATCGCGCGGTGGCGCTGCGCTGCAATCACCTGGCCTTTGCCAGCGATTCCAGTTCGATTGGGGAAGTGCTGCGCCAGCTCGATTGGGATGCTGATTCCGGTTAATGCTGTGATAGGCTTCGTAAATACGGTGATTCGCCGCTGTTGCGAAAGGTTATCCGGTGATCGCAGACTTGCTTCGCTCGAACTCGCTGGCGCTAGGCCTCGCTGCCGCGCTGCTGTTTACGTCTGCCGCCGATGCCAAGACGCGCAGGCCACCGCGCGCCGATCTCGCCGATATTGCCGCAGGGGTCTATCACGGTGACGTGATGTCGGATGCGCGCGGTTCATCGCGTGAGGGTGTTACCATCTCGGTTGACAAGACCGGGCCCAACACCGTCCGGGTGACAAGCGACTACGAGCGCCTGCCCGAATTTACCACCCGGCTGACCCGGGCGATGCAGACCATCCAGAACACAGGCACCACCGCGCAGTTGCAGGTGTTCCTGCTCGACCTGTCGAAAAGCCCGCTCAGCCTGATGGTGACGGTGGACGACGCATCGTGGGCGGGGCGCAAGCAATACAGGTCGCATGCCCGTAATCAATGCAGTGGGTTCCCATGCGAAAGCCGCATGGGCGGGGAATTGATGGCTTGAAGGGCTGAACTCAGGGGGAGACGGAGCATGCGTGGATCGGGCAAGGTGATTGCTGCCGCATTGCTGGCAATAATATGTGTCAGCGCCTCGCCTGCCTTGCTGGTCCGACTTGCCGACGGTGGGTTTTCCAGAACCAGACTTTTTCTGTGAACCAGTCTAACGGCTATGTGCTGCGGATAACATTCGGGCAACCGACCAGCGGGGATGGCAGAGTTGAATTTCCAAACGGCCAGATAAGTATAGAGCGGGGGGGCGCTGGAGATTAGCGGTGTCGCAACGTTTCGTACCCGGAACGGGAACTCTGGTTTTCCTTGTCAACTGGAGGCCGCCGGCCGGCAGAAGAGTGTGAACCGGGGGACCTTCACAGGCGAACCGCGCAATATCAGACCGATGGGGGATGGCGGACTTGTCGCCGATCTTCATGGCCTCACTTTCGGTGAAAACATACCGGAAACGACATTGCTGGATTGGCAATTCAATCCATTTCATGAGCTACTGCCGAGAAACGAAGCCACGCGAACCGAAGCCCGTGCCTCGTGGACCGCGCCCGCGCGGATAGGCTGCCGGCCTGAGGACGTCTTGCCTGACGGTGTAACCGCGAAGGACCAGATTGTTGCCCGGCGAGCTGCCGAAGCCGCAGCTGCTCCACCGCCCAGGCCCGTCCGGAGTACCGGCAGGCCGAAGCCGGTGTCAGGCCCCTCAGTCGCCCATCGCCTCGCCTTCACCGGGGCGTGGGACACCACGGTGGAAGGAGGGATCGGTTACCAGCTGATCCTGCAGCCGCAGGGCAACAACAACGGCATCGGGCCGTCGGGCATCGAAGTGCCTCTCGAGGTCGTCGGCACCTTCCTCTACAACAGGTTCGGCGACATCGCCGTCAAACCGGGCGAGCATTCAAACAACGGCAACCTGCGCGGCGTGATTGCCCCCTATGCGCGCACCCTGGTATTCACTTACGTTCAGCATAACGGCAGCGCCGGCTCGGGCAGCTTCATGCTCTCGGACGACGGTCAATCGATTACCGGCTCGATCGAGAATAGCGGCGGGAAATCGACATGGAACGGCACGCGGCGAAGTGAGGCGGCATGCTGGACCGGTGAAACGGGAGTTCGAACAATGAAATTCATGACCGGGCTGTTGGTAGCCCTCGCCGTATTGACCACCGCTCCTTCCGCCGAGGCACGGCGGGTGTGGCCCGGGCACGGCGGGTGGCGGGGCGCTGTCGATGGCAGAATACCTGCAGGAAAGGCGCTGTCGGCTGGTAGGTGCCAGAGGGCGCTTTATCGACCGGCTGCAGATCGTCTGCGCAACACTCTTTGCCGATGGCACCTACGGACCCCCCGAGCCATACGGCGATCCAGTTGGCGGAAGTGGAGGGGGAGATGTGCCGTTGGTGTCATGCCCCCGGAATGCGAAAATGTTCGATATTACTATTGTGACAGATTCCGATGATGAGCGTTATCTGGGCGGTCTGCTCTTGACGTGTCGCACGGCTTCAGGCGCGATTTCGCGATATCGCTTTGACCAGCAAATATCTCCCGGCACCGATTTTTTCTTCGATATCCTCCAAATCCAAGTCCGCCACCAAGCTGCCCGCAAGAACATTTCGTCGGCGTCAGTATCTATTTCAGGGACTATGTAAAAGCAGCCGGCGTGATCTGTGACAGTGTCGCGATCACACCAGTGCCGTCCGCGGCCGGTCCGCAGTTCCGGCAGGCCGAAGCCGGCGTCAGGCCCGGTGGTCGCGGCAGGGATCAACCTGATTGGTGGCTGGGATACGGTCACCGGGCAGAATGGGCACTTCCTGGTGGTATTGCAGATCGCCAATCCGATGGCCAATCCGATCCTGGAAGATATCCATGTCACCGGGCAGATGATCAACAGCGATGGCGCGCCGCAGTATAATGGCACCCTGCAGGGCACCATACCGAGGGGCAGTCGCACCCTGACTTATACGTTCTTCCAGCCCCAAACCAAAGGCAGCGGGGCGGGCCAGTTCATCCTGTCGCAGGACGGCAATTCGATCACTGGCACCGGCGCCGGGAGCAGCACTGCGGGCGGCGAAGTCGTGCAGTTCACCTGGAACGGGACGCGGGCGAAGTGAAGGGCCGCAAGCCGGCAATGCATGGAAGGATAATCGCATGACACGCCCTAACGGATTGGTTGCGCTCACCGCCGGAACCCTGCTTGCCTTATCTCCGGGTATGGTGCGCAGCGCCGAGGCGCGCGAACCGCTCCCGCCCGCGCCGGGAACAGTTGCCGTGTCCACGCTGGCATATATCGGTGCTTGGCAGGTAATCGTGAATCGTACCGAGAACTATTACGTGGTTTTTCAGATCGCCAATCCTGAGGTCAATCCTCTCTTCGCCGAACTCAATGTCACCGGGATAATGTTCAGCTCCGACAGCACGCGGCAATACCGCGGCACCTTGCAGGGCACTGTGATCCGGGCCACGCGCACCCTGCAATTCAGCTTCACCCAGCCCGGGTCAAATCGCGGCGGCACCGGGCAGCTGAACCTGTCGCTGGAAGGCAATTCATTCGGCGGCACCAGCAATTCAGGCGGCGTCTATATGACCTGGCGGGGCAGCCGGACGAAGTGAACTGGTTGCTTTCGCGCACGATACCGTCAGGATGATCCCGCCATAAGCGGCGGGAGAGAACATATGGAAATCTGGCGGGCAGGCGGGTCGAACACCAGCGCCACGCCCCAAGAAGCGTGCAGGACCGAGGCCGAAGGCTGGGACGGGCAGATGTTCATGTGCTCGCAGAACCTGTCCGCCGATCCCTATGTGCAGATGGGCGTCTGGGCCTCGCACACCAGCCGGATCAAGCTGTCGACCGGGGTGACCAATCCTTTCACCCGCAATGTGGCGGTTACGGCGGGCGCTGCGGCGAGCGTGCAGGCGGTTTCGGGCGCGCGCGCGGTGCTGGGCATCGGGCGCGGGGATTCGGCGCTGGCCTATCTGGGCCATGCGCCGGTCGGCCTGGCGCAGTTCGAAACGGCACTCAGGCATTTGCAGGTGCTGCTGTCGGGCGGCGCAATTCCCTTTGCCGAATTCGGCAGCTCGGGCGATGCGCCCTCGCTGCACGAGCTGTCGCTGGGCGACAAGCCGAGCAGCGTTACCCTGCGCTGGCTGCCCAAGGACCTTCCCAAAGTGCCGCTCGATGTTGCAGCTACGGGCCCCAGGGTGATCGAGATGGCGGCGCGGATCGCCGAGCGGATCACCTTCAGCGTCGGCGCGGACAGCGCGCGGATGGCGTGGGCGCTGGCGACGGCGCGCGCGGCGCAGCCCGAGGCGCGGTCCTATGGCGCGCAGCTTGTCGTCGTCTGCCACCCGGACGCGGATACGGCGATGGAAGTCGCCATGCACATGGCCCCGCCGCTGGCGCGCTTCCAGGTGATTCAGGGCAAGAAGGTCGGTCCTACCGATGCGGCGGCGGACGAGGGCCTCGAAGCCATCCGCACCGGCTACGATATGACCAAGCACGGCGATGTCGGCACCAGGGACAAGATTATCGGCGGCCCGCTGTCGCCCGAATTCGTGCGCAATTTCGCCATTGTCGGCTCGCCCGATCACTGCACCGAGCGGCTGCTGGGCTTGAAGAAAATGGGGATCGAGCGGTTTGTCGTGGTCGGTCCGGGCTTCTATCCGGCAAGCTGGGGCGAAGCTGCGGGTTTGTTCGCGCGGGAAGTGATCCCGGCGCTGAAGGCGGCAGGCTGAGACCGGATCGCCGAAAGAACACAACGGGGAGGGCATACGCATGGCCGAGCAGCCGCTGACTGCGCTGGGCGAATGGAAACGGCACTGGCCCCTGGCCCTGTCCGCGACCGTCGGCTTTACCTATTCGCCGATGGGGACCTATTCGCTGGGGCTGTTCATGGAGCCGTTGCAAAAGGAGTTCGGCTGGGAGCGCAGCGAGATTTCCTCCGGGCTGATCGTCCTGTCGGTGTTCGCGATTCTCTTCACCGCGCCGGTCGGTGCGCTGATCGACCGTTTCGGCGCGCGGCGGAACGCCATTCCGGGGATCGTGCTCGGCATCGTCGCGATATTCGCGCTGAGCTTCGCCAACGGAGCGCTGTGGCAATGGCTGGCGCTGTGGACGTTCTATGCCGTCGCCTCGCTGTTCATCAAGACCACGGTGTGGTGCACGGCGGTGTCGAAGGCCTTCTCGGCCAGCCGGGGCCTCGCATTGGGCGTGGTGCTGTGCGGTTCGGGCCTGTCGCAATCGCTGACACCGATTGTCGCCCAGCAGCTGATCGACGGCTATGGCTGGCGGCAGGCCTATCAGCTGATGGCTATCGGCTGGGGCGGGCTGGTCCTGCTGCTGCTGCTGCTGTTCTTCCACGATGTCAGCGGCCACAGTGCCCCGGCCAAACTGCCCGGCGGCAGCGACAGCGATAGCGCCCCGCCACAGATTCTCCCCGGCTACACCTTTCGCGAGGCAATGCGCACGCGCCCGGTCATCAGGATTTGCGCTGCCGTGTTCATCGGCTCGATAATCTCGGTTGGTATCGCAGTCCATCTGGTGCCGATCATTGTCGAGACCGGCCTCTCGCGCGGCGCAGCGGCGGGGATCGCCGGGCTGGCCGGACTGTCGGCGATCGCCGGCAAGTTGCTGACCGGCACCCTGCTCGACCGGTTTCGCGGGAGCCTGATCCCCTTCGCCAGCTTTTCCCTGCCTTCGGTGGGCCTGGCGTTGCTGCTGCTCCCCGCACCCGGCTTCTGGCTGACCGGACTGTCGGTGGTGATTCTGGGCTTTGCCGCCGGATCGGTCACCCAGTCGCAGGCCTATCTGATCACCCGCTATGCCGGACTGCGCGCCTATGGCGCGGTGCTCGGCATCGTCTCCAGTATCATCGGCCTGACCCTGGGCTTCGCCCCGTGGTTCGCTGGCAAAGTGTTCGATGTCACCGGCAGCTACCAGCTGGTGCTGACCATCGGCATTCCCTGCACCCTGGCGGCGGGAGCGCTGGTGTTCGGGCTGGGGGCCTATCCCGTGTTCGGGGAGAAGGTAGATGGGGAATAATGCCAGGTACTGGCCACACAAATTGACAGTAGAAGCAAATCCATGTTGAAATGAAATAGCCGTGATACAAATTTACGATTGATCGCGCACTTTGGCGGCCTGGACGGGGTGCAGGTGATATTTGCATTCCGCGAATCGCATGGAAAGTCAGCGGCCCTAAAGCGTCGCGCAAAAAATGATTCGAGAGCGGAGGGAAACAACATGATCGAATGGACAATCAAACGCAGTTTGATGTTTGGCGTCGCCGCAATGGGCTTTGCCGCAACCAGTCCTGCATCTGCGCAAGACGGTGCCGAGCAGGCTGCCAATTCCGCCGACATCATCGTCACCGCCCAACGACGTGAGGAGCGGCTGATCGACGTTCCCATCTCCATCACCGCGCTCAACGCCGAAGGTCTGGACAAGGCCGGCGTCAACAATCTGCAAGATCTGGAGCGGGTCACGCCCGGCCTCCAGTTGCCGCTTTATGGCGGCTTCCTGAGGCCATCGATCCGCGGGATTTCCTCTGGGCTTTCCACGCTCAACGACAGCTCCAACGTCGCGGTCTATATCGATGGGGTTTACCAGCCGATCCAGAACGGCGCGATCGTCGATCTGCCCGACGTCGAGACGATTCAGGTGCTCAAGGGCCCGCAAGGCACGCTCTACGGCCAGAACGCAACCGGTGGTGCGATCATCATCGATACCGTGAGGCCGAAATTCGACACAACCGGCGAGGTGGCGCTGAGTTACGGCAACTACAACGAGATCATGGCCCGGGGCGTCGTTACCGGACCGATCTCGGACAAGGTGGCGGTGTTGCTGTCGGGCTCGGTGGCCGATCGCGACGGATTCAACGTCGATCTGGTCAGAGGTGGACGCGACAAGGGCCTCAGGTCTTATGTCATCAGGGGCAAGATCCTCGTCGAACCGAGTGACAAGGCCTCGTTCCTGCTTTCCGGCTTTTACACCGACCGCAAGGACAGCAACGCCTTCGCCAACACCCCGCTCAACGGCAATGCGACCGGCAATGCCCTGATCCGGCTCTACCAGAGTTTTGGCTTGCTGCCTGCAAGCGTGCCGATCGCCTCGGAACCCCACACCTTTGCCACAAACTTCTCCCCGGACCTTACCACCTGGATGTGGGGCGCCAACCTGCAGGGGAAGTTCGAGATCGGCGAGGCGGGAACGCTCAGCACGGTCAGCGCCTACCAGAAGTTCAGGACGCAGAGTAACCTCAATGTCGATTCTACGGCGCTCAATTTCGCCGACGTCAATCCGCTGGTCACCCAGGGCGATTTCTTCAGCCAGGAACTCAACTTCGCCTCCGAAAAGTTCGGGGGCTTCTATGTCACCACGGGCGCATTCTTCCTGCACCGCAAAGAGGAATTCTCTCCTTCGAATTTCACAGGTTTCGGCTTCGTCAACGGTGCGGCATCGCAACTTTCCGGTGTGCCTGACTTTGTTCAGAACACCTATGCCCTGAGCAAGAAGAACAGCTACGCGGCCTATCTCGAACTCAATTACGATATCTCCGAGCAACTGACGATCACCCTGGCGGGACGCTACAGCTATGAAAGAGTCAGGGTTGCCCAGAACAGCACATTGGCATCGTTCACCAATGACCGCACGCTCGTCACCGACCCGCGCGGGCCGCAAAGCTTCAAGAAATTCACCCCGCGCGCGGTATTGCGCTACAAAGTCAGTGACGATCACACCCTTTATGCAAGCTATTCCAAGGGCTTCAAGAGCGGCTTCCTCGATCCGTCGCAGGTCGGCAGAGCCGTGTGTCCGGGCGGCCCGCAAGATGTATCCTGCTTCGATCCTGTCGTGAAACCGGAAACGGTCGATGCCTTCGAGATCGGATACAAGGGCCGCATCGGCGGCGTGCTCAACGTCAGCCTTGCCGCCTTCCACTACGACTACAAGCAGATCCAGGTGTTCATCTATCGCGCACCGAGCGGCTTCTACCAGAATGCCGGCGCGGGAAGGATCAACGGGTTCGACTTCGACCTGTCCTGGAATGCGACCCCCGAACTGACGATCACGGCCGGTGGTTCCTATGTCGATAGCAAATACACAAGCTTTCCCGGGG
Organism: uncultured Alphaproteobacteria bacterium; assembly: GCA_963775115.1. Taxonomy (GTDB): domain Bacteria; phylum Pseudomonadota; class Alphaproteobacteria; order Sphingomonadales; family Sphingomonadaceae; genus Novosphingobium. The sequence goes on from CAVZHP010000002.1 coordinate 299,692, forward strand.
CCGAGGTCTACTTCCAGACACCGGCAGCAGGATGCGCAGCTGGAGGACTGCCTTTCCCCTGCGGCAACTTCAGCCTATCGACCAACGTCGCCGGCAACCAGTTCCAGAACGCACCAAAGTTCACTGCCAACGCCTCGGTCGACTATCATCATGACTTCTCGGCCGGCCGCTTCGGGATCAACGGGGGTCTCACCTACAATTCGGGCTTCCCCTTCGATGTCGGCGGTCACATCAATCAGAAGGAATATGTCCTGCTGAGCGGCGAGATTTCTTTCGCGCCGTCCGGACTCGACGGGCTGCGGCTGATTGTCTGGGGCAAGAACCTGACCAACCGCGACTACATTGCGGGCTCGTTGCCGACAACCTTCGGCGACTCGGTCGCCTGGGCGCCGCCGCGCCAGTATGGCGTGCGGGCGGAAATGAAGTTCTAATTTGCGGATGTGCCGGGGGCGTTATGCCCTCGGCGCAATCCGCCGATAACTCAGCGCTTCCGCCACATGAATTCGCCCGACACTCTCCGCCCCGCTCAAATCCGCGATCGTCCGTCGCCACGCGCAGCATCCGGGTATAGCCCCGCGCCGATAGCCGCATCGCCTCCGCCGCCTGCGCCAGCAGCTTCCTTCCCGGCTCGTCCGGGGTGGCGTGCGCCTCCAGCATCTCGCCGTCGAGCTGGGCGTTGGTGCGCATCGCGGTGCCTTCCAGCCGCGCGGTCTGCACTTCTCGCGCCGCGCGCACCCGCGCCGCCACCTGCGCCGAGCCTTCGGCGGGCGGGGGCAGGGTGAGGTCGGCGGCGCTGACCGATTCGACTTCGACGTGGAGGTCTATCCGGTCCAGCAACGGCCCGGAGACCTTGCTCTGGTAGTCGGCGGCGCAGCGCGGAGCGCGACTGCAACCCAGCGCCGGATCGCCGAGCCAGCCGCAGCGGCAGGGGTTCATCGCGGCGATCAGCTGGACCCGCGCCGGGAAAGTGACATGGGCATTGGCGCGCGCGACGGTGACTTCGCCGGTCTCCAGCGGCTGGCGCAGGGAATCGAGCACCGGGCGCTGGAATTCGGGCAGCTCGTCGAGGAACAGCACGCCGAGGTGCGCCAGGCTGACTTCGCCGGGGCGCACTTTCAGCCCGCCGCCGGTCAGCGCCGCCATCGAGGCGGAGTGGTGCGGGCTGCGGAACGGGCGGGCGCGGCTGATGCGGCCTTCCACCAGCGTGCCCGCGACCGATGCCACCATCGAGACTTCGAGCGCTTCGGCAGGTGTCAGTTCGGGCAGGATCCCGGGCAGGCAGCTGGCGAGCAGCGATTTGCCAGCGCCTGGCGGTCCGATCATCAGCAGGTTGTGGCCCCCGGCAGCGGCAATTTCGAGGGCGCGCTTGGCGGTTTCCTGGCCTTTGACCTGCGCGAGGTCGGGGCCCTTGGCGGGCGGCTCGGCCTCGCCCGGTTCGGGAACGCGCAGCACCGAGGTGCCCTTGAGGTGATTGAGCAGGCTGATCAGGTCCGGCGCGGCGAGGATCGGGATGCCACTCGCCCAGCGCGCTTCGGAGCCTTGCGATGCCGGGCAGATCAGGCCCTTGTCGATACTGGAGGCGTGGATCGCGGCGAGCAGCACGCCGGGGGAGGGGATCACCCGGCCATCCAGCGCCAGCTCGCCCACCGCGACGAAATCGGTCAGCTGTTCGGCATCGGTCACGCCCATCGCGGCGAGCAGGGCCAGCGCGATCGGCAGGTCGTAATGCGAGCCTTCCTTGGGCAGGTCTGCCGGCGAAAGGTTGACGGTGATGCGCTTGGGCGGAAACGACAGGCCCATTGCCGCGAGCGCGGCGATCACCCGTTCGCGGCTTTCGTTCACCGCCTTGTCCGGCAGGCCGACGACATTGAAGCGCGGCAGCCCCGGCGCGAGCTGGCACTGCACCTCGACGCTGCGCGCCTCAAGCCCGAGATAGGCGACAGTCGAAACCAGCGCGACCACAGCGACCCCCCGAATTTTCCCATGGGTGTAATGCCTTGGCGGCTGGCACCTGTCGAGGGGGCAAGCAGGGAGAATGTGTTTCGCGCAAAGACCGCAAAGGGCGCAATGAGGTTGTGTTCAGCGGCGCAGCCAATTCTCTAATCAGACGCATGAGCCTGCACAAACGCATGATGAGTATTATGAGCCTGCGGCGCACGAAACATCATTGCGTCCTTTGCGGTCTTTGCGCGAAACAAATCGCAGGAAACCCCATCTTAACCCTCCCCATCAGGACTCCCGCAAGCGCATCGCCCGCACAATGCGCCGATGCGACGCTTCTCCGCCCTCTTCTGCGCGATTCTCGGCCTTGCCGCAGGTCCGCTCGCGGCGCAGACGGTGATCTACGAGGAGATCGTCGAGGACGAAATCACCGTCCCTGCCCTGGGCAGCGAGCGGTTTGTCGAGTCGCATCCGGCAGCTCCCGCCGAGCCGGCTATTCCCAAAGGTATCGCTACCTACGGCCCGTTCCGTGTGCTGGATAATGGCCGCGCCGCGCTGGTCGATGTCACCGGCAGCGGCACGCCCGGCCAGTTCACGGCGATGCTGCATGCCTTCCCGGGTATCAGGACGATCGAGATGATCGAGTGTCCGGGCACCGAAGACGACCGGGCGAATCTGCGGCTCGGCATGATGATCCACTCGCGCCGGATCGCCACCCATGTGCCCGCTGGCGGCTCGGTGCGTTCGGGCGCGGTCGAGCTGTTTCTCGCCGGGGCCAGGCGCAGCGCCGACCAGGGCGCCGAGTTCGCGGTGCACAGCTGGGCCGACGAGTTCGGGCTGGAGCCGAGGCATTACGCCGCCGACGCCCCGGAAAACCGCGCCTATATCGACTATTACATGGGCATGGGGATGAGCGAGGCAGAGGCGCGGGCGTTCTATGCCATGACCAATTCCGTCCCCAACGCCGATGCCAGATGGCTGAGTGCGGCGGATATGGGCCAATGGGTGCGGCTCGACGGAGACCGAAATGTCGAAGGATCGGCCGAAGGATCGGGTTGACTTGGCGGCGGCGGTCAATTAACGGCCCGCCCTTGATCGCGGCGGCTTCGCGCCTTCGCACGGATTCTTTCGGTTCCCGGGATTTATCATGAAGCGCACATTCCAGCCCAGCAATCTCGTCCGCGCCCGCCGCCACGGCTTCCGCGCCCGCACGGCGACTGTCGGCGGCCGCAATGTGCTGCGCGCCCGCCGCGCCCGCGGCCGCAAGAAGCTTTCGGCCTGATAGCCGACGATCTGACCCTTCCGGTCAAACCCGCCGTGCTGACACGGCGCGCCGATTTTCTCGCCGCCAACAAGGGATTGCGCATTGCCCGCCCGGGCTTTGTCCTGCTTGCGCATGCCAATGCGGGCAAGGGTCTGCGCTTTGGCATCACCGTCACCAAACGGATCGGCAATGCCGTGGTCCGCAACCGGATGAAGCGGCGGTTCCGCTCGCTGATCCGCGAATTGCTGCCCCTCCATGGCATGGCCGATACCGATCACGTGCTGATCGGCCGCGAAGGCGGGGTCGAACGCGATTTCGCCCAGTTGCGCACCGAACTGCTAGCGGCGCTGGAGCGGGCGAGGGCTGGCAAGGGCGATCCGCCGCGCAGGCCGAGGGCGAAGTGAGATTATGTTTCGCGCAAAGGCCGCAAAGGGCGCAAAGGGGTTGTGCGCGCCGCAGGCCATTATGCTTTGCCAGCCAACCGCTGTTGGCTTTTCAAGGCGGCTTCGCCGAACGCACAGCATCTTTGCGGCCCTTGCGCGAAACACTATGAAACGCCTGTTCATCCTGATCGCCCGGCTCTGGCAACTCGGTCCCTCGCGCGTGCTTCCGCCGACTTGCCGCTATGCGCCCAGCTGCTCGGAATATGCGATTCAGGCACTCGAAAAACATGGTGCGATTAAGGGTGGCTGGCTGGCGGCGAAGCGGCTATTGCGCTGCCACCCATGGGGCGGGCACGGATACGATCCGGTGCCATAGGCTCTTGGCGCCATTCCCGGCATGCACTGATAGACGGTAGAGAAGCTCCCTTGGACAACCAGCGCAATATCATCCTGGCGGTCGTGATGACTGCCGCGATCCTGTTCGGCTGGGATGCGGGGATGCGGTATTTCTATCCGCAGACCTTTGCGCCCAAGCCCGCCGCCAGCGCCTCGCCCAGCCCGGCGAGCCCGGATGCGCCGGTCGTGGCCAAGCATACCCGCGAGGGCGGCCTCACCAGCCCGTCCGACATCGCGCTCGAGGCGCGGGATCTGAAGGCCGCGCTGGCTGCGCCGGGCCGCGTGCCGATCGCTGCGCCGGGGCTGTCCGGCTCGATCGCCACGCTGGGCGCGCAGATCGACGATCTCACCACCAACCGCCATACCGAAGCCCTGAAGAAGAATAGCGGCCCGGCGCGGATATTCTCGCCGGCCGGCACTCCGGCGCAGCATTTCGCCCAGTTCGGCTGGGGCGGGGCCAGTGGCCAGCAAGGTGGCCTGGAACTGCCGAACGCCGCAACCCAGTGGGCCGCCCCCGCCGGGGCAAAGCTGACGCCGCAAAGCCCGGTGACGCTGACCTGGGCCAATGCCACCGGCCAGTCTTTCGCCCTGCGCTACGAAATCGACAGCGATTACATGATCACTGTCACCCAGACCGTGACCAACGGCGGCGCCGCCCCGGTCACGCTGCGGGCCATTGCCCAGCTCAACCGCACCGACAAGACCTCCAGCATCGACAGCTGGAACGTCCACGCGGGGCCCATGGGGGCCTTCGACCAGGCCGTGTCGTTCGCGCCGGATTACGAGGACGTGAGTGAGGCGGGCGTCCACAAGAATGCGGGCAAGACCGACTGGCTCGGCTTCACCGACATCTACTGGATGAGTGCGCTGATACCGGACAAGTCGCCTGCCACCAGCGATTTCCGCGGGCTCGGCAAGGGCATTTTCCTCGCCGATGTGTTCTATCAGGAAGCCGCGATCGCTCCCGGCCAGCAGCTCACCCGCACCACCCGGCTGTTCGCGGGAGCGAAGGAAAGCGCGGTGCTCGACCGCTACGAGGAAGCCGGGGTTTCCAACTTCGGCCTCGCCATCGACTGGGGCTGGTTCTTCTGGTTCGAAAAGCCGATCTTCATGCTGCTGCTGGCTCTGTTCAAGGCGACCGGCAATTTCGGCCTGGCGATCATCCTGCTCACCGTGATCGTGCGCGGCATCATGTTCCCCATCGCCCAGCGCCAGTTCGCCAGCATGGCGGCGATGAAGGCGATCCAGCCCAAGCAGAAAGCGCTGCAGGAACGCTACAAGGACGATAAGCAACTGCTCCAGCAGGAGACGATGAAGCTCTACAAGGAAGAGAAGGTCAATCCGCTGGCCGGGTGCCTGCCGATCTTCCTGCAGATCCCGATCTTCTTCGCGCTCTATAAAGTGCTGATGCTGGCGATCGAGATGCGCCACCAGCCTTTCGTGTTGTGGATCAAGGACTTGTCTGCGCCCGATCCGCTGATGATACTCAATCTTTTCGGCCTGCTGCCGTTCACCCCGCCCAGCTTCCTCGGCATCGGCATTATGGCGGTGCTGCTGGGGATCACCATGTATCTGCAGTTCAAGCTGAACCCGCCGCCGCCCGATCCGATCCAGCAGCAGATGTTCGCGATCATGCCGTGGATGATGATGTTCGTCATGGCGCCGTTCGCCGCGGGCATGCTGCTCTACTGGATCACCTCGAACATCCTGACGATTGCCCAGCAGAAATATCTCTATTCCCGGCATCCGCAGATGAAGGCGCAGAACGAAAAGGAAGCCGCCGACGCGAAGCTGGCGGCGGCGCGGGAGAAGAAGTGAGCGGCGATGAAGCGTCCGCAGACGAGCTGGCCGAACGGGCGCGCCGCCTGTTCGCCGGGCGGGTGGAATTCCTGAAAAGCGCACCCGCGCTGAAATTCCTGCCCGATCCCGATGTGCCGGAGGTTGCTTTCGCCGGGCGCTCGAATGTCGGCAAGAGCTCGCTGCTCAATGCACTGACCGGCAGGAAGGCCATCGCCCGCACCTCGGTGACGCCGGGGCGCACACAGGAGCTCAATTTCTTCGACATCGGCGAGCCCACGGTGCTGCGACTGGTCGACATGCCCGGCTATGGTTTTGCCAAGGCGCCGCTCAAAGTGGTCGAGAACTGGCGGCGGCTGGTGCGCGATTTCCTGCGCGGGCGGGTGGTGCTGAAACGCACCCTGCTGCTGATCGATTCGCGGCACGGGGTGAAGCCGGTCGATGCCGAGATGATGCTGATGCTCGACGAGGCGGCAGTCGGTTATCGCATCGTTCTGACCAAGGCCGACAAGATCAAGGCGAGCGAGCTTGAGGCGGTGCTGGCAGCGACACAGGCGGAGGCGCGCAAGCATCCGGCGGCCTATCCCGAGGTGCTGGTCACCTCGGCGGAGAAGGGCATGGGCATCGAGGATCTGCGCACGGCGGTGCTGGGGGATGCGGAGGTATAGGTCATGCCGCTCCTCTCCCCTTGCGGGAGAGGATAGGAAGGCTTGAGAGCGCAGCGAACTAGCCGTAGTTGGAGAGGGGGGGCGAGGGCAGCACTCCCCCCTCTCCAAGCTTCGCTAGCGGGCAAGCCCGCAAGCTGCGCTTTCCTCTCCCGCAAGGGGAGAGGAGTGAATTTTCCGTTCATTCTCGACACGTCCATGCTGAATAGCTAGGCCTGCCCCCATGAAGCTCATCATCGGCAACAAGAACTATTCCAGCTGGTCGCTGCGCGGCTGGCTGGCCTGCAAGCAATCGGGGCTCGCCTTCGAGGAAATCATCGTCCCGCTCTATGGCGACGACTGGGAGGCACAGAAGAAGCAGCAGGACGATCTCGCGCCCTCTTCCGGCAAGGTGCCGATCCTGTGGGACGGCGATGCAGTAGTGTGGGACAGCCTGGCGATCATCGAATTCCTGGCGGACAAGGTCGGGCGGGACCGGTTCTGGCCGAAGGAAGACGACGCGCGCGCCATGGCGCGATCGATGGTGGCAGAAATGCATTCGTCCTATCTGCCGCTGCGCCACCAGTGTCCCATGAACATCCGCCGCCGGGTTGAAGGACGCGCAAGATCGGCGAGGACGCCCGGGCCGACGTCCTGCGTATCCTCACGCTCTGGGCAGAGGCGCGGGCAAGGTTCGGCAAGGGCGGGCCGTTCCTGTTCGGCAGCTTCGGCGCGGCGGACATCATCTATGCCCCCGTCGTCAGCCGCTTCATCACCTATGGCGTGCCGGTGCCCGGCTTCGCCGTCGCCTATATGCAGGCGGTGTGGGAACACGAATGGCTGCAGAACTGGGTCGAAGCCGCCGAGGCCGAGGAATGGGTGATCGAGCAGGCCGAAGTGGCGGTGAAGGGTTAGTCAGGCTGGCGGCTTGGTATTGTAGGGCGTGCCGTCCTTGCGGAAGTAGGCGTCGGCGGTGAACTTCATATCGATGTCAGGATAGTCGCCGCCAGTCCGCTCTCCGCCGCCGACCACGACAAAGCTACAATCGGCCTCGCTTTCATTGCACAGATGGTGGCCGTTCTTCACCCCCATCGGCCAGGCGCAGACATCGCCCGCGCGCAGCACCGTTCGTCCCGCATCCTCGACGAGCACAGCTTCTCCTGAGAGCATCACCAGCAGTTCGTCTTCGTTCTCATGCCAGTGTCGCTGCGAGGACCATGCACCGGGCTTCAACACGACATGGCTTGCCCCAAAAGTAGTTATACCGCTCGCCGGGGCGAGGCGGCGATACCAGCGGTCCTGGACATCGGCGTTGAACGGAGGTGGATATCCGGTGGCATTTGTTTGCGGGATCGAATCGAGATCGATTTTGGGCAAGGCGGCGCTCCTGCTTGTGTCGCCCGGTCATAGCCCATATGCGGGGGCCCAGTCATGACCGAACTCCTCTCCGCCCTCGACCTCGCCGAAGCGCTGATTGCCTGTCCCAGTGTCACGCCCGCCACCGGCATGGTGTTCGATTGTCTTGAGGCGCAGCTGACGCCGCTGGGCTTCGCTGTGCACCGCGCGGTGAGCGGCAAGGCACCCGAAGGCCCGGTCGAAAATCTGTTCGCCATCCGCAAGGGGCCGCCGGGCACCCGCCATTTCGCCTATGCCGGCCATCTCGACGTTGTGCCGCCCGGCGAGGGCTGGACCACCGGCGCATTCCTGCCCGAGCGGCGCGGCGAATTGCTCTATGGGCGCGGGGCGGTCGACATGAAGGGTTCGATCGCGGCGATGGCGGCGGCGGCGCGCGATATTCCGGCGGAAGCGGGCACGCTCAGCTTCATCATCACCGGCGACGAGGAAGGCCCGGCAAAATACGGCACCGTGGCGCTGATCGAGCACATGCAGGCAGTGGGCGCGATTCCGGACCTGTGCCTGGTCGGCGAGCCGACCTCCGCCAATCGGCTCGGCGACACGATGAAGATCGGCCGGCGCGGCTCGGTCAACGTGTGGCTGGAAGTGCAGGGACAGGAAGGCCATGTCGCCTATCCGCACCTCGCCGACAATCCTGTGCCCCGGCTCGTCGCCATGCTGGCCGAGCTCGATGCGCTGGTGCTCGATACGGGGACGGACTGGTTTCAGGCCTCCAACCTCGAGATTACCGATATTGCCGTGGGCAATCCGGCGACCAATGTCATCCCGCCGGTCGCACGCGCGCGCGTCTCGATCCGGTTCAACGATCTGCACACAGGCAGTAGCCTCGGCACGCTGGTGAGCGAAATTGCCGCGCGGCACGGCGGCACGGCGCGGCCGGTGGTCTCCGGCGAGGCCTTCCTGACGCCGCCGGGCGCCTTTTCGCAGCTGGTGAGCCAGGCGGTCGAGGCGGAGACCGGGCTGGTGCCCGAAGCTTCCACAACGGGCGGCACCTCCGACGCGCGGTTCCTGCGCCAGATATGCCCGGTGATCGAATTCGGCCTCAACAACGCCACCATGCACAAGCGCGACGAGGCGGTTGTCATGGCCGATCTCGACGTGCTGGCCCGAATCTACCGCCGGATTGCCGAGGCGGCGCTGAAGGGCTGAGCCCGTCGGGGGATGTCGCGCAAGATTGCTCCCCGGAGACCCCCCTGTTACCTTCCGCCGCATTCCAATGAAGGAAAGCGCATGAACCGGCGGCTGACACTCTACATCCTGCTGGGCATGGTGCTTGGCGTGCTGGCCGGCTGGGCGGTGCGGGTACTGGTGCCCGGCGGCAGCGAGGCGATGGATCTGTGGGTCAAGTCGTTCAACCTGCTGTCCCAGATTTTCCTCAGCCTGATCAAAATGCTGGTCGCGCCGCTGATCCTGGCGACGATCGTCTCCGGCATCGCCCATATGGGCGACAGCAGCGCGCTGGGCCGCATCGGCCTGCGCGCAATCCTGTGGTTCCTTACTGCCAGCCTGATTTCGATCAGCCTCGGGCTGGTCATGGTCAATCTGTTCCAGCCGGGTGCCGGCGTCGATCTGACCGCGCCGGTGAAGGTCGTGGGCGAGGTCAAGAAGCTCGACCTGTTCGAATTTGTCCTTCACATCTTCCCGAAGAACGCCATCGAGGCGCTGTCGACCAACAACGTCCTGCAAATCCTGGTGTTCTCGCTGTTTGCCGGGGTCGGCCTGTCGGCAATCGGCGAGAAGGGCGCGCCGCTGGTGCGCGGTGCGGATGCGCTGGCCGAGCTGATGCTGCAGGTCACCAACTATGTAATGCGCTTTGCCCCTTTCGCCGTGTTCGGGGCGCTGGCCAAGGTGGTGGCCGAAAATGGCCTGAGCATCCTGGCCACCTACATCGAATTGCTGGGCGAATTCTATCTGTCGCTGCTGCTGCTATGGATCATCCTGCTGGGCATCGGCGCGATTTTCCTGGGCGGGCGCATCTGGATGCTGATCCGCTATATCCGCGAGCCGTTACTGATCGCTTTTTCCACCGCCTCATCCGAAGCAGCGCTGCCCAAGCTGTTCGAACAGCTCGACCGCTTCGGGGTGCCGCGCCGGGTCTCGGGTTTCGTGCTGCCGCTGGGCTACAGTTTCAATCTCGACGGCTCGATGATGTACGCCAGCTTCGCAACGATCTTCATCGCCCAAGCCTATGGCATCCACTTGCCGGCATCGACGCAAATCCTGATCCTGCTGACATTGATGGTCAGTTCGAAGGGCATTGCCGCCGTCCCGCGTGCCAGCCTGGTGGTAATCACCGCGACACTGGCGATGTTCGATTTGCCGGTGGAAGGCGTGGCGCTGGTCTTCGCCATCGACCAATTCCTCGACATGGGCCGCACCGCTACCAACGTCGTCGGCAATGCCGTGGCGACTTCGGTAATCACCAAATGGGAAGGCATGTTGCAACTGCCCTTCGATCCTGAAGCCGAAGAGCCGCACGCACCCGCGCACACGCCAGAGCATGGCAAACGCGGGCTGCATCTCGATCCGGAGCAGTAAATAACTGCTCTATTTCTCCAGCTCGACCGGCACGAATTTGCCCAGCCCGCACCCGGCGCCGCGCTGCAAGGTGCCGCCGGTTCGTTGCAGCACATAGACGATGTCGGTGCTGCACAACTGGCTGAGCGAAGTCTCGTAAGTGAAGGCGTCTTCGGACCGCAGACCGTTGCAGCGCTGGGGCAGGGTATTGCGCCAGGCGCGGTTGCCGCTGCGGATAAAGTCGATCGTCCAGTCGTCGCGGATGCGCGATTCGCGCAGCTGGGCGATCTGGACGCAGCTTTCGGCCTCGCCAACGACCTTTGCAGCAGGAGATACGGCGGGCCGGTCCGAAGGCCGCTCCTGCGTGCAGGCGGCAAGGGCGAGGGGGGCGATTGCAAGCAACAAGCGAAGTCGAATTCTCATTCCAGCCTCCATCATGCGCGCGCCTTGGCCGCCTTTTTCGCGGTTCCGGCTGGCTTGGCCCCCTTGGCAACTATCTTGGACTTGTAGCCGCACAAATCAACCACCGGGCAGCGCCAGCATTCCGGCGTGCGCGCCTTGCAGATATAGCGTCCGTGCAGGATCAGCCAGTGATGCGCGCCCACCCGGAAGGGCTGGGGCACTTTCTTTTCGAGCTGTCTTTCCACCGCCGTCACCGTCTTGCCTTTGGCGAGGCCGGTGCGGTTGCCGAGCCGGAAGATGTGGGTATCGACCGCGAAAGTCTCGGCCCCGAAAGCGCAGTTCATCACGACATTGGCGGTCTTGCGCCCGACCCCGGGCAGGGTGGTGAGAATGTCGCGGTCCGCCGGCACCTCGCCGCCGAAGTCTCGCACCAGGATTTCGGACAGGCCGATGACGTTCTTGGCCTTGGCGTTGAACAGCCCGATGGTCTTGATGTGCTGCTTGAGCCCGTCCTCGCCGAGTTCGACCATCTGCGCGGGGGTTTTCACCTCGCGGAACAGCGCGCGGGTCGCCTTGTTGACGCCGACGTCGGTCGCCTGGGCGGAAAGCACGACGGCGACGAGCAACTGGTAGGTGTTGCCGAACTCAAGCTCGGTCTCGGGCGATGGATTGGCCTCGGCGAGGCGGCGGAAGAATTCGAAGATGTCGTCTTTCTTCAAATCCCCAGTACCTCGGGCATTCCATAGCGCCCCGCCGGCTTGCCGATCAGCCACTGCGCTGCCCGCACCGCGCCCTTGGCGAAGATCGCGCGGTTTTCGGCGAGGTGCGACAGGGCAAGCCGCTCGTTGTCGGCGAGGAAATGAACGGTGTGGTCGCCCGCCACCGTGCCGCCGCGCAGGCTCGCGAAGCCGATCGCGCCGACGCCGCGCTTGCCAGTGATGCCATCCCGGCCGCGTTCGCTGTTCTCGCCGAGCGCAACCCCGCGCCCCGAGGCCGCCGCCTCGCCCAGCAGCATTGCCGTGCCCGAAGGCGCATCGACTTTCATCCGGTGGTGCGTCTCGACAATCTCGATGTCCCAGTCCTCGCCCAGCCTGCTCGCCGCCTCGCGCACGAGATGGGCGAGCAGCGTCACGCCCAGCGAGGTATTGCCAGTCTGCAGCACGGCGATCTTGTCCGCCGCGTGATCGCAGAGGAAATGGTGGCGTTCCTCGAGGCCCGTGGTACCGACAACAATCGGCACGCCCGCCGCCGAGGCCGCATCGAGATTGGCCTCCAGCGCCTTGGGGCTGGAGAAATCGACCAGCACGTCGCTCAATTTTGCCAGCGCCAGCGGGTCTCCGCCCACGTCGATGCCGCCGGAATGGGCCTCGCCGGCCGCCGCAATGGCCTCGACCAGCGCCATGCCCATGCGCCCTTCGCTGCCGATAATTCCGATACGCGCCATTGAAACTCCCCTGAGTGGCTGCTTCATGGGCGACATGAGCACATTCCGCAATATCGTCATCCTAACCGGAGCGGGCATCTCCGCCGAAAGCGGGATCGACACCTTCCGCACCGAAGGAGGGCTGTGGGAACGCTATCGCCCCGAGGACGTCGCCACACCCGAGGCTTTCGCGCGCGATCCGGGCCTGGTGCTGCGGTTCTACGACATGCGGCGCGAAGCCATCCAGACCAAGCTGCCCAATGCCGCACACGATGCGCTTGGCCGGCTGACTCGCGAATGGCCAAAGCGGCGCATGGGCAACAGCGTGACGATCGTCACCCAGAATGTCGACGATCTGCACGAGCGCGGCGGTGCATCCGGTATAATCCACATGCACGGCGAGCACCTGCTGGCCTGGTGCACTGCCTGCGACCGGCGTTCGCCGTGGCGCGGCCCGCTGATCGACCGGCCAGCCTGCCCGGTCTGCGCCATGCGCGCCCTGCGGCCCGATGTCGTATGGTTCGGCGAGGTGCCCTACCACCTGGACAAGATCCACGCAGCCTTGCGGGAGTGCGACCTGTTCGTCTCGATCGGCACCTCGGGCGCGGTCTATCCCGCCGCCGGCTTCGTGCGCACTGCGCGCGATCTCAACGCGCGCACGCTGGAACTCAATCTCGACGAGTCGAAAGGTTCGCAGTGGTTCCATGAATCGCGCCATGGCCCGGCCACGGAACTGGTCCCCGCCTGGGTCGACGAGATGCTGTCAGCGTGAAGGTGGAGGCGGGCCGGAAATGGTGGGCGTAGCAAGGATTGAACTTGCGACCCCTACGATGTCAACATAGTGCTCTACCACTGAGCTATACGCCCGCACCATTTCCGCAGCCCGGCGGTGTTGCACCGGGCAGGGAAGCGCCTTTAACCGCGCCTTTTGCCTGGCGCAAGTGCGCTGATGCGAATCAGATCGATGCCTGCGCCGAATGGCCGAAAATGCGCTGCACTTCCATCACCAGATCGCGCAGGTGGAACGGCTTCGACAGCACTTTGGCTTGCGGTGCCTCGCGGCTGGCTCGCAGCGATACGGCGGCGAAGCCGGTGATGAACATCACCTTGGTGTCGGGGCTGATCTCGCTGCAACGCTGCGCCAGCTCGATCCCGTCCATTTCCGGCATGACGATGTCGGTCAGCAGCAGGTCGAAGGTTTCGGTCTGCAGATGCGGCAAGGCTTCGGTTCCGCGGTCGACCGCGACTACGTCGTAGCCTGCGTTCTCAAGCGCACGGGCCAGATAGGCGCGCATGGCGTCCTCGTCTTCGGCTAGCAGAATGCGAATCATTGCCCTCGCCCGTTTCGCGCCCGAACGCCCCCTGCGCTCGCAAGACGATGGTTATTAGCGCAACAGGGGTTAAAAATCTTGACTGTTTTTGCCCCTGGCCGACTTTGACACAAAGAGCGGGACAGTCCAGCAAGGGCGAATGGAAGAAACGGGTGCCGCAACAGGCGATTCGCATCGGCGATCCGGGGGGCAAATACCGGGCTCGTCGGGTGCGCACGCGTTCACCCTGTCCGGTCCATTGCCCTCGGCGATACCCGTCCTGATTGCCGTGCCCCACGCCGGTCGCGGTTATACCGGCTCGCTGCTCGAACGCATGCGCAATCCCGGCTATGCCTCGCTCCGGCTGGAGGATCGCTATGTCGATCGACTGGCAGCTGAAGTGGCGAAGGCGACCGGTGCCATGCTGCTTGTCGCCCATGCGCCGCGCGCGATGATCGATCTCAATCGCGCGTCGGACGATATCGACTGGGAAATGTTCGGCCGGCGGGCATCGACCGATGTCGGCAGCTACACGCCGGGAAGGCGCGCGCGCAGCGGCCTTGGCCTGATCCCGCGCCGCCTGCCCGGGATTGGCGAGCTGTGGAAGCGGCGCCACGACGAGGGCGAGCTGGCGGCGCGGATTTCCGGCATTCATGAGCCCTATCACGCCGCGCTCGGCGAAGCGCTGATGGCCCTGCGCGAGCGCTGGGGAACGGCCTTGCTGCTCGATCTGCACTCGATGCCGCCGCTCGCCCTGCGCGGGGGCAGCCGGCCCCCGAATTCGTGGTGGGGGACCGGTTCGGCGCTGCCTGCCATGGCGGCCTGGTCGGGTCGATGTTCACCTATTTTTCCGAAATGCGGCGGGGTGCGGCGCACAACCGGCCCTATGCCGGCGGCTATGTGCTGGAACGGCATGCCGCGCCGGATCGGGGCCTGCATGCCGTGCAGCTCGAGATCGACCGGGTCAGTTATCTCGATCCGCGACTCGCGGAGCCCGGAAAGGGCTTTGCCGCCATGGTCCATCTGCTGGCCGGACTGGTGCGGCGGCTGGCCGGAGAGGCCGCCGCTCTGGGCCAGTTGGCCGATGCCGCGCCCTGGCAGGAAGCAGCGGAATAGAGCCGCTTTTTGCTACCCGGAGGCAATAAAAAACCACCTCGCGCAATGCGCGAGGTGGCCAAGGTTCAGGGAGGAGGTGCACAATGTGCACCAGCCCCATCAGGCCATGAGGGTAGCCCAACAGAGCAATCGTAAGATAGGCTTAACAAGGGCTTGTTGCAAGACCCAATCGCCCGTCACCGACGCATTATTCCGTTGCGGCTTTCAGCGCAGGCGATCAGGTCTGCGGCACCGCGACCGGGCCCTTGCCCTGCTCGATCTGCTTGCCGAAGAGGTCGCGCATCAGTTCCAACGAGAACAGGTGGCCATAGATCAGCGGCAGCAGGCCGTTCTGGTTCCATTGCCGCAACACGTCGCCGCGAACTTCGCGCAGCTTCTCTTCGTTGACCATCTGAAAGCCGCGATAAATGAAGGGCTGATCGTTGCCATCCTGCTGGATGGCGACTTCGCCGTCCATCAGCAGGTTGTGCTTGGCGAGTTCCGCCATGAAATTCTGGGTCTTCTGCCCGGCGATTTCGAACTGCTCGCAGAACGAGAGCGTCGCCTTGCAGGCGTCGGTGGGTGCTTCGCCGTCGAACAGTTCCGCACCGTCGTCGAATTCGCCGAGCAGGTCGGTCGAGGGATCGAAGCACAACGACAGATCGGTCGCTTCGGGGTTGAGCCGGGCGAGCATGAAGGGATAACGGCGGGCATAGGCCGGGACATAAACCGGCGTCGTTACTTCGCCTTCGTCGTTGACGAAAACATTGACGCCTTCGTTCAGACCCATCAGCGCCAGCGGCACCGGATTTTCGCCGGCCGAGAAGATGATCGGGAAATTGCGCTGGGCCTGCGGGAATTCCTCCACCGTCAGCGGCACCGCGTGCTGCCCGGCCAGCCACTTCGCCTTGTCGGTGGTGCGGCTGCGCCATTTGCCGTGATCGCGGCTGTTGAGCGGCATCAGATCGTTGTAGAACAGGGGCAGTTGGGCGGCTTGCGGCGCGCTGGCCATGGACAGTCTCCGGGGTCTGGAAATAGGAAGGGCGAGCCTTTAGGCGCTGCTCGCCTCCGGTGCAAGCAGCTTGCCGGGATTCAACAGGCCTGCGGGATCAAGTGCAGTCTTGACCTGCCGCATCATCGCCAGGGCGACCGGATCGCCCAGCCGCGCCAGCTCGTCGCGCTTGACCTGGCCGATGCCGTGTTCGGCCGAAATCGATCCGCCCCAGGCAGTGACCAGGTCATTGACCTGACTGCTGATTGCCTTGCCCTCGCGGTTCTCCCAGAGTTCGCGCTCGACGCCGGGCGGGGCGATGACGTGGAAGTGGACATTGCCGTCGCCAAGATGGCCGAAGGCGACGGCTTCGGTCCCGGGCCACGCCGCCTCGATCTCCGGAACTGCCGCCTCGACGAATTCGGGCATGCGTTCGACCGGCACCGAAATGTCGTGCTGCACGGCAAAGCCGCGCTGGCGCTCGGCCGGGGCGACCGACTCGCGCAGCAGCCAGAATGCCTCGGCCTGGGCCTCATTGGCGGCGATGGCAGCATCCCCGATCAGTCCGCGCTCGAATGCGGCGGCGAGCATCGCCTCGCAATTCTCGCGCAGGCTGTCCGCGCCGGAACGGTCCGCCACCACTTCGACCAGCACATGCCAGGCGTGCACGCCGCCAAGCGGGGCCCGCGAGCCCGGCAGATAGCCAAGCACCGCCTCGAGGCAGGATTGCGGCAACACCTCGAAACCCTCGAGCCCGTCGCCCATGGCGTCCTCGCAGTGCAGCAGCAATGCCCGCGCGTCGCCCAGCGCCGGAACCCCGGCCCAGATCACCACGCGCTCGGCAATTGCCGGAACCAGCTTGAGCGTCGCTGCGGTGACTATCCCCAGCGTGCCTTCCGAGCCGATCAGCAATTGCTTCAGATCGAAACCGCGATTGTCCTTCTTCAGGGCAGTCAGCGCGGAAAAGATGCTGCCGTCGGCCAGAACCGCCTCCAGCCCCAGCACCAGCGCGCGCATCGATCCGTGGCGCAGCACCTGCCCGCCCCCGGCATTGGTCGAAACCAGCCCGCCGACGGTCGCCGAGCCCTTGCCGCCCAGGGTCAGCGGAAAGCGCAGGCCGGCTCCGGCAACTGCCTCATGAAGGCTTTGCAGCACGACTCCCGCTTCGCAGGTGACCTTGCGCCCCTCCGCGTCCAGATCGCGGATCGCGTTCATCCGCCGCAGCGACAGCAGCAATTCGCGCCCGCTCTCGCCGGGCGTCGCCCCGCCCGACATGCCGCTGTTACCGCCTTGCGGCACGATCGGCACGCCGTGGCGGGCGCACAGCTTCACCAGCTCCGCCAGTTCCGCAGTATTCGCGGGCGAGGCCATGGCGCAGGCCCGCCCGGTGTAGCGCCCGCGCCAGTCGGTCAGCCAGGGCGCAGTAAGCTCGGCATCGCGGGTAATGCCCCGGGGGCCCAGCAGCGCTTCGGCTTCGTTCAGGAATGTCGCGGTGTCGGTCATCGCCCCGCGCTATGCCACAGACTTTCGCCGCTTGCATCCGCCAAGCGGCAGGTTAAGGGCCTGTTCAAGCTGGTAAGCTATGCAAGCATCCATGACCAACTCCTGTTTCCCGAACTGACGAGCTTAGACGGTCGATGAGTCTTGCCGCCGTTCTGCTTGCCCCTCTCGCGATGCTGCTACCCGCAGCGGGCGCGGTCGAGCCGGTGCAGGGGGGTGTCGGCCAGCCGCTTCCCGTGGCGGCGCAGAGCGAAACCCCGCAGAACCGCATGAGCCAGCCGGCGGCGCCGATTCTCCCCGCATTCGATCCGGCAGGCGCCATGGTGTTCAGCATGATCGCCCAGAGTTTTCGCGCGCAGGCGCTGGATCAGGTGCGCATCGAGCAGCGCGTGACGATCCGGATCACTCCGCGTCCTGCGCCGATGCGGCCCAACATGCTGGCCGATTTGCCGTCGCGCCCGCTGGCCTCGCGCTTCGACGAGCGCGATATTGGCCGCTGCCTGCCGATTTCGGGCATTGCCGGGGTGCAAGTGCGCGGTGCCGACCGCCTGATCCTCTATATGCGCGACCAGCGGGTGGTCAGCGCCGCGCTGGAGCGCAGCTGCACGGCCCGCGATTTCTATTCCGGCTTCTATGTCGAACGCAATTCCGATGGCCAGATCTGCGTCAAGCGCGACATGCTGCGCTCGCGCAGCGGGGCCAATTGCAAGCTGTCGAAAATCAGGCAGCTGGTCGAAGCGGGTAATTGACCTCCGGTTCCCGGTGTTTGCCCACCGCCGTGACGGTAGCATTTCCTTGACTTTCCGCCGCTACTGAGCCTAGGGCGCGACAGTATTCGCGCACCCTAGCGTGGCGGACGCGAACGGCAGACTGGCAACGGCCCGCCGCCAATATCCTTCCGGAAACAACCAAGCCTATGAAATTTGCCGATCTCGGCCTGTCTGACGAATTGCTGCAATCGGTCACTGCGGCCGGTTACGACACTCCCACCCCGATTCAGGCGCAGGCGATCCCCAGCGTGCTGATGATGCGCGACATCATCGGCATCGCCCAGACCGGCACCGGCAAGACCGCCGGCTTCGTGCTGCCGATGATCGACATCCTTGCCCACGGCCGCCGCCGCGCGCTGATGCCGCGCAGCCTGATCCTCGAGCCGACGCGCGAGCTTGCCGCGCAGGTCGCCGAGAACTTCGAGAAGTACGGCAAGAACCACGATCTCAAGATGGCGCTGCTGATCGGCGGCGTGCAGATGGGCGATCAGGTCAAGGCGCTGAAGGACGGCGTCGACGTGCTGATCGCCACGCCGGGCCGGCTGATGGATCTGTTCGAGCGCGGCAAGATCCTGCTCACCGGGTGCAGCATGCTGGTGATCGACGAAGCCGACCGCATGCTCGACATGGGCTTCATCCCGGATATCGAGACAATCTGCTCCAAGCTGCCCCCCACCCGGCAGACCCTGCTGTTCTCCGCGACCATGCCGCCGGTGATCAAGAAGCTGGCCGACAAATTCCTGTCGAACCCGAAATATATCGAGGTGTCGCGCCCGGCCTCTTCGAACCTCAACATCGTCCAGCACAAGGTGGCGGTAACCAGCCGGGGCAAGCGCGACGTCCTGCGTCAGCTGTTGCGGACCGACAATGTCACCACCGCGATCGTCTTCTGCAACCGCAAGACCACGGTGCGCGAACTGGCCAAAAGCCTCCAGCAGAGCGGCTTTTCCGCCGGCGAAATCCACGGCGACATGGAGCAGCCAGCCCGCATCGCCGAGCTTGACCGGTTCAAGGCCGGCACCATCAATATTCTCTGCGCCAGCGACGTCGCCGCGCGCGGGCTGGATATCAAGGGCGTCAGCCACGTGTTCAACTTCGACACGCCGTGGCACCCGGACGACTATGTTCACCGCATCGGCCGCACCGGTCGCGCGGGAGCGACCGGCCGCGCCTTCACTTTCGTCGCGCCCGAGGATGCCGAAGCTATCGACAACGTCGAGAAGCTGACGGGGATGAAAATCCCGGTCTACGAGCTGGGCGGCGAGGCAAGAGAAGAGCGTCCGGCGCGCGAGGCAAGGCCATCGCGCGAAGAGCGCCCCGCCCGCGAGGCAAGGGAAGAGCGCCCGGCGCGCGAAGAGCGCCCCTCGCGCGAGGCGAGGCCATCCCGCGAGGAGCGTCCTGCCCGTGAAGCGAGACCGCCCCGCGCCGAAAGGCCCGCCCGGGGCGAACGGCCAGTCAGTACCGGCCCGCGCGAAGCTGCTCCGGAAGCGCAGCCCCGGCATGAGGAAGCCGCTGCCAAGGCGCCTGCCCGTCGCGCCCGTTCGGCCCCCGCGCCGCGCCGCCAGCCCGATGCCGAACCGGCGGGCGATGGCGAATGGAACGGCCCGGTGCCCGGGTTCCTTGGCGTGTCTGCGCTAGCCTGAAGCCCGATTGCCTTTGCCCGATGACGCCCTATCCTTGCGCCATGACAAGGATGGGAGAGACCGCATGACTACCCTCGCCGAAGCCCAGGCCGGCATCCGCGATCTCCACGCCCGTTATACCGATGCGACCTTTCGCAAGGATTTCGACGCCTTCGCCGGGTGTTTCGCCGAGGACGCCGAATGGCGGATATCCGGTCGGGTGTTCCGTGGCCGCGAGGAGATCAGACAAGGCATCTCGATCATCATGGACAAGTTCATCCGTGTACTGATCACCTTCCGCAATCCGATCCTCACCGTCGGCGACAGCACCGCCTCGGGCCGCACCTGGATCGACGAGCGCTGCGCCTGGAAGAACGGCGACACCAACATCGCCATCGGGCTCTATTTCGAGCATTTCGTCGAGGTGGACGGCGTCTGGCTGTTCAAATGGCGGCTGTTCCAGACGCATTATCGCGGGGCCCCGGACATGACCGGGAGCTTCCCCGAACACCCCGACTTTGGCTCGCCGCCCGCCATGCCGCCGCTCGATGCCACCACCGAGGACATGGCCTCGGCCCGCTGGGGCCTGCCGGCAGCTGGCGCACCGGGGGGCGGGGGCTGATGCGGGTGGCGTAAATTCCGGATCGCTTTTCTCCTCTCCCCGCCGGGGTGAGGAGAAAATGCCTCCGATATAACGCACCCCGCCCTATCCCTTTGGCCGGCCCACCCCCTTCAGCCGACTCACCCCTTTCGGCCGGCCCAGCTCCTTCGGCTGACTAAGCGCGCCGGGATCCTCCGGGAAGCGCAAGGCGCGGCGGTTGGTCAGCGGGCGGCGGTAGGACGGGTCCTCGCGGCTGCGTGACGGCGCGCCGTTGGCATGCAGGTCCTCGACCCCTTCGAACAGCGGCACTTCGTTGCCCTGGATCGATCCCGACCATTCCATGACCGTCAGGCGGAAGGACACCCGCCATTCGCCATCGCGCCGCTCCAGCCGGTCGAGGTAGCGCCCGCCGCCCGCCCAGTTCGATCCATCGCGGTTGCGGCCGACATATTCGAAATAGGTTTCGGTGTGGGCTGTCCTGCCCTCGATCTCGCAGTAATGGTTGACCAGGTTGTGCAGGGTCGAAACCTGCCCTGCCTCGTGCAGCGCCATGCCGCTGTCATAGACCCGCGCCGGATCGCCGACCAGCGCACCGGCGTCGATCACCGCGTCGGGGTGATAGCCGGAGAGGAAGGCATTGCGGTCGAACCGGTCGATACCCCGGCTGATGCGTAGCAGGCAGTCGAGGATGTCCTGCCGCTCTAGCATCTGTTCAAGCCGGGCGAGTTGTTCCGTGGGGATGGTCATGGGCTATCCTTCCAAGATTCGTCATTGCGAGCGTAGCGAAGCAATCCAGTGTAACGCGGACTTCTCTGGATTGCTTCGCTACGCTCGCAATGACGAAGGATTAGGACCCGGGCGAAGCGCGTGCCGCCAGCATTCTGTCCAAACTCGCCGCGAAATCGCGCCGTTCCCAAAGGTTCATGCATGCGGTGAAAGTATGAAGGAATCCTTGCACTACCTTGTCCTGCTGCAACACCGGGTCGCGCGGGCCGCAGGTGCTGGCGATACCGGGCATGCGCGCGGTGAGCAGGGCAGGGGTGTCCATGATCAGCGCCAGGCAGATCGAGGCGACGGCGAGATCGAAGTGGAGACCCAGTTCCTCGACGGTGATTTGCGGCCCGCCATTGGCCGCCAGTTCTGCGGTATACAGCGCCAGCAATTCGTCCAGATGGTCGTCGAAGATCCACAGGTCCGCGCCCGACAGCCCGCCCCAGATCGACAGCGCGACATTCATCTGCCGGACCATGCCCCAATCGAGCAATCCGGCCTGCAACACCCCGTCTGCGTCGCGCCAGAACCAGGCATTGTCGATGTGGGTGTTCCAGTGGGCCAGCGCGACAAAGCGCGGGTCGCTGTGGAGGAAGCGGCGCACTTCCGCATCGTGGCGGTGGAGGCGCAACGCGTGATCGGCGAAGCGCTGGGCGAAGGCGGGCGCCGCAAGGTTCGGCGGGAACAGCTGCGGGCACCGGGTAATGAACTTGCCGATCGCATCCGCCTTGGTGCGCAGCTGCGCTTCGTCCCAGGGCAGCGGCAGATCGGCCTCGGCCGCCTGGCGGTCGAAGGGGAACAGGTGCTCCGCCTCGGGCGACAGCCGCCCGGACTGCTGCGCGGCGGCGAGCCGGGCGAGGGCGGTCACGGTCGCGCGGTAGTATTCCAGCGGATCGGCCAGTTCGTGGTCCATGTTCTTGACCCGCAGCGGCTCGATCCCGCCCGCGCCGAAGGCGATGCGCTGGGTGATGAGGACCCCGTTGCCGCTTTCGGGATCGAAGTCGGCGAAATAGGGTTTTGCCACCGCCACCGGAAAGGCCGGGTTGCGCGACAAGGCGGCGAGGCGGACTTCGCCGTGCAGTTCGTGCGCGCGGCGGTCGCGGAACGGGTCACCGAAGCAGCGCGAGAATTTGGCGAAGAGAGCGGTGTGCAGGCCATGATCGGGGCGGGCATATTCTACGTCGAGCAGCAGCTTGTCGCCCGAATTGCCGGCGGCGAAGCCCTCGCAGCGGACGATGCGGGTGACCTTGTTGTCCGGGGCGAGGGCGCCATAAGCATGGAACGCTTCGGTCAGCCATTCCGCGCCCGCCTGGCGCAGGGCTTCCGGGTGGGCAGGCATGGCAATGCCGGTCGCCTCGCCGGGCGAAAAGTCGATCGTGGTTGTATCGAGGCTTGTCATTTGCTAGGCTATTATCTCTCAATCCATCGGGCTTGCTCTACAAAAGCCCCTCCCCGCCGGGGAGGGGTTGGGGAGGGGGAGTGAGGCGAAGCCGAGCGTCCCACCTAGCGCAGACGCGAGGCCTGGCGGCCTCGCTCCCCCACCCCCGGCCCCTCCCCGCCGGGGAGGGGAGGAAGTAGGTTACGCCCTATCATCACTCCGGGTTCCCGTTCGGGATCAGCGAGCGGACGATGGTCGCGTCGAGTTCCTCGAACTTGTGATAGCCGATGGTCGCATAGAGCTCGGCGCGGGTCTGCATGCGGCCTTCCATTGGCTTGGCCCAGCCGGAATCGCGCAGGACTGCATAGAGTTCTTCATGTGCTTTGGCAGCAACCCGCAGCGCCGAGACCGGCCAGATCACCATCTTGTAGCCCAGTTCCTCGAACTGCTTCGCGGTCATGAAAGGGGTCTTGCCGAACTCGGTCATGTTGGCCAGAAGCGGAACCTCAACCTCGCTTGAGAATCGTTTGAAGTCCTCGGGATCGTTGAGCGCTTCGGGAAAAATCGCGTCGGCCCCGGCCTCGACGTAGAGCTTTCGCCCGGCGGATTGCCTCGTCGAGTCCCAGGCTGGCGAAGGCGTCGGTGCGGGCGATGATATAGAGATGGCGGCGGGCTTTCCGCGCGGCGGCGACCTTGGCCGCCATGTCGTCGGCGTCGGCGAGTTTCTTGTCGTTCAGATGCCCGCATTTCTTCGGCAGCAGCTGGTCCTCGATCTGCACCGCGCCAGCGCCCGCGTCCTCGAATGCGCGGACCATGTTCATGACATTGAGCACTTCGCCGTAACCGGTGTCGCCATCGGCCAGAATGGGCAGCTGCGAGCTACGGGCGATCTGGCGGATGAAGAAGCAGACATCCTCGATCGAAATCACGCCAAGATCGGGCAGACCCATCGAAGCCGACATCGCAGCGCCGGAAAGATACAGCGCCTCGAAGCCCGCATCCTTCGCCTGCAATGACGAGAGGCCGTTGTAGGCCCCTGGCAGCTGCAGAATACCCGGGCGCTCGACCAGCTTGCGGAAGCGTAGGCCGGAGGGTTCGGATTCGAGATCGTCGGCGACAAGGTAGGTCATGCTCATTCCAATCGGATCGCAGAATTTTGGTTCGCGCAAAGACCGCAAAGAGCGCAAAGATGTTTCATCAGCGGCGAAGCCCCCCTTGTTATCCGCGATCGAGCAAGGTGCAGTGGCTGAATTGATTTTAATTTGCCTGCGGCAAACACAACCTCATTGCGTCCTTTGGTTCGCGATCCAAATTCTTCAAAACTTCATCGAAAACGGATCGCGCTTGTCGCCCGAGAAGTCGATGAAAATGTTCTTGGTCTGGGTAAATTCCAGAATCCCCGCCTCGCCCCGCACCCTGCCGAAGCCCGAATCCTTCATGCCGCCGAATGGCGCCTGCGGGGCGGCGACGCGGTAGGTATTGACCCAGACCACGCCGCTCTGGATCGCGCGGGTCATTCGCAGGCAGCGGCCGATGTTCTCCGACCAGACGCCGCTGGCGAGGCCATAGGGCGTGTCGTTGGCGATCTGCACCGCTTCCTCTTCCTCGGTGAAGGGAATGATCGAGAGGACCGGGCCGAAAATTTCCTCGGCGGCGACCTTCATGTCGTTGCGCACATCGGCGAAGATTGTCGGCTGGATGAAGAAGCCCTTGTCGAGGCCCGGGCCATCGGCGCGCCCGCCTCCGGCGACCAGGCGCGCGCCATCGCCCTTGGCCGCGTCGATGAACGAGAGGATCTTGTTGAACTGGGGCTCGTTGGCGGCGGTGCCCATTTCGGTTTCGGGCAGGCGCGGATCGCCCATGACGATCTGCCCGGCACGCGCCGCAAGGCCATCGACCATGCGCTCGTAGATACCGCGCTGGACCAGTAGCCGCGATCCGGCGATGCAGGTCTGCCCGGTGGCGCCGAAAATGCCAGCAAGGGCACCGACCAGCGCCCGGTCGAAATCGGCGTCGTCGAACACGATGTTGGGGCTTTTGCCGCCCAGCTCCATCGTCACCGGTTTGAGGTTCGCGCCTGCTACCGAGCCGATCTTGCTGCCGACAGCGGCACTGCCGGTGAAGCTGATCTTGTTTATCTGCGTGCTGCCGGTCAGCGCAGCCCCGACATCGCCCGCGCCAGTGACGACCTGAACTACACCCGCCGGAAAGCCTGCCTTCTCGCACAGTTTCGCGATTTCGAGCGTGGTGGTCGAGGCATGCTCGCTCGGCTTGACGATCACGCAATTGCCGGCGGCCAGCGCCGCGGGCAGCGTGTTGGTGAGGATCGCGACCGGCGAGTTCCACGCGGTGACGCAGGCAACGACGCCGTAAGGCACGCGGATGGCGAAATCGAGCGTGTCCTTCTGGTCGAGCGGGATCACATCGCCGTGCATCTTGTCCGCCCAGCCGGCGTAATAGCGAAAGATGCGCGCGGCATAGCCCATCTGGGTGCCGGTCTCGCGGATCACCTTGCCGTTGTCGGTGGTCTCGAGCAACGCCATGCGGCTGGCGTCGGCGTCGAGCAAATCGGCCACTGCGTTGAGCAATTTCGCGCGTTCGCCCGGCGTAGTCTTGCTCCAGACGGAATCGAAGGCGCGGCGTGCGGCGGCCACGGCGTCCTCGACGTCGGCCATCGTTGCGACAGGAATCAGCGCGTGGACTTCCTGGTTAAAGGGATTGATCGCCGGCATGGTTTCGCCGGAGGACGAATCCCGCCATTTGCCGTCGATGAAAAGCCGATACTTCTCTACCATGTGTGGTCCCTTAGCCTTGCCGGGCCCTGTGTCACCAGTTGACTAGCGATGCAATATGATACTTAAGCGGTGCCATTATGGGTAACCCAATCTCCCTCTCGCATGCCATAAGCGAAATGGCCGTCGCGCTCCGTCTGAGCGATGTTCCCGCCGCCGTCCTCGACCGCGCGAAACTGCACATCCTCGATGCGCTGGGCCTTGGCTTTGCCTCGACCGTGCAGGACTATGCCAAAAGCGCCTGGGCCGGCGTAACCGCGATGGGCAAGGGCGGCACCTGCTCGGTGATCGGGCGCGAGGAACGCCTCGACATGCGCGACGCCGCGCTGGTCAACGCCGTGCTGATCCACGGGCTCGATTTCGACGACACCCATCTCGCCAGCATCATCCATCCGACCTGCACCAGCCTGCCCGCCGCGCTGGCCCTGGGCGAGGCGCTGGGTGCCAGCGGCGCGGAGGTGCTCGCCGCGTTTCTGGCGGGGGCCGAAGCCAGTATCCGCATCGGCCTCGCCGTCGATGGCGGCTTCCACCATGTCGGCTATCACGCCACCGGCGTTGTCTCGCATTTCGCCTCGGCGGTAGCCGCCGGGCGGCTGCTCGGGCTCGATGCCGACGCGATCACCGCCGCGCAGGGCATCACCGGCAGTACCGCGGCGGGCATCCAGGTGTTCCTCGAGGAAGGCGCCTGGACCAAGCGCTTCCACCCGGGCTGGGGCGCAGTCTCAGGGATTACAGCTGCCTATCTGGCGCAGGCGAAGTTCAAGGGGCCGAGCCGGGTTTACGAGGGCAAGTTCGGCCTGTTCGACACGCATCTGCACGAACCGGCGAAACTGGACGCGATGACTGCCGGTCTGGGCGAAGTCTGGCACTTCGGCGAGACGGCGCTGAAGCCCTATCCGGTCTGCCACTTCATCCACGGCTGCGCCGATGCGGCGATAGACCTGCACGCCGAGCTCGACTTGCGCGAGATAGCTTCGGTCAAGGCGCTGCTGCCGCAACCGACGCTCCACATCATCGCCGAACCCGCCGAGGCCAAGGAACGCGCCACCACCGAATACGAGGCCAAGTTCAGCGCCCAGCACGTGATCGCCGCTTGCCTGGTGCGCGGAGGCTTCGGCCTGCCAGATTTGCTGCCTGAGGCGCTGGCCGACGAGCGGGTGCGCGCTCTGGCGCTTCGGGTGAAGTGCGAGGCCGATCCCGATTCGCGTTTTCCGGAGTTCTTCTCCGGGGGCGTCGAAGTAACCTTGCGCGACGGGCGGGTGCTTACGCGCCACGTCCCGGTAAACAGCGGCGCGGGTGAGCGGGCGATGGACGAGGCGGCGGTGCTGGCCAAGTTCCGCGCTTCGGCCTCGCTCGCCATCGGCGAGGCGCAGGCAGGCCGGATTGCCGGGGCTGTACTCGACCTTGAAAACATCACTGCACAAGATTTGATGGCGCTGTTGCGGTCGGGTTAGGCGTCCACCACGGCGGGTACATTGCGCTGCAATCCGGCCCGGCCCGAAATCAGGAACAGCACGCTGCCGATCAGGGCAGAGACAGCGGCGATTGGCAGATAACTGTCGAAACTGCCGGTCAGCGAGAGCAGGAAGTTGCCGAAGCCCATCGCCAGCCCGATCGCCGCCGACAGCAGGCCCATGACCGTGCTATAGACAGTTATGCCGAACCGGGTGGTGATCAGATAGGGGATGATATCCCCCTCTCCGCCGAATGACGCGCCGATCAGCGCAAAGGCCACTGCTACCGCCGCCACCGAATCGATTGGCGAGGCGAGCAGGACCAGGCCGAAAATCGGAAGCCCGAAGCCGATCGCGGCGACGAGATGCCCGGGTAGGTAATCGAGCGCGACGCCGGTCAGGATCCGCCCCGCCAGCGAGCTGACGCCGAAGACCGTCACCATCAGCGCCGCGGTCCCGTCGGTCAGCCCTTGTGCCAGGACCACCGTCTTGAGCTGGGTCGTCGCCAGGGTGAATGGCAGGTTCACCAGAAAGCAGGCGGCCAGCATGACCCAAAACACCGGCATGGCGAAAATCGTGCGATAGACACCGGCGGGGCGCTGCATGGCCTTGACCGGCTCCACCGGCGTCTGCGGTTTATCGGGCTTCAGCAGCCACATCATCAGTACCGCGCAGACCGTGCAGAAGGCGGCAACCGCCCAATAGCCCGCGCGCCAGCCGTGGCTCTCGACGAAGGACGAGATCGCCGGGCTGAACAGCGCGCCGAATAGCGGCGGGCTCGATCCGCAAATGCCCAGCGCCAGCCCGCGCCGGACCTTGAAGCTCGCCGCCACAACCCGCGAATAGACGGTCGATGTGGTGGTCGAGCAGATCATCGTCTGGGCGATGTAGATCGCGACAAAGGCGCCGGTGCTGCTGACCATGGTCATCGCCACCAGGAACAGCGGGAAGCTGAACGCGCCGACCGTGGCGACGCGGCGAACGCCGAATTTGTCTGTCAGCCGCCCGGCAACCGGCAGGCAGAACATGATCAGCATCTGCACCATGCCCAGCCGCGCCCAATCCGACAGTGTCCAGCCGAACGATTCCATCAGATAGGGGGCAAAGACGCTCAGCAGGTAGGAGTTGAGCGAAAGCGCCGAGCCCATGCCAAGGAATGAGCCCAGCAAAGGGCGCCATTCGCGGCGGAATTCGCTCAGATCGGGCACTGTTAATCCTCCCGGTGTTTGGCCCGGTTTCTGGCCTTATGGTTGGTCTGGCTTATTGCGGCGCGGCGGGGCCTGGGCAAGTGAATTGTCCGGGCGTGCAGGGTCGAATTCCTTGACTTTGTGCCGTGCCGCCCCTAGCTGCGCTCCCTTCCTACAGATTCTCGTATTACGGAGTGCCCCATGGCGCGCGTTACTGTCGAAGATTGCGTCGACAAGATTCCCAACCGGTTCGACCTGGTCCTGCTCGCCGCCCAGCGCGCGCGCGAGATTTCCGGCGGAGCTGAGCTGACCATCGACCGCGACCGCGACAAGAACCCGGTCGTCGCCCTGCGCGAAATCGCCGATGAGACGGTGCTGCCGCCGCTGCTCAAGGAAACCCTGATTGGCTCGCTCCAGCGCGTGCTGCCCGAGGACGAGGACGAGGCGGACGAAATCGGTTCGCTCAGCCGTTCGGCCGAAGCGCTGCGGATCACCGCCGCCGCGCCGGTGCGCAACACCTCGCTGGGCGGGGATTACGAAGGGTAAATTGGCAGGGCTGATTGCCCCGCCAATCCGTGCCACAAGAGGGCTCCGGGCAACCGGGGCCCTTTTTGGTTGGCGGGAGGATAGCGATGGCGGGACTGCAAGGCAGCAAGGTGCTGGTGATCGGCGGCTCGTCCGGCATCGGCTTCGGCGTCGCCCGGGCCTTGCTGGGCGAGGGCGCACAAGTCACCGTGGCCTCAAGCAACCAGGCGCGGGTGGCTGCGGCGGTCGAACGGCTCGGCGGCGGCCAGGGGGTTTGCCTCGATGTCACCGACGAGGCGGCGGTGCGGTCGTTCTTCGCGGCGCCGGTCCGCTGGGATCACATCGTCTTCACCGCCGCCGACTGGGCGCAGGTAGACCATTCCGACCTCGCCACCATCGATCTGGCCGATGCCGCGACCCTGTTCGATGTGCGCTTCTGGGGCGCGCTGGCGGTGGCCAAGCATGGCGCGAAGCAGATGACGCCGGGCGGCACCATCATCCTGACCAACGGCATGGCCGCCCACCGCCCGCAGAAAGGCCTCGCGATATCGACGGCCATGGCCGGCGCGGTCGAGCATCTGGTCATCGGCCTCGCCTTCGATCTCGCCCCGGTCCGGGTCAACGGCGTCTGCCCCGGCGCGATCCGCACTGAGGCCTGG
Organism: uncultured Alphaproteobacteria bacterium; assembly: GCA_963775115.1. GTDB lineage: Bacteria > Pseudomonadota > Alphaproteobacteria > Sphingomonadales > Sphingomonadaceae > Novosphingobium. The sequence continues at coordinate 328,530 of CAVZHP010000002.1, forward strand.
GACGAACTGCCCGCCGATTTCCGCAAGTTCCAGGAAGACCGTCTGGCCGGCCAGCTGGTGCCGCGCGTCGGCGAGACAACCGAGGCGGCGGAAGCCTATCTCTACCTGATGCGCTGCGGCTACGTCACCGGGCAGACGCTCAGGGTAGAGGGTGGGTGGAGCCTGGGGGGTTAACTTACGTCCCCGGGCGGATATTGCCGGCGTGTGTGGACGACATTGCGGATAGTCACGCTGTCCGCACTCACTTCGTAAATCACAATATAGTTGGGGTGGACAACAGCCTCGCGAGTGCCTGCGGTGCGGCCGATCCGATACATGAAGGGGTGATCGACCAAACGTTCGGCACAGCTCTCGATGCGGTCGCCAAGTTCGCTGGCTGCCCGGGTATTTCGCTCCCCGATGTACCCGATGATTTGCTTCAGATCCTCGCGCGCGGCTTCGCTCCAGACGAGCCTCATTTTTTGCGGGCAGCAGCGTCTGCGATGATTTGCCGCATCTCTGCCATGACCACGTCATGCGGGACCGGCGGCCTCGGATCGGCCCGCGATTTTTCTACCTTGGCCTTGAGCCAGCGCAGATAGGCCTGCTCTTCTTCCGCAGAGCCGAACTCGGAGACGATGGGCGAATATTCGTTCATGGCTTCATCCTACTCCACAACGCACGAATATCCAACCCATCACACCCCCTGCGGCGCAGGCCCCGGTCCAGAGTATTTCTTGCCCGCCTTGGGGATTGCCGAGCCGCGCACCGGGGTTGGCGCCGCCGGTCCCTTGGGCACGTCAGGCCGGTCGATCTTGCCGCTTTTGAGCAGTTCCTTGATCTCGTCGCCGTTCAGCGTCTCGTATTCGAGCAGCGCGCCCGCCAGCAGGTGGAGCTTCTTCTCGTTGGTCTTGAGGATTTTGGTCGCCTGGGCATGCGCGTTATCGACCAGCGTGCGGATTTCGCTGTCGATCAGCTTGCTGGTCTCGTCCGACATCATGACGCGCTGGTTGGCGCCATAGCCGAGATAGCCTTCGCCCTGCTCCTCGTATTGCAGCGGTCCCAGCTTGTCCGACATGCCCCATTTGGTCACCATGCTGCGCGCCAGGCTGGTGGCGTACTGGATGTCCGACGATGCGCCCGAGGATACCTTGTCATGGCCGAAGATCAGCTCTTCCGCCACGCGCCCGCCCATCGAGACCGAGAGGTTGGCGTGCATCTTGTCGCGGTGATAGGAATACATGTCGCGCTCGGGCAGGCGCATGACCATGCCCAGCGCCCTTCCGCGCGGGATGATCGTCGCCTTGTGGATCGGATCGGACGCCGGCTCGTTGACCGAGACCAGGGCATGACCCGCCTCGTGATAGGCGGTCATCTTCTTCTCGTCCTCGGTCATCACCATGGAGCGGCGCTCGGCGCCCATCATGACCTTGTCCTTGGCGTCCTCGAATTCCTGCATGGCGACCAGGCGCTTGTTGCGCCGCGCCGCCAGCAAGGCTGCCTCGTTGACCAGGTTGGCGAGGTCCGCACCGGAAAAGCCCGGGGTGCCGCGCGCAATGGTGCGCGGCAAGACGTCCGGGGCCAGCGGCACTTTCTTCATGTGGACCGCGAGGATCTTCTCGCGCCCGTCGATATCGGGGATCGGCACCACCACCTGCCGGTCGAACCGGCCCGGACGCAGCAGCGCCGGGTCGAGCACGTCGGGGCGGTTGGTCGCGGCAATGATGATGATGCCCTCGTTGGCCTCGAACCCGTCCATTTCGACCAGCAGCTGGTTCAGCGTCTGCTCGCGCTCGTCGTTCGAATTGCCGAGGCCATGGCCGCGATGGCGTCCGACGGCGTCGATTTCGTCGATGAAGACGATGCAGGGGGCGTTCTTCTTGGCCTGTTCGAACATGTCGCGCACCCGGCTGGCGCCGACACCGACGAACATCTCGACGAAGTCCGAGCCGGAAATGGTGAAGAACGGCACGCCCGCCTCACCCGCGATGGCGCGGGCCAGCAGGGTCTTGCCGGTGCCGGGCGAACCGACCAGCAGCGCGCCCTTGGGAATCTGCCCGCCGAGCTTGGAGAAGCGGCCGGGATCGCGCAGGAATTCGACGATCTCCTCCAGCTCCTCGCGCGCCTCGTCGATGCCGGCGACGTCGTTGAAGGTAACGCGGCCCTGCCGCTCGGTCAGCAGCTTGGCTTTCGACTTGCCGAAGCCCATCGCCCCGGACCCGCCGCCCTTCTGCACCTGGCGCAGCGCGAAGAACGCCACGCCGAGGATCAGCATGAACGGCAGCGCCTGGATCAGGATATAGGCCAGCACGCCCATTTCCTCCTTGGCGGCACCGGCATATTTGACGCCGTTGTCTTGCAGCAGCTGGGCCAGGCTGGTGTCGTTGGGAATGGGCACCGCGGTGAAGGCTTCGCCATTCTTGAAGCGACCGGTGATGCGCTGCTCGCCGATCTGGACCTCGGCAACCGTGCCTTCGGCCACCTTGGCGCGGAAGTCGGAATAGCGGATCGCGCTCGAGGCGGTTTCCGCCTGCGATCCGAACATCGAAACCGCCATCAGCAATGCCAGGAAGATGCCTCCCCAGACGAGCAGGCTCTTGAGCCAGGGATTGCCGTTCGGCTGCGGGTCATCGTTCATGGCGCGGGCACCAACCTTTCGTCCGCCTATGTAAGCCCGAAGGGCTGAATGGCAAGTTAGCGCCGTGGGGCGGCAATTCATTGTTGCTCCGCTTAGTCAGAGCATTAGGCTGAAACGATGGATAGCAGAGCCGAACCGTTGGGGAGCGATGCAGAGCGGCGCGTTGCCAGCCGGTGGAGTGCAATCGCACTTGCCGCATTGCATTGCGTCTGTCGGTCCGGCTGGTGACGGGCGCAGAGGATTACTGGACGCATGGCTACGACTTCTACGCCGTGCTCGCGCGCAGCCTTGCCGATGGTTACGGCTATGCCTTTCCCGGCGAGCCGCCAACAGCTTTCCGCGTGCCGTTCTATCCCCTGTTCATTGCCTTGGTGAGCGACGGTGCGCGCAATGTCTGGGGGCTGATCGCGGCTCAGGCGCTGGTATCCAGCGGCACCGCGGTGCTGGCCGGACTGATCGCCGGCGGCTGGACGACGCGCCGCCGGCTGCTGGCGGCGGGGCTATATGCCGCCTGGCCCTATGCCGTCTGGCACGATGTCAGTCTCCAGGAGAGCGGGCTGTTCGCCTTTCTGGCCGCACTGGCAACATGGCTGCTGTTGCGTCTGGCGGAACGGCGCGGGGCCTGGCTGGCTTTGGCAGCCGGCGGGGCTATGGGCCTCGCTTTGCTGACCCGAACTACGCTTCTGCCTTTCGCCGGACTGGCGATTGTCTGGCTGGTCCTGTCCGGCGCGCGGCACCATCGCCTGCTCCGCCGCATCGCCGGCGTCGCGCTGGTCGTGGCAGGAATGGCACTGGTGCTTTCACCCTGGGTGATGCGCAATTACCGCCTTACCGGTGATGTCCAGCTCACGTCCGAAACCGGCGCAATGATGTTCATCGGCAATCATCCGTTGACGTTCAGCGTCTATCCCCAGGGCAGCATCGACCGTAGCCGCGACAGGATATTCGCCGCCGAAGGGCCGGGCGAGCAAGCCACCCAGCTGCGGCTGGGAGCCGACCCGGTGGCGCTCGATGGCTGGTACAGGTCGCGGGCCCTGGCCTACATCGCCGCCGATCCCGGCGCATTCGTCAACCGGGCGGTGCAAAAGCTGTGGGCGGCGTTCGGGCCGCTGCCCAGCCCGCGCCACGGAACCATTGCCAACCTCGGCTATGCCGCCGGCTGGGTGCCGTTTTTCGGGCTGGCGCTGGCGGGGATGTGGCGGCGGCGGCGGCAGTGGGCCGGGGATATACTGCTCTATCTCCATTTCGCGACATTCGCCGCAGCGACGGCCCTGTTCTGGGCGCATACCGCGCACCGCTCCTATCTCGATCCCTATCTCGCGGTGTTTGCGGCCATGGCGCTGGCGGCCTTGTTGCCGGCGCGAGCGAAGGCGGCATTGGATAGCGATTGAAACGGTAGAACGCGCACGCGTTGCCTGATAGCCTGCACCGATAAATACACGGCGAGAAAGCCGCGCGGGATGGAGAGGCGGAAGATGGGCCTGAAGCGAGTTGTCATGGTCAAGCGCAAGGCGGGCCTCACACCGGAGCAATTCCGCGCCGGCTACGAAGGCAGCCACTCGCGCATCGCGGTCGAGCTGTTCGGCCACCTGTGGACCTCATACCGCCGCAACTACCTGGCCACTGGCTATGCCTTCGAGCCGGGCGGCAATGCGGCCGGCCCTGCCGAGATCGGCTTCGACGCGGTTTCGGAATTCGTCCTGCGCGACGAGGAAGCCGCCGCCGAAATGGGCCGGATCGCCATGGCCCATCACGAGATGATCAAGGAAGACGAAGCCAAGTGGTTCGACCAGGTGCGCAGTTTCGTGGTCTCCTGCGAGACAATCGAGGAGCCAGGGCTGGGCTAGCTGGCCACACGGCACACATCCGAAAAAAAGCTTTGGGAGAAGCATCAATGGCAGACCTGCCGAAACGGTCATTTCCGGCAATCACCGCAGCCAATCGTCATTTCTGGTGCGGCGGGGCCGATGGCAAGCTGCACATCCTGCGCTGCGGCGCTTGCGGGCACTGGATCCATCCCTATGCCGCGCGCTGCCCCCGGTGCCGCAGCGCCGATGTCGCGCCGCAGCCGGTATCGGGCCGGGCGAGCGTGGCGGGCTTCACAGTCAATCACCAGCAATGGATGCCGCATTTCGAAGTGCCATTTGTGATCGCCATCGTCGAACTGGAGGAGCAGCACGACGTCCGCCTGATGACCAACCTGCCGCGCACGCCGATCGATCAGGTCCAGGTCGGGATGCAGGTGAAGGTCTATTTCGACCAATACGGGGACATTTTCTGCCCCCTGTTCGAAGCAGCGTGAGGGGGCCGGCATGACAATTTACGCCGAGAAGAACACCGCGATCACCGGCATCGGCCAGTCCGATATCTACCGTCATCCCAAGGTGCTGCCGTTCGAGCTGGCAGTGCAGGCCTGCGAGGCGGCAATTGCCGATGCCGGCCTCAGGCTTGAGGATATCGACGGCGTCGCCTGCTGGCCGGGGGTTCCGCCGGGCACCGTCACCGGGGTTGGCGCGGCGGGGATTGCCGATGTCTGCAACAGCCTAGGCCTCAGGCCCAACTGGTGGTCGAGCGCCGATCCCGCTGCGCAGCTTTCGATGATCGTGGAAGCGGTGGCGGCAATCGCGGCGGGCTATGCCACCCATGTGCTGTGCTGGCGCGCGCTCGGCGAGCGTTCGGCGGCGAGCTATACCGCGTCGAGCGGCGAGGGCGGCTGGGTGCCCAGCGGCGGCATGGAATACATGGTGCCTTACCAGGCGCCGTCGGCGGCGAACTGGCTGGCGTGCCATGCCTCCACCCACATGACCCGCTATGGCATTACCCGCGAGCAACTGGGCGCGGTGGCAATCAACCAGCGGCGCAATGCCGCGCTCAACCCCAAGGCGATCTACCGCGATCCGATCACCATGGACGACTACCTGTCGGCGCGGCTGGTCTCGACCCCGTTCAGCATCCTCGATTGCGACGTGCCCTGCGATGGTACTACCGCGATCATCGTCTCGCGGCTCGATGCCGCGCGCGGCATGAAGCATGCGCCGATTGTCATCGACGCCATCGGCGGCGGCGCGCAAGACAAGCTCGGCACCTGGCTGGGGCGCAGCGACTATCCGCATCAGGCGATGCACGATGCCTCGAAGGCGATGTGGCGGCGCACCGATCTTAAACCGAAGGACGTCGACAGCGCCCATATCTACGACGGTTTCAGCTGGCTGGTGCTGAGCTGGCTGGAGGCGCTGGGCTTTTGCGGCGAGGGCGAATCCGGTGCCTTCGTCGAGGGCGGGCACCGCATCGCGCTGGACGGCGAGCTGCCGATGAACACCAATGGCGGCCAGCTCTCCGAAGGGCGGATGCACGGCATCGGTCACTTGCACGAGGCGATGCTGCAATTGCGCGGGATTGCCGGGGAACGGCAGCTCGCAAAGCAGCTCGATGTCTCGCTGGTCGCCAATGGCGGCGGCGATGTCGGCGGGGCACTGTTGCTGAGGAGAGACACCTAGGCGGTGGATAGAATGATTCGCGCAACATGCATTGCGCTAGTTGTCGATGCCGCTATAAATGGGACTGGACAGTTTTCGGGAAGAAACTAGGGAATTTGACTGCCAAGATCAGTGAGCATCGAGCAAAAGCGGAATAGCCCTCGCGCAGACCCGCAAGCATGCAAGTTCAGCGACAGCCGGCGGTACAACCGGTCGGCTCTGACCTTTTCCCGCGCGAATTTTGGGTTCCAAGGGAGGAGTTAATGAGCATCGAGGATTGTATCTGCGCAAAGGCCTGCTGGTTTCGACGGCCCTCGTTTCGGTTGTGGTTGCCTGCCCGCCCAGGCCCTAGCCCAGGACGCCGCCGGGGAGAACTGTCGGCCTCGAGGAAATCATCGTTACGGCGCAAAAGCGCGAGCAGAGCGTGCAGGACGTGCCGATCGCGGTGACGGCTGTTACCGAGGCGAGCCTGCAATCGAACCGAATCTTCACCGTCGCCGATCTTTCCTCCGTCGCCCCGGGCATGACGGTCAAGCCCTCGGCGGGCGGCATCAATACACCGACCATCACCATTCGCGGGCAGAACAGTTACGGCGTCGTCGCCGGTTCGGACAAGCAGGTCTCGATCTATCTGGATGGCGTCTACCTCAGCAACCCGCGCGGCTCGATCTTCGATCTGCCCGATATTGCGCGCCTTGAGGTGCTGCGCGGCCCGCAGGGCACGCTGTTCGGCCGTAATGCCACGGCCGGTGCAGTAAGCGTCACAACGCGCGACCCCAGCGGTGATGCGCGCGTGAAGCTCGAAGCCGGCTACGGCAATTACGACGCCTATCGCATCCGCGGAACCGTTGAGACTCCCGAAGTTCGGCCCGTTCAGCGCCCTGTTCACCTATGTGCGCAATTACCGCCGCGGCCCGATCAAGAATACGGCCGCTGGCACGGTCTGGGACCGCACCCTCTCGCCATCGAACTACGGCAAGTCGATATCGCCGCTCTGGCTCGGCACGCAGGATACCCATTCCTATTTTGCCGCCGTCAAGTTCGAGCCCAGCGACACCTTCAAAATGGTCTACAAGTTCGATCGCAACGACGATTCCGGCACGCCGGAAGGCACCGCGATCGTCGGCTTTGACTCAAGTGTCCCCACCCTCGGCGGGCTTCTGAGCGTGCTCTACGCCAGCAACAACGTTCAGTTCGCCAGCGACGCGCAGGCGGCCGGATGAAGTTAGCAACGCTTTCTCGGTGCCGCGCCAGCAGCGCACGCAGGGCCACAGCCTGACCGCGACGTGGAACGCCTCGGACAACATCACCGTCAAGAACATCTTTGCCTTCCGCAAGACCAACGTTTTTGCCGCGACGCAGCTCGATGGTATTTCCACGCTGACCTACACGCAGGCGCTGGGCAATGCCTTTGCTCCCATTGCGGCATTCGGCGTACTCGGGACGCCCACAGGCGCGTTTTTGGGCATCAACAGCCAGCTTGATGCACTGAATGCAGCCAACAACCCGGCGTTCATGGCTCTGGTCGTCAACCCGAATGTCGGCAAGCGACTGGCAATCTATGCGTCGCAGGCAACGGTTCTCGCCAAGCAATACAGCGATGAGCTCCAGTTGAACTACAGCTCCGACAAGCTGCAGGTGACTATCGGCGGCCTGTGGTTCAAGTCGGAAGACGAATCCGGCGGTCCGATCGGCATGCAGAACACCTATTCGATCTCTGCAGTCAACTTCCTGGGCAAACCCTTGGCGCCGAGCGGACTCTTGCCGCTCGGCAATGAAGGGCGCAACTTCAACGGTGCTACGTCACTGGCCGCCTATGCCCAGCTGGAATACAAGCTGTCGCAGGAACTGGAATTCGTAGCCGGTGCGCGCATCACGCACGACAAGAAGGACAGCCAGTTCCGCTTTGACCTCACCGAGGCGGTGCCGCCGGTGCCGACCACGCTGATCCCGAAGCAGCTCTATTCGAAGACCAAGCCCAATTTCATGGTCGGCCTGAACTGGACGCCCAACAGCGATACGCTGGTCTACGGCAAGTACTCGACCAGCTTTGTGTCGGGCGGCTCGAACGCGGGTCTTGTCTACGATCCGGAAACGGCCAGTTCGTTCGAAGTCGGGCTGAAGGCGGACCTGCTGGACCGCAAGCTGCGCGCGAACCTGGCGCTGTTTCATGTCACCTACAATCACTTCCAGTCGCCGCAAGGCACGGGCAATGGCCCTTCGCGCGTGATCGCAGTCAATCAGCTGACCCCGATCTATGGTGCGACACTGGCCAATCTGCTGGCCGACGTGCTCAGCACGTTCGTCGTCGATCAAGGCAAGGTCCGGGCTCAGGGCTTCGAGCTGGAACTGACCGCTGCCCCGACGCGCGGGCTGATCCTGGGTGCCGGCATCGGTTATACCGACGTCAAGTATCCCGAGATAAATCCGCTTATTCTCAATGCCAACAACCAAAGAGTGGATGTTACGGCGCGACCGAAATGGACGGTCAGCCTGAACGCCACATATGAAACCCAGCCGCTGATCGGCGATGCGACGATGATGTTCCGGCTCGATGGCAACTATCGTTCTTCGATCGCGTTCTCCCTCAATCCGGTCCAGGATCTCTATGGCGACAAGAGCAATGCGGCGATCGTCAATGGCTCTAAGCCCTACATGCTGGTCAATGGCCGGGTTGCCTTGCGGCACATCAAGATCGGTAGTGCGGAGGCCGAGCTGGCTTTCTGGGGCAAGAACATCACCGACCGCCAGGATGCCTTCGGCTTCCTGCGGCTCTCGACCTATGCCCATTCGGCCAACTTCGAACTGCCACGCACCTACGGCGTGGACCTCGGCATCGAATTCTGAAGTTGAGAGAGTTAAAAATCAAGCGCCCGGACAGCAATGTCCGGGCGTTTTTTTGCGCCGCTTGCGCGCCTATCCGCCAATCCACCCTGCCAGCTGGGCCAGCGTCAGCATGATCTCGAAGGCGATCAGCGCGATGATGGCGACTTCGGTGCGGTGGGCGCGTTTGACCTGGACGATATCGAGCAGCACTTCGGTGAAATCGCCGAGCGCGCCGTATTTGCGTTGCAGCACTTCGGCGCGTTCCTCGAGCTCGTATTCGTCTTCGAGCCGGGCGTAGAGCCGGTCGAGCCCGGGGTGGTCCCACAGGATGTCGGGCCGTTCGTCGACCTGGGCCGATCCCATCACCCGGTGCCGCGCGGACAGCACTTCGCCGGCCAGCCGCATCGCCGGACGGATCGGCAGGCGTGTCCGCCCGTTCTCGCGCAAGTCCGCCACCAGCGGGGCGATGCGATCGAAGGCCTCCGACACCAGAACTTCGTCGCGCGACAGTACCACGCTGCGGGCGAGCACGGTCGCCGCCAGCAGCAGGCGCTCGGGGCTGGCGTCGCTCAGCTCGATGCTGCCGTCCGGCCCGATCCGGTCGGCGCCGCTATTCAGGGGCGCCAGCCTGGCGGACTCGGTCTCCGGCACATCGGTGGGATCGGCGACATGCGCTCGCAGCGCCGTATCGAGCGCGCCCAGCGGCTCGTCGCCCGTGCCGATCGTGACGGCGACCCCATAGCGGAACACGAAGGTCAGGCCCGCTCCCGGTGCCAGTGCCGCCGCCGCGCCATCGGCTGCGATATCGCGCGTATCGACGCGCGCGCCGAGCAGCCTGGCGCGGGCGAACAGCGGGCCGGCGGTCTTGACCGAGCCCAGTGCGACGAAGTCCGGCGATCCGGTTTGCCGCAGCGGCGATGACGAAGCCCGTGCGGTGCGGGGCAATTCAGCGGCGTTCATGGCTTGTCATCGGGGTTTTCCGCAAGGGGGGTCGATGCCATGGTCGGTTGCCCGGCTGGGAAAGGCAAGCCCCCCTTGACGACCGCCCGCCACCCCATTGCCGCACCGCGCCGCTTGGTGCATCCTGCCTGCAAAGCCCCGCGCGGGACGGGGCGCGACAGGAGACGACCCATGGCCAATCTGGTGCGGGAAGACGGCGTGCTGGTGCAGGACTTTGCGGAAGTCGAAGTGTCCGATTTCGGCCTCGCCGATGTGCAATTCGTCGATCAGCACCTGATCGACCCCCGGGGCCGCACGGTGCGGGTGCGCAGCTTCTACCGGCTCTATCCGGGCGAAGTTCACTACCGCAACAAACGGCGCGGCGGCGAGGATGCCAAGCCCGAGAAGCCCGACACGCCCGAGAGGGCGCGCGAGGGCCGCCACCGGCACTTCTGGGAGAAGATACTGATCGATATCGAACTGCCGCTGCCCGGCTCCGGCCTCGATCCCATCGAGCCGCTCGGCGGCTATGTCCGCTATCATCCCGAAGGTGCGTGGTACGGGCCGTTCGATGTCTACAAGAAGCGGGTGGGGCCGGAAGACCGCGTGGTCGTCCACTGCCACCTCCACACCGAAGGCTCCGCCTACCAGCCGCTGCAGACCATAGGTTCGATGAAGGAGCACATGGGCCAGCTGATGCAGCAGCGCAACGATCCCTGGGGCGACGACTGGTACATCGGCTTCGACGGCGAGCGCATCGAGGACGAGAACCCGGCCCAGGCGGCGACCTGGGAAGCCTGGCAGCAGAAGCGCATCCAGTTCAAGGAGCCGCCGATCTCCGACGAACTGATCAAGCTCAACGTCAACGCCTTCCCCTGGTATCCGCAAGGAGGAGGCGTCTCGATCAAGCCGATCGCCGCGTTCAACGCGCAGGGGCCCATCACCCTGATGGTACGGCTGGAGGCGGGGGCCAGCCTGCCCGCCAAGGTTCTGCGCGACCACCGCATCGTCTCGGTGCTGGCGGGCAAGGTGACGCTGGACGGCGAGGCGTTGAACGAGCGCAACGTGGTGTTCGGCTCGCCGGGCGACCGGATGCCGGCAGTGGCGGCCAAGGAGCCAAGCCTGCTGTGGGTGGTGCGCTGGTTGTGGAAGGACAATCCGGTGGCGGAGATTTGGCTGGATTGAGGGGGTGGGGTTACCTCACCATTTACCTCCGGCATCTTCTATCGCCTTGAGCAGCGCGCGCTTGCTCGCGGTGCGGCGCTTGCCGGAGTTGCGGGGCACTTCCACTTCGCCCAGCTCGGCGCGGCGGCGGGCTATGCGTTGACCGAGTTCGTCAAGCGTAATCGGTTCACGCTTTGCTTTGAAGGTCTTGAAGGCCATGGCTGCCTGCCGTTTCCTCGGAAATCCTGCGCGCCATATACTCCAAGTTCAGCCCTTCACATAGTGCGAAGAGGGCGCGGGCCTGCCCCAGCATTTCCGGGGCGCTGCCGGAGGCGTATTGTCCCATGCGGTCGGCAATGATGTCCTCTGGAGCAATGACAGATACTTTGCCATCACTATCAAGCTGCACGATCTGAATCATGTCGCGGTCTGCCATGCCATCGAGCAGGACATCGGACACGCATTCAAATCCGAGTTTCAGCTGCGGATGAACCCAGCCGCGGAGCGCCATACCCGCACCGGATGGACGGACAAAGCCGAGTTCCTGCATCACAGCTTCGAGGACGTCCTGCCGACCGCAAGCCAAGTCGAAGTCCCCAGTCGTCACGTTTCCGTGAGTGTAGATTTCGACTGCCGCCCCGCCGACAAGAACCGGGGGGCGATAACCGGCCATTTCCATCGCACTGCTAACTCGCGCCAGCAAGCGCAGTGCGGCGAGAAATTCAGGGCGGTAGGGCGAGGCAGTTTTCATACCCGCCCGCTTCTATCACCCCCGCACCAGCTCGTAATCCCCCGCATCGTCCACCCGCGCGTTCCAGCCGGGGTAGACCACGATCGTCGTGAAGGTCTCCTCGACGATGGCCGGTCCCGCCACCTCGTTGCCCGGCGCCAGGTCCGACCCCAGATAGATCGGCGTGTCCTTGAAACCCTGACCGAGGTTCGCCCGCCGCGTCTTGGCCGGTTTCGCCGGTGAGGCCTTGGCGGTGAAGCCGCCCTTGGCCGAGGGCGAGGGGGTCGGCACGTGGGTCGCCAGCCGCACGCCGGTAACCTCGGGCACCTCGTGGTCGCGGATGTGGTTGTATTCGTCCATGTGGCGCTGGTTGAACAGTTCGATTGCCCGCGCGCCCAGCGTTTCGTCGATGAACGAGAGATCGTGCAGCTTGGCGGTGGCCTTCACATTGAAGGTCAGCGCGAAGTTCTGCCCCGGGTAGCGCATGTTGAGCTGGTAGTCGGCGACGATCTGGTCGATCCCGAACTGCGCATCGGTGAAATACTTTTCCGCGCGGGTGCACAGCTGCTCCCACAGCCGACGTACCTTGCCGAGATCGAGCTCGGTCGCCTTGGCGATGACCGAGCGTTCCTCGTCGATCATCGGGTTGGCGATCAGCGTGCCCAGCGCCGAGAATGTCGGCGAGGCCTTGGGCACCAGCACCTTGGTGATGCCAAGATCCTCGGCCTGAATCGCCGCGAAGGCGGGGCCGTTGCCGCCATAGGCGAGCATCACCAGATCCTTGGGATCGATGCCCTTGCCTGCGGTTGTCCGCCGCACGCCCTGGCTCATATTGGCGTTGACCACGCGCCAGGCATCGAAGGCGGCCTGTTCGGCCCCGTCTTTGCCAGGCGCATTGCCCATCTCGTCGCCGATGGCCTGGAAGGCTTCGTCGATGCCGTCGCGCTTCAGCCGGAAGCTGCCGCCGGCAAAGCCCTCGTCGGTCGACAGGATGCCGAGCATGACCAGCGCATCGGTGACGGTCGGCTGGGTGCCGCCCCGGCCATAGGCCATCGGCCCCGGCGCCGAGCCTGCCGACTTCGGCCCGACTTCCAGCATGCCGTTGTTGACATGGACGATCGAGCCGCCGCCCGCGCCCAGCGTCTCCACCTTCACCATCGGCACGCCGATGATATAGCGGTGGTGCATGTTCCAGCCGGCCTCGGCGGGGGCCTGGCCGCCGGTGACCACCGACATGTCGTAGCTGGTGCCGCCCATGTCGACGCACAGCAGGTCCGGGTGGCCCTTGGCCTTGCCGGTGTGGGCAGAACCGATGACGCCGCCGGCCGGGCCGGATGCCAGCACCCGAATCGGCGCGCCGTCGATATATTCCTTGGTCATCACCCCGCCGCTGGCCTGCATCACCATCAGCTGGTTGGTGTAGCCGCCTTCCTTGAGCCGCTGCACCAGCCGCTCGAGATAGGATGTGACGCGGGGGCCGACGTAGGCGTTGACCACGGTGGTGGATGTGCGGTCGTATTCGGGTGCGCGCGGCAGCACTTCGTGGCCGGTGGAAATATGCGCGTTCTGCATTTCCTGCGCGACGATGGCTTTCACCCGCTTCTCGTGGTCGGAATTGACGAACGAGAACAGCAGCGAGATCGCGACGGATTCAACGCCTTGCAGCCGCAGCTTGCGGCAGGCTTCGCGCACCGCCGCTTCGTCGAGCGGCTTGTGGACGGTGCCGTCGTGCAGCACCCGCTCGGGCACGGTGAGCCGGCGGCGGCGGGGGACGATCTGCTTGGGTGGCGCCAGCCGGACGTCCCAGATATCTTCCTTGAAACCGCGGCGGTATTCCAGCTCGTCGCGGAAGCCCTCGGTGGTGATCAGGCCGGTGACCGCGCCGTTCATCTCGATCAGCGTGTTGTCGGCAACAGTGGTGCCGTGGACGATCGCCTCGCATTGGCCGAGGAAGTCGCCGGGCGACAGGCCTTCGATCTCGGCAAGGCGGGCAAGGCCCTCCATAACGCCCAGCGAGCGGTCCTCCGGGGTGGAGAGGTTCTTGTGCAGGATGACTTCGTTGCCCTTGAGAAGCGCGAAGTCGGTGAACGTGCCGCCGATGTCGATGCCAACGCGATAGGTCATTCCGATCCTCTCAACTCATTTTTCTTAACCCCTCCCCCTTGAGGGGGAGGATGCGGTGGGGGTGTACTGCGCTTGCGTCGGGACGCTCGGCCTTCGGCCTCGCTCCCCCTCCCCAACCCCTCCCCGCCGGGGAGGGGCATTCGCCTGGGACAATTCCTGGATGTCTTACTCCGCCGCCTCGCGCATCAGGTCGTCGACCCCCATCTGCTTGCGCAATGCCTCGGTGCCGTCCCAGTCGACCGCGAGATCGTAATCCGCCAGCTTCCCGGTCAGCACCACGCCATACTTTTCACGCGCCGCTTTTTCGCTGACATACTCGTCGAGTACATCTTCCTTCACCGCCTCCGGATCGCGGAGCAGGGCATAGCCGAAGCCCGCGCCGCCGCCGTGCTGATAGGCGATCACCGCGCCAGCGGGCAGCATGTCGCTCGCAGTGCGTTCGATCTTGCGCTCGTTGGCCGAGCCGACCTCGAAATGGTTCGAGTAGGGAATGGCATCGTCGCCGCCGCACATGCCGGACAGCGGGTGGTCGGCGGAAACCATCCAGGCCATTGCCGTCGTCGGGCCGAGCACCTGCTTGACGTTGAGGCTGCCCGGGCTGCCGCGCCACTGCCCGGCACCCGCGCCATCGGTGGTCATCTCGCGGCTGATGTTGAGGATCGGGAAGCGGCTTTCCGCATCCTCGGCCTCGGACAGGATCAGGCTGCCCAGCGCAGAGGGGCACGAGCCCCAGCCGTCGATGCCTTTAACGGCAGACACATCCATCGAGCGGCAATCGACGCCCTGGTCCATCCACATTCCGGCCTCGTTGAAGCCGATCACCGCATTGGGCATGCCGATCTTGTAAAGCTGCGGCTGGGCGCGTTCCGGCGCGACATTCGACAGCGCGATGCACACCGCTTCGGTGATCTCGCAGGCCGGGTGGAAGCTGCCCAGCGCGGCCGGCTTGTTCGGCGGCGGGTGGGCGATGCAGCCTTCGGGAATGACGATATCGACCGCATTGAAATAGCCCTCGTTCTTGACGATGGTCGGGTCCATCGAGGCGACGACCTGGCACATCACATAGGAGCGCGTGTTGGCGAAGGTGTTCCACACGCCGACCAGGTCCTGACGGTCGTCGGTGCCGGTGAGGTCGACGGTGAGCTGGTCGCCCAGAATCGTGCAGTTGACGTGGACCTTGACGTCCTTGGTGCCCATGGTGTCGTGATCGATCAGCACGGTGGCTTCATAGGAACCATCGGGCCAGCGCGACACTTCCTCGCGGGTGCGGCGTTCGGTGTGTTCGATCGAATAGTTGATCGCTGCCTTGATCGTCTCCGCGCCCCATTTGCGGATCAGGTCTTCCAGCATCTTCACCGCGAACTGCACGCCGCCGATCATCGCGGCGATGTCGCCGGCGAAAGTGGCGAAGCGGTTGTTGCGGATGACCATGTCGAACACGTCCTTTCGCAGCTCGCCGCGGTGGACCAGTTTGAGGCAGGGATAGATCACGCCCTCGGTGAAGATGTCGGTGGCTTCCAGGGTGAAACCGCCCGGGTCCTTGCCGCCGGTGTCGCCCTGGTGGGCCTGCAAGGTCTGGATGCAGATCAGCTCGCCCTTGTCGTCATAGACCGGGCCATAGACGCAATAATCGGGCAAATGCCCGCCGCCGTGATCGGGATCGTTGGCGAGGAACACGTCGCCCGGGCCCCAGTCGTAGCGCTCCATGTTCATCAGCCCCCAGCGGGTTTCCATCTGGTTGACGAAAGTCAGGTGCGGCGTGCCGACCGCGCCCATGGCAAGGCGGCCATTGGCATCGACGATCGCGGCGTTACGCTCGTTCGAGGAGTTGATGATCGGCGACGATGCCGCACGGCCGAGGAAAGTCGCGCTCTCGAAACAGACGGTTTCGAAGGCGCCGCGAATGATGTCAGCGGTAACCGGATCGATGGTGACCGTGCTTGGCAGCGGATCGCGCCGGGCGGCAAGCTTGCGATTGAGTTCGAAGGACATGGGGACTGTTCCTCTCTAAAGACGCCCTCTCTAAAGACGCCCACTTTCCGGACCTGGCACTTTACCGGAGCTGTCACATTCCGGAGTTGGGCTTAGGCTAGCACGAAAACCGCAATCTCGACAAACCGCGCCGTAATGCGTGCAGTTGGCGAAGGGGCGGCGCGTCAGCCCGCCGCTGCGCGCATCGCCGCCTGGACCGCCGGGCCGAGAAAGGCGCTGCCTTCCTGGTCGCTCGAAGTGGGATTTGTGGCGGCCGACAGGTCGAGGATCGCCGGCAGATTGTCGCGCACCAGCTCGGGCGTCAGCAGCTCGCCGAAAGGCGCCTGGAACCCCTGGCCGATCAGGATCGCCGAAAGCGCAACGCGGCCTCCGCCAACGGTGAGTACCGTATGATTGAGCGCGCATTCCTCGCTGGCCAGATAGACAACCGCCGCCGAGGCGTGACGTGTATCGAGCACGCCTGCCATCACCTCCTTGTGCTGGCTCATATCCTCCTCGCGGCTCTTCGTCTCCATCGCGTCGCCCATGCGGGTGTTGCCGTAGGGCGAGATGACGTTGGCCTTGATGCCGACCGGCTCGCCGGCGAGCGCCACCGTTTGCGCCAGGCCGATGATGCCCGCCTTCGCCGCGCCATAGGCGGTCACCCAGGGATTGCCGCGGGTGCCGCCGGGCGAGGCGGTGAACACCATCCGTCCGTATTCCTGCTCCTGCATGACCTCGAAGGCCGCCTGGCTGACGAAATAGGAGCCGAGCAAGTGCACCGAGAAGATGTCGCGCACCATCTCGGGCGTGTGGTCGAGGAAGGGGCGGCGGCGGAGAAATCCGGCATTGTTGACGACGATGTCGAGCCTGCCGAAGGCATCGACCGCCTGGCGGACCATGGCCCGCGCGTTTTCGGGATCGTCGATCGTCAGCGTGTTGGCGACCGCCTCGCCGCCCAGCGCCTCGATCTCGCGGACCACTTCGGCCGCGACGCTGTCGTCGGCCCCCTCGCCGAACAGCCCGCAGCCGAGATCGTTGACCACCACCCTGGCGCCGCGCGCCGCCAGCTCCAGCGCATGCGAGCGACCGAGCCCGCGCCCGGCGCCGGTGACCAGCGCGACGCGCCCGTCGAGGCGTACTTGCTTGTCTGTTTGCATATCACACTCCCGCTTCCGTCGCTTGGACGATCAATCACCTTACCCTCGTCATTGCGAGCGAAGCGAAGCAATCCAGGGCCTCCCGAGCCGCCCTGGATTGCTTCGCGTCGCTCGCAATGACGAAGCAAGCTGTGGCGTCTGCACGCGGCATGCGTATTCCATTCCCCGCGCCGCTTCTATAGGCGACCGGTACTTCGAGGGAGCAGACGCGCGTGCGGCACATCCACCCCATCTATGCGGAAATGGAAACCACCGTGTTCGAGGCTATGTCCGGCCTCGCGCGTGAGCTGGGGGCGATCAATCTGGGGCAGGGCTTTCCCGACGACGCTCTTGCAGGAGGAGGGGGCCCGCCCGAGCTGATCGAGGCGGCGGCGCGTGCGCTGCGCGAGAAGTCGAACCAATATCCGCCGGGCAGCGGACTGCCGGAACTGCGCGATGCGGTGTGCAGCTTCTACCGGCGGCGGCAGGGGCTGGATCTCGCCCGCGAGCAGGTGATCGTCACGTCGGGCGCGACCGAGGCCATTGCCGATGCAGTTCTGGCTCTGGTGCATCCCGGCGACGAGGCGATCCTGTTCCAGCCCGCCTACGATGCCTATGCCCCGATGGTGCGGCGCGCGGGCGGGGTGCCGGTATCGGTCGCGCTTAGCCCGCCGGATTGGAGCTACCGGGCGGATGACCTCGCCGCCGCGATCACCCCGCGGACCCGGGTTCTGATGTTCAACGATCCGCTCAATCCTGCCGGCACAGCAGCGGGCGAGGCCGAGCTGGCGATGATCGCCGGGGCCTGTGTGGCGCACGACCTGATCGCGATCGGCGACGAGGTGTGGGAGGACGTGCGTTTCGATGGGCAGCCGCACCGCTCGCTGATGAGCTTCCCCGGCATGGCGGAGCGCACCGTCAAGATCGGATCGGCGGGCAAGATCTTCGGGCTCACCGGCTGGAAGACCGGCTGGATGGTGGCCGCACCGCAGCTGGCGGCGGGCCTCGCGCGGGCGCATCAGTTCGTTACCTATGCCACCCCTCCCGCGCTGCAATGGGCGGTGGCGGAAGGGCTGGCGCTGCCCGATGCATGGTTCGCCGCGCGCACGGCGGGCTGGGCGGCCTCGCGCCAGCGTCTGAAGGAGGGGCTGGAGGCGGCGGGCTATGCCGTGCTGCCCAATGCGGCGACCTGGTTTTTCTGCGCCGATCTCGCCGCATCGGGCATCGCGCTGCCGGACCGGGAATTTGCCGGGCGGGCGCTGCGCGAGGCGGGGGTCGCCGCGATCCCGGTGTCCGCGCTGTTCGAGGGTGATGCGCCGGAGCATATCGTCCGCTTCTGCTTCACCAAGCCCGATGCCATGCTGGATGCGGCGGTGGAGAAGCTGGCGGCGTTCAGACGGCAACTGACCCTTTGATCGAGGTGCGGCCAGCCGAGGCTGGCGCACCTTAGCGTGCCAGTATATTCTGACCGGGCTAGGAGGATCGAATGAACAGTGCCCCCGGGACCCCGCCAGCAGAGCCGCCCAAATCAGCAGTTCCGGGCAGCGGCGATCTGGTCCGCCGCCACCGGCTCTCCACCCGCATCTGGCACTGGGTGAATGCCGTGACCCTGCTAGTGATGCTGATGAGCGGACTGATGATCTTCAACGCGCACCCCCGGCTCTACTGGGGCCACTACGGCGCCAATGCCGACGCGGCCTGGCTGGAGATAGCCGAGGGCGCGGACGGGGTCGCTTTCCCTGCCTGGGCGACCATCCCCTCCGCATACAGCCTCGCCGATGCCCGCATCTGGCACTTCGCCTTTGCCTGGCTGCTGGTGATCGGGCTGCTGGCCTATCTCGTGCTGTCGCTGGCGAACGGCCACCTCTGGCGCGATTTGCGGATCACCTTCGCCGAGCTGCGCCCGTCGCACATCTGGCACGACATCAAGCAGCACGCGCGGCTGCGCTTTCCCACCGGCGCCGCTGCGCTGAAGTACAATTTCCTGCAGAAGGCCGCCTATGGCGCGGTGCTGTTCGTGCTGCTGCCGCTGGTTATCCTGACCGGCATGGCCATGGCGCCGGGGCTGAATGCCAGCATGCCCTGGCTTGTCGATCTGTTCGGCGGGCGGCAATCGGCGCGCTCGCTGCACTTTATCGCCGCCGCCGGGCTGGTTGCCTTTTTCCTCGTCCATATCGCGATGGTGGTGCTGGCGGGGCCGGTCAACGAGGTCCGCTCGATGATTACCGGGTGGTACCGGTTACCCAAAGACAAGGGAGCGAAGGCATGAGCAAGATACTCACCCGCCGCCGCTTGCTGGGCACGGGCGCGCTGGGCGCAGGCGGCCTGATCCTTTCGGGCTGCGACCGGCTCAACGCCAGCGCGTCCTTTAAGGGCCTGCTGGAGGACGCCGGAACGCTGCACATGGGCGCGCAGCGCTCGTTGCTCACCCCGCAGGCGCTGGCAAAGGAGTTTGCCGAAAGCGAGATGTCGCCTGTGTTCCGCGCCAACGGCAATACGCAAGTGCCCGATCCGGCCTACCGCCAGCACGCGGCGGCGAGTTTCGCGCAGTGGACGCTGGCGGTCGATGGGCTGGTGAAACAGCCGCTGTCCCTGCCGCTATCGGCCTTGCAGGCGATGAAGCAGCGCAGCCAGATCACCCGCCACGATTGCGTCGAGGGCTGGAGTGCGATCGGCAAGTGGCAAGGGCCGCAGCTGGGGGGGATACTGGCCATGGCCGGGCTGCTCCCCGCCGCGCGCTATCTGGTGTTCCACTGCGCCGACCGCTTCGGATCGACGCCCTATTATGAATCGATCGACCTGGTGGACGCCTTCCACCCGCAGACGATCCTCGCCTGGGCAATGAACGGAGCGCCGCTCGCCGAAGCTTACGGCGCGCCGCTGCGCCTGCGCGTCGAGCGCCAGCTGGGCTACAAACACGCGAAATACGTCATGCGGATCGAGGCCCGCGCCAGCCTTGCCGGGCTATACGGCGGCAAGGGCGGCTACTGGGAAGATCACAGCGGCTACCAGTGGTACGCGGGGATTTGAGAGAATGTATAAGGCGCGTTCCTCTCCCCTTGCGGGAGAGGATACGAAGGCTTGAGAGCGCAGCGAACTAGCCGTAGTTGGAGAGGGGGAGAGGGCAGCGCTACGCAGCCCCCTCTCCAAGCTTCGCTAGTTCCATACGGAACAAGCTACACCATCCTCTCCCGCGAGGGGAGAGGAGTGGCGCAGCCTTTGTTTCCTCAGAACTTGAACGAGGCCTCAAACCCAACGATCCGCGGCTCGCCCCACAGCAGGATGTTGCCATAGGCTTCCGCTGAATTGCCGAAGGTCGAATAGCCCTGGTTGAACAGGTTCTTGGCGTAGAGCGCCAGTTCCCACTTGTCGTCGTCGGACGACTTCAAACCGATCTTGGCATTGACCAGCCAGTAGCCGGGTTCGAAGGAATCGGGCAGGAACCCGGGAATGGCGGAGGCCTGCCAAAGGGTATTGCTCGTGTATGCAGCCACGACGTTGCCCGTCAGATTCAGCCCGTCGGTTATCGGCTGGTCGAGATTGGCATTGAACGAGGCCTGCCACTCCGGCGAATTGATCATTCGCGTGCCGCTGAGTTCAAGCGGTGAAAGCACCGGATTGGTCGCCGGGATCGACAGTTGCTTGTACCGGGCGTTGAGATAGCCGACCGATGCGCCCACCGTCAGCGGATCGGCGACCCGCGCAGTTACACTGGCTTCGGCGCCATAGGTCCGGGCGCTGCCACCATTGACCACGGCGATCGAAATGGTCGGGAATTGCGGCCGCGCATGCCAGGCAACCTGCACGTTGCGGTAATCGTTGTAGAACACAGCCGCAGTCACCTGCACCTTGTTGTTCATCAGCGGTGCCCGCAAGCCCACCTCGAAGGTATCGACTTCCTCTCCCGAGAAGATGCCGCCTTCTGTCTCGACGACATTGGGCGTTGCGGGAGAATCGAAGTTCGCCAGTGCCACGACCGGCACGATGCCACCCGCCTTGAACCCGCGAGCCCAGCGGGCGTAGACATTGCCGCCGCCGTCGAGCTTGTAGGTGAGCGTCGCCGCGGGGAGGAACTTGCTTTCCTTAAGCTTTACGCCCTCCACAACATTGGTGAAGGGGTTGAACGAGCGCGCGTTGTTCGTCTCGTCGATATAGCGGCCCGAGAGCATGACGCTGAACTGGTTCGAGAGATCGTAGGTCGCCTGAGCGTAGGCCGACCAGTTCTTGACCACATAGCCGCCATTCCCCGACGGAATTTCCTGCAGGAAAGGAATGGGCGGGACGAGATTGGTGAACAGCCCGCCATCGAACTGGGCGCGCAGATAGGATGCACCCGCGATCCACGAGAGCGGACCGTCGCCGTTCGAAACGGCGCGCAATTCCTGGTAGAAGGTCTTCTTCTTGAGCGGCACATGGGCCTGCAACATGGCGAAAGGCAAGAAGCCCAGTTCGGTGAGGAACTCGCTCTCGTTCTTGCGGTACGACGTAATCGATGTGAGATCGACGCCAGGCAGTTCGAGCACCGCCGTTGCCGAGACGCCCCAGTCCGTCAGCCTGACATAGCCTGTTGTCCGCTGCGCGGTTGCGAACTTCTCGTTCACCGGGACAATGAAACTGCTGAATGCCGCGCCCGTCGTGGCTACGCCCGCATTGGCTGAGAAAGCCGGGGAGCACCAGAGTGGGCGCGTAAAACGGCGTGGTGTTGTAACCGGAGTTGCCGTTGTCGTCGGCTTTCTTGCTGTAATCGCCGGCAAAGGTGATCTTGAAATTGTCACCGGCCTTGAACAGCAGCTTGCCGTTGACCGCCCAGAAATCCTCGTCGTTGTAGGTGTTCTTCGGTTGCAGGCCGGTATTCATCAGGGCAGCAAACTGTGCGGAAGTGCCCAGGATGGGCGCTCCGCCCGCACCAAAGCCCAAAATGCCCGCGGCGCCGCCCAGTGCCGGGTTGGCCGGGAACATGGCCGGCGTGTAGATGCCCCCACTGGTTGTCAGGTTCTTGATATAACCCCCATGCGTGCGCCTTTCGCCAGCAACCGTCATGGCAATGTTTTCGCTCAGCGGAAGATTCAGGAATACCGATCCCTGGAAGGTGTCCTTGGTGCCAAACGAGAGCCGCGCCTTGCCCGATATTCCTTCGGTACTCGGCTGGCGGGTGATGATGTTGACTGCGCCGCCGGTGGCGTTGCGGCCATAGAGCGCGCCCGGCGCACCCTTGATCACTTCGACGCGTTCGACATCGACGAAATTGTTCACGAGAGTTCCGAACACGCGCGGCACGTCGTCGATGAAGGTGGCGACGCTGGGATCGGCGCCGACGAAGATCGAGTTGCCGATGCCGCGGATGAACATCTGGTTGTAGCCCGACGCGTTCGACGGCACGAAGCCCGGCGTCGTCAGCTGCAAATCGCTCATCTGGCGGATGCCCGAATTGTTCAGCTGGTCGCCGCTCATCGCGGTGATCGACAGCGGCACGTCGAGCACGCTTTGTGCCTCGCGCTGGGCAGTAACGATGATTTCCTCGATGCCGCCGTTGTCCGTTTCCCCGGCGCCATCCTGGGCGAAGGCCGGTGCGGAGATTGCCGCCAGGGCGAAAATCGACGTGGCGGCGCGCAGCGCGCGTGTGCGTAAGTGGTTCATGGTAGTCCTCCCGTTATCCGGGCTCGCGCCCGCCTCATCCGAACGGCCACGGGCCGGTTCGAGAAATCTGCGCGCGTTCAATTGCGTGAAGCGCGGCAAAGGTCAACGTTTCCATGTGGATTGTGCAATCGGATGCGCCAAGTGTCACATTTTTGCACCGGTTGCGGAATTGCGGATTCAGCCCGCCACCTCCGCCAGCTTGCGACCGCTGCCCTCGAAACGGCCGAGGCCATAGTCGCCCTTGATCGTCGTGCGCTGCAGGCGGCGGCGGAATTGCGGCGGGTGGCCGCTGACCGAGTGCAGCATGCGCCAGTTGTCCCACAGCACCATCTCGCTGGTTTGCCAGCGGTGAAAATAGGCGCGGCTCTCCGACAATGCGAAAATCGTGCGGCAGACCTCGCCGAGCAGCGCGTCGCCATCGGCATTTTCCGCGCCTTCGATGCCTTCGGCCATCCAGGGGGAGACATGCAGCACTTTCTCGCCGGATTTGCGGGTCCAGACCGCCGGATGCGCGGCGCGCGGCGTGCTCGCCATTTCCTCCATCACCGGATAGGCAGCGGCCCGCTCGCCGTGGACCCGGAAGTCCGCCGGGCGACCGAAGCGGAAATTCTCCATGATGACATTCATCCGGTAGAGCACATTGCTGCCCTCGATCCGTTGGCGCAGCTCGGGTGGGAGGTCCCGGTAGAGCGCGATGCCGTCGGCAAAGCCGGTCATCCCGCCCTCGGGCGGCACTTCGATGGCGCGCAGGACCCCGCCGCGATTGAGTTCGTCATTATAGCAATGGTCGAAATGCCACGGTAGCCAAGAGGCGCGCAGTTGCCCGCCGACCATTATCGCCGCTTCCTCCTCGGGCGCTGCCAGCATGTCGATGACCCCGGGCAGGGCGTCCCGGTCGACCCGGGGCACGCTCTTCTGCAAGTGGTCCTTGAGCGGGCCGGCAATCGTGCTGATCGCGACCTGCATTTCGCCGCTCTGCTCGACATCCTCGAAGACCAGCACGCCTTCCCGTTCGAACAGCGCCCGAAGCTGCGCGCGCAGGGCCTCGTCCTTGATATTGGCCGAGGTAACTCCGCGCACGCGTGCGCCAAACGGAAGGCCGTCCCGCAGCGGAGCGATTTCGAGAGCGGACATGGTGTTCTCCCTCCTTCCGCGGCTTGCCGGCCGGGTTCACCCCTTCATATGCGGCATCACCTTGTCGGCGAACAGCCGCATCTGCTTGTAGACTTCCTCGTACGGCATGCCGCCGAAGCTGAAATTGGCCAGCATGTCGTATTCGCCGACCATCGCGGTGCGCATCGCGTGCTTTTCCAGCATGACTTCGGGCGTGCCGATCAGGTTGCCGTCGATGAAGTTCTTGTAGGCCTTGGTCGGGCCGCCCGCCGCCTCGGTCATCGCGCCGAGCGCGACATAGGTGGAATAGCTGGGCAGGTTCTTGAAGTGATCGCTGCCCCATTCGTAGTGGTTGACCACCTGCAGGAACTGCGCGGCGAAATAGCTGTCGGTATGCTCGGCGACCTTGGCCGCGTCTTCGTGGCAGACGATGAAATCGCTGATGATGAAGGGCGGGGCTTTCTTGTCATGCTTGGCCTGGAATGTATCGCGATAGGCATTGATTTCGGGCATCGAGGTTTCCCACTGGCCCTGGCTGAAACGCAGCGCTTTCAGGCCATAGTCCGCCGCCACTTCCGCTGAGCTGGGCGACATCGAGACCATCACCATGCGGTCGCGGGTCCAGCCATGCGGGCGCGGGCGCACTTCGATGCGGGGCTGCTTGAAATGCTTGGTGTCGGCCTCGACGAAGCCGGTCTCCAGCCCGTTCATGATGATGATCGCCGCCTCGTCGAACATCTCGCGCGAATCCGCGAGGTCCTGGCGAAAGGCGTTGAATTCGCGCCGCGCCGCGCCGCGGCCCATGCCCAGGATCATCCGGCCCTCACTGACGGAATCGAGCATCGCCGCTTTTTCCACCACCCGCAGCGGATCGTTCCACGGCAGGATAACCGCGGCCGGCATCAGCTTGATGGTCTTGGTCTTGGCCGCGATCCAGGTCAGCGCCTGCATCGGATCGGGGCAGGCGGCATAGTCGGTGAAATGGTGTTCGACCGTGCCGACATAGTCGAAACCCATCGCCTCGGCCTCGACGCCGATCTGGGTCTCTTTGCGGTGGAACTCGATATCGGGAATTCCGTGCAGGTTCTGAAACGATAGGTGAACGCCGATTTGCATGATTGTAATCTCCCGATGAATTCGAGGTGTAAGTGTTTGGTTGGGTTTCAGGCGGCGGCCGAAATCGGCTCCTCGCCGTTGAGTGTGCAGCGATGGAACTCGCGGCTGCTTTCCTCGTCGAACGGCATCACCCGGTGCATCGCGCCGGTGTTGTCCCAGATGACCAGGTCGCCCATCTGCCACTTGTGGCGATAGAGATATTTGTCCTGCGTGGCGTGCGCCATCAGCCGCTGCAACAGGTCGTGGCTTTCTGACAGGTGCATGCCTTCGATCCAGGCGCCCGAGGTGCTGAGCACCAGCGACTTGCGACCCGAGCGGTGATGCCAGACCAGCGGGTGCGAGCGTTCCGGGTAGCTGGACCAGACGGCGAACTGCTCCGGTGTGCAATTGCGCATCACCGGGAACAACGCGGCCTGCATGGTATGCACTACGCGCAGCCCGCCGAGCTTCGCCTTGTCCTCGCCGGACAGGTCCTCGTAGGCGGCGTAAGTGCTGGCGAACACCGTGTCGCCGCCTTCTTTCGACAGCCGGAAGGGGGTGAACAGCGTGGCAAAGGGTGGCACTTCCTCATAGGTGCCATCCATGTGCCATAGGTGGTTGCCGAGCAGGAACCGGGCGTATTCAGGGTTCACCTTCGGATCGAGGCTGACCTTGAGCACGCCCTCTTCGCCTTCTTTCAGCGTCGCATCGTCCGCCCCGCGCTTGCTCTCGCCGAGCCGGAGATCGCCCAGCGAGCGGGCGATCGTGCGCAGTTCGGCGTCGCTGGGATGCACGCCGCGAAACAGCAGAATGCCGCGCCGGTCGAGCAGCGTGCGGATCTCCTGGGCATGTTCGCCGCTCAGCAGCGCGGGCTTGGCGATCTCGACCATCGAGCCCATGCGCGGCGACAGTTCGACGGATGTTAATGCCACCAGTGCTCTCCTAATTCCTGGCCGGTCAATTCTTGGTTGAAAGCGCCGCTCCACGGCGAATCACTCCGGCATTTGATTGTTACCTTACGCGTTTCAATAGGTGGCGCAACACGGAAATCCGGCACCATATTCCGGGCACCCGAAACAATTTATTGCCTTAATCGTTTTATATCGTCAGAATTGCGTCATGAATGCCGAGCCACACCCCCAAACCCGCAGGCGTCCCGGACGCCCTAGCCTGAGCAATGAGGAGTTGCTCGACATCGCGCTCGACCTGTTCCTGGAACAGGGCTTCGAGCGCACCAGCATCGAGGCGAT
This sequence comes from uncultured Alphaproteobacteria bacterium, assembly GCA_963775115.1. Taxonomy (GTDB): domain Bacteria; phylum Pseudomonadota; class Alphaproteobacteria; order Sphingomonadales; family Sphingomonadaceae; genus Novosphingobium. Next base: position 354,611 of record CAVZHP010000002.1, read on the forward strand.
CTGCGCCGCCGCCGGCATGGCAAAGCGCACGGTCTATGCCCGTTATGGCGACAAGCAGAGCCTGTTCAAGGCGGCGCTGGAGCGGGCGATTGCCGAGTGGATCGTGCCCCTCGAACGCCTGCGGGCGGCGGAATGCGACGATCTCGAACAGAGCCTGCTTGCTATCGGCGAGATCCTGCTGGCCAACATCATGAGCCGGGAAGGCCTGCGCCTGCTGCGCCTGACCAATGCCGAAAGCGGCCGGTCGCCCGAGATCGGGGCCTATAACGTCCAGCAAGGAACGGACCCCACCATTTCCTATCTCGCCGACCTGTTCGGCCGCCGGCTGGGCGGCATGGTCGCGCCGCTCGAAGCGCGCGCGGCCGCCGAGGGATTCCTGCACCTGGTCACCGGCCCGGCGATCGATGCCGCCTGGGGCGTCCAGCGCGACAAGGCCGCGCTTGCCCTCCACATCCGGTCGAGCGTCAGGTTGTTCCTCCATGGTCTGCTTGCGGGCAGCGACCGGCAAAGCTCGGCTGCCGAGACGGAAAACCGGCGGCTCAGGGCATTGCTCGACGAATCGCTCGCCGCGCTCGATGCCGTGCGCGAGAGGATCGTCTTGGCAAAAGCCTCGGGAGCGACGTAGGCTCACGCCAACGAGAATCGCTTGGGAGAGCAGCGCAATGGCTAACTATGATGTGATCGCGGAAGGCCTGGCCTTTCCGGAAGGCCCGGTGGTGATGGCCGACGGTTCGGTGATCCTGGTGGAAATTCATGCCAAGAAGGTCACCCGCTGCTGGAACGGGCGCACGGAGACCGTTGCCGAGCCGGGCGGCGGGCCCAACGGCGCGGCGATCGGCCCGGACGGGGCGCTCTATGTCTGCAACAGCGGCGGCATGGGGCACGATGGCTCGCCGAAAGAAGCGGGGCGGATCGAGCGGATCGATATTGCGACGGGTAAGGTCGAACGGCTCTATGACAGCTGCGACGGGGCGGAGCTGGGCGCACCTAACGATCTCATGTTCGATTGCGACGGTAACATCTGGTTCACCGATCTCGGCGAGACCGATCTGGCGGCAAAACATTACGGCGGACTTTATTGCGCGCGACCCGATGGCTCGGCGATCACCCGCATTTTCGGGAAGGCAATCAGCTATAATGGCGTTGGGATTTCGCCCGACATGCGCACCGTCTATGCCGCCGATACCTATACCGCGCGGGTCTGGGCCTTCGACCGCAAGATCGAAGCGCAGGTGCCGCGTTGGGTCGCCACCGCGCCAGGGCCGGTAATGCTCGACAGTCTGGCGATGACTGCCGCAGGCAATGTCTGCGTCGCCACGCTGATGCCCGGCGCGATCACCACGGTGACGCCCGGCGGCCAGGTCAGCACGACGCCGATGGACGACCGGCTGGTCACCAACATCGCCTTCGGCGGCGCGGACATGATGGACGCCTGGATCACCTTTTCGGAGCGCGGCGCGCTGGTGAAAACGCGCTGGAGCGAGCCGGGAATGCCGCTGGTGTATAACGGCTGAGCCGAAAAGGCATTAACCTGCTTGACGTATTGAACCATATAGGTTATATGCTCGCCCGTCAGTTCTGCTGACCAAGCGACGGGTGCGGGGGCGGTAATGCGCTTCGCCTTGCCACTCCCGCGCAGGCCGGCGCTCCCCAGCGGAAGCGTCCGCGTTCAAACGATGCGAGGAGCGGCCGGCGATCTCCGGCTGCGGAATTCCGGGGTATGCCCCGAAGGTCAGCGGCAAGGACGCGAGCCCGCCCCGCTACCGCCTCGCACGACAGGGCCGAGCAGGCGAGAGCAAAGACGTGAACATCGCCAGCCGTTCGCAACAAAGTCACGCAAAACCAAGTCCTGTCCCGAGCTCGCCGAAGGGCTGCAACGGTCAGGCATCCCAGCGCCGGCCAGCCCGTCCGCTTCTTATAAATAGGGACAGTCCCTATTTATTTCCCGCTGGCGTTATCCCGCATTCGCCAGCGGGCGCACTCCCGTGCCTACTTCACCACCACCCGTGCCCGCGCCAGATTGCGGATGCGGGCGAAGGGGGTGCCCTTGGCATCGGCGCGCTGCGAATAGCCGCGCAGCACCGCGAAATAGGTGCCCGGTCTGGCGAAGCTGTAGCTGGTGGCGACTGTTGCCTTTGCCGAGCCGCCCGCGATGGCCGCGCTCACCGGATAATCGCCTTTGCCCTCGAAATCCCACTCGGCCTTGATGACATGGCCCGTGCCCGGCGGGGCTTCGATCGTGCCGGTGAAGCTGACCGGCTGCCCGGCAGCGACTTCGGTCCGTGCGGCGCCGTTGGCGAGCACTGTCACCACCGGCTGAATGCCGCGCCGCTCCCGGGCGCCCGGCGGGATCACGATCTGGCCATCGTCATAGCGGTAGCTGGTCGAGGCTGGCGGCGGCACGCCGCGCTCCGCCCATGCCGCCAGATCGCGCAAGGCCTGTTGCAGCACCGGCAGGTAGGAAATGGTGCGGGTCTCGTCCTCCTGTACGAGGTCGGAGCCGTGCAGCGCGCGGTCGGTGAACCACAGGCGGAAGTTGCCGTTTGTCCGCGCGCCGAGATGGGCCGCTACCTTCTCGCGGTACCAGTCCGCCTGCCAGGGCAGCGCCTCGCGGTCCCACAGGCTTTCGACGACGATCATCTTGCCGTCGAATACCCCCTTGGGAACTGCACCGGATGCATTGGCGGTGAAGATCGGCCCGAGGATCGTCTTTCGCTGCGGATAGAGCGGCGTTCCGTCGGCTTTGCGGAACTGGTCCCATACCTTGTATTCTGGACTAGGAACCTGATGACGATGATAGGTCTGCGCCGCGAGGAAGTTGGAATTATCGACCCGCACTTCGTCGCCCGGCCTCAGCATTGCCAGAGTGGCCGCATCGGCCACCCCGAGAATGGCGCTGTCGCCCATCAAGGAACGCACCCCGATGCGCTTGCCCGCCGCAGCGCCCGACAGCACGAACAGATCGCCGCCAATGAAGCCCATTTCGGGCGGCGTGCCGGCCAGCCGGAAGGCAACCGGCCGCTTCGAACCATCGTTGACCAGCGCCTGCCATGCAGTGTCGGCCTGACCGCGCGCGGTGCCGGGGATGCGCTGCACGCCCAGCCCGGCCGCTTCCGCCGCATCGGGATCGAGCGCCGCGGCGATGGCCGTCTTGAACTGGAGGCGCGAACCCGCGAAACTCTCCGGGTGGTCGAAGCCGAGATAGCCGGGCTTGGTCCAGAAATCCTCGAAATAGCCGGGGTCTGCCATGACCATGCCCGGATAAAGCACGGTGAAGGCGTGCACGCCCATGGTGCGATGGCCAAACCATGCGCGCGGCTCGAAGCCCATGCGGCGTGACTTCGCGCAGCGCTCCGGCCTGCTCCTCATTGAGCCCGGCATACATATCGCCGCTGCCGCCCGGCTCCAGCGCATCGACGATGCCGTCGAACTTGTCTTTGAGGATGCGCATGGCGTGCATCCGCACCGAGAACATGTTGGGGATCGCCATGGCCGAGCCCATCACGAAAGGCACCGATCCGTCCCACACGCCCTTGGTGTTCTCGACCGAGCCGATGGTGCGATAGGCCCCGCCCGAGCCGCCATAGGCGTAACCCCAGGTGCGGTGCGGCCCGTACATCTGCTGCGCCACGAACCGCGCCTGGCGCGCCGCTGCGGCATTGGCGCGATAGGCGCCTATCGTTGCATCCTGGCCCATGCCCGGCAGCCCGGCATAGGCGGGGCCACCGCCGTTGGTCTCGACGAAGATCGCACCGCTCGCGATGGCGGAAGCGAGTTTGCTCTCCTCCAGCGCGATGCCGGGAGCCTGCGCGAGGTTCTCGCTGTCGGGCACCGGAGTCAGGTGCTGGAAGAAGCGGCCCCGGTATTGCTCGTTGGGCGGCAGATAGAAGGAAAACCGCGTATCGGTGCCCCGAAAGCCGCCGTGGACATAGCGATGGCGCACCGGTGATTGTCCGCCATTCGTCCTTGTCGATATAGGGCTGGTTGAACAACGGATCGGCCGCGGGATTTGCGGAATTGGCCTCCGCGCCGGCCGTGACCGGCTTCGTCCGGGCGATCGCGGCTGCGGGCAGGGCAGCAACCATCAACCCGCGCCCAGTAAAAGCGCGGCGCGGCGGAATGCACTTGTCATCATGATCAGGCCCCTCGGTGTTGCTCCAGCCGGGCGATATCTTCCGTCCGGTCTATGTCGAGGACAATACCTTCGTCCGGGCAATCGGCGAATGCAATGTCCTTGCGCGCCTTGAGCAGCGGTCCGGCGCCCTCATCGCCGGTGAGCTGGGGGATGTCCGCAAAGGCACGGGCGGAGAGCAGCACGGGGTGGCCGTTCCTGCCTTGCCAGCGGGGGATGGCGGCATAGGCCTGGCCCAGCCCGGCGGCGAGTGCGTCGGCTGCGTCCGGAGGGATCAGCGGCATGTCGCCGAGGAAGACAAAGGCCCCGTCCGCGCCGGCGACAGCTGCCATTCCGGCCTTGAGCGAGGCCGACAATTCAGGGCTGACGATGCGGACGGCCTCGACCACGGGAGCGCCGCTCCATTCGCCGATGTCGAGCGAAGGCGGGCAGACCACCACCACCCGGCTGACCGGCGCGGCGCGGGCGGCGCGGATGGCATGGGCGATCAACGGCTCGCCTTTGAACAGTGCAGTCAGTTTGCCGCCGCCAAAGCGCCTGCCCGCGCCGGCGGCGAGGACAATGGCGGCGAGGGTCAAGGGCGCGTTCACATCTGGCCACTCCTCTCCCGCAAGGGGAGAGGAGCAATTGTTGTGTAACTGTTCACGCCCGCTCCCGCGCCGGGTTCATCGCTTGCAGTACTTCGGCGAGGATGCCGGTGGCGACTTCCCAGGGCGCTTTGCCGAGGCCGGGAATGCCGGGCGAGAGGTGCAGGGCGGCCAGTTCGTCCTTGCTTGCCCCCGCCGCCTCCAGCGCCGCGATCCGACCTGCCGCGCGCGACTTCGCGCCGATCATGCCAGTCCAGGCGGCGCCTTGGCGCAGCGCGTGAAGGCAGGCGGCAAGATCGTGGTGGTCCTCGTGCGTCGCCCCGATAAAGGCGGTCCAGCGGTCGATGCCGAGCTGCTCGAGGGCGGTGACGACTTCATCGCGGAGGTAAGCCGAGACGGGGAAGGGCGGCGGTTCCTCGGGCCCGCCGGGCCGCACCAGCACTGTTTCGAGCCGCGCGTCATGCGCCAGTTTGGCCAGCGCCAGCGCGCCGGGATCGCCGCCCGAGACGATCAGCCGGCGCGGCGGATCGAAGCGGCGGGCAATGCGCAGGGGCTCATCGGCGACGGACAGCAGCGGGCCGCCGCCATCGATCAGGTGCTGTTCGCTCCCGTCGCTGTCCCACACACATTGCCGCCGGGCTTTGGCACTGGCGACCAGTGCCCGCGCCGCCGCGCAGTCCGGCGCGATGCGTTCGGCCAGCACATGCAGCGCCCCGCCGCAGCGCAGGCGGATGTCGATCCAGGGACTGCCCAGCCCGTAATGCAGGTGCTGCGGCTTGCCGTCCGCCAGCACTTCGGCGGCGTGGCGGGCGACGTCGGCCTCGATGCAGTCGCCCGAGAAATAGCCGCTGGCACTAATGCCACCGGACCTGCCGACGAACAGCATCTGCGCGCCGGGGCCGCGCGGGGCGCTGCCTTCGACGCGGTAGAGCGTCGCCAGCACCGCCGGGCGACCGGCGTCCAGCGCTGCGGCCAGGGCAGGGCGGATATCGTCGGCCCAGCCGAAAGTGGGCCAATCGGCACCGTCGAGCCCTTCAGCGCCTGCAATGACCGGCGCTGTCATGGCTTATACCACATCCCAATGATCCTGACCCATGAGGACGGTTTCTGGCGGTTCTCGGCAAGGAGCGTCCGAAGTGGCGATGTGGTGCATCGTTAGGAGGACGCGACGCTGTCCGAGGGCCGCCAGAAACCGCCCATCGGGTTGCCATTCCCGCCCGCTGGACTTCGTCGCAGCGTCGCGACGATGAACCACATCGCCGCTTCCGCTGCTCCTTGCCAGCGAACGGGAATGGCAATCCTCATGGGTCAGGGTCATTGGGATGTGGTATTACTTGGCGGGGCGGGCGAGGAAGTTGAGGATCGCCGTGCGCTGCGCTGCGTCGGAAACCGAAATCACCATCCGCGTGCCCGGTACCATCCGGGTCGGACCCGACAGGTAGCGGTCGAGATTGGCGCGGTTCCAGGTGAGGTTGGAGGCCTTGAGCGCGGGCGAATAGTTGAACGTGGTAGATGCGGCTTTGCGGTTCGTCACCCCGATCAGGCTTGGCGCCAGCACCGCCCGCGCGCCGGGGGTCATGTTGTGACAGCTAGCACAACGCTGCCGGAACAGCACGGCGCCGTCTGGCGCGGGGCTGGTCTGGGCGGGCAGCGATGCCGCCAGGCCGAGCAAGGTAACGGCAGGGATTGAGAAGAGAATTTTGCGCATCATGTCCAGCTTAGATCCTGTTTGCGAAAGGGAGTAGTGCGGAGGCGCTTTCCGATTGCTGAATAGATGGCATTGCCCACCGCCGGGCCGATCGGGCCGACCGGCAGCTCGCCCATCAGGTCGAACCGGTCGTGGCCCGACAGCGCGCCGAAGTGAATGTCGATCTGCGGCAACTGGTCGCCCATCCGTAGCATCGGGTATTCGTCGTAGTTGCCTTCGACAATCGCGCCGTCCTTCAGCGTCATTTCCTCGTTCAGCGTCATGTTGAGGCCGAAGATGGTGCCGCCCTCGATCTGCGCGCGCACCGCGTCGGCATTGGCGACCTTGCCGCAATCGAAGGCGATGTCGACCTTGTGGACCCGCAGTTCGCCCGCCTTGCTGACCGAAACCCGCGCCACCGCCGCCATGGTCGACCCGAAATTCTTGATCGTCGCCACCGGCCAGTTGGTAATGGCGATGCCCATGCCTTCGCCCCTGGGCAGCTTGCGGCCCCAACCGGCTTTCTCCGCCGCGAGCTTCAGCACGTCGCTCCACGGTTTTTCCCACTGGGCCAGCAGCTTCAGCCGGTATTCGACCGCATCGATCCCGGCGGCGTGGGCGCATTCGTCGATGAAGGTTTCGGTGAAGAAGGCGTTCGAATTGAAGCACGGCCCGCGATAGGCGCCGTTGAGCACATGCACCGGGAAATTGGTGGTGGTCAGCCGCACGTTGGGGATCGAGCCGCTGTTGAAATAGGGCGCGTCGCCATAGCCCTGGGTGAGCTGGAACAGCGGCCGGTCGCCGGCAAAGCAGAGGTCGCCGGATACCGACTGCGGCAAGCCGGTGGCATCGTCGAGCACCGCCTTGAACCTGGTCGAGATCGGCGTGCGGTAGCGGCCCTGGCGGAACATCTCCTCGCGCGACCAGATGGTCTTGACCGGGACGCCGGGGAACTGGCGGGCAATGGCGACGGCCATGCGCAGGTCTTCGGCCTGGGTCCGCCGCCCGAAATTGCCGCCCACGTAAGTGCCGTGGACCTTGACCTGCTGCGGCGTCAGGCCGGTCTCGTCGATCGCCACCCAATAGGCCTGGCGGGCGTCCTGGGTCGCGCACCACAGCTCGCAGGCGTCCGCTGTGACCATGGCCGTGCCGCCGAGCGGCTCCATCACCGCGTTTTCGCCATAGGGCGTGAGGAATTCGCTCTCGACCACGCGCTTGCCGGTCGCGGCGGCGAGATCGCCCTTTTTGACTATTTCCTTGCCTTCGCCGGTGTCGCGGATCGAGGCCATGCCTTTGTAGATATCGTCCTGGGTGCGGTAATGCGTGCCGCTGCCCAGATCCCATTCGACCGGCAGCGCATCGAGCGCCATCTTCGCTTGCCAGTAATGGTCGGCGATCACCGCCACCGCGTGCTGGGCATCGGTGACATCCATCAGCCCGAAGCTGGTCTCGTCCTTGAGCTTGGTCTTGCGGCTGTTGGCCGGGTCGATCGCCACCACCTTGCGCACGCCGGGCATCGACATGACCGCTTCCGGCTTGAAGCTCTTCAGCTTGCCGCCCATCACCGGCACTTGCAGCAGTGCGGCATAGACCATGCCGGGGACCTGCACGTCGATGCCGAAAACCGCGCTGCCGTCCGCCACTTCCGGGATGAACAGCTTGGGCGGGCTCTTCTTGCCGATCAGCGTCCATTCGCTCTGCGGCTTGAGTTCCGGCTCGACCGGCAGGCCGATGGTCGCGGCATGGGCGGCCATTTCGCCATAACGCAGGATGCGCCCGCTGGGCTTGTGGGTGAGCAGGCTGTCCTTTGCTTCGATTTCGCCTGCAGGCACGCTCCACCACGCCGCCGCCGCCGCCTTCAGCCGCTCGCGCGCGCTGGCGCCGAGCCGCAGGCAGTGCGCCATACGCACCTTGTCGGTGCCGTGCCCGCCAAAGAACGGCAACGAGGCCTTGGTGTAGACGTGGTTCTCGATGAAATCGCGGTGGACCGAGGCAGTCTCGACGCGGATATGCTTCCAGGCGCAGCCGAGCTCTTCGGCGACATTCATCGCCATCTGGGTCATCGTGCCATTGCCGGATTCGGGATTGGGCGAGCGCACTGTCACAGTGTCGTTGGAGGCGATTTCGATCCAGGGGGTGAATTCGAAACCCGCCTTGGCATCCGGACCCCAGGGCCCGTCCCGGGGCGCAGTCACCGAAGTGGCATGGGCAGGGATTGGCGCCGGTGCCATGGCGATCGCCATGCCGCCCGCGACTGCCGTGGTGGTGACGAGGAACTGGCGCCGGTCAAGATTGGGGTCAAGCGAGATCGTGTCCATTCCAGCCTCCCTCACGCCGCCACGCCGGCGGCGCGTTTGATCGCCGCGCGGATGCGGGGATAGGTGCCGCAGCGGCAGATGTTGGTCATCGCCGCGTCGATATCGGCGTCACTCGGCTTCGGCGTCTTCTTGATCAGGTCCGCCGCCGCCATCAGCATGCCGGCCTGGCAATAGCCGCATTGCGGCACGTTCATTTCCGACCACAACCGTTGCAGCGTCTCGCCGCCATTCAACGCGAGCCCCTCGATGGTAACGATGTCCGCTCCCTCCAGTCCGTCGAGCGGCACCTGGCAGGATCGGGTAGCCTCGCCGTTGAGGTGGACGGTGCAGGCGCCGCATTGCGCGACGCCGCAGCCGTACTTGGTTCCGGTCATCCCCAGATGATCGCGCAGCACCCACAACAGCGGAGTTGACGGATCGGCATCCAGGCTTTGCGCCTTGCCGTTCACCTTGAAGCTAACGTTGGCCACTTCGATCTCTCCAATTGCGCGATGTGCTCGATTACTTGATCGCCGCGAGATCCGTATCGATCTTCGCCAGCACTTCGTCGGTCAGCGCGTCGCCGGCAAACCCCTGGATCTGCTTGAGCGTCATCGAGCGGGCCATGTCTATCTGCGCGTTTTCGATCAGCGCCGGGATGTGTCTGGCCAGTACCGCTTTGGCCGCCGGATTGTCGAGCAGGTCGCCGATGGTGGTGTCGGCTGTCGAGAGCTTGGCCGCAGGCGCGGCGGCTGGGGCCGGATCGGCGGCGAACGCCGGAGCGGCGGACAGGGCAGCCGAAGCGGCGGCGAAGGCAATCAGCAGTTTCTTCATGGTCGTTCCTCATCGGGTTAGTGGCAACTCTTGCGCGCCTGATACACTCAATTATGCGGCACGCCAGCTTGCGTTGATAGGGGTGTCTGCTTGCCCAGCGCCTGCCGGGCGGTGGCGCGGATATAGTCTTGCAGATTACGCACTTGTGAACGGGTCAGCGTGGGGAAAGCTGGCATGCCGCGCTGCGCCAGTGCGCCGTCGTGGACTACGCTCCACAGCGCTTCCTCGGACAGGGCGACCTGCAATTCGCGCAGGTCCGGCGCCGGTGCACCCGACGAGCGCATGTTCATGCCGTGGCACATGGCGCACATCATGCCCAGCTTCTGCCCGGCCGCGACCGAAGCCGGGTCGAGCACGGCATCGGGATCGTCCAGCGCATGCACCTTGAAATCCCGCCCCGGCGACTTTGGCAGCTGCGCCGTGCCGCCGATGGCAAAGGTCAGCAGGCGGCGCGGCGCCGTGTTGTATTTCCAGCCGGCATCGAGCCATGGCGACAGTGCGCCCGTAGGTCCGCCATAGCCGACCAGGATCGAGACGTATTGCTTGCCGCCCGCTTCGAAGCTCATCGGCGAGGCGACGATGCCGAAGCCAGCGTCGAACCGCCACAGCCGCTTGCCGCTGCGCGCGTCATAGGCGCTCAGCCAGCCTTCCGCCGTGCCCTGGAATACCAGATTGCCCGCGGTCGTCAGCGCGCCGCCATTCCACAGCGTCGATATCGGCACCCGCCAGCGGGCTTTCTGCGCCACCGGATCCCAGGCGAGCAGCGCTCCCGTGCCGTCGCCCTGGCCCTTGTAGGGCATGGCGGTGGCGCCGTTGAAAAAGAACTGCGCGGGTTCCGGCTGCGAGGAATAGAAGCCGCCCAATTGCATGGTGGGGATATAGACCAGCCCGGTCCCGGGGTTATAGGCCATGTCCTGCCAGTTGTGCGCGCCGACGAAGCCCGGCCAGATGGTGATGCCCTTGTCCTCGTAGCGGATGCCGGGGGCCTCGACCGGACGGCCGGTTGCCAGGTCGATGCGTTCCGCCCAGGTCGCCTTGGCGAATTTCTCCGCCGAGATCAGCCTGCCGGTCTCGCGGTCGAGCACATAGAAAAATCCATTGGTCGGCGCCTGCATCAGCACCTTGCGAGGCTTGCCGTCGATCGTCAGCGTCGCGGCGATCATGTTCATCGTCGCCTTGTAATCCCAGCTCTCGCCGGGATTGACCTGATAGTGCCAGACGTATTTTCCGGTGTCGGCATCGAGCGCGACGATAGAGGCGAGGAACAGGTTGTCGCCGCCGCCGGGGCTGCGCAGGCGCGGGTTGTAGGGTCCGCCGTTGCTGGTGCCGATATAGATGCGATTGAACTCAGGATCGAAAGTCATCCCGTGCCACACGGTGCCGCCGCCGCCGCCGACTTTCCAGTATTCGCCGCCCCAGGTCTTCGCGGCCATTTCCATCGTTGCGTCGCCGCGATTTTCGTCGGGGCTGCCGGGCACGGTATAGAACCGCCAGGCCTGCCTGCCGGTGGCCTGATCGTAAGCAGTGACATAGCCGCGCATCAGCATGTCGCCGCCGCCGTTGCCGATGATCACTTTACCGTTGAAAACTCGCGGCGCGCCGCTGACGTTGTAGCGGGCGCGGTCGGCGGGCAGGGTCTGGACGGTCCAGACTTCCTTGCCGTTCTTCGCATCCAGCGCCACCAGCCGTCCGTCGATGACGCCGACGAAAATCTTGCCGTTGTCGTAGGCGACGCCGCGATTGGCGCCGAAATACATGCCCTGCCGGTCGGGGCTGACTCGCCATATTTCCGGATCGTACTTCCACAGCAGGCGTCCGGTGGCGGCCTCCACCGCATAGACCGCCGAATAGCTGCCGGAGAAATAGAGCACGCCGCCGACGGCCAGCGGGGTCGCCTGCAAGGTCAATTCCGGATCGAGGTCGAGCGACCAGGCGAGGCCGAGGCGGGCGGCATTGCGCGTGTCGATCGCGTCGAGCCGGCTGTAGCCGCTCTCGTCCACGCCGCCGCCCCGGCTCGCCCAGTCTGCACCGGCGCCGGGGAGCGAAGTGGGCGCGTTCGCTGCAAGTGGGCATGATGCGCCGGCCAGCAGGCTCGCGGCCAGCAGCGCCAGAAGTGCTCGCACTTTCATCCTCTCCCTCCCGTTTGCCGGGTCAACTGGCGATTGGCGCCTGGGGTGTCTTTGCGCCAACCAGCGGCGCGATGATCAATCGGTCGAGGATCGCGGCGATCTCTTCCGGACCGTAAGCCTGGTCCTGCCCCAGCCACCACGCAAGAAGGTCGATTGTCGCGCCGGTGCCGTAAACCACACCCAGGTCGGCCGGCAGCCAGCCATCGGGCTGCGCCATGTGATGCGCCAGTTCGCGGGCCTGACGGATGAATTCGTTGCGCAGAATACTCGCCGCGCCGCCGGTCAGCAGCGCCGACCACAACCTGCGGTGCTCGGCGACCTGGACGCACAGTGCCCGCGTGGATTCGGCGCTGCTGGCGGCAACGAACACGGGAATCGTCATTTCCAGCAGGCTGGCGATTTCCTGCGAGGCGACATCGCCGAGCAACGCTTCCTTGTCGGGATAGTGGCGGAAGAATGTGGCATAGCCGGTGCCTGCCCGCGCGGTGATCTCGCGGATCGTCACCTGATCGAACGGCATTTCCCTCAGCAGCGCCAACAGCGCGCCATTCAGCGCCTTGCGCGACCGGACCTGGCGCGCATCGGTCGGCGCAGAGTCCTGGCGCAGCAGTGCTCTGGGAAGAATCCTCGCATCCATGCCAGTCGGCGTAACATCGCTTTGGCCGCAAGGCAAAATTCGCGCGGGCTGCAACCGGCTGGCGTGTCGAGGAGCGGTTGCAGGATATGCCGATTTCGATCACCGTGTTCAACCAGGAACAGCTCGACAGCCGCAACGTACCGCCAGGGAGCAACCCAGCCCTTTGGCCCGGACGGCTTGCCGCCATTCACCCAGGAAAAAGTCGATACCTACGAAATCGGCGCCAAGACATCCTTCCGCGGCGCGGTGTCGGGCACTTTCAACGTGGCGGGCTTCTATAACGATTTCCGCGACTATCAGCTTTCCGCCAGCTATTCGTTGCCGAGGCTGACCGGCGTCGCGCCCAACTCCGGTCTGGTCAATGCGCCCAAGGTCCGGATTTACGGCATGGAAGCAGAACTGGTGCTCGTACCTGCCGAAGGTCTGCGCTTCCAGGCTGCCTATGCCTATCTCAATTCGAAAATCGAAAAACTGGACGCGCTACCGGAAGTGCCCGCGTTCTTCCCCGGAAGCCACCTTTCCATCCAGGGCGGTGAACTGCCCTATACGCCAAATCACAAGTTCACCGCAGACCTCAGCTACACCTTGCCGCTCGACGAGAGCGTCGGCGAAGTTACCCTGGGCACGACCTTCTCCTACACCGGCGAGCAGTTCTATCAGGGGCCCAGCAGCGCCTCGGCTGCTGCCTTCCTCGGGGCAACTCTGGGGGTCATTCCGACAGGCGAAAATTTCTTCATCAAGGGCTACAGCCTGTGGAACCTCAATGCCAGCTGGAACGGAATCATGGGGAGCAACGCCGATCTCTCGTTCTTCATGACCAACGTGGCGAACAAGCACTACTTCCTGGCGCGCAATCTCCAGCCGGGCGCGGGCATTGTCTCGCACTATGTCGCCGAACCGCGGATGTGGGGCTTCAAGCTACGCTACAATTTCGGCAACTGATCGCCGCACTGTAGCAGCAAAACGGGCGGGCCATCCTTCGGGGCGGCCCGCCTTTTTTTGTGCCGCAAGAGGCGCTGGCGCTGAGCAGTTGTTGTCAGACGATTATATTTGGCGATCCGTGCCTTCCTTGATACGTAGCGCCGCAAGAAGTGAGGGAGAACATCATGAGGAAATCATATCTGCGCGCGGCAACCACCTTGTCTGGCGCATTGTCGGGCGCGCTGCTTCTGGGTCTGGCCGCACCGGCAATGGCGCAAGACGGCGGCTCGGCCGAAAACGCACGCGACGACGGCACCGACATCATCGTCACCGCCCGGCGCAGCGAGGAACGGCTGCAGGACGTGCCGATTTCGATCACGGTGCTCTCGACACAAGAGATCGCCAATCGCAACATCACCAGCGCCCAGGATCTCGGCACCTTCGTGCCTTCGTTGAGCACCAACTCCAGTTTCGGCCCGGAGAAGAGCAGTTTCGTCATCCGCGGGTTCGTCCAGGAGGGCAAGACTTCGCCGTCCGTGGCGGTCTACTTCGCCGATGTCGTCTCGCCGCGTTCGAACGGCGGCACCACCTCGGGCAACGGTGCCGGTCCTGGCTCGTTTTTCGACCTGCAGAATGTCCAGGTGTTGAAGGGTCCGCAAGGCACGCTGTTCGGCCGCAACTCGACGGGCGGGGCGATTCTGCTGGTGCCGCAGAAGCCGACCGACCGGCTCGAAGGCTTCGTCGAGGGTTCGCTGGGCAGCTACGACATGCACCGCGTCCAGGGCGCGCTGAACGTTCCACTCGGCGATACCCTTCGCGTCCGCGCGGCTGTCGACTGGCACGAGCGCGATGGCTATCTGCGCAACCGCAGCGGTATCGGCCCGGATCGTTTTGGCGATCTCAGCTACATTGCAGCGCGTCTGAGTATCGTTGCCGATCTCACGCCCGATATTGAGAACTACACTATCGGCAGCTACAGCAAGTCCCGAAACAACGGCGTTGTGCCCAAAGTTATGGCGTGCAACCGCGGTCTGGCCGGACTGTTCCCCGCTATTCCAGATCTGTTGCTGTTCTCCCTTGGATGCCAGCAGATCGACCGGCAGAACGCGCGGACCGACAGCAGCTTCTGGGACATCGAAAACAACAACGCGAATCCGTTCCAGCGCGTCAAGCAGTGGCAGGTCATCAACACCACCACGTGGAAAGCCAGCGACACGCTGACGGTGAAGAACATCGTGTCTTATGCGGACTACCGCGAGCAATCCAGCTTCAGCCTGTTTGGCGACAATCTGCTCCTGACTATCCCCAACTTTGGCACCTTTCCGGTCAGCACGATCAAGCTGCACCCGGGTTTCAGCGGCAACAATTCCGCGCAGTCCACCTTCACCGAAGAGTTGCAGTTCCAGGGTGCGTCCGGTGACGGCCGTTTCAACTGGCAGGCGGGTGCCTATCTCGAAATCAGCAAGCCGCAGGGGTTTAGTGCCGGTCTGACCGAAATCTTCATTACCTGCTCCAACGTCGCCACCTTTGCCTGCACCCCCGCCGACACCGGCTCCATTTCCGCTGCGCAGACAAAGGATTCGTTCAACAGCAAAGCGCTCTACGCTCAGGGTACCTATAACTTTACCGACCAGCTCAGCCTGACCGGCGGGTTTCGCTACACCTGGGACAAGATGAGCAGCGATGCCGAGAACGCGAACATCGTGATTCCGGCCACTGCGGCTTTAGGCCTGCCAGTCGGGGTTCCAACAATCGTTTGCCAGGATCGCACTAGGTTCAACGGAGGATCGTTGGCGATTCCGAAGGTCGTGACGAGTACGTCGGGTTGCCTTTCGCAGTTCGAGCAATCGTCCAGCCGCCCGACCTGGCTCATCGGTCTCGACTACAAGCCGAATCCAGACCTGCTGCTCTACGCAAAGTATCTTCGCGGCTATCGTCAGGGGGCGATCAACACGAACAACGTCGGGCTGGAAATTGTGCAGCCCGAAAAGGTGGATACCTTCGAGATCGGTGCCAAGACGAGTTTCCGCGGCTCCATGCCCGGCTATTTCAACGTCGCGGCGTTCTACAACAATTTCACCGACCAGCAGCTGGCGATCAACTCGGTCATCAATCGAGGACCGAACGGCCCACCGGGAGAACCGGGCCACCGCGGCGCGATCGACTTCCAGGGCATCATTCCCAGCGCCCAGCCGATCCTTAATGCGGGCAAGTCGCGCATTTGGGGCATCGAGGTCGATGCTTCCGTGCAGCCGTTCCAGGGGTTCAAGCTGGACCTGGGCTATGCCTATCTCAACACCAAGCTGATCAGCTTTGCCCAGCCGCCGCTGCCGATCTACTATGCACAGTTGAATCCGTCAGCAGTAGTCGGTGGACAGCTGGGGCTTTCGCCTAAGAACCGGGTGACTATCACCGGCACCTACACGCTGCCGCTCTCCGAAGCCGTTGGCGATGTGTCGTTCGGCGCGACCTTCAGCCACACCGATGCGCATCCAGGGGTCAGCCCGATCGTTGCGCCCACCATCTTCCTCCTGAAGGCGTCGAACCTGTTGGATGTCAACGCCAACTGGCGGAACTTTATGGGCAGTCCCATCGACCTGGCGTTCTTCATGACCAATGTCACCAACGAAAAACGCATCCTGTTCCCGGGCGGAGCCTACAGCTTCCTGGGCCTTGAAGCCGGCCATCTCAACGTGCCGCGCATGTTCGGCTTCCGGCTGAAATACCGCTTCGGCGAGTAATCGCCGGGCGGCGTTCGCGATCCCCTCCCTCACGTCTGGAGAGGAAGGGGAACGAACCTCACACCAGCCGCGCCGACCAGGCACCATCGACGACAATCGTCTGCCCGGAAATGTAGGACGCGCGGTCCGAGACCAGAAAGGCGGCGACCTGCGCCTGTTCCTCGGGATCGGCGGCGCGGCCCAGCGGGCTCTTGGCGCACATCTCCGCGAAGATATCGGGCGGGGCCTTGCGGTTGGTTTCCGATGCGGTGAAGCCCGGGGCGATGGCGTTGGCACGGATGCCCTCTGCCCCATGACGCACGGCAATGGTCTTGGTCAGCGACATCACCGCCGCCTTGGCCCCGGCATAGGCCAGCGGCGTGCGCCCCTCGGTGTTGACTGCCGAGACCGACGACAGGTTGACGATGGCCCCGCCCCCGCTCGCCGCCATCACCCGCACCGCGTGCTTGCAGCACAGCATGGTGCCGAGGAAATTGGTGTCGGTGAAGCCGTGGTAGTTCTCGACCGTGCCCTCGACGTGCGGGCTGTGCACCGTTCCGGCGTTGTTGACCACGCCATCGATCCGCCCGAACGCCGCCAGCGCCCGGGCGAACATCGCCTCGATTTCCGCCTCCTTGCTGATATCGGCCTGGAAAGGAACGACGCTGTCGCCCAGCTCGGCGGGCAGATCGTTCTGCGCCCCGCTGAAATCGACACCCAGCACCCGCGCACCCTCGCGCACGAACACCCGGGCGATGGCCCGCCCGATCCCGGTCCCCGCGCCGGTAACGATGGTGCATTTGCCGGCGAGCAGGCCGATGCCCGGCAGATTGGCGGTCATGATTGTCTCTCCCGATATTATATGCCGGGAGCGAATTGGGCAGGGGGCTGCCGCCGAGTCAACGGCGCAGGGCGCTCTGGCCTAGAACGGTATCCAGTTCTGCTTGTGCCCGAATTTCATGTAGCCGGCGTTGATCCCGAGCCGCAGACCCGCGCCCGAACGCACCGGCACCAGCACGATGTCGCCGCGCCGCATGTAGCTGACATGGAAACCGCCGACGAGATAGGCCTGGCCCTCGCCCGCGCCGAAGCGCTTGTAGAGGTCTTCGGTATCGTGGAGGTTGTAGACCAGCACAAAGGTGCTGGCGGCATTCGCGCCGGCATCGAGGCCGATCGAAGGCCCGGTCCAATAGACCGGCCGTTGCCCCTCGATCTTGTGATGCAGCGTGCCCGACCCGTAGCGCAGGCCGAAGACGATCGCGCCGCCGCCTTCGCGCCCGACGATATAGCCATTGGGCTCGCCCTGCTTGCGCAGCAGATCCTCGATCATCCCGGCCAGACCCGAGGCACCCTTGCCGAACACGCCCTCCGCCGCGCCGACCAGGTCGTCCTTCTGAAAGGTGCCGCTGCCTTCGGCGGGGACAATCGCTCCGGTTGCAGGATCGGTGGCGGTTTGGGCGGCCGGGGCAGGCGACTGCGGCTGACCGGTAATATCGACGCTGGGTCCGGGAACCGAGTCCGGGCTGCTGGCCGGCGCGGGGGCCGATGCGGGCAGAGTCACCGGATCGGCCGGCGCGGCGAGATCGCCGTCGATCGCCGCGCCAGGCTCGCCGGCCCAGGCCATGGGCGCCGCAGGAATTTGTGTAATCAGCAAGGCCGCGGCGCCAGCCAGCGCGAGCCTGCCGGTCGCATTGAAGATTCGGGTAAGGGCGGTCATCATGGTTGCGAGTTCCGTTGTCATCCGCCGGAAGTGCCTTGCGCCCGCCCGGCTCGCGCATGGGAACCCTTGAGAAGCCAGCTAGCGCCCCGCCGCAATGGCGTGGCGGCAGGGCGAGTCGAAAATGCGGTCAGGCGAGTCTGCCGGCGGCGAAAATCGTCCGCGCACAGCCCCTTGCCGCCCCGTAACACCCTCGCTATAGCACCGGCGCGCCGCTGCGTTCCGGAGATGTGGGTGAGTGGCTGAAACCAACGGTTTGCTAAACCGTCGTACTGGTAAATCCGGTACCGAGGGTTCGAATCCCTCCGTCTCCGCCAGCCGCCCCTCCGCAGGGGTCCGCAACAGTCCACTGGGATTGACAAGACCCTCAGAAATCCGACGTTTATGGCCTCAGTTCGACCGTACTGGTCCGTAGGCCTCCACCGGCTTGCAGATGATTCGATACGGTATCGGGCAGCAAAAACACGGTATCGGATTCTGACATGCTCAACGACGCAAAGCTCCGGGCAGCTCAACCCCGCGAGAAGGCTTACAAGCTGACGGACGCACATCAGCTTTATCTGTTCGTGACGCCCAACGGCGGAAAGCTCTGGCGGATGGACTACGCTTTGGACGGAAAGCGGAAGTGTCTGTCCATCGGGCCATACCCGCTGATTTCCTTGGTCGAAGCTCGTGTGAAGCGGGATGACGCTCGGAAGCTTCTCGCCGACGGCAAAGATCCCACGGTCGTAAAGAAGCTTCGGATCCAGGAGAACATCGAGTCTGCGCGGATGACGTTCGAACGGGTGGCGCGGGAATGGCACGAAGCGAATAAACCGCAATGGGCCAAGGTACACGCCGCCGAGGTCATTAGAACGTTGGAGCGCGATGTGTTTCCACGGATCGGCACGCTTCCGATCCGTGATCTGACCCCACCCAAAGTTCTTGAGGTGTTGCGCGCCATCGAGAACAGATCGGCGATAGAGACCGCCAAACGCATACGTCAGCGGATATCGACTATCTATGCTTATGCAATTGCCAGTGGCCTCGCAGACACCGACCCCGCCGAAAAGGTCGGTGCTGCCTTGAAGCCGTTACCAAAGAAAGGCCGTCAGCCCGCAATCACCGATATAGTTGGCCTCCGGAAATTGCTCGCAACGGTCGACGAAGACTTCGCCCGTCCCGTGACACGGCTGGCACTGCGACTGATCGCCTTGACGGCCGTGCGACCAGGAGAATTGCGCGGCGCGCTATGGGAGGAGTTTGAAGACCTCAATGGTGATGCGCCGATTTGGCGCGTTCCTGCTGCGCGGATGAAAGGCGACATCGAGAGGAAAGATGAACTTGGCGGCGATCACCTTGTGCCCTTGGCTCCAGAAAGCGTGGCCGTACTGAAAGCGGTCTGGAAGCTGAGCGGTCAAAGCAAACTGGTGTTTCCAAACAATCGCCACAGCCATCGGCCGATGAGCGAAAATGCGCTCGGCTATCTAATCAACCGCGCCGGCTATCACGGTCGCCATGTTCCCCATGGTTTCCGCGCCGCGTTTTCGACCATCATGAACGAGTGGGCGAAGGAGCACGGCAGGCCGGATGACCGTGAGGTGATCGATCTAATGCTGGCTCACATTCCCATCAATAAGGTCGAAGGTGCCTACAACCGGGCGGCGTATATGCCCCGCCGCCGGGAACTGGCAGAGATCTGGGCCAACATGCTGGTACCCGGCTTGGTGGATCCAATGGCGCTAACTCAGCTACCCTGCAAGGAAAGCCCGTTTAAACGCAAACCTGCGCAGCCTGCCCATCCTCGTCCCTACCTTCGCCTTGTCAGCTGAGGGTAATCGTCGGATCGCAATTCGGACTGCTGCGGACGGATATGGAAAGGGAGGGATTTCGAACTCAGCCCGCAAGTGGCTGATTTACTTCGGGCCAATTGGCCCGAAATCCCTTCAGGTGCACGTCTGGAGCCACGTGACGTTTTCCATTTGAAAACCTAGCTTTGCAAGCAGATTTCGGCGGCCACGTCATCTATCGAACCCACGGGTGCTTTTTTAAGCCGGTGGTTCAGATTCGATAATCGGCTGGTATTGGATCACCATTTGCCTCAGCCTGCTTTGTCAGAAACGCGCTACGCAAATCTGACAAATCCACTTTGAATATACACCAAGGCGGGCATGATATTCGGCGAGATTCTCGCGTTCAATGCGGTGCTCGCCGGTGTCGAGGCGCCCGAACGCTAGTTGAACGGGGCTGCGATATAACCCTCGCACACGAGACATCGATCTGGTCGATATTCCCTCGCCGACAAGGCAGCTTGGCAATTTAAGACATAAGATCACCCAACAGCGTTGGTCATCTTCCTTCCAGGAATGACACCAGTTTGAGCAGTTTGGCTCGCACGGCGCTCGACTTACGCGGATGCGCTCTGGCTCACTCTTTGCACAACCCGGTCACTGCCACTATGCATCGCATCATGTCGAGGTCGGTTCCGACAAATCATCCTCTCTCGGATGCGCCGTTAGTCAAAGCGTAGTTGAACAGATCACCCATCTGATGTCGAAAGTCATGAGTAGAGGCGCCTGCCGGCGATTTAAAATAGCTATCCAGATAACCTTGGTGCCCACGCTCATCGTGGCGCATCGCGCGCTCCAGCCAACGAATAAGGTCGATTACCAAGGGCGCTGCCAATGCCGTATCGCATCCGGACCAGGTAAACTGCAGTGACATCGGCACACCCATGAAGCCTTCGAAGTGAATGAAGTTCCACGCGGTTTTCCAGTCCCCCAGCGACGGGACATAGTCGATAGAGACAACGTGCTGCCGATCGTTCGAGGATGGCAACAGGGTTTCCAATGCGGCAGCTTTGGACTTCAGTTTGGCCGCACGGGTCACTGGATCTGCCAGAGATTTGCCATCCCCGTTGCCCAGCATGTTGTAGCTGAGCCATGAGCGAATTTGGAGCTGACGCTCGGCA
Source organism: uncultured Alphaproteobacteria bacterium (assembly GCA_963775115.1). GTDB lineage: Bacteria > Pseudomonadota > Alphaproteobacteria > Sphingomonadales > Sphingomonadaceae > Novosphingobium. Next base: position 375,222 of record CAVZHP010000002.1, read on the forward strand.
AACATTGGCGCGAGCACAGTTTTCAGCAACGTCTCGCCAGTCCGCCCATCCTTGCCTGCGTGAGGAAGCCCTTGGCGTTCGAAAAGCGCCATCACTGCGGGATGATCCATCCCAATATTGGGCGTGAAGTTCACGTAGCTGCAGCCGGCTAGGCCTGCCGCCCATGCCACCTCAAGGCTGCTTTGCGGATGCGCCTGGCGCTTCTCAAGATAATCGGTAATCTGGTCCTCAGATAAGCTGTCCGAGATATCGAGCTCGGCTTCAGCACGCGTGGACGAGACGTCGACAACGATAACCCGGTCCAACGCCGCGCTGCTCCTAAATTCCTCGATTTGTCTGCATAAGCTGCGGACGGTATCTCCGGGTCCGAGTAGCACGGTTGCCTTCTCTGCCGCAAGAAGCCCATCAATTGCATCTCTACGAAGGTGATCTGGCAATATTCGCTCGTGAACCAAACGATCGGCTCTTTCGGGTGCGGGCACGTCAACTAAATCGCAACCTCCAAACTGAAATCGCCCCCAATCGGAGAAGTCCAGCTCACAAAACGGTGGATTGGCGGTGAGCATTCCAGTCAAGCCAATTTGGCGTTGTTTCAGGAGATGCACGCCCGCCGTTACGGCACTGCCTATTAGGCCATTAGCACCGACGAGCCAGACACTGTTGATTGTCACTGAGAGTTGACCCGGGATTTTCATCGAGAAGTGACCCGGGTGGATGGTATGTCCCGCAGTGCGGGCATTGGGTCAAGCTGGTGTTTTTTCCTTTCTGGTTTTTGGTGCAGCGGAGCTCGCTCTGAACCGGAAGCTGTCGTTGCCGGTCTCGAGGATGTGGCAGTGGTGAGTTAGCCGATCGAGCAGCGCGGTGGTCATCTTGGCATCGCCGAACACGTCGGCCCATTCGCTGAAGCTGAGGTTGGTGGTGATGACGACGCTGGTGCGCTCGTAGAGTTTGCTGAGCAGGTGGAACAGCAGCGCCCCGCCTGACGGGCTGAACGGCAAGTATCCGAGCTCGTCGAGGATAACGAGATCGAGACGCAGCAGGCGCTCGGCCAGTTGCCCGGCCTTGTTCATGGCCTTTTCCTGTTCGAGCGCGTTGACCAGGTCGACCGTGGAGTAGAACCGGACCTTCTTGCGGTGATGCTCGACCGCCTGAACGCCCAGAGCTGTGGCGATGTGGGTCTTGCCGGTACCGGGACCGCCTATTGCCACGACGTTGTGCGCGCCGTCGATGAACTCGCCGCGATGGAGCTGCCGGACAAGGGCCTCGCTGACCTCGCTGAAGGCAAAGTCGAACCCGGCCAGGTCCTTGTAGGCCGGGAACCGGGCGGCCTTGATCTGGTAGGCGATCGAGCGGACCTCGCGCTCGGCCATCTCGGCCTTGAGCAGCTGGGAGAGGATCGGCACGGCGGCATCGAAGGCGGGAGCGCCTTGCTGGATCAGTTCGCCGACAGCCTGGGCCATGCCGTACATCTTCAGACCGCGCAGCATGACCTCCACGGCGGCGCTGGCGGGATCATGACGCATGGCGCAGCTCCCGCAGATGATCGTAGCGCCCGACATCGGCGACTGGTTCCTGGTGAAGGCGCAGCGCCTGGGGTGCATCGATCGGTGAGGCAGGCGGGGCCTTGCCGTCGGTCAGGCGGTGCAGGATGTTGAGTATGTGGGTCGTGGTCGGAACCCCCGCTTCGAGCGCCAGCTCGACCGCGCACAGAACAGCCTGTTCCTCGTGCTGCAGCACAAGTGAGAGTATCTCGACCATCTCGCGGTCACCGCCGGGGCGCTTGAGCAGATGGCCCTGGAGTTGCCGGAAGGCCTCGGGCATCTCGGTGAACGGCGCGCCGTTGCGCAGGGCCCCGGGCTTGCGCTGGATCACCGCCAGATAGTGCCGCCAGTCATAGACGATCCGTCCCGGCAGATGATGGGAGCGCGCGATAATCCGGCCATGCTCGCACAGGATCCGGCCCTCGGCGGCGATGACGATCCGCTCGGGGTAGACCCGCAAGGACACAGGCCGGTTGGCAAAGGAGGCCGGCACCGAGTAGCGGTTGCGCTCCAAGGTCACCAGACAGGTCGGCGATACCCGCTTGGTGTGCTCGACGAAGCCGTCGAAGGGGCGGCCCGGCGGCATCAGGCTGGCGACCTCACCGGCATGCACATCGGCGACAGTGCCGGGCAGACCGCCATGCACGATCTGACCCCAGTGCGTGATGCACTGCTCCTCGAGCCAGGCGTTGAGCGCACCAAGGTCCGGGAAGCTGGGCCCAGAAGGACCATGGGCCTGCCACAAGCGGCGGCGTGCATCCTGGACGTTCTTCTCGACCTGGCCCTTCTCCCAACCGGAAGCCGGGTTACAGAACTCGGGCTCGAACAGGTAATGACTGGCCATGGCGGCAAAGCGTGCGTTGACCTGCCGCGCCTTGCCCGAGCCGATCCGGTCAACCGCAGTCTTCATATTGTCGAAGATCCCGCGCTGCGGCACGCCGCCCAGAACCCTGAACGCCTGGGTCAGGGCGTCGAACAGCATCTCGTGGGTCTGGAGAAGATAGGCCCGAACGGTGAAGGCCCGGCTGTGCGACAGCTTGGTGTGCGCCACCTGCAGCTTGGTCTGCTTGCCGCCCAGCAAGGCCCAGTCCTCGCTCCAGTCGAACTGGAAGGCCTCGCCCGGCGCAAAGACCAAAGGCACGAAGGTGCCACGGCCAGCGGACTGGGCATCGCGTTGACGCTCGGACTTCCAGGCGCGAACGAAGGCCGCCACACGCCCGTAGGAACCGTCGTAGCCCAAGGCCACAAGATCGGCGTGCATCTGCTTTGCTGTGCGCCGTTGCTTGCGTGACTTGCCGGTCTCAATCTTCAGCCAACCCGTCAGCTTCTCGGCAAACGGGTCCAGCTTGCTCGGCCGAGCGGCCACGTTGAACCTCGGTTCCACCGTACCACTGCGCAGATACTTGCGGATCGTGTTGCGCGACAGCCCAGTGCGCCGCTCTATCTCCCGGATCGGCATCCCCTCACGGAAATGCCAGCGCCGGATTACGCTCAATAACGCCATGTCGATCACTCCTGTATCCCCCAACCCAACAGCCAGGGGAAAGCTCAGAACATGGGTCACTTCTCAGTGGAAATTTATGCCCCTCCCGGGTCAACTCTCAGTGACAATCAACAATCAAGGGCTCGCCGGCGCGCTCGAGCCGTGCCGTCGCGCTTTCGACGACGAGCGAGCCGCCGCTCTCGCGCTTGAACTGGATGCCGGCGTCGATCTTGGCCTCGCCGAGCAGCGCCGGCGGCAGCGCGCCGCTGCCGGTGATACCAGCGGAGAGAAACTTGCCGCGCTCGACCCGGATGGCGCCCCCGGTGAATCGAAACGGCGTGTCGAGGCCGGGCAGTCGGATCGGGTTCTGGCGAACCTTGGCGTCGAGGTCGAGCCCCGACGTGCCGAGCGCCAGACCCTTTGGGCCTTCGGCGTCGAAAGTGAGGACATCGTCGCCCTCTCCGATGCCGTCGAAGCGTAGCTCGGCGCGCGCACCCGGCGCGAGCGCGATCGAGGCCGCCTCGTCGAGCCTGAGAACGAAGCCATGGTCCTCGGCGTTGGCGACGATTGTCGCGCGGGCCCCGAAGAAGTCGATCGGCTCCGGTGCTGGGATCGGAATCTCGAGCGCACCGAAGCGAAGTTCGAAGGTGCGCAGGTCGAAGCTCCCGGTGACCGTAGGCTCGAGTGTCGTTGAACCGCCGCCGATCGTGATTTCAAGATCGACCTCTATCTTCTTGAGTGAGCCTTGGCCGCCCGTGACCTTCCAGGTCTTGACTTTGACGAGGGGCGCCGACGAATTTCCGCTAGCGCTACCGCTGCCGGCGGGGAAGATCGAGGTGAGCTGTTCTTTATTGATCGCGACATCGACATCGACGTCGGGAGCGAAGTCGCCGGGCACCAGCGGGCTGCCGATGCTGACGACGCCGCCGACCATCTCGGAAGGGCCGCCCCCGAGCGATTGGAAGAACCGCGCGCGCCCGTCGCGCAGCAACACCAGCGCAATCGGCTCGGGCTCGCCGGCCGGCGGCGAGAGTTTGGCCGTGACCTTGATCAGCGGCTCAGGCTCCGCGCCGCGAACCGCCGTCGTGCCAGTCGCGGCGCCGACCCACAGATCGGTCGAGAAGACCGCTTCGAATGCAGATGTCCGCGGCGCCACAGCGATGGCCATCCAGTGGTCGACGAGATCCAAGACCAGCATCGGCTGGCTGACGGCAGGAAAGGCGATCTTCAGTTCGCCCAGCTCGAAGGAGCGGGCCGAAATATCCGTGCCGCCGCGCGAGACGACGACCTGCTTCAAAACCCCGTTCGCCGCGTCCCACCGTAGCTCGACCACGAGCTGAGGTGCCCCGGCGCCAAGCTCGGCAAGGCTATCGAAAATCCATTCGGCCAGGGCGGCAGCACCTTTGCCGAGCCCGATGAGCGCGCCGCCGACCGCGTCGAGGCCGCCGCCGAGCCAGACGATCACGGCGCGGCCCAGAGCCATGATCCGCTCCAACAGCGGGTCGAGCGGACCGGCTTGGGGCAGCGTGAGGGAGACGAGAACGCGCTTCAGCTGCCCGATCTCGCGCATCGCGAAAGCGGCCAGCTGAGACCCGTTGGGCTCAATGACCGTCACATTTTGAACCTGCGTATCGACTCCGCCGGTCGCGTCGTATCGCGTGACGAGATCGAGCGAGACGGCGACCCGGCCTACGTTGCCGGTCGCGGGATCGACCTTGCTGGTTTCGAAGACGGCGATCTTGCCGACTTCGGTGGTGATGACGAGCCCGTTAGCATCGGCGCTCGCCGAGACTTCTAACGTTGTCCCACGCGACCGTCAGTGGCCCGATTTCGATGTCGCCCGGAGGCACGTCGGCGCTCCCTGAAGCAGTAAGGTCGAGTGTAACCCTGGGATTGTCGACGGGGCCTTCGACCTTGAACGCCGCGATCTTGAGGATTTCGGTACCGTCGAGTTCGACCGTTCCGGTTGCCGGCGCACCCTCGGCATCGATCGTGAGCGAGAGCCCGCGGTCGAGTGTGAGCGTCAGCTTGGGCGCCGGCGCGGTCCACACGATCCGCGTCTTGGGAAGCCATCCGCCAAGGTCCGGAAGCGCGAAGGGCCGGTCGATCAGTGCGAAATTCGGAAAATCGAGGTCGGCGAAATTGAAGCCGAACGAGGGCCAGCCGAACGTGCCCGAGAGCTTGGGCATCTGCTCGCTGTACACGACTTCAAAGTCGAAGTGTCCGCGCAAGCTGGCGCCCGGCGCCGCGATCTCCAGATGGCAGAGTGCCCGAAATCCGATTTCCGGCGCATTGGCCGGCTGCGCCACCGGCGGCAGGACGATCGATGCCTTGACCGAATAGCGCGCCGTCGCCGGAAGACCGAAAAATCCCGCTTGCCGGTCGATCTCGAGGTCGGCGAGGCGAGTGCAGAGCGCGGCGTAAGCGCTCTTCAGGGCGTCGGTTGTGATCTGGCCGACGGGCTTCAGGGCGCTATGATCGTCGAGTAGCAGGGCCTCGGGGATCGCGACCTTCGATCCCGCGAGCTTGATCTCGGGGGCCGGCGTCCCTTCGCCGAGCTTGAGGCTATCGACCGCAAAAGTGTCAGTCTCGGCCTTGTAGGTGCAACGCGCGACGATTTTCGGCTCGGTTCCGGCCGCGAACAAAAGGATATCCGTAGAATCGACCATGATCCCCCCGGGCCAGATCTGCACAACAGTCTCAATTCAACTCAGAACCTATCACTGAAGAAGAAGACAATCGAATGATTCAGCGCGGGACTTTGACACCTTTTCGGATGTTTCGCCGCTTGAAATAAACGATCCGGAAACGTTGCTCGCTGCGAGCCCATTTGGACGTGGCCTTTTGGCTCCCGAAGTCTTTCTCGCCGCCCTAGCGCGATCAATTCGACGCCATCCAGCGGCTCTTGGGCGCGCTCGCCTTCCCGCCAAGGGCTCGAGATCGGTTCGCGAACTAGTGCATATTCGATGATGACGACGAACACCCGTTCCAGTCGCAATACAGGTACTGACATTTGCCACCATTGGCGAGGTGCCGCAGGTGGAGGACTACCCTGTAGCGATTGACGAATTTCGAGGTTGCCGGAAAGGATGCTAAGTGCCGTCCGAGGACGGTGTAGAACAAAATTTTTGGCCAAATTCACGCGGTATTCGAGGGGGTATCGTGGCAAAATCACAATATATAAGCATTTAATTACAATATCTTAATTCCCAAATGTGACTTCCTCCATCTCCGCCACCTAGGTCCTGACCTTAGTCCCAATGTTTTGACACCGAGCGGTAGTCGGTCGCTGGAAGTGCTATGTTTCCGGGGCGGAATGGCAAATCCTGGCAGTTTCCGGCCATTTGCTTCCGGGATCCGGTGAAGACTGGCCACAAGCAATCCAGCTCAGTCAGTTTCCGCCCGCCGTCGGCGGCTTCGCCACTATCGATATTCCGATTTACTGCTGCGAGAATGCCCATATGTTGTATGGCGATGCAAGGACGATGGCTGAGCGCCTCGTCACGGCTTTGCATGTGCTCTGTAAGGAGAACAGACGTTGGCTAAATCGCAGGAGGGGGCCCGTTGACATCGTTCGTGCTGAACAGACATGGCTCGCTGGTGCTGCCTGCGAACTTATTCGCGCAACTCGACTTTTCCGTCATCAACTCGCTCGCGCAGTTCGAAATGATCGTCAAGCGCGACATGGAATCGAAGGCGCCGACTGGCACCGGTATCCTGGAATCGATAGAGGGCGGCAAGTATCGCAGCCGGATCGAATTGCTGCGCGACGTTGCCCTCAATCTCTACTGGGTCAATCGCAATACCCTGACCCTGTACCAGAAGCGCCCGACACGCTGGCGCGATGTTCCCCGGAACCGGCACGACCTGTTCCTTCCGGTGCAGACGCCTTGGCAGGATGCCGAGCGCAAGATCGCATCGATGAAGGCGGCTTTCAATGCGCTGCCGGCAAGCAATCCGCAGGCCGCCGCATCCGAGGACGAGATATTCAACCTGCTGTTCGAGGTGGTGCGCCACAAGCGCCACCACGCGACCTACATGCCGCCGATCAAGCCGACCGTGGCCGAATTTCTCGCCAATCCCGAAAACCTGACGACCGTGCTCGACCGGCACGATCCCAACTTCCCGGTCTTCACCGAACAGCAGATCGTCGACTGCAATGAAGATGTGCCCGAACTGGAAGCGATCCACCGCTGGGTCATGCTGCTGCACAATCTCTATCCGTGGGACCGCTCGCGGCAGCGGCTCGCCCGGCCAGCCGAGATCGGCGACGATGAATTCGTGATCTTGTTCGAGCCGCGCAACCGGGATGTCCTGAACTTCATCAACCTAGTGAAAGCGGCGCAAGACGAACCCCAACCCGCCGCGGCAGTGCGCAAACCGGACGAATCGAAGCAGCCAATCCGGCCCTATCCGCCGGTGATCGTGCGCCAGAAATTCTCGGTCATGCCGCGCATCGAAGCGCTGGCCGCGCGTCCCGGCGAACAGGTCTGCACCAATGAAGATGTCATCCGCAACGCGGCGATGAACTGGTCGCCGATGACCGCAGAGGAAATCAGTTCAAAGACCGGGGTTGAGGCGCGGTGTTACACCAACCGTTCGCTTGAAGATATTGCGCTCGAAGTGGCACGCAGCGCGCTCAAGCATTCGGGCCGTCAGCCAGAGGAGATCGGTGCCGTCCTGTTCTGTTCGTGCACGAGCACGCGGCTTATTCCGTCGGTGGCAACCTGGTTGTCGGCAGAACTGGGCATCTACCAGACCCATAACTCCAGCGACATTGTCGCCGCCTGCGCGGGCATGCCCTATGGGCTGTCGGAGGCGCTTCGCCTCCTCGATGAAGTCAACCGGCCGGTGCTTATGGTCTGTGCCGAGAAGTTTTCGGACAAGATCGGCAATGTCCGCACCTCGCGCATGCTGTTTGCCGACGGCGCTGCCGCGATGGTGATTGCGCCCGCCCCGGAAGGCAGCGAGCCGGATATCGACATCGTCCAGACCTATGCCAGCGGCCCGTGGAAAGAAGTCAACGCCATCGTCTGGCCCAATCCCGAATTCGACAACAACATCACGGTCTACGGCCCGCCGGTACGCGCCCTTGCGCAGCGCTATCTGATCCAGATGCTGGGTGAGTTGCGGACCTTGCCGGGTATCCATGGCGGCGAAAAGATGATCGACGATATCGAACTTGTCGTGCCGCATCAGGCCAACAAGACGATGGTCACCGAGCTGGCAGTCGAGGCGGGGCTGAGCCCCGACCGGCTTTACTTCAACATCCAGCGCGTCGGCAACACCTCGTCGGCCAGCATCCCGCTGGCGATCCATGACGCCGTTGTCGAAGGCGTGATCGACCGGCCGATGCGGCTGTTCGCTCCGGGTTTCGGGGCAGGGGCGGTTGGCGGCTATTCCGTCCTGCGGATCGATCCGGCGATTGTCGCGACCGTGGATCCCAAACCCGGTATCAAGGAATCCGCGTTCCCTGCCGACAGTACGTCCTCCGAAGACGTCCGGGTCGGATTCGGCGACTAGAGCGGCGTGCCTGTCCTGTTCAGGCGCCGGCCTACTCCCTGAAGGCGCTGTCGCTGAGCTTGGTTATCGGCGAGAGTATGTAAGACAGAACCGACTGGCTATCGCCCAGCAGGCTGACGTCGGCCAGCATGCCGGGGCCGATCGGCAATCGCCTGCCGCCATGCGCCATAAGCGCCGACGAACTGGTCCGCACGCGCACGGTGAAGTGGCTTTCGCCGGTCCGCTCGTTGACCGTGGCATCGGGTGAGACGCCGATGACCGTGCCTTCCAGCGAGCCGTAGATCGAGCTGTCATAGGCGGTGATGCTGACCTTGGCCTTCTGGCCGATCTTGACCGTGGCGATATCCTTGGGGTTCAGCAGGGTTTCGATCACCAGCGCTTCGTCGGAAGGAACAATTTCGACCAGCGGACTTCCGGGCGTAACCGATCCGCCCAGGGTCGTTACCAGCACCCGGTTTACCCGCCCGGCGATGGGGGCGGTGATGGTGGTGCGGCGGACCCGGTCGGCCAGCGCGGGCAGTGTCCGCTGACGGGCGGAGAGTTCGGCTTGCGCGGTATCGAGTTCCGATCCGGCGCGCGCATGCCAGCTGGCGATCTGCTCCTGGCGGGTGGAAAGGGCCGTGGCGACGTTGGCCTGGGCGCGTTGCAGCGCGGCGGCGGCGGCGCTGGCATCGGCCCGCGACGAAGCGGCGGCGCTCTGCGCCTGCACCAGCGTCATCTGCGGTTCGATCCCGCGTTCGACCAGCGGCCTGATCTGGCCGAGCTGGGTCTCGGCGGCCTGCGCTGCCGCCTGGCGCGATGCCAGCACGGCCCGCGCCTCGTCGACCGCGCGCCGGGCCTCAAGCGCGCGCGCCGAGGCAGCATTGGAGAGCCCCGCCAGCTCGGACATCCGGGCCCGGTAGAGCACCCGTTCGGTCTCGATCTGCGACTGGTCGTTTGCGGCGGCACCGACTGAGAAGTTGGGCACGCCGCCACTGGTCTCCGCCCGCAGCCGCTCGACCCGCGCCGCCAGCGCCGCCACCGTGGCGCTGCTGCTGCCGAGTTCCGCCGCGCTGAGCGTCTGGTCGAGCCGGAGCAGCGGGGCGCCCGCCGCGACATGGTCGCCCGCCTTCGCGAGTATCGCCTCGACGATCCCGCCTTCAAGGTTGGACACCACCTGCAGTTTCGAGCTGGGCACCACCCGGCCCATGCCCTGCACCGAACGGTCGACCCTGGCCAGCGCCGCCCAGATCAGCGCGACCACGCAGAAGCCGAGGATCACCCAGAGCAGCAGGTTCGAGACCAGCCGCGGCCTGATCCGGTCCTCGAGTGCTTCGAGGCCATTGTCGCCCTCGATGCCATCGTCGATGTTGCCGCCATTGGTGCCGGTATCGTTCATCGCCATTAGCCCCGCTTGACCGTTATGCGCTTGAGCACCTCGTCGCGCGGCCCGTCGGCCAGGATCTTGCCGCTGTCCATCAGGATGATTCGCGTCACCAGCTTCAGCAAGGGCATGCGGTGGGTGATCAGCATCAGCGTGCGATCCGCTACTTCGCTTTCGAGCCGCAGGATCATCGCCATCTCGGTCTGGTCGTCCATCGCGCTCGACGGTTCGTCGAGGATCAGCATCGGCGGCCGTCCGGCGAGTGCCCGCGCCAGTGCGATCGACTGGCGCTGGCCGCCCGACAGGCCTTCGCCCCGGTCGGCCAGCCGCAGATCGTAGCCATTGGCGATCCGCCCCATGAATTCATGGGTGCCGGAAAGCTGGGCGGCGCGCAGCAACTCGGCGTCGTCCACATCCGCGCGGTCTAGCCCGATGTTCTCGCGTACCGATCCCGACAGCAGCGAGGTATCCTGCAGCACGCAACCGATCTGGCGGCGCAGCGCCTCGGCGTCATACTGGCGCACTTCGGTCTGGTCGATCATCACCAGGCCCTCGCTGGGCGGATAGAGCCCCATGACCAGCCGGGCGACAGTCGACTTGCCCGAACCGACCCGGCCGAGCAGCGCGACCCTTTCCCCCTCCTTAATGGTGAAGCCGATCCCGTCGAGCGCGGGCTGGGTTGCGCCGGGGTAGGAAAAGCGGACATCCTTGAACACTATCTCGCCGGCCAGCCGTGCCGGGGTGAGGGCATGGGCGCCGGTGGTTTCGGCCGGCGTTTCCATCAGGCTGTTGATCTGGCGGTAGGCGGCGCGGGTGGCGTTGAGCCGGGAGAGCAGGTTGGCGATCTGCGACAGCGGGGCGATAGCCCGGCCCGACAGGATCGAGCAGGCAACCAGCGCGCCCATGGTCAGACGCTGATCCGCAATCATCGCGACACCGGCGATAATCACCGCCGCGTAGGCGACCTGCTGCCCGGTCCCGGCGACCGTCATGCTGATCGAGGAGACCAGCCGCTGCATCAGCGAGGTCCGCGACTGCTGCTTGATCGCCTCGCTCCAGCGCCGTTTGAGCAGCGGCGCGGCATTGGCGCTCTTGACCATTTCCAGCCCACCGATCGCCTCGACCAGCACCGATTGCTTGACCATGGCCTGGCCCACCGACTTGGCCGATAGCCGGTCCATCGCCGGTTCGGTCAGCAGCGCGGTGATGATCACCAGCGGGATCAGCGCGAGCGGTACCAGCACCAGCCAGCCGCCGATTATCGCCATCACCGTCAGCGTCACCAGGATGAACGGCACATCGACAATGGCAGTGAGCGTCGCCGAGGCAAAGAAATCGCGCAGCGATTCCAGCTCGCGCATCAGACTGGCCAGCCCCCCGGCCGATCCGCGATGCCGGTCGAGCCGGAGCGCCAGGATCTGCGAGAAGATGCGCTCGCCAACCTGGCTGTCGACATCGGCCCCGGCAATGTCGATGAAATAGGAGCGCAGGATCTTGAGGGCGAAATCGAACACCAGCACGATGCCGAGCCCGATCGACAGGGCGATCAGCGATCCGGTGGCGTTGTTGGGGATCACCCGGTTGAACACCACCATCGAAAACAGCGACGAGACCAGGGTGAACAGGTTGATCGCCACCGCGGCCATGGCGACCTTGCCATAGATCGCGCGGTTGGAGCGGATCGGCTCCATCAGCCATTCGGCAAAGCGCGGCGGCCTGCCGGGGTTCGCCTCGCCGTTAGCCGTCCCGTCCATGGTTCCGTTCATGGCCCCGTTCATGGTCTCGCCTCCGTTCCCGGAACCGTCAGCCCGAGGGTTTCGTTCAGTTGTCCGGTCCGTGCCAGCAAGGCATAGCCGGCCGTGTCCGCTTCGCTCATTGCGCGGATATAGTCGCTGGCGGCGTTGAACAGCCGCACTTCGGCGTCGAGCGTATCGAACAGCGTGCCGCGCGACACGCGAAACCGTTCGAACACGGCGTCGCGGGTGGTGCGGGCGGCAAGATAGTTGGCGCGGTAGGCCGGCAGCATGGCCTGCTGGGCTTCCACCTCGCGCAGGGCAATGGCGACTTCGCGCGCCGCTTCCTGGGCGACCGCATCGGCGCGCGCTGCCGCTGCTTCGGCGCGGGCCCGCGCCTGGGCCGCACGTGGCCCGCCCGCGCCGCCGAAGCGGAACCGCAGGACCACCCGGCCGCGCACGTCGTAATCGTTACGGTCGCGCTCGAAGACGCCGTAGCGCCCGGCGTCGATCCCGGCGGTCAGCACCGGCAGCGTATCGGCGCGCGCTGCCTTGGCCTCGGATTGCGCTGCCCGGGCCGAAGCGCGGGCGCCGCGCACCGCAGGAGACTCTTCCGTGGTGGCGGCGATCTGTTCGCGGTCCGCGATGGCGAGGGCCGGCGGCGGGGATCGCAGCTCGCGCCCGCGCGGCGGCAAGCCGAACAGTTCGGTATAGCGGGCCTGCGCATTGCCATAGGCACGCCGCGCCTGCTCGAGGCGCAAGGTGGCTTCGGCAATCGCCGATTCGACCCGCGCCCGCTCTACCGGTGCCGAGAAGCCCTGGCCGATGCGCGCTTCGATGGCGCTGCGCATCTCTTCCTCATTGCGCAGATAGGCCTCGGACAGGCTGACCAGGGCACCGAAGGCGAACAGGTCGTACCAGGCACCGATGGCGCGCAGGCTTACCGCTTCGCCGGTGTGCTCGGTCTCGGCCGTGGTGCTTTCGATCCGGGCCGCAGCGGCGGCGATGCGGCCCGACGCTGCGCCGAAATCGAACAGCAGCTGCTGCATGCTGGCATTGGCGTCGATCCGGCTGTCTGGCCGGGTCCGTTCGACGATCAGGGTGGGATCGCTCGAGAAATTGCGGGCGATCGAGCGGGTGCCGGTCATCGACATATCGACCACCGGGAACAGCGCCGACCGCGCTTCGCGCCGCTGGGCTTCCGCCTCGTCGCGCCCGGCGCGGCCTGCGGCGATCAAGGGATTGCGGTCCAGCGCCACGCCGATGGCCGCGCGAAAATCGGCTGCGGGCATGGTGGCCTGCTCCATCGCCAGCACCGGATCGCCTGAAGGCGCGCTCGCCAGCGGCACACGCGCCAATGGATCGCGCGAAGGCACCGGCAGCTGAGCCGGGGCCTGCGCCCAGGCCGCGCCCGCTGCCTGCGACAAAACGGCGACCACGCATACGAACCTGACTGCGAACACGCGCCTTCCTTTTGGAGCGACGCCCCGTAACAACGAAGCAGCTTCAAGGGAATAGCCACACCGATTAGGCGGTGGCAAACTTTACCCGGAATTTTTCGGGCCGCCATCTTCGCAGGTTCGATCAATCGGCAGCGGGCACCGGCATGCCATCGCCCGGCTGCATGATCTCGAAGACATTGCCGTCCGGATCGCGGCAATAGGCCGCGCGCATGCCGCCGCCCATGAAGGTCTGTAACCGCCCGTGAATCGGCACGCCGGCTGCTTTCAGCTTGTCGTAAGTCGCGTGGATATCGTCGACGGTCAGGCCGAAGTGCGAGATGCCCCGGTCGCTCACCTTATAGTTGGGATCCTTGGCCTTGCCGGCGGGATTGGCGAACTCGAACAGCTCAAGCCAGAGATTGCCCCCGGCGATCATGCACATCCGGCCCTGCGCGTCGGGGATATCCATGATCTCGGAAAACTGCTCGCCGCTGAAAGGGAAGGGATCGCCCAGCGGCTCCATGCCGAACATGTCGCGGTAAAAGCCGATCGAGCGGTCGAGGTCGGTGACCGAGATGCCGACGTGGTTGAATTTCATGGCTGGCCTCCGTCGATCAGAGCGCGCGGGTGGTGCGGAAGTATTCGATGAACCCGGCACCGTCCTTGCCTGCGGTCATGGCGGGAATGGCATTGCCGCGTTCGGCGATCAGCACACCGTCGGCGGCGAGGCTGCTGCCTCCGACATCGCCGGAGCCCTCGATCAGCTGTGCGGCATAGTCGTCGCCGCGGGTGCAGGCAGCGATGGCCTCGCCCGCCTTCAGCACCGTGTAGCGGACAACCGGACGTTCCGGATCGTCCTTGCCGCCGAGGTCCCAGACATGTCCGGGCGTCAGCCGCGTCTTCCACATGCCATCGGTGCCTTCGAGCGACAGGCTGGAATGGCCCTCGTTGCGCTTGTTGACGCCTTCGCGCGGCTTGATCACGTGATTGCCGCCCTGCAGAGTTGGGTGATCGCGGTATTCGGGGCCATAGCCGCCGGGCGACAGCGACAGGTCGCCGAACACCTCGAGCAGCCGGCAGCCCTTGGGCCCGATCAGCAGCGGGCCATACTCGATCGACGGCGCGGCGACGAAGACGTCGCCCGCTCCCATGTACCAGTCCCCGATCAGGCAATTGCCCTCGATGACGATCACCAGCGTCCAGCAATCGTGCCAGTGCATCGGCCAGATCTGGTTCGGCGGCATGCGGATATCGGGGATGCACATCATGAACTTGTCGCGCTCGTTGCCGAGAATGATGCTCTCGCTCCAGGTCTGGCCGCCGGGGATGTCGTTGGCGACGATGTTGTCCGGCCCGGCCTTGCCGCCCGGATAGAGCGTGCGCAGGCTGACGCCGGGGGCGACTTGTTCGAGCTTGTAGGGCTTCTCCGGAACGAGGGAACGAATCGGGGCGTTCATGGCATGCTCTCCTGGTGGCTCTGATGGCCGGCTGGGCGCAACATGGCCGCTGGTTGGGGTAATAATCAAGTGGCATGGACCCGGCTTCGCTTGACAGTCCGCTGCGCGCCACCACTATGCACGGCTGAACAACGGAGCGGGCAGGAAGTCCGCCGGGGAGACGGATGACCAGTTCTGGCGGCGCGGCTAGTTCGCGCGACATACTCATCGGCGTCGATGTCGGGGGCACTTTCACCGATGCGGTGGTGATCGCAGGCGGCGAAAGCTTTCGGGCGAAGTCGCCCAGCACCTACCCCGAAATCGGGCGCGGGGTGCTGGCCGCCTGCAAGCTCGCGGCACAGGCGGCCGGGCTGGAGCTGGCGGAGCTGCTGCCCAGGGTGAAGAAGTTCGGTCTCGGCACCACGGCGGTGACCAATGTCATCGCCACCCGCACCGGCCTCAGGACCGGGCTCGTCACGACCAAAGGCTTCGAGGAGACCCTGCGGCTGGCGCGCGGGCGCACGCAGACGGTCGATGGCTGGCTGAAATCGGTCGATGCCCTGGTCGATGCCCGCGCAATTGTGGGAGTGGACGAGCGGATCGACCGCAACGGCGTGGTGCTGAAGCCGCTCGATCCCGCCGAAGTGATCGCCGCCGGGCGCTATCTCGCCGACGAGGCAGGGGTGGAGAGCATCGCCGTCTCGTTCCTGTGGTCGTTCCTCAACCAGGATCACGAGCGCGAGGCGGCGCGGCTGCTGCGCGAGGCCTTGCCCGGCATGCCGGTCTCCGCCGGGGTAGAGCTGCGCCCGGTGATCCGGGAGTATGAGCGCACCACGCTCGCCGTGCTCAATGCCTATGCCAAGGGCGCTTACCGGGGCGTCGACGATCTGGCGAACGAGCTGCGAGCGGCAGGGCTCACGGCGCCGGTGCTGCTGTGCCATTCGGGCGGCGGGGCGATCTCGATCGAGCAGGCGCGCGAGCAGCCGGTGTGGCTGTCGGCCTCCGGCCCGGCAGCGGGCGTCGCGGCGGCGGCGCGGATCGCGCTCGATGCCGGTGAGGACAAGGTGCTGACTTGCGACCTCGGCGGCACTTCGTTCGACGTCGCGCACCTGGCCCAAGGCGCGCCGGCACGCACCCAGCGCGGCGAGCTGATGGGCTTCTGGACGGCGCTGCCCCGGGTCGATGTCGAATCGGTCGGCGCGGGCGGCGGTTCGCTGTCGTGGATCGACGAGCGCGGCATGTTGCGGGTAGGGCCGAAGTCGGCGGGCTCCTCGCCGGGGCCGGTGTGCTACGGGCGCGGCGGCACGCAGGCGGCGCTTACCGACGCCTTGCTGGCGCTCGGCTATATCGACCCGCAGCGCTTCCTGGGCGGCACGATGACGCTCGACCGCGACGGTGCGCTGGGGGCTTGCGGCAAACTCGGCGGCGAGCTGGGGCTGGACGGGGTCGATGCCGCATGGGGCATACGCGAGATCGCGGTGGCCGAGATGGTCAAGGCGGTGCGCGCGCGGCTGTCCAATCACGCGCTGGCCGCCAGCGAGCATTGCCTGGTCAGCTATGGCGGCTGCGGTGCGCTGTTCGCCGCCGAAGTGGCGAAGCTGGCGGGACTGCCGCGTGTGCTGGTGCCGGAACTGGCCTCGGTGCTCTCAGCCTACGGCGCGGCGACAATGGACATCCGCCGCGAGCGGCTGACGACGCTGCTGATGAAGGTGCCCGGCGATGCCGCTGCCATCGACCGCACATTTGCCGAGCTGCGCGAAGCGGTGTGGCAAGACCTCGCGGCGGACGGCGTGCCCGAGGCCGATCGCGAAGTCCGCTTCGAGGCCGATATGCGCTTCTTCCTCCAGCGCTGGGAATTGACCGTCGCCTTCCCGGGCAATCCGGCTCCTGGCGACGGCGGCAAGCAGGCCGAGGCGATTTTCCGCGAGGAATATTTGCGGAGGTTCGGCGCGGCATCGACCACGACCTCCGGCATTGTCGAGCTGGTCGGTATCCGCGCGATCGGCATCGGCCATATGGAAGGGGTCGAACAGGCATCCGCGCCGAAGCAGTCGAAGCCGGCGGCAGAGCGCGCGGCATCCCCCATCGGCACCCGCCCGGTCAGCCTCAAGCGGGCGCAAAAGCCCGATCCGGTCGATGTCTACGATTGCGGCAGGCTCACGCCCGGTGAAATGTTCACCGGCCCGGCACTGGTCGATGCTTCGGACACGACAATCTGGGTGCCAAGGGGTATGACCGCCCGGGTCGACATGCAGCGCACTCTGGTGATCGAGGCGACGAAATGAACTATCAGGCCAGCCGCACCGACGATCCAATCGCTCCCGAGCTGCTGCGTTCGCGGCTCGAAGCCATCGGCCAGGAAGCCGGGGCGGCGGTGCAGCAGACCGCGATCTCGCCTATCGTCACCGAGAGCAAGGATTACTCGGTCACCATTCTCGATGCCGATGGCTCGGTCATCTCCGCCTCCGGGCTGATCGATCTGCACTACGGCGCGGTGATGCACGCGGTGCGCTCGACGATCGGGGTGCATGGCGAGACGATTGCGGAGGGGGACGTATTCATCGCCAACGACCCGCATTCGGGCGGCGGCCTGCACCCGCAAGACGTGGTCATCCAGCGCCCGGTGTTCGTCGATGGGCGGCGCGTCGCCTGGGTGGCGATTGCCGCGCATATGATGGACATGGGCGGCATGGTGCCCGGCTCCTCCGCCACCGAGGCGACCGAGTGCTATCAGGAAGCATTGCGCCTGCCGCCGGTGCGGCTGATCGCGGGCGGCGCGGAATGCGACGACATCTGGAACATCTTCCGGATCAACGTGCGCAGCAGCGACCTGATCGAAATGGACATGCGCAGCCTGGTCATCGGCACTGCGGTGGCAGAGGCCAAGCTGGTCGAGCTGATCCGCGACATGGGCGTGCCCGCGTTCCGTTCTGCCTATGAGGCGCTGCTCGCGGGCGTGCTGCGGGTGCTGCGCGAACGTATCTCGCTGATCGAGGACGGCACTTACTACAGCACCGCCTGGATCGAATGGGGCGACGACGTGATGCGGGTGCCCTGCAACATGGAAGTGCGCGGCGACCGGGTGATCTTCGACCTTTCCGAAGCCCCGCCGCAAGTGCCCAGCTTCATCAATTCCAAGGAATACATCATCCGCGCGCAGATCGCGCCGCGCATGCGACAGCTGCTCGCGCCGGGGCTGCCGTTCAACCAGTCGATCCTCGATATTGTCGAGATTATCTGCAAGCCGGGGACCATCGTCCATTGTGTCATGCCCGCCCCGATCGGCGCGGCGCACATGGACGCGGCGATGGCGGTCTATACCGCCGTCGGCCAGTGCATGCAGCTGGCGCTGCACGCTTCGCCGGGCGCGCTGGAGCGCGATATGGCGACCGCGCCGGCGCTCTCGGCCTATGGCACCGGGCGCTGGTCCTACATCGACGATTTCGGCCAGCGCCGGGTCTATACGCTGATCGACGGAGCATTCTCGGGCAGCCCGGCGGCGAGCATGGACGATGGCATCGACATCAAATCGAGCCAGATCCCCGGCGGCAACCAGCTCGAATATGCCGATGTCGAGATTCTCGAGGCAAGCTACCCGCTGCTGTTTCTCGAACGCCGTGCGACCGACGGCACTCATGGCTACGGCCGCTACCGTTCCGGCCTTGGCTGTCAGGAGAGCTTTCAGGCGCACAATACCGAAACGCTGGTCGGCAACATGACCGGCACCCGCGCCTGGTTCCCCACCGGCGGCGCGGCGGGCGGCTATCCCGGCGCAACGATGCGCTTTGCGATGACCAAGGCCGACGGCACGTTCGAGCCGGTCGGCATCCACCAGGTCGGCGTCGCGCTGGCGCCGGGCGATACCTTCGAGATGTATTGCGCCAGCGGCGGCGGCTTCGGCGATCCGCTCGATCGCGATCCGCAGGCGGTGGCGCGGGACCTGGCCGAGAACCGGCTGGTCGCGAAGGTTGCTTCGGAGATTTACGGGGTGGAGTTTGCCAGCGACGGCGCGCTCGATCTTGCCGCGACCGAAGCCCGGCGCGATGCCATGCGGGGCGAGCGGCTGGCCAGGGCGCGCCCGGCGGCCCGCCCGGTCGATGGCATTGCTCCGGGCGACGAGCCGCAGGAGCCCTTCTACCCCGGCGTTGCCCAGCACGGCAATCTCGCGGTGTCGGAATGGTCGGGAGCGGTGCTGGCGGTAGCGCCGGACAACTGGCTCGACGGCTGCCCGGTGCTCGACATGCCGATTGACGAGCGCGCCGGGGGCACGGTCGCCCGCGCCCATCTCGATCCGGCCTCGGGCCGCATGCTATACGTCGATGTCATCCGTCAGTCAGACGGGCCAAGCATTGCAATCTGCCCCGACAGATGGGCGCTAGCAGGCCACAACCTGCCTAGAAACCAAGGAGAGAAATCATGAGCGCACTTGATCTGGTCATTCGCGGCGGCACCGTGGTCGATGGCAGCGGGGCAGCGGGCTATACCGCCGATCTGGGTGTCGCCGGCGGCAGGATTGTCGAGATCGGCAAGATCGCCGGCAAGGGCGCGCGCGAGATCGATGCCGAAGGGCACATCGTCTCCCCCGGTTTCATCGACGGGCACACTCACATGGATGCCCAGATGCATTGGGACTATCTTGGCACGAACAGCTGCTGGCACGGCGTCAGCACCGTGGTGATGGGCAATTGCGGCTTCTCGATCGCGCCGATGCGCAAGGGGCAGCAGGCCCTGGTGGCCCGCAATCTCGAACGCGCCGAAGACATTAACGGCGCGGCGATGGATGCCGGGATCGACTGGAAATGGGAGACCTACGACCAGTATCTCGACGTGGTCGATGCCCTGCCCAAGGGGATCAACTGCTCGGCCTATGTCGGCCACTCGGCGCTGCGCACCTGGGCGATGGGCGAGCGTGCCTTCGAGGACGCGGCGAGCGAGGCCGATATGGCCTTGATGAAGCAGGAAATTCGCCGCGCGCTCGATGCCGGGGCGCAGGGCTTCTCGACCTCGCGCGCGCTAAGCCATGAAACATCGGACGACCGCCCGGTCGCCTCGCGCCTTGGCAGCCGCGAAGAAGTCGCCGCGCTGGTCGGCGAGATGAAGGGCCGCAAGGGCGCTGTGTTCGAACTGGCGAACGAGCAGTTGATGCCGGGAACGCCCGAGGGCGACGAGTATTTCAGCTGGCTCAGCAGGGTGGCAGTCGAGAGCGGCGTTACCACAACCTACGGCGTGCTCGGCTTCATCTGGGACAAGCAGCTCGCCTTTATCGACGAGGTGGCGAAAGCGGGCGGCCGGATGTTCGGCCAGACCCACAGCCGCGGTGTCAGCACGGTTTCGTCGTTCCGCTCGAGTTTTTCCTTCGACACCCAGCCGGTGTGGAACGAATTCCGCAAGCTGCCACTCGATGCGCAGCTGGCGGGCCTCAAGGATCGGCCGACCCGGGCGGCGCTGATCGATGCAGTGGAGAACGCGGTCTATGGCCGCCGCATCGGCGCGGAATCGCGTCCGCCCAAGTGGGACGAGTTCTATTATTTCGATACGCCGCTGCCGCCCTATCGCAGCCTCGCCGACATCGGCGCGGAGCGCGGGGTGCATCCGATCGAGGCGGTGATCGATCTCGCGGTCGCGACCAATCTCGATGCCTTGTTCATCCAGTATCTGACCAGCGCCTCGGACGAGGACACTGTCACCTGCCTGCGCCACCCCAGTTCGATCATGACCTTTTCGGACTCCGGCGCCCATGTCAGCCAGATCGCCGACAGCTCGATCCAGACGCATCTGCTGGCTTACTACTGCCGCGAGAAGCAGATGCTCTCGATTCCCGAGGCTGTGGAAATGATGACCAGCCGCGCCGCGCGGGCCTGGGGCTTTTCCGACCGCGGCCTGCTGCGCGAGGGCTTTGCCGCCGATATCAATGTGTTCGATCCGGCGACCGTCGGCCCGGAAATGCCGCACATCGTCCACGATCTGCCGACCGGCGCACGGCGGCTGGCGCAGCGGGCGACGGGCATGAAGGCGACGCTGGTCAACGGCAAGATGCTGACCGAGAACGGGGAGCATACCGGCGAGCTGCCGGGCATGCTGTTGCGCAGGCGGGATTGACGGGGCAGGAGGCAGGGCATGAAACTCAACGCCGTAGCCTCCGCCGCTCCCACCCGCGATCTGGCGGACCTCGCCGCCCGTCTCGAAGCGTCGCACTGCGACGGACTTTACTTCGCCGAACTGGGCCACGATCCCTTCCTCGGCGCGGCGGTTGCGTCCACCGGGACTTCAAAGCTGACGCTGGGCACCGGCATCGCTCTCGCTTTCCCGCGCGGGCCGGTGCCGCTGGCCTATACCGCGCACGACCTCAATACCGCCAGCGGCGGCAATTTCGTGCTCGGCCTCGGCCCGCAAGTGCGCGCCCATATCGAGCGGCGCTTCGGCATGACATGGAGCGAGCCGGTCAAGCGGATGCGCGAGACGGTGCTGGCGGTGCGCGCGGTGTGGGATTGCTGGGCCAGCAACGGGCCGCTCGATTTCCAGGGCGAATTCTACAAGCTCAACCTGATGCCGCCCAACTTCCGGCCCGAGCCCAGCCCGCACGCGCCGCCACCGATCTGCCTCGCCGCCGTCGGACCGAAGATGTCGGAAATGGCCGGCGAGGTGGCCGACGGGCTATTCATCCATGCTTTCGCGACGCCCGCCTATGTGCGCAACGTCATCCTGCCGGCGGTCGAGCGGGGGCTGGCGAAATCGGGGCGCAGCCGCGAGCAGTTCCAGCTGATCTATTCGGCCTTCATTGCCGATGCATCGAACCCGAGGGCGCTAGGCGAAGCGCGCAGCGGCGTCGCCTTCTATGCCTCGACACCCGACTATCGCGGGGTGCTCGACCAGCACGGCCTGGGCGATCTCCAGCCCCGGCTCCACCGCATGACCCGCGAGGGCAAATGGAAGGAAATGGCGGCCGAGATTTCCGACGAAGTGCTGAGCCTGTTCTGCGTTGCCGGCGCGCCCGATGCGATCGGCGCGGGGCTGGGCGAGCGGTGGGGCGGGGTGGCCGACCAGATTTCGCTCGGCGAGGACTATTGGAACGCGCACAAGGATGACCGTCTCTGGACAGACGCAGCGGAAAAGTTGAGGCAGTTAGCCTGAGTCACAAGAACAACGGGATTTGAGGAATGGTTGGAATGCCGCTTGCCCACGTCAGCTGGGCGATTGCAGACAGCAATGACCGCAAACCTTGCGACCAATGGGTGATCGGCACCTTCGGGGCAGAGATTGTCTACGAAATGCTGATGACGCCCGAGGCCGAAAAGATGGGGCTCGACCGGGAAGAGACGCTGATGATGATCGGCGATACCATGGTGATCCCGATCGCGCCGGCCCCCTCCGGCCCTGCCGTCAATTCGCCCACCGGCGATATGCTCCGCCGCAGCGCCGGGCCGAACCGCTGGCTCGGTGTCGCGCTCAAGGTGACCGACCTGCCGGCTGCGGCAAAGTGGTTCGAGGCGCGCGGTTTCAAGCTGCATTACGATCCGGGAATGGAGGAAATCTACTTCCTCGTCGGGCGCAAGCAGGCGCTCGGCGTGCGTCTGGAAGTGATGGCGCACGATCTGCCCAACGATCCCCGCCTGGTGTCCGGCTGGAACCCGATGCGCTGGCGCGACGATCATCCGCTGGGAATCGAGGGCTTGCAGTCGATTGGCGTGTCGACGGTGTCGCTGGAGGCGGCGCGCGAATGTTTCGCCCAGCGGCTCGATTGGCCCGAGATCGGTAGCCGGAACCTGCCTGGCGAGGATGCGGAATGCGTCTCGTTCGCCATGGGCGATACGGTGATCGAGGCGATGATGCCCAAGGTCGAGGAAAG
Source organism: uncultured Alphaproteobacteria bacterium (assembly GCA_963775115.1). GTDB lineage: Bacteria > Pseudomonadota > Alphaproteobacteria > Sphingomonadales > Sphingomonadaceae > Novosphingobium. Next base: position 397,589 of record CAVZHP010000002.1, read on the forward strand.
CGAACTTGCCCGGCATGTGCGCGAGACGCAGGGGATTTACTGCCTGACGTTCAAGGTCAGGTCGGCGCAGGCGGCGGCGGACTACCTGCGCGGCAAAGGCTTCGACCTGATCGGCGATCTGGCGACGCGCTTTGCCATCCGGCCGGATCAGGCCTTCGCGCGGACCATATGGTTCACCCAGAACGAAGTGCCGGGCTATCCGCCGCTGGGTTCGAAAATCCTTCACCCCGCCCAATTCCCGGCTTAGCATTGCCGCAATATACGGGAGAGCGACCATGACCGATCAGCGCCTCACCATCGTCTCGGCCGATTGCCACGCCGGCCCCGATCGCATGGCCGATTTCCGGCCCTTCATCGAATCGGGCCATGTCGCCGCCTTCGACGATTACTGTGCCCGCATCGACGCCTATGAGCGCGACATCGGCAGCGGCTTGACCGGCGGCGGCGCGACATCGACTGGTGAGGACGGGCTGTGGGATCACGCCGTCCGCACCCGCTGCCTCGATGGCGACGGCGTCGCGGCCGAAGTGATCTTCGCCCAGGGCAGCGTGCCCTTCGCCGCCTATCCGGCGGTCGGCGGCGGGCAGAAGGTCGATTTCCAGGCGACGAGCGATCAGGTCGCGGCGGGCTGCCGGGCCTATAACCGCTGGCTGGCTGAGCTCTGCGCGCAGGACCCCAGGCGCCACCTCGGCATCGCCCGCGTGCCGCTGCCCGACGTCGATGCGGCAGTGCGCGAAGTGGAGTTCGCGGCGAAAGCAGGCCTGCGCGGCGGGGTGCATCTGCCGCCGATTACTTCGGCGGAGGCAATGCCCTATTTCAACGATCCGGCCTACGAGCCGTTCTGGGCCGCCTGCGCCGCCAACCGCATGGTGCTAAACATGCACGGCGGGGCCAATCTGACATACGGCCCGGGACCGGAAAACTTCGCGATGACTCTCGCCGAAGTCGACTGGCTGAGCCACCGGGGCCTGTCGCACCTGATCTTCGCCGGGGTGTTCGAGCGGCACCCGGACCTGCACCTCGCCATGACCGAACAGCGCTGCCACTGGGTCCACCAGTTGCTCGACGATTTCGACTCGGTCTACGAGCACACCGGCAAGTTCGGCTTCAAGAATGTGCTGCCGCGCCGCCCGAGCGACTATTTCCGCTCCAACTGTTTCATCGGCGCCAGCTTCCTTTCGCGCCCGGAATGCGAGAAGCGCGGCGACATCGGCAACGCCTGCTTCATGTGGGGCTCGGACTATCCGCACAACGAGGGCACCTGGCCCCATACCAATGCGGCGCTGCGCTATGCCTTCGGCGGCGATGTCAGTTCCGGCCAGCTGTCGGCGATGCTCGCCGGCAATGCCGCGCGCTGCTATTTCATCGACCTGGGCGAACTCGCGCCCATCGCCGGACGCATCGGCCCGACCGAGGCGGAACTGCGCGAACCCATTGACATGCTGCCCGGCGAAGGGCCCAATGACGCTCCGGTGCGCTCGTGGGCATTTCGCCGCCACGGCGCCTGGCATTGAGAATGTATCGATATTTGCCCCAGGACGGGCTACAAACGGCAGGTTTCTGCGCTTCCGGTGCTCACGTACTGAAGTACGCTGCGCGCCGGTTCTCGAAACCCGCCATTTTCGCCTCGACCTGAGCCAAATCTCGACACATTCTCTGATCGGGAGAAGTTGCCATGGAATTCAGACCGCTCCATCCGGATTTCGGCGCCGAAGTAATTGGCTTCGATACGCAGGCAGGGCGTGCCCCCGCCGATATCGACGAGCTGCGCCAGGCCTATGACCAACATTCGTTGCTGCTGTTTCGCGGCGGCGAGCGCATTTCGCACGAGCGTCACATCGAGATCGCCAGCTGGTTCGGCCCGCCCTCGCCGGTCGACAACAGCGGCAAGGGCGATTTCGTCTCGGTGCTGCACAACCGCGATGCGGCGGGGAGTCTGAAGCTCCCGTTCCACTGCGACCTCACCTATACCGACTTTCCGATCAAGGCGATCTGCCTGCAGGCGATCGAGCTGCCGCAGGGTCCGACCTCGACCACCTATGTCAGCAATGTCGCGGCCTGGAATTTGCTGTCACCCGAACGCCAGCGCCAGCTTGAGCAGCTGACCTTGCGGCATGTCCACATCTCGAATGTGAAGGAATACGACTGGCCGCCGTTCATCGCCGACCACCCGGTCCGCTTCCCCAACCCGCGCACCGGCGAACCGATGCTGCTGGTCACCGAACACCATGCCACGCGCATCCTCGAGCTGGAGGAGGATGCCAGCAAGGCGCTGCTCGAGGAACTGTTCGCCCATGTCTATGCGCCCCAGCGCCAGTACGATCACGTCTGGCAGCTGAACGATGTGGTGATGTGGAACAATCTCGCGGTCCAGCACGCGCGGCGCGAACAGTCCGATTTCGCCGGCGGCCCGCGCGCGCTGCAACGCGTGGCATTGTGCGAGATCACTCTGCAGGAATCGATCGACCGGGCGCGGGCGAAGCTGGCGGCGTGATTTCGATCTTGTTCAAGCTCGCAATAAGAGGAACCTGACATGCCGACACCCGAGATGCCGCAGAAAGCCCCCTATGCCGTCGCCGTCGAGGCCGGGAAGAGCTATTGGTGGTGCGCCTGCGGCAAGAGCGGCAATCAGCCGTTCTGCGACGGTTCGCACAAAGGCAGCGGGTTCGTGCCGCAGAAGTTCGAGGCGGATGAAAGCAAGACCGTCTATTTCTGCGGCTGCAAGCAGAGCGCCAACGGCGCGCTGTGCGATGCGACGCACCGCAATCTGTGATCGAGTAGCAAGTCCGGCGCGGGAGGTGGCTTAGCCGCAGGCCCGCATTTGAACTTCGCCGGTGTAATCCGGCCGGCAGGCCTGGATCAGGTCGTTCAGTTCGGCGTGGTGCAGCGCCTGAACGAAACGCATCCCGACGAAGCCGTCGCCGGCCCAGCGCACTTCGGTCCTTAAATCGTCGAAACCGGCAATCCTGATTTTCAGCTGCTGACCAACGGCATAGTCGGAGCTGCCGGTAATTCCCATCCGGCAGCCTTCCAGCGAAACCTCGACCAGCAAGCCCGGCTTGGTTTTGCTGCCAGTACACACCAGGTTCGCCTTGCGGCGCACGGCGAAACGTTTGTGCTTGCGAATGGTCAGGATAGTCATAGCCGCTAGCCCCCTGTCCGATACTGCGGACAAGGTGAGTAAATCAGTAACTCCTTTCAAAAAGGTTTCGGCTGCGCCCTGTTGCGGCGAAGTGTTTTTCACGCGCGATTTGCCAAGCCGCTGGATTTGGGTTCTGATGCATCCAGGCAATTCCTACAGACCGGGAACCACTCGCGATGACGCATTTTTACCGCTTCCTTTCGAACCGGATTTCGATGGCCTTGGCGCTCGCTGCAACGGCGCTGCCTAATGGTGCCAGTGGGCAGACGGCTGCTCCGCTCTCCGTGCCAGGCAAGCCGGTACTGATGCTGGCGAACTACGATCTGGCAACTGTCGGCTACCGGATGGAGGAATTTTTCCTCTCCGGCACGGCAAGCGCTTTCAGCCTGCCAGGCGCACCGGCGGCGGACGGGCGCTGGCAGGCCGCGCCCGCCGCCAGCGCGCCATTCACCACCCGTATCGTCGTGATCCTGCCCAGCGACCCTGCGAAGTTCAACGGCACGCTTGCTGGTCGAATGGCTCAATGTCACGGGCGGCATGGATACCCCGGCGAGCTGGATGGTCGGCCACCGCGAAATCCTGCGGCGCGGCTTCGGCTATGCTGCGGTCTCGGCACAGAAAGTGGGGATCGAGGGCGGGACGACGCCGATGGGAACGCCGGCCACACCGCTCAAGAAGATCAACCCCGCGCGCTATGGCTCGCTGTCGCATCCGGGTGACGCCTTTTCGTTCGATATCTTCTCGCAGGCAGGCAGCGCGCTTCGGGCGAGTTTCGGCACGACGGTCCTCGGCGGGCTGACGCCGCAGCGCATGGCCGCGATCGGTGAATCGCAATCGGCGGCCTACCTCACCACCTATGTCAACGCCGTCGATCCGCTGGCCAAGGTCTATGACGGCTTCTTCGTCCACTCCCGCTTCGGGTCTTCGGCTTCGCTCGACGGCGTGCCGATGCGCGGTGCGGCGGCTAACTACCCAGACCACGTTCGGTTCCGCCCCGATTTGCGCGTGCCGGTGCTGACGCTGATCACCGAGACCGACCTTTTGGGCGCGCGGCTGTCGGGCTATCACGCCTCGCGCCGGGCCGACGATGCTCGGCTCAGGGTCTGGGAAGTGGCGGGCACGGCCCATGCCGACAACTACCTGTTTGCCGGCGCCTTCATCGATTCCGGTAAGCTTCCGGTTGCCGATCTGGCCAAAGTGTTCCGGCCGATGACCCGCTCGCTGGCGGGCAATGCGAGCCAGCCGTTCAATCCGGGCATGGGGCATCATTACACGGTCAATGCCGCGATTGCCGCGCTCGACGACTGGCTGCGCAATGCGCGCCCGCCCGCGCGAACCCGTCCGATGCGGCTGGCGAGCGGCGGCAAGCCCGGCGTCAAGGCGAACCTGGCGCTCGACGCTAACGGAATTGCAATGGGCGGCGTGCGCACGCCCTGGGCCGACGTGCCGACGGTGCGCCTCTCCGGCAAGGGCGATCCCAACAATTTCACGGCGATGCTGGCGGGCAGCGGCGTGCCTTTCGACAAGGCCACGCTGGCCCGGCTCTATCCCGAGGGCAAGGCGGACTATCTGCGCAAGTTCACCCGTGCGCTCGACCAGGCAATCCGCGCAGGCCACATTGTCGCCGAGGACCGGCAGGAAATCCTCGATATCGCTGAAATCAATTTCGGCGCGGAGTCGATGAGGGCGGGCTCCCCGCCATCAGCTCGGCATTCCCGCCTGCCGCCGTGGTGTCGATGCAGGTAACGCGTTCGACGGCGAAGCGCGGAAGATAGTGCGGGCCGCCCGCTTTCGGCCCGGTGCCCGACAAGCCTTCGCCGCCGAACGGCTGGCTGCCGACCACCGCGCCAATCTGGTTGCGGTTGACATAGAGATTGCCGACCCGGGCCCTGGCTTCGACCAACCGCCGGACCGCGTCGATGCGGCTGTGGAGGCCCAGGGTGAGGCCGTATCCGGCGGCATTGATCGCATCGATCACGCCTTCGTTTTCGCCGCCGGCAAAGCGCGCGACATGGAGCACCGGGCCGAAGTTCTCAGCCGTCAGCTCGCCAATGCCGCCGATCTCGATAATGGCGGGTGCGACGAAAGTCCCCTGCTCCAGTCCGGCGGGTAATTCGCGCTGCCAGATGTTATGGCCCTTGGCGCGCATTGCGGCGATGTGACTATCCAGAGCGGCCCTGGCCTCCTCGTCGATCACCGGGCCGACATCGGTCGAAGGGTTCGCGGGGTCGCCGATGACCAAGGCCTCGCATCCGCCCCGGATCATTTCCAGCATGGCGTCGGCGACATCCTCCTGCAGATAGAGCACGCGCAACGCCGAGCAGCGCTGGCCTGCGCTCTGGAAGGCGGAGGCGATGACGTCGCGGGTGACTTGCTCGGGCAGGGCCGAGCTGTCGGCGATCATTGCATTCTGTCCGCCGGTCTCGGCGATCAGCACGGCGAGCGGGCCCTCTCGCGCCGCGAGGCTGCGGTTGATTGCGCGGGCGACTTCCGCCGATCCGGTGAAGGCAACGCCCGCGACCAGTTCGTGGCTGGTGAGTGCCGCCCCGACCGAACCGTCGCCCGGGAGGAGTTGCAGCACGTCCGCAGGAACTCCCGCTTCGTGGCACAGGCGCACGGCAAGCGCGGCAATCAGCGGCGTCTGTTCGGCGGGCTTGGCGAGCACGGACTGTTGCCCGCAGCCAGCGCCGCAGAGGCCATGCCGGTGAAGATCGCCAGCGGGAAGTTCCATGGGCTGATCGCCGCGAAGACCCCGCGCCCGGCGAGGCGCAGGCGGTTGCTCTCGCCGGTGGGGCCAGGCAGGGCAGTCGCTTCGCCAAACAGCCGCCGCGCCTCGCTGGCGTAATAGCGCAGAAAATCGACGGCCTCGCGCAGTTCGAGCACGCTGTCCGGGAGTGTCTTGCCCGCCTCGCGCTGGCAGAGCGAAAGGAATTCGGCAGTATGGGCTTCGTAAAGATCGGCGGCGCCTTCAAGTATCCCGGCGCGCCGCTCGCCGCCGAGCGCATCCCATCCCGGCTGCGCGGCTATGGGCGCGGCGGGCGGCGGTATCGACTTCGGCGGGAGTCGGCATCGCGGCAGTGGCCGACGATCCGGGAATTGTTGTGAGGCGAGCGTATCGTTCGTGCTTCGACAGGCTCAGCATGAGCGGGACCTGATTCATCCTCGACCAACCCCGCTCGCCCTGAGCTTGTCGAAGGGCCCAAGCCCACCATCGGTTCTGCCAACCAATCCCGCTTGCGCAGTTCGGCAAGCTTCTTGATCAGAGGGTCCCTCACCAGCGGATCGGAAAGATCGATCCCGGCGCTGTTCCTGCGCGGTGCGAAGATGTCGCCGGGCAGCGGGATCGCCGGATTGCGCTTCGGCTGCAGCACTGCCAGCTCAGCTACTGGATCGCCGGTCAGCGCTGCCACCGGCACCCCGGCGTCGGCCAGCCGGTTGACGAAGGAGCTGTTCGCCCCGTTCTCCAGCAGCCGCCGCACCAGATAGGCGAGCAGATCCTTGTGACTGCCGACCGGCGCATATTTGCGCACCGTCGTGCGCCCGCCGCCAGCCTCGTCCTCGATCCGGGCAAGCTCGGCATAGACTTCGTTGCCCATGCCGTGGAGGCGCTGGAATTCGAATTCGGTCTCTCCCGCCAGCGCTTTCACGGTGCCGATCGTATAGGCGTTATGCGTGGCAAATGCCGGGTAGATCGCGTCTGGCGCGGCGAGCAGTTTGGCGGCGCAGGCGAGGTAGGAGACATCGGTTCCCGGCTTGCGGGTGAACACCGGATAATCGCTATCGCCGCCCGCCTGGCTGGCCTTGATCTCGCTGTCCCAGTATGCGCCCTTGACCAGCCGCACCATCAGCCGCCGCTTGTGCTTGCGGGCCAGGGCAACCACCCAGTCGCACAGCGGCGCGGCGCGTTTCTGGTAGGCTTGCAGCGCCAGGCCGAAGCCTTGCCAGCCGCTCTCGAACAACGTGTCATCGGCGACCAAGGCCTCGATAACATCCAGCGACAACTCGAGCCGCTCGGCCTCCTCTGCATCGATGGTGAAGTGAATATCCGCGTCGCGCGCCTTTGCCGCCAGATCCCCGAGCATGGGCAACAGCGCCGCCTTCGCTGCATCGGCGTGGAGGTAGTGGTAGCGCGGGTAGAGCGCCGACAGCTTTACCGATATACCCGGCGAGCGGATCACGCCTCCGTCCGCTTGGCCGGCAATGGCATCCAGTGCCGCAGCATAGGCCTGACGGTAGAGTTCGGCATCGGCAAAGGTCATCGCCGCCTCGCCCAGCATGTCGAAGCTGTGGGCGATGCCCTGCGCTCGCTCGGGCGTGGCGCGCTCCAGGGCTTCGCCGATGGTGCGGCCGAAGACGAACTGCTGCCCGAGAATGCGCATCGCCTGCACCACTGCCTGGCGGATCACCGGTTCGCCCAGCCGGCCGATCGCGCGGCGCAGCGCCCCGCCCAGTCCCTTCGCCGCGCCCCGGTCGAGCACACTGCCGGTCAGCATCAGCGAGAAGGTCGCGGCGTTGACGAATGTCGAGGCGCTTGTCCCAAGGTGCTCGCCCCAGTCGATGCCGCCCAGCTTGTCCTCGATCAGCGCGTCTGCGGTTCCGGCATCGGGCACCCGCAGCAGCGCCTCGGCGAGGCACATCAGGGCGATGCCCTCGCCGGTATCGAGGCCATAGGTCTGGAGGAATGCATCGAGCCCGCGCCGCTTGCGCTGGCGGGCACCCTCGACCAGCCTGGCGGCGGTGGCGCTTGCTTCGGCATGGACCGCGCTTGCCGGAGCGGCCTGGACGAGGCGTTCGGCTATGCAGGCCGCTTCGTCCTGGCGATAAGCGCGGCGCAGGGCAGTGCGGTCGATCATCGCGGCAATCCTTAGCACGAATGCGGGACTTGCAGCGGGTTTTCAGCGCCCCCGGGCCGGACTGCCAGGCTTCTGGACTCTATGAGCGCCCAATGCTGACGTAGTCGAAACCCGCATCGCGCAATTCCGCAGGGTCGTAGACGTTGCGCAGATCGACGAATACCGGCGTTCTCACCAGCTGCTTCACCCGGGCTAGATCGAGAGCGCGGAAGGCGTCCCATTCGGTCACCACGACCACCGCATCGGCGCCCTCGATGGCCGCATAGGCATCGCCCTTCATGGCGACATCGGGCATCATCGGTCGTGCCAGTTCCATGCCCTCGGGATCGTAGGCGCTGACTTCGATGCCGGCATCCTTGAGCGTCTGGGCGATCGCCAGCGACGGGGCGTCGCGCATGTCGTCGGTATTGGGCTTGAAGGTCAGCCCGAGCATAGCCACCCGCTTGCCGCGCACGTCGCCGCCGGTAGCGGCGGTGAGCGCGTCGATCACCTTGCGGCCCATGGCGCGTTTTCGGGTCTCGTTGACCTTGGCCACTGCCTCGACAATGCGCAGCGGGCTACCGAAGTCCTCGGCGGTCTTGAGCAGGGCCAGCGTGTCCTTGGGAAAGCAGCTGCCGCCATAGCCGGGACCGGCGTGGAGGAATTTGCCGCCGATCCGGTTGTCGAGCCCGATCCCGCGGGCGACATCCTGGACATCGGCATCGACCTTTTCGCAAAGGTCGGCGATCTCGTTGATGAAGGTGATCTTGGTCGCGAGGAAGGCGTTGGCCGCATACTTGATCAGCTCGGCGCTGCGGCGGCTGGTGAACAGGATCGGCGCACGGTTGAGGAACAGCGGACGATAGACCTCGCGCAGTTGCTCGCGTGCCCACTCATCGTCGCTGCCGATTACGATGCGGTCGGGCCGTTTGAAATCGCCGATCGCCGCGCCCTCGCGGAGGAATTCGGGATTGGAGGCGACCGCGAAGCGGACTTTCGTGCCCGACTTGGCGAGGATGCGTTCGACTTCGTCGCCGGTTCCGACCGGCACCGTCGATTTGGTGACGACCACTGCTGGATGGTCGAGATGCGGGCCGATTTCCTCGGCGACGGCATAGACGAACGACAGGTCGGCATGGCCGTCGCCCCGCCGCGACGGGGTGCCCACGGCGATGAAGATCGCGCTGGCCCCGGAAATGCCCTGCGGCAGGTCGGTGGTGAACGACAGCCGCCCGTCGCGCACATTGCGCCGCACCAGCTCGTCCAGCCCCGGCTCGTAGATCGGCAGTTCGCCGGCCTGAAGCCGGGCGATCTTGGCCGGGTCCTTGTCGATGCAGACCACATCGTGGCCGAAATCGGCAAAGCAGGTCCCCGACACCAGGCCGACATAACCCGAACCCACCATGGCAATCTTCATGCGAAACTCCAGTTCATGCCCTGCGGTCCTTCAGGCCGGGTTGGCCGCGATAGAGATGACGCCCTCGTCCTCACGGGTTTCGATCAGCCAGCGCTCCGTTCCCTCAAGCCCCAATGCCGTCAGCCGGCCACTGGCATAGGCGCCGGTGTCGATGCCGATCCGGTTGTGGCGGATCACTGGCAATTCGGTGATCGTATGTCCATGAACAACGACAAAATCGTGATCTTCGCCATGGCTGAGAAATGGCTCGCGGATCCAGCGCAGGTCGCTGGCGCGTTGCTGCTCGACGGGAATGCCGGGGGCAATGCCGGCGTGGACGAACAGATAGTCGCCAATGACGATGATGTCTTCGAAACCGCACAGGAAGGCGATGTCGCGCGCCGGCACCACCTCGCGCATCAACTGTTGTGCCTCCTCGAGCGAGGCCGCGTTCCATTGCCGATGATCGACCGGATAGGAGAGGATCGTTTCGCGCCCGCCAAAGCGGAGGAAATGGCGTAGCAGATCGAGATCGTCGAAGCATTGAAGGAACATTTCCTCGTGATTGCCGGTGACGATCCTCACTTTCCGGCGCTCGCCCAGCGCCCGCGCCGCAGCGATCACCCCGGCGCTATCGATGCCGCGGTCGACCAGATCGCCCAGCAGCACAACGGTGGTTGCTGCCGGCCCGCGATTGCCGTCGTCGGATTCGATCGCGGCGATCAGCGCGTCGAACAGATCCCGCCTGCCGTGGATGTCGCCCACGGCATAGACCCGCTCGCCCGGCGGGATCGCCGGTAACGGCACGGCCGGCTTGGGCCGGAAGAGCTTTCGCAGGGTGTTGGCCATGATGGATTGCTGCGGCGCGATATAGAGGTGCGAAGCCGCGCTCACAAGCCGCTAAGCGGACGCAGGGCAAGTGTTGCAGGAATTCAACAGTCGCCGGAAGGGTGGCCGGCATTGCCGGGTTCTCTCTTGTGCAGTGCAGCAAGACTGTGCAGTCGAACCGGGCTTTCGTGTAATTCCGCCCGCATCAAGAGGCGAAGCGCAATCGCATTGGAGGGGCGAAGCAGTATAAACCTTGAGGGAATTGAATATGCTTACGTCCGTTCGCGGCCTTGTCGCCGCAACTCTTCTGGCCGGATGGGCCATGGCCGCAACCCCGGCCCTGGCCGACGAAACCGACCCCCCGGCGGAGTTCACGATCACCGGTAATGCCGCGCTGGTCACCGACTACCGCTTCCGCGGCCTGTCGCAATCGGCCGGCGATCCGGCGATCCAGGGTTCGATCAACGTCAACCACAAGAGCGGCTTCTACGCCGGCGTGTGGGCTTCTTCGATCGAGTTCTCGAACCTCGGGCCCGTGCCGGATTCGGTCTATGGCAACATGGAACTGGATATCTATGGTGGCTGGACGGGCGGCCTCGGCGCCGGCGTGACCGCCGATGTCGGCTTGCTCTACTACGCCTATCCCGGCGGCAAAGTTGGCAAGGCTGAATTCTTCGAGCCCTATGCCTCGCTCTCGACCACCCTGGGGCCGGTCACCGGCAAGCTCGGCGTCGCCTATGCCTTCAGCCAGGAAGCGCTGAATTTCAACGGCGGCGGCAACGACGACAACCTTTATGTCTATGGCGATCTGAGCACCGGGATTCCGAACACGCCGATCTCGCTTGCTGCGCATATCGGCTATACCAAGGGTGCGCTGTCGCCCAAGTTCGCAACCGGCGCCTCGGCCGACTACGCAGGCGGCTGGGACTACAATATCGGCGCCACGTTCAATATCACCAAGAACCTGTCGATCGGCGCGATGTATGTCGGCGTCGATGGCAATTCGATCGACGGCTATTCGAACGATGCGGCCATCGGCACGCTGAAACTGTCGTTCTAAGACTAGTCAGCTTGGGAACATGGCCCGTCCCGGCACAAGCCGGGGCGGGCCTTTCCTGTTGCGGAGGGGACGGCGATAATTTTGAATCAATTCTCCCCACCGGGGCAGGGCTATCGCATAGTTCTTATTTTCCTCAATTTCGTCACCCTGAACTTGTTTCAGGGCCCATCGTGCCGCAAGCCCGGAGCAAGCCGAATGAGCGCAAACCGCGAGGCTTCATACAAAAACTATGCTCCGGGTGCGAGGAGGAATGGGTCCTGAAACAAGTTCAGGATGACGAACAAGGAGGGTTGCGGTAAATATGCGATAGCCCTGCCCCGGTGGGGGAGGATTGCCGCTGGTGCAGAATTTGCGCGGTCCCCTCTACCGCAGGTAAAAATCTATCGTCGTGACCACCCGCACCCGCTTGTAGGGCGAATCCATGCCGCCGCCCCCGCCGCCTTCGCCGTCGGCGCCGCTGTCGCCATCGCGCGGGGCGATCGAGAAATAGCCCTGGCTGGCGCTCTTGATTGAGCCCACGGAAGTGCCGCTGTCCTTGGCGAACTGCTCGGCGGAGGCGCGGGCATCCCTGGTCGCCTGGGCGATCATCGGCGGCTTGAGTGCATTGAGCCCGGTGAAGCGGTAGGCCATGCCCGAGCCGTCCTCGAGCACCACCCCGCGCCGGACCAGTTCGAACTGCTTGCGCGCCGCCTCCTGCGCGCGTTTGATGTCTTTCGAGCGCAGCACCATGTTCTGCCGCACGGTGACTTCCTGCACGCCATTGTTGGTATATTGCGACACGTTGACCCCGGCGGGTTGCAGCGCATCGGCAGGAAAGCCAAGCTCTCGGAAGAAATTGCGGATCGCGGTGCTGTCCTGTTCGGCTTCGGCCTGGGCACCGGCGAGATCGCCGGCCTTGGCGGAATAGGACAGCGACCAGGTGGCGAGATCGGCAGTGACGTCGCGCTCGGCCAGCCCGCGCACGGTGACCGAGCGGTCGGCCTCGCGGGCGCGGACCAGGCCGTTGCCCAGCAGATAGCCGCCGGCGATCAATCCCAGCGTCAGGAGCCCTGCGCTGGCAAGCCAGCGGCGGGTGAGCGGATCGGCGAAGAAGGCGGTGGCGGAAGCGGGCGCATCGGGGTTATTGTCGTTCATGACAAGCATGCTTTCGGCTGGAGGAGATGCGGCCCGCCCTGTTTTTATATTCGCGGCGTGATGCGCCCGCGAAGCTTTCTGAACGATGAACCGTTTCCTACATACGACGAATGGAGAGACCGGACGTGACGAAATACCTCCACACCATGATCCGGGTGAACGACCCGGCCCCCACTATCGCTCTGTTCGAGCTGATCGGTGTGCGCGAAGTGCGGCGCTACGACAATGAGGCGGGCCGCTTCTCCCTGATCTTCCTCGCCGCGCCGGGGCAGGATGGCCTCGCCGAAGTCGAGCTGACCCATAACTGGGACCCGGAAGACTTCCGGGGCGGTCGCAACTTCGGCCATCTCGCCTATGGCGTGGATGACATCTATGCCACCTGCCAGCGGCTGGTAGACGCCGGGGTGACCATCAACCGACCCCCGCGCGACGGCCGCATGGCCTTCATCCGAACACCCGACGCGATCTCGATCGAACTGCTGCAGAACGGGGATAGTCTGCCTGCGGCTGAGCCCTGGGCAAGCATGGCAAACGTGGGGGAATGGTAGGAGCTAGCGGGACCGGGCCGGTTGAAACCGGGCGACCGGTTATTTCCGCGACAGGGTCCCGCTGAAGCCGCACGCGGCACCATGCCAGGGCATGCATCGATCATAGTCTTCCGAGACGTCGATGGTCCGGCCGTTGGCCTGCCGGGTCAGTTCGATCGTGCACACGCCCGTTCCTTCCTCGGGGATATATTCCGATGGGTCGCCAGTGAACGCGAGTGTGCCGGCCTTCGACTCAATCGCAGTGCCTGAAATTCCGCCCATGCAGCCGCTGCCGCCAACCCCGGCAATGGCAAACGATACCTTGTATTTGGCAGGTGCGCCCGGGGCGGGGGTAATCCTAACATCCCCTTCCGAGCCATCGCCTCGAAGGTCGTATTTTCCCGCCCACGACGGCTTTTCTGCCGCAGCCGCTTCCGCCGGTTTGGAGGGGACAGTTTGGGTTGCCGCAGTGCTTGCTATTGCGACGGGCGTGGCGGCGGATTGCTGCTTCACGGCAAACTCCGCCTCGACCTGCGTGCGCTCTTCACGGCGAATCTGTTCTTCGGATTTGGCGCAGGCGGACAGGATGAAGGCAGCCGCAGCTAGCGCGGCAATAGCTGCGATGCGGTTGTTCATGGTTACCCCCGATCCGGTTTTCACGCTCTCATCGATTGGAAAATGTGGCCAATCTGGATGAATCGTTCCTGAACTTCCAGGTGGTGAAGCGCTAACCGGGCTTGCGTCCACTCATCCTTAATATCGCATAGCCCAGCAAAGCCGAGACCAGCGATCCGGCGAGGATGCCGATCTTGGCCTGGTCGATCAGTTGCGCCTGACCGGGAAAGGCCAGCGCACCGATGAACAGGCTCATGGTAAAGCCGATGCCGCACAGGACCGCCAGGCCCCAGACCTGTGCCCAGCTCGCTCCTTCGGGCTTGCGGGCGATGCCGAGCCGGTCGCAGACGACGATCATGCCGAAGATGCCAGCCTGCTTGCCCACGAACAGCCCCGCCGCCACCGACAGCGGCAGCGGCGCCAGCAAGCCATATGCTCCCGCGCCGGTCAGGCTGACCCCGGCATTGGCGAGGCCGAACAGCGGCACGACCAGATAGGCGTTCCACGGCACCAGCGCGTGTTCCATCCGCAGCAGCAGGCTGTCGCCCCTGCCGTCGAGCCGCATGGGAATGGCGAAGGCGGCGCCGACGCCGGCGATGGTCGCATGGACGCCCGAATGGAGCATGCAGGCCCAGCTCAGCACCGCCAGCGCGGCATAGATCCAGCCGTTACCGGCCCGCAGACGGTTGAGCGCCGCCATAGCCCCAATGCAAGCGAATGCCGCCGCCAGCCAGGCCACGCCGATCCCGCCGCTATAGAACAGCGCGATGATCGCCACCGCGCCAAGATCGTCGACGATAGCAACCGTCAGCAGGAACAGGCGCAGCGACGGCGGCGCGCGCTTGCCCACCAGCGCCAGCACGCCAAGCGCAAAAGCAATGTCGGTCGCCGCCGGGATCGCCCAGCCCGCGCGCAGTGCCGTCTCGCCGTCGCTTATGGCGAGATAGACCAAGGCCGGCACCGCCATGCCCGCCGCCGCCGCCAGCACCGGCAACCGCCGTTTGGCAGGGCTGGAGAGGTCGCCGTCGATCACCTCGCGCTTGATTTCGAGGCCGACGGCGAAAAAGAACAGGGCCATCAGTGCCTCGTCGATCCAGCTATGCCAGGAATCGAGCCGGGCAAACGGAGTCCAGGCCAGCGGATGGTGGAGCACGTCGTGATAGGCCCCGGCCCAGGGCGAATTCGCCAGGCCCATCGCTGCTGCCGCCGCCAGCATCAGGAGCACGCCGGCCGCAGCCTCGCCGCCCATGAAGCGGCGCATCGCCGTGGCAATGTTGTTGGCCAGATGCCGATTGAATTGCACGCCGATGTCGTCCCTCTTTGAACCGCATCCTTTAAGTATCAAGCAGGCCATTGCAAATCCTTGCCGATGCAATAGTCTCCGATTCGACATTTAGAGCCATCTGGCTCTGAGCCTGGGGAGGCTTGTCGGGGTCGTGTTCGAAGGGGCGCTTTCAGTATTCGCGCAGCTGATGCATTGGCTGCTGGTGGCAGAGCACGAATTGCTGCTCTTCGCCGCCTTCTGGTTTGTCATCAGCGCGATCGACGAAGCAGCCGTGGATATCTCCTGGCTGTGGCTGCGGATGTCGGGTCAGGCCGATGCCGGCAAGGTGCCGCAAGGCCTGGCCGAAGCGCCGCTGCTCGGCCCGGCGGCGATCTTCGTTGCGGCCTGGCGCGAAGACGATGTCATCGGGGCGATGATCGGCCATACGCTTCGGGCCTGGAAGCAGCGCGACTTCACGCTCTATGTCGGCTGTTACCGCAACGATCCGGCGACGGTCGCGGCAGCGATCGAGAGCGCGGGCGGCGATCCGCGCGTGCGGATTGTCGTGGTCGGGCGCGACGGGCCGACCACCAAGGCCGATTGCCTCAACCGGCTCTATGCGGCGCTGCGAGCCGATGAAGCGCGCCGTGGCGCCGCGTTCCGCCACGTCATCATGCACGATTCCGAGGATATGGTGCATCCCGCCGCCCTGGCGGTGATGGACCGGGCGCTTGCCGAAGTCGATTTCGTCCAGCTGCCGGTGCGGCCCGAGCCGCAGCCTGCCTCACGCTGGATTGCCGGGCATTATTCCGACGAATTCACTGAGGCCCATGCCAAGACGCTGGTGGTGCGCGATGCGCTGGGGGCGGCGATTCCGGCCGCAGGAGTGGGCTGCGGCTTCTCGCGTGAGGCGCTGTCGCATCTGGCGAGCCTGCGCCTGGCGGCCGGCGGCAGCGGCCCGTTCGCCTCGGAGTGCCTGACCGAGGACTATGAGCTTGGCCTGCTGATTGCCCGCAACGGCGGGCGCAGCCGGTTCCTGCGGATGCGCGACGAGCATGGCCAGCTGGTCGCGACCCGCAGCTACTTTCCGGCGACACTGGGGACGGCGGTGCGGCAGAAGGCGCGCTGGATCCACGGTATTGCCTTGCAGGGGTGGGAGCGGCTTGGCTGGAAAGGCAGGCCGGTCGATATCTGGATGGCGCTGCGCGACCGGCGCGGGCCGTTGACCGCCATAGTGCTGGCCGCAGCATATCTGCTGGTGGTGATCGAGGGAATTCTCGGCCTGGCGCGGCTGGCGGGCTGGCAGGACTGGGTCGCCCCCTCGCCCTTGTTGCGCTTCATGATCGTGGCGAGTTTCGTCAGCTTCGTCTGGCGCACGGCCTTCCGTTTCGCCTTCACCGCGCGTGAATACGGTCCGCTTGAAGGCGTGCTGGCGGTGCTGCGCATTCCGGTGGCCAATATCATCGCGATCATGGCGGGACGCCGGGCGCTGAAGTCCTATGTCCTTTCGCTTGGCGGCGCCGAAATCAGCTGGGACAAGACGGTGCACAGCGTCCATCCCGCAACGCTCGATAGCAAGGCGGCTCCGGCATGATCCCACGCTTCGCCAGACGCGGACAGCCGCTCGCGGCACTGGTGCTGGTGCTGGGCGGCTGGGTTTCGGCGCGGGCGATGATGTGGGATCCGGCGGCAGTGCCTGCCGTGCAAACCCTGGCATTGCGAACCGGAGCACGGATGCCGCTGGCGAAAGAACGTGAGGGCGCGAACCTGAGGGAGTCCGGGGCGGAAACACCTGCGGCAAGGGCCGCCGATGCTTATTCGACCGGAGCCGAGCCAATCTGGACCAGGCCCGGAATGTCGACTGCGGCTTCAACCGGCACCTCGCCGGAACCCCGTCCTTATCCTGTAAGAACAATTCTCGCGCCGCCTCAGGCAAGACCGGCACTGGCCATGCGCCTCGAGCTTCCGCCTCCACCTTCGTCTTCGCCTCCACCTCCACCTCCACCTCCACCAGTTACTGCTCCGGTTCCTCCTGCCATAGCCGCTGGTCACCAGCTGTTGCGGATGGCGGCGCTGGCGCGGGTGCCGCTGCCCCCGGGACTTTTCGCCCGGGAACGTGGCAATGCCGCATTGACGCCGTTCTACCAGTCTGGCGAGGATCGAGGCCAATCGATCAGCCGCTGGTCCGCCGATGGCTGGGTGTTGTGGCGGCGCGGCGGGCAATCGCGGCCGGCCGGCGGAATTCTGACTCCGAGCTATGGCGCGAGCCAGGCCGGTGTGGTCTTGCGCTATCGCCTCGCGCCCGAGAGCGGCCACCGCCCCTCGCTCTACCTTCGCGCAACCGCCGCGCTTAATGGTTCGGGCGAGCGCGAAGCGGCGCTGGGCCTCTCCGCCCGTCCGCTTGCCGACGTGCCGCTATCGCTCGCCGGCGAGGCGCGCTTCACTGCCACGCCGGGCAGCCGTATGGTTCGGCCCGCCGGTTTCGTGGTGACCGAATTGCCGCCTTTCGCGCTGCCGCTCGGCCTGCGCGGCGAGTTCTATGGCCAGGCGGGCTACGTCGGCGGCAAGTTCGCGAGTCCGTTTGCCGATGGCCAGCTGCGGATCGACCGCTCGCTCGCCACACTGGGCGGGGCCGACATGCGTCTGGGCGGCGGTCTGTGGGGCGGAGCGCAGAAAGGCGCATCCCGGCTCGATGCCGGACCGGCGCTGACCATCGGCAAGCCTCTCGGCGGACCGGCCTCGATGCGGCTGTCGGCGGACTGGCGCTTCCGAGTGGCAGGCAAGGCGGCACCCGGTTCCGGACCCGCAGTTACGCTGTCCGCAGGTTTCTGAGGGCAGCACGCTTTCATCCGTAACCTTGCTGGGCTAGTCGCTCATACGAGATGGACGTATATCTTCCCATCGCCAATCTCTCGGTGAACGGCCTGGTCATCGTGATGCTGGGCGGTCTGACGGGTCTGCTGTCGGGCATGTTCGGCGTTGGTGGAGGCTTTCTCACCACACCGCTGCTCATCTTTTACGGCGTGCCGCCCACGGTCGCCGCTGCCTCGGCGGCCAGCCAGGTCACCGGCGCCAGCGTATCGGGCGTGTTCGCCCACCGCCGGAGAGGCGGCGTCGATGTGCAGATCGGTCTGGTCATGGTTGCCGGCGGCGTCGCCGGGACCGGGATCGGCGCCGTGCTGTTCCGGCTGCTGCAGGATCTCGGTCAGATCGATACCACGATCAACATCCTCTATGTGCTGCTGCTTGGTTCGATCGGCTTCGTCATGGCCAGGGAAAGCCTGACGACGCTCAGGGCCGAACGCAAGGGTGAGCCGATCAAGGCGCGCAAGCGGCGGCACCATCCGATGGTTGCCAGCCTGCCGTTGCGCTGGCGGTTCTACCGCTCGGGCCTGTACATTTCGCCGCTGGCGCCGCTGCTGCTGGGGCTGGTCACGGGCATTCTGACTATGCTGATGGGGATCGGCGGCGGCTTCGTGCTGGTGCCGGCCATGCTCTATATCCTGGGCATGAGCGCCAATGTCGTGGTCGGGACGTCGCTGTTCCAGATCCTGTTCGTGACGATGGCGACGACCATGATGCATGCCCTGACCACCAAGGCGGTCGATATCGTGCTGGCCGTGCTGCTGTTGTTCGGATCGGTGACCGGGGCGCAAGTCGGCGCGCATTTCGCGCAGCGGGCGCGGCCGGAATATCTGCGCCTGGCGCTCGCGGCTACGGTCTTGCTGGTGGCGCTGCGGCTGGCCCTGGGTCTGGGCTACCGGCCCGACGAGATCTTTTCGGTGACTCCGCTGTGAGGGCGCTGTTCGCCGCGATCGCCCTGGTCCTGCTCACGGGCGCGCGCGATCCGATCCTGGTGCCCGAGGTGTCGCAGCACGAAGTGCGTGTGCGCCAGGGCTTCACCGGTGCCGAACTGCTCCTGTTCGGGGCGATCCTGGCTCCGGACGGCACCCGCGCGGGTCGAGACTACGATATTGTGGTTGTGCTGAAAGGGCCGACCAGCGCGATCGTGCTGCGGGAGAAGAAGAAGGTTGCGGGCATCTGGATCAATGCCGGCAGCACCGAACTGCATTCCGCGCCATCCTATTTCGCCGTGTCGTCCTCGCGGCCGATCGGGCAGATCGTCGAAGGCAAGACCGCAGCGATCTATGAGTTGGGCCTGCCATGGCTGCAACTTTCGCCGACTGGCGCGATCGAACCCAAGGAGATGCGGCGGTTTGCCGGCGGTCTGGTCGACCTCATGTCCCGCAAGGGACTCTACCGGCAAGACGAAGGCGGTGTGCGGGTCAAGGAACAAGTGCTTTACCAGGCGCGGATCAATCTGCCATCCAATGTCCAGACCGGACGCTATACGGCCGAGACATTTGCCATATCGCGCGGGCGGGTCGTCGCATCGGCGATCAGCCAGATCGAAGTTCGCAAGCTTGGCTTCGAAGGAGCAGTGGCGCAATTCGCCCAGCATTATTCGTTTATCTATGGACTGATTGCTGTCTTCATCTCGGTCCTGATGGGCTGGCTGGCCGGGCGTGTATTCAATCTTGGTTAGGCGGAATTTAACCCCTCCAACATAGTTTGCGCACCGGAAACCAAGTTCTGGAGCGATCAACGGCGATGTCCGACATGAGCAGGCACGATTTCGACAAGGCGCAATACGCTGCCGGGCAGGATCTGGCGGGCGCGGCCAATGCCCCGGCGATCGACCATGCCCGCGAGCCGATCGGCATTGTCCTGGAAATCGCCGGTTCGGGCAGCCAGATCGCGATCGACTTGCAGAGGCTCACCGATTGTTCGAACAATGAAGATCCGTCGGTCGCGCTGGCCGGGCAGGTTGGCAGCCAGATCAAGATCCGCGTCGGCAAGGGCTGGCTGCTCGCCACGGTGCGCAATCAGAAACAGGATTCGACGACACCCGGCGGCATTCTCGCCGCCGTCGACTTCCTCGGCGAGGGCGACGAGGAACGCCTGACCGGCCGCATCCACAGCTTCCGCCGCGGTGTGACGCGCTATCCGATTCCCGGCGCGCTGGTCTATCCCGCGACCAGCGTCGACCTGCGGCAAATCTATGCCAGCGACGGGCGCAGCTCGATCCAGGTCGGCACAGTCTATCCCACCACGGATATCCGCGCCGGTATCTATATCGACGCCATGCTCGGCAAGCATTTCGCCCTGCTCGGCTCGACCGGCACCGGCAAATCGACCAGCGCCGCGCTGATCCTCCACCGCATATGCGAGACCGCGCCGGAAGGTCATATCATCATGATCGATCCGCACGGCGAATACGCTTCGGCATTCCGCAGCACCGGCCTGATCCTCGACGTCACCAATTTGCAGATGCCCTATTGGCTGATGAACTTCGAGGAACACTGCGAAGTCCTGCTCACCTCGTCGGGCGACAATTTCCAGGAAGACGCCGAAATCCTCGCCAAATGCCTGCTGCAGGCGCGGATGAAGAACCGGCTGGCGGAAAATCTCGGCAAGATCACGGTCGATGCGCCAATTCCCTATCTGCTGTCGGACCTGTCGACGATCCTGCAGAACGAGATGGGCAAGCTCGACAAGGCCACCACGACCGCTCCCTATATGCGGATCAAGACCAAGCTCGACGAGCTCAAGGGCGATCCGCGCTATCAGTTCATGTTCTCGGGCATGCTGGTCGGCGACACCATGGCGGAATTCATCGCCAAGATTTTCCGCCTGCCGGCCCGCGGCAAGCCGATCTCGATCATCGATGTTTCCGGCGTGCCGTCGGAAGTGACTTCGACCGTGGTGGCGGTGCTCAGCCGGCTGGTGTTCGACTTCGCCGTCTGGTCGCGCGAGGAACAGACCCGGCCGATCCTGCTGGTCTGCGAAGAGGCGCACCGCTATGTGCCCAACGAGAAGAATGCCGACGGCTCTTCGGTTGGCAAGATTCTCTCGCGTATCGCCAAGGAAGGCCGCAAATACGGCATTTCGCTGGGGCTAATTACCCAGCGCCCGTCCGATCTGGCCGAAGGTGTGCTGTCGCAGTGCGGCACGATCATCTCGATGCGGCTCAACAACGAACGCGATCAGGCTTTCGTCAAGGCGGCGATGCCCGAAGGCGCGCGCGGCTTTCTCGATTCGATCCCGGCGCTTCGCAACCGCGAATGCATCATCTGCGGCGAGGGCGTCTCGATCCCGATCCGCGCGATTTTCGACGATCTCGAGGAATTCAAGCGTCCTGCTTCCGACGACCCGTCTTTCGCCCAGCTTTGGACCAAGACCGGCGGCGAGGAGGAAATGGTCGAGCGCACCGTCCAGCGCTGGCGCGCACACGGGCGGTAGGCTTACTCTGCCGGCGCGGGTGTCATGCCGACCGGACGCTGACGCCGCCAGGCGCCCTTGGAATAGGCCAGCCAGGTCAGCAGCACCGACACCGCCCCGCCAAACGGATAGGACCACCACAGCGCGTCCGCACCGATCTCCGGGTAGAGCAGGTAGTAAAAGCCCAGCCGTGCGAGATATTGCGACGCGAACATGATGAACAGCGGCACGATCACCACGCCATAGGCGCGCATCGTGCCGATCATGATCATCATCACGCCCGAAAGCACCCACGACCAGGTCGATAGCAGCTGCATGCGCTCTGCCAGCGCGATCGCGCCGCTGCCCTCGCCGAGGAACAAGGCAAGCAGCGGCGCATCGAAGGCGAGCAGCAGCACGGTGAGGACAAGCGTCACCGACGAATTCACCAGCACGCCGATCCAGGTGATCCGCCCGACCCGGTCATGCCGCCCCGCTCCGATATTCTGCGCCACCATCGCACTCACTGCCATCGAGATGGCGAAGCTGGGCATCTGGATGTAGTTCCATATCTGCAGCACCGCGCCATAGGCGGCGGTGGTCAGCATGCCCTCGCGGTTGACCAGCCCGACCATGATCACTCCGGCCGAGGAGTTGATCAGCATCTGCGCGCCCATCGGCAGCCCCTTGCCGAGGACATAGTTAAGCTCGTCGCCCGAGGGGATCAGATAGGCGAACTGCTTGCCGCGCAGTCGCAGCGGCAGATCGCGGTGGTAGGCAATCCAGATCATCAGTACCGCGCTGCCGATGCTGGCGACGACATTGGCCAGCGCCGATCCGGCAATACCCATCGCCGGGATCGGCCCCCAGCCGAGGATGAACAGCGGGTTGAGCGCGATACTCAGCACCGTCGAGACGATCATCGCATAGAACGGCGTGCGTGCATCGCCGACCCCGCGCATGCCCATCGACACCATCATGCCCAGCGTGCTGAACGGCATCGAGACGAAACTGACCTTGATATAATCGAGCGCAGGCTGGTGGATCGCCTGCGGTGTCGCCAGCAGATGCAGCAGCGGATCGGCGAAGAACCAGCCAGCCACCGCGCCGCCCAGCGACAGCGCCACGCAAAATCCCGTGCCGGTGCCGAACACCCTGCGCGCCGCCTCGATATCGCGCGCACCGAAATAGGTGCCGACCTTGACTGTCGCCGCCATGCCGAAGCCGAACACGAAGGCGAAACCGAGGAAGAGGACGATATTGGCGTTCGCGGTGGCAGCCAGCGCCGCTTCGCCCAGCAATTGGCCAACCCAGATCGTGTTGATCGTGCCACCCAGCATTTGCAGCAGATTGGCGAACAGGGTGGGGATCGAGAATATCACCAGCGTGCGCAGGATCGGACCCTGCGTCAGGTCGCCGCGCATCGCTGGCTGGGGAGGCACGGAAACTTCATCGGTGGGGTTGGCTTCGGTCACGTTCCCCTCGTGTCGCCATAGAGGTGGATATGCAAGCGATCCGAGAGAGAAAATCCGTGTTCCGCACAAAGCGGCGCCAGCCAGCGCGACCGGTCGCGCAACCCATCGCTGTCGCGGCCTTCGGGCATGAGGAAAATGCGGGTGCTCGGGATGGCGTAGTCGTGCTGGAGGGCAAGAACCTCGTCGAGGTCTCCGGGAGCGGAAATTACAAACTTGAACCATGCTTCAGGTTTGGCGGACCAGGCTGCGAGACGTTCGGAAATCACAGCGATTTCAGCAGGATTGCCGCTATGCCTGAGCTTGGGGCTGACATTGTACTGGTGCACCTGGCAGTCGAGCACGGGCGTCGGAGCGACGGTGCTATTGGTCTCGATTTCGATATGCATTTGCGGCAGCAGCGCGATCATGCGGGCGAGGGCGGGGGCCTGGAGCAGCGGCTCGCCGCCGGTGATGACGAGACGGCGCGGGGTCAGCGCGGCGATCCGCGCGGCGGCCTCTGTCTCGGAAAGGGTCACCTGGTTGGCCTTGCGGTCGAAGGCGATGCCGTCGCGGTGCGGACGGTTGTCGCCGGTAAAGCGCCAGGTGTAGGCAGTGTCGCACCACACGCAGGCGAGGTTGCAGCGCGAGAGGCGGATGAATGTGGAGGGCTTGCCTGCCGACGGCCCTTCGCCCTGCAGCGAGGCGAAGATCTCCGGCTCGCCGGGGGTGGTGGCGGCGAGGGTTAGCGGCATTTCGCCACCCTCAGCGCGCGGCCTTCGACGGGCTCAGGCTGAGCGGGGTTTGTGCTTGAGGCATTCCCAAGTCCCGCTCATGCTGAGCTTGTCGAAGCACATAAGCTAACATCACCCCAACCGCGCCAGCGCCGCCGCCAGCCGCTCGGCCTCGGCCTGATGCGCGGCGTGATCGGCACGGGCCTTCTCGACCGCCTCGGGCTTGGCCTTTTCGACGAAGGCAGGGTTGTTCAGGCGGCCTTCGAGCGATTTGGCTTCCTTGGTGGAGGGTTCGAGGGCTTTGGCGAGGCGGGCCTTTTCGGCGGCGATGTCGATGAGCCTTCGAGTGTCGATGACGAGTTCTGCTTCCACCGACCGGCGATCCTTAAATAGCCGCGCCTGTGCGGCGGCCTTTGACCGACTGATACGGAAACGCGAGCCAGTTCTATCAGTGCATCGTCATTGCGAACCAACAGCTCTTCGACACTGCTGATTCTCGAACTCAAGAAAGCCTATCAACCGCTGCCCGGGAGGCACGTTCAATTCGTTGCGTGCAGTCCGAATATTGCTGACCAATGCGATTAGCCACTCAACCTCCTGCTTAGCCGTTGTGTCCACCTGCGCGTTTGGCGCAGGCCAGCTTGCCGTAATCAGAGGGTAGTTCGGCCGATCCCCCAGTTTGCTCCAAAGCTCCTCAGTGACGAAGGGCATGAACGGATGCAGCATGACCAAAATTTGGTCGAGCACCCAACCTGCAACTAGCCGAGTTCATTGAAGCCCACTTCAAGTTCAGAGCTCAGAACAGGCTTCACCAGCTCGATATACCAGTCGCAGAACTGGTCCCAGACGAAGTGGTAGATCGCATTCGCCGCAGCATCGAAGCGCAGGTCGGCCATGGCCTTGTCGAGTTCGGCGAGCGTCTCGACCACCTCGCCGATGATCCACTTGTTCACCGCCAGTGTGGCCTCGGGCGCGGCGATGCTCTGCGAGGCCCCGATCCCGTTCGACTGGCAGAAGCGCGCGGCGTTCCACAGCTTGGTGGCGAAGTTGCGGTAGCCTTCGACGCGGCTCTTATCCATCTTCACGTCGCGGCCCTGGCTCTCCATCGCCGCCATGAAGAAGCGCAGCGCGTCGGCGCCGTATTCGTCGATCAGCAGCAGCGGATCGACGACATTGCCCTTGCTCTTGGACATCTTCTGGCCATCGGCGGCGCGGACCAGGCCGTGCAGGTAGAGCCGCTTCCACGGCACATCGTCCATGAAATGCATCCCCTGCATCGCCATCCGCGCGCACCAGAAGAACAGGATGTCGAAGCCGGAAATGAGCAGGTCATTGGGGTAGTGGCGGTCTAACAGGGACTGTCCCCGCTTGGGGACTGTCCCCTCTTCGCCAACACCGCCCGTGCCGCCCGCTTCGGGGACAGTCCACGGCGCGGCTTCGCCGCTTGGGACAGTCCCCTGCGCTCCCTCCGGCCAGCCGAGCGTGGCGAAGGGCCAGAGCGCGGAGGAGAACCAGGTGTCGAGGACGTCTTCGTCGCGATAAATTTCGATTCTATCAAGGTCTTCGCCCAACAAATGAGGATTGCTGGACCGTGCCTCATCCCACTCAAGATATTCTTGTTCAGAGTCGAGAATGATGAATTCAGCGTCGCTACCGTAGTAAGTTGAAAGCTGTTGGCGCAGTTCCCGTTCGTCAATGGCGACAAATACCACATCTTCGATCGTCCATGAAATGTCAGTCAAAGCGTCCTCGGGTGCCTTCTTCGGCCCATACCAAGCCGGTATCCGGTGCCCCCACCACAGCTGGCGGCTCACACACCAAGGCTGGATGTTCTCCATCCAGTTGAAGAACGTCTTCTCCCAGGTCTTGGGCACGATCTCGATCCGCCCGTCGCGCACCGCCTGCATCGGCGGCTGCGCCAATGTCGCCGCATCGACATACCACTGGTCGGTCAGCCATGGCTCGATCACCACGCCGCCACGGTCGCCATAAGGCGTCTGGATCGTGCGCGGTTCGGCGTCGGCCTCGACAGCGTTGCCTTCTTTGTCCTTCGTCACGTGCGGCGACGAGGAAGCCCGCCGCCTTCATGTCGGCGACGATCATGTCGCGGACAACAAACCGGTCGAGGCCGAGATACTTCTCCGGGATCAGCCCATCCGAAGTCTGCACCACCTTAGCCTCGGCATCGAACATGTTGAGCATCTCGCCGGGCTTGAACCCCGCGCGCTTGCCCACCTCGAAGTCGTTGAAATCGTGCCCCGGGGTGATCTTCACCGCGCCGCTGCCGAGCTCCGGATCGGCGTGCTCGTCCGCCACCACCTTGAACCGCCGCCCGGTGATCGGCTGGAGAATGTCCTTGCCGATCACGCTTTTATAGCGCGGATCGTCGGCGTTCACCGCCACCGCCATATCGGCGAGCATCGTCTCGGGCCGCGTCGTCGCCACAACGATATGGTCCGCTCCGCTGTCCAGCTTCACCCCATCCGCCAGCGGATAGCGGAAATGCCAGAAGTGGCCCTTGATCTCGCGCGTCTCGACCTCAAGGTCGGATATTGCGGTCTTGAGCTTGGGGTCCCAGTTCACCAGGCGTTTGTCGCGGTAGATCAGGCCTTGGTTGTAGAGTTCGACGAACACCTTCACCACGGCCTTGGTGAAATGCGGGTCCATGGTGAACTGCTCTCTCGACCAGTCCATCGAGCAGCCCAGCCGGCGCAGCTGGCCGGTGATCGTCCCGCCGCTCTCGTGCCTTCCACTCCCACACCTTCTCGATGAAGGCCTCGCGGCTGTAATTTGTGCGCTTGTCCTGCTGCGCCTCCAGCTGGCGCTCGACCACCATCTGCGTTGCAATGCCCGCATGATCGGTGCCGACCACCCACAGCGCATCCTTGCCGCGCAGGCGCTCGTAGCGCACCACAATATCCTGCAAGGTATTGTCCAGCGCGTGGCCGATATGCAGGCTGCCGGTCACGTTCGGCGGCGGGTTGACGATTGTGAAGGGCACGGCATCGGGCCGCGCCGGGCGGAACAGGCCGTTCGTTTCCCAATGCGCGTACCACTTCGCCTCGATCGCGGCGGGGTCGAAAGTCTTGTCGAGTTGCTTGCCAGATGTGTTGAGCGTCATGGGGCGGGGCTTTGCCAGCGGTGCGGCGGGCGCGCAACCCATGCGCGGCCACACCCTTGCCGTAGCGCGCTTTTTGGCACATCACTCCCCGCCATGCGCGACTGGGCGGAATTCTCGCTGGAAACCGGGGAAGGGGGCACCAGTGTGGTGGCCTTCACAGGCCCGCTGCGCGTCTCGTCGATCGGCGATATCGACCGGCGGCTGGAAGCGCTGGGCATCCCGGTGGCGGGGATCGACCTCAGCCAGGTCACCGATATCGATACCGCCGGGGCCTGGGTTGCATACCGCTTCTCACGCGACTGGAATGCGCCGATCGCCGGGGCCAGCGACAAGGCGAACCGGCTGATCGCCGCCGTCGGTCAGGCGCGGGGCGACGATGAAAGTATATCGCACCGTCCGCCGTTGCTGGAGCGGGTGAGCGAGTGGCTGGGAACGCGGATCGTCGGAGCAGGGCTGGGAACCGTGCAAGTGCTCGCCTTTCTGGGCGGCGTCGTGGTGTCGCTGGGCGCAGTGCTGATCCATCCCGGGCGCTTCCGGGTCAAGGCGCTGGTTCACCAGATGGAGCTGGTCGGGGTGACCTCGCTCGGCATCATCGGGCTGATGAGCTTCCTGGTCGGCATCGTCATCGCCCAGCAGGGCGCGGTGCAGCTGCGCGAGTTCGGCGCCGAGATGCTGACGGTGAACCTCACCGGCAGGATCGCGCTGCGCGAGCTGGGCATCCTGATGACCGCGATCATGGTCGCCGGCCGCTCCGGTTCGGCCTTTGCGGCGCAGATCGGCACGATGAAGCTGACAGAGGAAGTCGATGCCATGCGCACCATCGGGGTTTCGCCGATGGAGGCGCTGGTGGTGCCGCGGGTGCTGGCGTCGATGCTGATGATGCCATTGCTCGGTTTCTTTGCGGCGTTGTGCGCCATCGTCGGCGGCGCGGTGATTTCGACCCTGCAGCTCGATATTCCCTTCTTCACCTTCCTGACCCGCATCCAGGAAGTGGTGCCGATCCACGACTTCTGGGTCGGGATCATCAAGGCGCCGGTGTTCGGCCTGATCATCGCCGTTGCGGGCTGCTATAATGGTATGCAGGTCAAATCGAACTCCGAGGAAGTGGGCCTGCGCACGACCAATGCGGTGGTCGCGGCGATCTTCATGGTGATCGTGCTGGATGCCTTTTTCGCCATATTCTTCAGCGAAGTGGGCTGGGGATGAGCGCGGACTACGATCCCGACTTCCCGATCGTCGTCGAAGGGCTGCGCAACAGCTTCGGCGAGCATGTGATTCACGAGGACCTGTCGCTGCAGGTGCGGCGCGGGGAAATCCTCGGCGTCGTCGGCGGCTCGGGCACCGGCAAATCGGTGCTGATGCGCTCGATAATCGGCTTGCAGACACCGGACGAGGGCGAGATCACCGTGCTCGGCCGATCGATCCACAACGGCACCGAGCAGGACGAGATCGACATCCGGTCGCGCTGGGGCGTGCTGTTTCAGGGCGGGGCGCTGTTCTCCACACTGACGGTGGAAGAGAATGTCGAAGTGCCGCTGCGGCAATTCTATCCGGAAATCGGGGATAACCTGCGCGAGGAGATCGCCCGCTTCAAGGTGAAGATATCCGGCCTGCCCGAGGAAGCCTCTTTCAAATATCCATCTGAGCTCTCCGGCGGGATGAAGAAACGCGCCGGCCTGGCGCGGGCGCTGGCGCTCGATCCGGAACTGCTGTTTCTCGACGAGCCGACCGCCGGCCTCGATCCGATCGGCGCCGCCGCCTTCGACTTGCTGACCCGCGAATTGCAGGCGACGCTGGGGCTGACTGTGTTCCTGATCACCCACGATCTCGATACGCTTTACGAGATCTGCGACAGGGTTGCGGTGCTGGCGGACGGCAAGGTCATCGCCGTGGGCACGATCCCGGAATTGCTGGCGCTGGATCATCCGTGGATCCAGGAATATTTCAACGGTCCCCGGGGGCGGGCGGCCAAGGCGTCGATGGATCGCGCCAAAGCCCATGACATCAACGGAATGGACAAGCCGGGGCAAGCGGGGGCATAGGTCGGTACAATGGAAACCAGGGCCAACCATGTATTTGTCGGGGCGGTGACGCTGGCCTTGCTCGCAGGGCTGGCTGCGTTCTTCATCTGGATCGCCCGGCTGAACCAGGGCGATCAGAAGCGCTACGACATTTTTTTCAGCCAGTCGGTCAACGGCCTCGCCAAGGGGTCGAAAGTGACGTTTTCCGGGGTGCCGGTAGGCAAGATCGACGACATCGAACTCTGGCACAAGGATCCGAGTTTCGTGAAAGTGCGGATCAGCGTCGAAAAGAAGGTGCCGATCCTGATCGGCACCACCGCGACGATGCAGAGCAGCTTTACCGGAACCGGCGACATTCTGCTCGAAGGCGCGGTCAAGGGCGCACCCCCGATCGCCTGCCCGGAGGAAAACCCGGAGGCGCTGTGCCCCGAAGGCGTGCCGGTGATCCCGACCAAGCGCGGCGGCCTCGGCGCGATCCTCAACTCTGCGCCGATCCTGCTCGACCGTCTGGCGACACTGAGCGAGCGGCTGAACACCCTGCTTTCGGACGAGAACCAGGCCTCGATCAAGGGGCTTCTCGCCAATACCGAGAAATTCACCGGCCATCTCGCGGATGCTTCGCCGCAGTTGAAACCGGCACTTGCCGAATTGCAGGCGACGCTGCGCCAGGCGAGCCAGACGCTGGCCAGTTTCGACAAGGTGGCGGGTTCGGCGGATAAACTGCTGGGCGCTGAGGGCGATTCGCTGACCCGGCAATTGCGCACCGCGCTCGGTTCGGCGCAATCGGCCGCCGACGAGCTCAAGGCGACGCTGAGCGACGCCCGCCCCGCAGCGCGGCAGCTCTCCGCCTCGACGCTTCCCGATGCCGAAGCGGCGCTGCGCGAGTTGCGCGCGACAACGCGCTCGCTGCGCAATATTACCGAGAAGATCGACGAGCAGGGCGCGGGCGCCTTGACCGGCGGCTCGAAATTGCCGGATTACAAGCCATGAACGAGAAGCGGATGGGGGGCAGGATGACGCGCTGGGTGCGCAAAGGGGCAGTGCTTGCCGCGCTGGCCCTGCTGGGCGGCTGTGTCAGCCTCGGCGGCAAGGCGCCCAAGATGCTGATCGGGCTGACTGCGGACAAGAGTGCCAGCGCCGGGCCGATGGCCGGGGGCAGCATTGGCGAGGCGCTGGTCGTGCTCGATCCCCAGGCCGACCGCCGGCTCGATGTGCTGCGGGTGCCGGTGCAGGTCGATGACGCGCGGATCGCCTATCTGGCCGATGTTTCCTGGGTGGAGCGCCCCGCCCGCCTGTTCCGCCACCTCCTCGCCGAAACCATCCGCGCCAGGGGCCAGCGGCTGGTGTTCGAGGCGAACGACGATGTTACCGGCAGCAAGGTGACTCTCTCGGGCCGCCTGATCGACATGGGCTACGACGCCCGCAGCCAGTCGGTGGTGGTGCGCTACGACGCGCTGCGCGAGGACGGCAAGGGCGGCGTGGAAGCGCGGCGGTTCGAGGCGGTTGTGCCGGGGATTTCGGCGAGCGCGGAGAGCGTGGCACCGGCGCTCAACCGAGCGGCGAACCAGGTGGCGGCGCAGGTGGCGGACTGGGTGGGGTAGGTTTTGCCTTGCTCTTCGAATGTGGAATGGTGCAATTTTCAACGCGTGCACATGCTGCGATTTTGCGTTTGAGGCGGAGAGATTGATACACCCGAGGGCTCCTTTTTAATTGGAGCCTGTCTGATTAATCCCTCAATTAGGCATTGAAACAAGGGCCTTAAGAACCGCAGGCAACCAGCCCGGCAAACCGCATCGCCGCCGAAAAATCCGCCAGCCTCCGCGCCCGCAGTGCCTCGGCCTCGGCGTCCTTGCCCCACAGCTCGGCTTGCCAGTCTTCCTCCAGATTGGCGGCGTCCCACAGCGCCTCCGCATCGGCACCGGGCACGATTGCCGCCAGACCGATGACCAGCGAAGCGGCAAGGCTCGCCGTCATGTGCAGCGCCGCCAGGTCGAAAGCGTCGAGAGCCGCCAGCGCCGCCGCCATCCTTGTGAGCGTGGCCGGGGGCTGCGGGCGGTGGATCACGCCGCCGATGCGCTCGAAATGGACGTCCCAGCGGTGCTCCGCCGCCTGCAACAGCGGTTCCCATACCTCCAGCTGGCGGGCGTGCAGCGGCTCGTCCGGTTCGGCGCGATAACACAGCGTGTCGGTCTCGCCGAAAGCCAGCACTGCGCGGATCACCGCCGCGCGGTCCGGGGTGGCGATGTCGATCGCATAGTCGGCGAGGTGGCGCAGTTTGAAGGTGTCGGGATCGATTTCCTCGCCCTGGCTCGCCCATTCCGCCGCCAGCGCCTCGGCGATCGCCGCGCCTGGCGCGACCTGCGCCGCGCCCGCAGCCGTCTTGATCGCGCGGCCATCGAGCAGCACGCGCCAGCCCCCCGCGCCCGCCTCGACAGTCACGGCCTTGTAGAAGCGCTTCATTGGGCCGAGTGTCTCATTTAAGAGGCGTTTTCCAGCGTCGTGCGAGGACAGTCGGCATGTAGAGCGCGTCGACAATGCCCACACCAATAATCAGATAACCCGCGATGGCAGGCAGGTCGATCTTGCCGCCGACGATGGCAATGCCCAGGATTACGAGGCCTGCGCCCATGAACCGCATCGCCTGAATCGCCATGAAGCGCTTTTTCGCCAGCGCGTCGTCGTTCGCCAGATTGGCCGGGCGTTTGGGATCGTCGATCATCGCAGCAGGTACTCCCCTAGTCCGGCGGGATCGGCGGCGACGAATTGTGCGCCGGCCGCTTCCAGTTCCGCGCGCTCGTGGTAACCCCAATCGACGCCGATTGCACCCACGGCGGCCTCGCGGGCCATGGCCATGTCGAACACCGTGTCGCCGATCATCACGGCCTCCGCAGGATCGGCGCCAGCCTCGAGCAGCGCCGCCTCCAGCATGGCGGGATGCGGCTTGGAGGGGTGGCGGTCGGCGGTTTGCAGGGTGACGAAGTGGCCGGTCAGGCCATGCATGGCGAGGCAGTGGCCAAGCCCGCGATCCGACATGCCAGTGGCGACGCCGAGCAGCCAGCCGGCCTCGCGCAAGCGCGTCAAGCAAGGGCGCGATCCCGTCGAACAGCGGCTGCTGCAATTGCCCTGCCTCGCGCGCGGCGCGGAAATGCCGCTTGTAGCTTTCGGCAATTTCGAGGTGGACCGCATCGCGCGCCTCGGGCAGCAGCTCGCGGATCGCTAGCGGCAGGCTGAGCCCGACCGCACGGCGCACGTCGTTGCGCCAGGGCCGGGGCAGGCCATGTTCGGCGAAGGCGCGCTCCATGGCGTCGCAGATGCTCGCCTGGCCGTCGATCAGCGTGCCGTCGCAGTCGAACACGGCCAGTTTGACCGAATTGGGCCGCGGCATCAGCGCTTGGGCCTTGCCGGAGCGGGTTTGATTGCGGGCTTGCGCGCCGGTTTCGCCGCCTTTCCGGCAGTCTTCACCACCGGCTTGCCAGGAGCCTTGCCCGGAGCCTTCCCAGCCGGCCCGCGCTCGCCGCTCTTGCGACCGCGCCGCTCGCCGCGCCGTTCCTTGCGGTATTGCTTGGCATGGGCCTTGGCGGCGGTCTTCTTCGCCTCGCGCTCCGGAACTTTCACAGGTTCGGGCAGAGAATTCGGCAGCGGCCTCGTCGAAACCCAGCTGCTGCATCGAGGCGGCGAAATGATCGGGCAGCGGGGCGACGACATCGAGCGGCGTGCCGTCGGGGTGATCGATGATCAGGCGGCGGGCATGGAGGTGCATCTTGCGGCTGATGCTCCCGGTCAGGAAGGAATCCTGCCCGCCATATTTGCCGTCGCCCACTATCGGATGGCCGATCGCCGCCATGTGGACGCGCAACTGATGGGTGCGGCCGGTCAGCGGTTGCAGTTCGACCCAGGCGGTGCGGTTGCCCGCCTGATCGATCACCCGGTAGCGGGTGCGGGCGGTCTGGCCGTGTTCCGACTCATCGACCATCATCTTCTCGCCGCCGCTGCCGGGCTGCTTGGCAAGGGGCAGTTCGATCAGGCCGTCCTCGATAGCCGGCACCCCCGCGACCAGCGCCCAATAGATCTTGCGTGCAGATCGGGTGGAGAAGCGCTTCGAGAAGAAGGCGGCCGATCCGGGCGTTCGGGCGATCAGCAGGACGCCGGAGGTGTCCTTGTCGAGCCGGTGGACCAGGCGGGGCCTCGGACCTTCCGGCGCAAAGGCATCGAGCAGCCCGTCGACATGCTCCTTGGTGCCGCTGCCGCCTTGCGTTGCCAGGCCCGGCGGCTTGTTGAGCACGATGGCGGCGCGGTCCTGGGTCAGCACCATCGCCTCGGCCTGGGCAATCTGCGCCGGGGTCAGTTCCTTGCGCGGGGCGGGGCCCTTGCGTTCGGGTGTCGTCCCTCCCGGCGGCACGCGCAGAACCTGGCCGATGGTCAACCGGTCTTCGGGGCTGGCGCGTTTGCCGTCCACGCGGATCTGCCCGGTGCGCGCCCAGCGGCTGACGGTGGCGAAGCCGACCTGCGGCAGGTGACGCTTGAACCAGCGATCGAGCCGCACGCCGTCGTCGTCGGCCTGGACGGTGAATTGACGAACCTTATCGCCCGGAGCGCTGTCAGTGGAGTTCATGTGGCGGGCCCCACGATGGCCAGGCCGGCGATCAGGCCCAGCACGCCGCCCGCCAGAGAAAGCGCAGCATAGGTCGCGGCGCTGGCGAATGCGCCGCGCTGGGCAAGCTGCACGATCTCGAGGCTGAAGGCCGAGAACGTGGTGAAACCGCCCAGCACGCCCACACCCAGCAGCAACCGCGCGCTTTCGTTCCCCCCCTGCCGCGCCAGCCATCCCGCCAGCAGGCCCATGGCGAAGCTGCCCACGACATTCACGGCGAGAGTGGCGAAGGGAAAGGTGGTGGAAGCGATCAGCCGCCCCGCCACAAAGCGCAACCACGCCCCAATGCCGCCGCCAAGGGCGACGTAGAGCGAGGAGGCGAGGAAGGTGGGCGCATTCATGTTCGGCGCATTAGACGGGGAAGCATCGATAGGAAAGCCGCTCCTGCGCCGCGAGGGGGAGTGGAGCCGAAGCACGGGAAAGGAAGGTTCGGGATTGCCATACCCCCCGCGCTTTGCTAGCGGCCCGTCATTCGCGCCGGTCCCTTGGGGATTCGGACGGTGTTTTGCGTTCAGTTCAAGCTGTCTCCCCCGCGATGCAGGCGGGGTTCTGCGGCTTCGTTTGTGAGGTTTGGCTTTTTATGCAAATTATGGTCCGCGATAACAATGTCGACCAGGCCCTTCGTGCCCTGAAGAAGAAGCTTCAGCGCGAGGGCGTCTATCGCGAGATGAAGCTGCGCCGTCACTACGAAAAGCCCTCCGAGAAGCGCGCCCGCGAAAAGGCCGCAGCCGTCCGCCGCGCCCGCAAGATGGAGCGCAAGCGGATGGAGCGGGACGGTATCAAGTAGGGGCTATCGGCGTCATCCCGGACTTGATCCGGGACCGCTGGCCGCTTAGGCCATGAGGGCGCGGCGCAATCCGCGCCCTTTTCAATTCAGGATCAGGATTCCGCGATGACCGATATCACCCGCGTTCCCCTCCAGCCGATCGCCAAGGGTTCGATCGGCAAGCTGTGGCTGGGCGTAGCCGCGCTGGCGCTGGCCGCGGGCGGGATTGCCTGGGCCTCGATGCCGCCTTCGGTTCATGTCGAGACGCTGTTGGCGGGCAAGGGCGAGAGCCCGACGCGGGCCGATGTCGCATTGATCAATTACAAGGGCACGCTGCCCGACGGCAAGGTGTTCGATCAGCAGGAGAAGGCTGTATTCCCGCTCGAAGGCGTGGTTCCCGGCTTCACCAAGGCGCTTGAGCAGATGCAGCGCGGCGGCAAGTACAAGGTGCAGATCCCCTCCGAGCTGGCCTATGGCGACAAGCAGGCCGGCGACATTCCGCCCAATACCGACCTGACGTTCGAGATCGAATTGCTCGATTTCCGCAGCCGCGCCGAAATCGAGGAGCAGCAGCGGATGATGCAGCAGATGCAGCAACAGCAAGGCGGACCGGGCGGGCCGGGCGGTCCTCCCCCCGGAATGCCGCAGGGTATGCCGCCGGGCGCGGTTCCGCAGCAGTAAGGACGAGAGCAATGTCGGTCGATACCGCCACCGTGGCCAAGATCGCCGCGCTGGCCCGCCTGAAACTGAGCGAGGCCGAGATCGCGGGCATGGTGCCCGAACTCAACGGCATTCTCGCCTGGGTCGAACAGCTCGGCGAGGTCGACGTCACCGGCATCGAGCCGATGACCGCGGTGATCGAGAATCACTTGCGCCTGCGCGATGACGTCATCAACGCCGATCCATTGACCGGAGGCGGCAAGCGCGACGCGGTGCTGGCCAATGCCCCGGCGGCCGAACACGGGTTCTTCGGCGTGCCCAAGGTGATTGAATAGTGTTTGTCCCGCTGACAACCAGACCCGTCACCCCGGACTTGATCCGGGGTCCCGCTTTCTTGGGCGGCGCAGAAACAGCGGGACCCCGGATCAAGTCCGGGGTGACGGGAGTAGTTAGATGAGCGGGGAACTCACCGACCTCACCGTCGCCGCGATCCGCTCCGGCGTCGCTCAGGGCGACTTCAAGGCCATCGAAGTCGCCGAGGCGTTCAACGCCAATGTTGCCGCCGCGCAAGCTGCACTCAATGCCTTCATCGTCGCCACGCCCGAACGTGCGCTGGAAGCCGCTGCCAGGGTCGATGCGGACCGTGCCGCAGGCAGGGTGCTGGGCAAGCTGGCCGGTGTCCCCATCGGCATGAAGGACCTGTTCGCGACCAAGGGCGTCCAGACCACAGCCGCCAGCCACATTCTCGAAGGTTTTACCCCCGAGTATGAAAGCGCCGTCTCGCAGAAGCTGTGGGACGCGGGCGCGGGGATGCTGGGCAAGCTCAATCTTGACCAGTTCGCCATGGGCTCGTCGAACGAGACCTCTCATTTCGGCAATGTCATCTCGCCCTGGCGCAGGAACGACGGCGGAAATGCGGCGCTTGCGCCCGGCGGCTCCTCCGGCGGATCGAGCGCAGCGGTCGCAGCGCGGCTGTGCCCGGCGGCGACCGGCACCGACACCGGCGGCTCGATCCGGCAACCGGCGGCTTTCACCGGCATCTCGGGCATCAAGCCGACCTATGGGCGCTGCTCGCGCTGGGGCATCGTCGCCTTCGCCTCGTCGCTCGATCAGGCCGGACCGATGGCGCGCGACGTGCGCGATTGTGCGATCATGCTCGAAGTCATGGCCGGCTTCGATGCCAAGGATGCGACCAGCCTCGACATGCCGGTGCCCGCATGGGAAGCGGGGCTCAGCGCCGATCTCACGGGCAAGAAGGTCGGTATTCCGCGCGAATACCGGCTCGACGGCATGGACGATGAAGTCTCCGCCAGCTGGGAACAGGGCATCGCCTGGCTGAAGGACGCCGGGGCCGAGGTCATCGACATCAGCCTGCCGCACACCAAGTATGCGCTGCCCTGCTATTACATCATCGCCCCCGCCGAGGCCTCTTCGAACCTCGCCCGCTATGACGGGGTGCGCTATGGCCTGCGCGACCTGCCCGACGGCGCGGGGCTACAGGATATGTACGCCGCCACCCGCGCCGCCGGTTTCGGCGCGGAAGTGAAGCGCCGCATCCTGATCGGCACCTATGTGCTCTCGGCGGGGTTCTACGACGCCTATTACACCCAGGCGCAAAAGGTCCGCACGCTGATCAGCCACGACTTCAAGAACGCCTTTACCGAGTGTGACATGATCCTCGCGCCGACCGCCCCCAGCGCCGCCTTTGCCCTGGGCGAGAAGAGCGCCGATCCGCTGGAGATGTATCTCAACGACGTGTTCTCGGTTCCCGCCTCGCTGGCCGGGCTGCCGGCGATGTCGGTGCCTGCCGGGCTCAACCGCGAAGGGCTGCCGCTGGGTTTGCAGCTGATCGGACGACCGTTCGACGAGCAGGGCGTGCTGAATGCGGGGCTGGCAATCGAGCAGCGGGCTGGTTTCGCGGCCAGACCGGCGCGGTGGTGGTGACTTGCATTCCGGTTCAGCCGAAGCGCGGCTTGAATGCGACCAGTGTCACGCTGTAGTCGGGATAGTGGGTTAACCTGGCGATCAGCCGATCGAAAAGCAGGGGCAAGACCCGCAGCGGCAGGATCAGCAGCCAGCGGCGAAGCCCGCCTTGCGCAGCGGCCAGGTGAGCTTCTGGCCTGAAAAAGCCGCTGCAAGACCCACAAATTGTCCACCCTCAACCCGACCTGTTCGCACAGTTCTTGCAGCATCGCGTTGCGTGTAGCCGCGACGCACGTGCCAGCCAGCCTCGATTGGCTAGAACGGGCCGAAATCATCGGCAGAGTGATTGCGCGATAGTCCTTATTCGGGGTGGACAGCATCGGCAAGCCGCCCGGCTTCAGAGCAGGCGGCGAGGTCGGGCAACAGATTGCGGTCGTCGATGATGTGACTCGAATGTTTTCAAGACGAGAGGACGTAGTCGTAGGGAGCATTGTGCTCGTCCATCGTGTCGAGCAGGCGCGCATCGCCGATCGGGAACTCGGCGCTGGTCCGGACCAGCGCCGCGCGTTCGCTGGCGACTGTCTGGTTGTGCTCGTCCCAGCTCAGTCCCGTGACGCGATAGCCTCGCTTGGCAAGGCCGATGCTGAAGGCTCCGCTACCGCAACCGACATCGAACACGCTCTCGCCGTTCGCGGTGCGCGGCAGATGCCGCTTCACGAATTTCCAGCGGTCCAGCATCAGGCAGTCGCCGTGCAGGAATGCTGCGCGGTAACCGAATAGCCGGATCAGGATCGATCGGTCCAAGCCAAACCCCTCACGTTACAATGGATTTTCGCAGCTATATGATCGGGTGCTGCCCTTGGCAACGATGCGAACCCGCCTGGCAGCGGTGACGTCCCCCCTTTTCAGCGGCGCGCGTTTTGCCTATCGCCCCCGCATGACCGAAACCCCCTACCGCATCCATGGCGCCACCGGCGAATGGGAGGTCGTGATCGGCCTCGAAGTCCACGCCCAGGTCGTCTCGCAGTCCAAGCTGTTCTCCGGCGCCGCCACCGAGTTCGGCGCGGAGCCAAATGCGCAGGTCAGCCTCGTCGATGCCGCCATGCCCGGCATGCTGCCGGTGCCGAACCGCGAATGCATCCGCCAGGCGGTGCGCACCGGCATGGCGATCGACGCGCCGATCAACAAATGGAGCCGGTTCGACCGCAAGAACTACTTCTACGCGGACTTGCCGCAGGGCTATCAGATCAGCCAGCTTTACCATCCGCTGGTGGGCGAGGGCCGGATCGACATCATTCTCGACGAGAAGGATCCCGAAGGCTCGACCAAGACCGTCGGGATCGAGCGCATCCATGTCGAGCAGGACGCCGGCAAGCTGATGCACGACCAGCATCCGACCATGTCCTACGTCGATCTCAACCGCTCGGGCGTCGCCCTGATGGAGATCGTCAGCCGCCCCGACATGCGCTCGCCCGCCGAGGCCGGGGCCTATTTGCGCAAGCTGCGCACGATCCTTCGCTATGTCGGCAGTTGCGACGGTAACATGGAGGAAGGCTCGATGCGCGCCGACGTCAATGTCAGCGTGCGCAGGCCGGGCGAACCGTTCGGCACGCGCACCGAAACCAAGAACGTCAACTCGGTGCGCTTCGTCATGGCCGTGGTCGAAGGCGAGGCCCGCCGCCAGGTCGATCTGATCGAGGACGGCGGCAAGGTGGTGCAGGAAACCCGGCTCTACGATCCCGACCGGGGCGAAACCCGCTCGATGCGCAGCAAGGAAGACGCGCACGATTACCGCTACTTCCCCGATCCCGACCTGCTGCCGCTGGAGCTCGACGACGACTTCCTCGCCGAATGCCGCGCCAGCCTGCCCGAGCTGCCCGACGCCAAGCGCCACCGGTATGAAACTGCGCTGGGCTTGTCGCCCTACAACGCCGAGATACTTACCGCCGAAGCCGAAACCGCGCGCTGGTTCGAGCGGCTGCTGTCGGCTGCCGCCGAGCGGCAGAACAAGCCCGAGGCAGATGTCGCCAAGCAGGCGGCGAACTGGCTGACTTCCGAACTGTTCGGCGCGCTTAACCGGCTGGGCAAGAGCCTCGAGGATTCCCCGGTCACTCCGGCGCAGGCGGCAGAACTGCTGGCCCTGGTGGCGGACGGTACGATCTCGGGCACGATCTCGAAGCAGGTGTTCGAGAAGATGCTGGAGAGCGGCGACGGCGCTGCGGCGATTGTCGAACGCGAGGGCCTCAAGCAGACCTCCGACACCGGCGCTATCGAAGCGGCAGTGGCCAAGGTGCTGGCCGACAACGCCGACAAGGTCGAACAGTATCGCGGCGGCAAGGAAGCCCTGTTCGGCTTCTTCGTCGGCCAGACGATGAAGGCCATGCAGGGCAAGGCCAACCCGCAGGTGGTGAACGAGGCGGTGAAGAAGGGGTTGGGCGGATAGCATTTGCGACCAGCCGGGCTTTGGCTGCCGTGCAAGTAATATCGGCCTCGATGAACAAGATGTCCGTCATCCCGCCCGTAGTGGGCCAGCAGCCCTATCGCTGTTAGCGCGACCGACTATCTGCGGATGGTCGATGCAAATATTTTCGGTGATTCCCATGTCGAGCTGTTCGATGGAGTGCTTGATCGAGATGGCACCATCGAATACCAAACACGGGCGAGCTCCTAATGGCTCTTGGGACGTCTGTTGGGCAATGCCTATGTCAGACTGTCGGATTTCGAAATTTTCGGCGATATCATAACCTTGTTCGATGACAGCAATGTCCGCGCGCCCGACATCGCTGTGGTCGATAGGGACATCGGCGATCGCAAGCAGTTAATCCCCGCCGACATTCTTCTCGCCGTAGAGATCGCCGGTTCGACCCTCGCTGGAGACCTTGGCCCCAAGCGCATAGACTATGCCTCCTCGGGCATCCGCCACTATTGGGTAGTCGACGTCGAAGGCCGCCGCATCCATTGCTATGCTGACCCGCAGGGGGTGGATTATGCGGCGATCAAGGTGGTGCCGTTCGGTGAGCCGGTGCCAGTTCCGGAAACTGGCGAGGCTATCACTGTCTCATAGGGCCGGGAGCCGAATTCACCCCGCCCGCGTCCCCGACAATGCCATCGAACCGAACGCGCCGGCCTTCACCGCACCGGTGATGGCATCGCCGTCCACCGTAGCCTCGCCTTCCAGCGTCATCGGCATCGGCACTTTCATGTCCATCGTCCAGGTGAGCGTGTTGCCCGCGACCTTGCCGCCGGCGATGTCCATCGATCCCATCATGTCGCTCGTCACCTTGCCGGTGAAGCTGTCGCCGCTGACCTCGACCGAGAGCTTGCCCTTCTGGTCGCCCATCGGGGTCTTGATTGTGACGTCGTAAGTGCCGGCAACGGACATGGTTTCCTCCTGAGATATCCTCAAGCCCGTTCTGACTTACTTCGCGGCGCTGTCAACTGGCGGCGCCGGTGCGGGGGCGAATTCCACGGGTAATCCCAGGCCCATGAGCTGCGGCTCGACCGCTTTGCGGTCGCCCACCACCACGAAGGTCAGGCCATCGGCTTGCAGGTAAGCCCGCGCCGCTGCATCGAGCGCCTTGCCGTCGATCGCGCGGTAGCGGCCGGGGAGGGTGGCGTAATAGTCGTCGGGCCGGCCGAGGCGCTGGTTCTGGACAATCGCGCCGAGCACCTGACCGTTGGTTTCGAACTGGTTGGGCAGACCGCGGATGTTGCCGTCGGTGACGCGGTTCAGCTCCTCGGGATTGACCGGTTTCGCCGCCGGGAAGGCCTTGATCTGCGCGAGGATCGCCCGGATCGCATCGCCGGTGCGGTCGGCCTGGACCGGGGCGGCCACGGCAAAGCTGCGCGGGCCCATGGGATTGCGCACTGCGCTGGAGACGCCGTAGCTCCAGCCCTTGTCCTCGCGCAGATCGAGGTTGAGCCGCGACAGGAAGCTGCCGCCGAGCACCTCGTTGGCGAGATCGAGCGCCTCCAGTCCGGGTGTCCGGCCGGTGAGCGCCAGCACCTTGCCGGCATAGATCACCGATTGCGGCGAATTGGCCCGGTCGATCAGGACAATGCGCGGGCGCGGCGCGGGGATCGCGGCGGCGAGGTCCTTGACCGGCCTGGCTGCCGCCGGGGCCTGCCACTTGCCGAATGCCGCCTCCAGCAGCGGCAGCAGCTGTTCCATGGCCACATCGCCGGTCACCGTAATGCGGGCGAGATCGGGCCGCAGCCATTCGTCATGCGCGGCGCGCAAGTCCGCCGGGGTCAGCGCGGCGAGCGATCCTGCATCGCCCAGGCCGTCGCCCGGCTGGCCATAGGGATGACTGCCGAACAGCAGCCGGTTCAGCTCGCGCGCCGCCAGCGCGCGCGGGCTCGACAATGTCTGGGCGAGGCTGGCGAGCTGCTGGTCCTTAACCCGCGCCACTTCGCCGGGATCGAAGGCCGGATTGCGCACCAAGTCCGCCATCAGCGCCAGCGAGGGGGCGAGATTGGCGGTCAGTGCGGAGAGCGTGACCGTGCTGGCATCGGTGCCGCCGCCGATGCCGATGCTGGCCCCGAGCCGTTCCTGCTCCTCGGCGATCTGGGTGGCGTTGCGGCTTGTCGTGCCCTCGTCGAGCATGCCGAGCATCAGCGACTGGGTGCCCGGCGTATCGAGCGCGTCGGCGGCATAGCCCGCGTCGAATTCGAGGCTGACAATTGCCATCGGCACGGCGGTGCGGCGGGCCAGCGCGACGGGAATGCCGTTGGACAGCGCGGCGCGTTCGACCGCGGGGAAGGCGAGGCTGGCGACCGGAGCGATTGGCGGCGCAACGCGCTTCGGTCCCGCAGCTAGTCGCGGGGCGGGGCGCTTGCTGGCAGGTGCGGGCGGCGGCGTCGCCGTCTCGTCGCCCCAGCCGCCCATGGACTCGCCCTTTTCGGTGCGCGTCCCCGGCACGACCGCCAGCGAGAACACCGGCCGGGTCAGCCAGCGCTGCATCGCGGCGCGCACTTCGGCGGGGGTGACCGCGGCGATGCGGGCGAGATCGGTCTTGTACTTCGCCGGATCGCCCGAAAAGACCTGCCCCTCGGCCAATGTTGCGCCCTTGCCGCCGAAGCCGCCGACGGCCTCCAGCGCGCCGATCTGGGCGGCGACCGCGCCGGTCGCGGCACGGCGGACTTCGTCGTCGCTGGGGCCCTCGGCGATATATTGCGCGACGATCTCGTCGAAGCGCTTCTCTGCCGCTGCCCGGTCGGTGCCCGGCTTGATATCCATGGTCGCCTGCAGGAAACCGATCTGCTCGAAGGTCTGGGCGCTGGCAGTGACCGCGACCGCCAGCTTCTCGCCGCGTACCAGCGCATTGTCGAGCCGCGAGCTCGACAGCCCGCCCAGCACCCGCATGGCGACGTCGAGCGCCGGTGCGTCTGCGTCATTGAGCCCCGGTCCGCTCCAGTTGCGGGTTATCCGGGTAACCGGAACTTGATCGGTCATCTCGCGGGCAGCCGGGGCCGCGAGGGTGACCGGCGCGGCCTGCACCCCGGCCACTTGCGGCCCGCGCGGGATGCCGCCGAACCATTTTTCCACGAGGGGCCGGGCAGTCGCCGTGTCGATATCGCCGGCCAGTGCGAGCACGACATTATTGGGACCGTAATTGTCGCGGAACCACTGGCGCACATCGGCCAGGCTGGCCGCGTCGAGATCGGCCATCGAGCCGATCGTGGCGTGGCGATAGGGATGGCCGACGGGGAACAGCCCTTCGCCGATGGCATAGCCCATCAGCCCATAGGGGTCGTTGTCGCCCTGGCGCTTTTCGTTCTGGACAACCCCGCGCTGCTTGTCGAGCTTGTCGCCGGTGACCGCGCCGAGCAGATGCCCCATGCGGTCGCTTTCCATGAACAGCGCCAGATCGAGCGCGCCCTTGGGCACGGTTTCGACGTAGTTGGTGCGGTCGTACCAGGTCGAACCGTTGGTCGGGGTGGAGCCCGCGGCCTCCAGCGGCACGTCGAAACTGGGCACGTTTTCCGAGCCGCCGAAGAACAGGTGCTCGTAGAGATGGGCGAAGCCGGTCTTGCCCTTCGGTTCGTGCTTCGATCCGACCCGGTAATAGAGTGTTACGCCGACAATCGGCGCCTTGCGGTCGGTGTGGATCAGGGTGACGAGGCCGTTGGGGAGAGTGAAGCTTTCGTAAGGGATGTCCACCGCCTTGACCAGCTCGGCCAGCGGCGCGGGAGCAGGAGATGCAGCGGGCGCGGGCGCGCTGGCGAGTGGGGCGGGCGGCTGGACGGCGCAGGCGCTGAGGGCGAGGGCGGCCAGGGCGGCAGTCAGAAATCGGCGCATGCGGTCTCCTATCGCTCAGGCCTTGCGGGCCAGAGCCGGTCAGCAAATGCTAGAAGTTGATTCCTTACCGCAAATGAACGGATCGGCTCAAACCCGCCGGAACGTCTGCCCGCTGTCGAACGAGGCGATCCGCCAGTGCCCGTCGCCCTCGCGGCGCATTTCCATGCGCACTTCGGCGACGGCGGCGGGATCGCAGGTGTCGAACGGCGGGGTGCCGACGGCGGCGAAGAACAGCAGCATGAAGTCGGCTTCGGCGGTGGTTTCGCCGGTGAACCTGACCTTGTAGTTCATCATCAGGTGCCGCATCACCGGCACGCCGCCCGCCGCTGCGAGCCTTACCTTGCGGTCGGCATAGAACTTCGCGGCCCCGGCCAGCCCCTCGCGCCATTCACCGCCGACGTTGTAGCGGCAGTCCGTTGTCAGCACATCGGCCTCGGCCAGCTTGAGACCGTCGTTCCGGTCGAGCTCGTCGCCCCACTCGTTGATGACCTGCTGGATGGCGGCGACATCGGCTGCCTGTGCACTGGTGAACTTGGCCATGATCTCTCCCTCGTCCGATCGCGATTCCAGTCACTCGATATGCGCTGAAGCGCGCGAGGCCAAGGGGTCTGGAGGATTATTCGATGGCGGTGGAGCGGTATGAGAGCTTTCGCGTGCCGTTGGCAGGGATCGACACCGCCCACACGCGTTTGCCGGGTTTGGCGAGCAGCTTGCCGGGAACCGTGAAATTCCTGCCGCCGGTGGGGAAATCGATCTCATAGCGCACCGGAAACGGGTTGGCGTTGCGGATCGTGACCGTGTGGTCGCCCCGCCTGCCATCCTCGCTGCGCTGGGTGACGACCTCCTGGGTGACGTTGGCGGGCTCGCCGAATGTCAGCTCGACTTCCTCGTCCACGGCCTTGTCCGGCGTGGAGGCCTCGCCGACAACCATGCGGCCCACCGGGCTTTCCTGATAGATCACCGCCTTGCCCGCGGGCAGCGGATCGCCGAGACCGTCGGCCTTGCGGTTGCGGAAGCGGAAAAGCATTCCGGGCTGGCCCGGCTCGTCGTCATTGACCCGCGAGTGGTAAGCGAGAACGCCCTGAACGCGCTCCTTCTGCAGGAACGCGACCTGCTTCTGCGAGCGGGCGGCAACCGTGACCGGTACCGGGATGCGGTAGAGCTTGAGGTCGCCCAGGCTTTCGGAAACCGCCATCACGGCCTTGAGCGCCATCGGTGCGTCGGCCATCGCTTCGTTGCGACGCTGGGCGGTGACGACGATGCTGTCAGCCTCCATCAGCATGCCCATGGGTGCGGGGGCGGATTGCGGGAGCTGCTGCCAGCCGACATCGCTGGTCGTCCCGGCAGGCCAGCAGCCTGCGCCGCGGTTCAGCCAGGCGGCCTCGTTTCGTGCCTGGCGCCCGGTATCGTCGCGGGTTTCGTCCGAGCGATTTACCCGCCCCGCAACTGCCGAGGTGGTAGCATCGGCAAAGCTGGTCTCGTCGCCGCTGGCCATGGTCAGCCAGGCGAACAGCGCCATCGATTTGCCGTCGGGCGCGAGCGTGGCGACATAGGTCGCATCCCAGTCGAAGCCGGTGGCGATATAGGCGAGGGTGATCTTCACCGTGCCGCCGGGCTGGTCCTTCGTCGTCATCGACAGCACCGGCTTGGCGGACAAGGTTGCGGGGGCTTCGGGATAAAGCAGGGTCTGGTTGATGCCCGAGCAATAGAGCGCCTCCACCCCGCGCGGCGTCGTCACCACCAGCCGGTCGGCGGCGGAACGGATGGTGGCGCGCTCTTCGGTCACCTTGCCGCTGGCCGGATCGGTGCGGCGCAGGATCACGCTCTGCCCGGTGAAGGCGTCGACCAGGCCCTTCTGCGATAGCAGCGCGGCATCGCGGTTGCGCTCGCGCGGGCTGGTGCCGAACAGGATCGCCGATTGCGGCACGATGCCGCCCGGCGACGCCCTCGAAACGGACGGTGACTTCGCCGGGAGGCAGGGTGACAGTGCGGGTTTCGGCGATCAGGGCGAAGGCGGAGGGATTGTCGCGGTTAATCTCGCCCTCGCCGCGATCGGGGTCGCGGTAGAGGGTGACGGCGACGCTGTCGGGGGCGGCGGAGAGGATGACGGGCGGGGCGGCAAGGGCGGGGGTGGGGAGGAGGAGCAGGAGAATTGCCGCAACCAA
Source organism: uncultured Alphaproteobacteria bacterium (assembly GCA_963775115.1). Lineage (GTDB taxonomy): Bacteria > Pseudomonadota > Alphaproteobacteria > Sphingomonadales > Sphingomonadaceae > Novosphingobium. The sequence goes on from CAVZHP010000002.1 coordinate 442,441, forward strand.
GCCCCTCCCCTTCAGGAGTTTCGGGTTGGACTGCCCCCGGCAGTCCAAGTTCAGTCCGGGGGACTGAACGACCCGAAACTGGGTTGGGTTGGGGCCTGTCCGCACATGCGACGTCTCGCCTGGAGGACAGGCCCCACCCCCGGCCCCTCCCCTGAAGGGGAGGGGAGAAGGGAAGGGGAAACTCTTCATCTCACCACGGCGTCACGAATGTAACCGTCAGCTCGGTCTTGCCGTTGGCCGGCACCGGTACTTCCCAGCGGCGCTCGCCAGCACTTTCCTGAATGCCCTTGATGCTCTCCTCGGGCACGCGCAGGTCATGCCACCAGTACCACTGGTCGAGCCCGCCCTGGATGACATCGACGGTCACCGGCACCGGTTTGGCATTGGTGACGACATAGCGCATGTGCGTGCGGTAGAACGTCTTGGGCACGGTGTAGCCGCCATCGGCGATGACTTCTTCGGTCTTGCCGTTGCGGGTGGTGACCCGCCATTCTGAGTAGGTCCGCCAGACGTCCTGGGTAATCGTGTCGCGCTTTTCGACCACCGGCTGCACCTTGACGTCGAAGGCGTCGCCGGTGCGCAGCGCCAGACTGGAGCCGCCGGGCGTGTGCGGGATGTCGCTCTCGCCGATGAATTGCGCCTGCCCGCGCGCGTCGCGCATATAGACGCGCACCGTGCCTGCCGGCAGCGCCTCGCCGATGCCTTGCGCCTTGGCGTTGGAGAACTTGAGCACCGAGGATGCGCTTTCGGCCTCGTTCGCGGAGGCCAGCCAGCCGTTGCGGAATTCATAACCCTTGCGCGCGGGGACGCCCGACGCATCGAGGAAGCTGACCTGTTTGGTCTGGGCGTTGGCAATGGTGGTGCGACCGTCGATCGGATAGACGTGGAAATCGCCAAGCTGCTCGCGGCTGCTGCTCTCTGTGCCGGGCCGGTTGCCGCGCGGGCGGGTTCCCTGGCCCTGGAAATAGGGGCTGTATTGCTGCACCCGCCCGACATTGCCCGCGACCAGCAATGCCTTGGAGTTCGAGAAGGTGGTGCCGGTGTTGTTTGTCAGGGTGATCCAGCCCTGGACATCGATCTTGCCCGCCTTTTCGTCGAACAGCGCGACATAGTCGGATTTCCAGGCCATGCCGGGGGTGAGGTAGCTCAGCGTGACCGGTCGCGAACCGCCGGACCGGGCGTCGAGCGTAACGCTAAGTGTCGGGCGGGCGCGCAGGTTGGGCGGGATCGAATCGAATATCACTCGAACCGGCAATCCATCGTCGCGCAGCACTTCGATGCGATCGCCGATCCGCAGCACCACCCCGCCATTGGCGGCGAGCACCAGCGCCCGCTCGCGCGTCTCGGCGCCGGTCGCCGGATTGGTGCGCAGCAAGGTGACGGTCTGGCCGACCGCCTTCTGCATCAGCGCCCCGGGCGAAAGCAGGTCATAGTCGAAATTCTGCTCGACGATGCCGAAGCCCTCGCCGGAGATCGTCACCGTCTCGGGGCGGATCTGTGCGGAGACGTCGGGAAATTCCTGGCGCGAGCGGCCCCCCGGCAAGCTGACCTGCCGAACATCCTGAACCAGCGCGAGGTTGTTGTTGTAGATCGTGACCGAGACATCGCCCTGAGCCGTTCCGCCCGCGTTCTGCGCCAGCACCAAAGCGGGAAGGGATAGCAGCCCTGCGCCGATTCCCAAGAAAATCCGTTGCATATTAGCCCCTTCCACGTGTTTCCCGCGCCAGATCGACTTCGCGCCCTATCCTTGACCAGCCTCAATCCGCGCCGCGAAATTCTGTGCTACCCATCTTGTGTGGCACATTCGCAACACTATCTCTCGAGCAACAGGAGGCATTAGCCACATGAACCTTGAGAAATTCACCGACCGCGCCAAAGGCTTTCTCCAGTCCGCCCAGACTGTCGCAATCCGCCTTAATCATCAACGCATTACGCCTGAACACATCCTGAAGGCACTGCTTGAGGATAACGAGGGCATGGCCGCCGGGCTGATCCAGCGCGCGGGCGGCAATGCGAAGATCGCCAGCGATGAGACCGACAAGGCACTGGCCAAGCATGCCGCCGTATCGGGAGGCGGGGCGCAAGCGGCTCCCGGTCTCGATAACGATACCGTACGTATCCTCGACCAGGCCGAGCAGATGGCCGGCAAGGCGGGCGACAGCTTCGTCTCGGTGCAGCGCATGCTACAGGCACTCGCGCTGGCTTCGACCACCGCGGCGGGGCAGGCGCTGAAAGCCGCCAATATCGATCCCAAGGCGCTCGAAGCGGCTATCCAGGAAGTCACCGGCGGGCGCACCGCCGACAGCGCCTCGGCCGAGGAAAGCTATGAGGCGATGAAGAAGTACGCCCGCGACCTCACCCAGGCGGCGCGCGACGGCAAGCTCGATCCGGTGATCGGCCGCGACGAGGAAATCCGCCGCACGATCCAGATCCTCGCCCGCCGCACCAAGAACAACCCGGTGCTGATCGGCGAGCCCGGCGTTGGCAAGACCGCCATCGCCGAGGGCCTCGCCCTGCGCATCACCAATGGCGACGTGCCCGACAGTCTCAAGGATCGCCGCCTGATGTCGCTCGACATGGGCAGCCTGATCGCGGGCGCGAAATATCGCGGCGAGTTCGAGGAACGGCTGAAGGCAGTGCTCGACGAAGTGAAGGGCGCGGAAGGCGAGATCATCCTGTTCATCGACGAGATGCACACGCTGATCGGCGCTGGTGCGTCCGAAGGATCGATGGATGCCTCCAACCTGCTCAAGCCCGCCCTCGCGCGCGGCGAGCTGCACTGCATCGGTGCGACCACGCTCGACGAGTACCAGAAGCATGTCGAGAAGGACGCGGCGCTGCAAAGGCGCTTCCAGCCGGTGTTTGTCGGCGAGCCGACCGTCGAGGACACCATCTCGATCTTGCGCGGCCTCAAGGACCGCTACGAGTTGCACCACGGCGTGCGCATCACCGACGGGGCGATCGTGGCGGCGGCGACGCTTTCCAATCGCTACATCGCCGACCGCTTCCTGCCCGACAAGGCGATCGACCTGATGGACGAGGCCGCCAGCCGCATCCGCATGGAAGTGGAGAGCAAGCCCGAGGAAATCGAGGTGCTCGACCGGCGCATCGTCCAGCTCAAGATCGAGGAAATGGCGCTGACCCGCGAGACCGATCAGGCCAGCAAGGACCGGCTCGACAATCTGCGCGAGGAGCTGGCCAATCTCGAACAGCAAAGTGCCGAAGTCACCACCCGCTGGCAGAACGAGCGCGACAAGATTGCGGCCGAAGGCGACATCAAGGCGGCGCTCGATGCGGCGCGGGTCGAGCTGGAGCAGGCGCAGCGCAATGGCGACTACGAGAAAGCCGGGCAGCTGACTTACGGTCGTATTCCCGAGCTGGAACAACAGCTTGCTCAGGCTGGCGGGCAGGCGGAAAACGCCTTGCTGCGCGAGGAAGTGACCAGCGAGGACATCGCCGCCGTCGTCAGCAAGTGGACCGGCATTCCGGTCGACCGGATGATGGAGGGCGAGCGCGAGAAGCTGCTCAAGATGGAAGAAACCATCGGCCAGCGCGTTATCGGCCAGGCCGACGCGGTTATCGCGGTCTCAAAGGCGGTGCGCCGGGCACGGGCGGGATTGCAAGACCCCAACCGGCCCCTGGGCTCGTTCCTGTTCCTTGGCCCCACCGGTGTCGGCAAGACCGAACTGACCAAGGCGCTGGCGGGATTCCTGTTCGACGACGACAACGCGATGGTCCGCATCGACATGTCGGAATTCATGGAGAAGCACAGCGTATCAAGGCTGATCGGCGCGCCTCCCGGCTATGTCGGCTATGACGAGGGCGGCGTGCTGACCGAGGCCGTGCGGCGGCGGCCCTATCAGGTGGTCCTGTTCGACGAGGTCGAGAAAGCCCATCCCGACGTGTTCAACGTGCTGCTGCAGGTGCTCGACGACGGGCGGTTGACCGACGGGCAGGGCAGGGTGGTGGATTTCACCAACACGCTGATCATCCTCACCAGCAACCTCGGCAGCCAGTACCTCGCCAATCTGGAGGAGGGGCAGGACGTCGAGTTTGTCGAGCCGCAGGTGATGGAAGTGGTGCGCGGACATTTCCGACCCGAATTCCTCAACCGGCTCGACGAGATGATCCTGTTCCACCGGCTGGGCCAGGAGCACATGGGCCCGATCGTCGAAATCCAGGTCGCGCGGGTGGCGAAGTTGCTCAAGGACCGCAAGATCGTGCTCGATCTCACCGAGGCGGCGCAACGCTGGCTCGGGCGGGTGGGCTACGATCCGGTCTATGGCGCCCGGCCGCTGAAGCGCGCGGTGCAGCGGTATCTGCAGGATCCGCTGGCGGAAAAACTCCTCGCCGGGGAGATTCCGGACGGAGCAACCGTGCGGATCGACGAGGGCGAAGGGGCGCTGAGGATTGCGGTGGCCTAGCAAAGGGGCGGAAGGATCGCTCCTTCCGCCCCCAATCCTTGTTCGGCAGGGCTGGATCAGAAATTGGCGACAATGCCGGCATAGAAGAACCGGCCACGATTGTCGAAAATGCGGGTTGCGGCTCCATTGGCTGTGGTGCCCGATCCGGTCTGGTTGAATGGCACATCCTTATCGAAGAGATTGTCGATGCCGGCATAGACATTGAAATGATCGTTGATATCCGCGCCGAGCTTGATGTTGTGGTAGAACACCGATGGATAGAAATTGTCGGCCGCATAGTCCGCATCCTGCGGCGGGCGGCCTTGATAGGTGGTCAGATTCTCGATCGCATTGGTTGCGATCGCTTGCTTGCCGATAAACCGCAGCTGATAATCGAATTTCCAGCGGCCTAGACCGAAGCCGAAATTCCAGTTGAAGGCATCTTTCGGATCGCCGACTTCGTCCAGCGAGTTTTCGCCGAATGCCGGGTTTGCCGGATTGATGAACTGTTCGTTCTTGAGCACCCGGGTATAAACGAAATGCGTGTCGAAATCGACGCGCCCGAATTTGCGGCGGTAATGGACGTCGAAATCGATGCCGCGCGCTTTCAGTCTGGCGAAGTTCACGCCCGAAGCCAGCAGACTGCCCTCGATGATGCGGAAAGGTTCTTCGCCGGAAGCCAGCGTGCCGCCGGTGCGATTGCGCTGGAACTGGCTGCAAAAACTATTGGTCAGCGTCGGTGAGTCATAGCACTGATTGACAATTGTCTGACCGGTCAGCGACAGGATCACGTTGTTCACCGTGATGTCGTAGTAATCGGCCGAAATTGACAGGCCGCGCACCGCTGCCGGGGAGAATACCGCCCCGGCAGTCCAGCTACTGGAATATTCCGGCGTCAGATTGGGATTGCCGCCGCTCTTGAAGCCCAGCGAAGCAGTGTAAGCATAGTCATAAGCAGAGGGTCTGCCATCGGCGGCGCAATTGGCTGCGCGCGCAGACGTGCCCGATCCCAAATTGCGTGCGGAACAAGGATCGCCGAAATTGCCCGCGAAGTTCTGCCCCTGAGCGGAATACAGCTCTTGCAGGTTCGGAGCGCGCAAGGCCCTGGCGTATCCACCACGGAAACGAAGGCCGGCGACTGGCGAATAATCGCCGTTCAGATTGTAGGCGTAGGTCGTGCCAGTCGCGCCGCCATAGCCGGAAATACGGCCTGCTGCGCTTAGCGTCAGCTCGTGCACCAGCGGCAGACCGGCAAGTACAGGCAGGCGAAGCTCGCCAAAGATTTCCTTCGCAATAAAGGGTTTGGAACGGAATGTGGCGATCGAATTGTAGAACGTCATTCCGTCCAGCAGCAACGGGTCTTCGTTGAATTTGTTCGTCTCGCGCCGGTATTCCGCGCCAATCGCTAAGCCTATCGGGCCGCCGGGAAGATTGAAGAAGCCTCCCGTGTCGCCGGACAGGAAGCCCACGGCATCGAACTGATCGATGCTGGCCGTTGAGACAGTGTCCTGGACTACGTATTTGCGCGCGGCCTCGGTGACATTTCCCGAACCAAACAGATTGATCGGCACGCAGGCGGAAACGTCGCCGGCCAACCGGGTCGCTGCAGCTGCGTTTCCGACCAGCGCTCTGGCGACCGCTGGATCGATCTGCGAGCGGCAGACGATCTGGTTGTTGGTATTGCGGGCGGCGTCCATTGCCAAAAGCAAACGCTGGGTATTCACATTGCCGAGCACTGCGGTCGCTTCGCTGAATTTGCCATAGTTGGCCGAGACTTCGTATTTCAGGTGGCCGCTGATTTCACCGCGTAGCCCGGCCAGAATGCGGAAGGTGTCTCGTTCGGCCCGCTCTTGCCGTAACCCGAGATCGAGCAGATTAATCCGCAAGTTGAAGCGCGATGCATCCGTGGGTAGTGCGCCGCCCGTTAGATTGGCCACCATAGTAAGTTGCTGCGTAATGAGCGCTTTCGCCTGGCTTGAGAGGTAAGGGTTGTCCAGCCTTGGGCGCTCTCGCACGTCGCCGCCAAACACGCTCAAAGTCGTGCCTTGGATAAATGCCGGCCCGGATCCGACCGACAGGGTGTTGCTGTGATAATATTTGGCCTCGAGGAAGGCAGCTGCCGCCGGTGAAAAATCGTAGTGGCCGATCAGATTGAATCCATAGCGTTCGTTCTGCGACAGCAAGCCAAGCAGCTTGCCTTCACGATTGGTCGATCCATTGCCGCCGATGAAAGAACCATTGGGTCCGAAGCCGGCGCGAGTGCCAGTCTGAGCGATCAGCGTGCCATCGGACTGGAACAGGAACGTGCAATCGAAAAACGCTCCGTTGGCTCCGGTGCCGCATTGCCGGGTGGCGAAATTCGTAAGGCCGCCAAGCGCCAGAGTTGCCGAATGGACGTCGTCGAGGAATTGACGGTCAGCTGTACCGTCGGAGCCATTGGGCGTGCCGGCGGGATCGCTATCGACCTGCACAAGCAAGGTTGGCTTGCGCCCTGCCTCGCGCTGCGAGGCGAAGAACGGGTTCTGCTTGCCGTACTCTGCCGAGAAGGCAATGTTGCCGCGACCGTCCGCGAAGTTCTTGCCTGCCGTAATGCTGAACTGCCGGTTGCCGGCATCGCCGTGGCCGCTGACTCCCGCTCTGGCGCGTGCTTCGATGCCTTCAAAATTGCCCTTAAGGACGAAGTTGACTGCGCCGGCAATCGCGTCGGAGCCATATACCGCCGAGTTGCCACCAGTGACGATATCGACACGCTCTATGAGCGTGCTGGGGATCGTGTTGATATCTACCGACACGGCATTGCTCAGAATATCGGCACCGACGTGACGGCGACCGTTGACCAGGACCAGGGTCCGTTGGCTACCCAATCCGCGCAAGTCGAGCAGGTTCAGCCCGGTCGTGCCGAGCTGGCCGGTATTCTGGGTTTGCGAGAATGTTGTGCGCAGCGAAGGTAAGTCGTTCAGAACATCGCCAACGCTGACCTTGCCGGTATTGCCGATTTCTGTGGCAGAGACCACAGTGATCGGAATGGCAGACACGTCGGTGGGCCGCGAGATGTGCGAGCCGGTGACGATGATCGCGTCGGCGGTCTCATCCGTCGCAGGAGCATTCGGAGATGCAATCTCGCCCGTACCCTGTGCCTGCGCGGTCGACGAAACGATGACGAGCGCCAGAATCGCCGCCAGGCAAAATAACGAATGCCCGGACAGCGCGGTCTTCAGCAGATACTTTTTCACGGCGTCGACCCTCCAAAAGCAAGGGGCGTCGACCTTTGCGGTGCAAATCGCATTACGGCGGAAGGCGACCCCGTCTGCAACGCCGAGAGTTCCCGCCCTCGGTGTCCGATGAGCGCATAAGAGCAGCGCCGGGATAGGTTTCAATTGCAATTGCTACTGCGGGTGCAGTCTGTCTGTAATCTGTTGTCCGATTGCAACAGTGGGCCGTCCGGACGAGCGCCTGCGAGACTCGTCTCAGCCGGGGGTCCAAGCCGATTGACCGGCCCGGCGATGCCGTTTAACCGGCTGCTTAATCCGCCCGGCAGCGGTCAGCTCTCACGCAAGAAGGATACCCCGATGAAACTCGATTCCAGCATTGCCGCCGTAGTCACCGGCGCGGCTTCAGGCCTGGGAGCGGCGACCGCGCGGGCGCTGGCGGCGAAGGGTGTCAAGGTCGCGATTTTCGATTTGCAGGAAGAAAAGGGCAAGGCGATGGCTGCCGAGATCGGCGGCATTTTCTGCGAAGTAAACGTAATGGATGACGCCAGCGTCGATGCCGGGCTCGCCAAGGCGCGCGCCGCCCACGGCCAGGAGCGCATCCTGGTCAATTGCGCCGGCACTGCCAATGCGATCAAGACAATCAGCCGCGACCGCGAGACCGGCGAGGTCAAGCACTTCCCGCTCGAAGCCTTCGCCTTCATCATCCAGCTCAATCTGATCGGCACTTTCCGCTGCATCGCCAAGTCGGCGGCGGGCATGGTCACTGCCGAACCCATTGATGCGTTTGGTCAGCGCGGTGTCATCATCAACACGGCTTCGGTCGCCGCCGAGGACGGCCAAGTGGGCCAGGCGGCCTATTCGGCCTCGAAGGGCGGGGTGGTCGGCATGACGCTGCCGATCGCGCGCGACCTGATGAACGAGGGCATCCGGGTCAATACCATCCTGCCCGGCATCTTCGAGACGCCGCTGATGAAGTCGCTGCCGGAAAAGGCGCAGGAATCGCTCGCCGCCGCGGTGCCGTTCCCCAAGCGCCTGGGCAAGCCCGAGGAGTATGCGCAGATCGCCCTGTCGATGATCGAGAACGATTACTGGAACGGCGAGGATGTCCGCCTTGACGGCGCCATCCGCATGGCCCCGCGCTGAGGCCGGGCGAAGGGAGCCAATGGCCGAAGCCGATCTCGCGGCACTGCCCGGGGCGCGGGCGCAGCTGCTCGACACCGCCAGTGCGATCATGCGCGAGGGCGATGTCGCGGATATCTCGCTGTCGGAACTCAGTTTGCGCTCCGGTCTCAATTCGGCGCTGGTGAAGTATTATTTCGGCAACAAGGCGGGGCTGCTCAAGGCCCTGCTCGACCGCGACTGGCAGGCGATCGTCACCAGTGTCGATGCGCTGGTGGCCAAGGACGGCTGGGATCCCGAAGCAAAGTTGCGGCGGCATATCTCGAAGGTGGTCGATACCTTCTATGCCGTGCCCTATCTCAACCGGCTGACCATGCGCCTGGTGGGCGAGAGCGACGATGCCGAGGCGCGGCGCATCGCCGATTGCTACCTTTCGCCGCTTTACCGTGCTTACGAACAACTGATCGGCGAAGGGGTGCGGGCAGGCGTGTTCCGGCCGATCGATCCGCAGCTGTTCTATTTCACGGTCACCGGCGCGATCGACCGGTTCTTTTCGGCAAGGCTGGTGCTGCGGCATTGTTTCGGGCAGGACACGTTGACCGAGGAATTGCGCGACCGCTATCGCGAACACACCATAGACATCATCATGGCAGGCATCCTTGCAAAGAAAAACGAAGCCTGATTCCTGGCACATCGGCGTCATCGGCGGATCGGGGCTGGCCGACGGCATTGCGCTGGAAGACGCCCAGGAGATCGAGGTTTCGAGCCCGTTCGGCGAGCCGTCAGGTCCGGTGACGCTGGGCTGGCTGGGCAAAGTCCGCTTCACTTTTCTCGCGCGCCACGGGGCGGGGCACCGGATCCCGCCAGGCGAGGTGAATTACCGCGCCAATATCGACGTGCTCAAGCGCTGCGGGGTGACCGATGTGCTGGCGCTCAGCGCGATCGGATCGCTGCGCGAGGAACTGGCGCCGGGCGACTTCGTTGCGGTGGACCAGTTCATCGACCAGACCCGCGCACGCGAGCGCAGTTTCTTCGGTCCCGGGCTGGTCGCGCATGTCTCGCTTGCCGATCCGGTATGCCCCCGGCTGGCGGGCCATGCTGCGGGGGCTGCGAGGGAGGCCGGGGCACAGGTCCACGAAGGCGGCTGCTACATCGCCATCGAGGGCCCGCAGTTCTCTACCCGGGCCGAAAGCGCCCTCTACCGGCAATGGGGCGCCGATGTCATCGGCATGACCGCCATGCCCGAGGCCCGGCTCGCCCGCGAGGCGGAACTGCCTTATGCGGTGCTGGGCATGGTCACCGATTACGATTGCTGGCGCGAGGCGGAAGCTGGCGTCGAGGCGGCGGAAGTTTTCGCGGTGATGAAAGCCAATGCCGATCGCGCTCGCGAAACCGTGCGGGCGCTGGCCGCCCTGCTGCCTGCAACGCGCGAACCCAGCCCGATCGACCATGCGTTGGGCAGTGCCATCGCCACCGCGCCCGAAGCGCGCGATCCCCGCCTGTCAGCCATGCTGGATGCGGTTGCCGGGCGAGTACTGGGCTAGCGCCAGCTCCCCGCGACGGCCGCGATGCCGTTATTTCTGGCCGGGTTTGGCGTCGATGAAGGAGTTGGTGATCTGACAGGCGGCCGGGCCGAGAATGACGACGAACAGCACTGGCAGAATGAACAGGATCAGCGGCACAGTCATGATCGCCGGCAGGCGCGCGGCCTTTTCCTCGGCGCGCATCATCCGCTCGTTGCGGAATTCGGCCGAGAGCACGCGCAACGCAGAAGCCAGCGGCGTGCCGTAACGCTCTGTCTGGATCATGGTCGTGACCACGCCCTTCACGGAATCGAGATTGACGCGATAGGCAAGGTTTTCGAAGGCCTGCCTGCGCTCGGTCAGGAACGACAGTTCGATCGAGGTGAGCGCGAATTCGTCGCCGAGCTCCGGATAGGCGCGCCCCAACTCCTTGGCGACACGATTGAACGCAGCATCGACAGTAAGGCCGGCTTCGGCGCAGATCACCAGCAAGTCCAAGGCGTCGGGCAGACCCTTGCGGACAGCATTGGTCCGTTTGTTGATCAGGTTGGTGATGTAGATATCCGGCCCCTTGTAGCCCAGGCCGAGTGCCGCGCCGAAAGCCAGGACTTTCTTGAAGCTGCCCCACTCCGGATAGACATTCAGGACATAGACTATCAGTCCGACAACGGTGCCCAGCACGATAGGCAGCACCATCCGCAGGAAGATGACGGCGACGGCGAGTTCCTTCTTGCGGATGCCGGCCTGTGCCAGCTTCTGCTGGACGAGCTTGACCTGGCTATCCTGCAACACCTTGAGCGACGAGAGCGTATCGCGCATCTTGTCGGTCGTGTCGGTCTTGCGCACCAGGCTGGCGCGCTTCTTCGCGGAGGCGGTGACAATGCCCGCCTTCAGCTGTTCGCGGCGCTCGTTCAGCGCTTTCACCCGCTTTGCCATCGGGTCGCGAACCGTGATCGCGGCATAGATCGCCATCATCACCGCGACCGCGGCGACACCGGCCAGGATCGACCCGACGATGATGACGTCGAAGCCAAGGAGCGTAGGTCCAGGCGGAGTATTTAACATGATTGCCGCTTTCCTTCGCTCAGATTTCGAAGTTGATCATCTTGGCCATGATGAAGGCGCCGATCGACATCCACACCATGCCGCCCAAGGCAGCCACGATCAGGCGCTGGTCGGTAAAGAACGAGCCCATGTAGGCCGGATTGATCCAGAAGATGATCCCGAAGACCAGAAACGGCAGGGCGCCGATGATATAGGCCGATGCCTTGGATTCCGAGCTCATCGCCTTGATCTTGAGTTTCATCTGGGCGCGCTTGCGCAAGACGTCCGCCAGGTTCGACAGGGTCTCGGCGAGATTGCCGCCGGTCTCGCGCTGGATGGCGAGCGTGATGCAGAAGAACTGGAACTCGGGCGTGCCGAGCCGGTCAGCCGTTTCTTGCAGCGCTTCGTCCATGGTGCGGCCGATCCGGCAGCGCTCGGTAACCAGCTTGAATTCCTCGCCGACCGGGCCGGGAACTTCCGTAGCCACGACCCCGAGTGTCTCGGTCACCGGCAGGCCTGATCGCAGACCCCGGACCAGAAGCTCGATCGCGTCGGGAAACTTTGCGGTGAACTTGGCAAGCCGCTTCTTGATGTGCCGGTTGACGACCATGTGCGGCAGTCCGCCGCCGACGACGAGGCCGACGCCCAGCGCAAGCAGCGGCGCTCCGAACTTCAGGTAAACCAGCACGGTAACGCCCAGGCCTATCCCGAGCGAGGTGTAGAGATACTGCGTGATGGTCCAGTTCTTGCCGGTCCGGTGCAGGCGCAGCGCGAGCGCTTCGGTTTTCGAGCCCGAACCCGCGATCTGGTGCATCTTCGGCTTGCGCGCGGCGACTGCCTTGCGCAGTTGCGCTTCCACCTTGTCCAGGGCGTTCTCGGAATGGCGGAATCGAACGGCCTGAAGCCGGCGCGCAGCTTCCTTCTGGGCAGAAGGGCCGGCGAAGGCCATCCAGCCAATCACCATCAGTCCCATCAGTCCGAGCGCTACGAGCAAGAGCTGCAAAATGCCCATTGGGGTCTTTCGCCTTCCTATACCATGCTTGCGTGCGCCGGAGTTTCCGGCACGACGCGCCTAATCAATCAAGCCGCTTCGGCTGCCGCTGGCGCTGAAGCCGGCCGTTTGGCCTTCTTCATGGGCATCATCGCCTTGAGGTCGAGTTTTCCGAGCAACGATTTCTTGACCGGAGCGACGCTCGCGCCTTCTTCGACCGTGCTTGCACCCATCACTGCCTTGGCAATGTCGCGGATTACCCCGCCGGCCTTGCTCGACCGGTTGGATTCGACAAATGTCTGGCCAAGCTTCGCGGCATTGGCCGCAGCCTTGACGTCGTAGGGAACGAAGAAGTTGATCTTGCGTTCGATCGAGGCCTCGAAGTCGGCCTTGCTGATTTCGGCGACGCCTGCCTGAACCTTGTTCGCGACGATCAGGACCTGTGCGTGGCTGGCATTCGACTTGAGCCAGGACAGCAGGCGGATGGCATCGCGCGCGGAGGCCAGCGTCAATTCCGTCGTCAGCACGATCACGTTCACATCCGCCAGCAAATGGGGGAAATTGATCAGCATGTTGCGCGGCAGATCGATCACCGTCATTTCGAAAGCCTGGCGGAATTCCTCCTCCAGCTGAACGAAGGCTGCTCCGTCGGTCATCAGCGGCGAACTGATCGGCGCTTCCGCCGAAAGGATCGCGAGGTTATCGTTGGCGCGGATCATCGCGCGTTCGATGAACAGCCCGTCGATCCGGCTCGGATTGTCGATCGCGTCGGTCAGGCCGCGACCGGGCTCGAGATCGAGCGCCAGCGCACCGGTTCCGAAGTGGATATCGAGGTCGAGCAGCGCCGTGGGCATCTTGTTGTCCGCGCTGAAAAGCCAGGCCAGCGAAGTGACCAGCGTCGAAGCGCCGACACCGCCGCGGGTTCCGATAACCGCCGTCGAAATGTGGGACTTCGGGCTCGCGCCTTCGTGGTGCTTCGGTGCGGCGAAAATCGCCTGGGCGTTGACCAGAGAGTCGCGGACCTGGCCGGGCGACAGTGGCTTGAGCAGATAATCGTGGATACCGCTGGACAACAGATCGCGGTAGAGCCGCACGTCGTTGACCTGGCCGATGGCGATCACCACCGTGCCCGGCTCGCAGACCTCGGCAAGCGCGTTGATGTCGTTGAGCGGATCGCCGCTTTCCGACAGGTCGACCATAAGGATGTTCGGGCTGGCCGAGATCGAGAGTGACTGGACGGCATTACGCAGGCCGCCCTTGTTGCACTTCTCCGACTGCCAACCCATTTCGACGACCACGGGCCGCAGAACATCGAGCGAGGATTCGTCGCAGATGAATGCCGCGAAAGCATCGCGGTTCCCCTGCGAACTGCCTTTCCAAGGTGCATTCATGACTTAGTCCCCGCTGCTCGTTGAGGTTTCTTTGAGACCGGCTTCGCCGGTCGGCTTGGCTTCGCGATAGCTGTCGATCGCCTTGGTCGAACTCATCACGACGGTCTGGCTGCCGCTGTTGTCGCCTTTGAGCAGGTGCTCGGGGTTGGCGACCATGGCTGCGAGATTGCCATTGCTGGCGCAGCCGAAATTGGAGCTTGTCGCGTTCTTCGGATTGGCATCCGAATTCGACGACCAGTCCGGGCAATTCGGCACATTCGCTTTCGAACGGGTGATGACAATGCGGGTCGAACCGGCATCGACATGGCCCGGTGTGACCGGTGCCTGATCGCCAAGCAGCAGGCCGTAGCGCGCGACCATTGCTTCGATCGCTTCGTGGGTGGCGCCGCTCTGCAGCGGATCGTCGATGGCGATGCGGTCGCCGTAGCGCAGGTTCATCGCTTCCAGCCATCCGGCCAGGCGGCGCTGTTCCGGATAGGAAAGTCCGCCCGGCCCAGTCGTTACGTCGAGCGTATAGTTGATGCGTTCGACAACAGGCTGATGGAGGCTTTCCATCGTGCGATTGCCGGGGATGCCGCCGCAACCGGCGAGCGCCAGTCCAAGCGAGAGAGCAAGCGCGGCGCCGGCAGCGCGGGGCGCGGTCTGAAACAGGCTCTTGGTCATGATTGTCATCTCTCTCACTTCAGGTTGAAGCCGGGGGCAGGGGCTTCCGCAGTGGCACTGCGGCGGCTCTTGCTCGCCTTTTGCTCATCGGCCTTGTCTTCGACGGGTGCTGTCAGGCTGACGTCGGGATTGGCCGTCTTGCCGTCTCCGGCTGCCCGCGGCATCGGCCGGGTCACGCCCGATTTGCCGTCGGTGCCCATGTTGCCGAGCAGCTGTTGCAGCATGTTCGGGTTTTCCAGGCCGTCGGTCGGCAGCTTGATGTCGTTGGCGTCCACCGGATTGACCAGGTAGGGCGTGACGACGATCACCAGCTCGGATTCACCCTTGCGGAAGTCGGAAGAGCGAAACAGCGAGCCGATGATCGGCATGTCGCCGACGCCGGGCGTCTTCTCGATCGCGTTCTGCGAAGAGTTGCTCAGCAATCCCGCGATCATGAAGCTCTGGCCCGATCCGAGTTCGATCGTGGTTTCCGCCCGGCGGATGGTGAGCGCCGGGATCTGGAAGCCGTTGAGCGACACAGCGCCCTGGCTCGACAGTTCCGACACTTCCGGCCGTACGCGGAGCGAAATGCGGCCGTTGGCCAGCACTGTCGGCGTGTAGGCCAGGCTTACACCGAATTTCTTGTATTCGATCGAAGTCGCGCCAAGCCCCTGTGAAACCGGGATCGGATATTCGCCGCCCGCCAGGAAGTCGGCGGTTTCACCCGAAAGTGCGGTGAGGTTCGGTGTTGACAGCGAAGTCACCAGACCGACGCGCTCGCCGAGATCGAGGGCGGACAGGATGTCCAGACCGGCAAGATGGCCGGCCAGCGAGACTGCCGACTTGGCCGCCGTGTTCGCGTTGAACGTATAGGAGGTTCCGCCGACGATGAACTTGCCGGAAGCCGGGTCGAACGGCAGCGACAGGGTCCCTGCGGGCAGCCCGTATTGCGCCGATGCATCCAGCTGGGGCAGCGCGGAGGTATCGATGGGCCCGATCGAACCCGGCGAGCGGCCGCGGGCAAAACCGAACTTGAACCCGCCGGTCGTGTCCCTGGTCAGCAGGTTGCTGCCCATTTCGCGCACCAGCGTCCGGCTCACTTCGGCGAAGCGGACCTGCAGATTGACCTGCAGCGGCGTCGCCATCTTCAGGCGGGTGATGATATTGGCACCCTTGCCGCCGTCCTTGCCGCCGACAAATGCCGCGACCAGGCGCTGTGCCTCGGCGGCATCTTCGGGCGAGCCGACTGTGCCGGTCAGCAGAAAGGTGTTGCTCCCGACCGTCGAGACAGTGATCTTGGCGTCGGGCATGGCCAGATTGAGCATCTGGTCGATGCTCTCGATGTTCGAACCGACCCGAATATTGGCCGACCAGATCACCTGGCCTGCCGCATTGCTGGCATAGACCGTGGTCTCGCCGGCGGCCTTGCCGAAGACATAGAGCTGGCGCTGCGATTTCACCTGAACATCGGCGATGGCTTCGTTGGCGACGAAAACATCGGCCATCGCACCGGCGACGCTGACCAGCTGACCGCGGCCGATCGACAGGACGACATCGTTGGCCGGGCGCATTGCCGACTGGGCATGGGCCGTGCCGACGGTGGCGATGGCCAGCGGCGATCCGGCGCAGACGGCAGCCAGCAGTGAGAGAGAAAGGCGGCGTTTCATGCTGTTGCCCCTAGAATTGGCTTGTGCGGCGAGGTGCGGTTTGGCGAACATGTCACTTGCTCCCCACTTCGACGTCGGTGGTCTGTTTGCCGCGTGTCACCCGGACGACAGGTCCCGAGGGGCGGTAAATCGGCGAGCGTGGCGATATGCCGCTGGGTCCGGAACGATCGACCGAGTCGCTGGTGCCCTCGAATGCGGGGGACACCATCGAGCTGGATTGACGCGGCGACAGCGCTGTCCGGCGCTGGAAGCGCGAGACGTCGCCTCCGGTCACGTACGTGGTGGCGCCTTCTGATGGCTGGCTCATCGCGCTCTTGAGGATCTTGTCCTCTTCTTCCTTGCTCGCGCCTTCGGGTACCTTGACGCTGCCGCTGGCGATTGCCCGCTCGAGTTCGGTCTGGTTGTCCGCGATCGAGCGCAGCGACAGGTTGAGCGTGCCGATGGTGTCGGCAACCGCGATCTTCTCGCCGATCCGCGGCGTGACTTCGAGCGTCACGGTGTTCGCGGTCTTGACTATAGTCTTGCCGTTCTCGGTCTCGGTTTCGGTCGACTGGTCGGTGGCGAGCACGCGCAGGTTGCGCAGGATGGTTTCGGCTGCCCTCAGGGGCTCGCCTTCGCCGGCTCTGACCGACTGTGTCAGGACCAGGTCGACGCGGTCACCGGGAAACACGAAGCCGGCCACACCGGTTTTCTTCGAAACGGTGATGGTGACAGCGCGCATGCCCGGGCCAAGCGCCGCCGCCAGGAAGCCGCGGTCGCCGGGCGCAACCAGTGCGCCCTGGGTGACCGGCTGGCCAGCCGTGACCGGGTAGCGCACGACCGTGCCGAGCAGTTTGGTCATGTTGGCTTCGCCGTCGATGAAGTAGGCGTCCTGAACCATGTCCTTCGGCCATTGCTGGAACGCCATGGAATCGGCGGTGATGATCGTGCCGACCGGAAGCGCCCGCTGTGCGACAAGCACCTTGGGCCCGCTGGGCTCTTGCTGGGCAGCCTCGACCTGTGGCGTCGAAGCGCCGACGAACAGGCTCCGCGCCGCAAGGGCGGTGCCGATTGCGACGACAAGCGCCCCCATCAGCAGCATCAGCTTCTTTTTATCCATGGCTAGGCTAGCCCCCTAATGAATGCCCCAAGTGATGTATTGAAATCGGGCAAAATGGTTAAAATCAGGTTCATCCCGATTATACGGCCGACCGGAAGGCCGGGAGATATTGACTGGCGAGCGCCCAAAGTCCGGCGCTGGCGATGGCGACGCCATAAGGAATGGCGATTTTGTCCTTGTTCCGCCGAGCGATGTGCCAGGCGCCAAAGACCAGAGTGAGCAGGCCGCCGACCACCGACATGACGATCAGCAGCTTCAGGAACAACGCCGGCTCAAGCCACAGGGCGAGCGCGGTGAGCAATTTGACGTCGCCGCCGCCCATGGCGCGCAAGGCGAACAGTCCCGCCAGGACGACGAGCGTGGCGAAGGCGACAAGCAGGTGGTAACCGACATCGGTGAACGACTGGCCGCTCGCCAGCCAGAACAGCGGCGCACCCAGCGCGATTGCGGCGTTTAGCCAATTGTCGATCTGGCGGCGGCGCAAGTCGGTAAACGCGGCAGTCAGCAGCGCGATTGCCAATGCGGCAAGCAGCACGTATGAAAAAACCCCGCCGTTCATCGATTGCCCCCTGAACTGTCAGGGCTTTTGTAGCTGTCAGGGCTTACTAAAAAGTAACCAACCCCTTGAGGCCGGAATTAGGGTTAGGAATTACCGTCAAGTGTCCAGGAACAGCGGCAGTCCACCCTTCGACCGGCGCGCGATTCCGCCTGAGGCGGTTGAATCGCGTTGGCATGCGAGCGATGGCTGGGCCATCCGCCGGATCGACTGGCTGATGCCGCGCGGCGCCTGCCGTGGCTCGCTGCTGTTCATGCCCGGGCGCGGGGATGCTTATGAAAAGTATCTCGAAACGCTGGACCACTGGCACCGGCTAGGCTGGCGCGTGACTGCGGCCGACTGGCGCGGGCAGGCGGGATCGGGGCGGCTTGGCCGCGACGAGCTAACTGGCCACGTCGGCGATTTTTCGATCTGGGTGGACGATCTGGCCGCGTTCTGGACGCAGTGGAAGCGCACCACGCCGTCGCCGCATGTCCTGGTCGGCCATTCGATGGGCGGGCATCTGGTCTTGCGGGCGCTGGCCGAGCGCCGGGTCGATCCCGATGCGACCGTGCTGATCGCGCCGATGCTGGGCATGATCAACCACGGTCTGCCGGGTGCGGTCATGCATGGCCTCGCCCGGATCATGGCGGCGGTCGGCGATCCACAGCGGCCCGCCTGGAAGTGGGGCGAAAAACCCCGCGCGCTGCCCGCCGACCGGATCAATCTGCTGACTCACGATGAAACGCGCTATGCCGACGAGGTCTGGTGGCGCGAAGCCAGGCCCGAGATCGCCATGGGCCCCGGCAGCTGGGGCTGGGTCGAAAGCGCCTATGCCTCGACCCGCGGTCTGGACCGCCGCGGCGTTCTGGAAGGGGTGACCGCGCCCGTGCTGCTGCTGTCGACCGACCGGGACAGACTGGTCGATCACCGCAAGATCGAACGCGCGGCGCGGCGTCTGGTGCGCGGCCAGCTGGTCCGGTTTGGCGAGGAATCGCGCCATGAGATCCTGCGCGAGGCGGACCGGGTGCGCGACCGGGCGCTGGCGGCGATCGAAGACTTTCTCGATCGCACCGCGCCGGTGCTCGACTGACGCCGCGTGACCGGGGCCTTCGACATCGCGATCGCCGGGGCGGGCATGGCCGGCGCGTCGCTGGCGGCGGAACTCGCCGGAAAGGCACGGGTGCTGCTGCTCGAAGCGGAAGCGCGGCCGGGCTATCATGCGACCGGGCGCTCGGCGGCATTCTGGACCGAGAGCTACGGCGGGCCGGGGGTGCAGCCGCTGACCACGGCCTCGGGACCCTATTTGCGCGACCACGGCTTTCTGTCGCCGCGCGGCGCGCTGACTCTTGCCCGGCAGGGGAACGAGGCGGCGGTGGAGGCGTTCGCGGCGCGCTATGCCGGGCTTGGTGTGCAGGTGGAACTGCTGGCCCGCGATGCGTTGGAGGCCCGCATTCCCGGGCTGCGTCCTGGCTGGACGCTGGGCGCCTATGAGCCCGAATGCAGCGATATCGATGTCGCGGGGCTGCACCAGCACTACCTGGCTGAGGCCCGAAGGTCCGGCGCCGAACTGTGGTGCTCGGCGCGGCTGGCCGGGGCGCGGGCGGACGATGCCGGCTGGCGTCTCGAACTGGCGGACGGGCGGACAGCACGGTGCGAAGTGCTCGTGGATGCCGCCGGGGCCTGGGCCGATGAAGTCGCCGCGATGGCGGGGGTTCGCTCCCCGGGGATAATGCCTCTGCGCCGCACCATCGCCCAGCTGCGTATCGCTCCAGCGGCTCCGGCCAGCCTGCCGCTGGTGCTCGACAGCGCCGGCAGCTTCTATTTCAAGCCCGAGGCGGGGCGGCTATGGCTCAGCCCGCATGACGAGACGCCAAGCCCGCCCTGCGACGCCGCGCCCGAGGAAGTGGATGTCGCCCTGGCCATCGAGCGGCTGGAAAGTGTCGTCGACTGGCGGGTCGAGCGGGTCGAGCACAAATGGGCGGGGCTGCGCAGCTTCGCGCCGGACCGGCTGCCGGTCTTTGGTTTCGACTCCCGCACACCGCACTTCTTCTGGTTCGCCGGGCAAGGCGGCTTCGGTATCCAGACCGCCCCCGCCGCCGCGCGGCTGGCGGCGCG
Source organism: uncultured Alphaproteobacteria bacterium (assembly GCA_963775115.1). GTDB lineage: Bacteria > Pseudomonadota > Alphaproteobacteria > Sphingomonadales > Sphingomonadaceae > Novosphingobium. The sequence continues at coordinate 462,185 of CAVZHP010000002.1, forward strand.
GCTGCTGCTTGGCGAGGCTGGCGATGAGGTCGATCCCGGACCCTATTCCCCGGCCCGGTTCGGCTAGAGCAAGGCCCGCAATGCCGCATCGCTGGCCAGCTGGTCCGCCCGTTCGTTTTCGGGGTGGCCGTCGTGGCCCTTTACCCATTGCCATTCGATCCGGTGGTGCAGCGCCGCCTCGATCAGGCTGTGCCACAGGTCCTGGTTGCGTACCGGCTGCTTGCTGGCGTTGACCCAGCCCTTGCGCTTCCAGCCGTCGATCCATTTGGTCATGCCGTCGATGACATAGCGGCTGTCGGTGTGCAGGGTGACATCGCATGGCTCGCGCAGGGCGCTCAGCGCGCGGATCGCGGCAGTCATTTCCATGCGGTTGTTTGTCGTCTCCGGTTCGGAGCCCGACATTTCCTTCTCATGCTTTCCCATGCGCAGGATCACGCCCCAGCCGCCCGGGCCGGGGTTGCCCTTGCAGGCACCATCGGTAAATATTTCCACCCGCTTCAAAGGGCTAGTCGATTCTCGGGCTCATTCGCCGAATATAGCTGCATTCGCCGGGTTTGCATAGAATTCAAGGCGATGGGCGAAAGCGAGCGGATCCTTGCGCGTAACCAGCGCGCCGGCAGGCATATTCATCCAGTCATAGGCGCGGGTCATCAAAAACCGCATCGCCGCGCCCCGCGCCAGCAGCGGCAAGGCGCCGCGCTCCGCTGCACTAAGTGGCCGCACCGATGCGTAACCTGACAGCAGCGCCTCCGACAGCGCGGCGTCGAAGTGCTTGCCATCGGCGCCGAAGCACCAGGCGGCATGGGTCACGGCGACATCGTAGGCGGTGATGTCGGTGCAGGCGAAATAGAAATCGATCAGGCCCGTCACCGTGTCGTCCAGCATGAGGACATTGTCCGGGAACAGGTCGGCATGGATCACCGAGCGCGGCAGGTCGCTTGGCCATTGGCGGGCGAGCAAGCCCAGTTCGCGCTCGACGAGCGTGCCCAGTTCCGGGTGTATCTTGGTGAGGCCCTCCGTGCCGCAGGCCTTTGCCAGCGCTTGCCAATCGGCAAGCCCCAGCCCGTTGGCCCGGCTCCCGGGAAAATCGGCGACTGCGAGATGGACCCGGGCCAGCGCAGATCCGACGGCGCGGGCCTGGGCGGGTGTCGGTTCGCTTACCGAGACACCGGGCAGAAATTCGATCAGCGCCAGTGCCTTGCCTTCATGCATGCGGAAGGCATTGCCCCGGCTGTCGTGGATCGTTTTCGGCACCGGGCAGCCGTGTTCCGCCAGATGATCGAGCAGGCCGAGGAAGAACGGCAGCTCCGCGACATTGGTGCGCTGTTCATACATTGTCAGGATGAAACGCGCGCCTTGCCCGTCTGCGCCTTCGGTCTCGATCATCCAGTTGCTGTTCGATACGCCCTCGGCGATGCCCTTGGCCGAGACCAGCCGGCCGACATCGAATGCCGCAATGATTCCCGCCAGCGCCTCGGCGCCAAGCTGTGTGTAGACCGCCATCCTTGCCTGCCCGGCCCGCTAGTCCGCCAGCTGCTTGGGCAGCTTGAACACCATGTGCTCTTCGGCGGTGGTCACCACTTCCTCGCTGACAAGGCGCAGTTCCGCGAGCCTGGACGCCACTTCGCGCACCAGCGATTCGGGCGCGGAGGCGCCGGCGGTAAGGCCGAGCACTTCGACCCCGTCCAGCCATGACGGATCGATCTCGTCCGCGCGCTGGATCAGCCGGGCCGGCGTGCCGCAGCGCTCGGCGACTTCGACCAGTCGCCGCGAATTGGAACTGTTGGGCGCGCCGATCACCAGCACCAGCTGGCATTGCGGGGCGATCGCCTTGACCGCATCCTGCCGGTTCGAGGTGGCATAGCAAATGTCGTCCGCGCGCGGGCCGGCGATTGCCGGATAGCGCTGCTGCAAGGCTGCGACCACCGCCGCCGTATCGTCGACCGAGAGCGTCGTTTGGGTCAGGAAGGCGAGCGGGGTATCGCCGGGCAGGTCCAGCGCGGCTACATCTTCGACGGTTTCGATCAGTGTCATCGCGCCTTCGGGAACCTGGCCCAGTGTGCCGATCACTTCGGGATGACCCCTGTGGCCGATGAACAGGATGTGGCGACCGGCGGCGATCTGGCGTTCGGCCTGGCGGTGGACCTTGCTGACCAGCGGGCAGGTGGCATCGAGCCAGTCGAGGCCGCGCGCGCTGGCTCTCTCCGGCACCACTTTGGGCACGCCGTGCGCCGAGAAGATCACCGACGCGCCATCGGGCACTTCGTCCAGTTCCTCGACGAAGATCGCGCCCTTGTCCTTCAGTCCGTCGACAACATACTTGTTATGGACGATCTCGTGCCGGACGTAGACCGGGCTGCCATAGCGTTCGATCGCCAGCTCGACGATAGAGATGGCGCGCTCGACACCGGCGCAGAAACCGCGCGGCGCGGCGACCAGCAGTTTGAGCGGCGCCAGGGCAGGCGGCGGTCCGTGTTGGGGAAAGGGTGCATTCATGTTTGCGCCTCTAGCGCTTTGTAGCTTGCCCCGCTAGGGCATCGGCATGAGGTATAGGGATGCCAGGATGAATCGCCGCACTCAATTCTTTGCCGTCACAGCGCTCGCCGCAGCTGCCTTGGCCGGTTGCCGGTCCAGCGGCGAGATCGTCGTCGACGAGGGCGTGGGCATCACGGCAGTCCGCGGCGCCTGCCCGGCCACCGGCATTCCCGACTATACCGGCGATATCACCCTGTTTCGCCCCGGCGGCGGCACGACCTCTCAGGATATCGATCTCGTCGCGGCGATGACCAACCTACGCGCCCAGTGCAACGACGGGGCCAAGGAAGCGAGCGCCCAGGTCTATGCCTCGGCCACTTTCGATGTGCTGGCGCGGCGCAGCGATCCGCGCGGCGCGCGGCAGGTGGTCCTGCCCTATTACGTCACCGTGTTGCGCGGCGGCTCGGCGGTGGTGAGTAAGCGCGTCGGGCAGATCGTGCTGAATTTCGCCGATGGCCAGGAACGCGCCCAGGCACAGGGACAAGGCTCGGCCTATATCGACCGCAACGAAGCCACCTTGCCCCAGGAAATCCGCGACCGCATCACCCGCAAGCGCAAGGCGGGAGACGACGACGCGGCGATCGACCCCTTGGGCGAACCCGAAGTCAAGGCGGCGGTGACGCGCGCGACTTTCGAAGTGCTGCTCGGCTTCCAGCTCGACGACACCCAGGTCGCCTACAACGCGACGCGTTAGGGCGGGCCCGCCTGCCGCGATTCAAGTGCTCTTAAAATTGCCTCACGCGCTGCGGCGGCGATGGTCTTGCGGCTGGTCAGCGCTTCGCTGGATAGTGGCGGCAGGAATTGGACGGTCAGTTCGACCTTCTTGCCGTGCGCCAGGATTCGCTTGAAATTGTCGAGCCCGCTCTCTTCGCCGGTCCAGGCAATTTCCGCAGCTTGCGGTCCGTAGTCGAGGAGCACAGGCTGCACGGCAATGCCCTCTGGAAGGGGATCGAGCGCCGACAGCAGCGAGCTCTTGAACGGCAGCAGGCCCGTGCCGTCGCTGGTCGTGCCTTCGGGAAAGATCGCCAGTGCGCCGGTGTCGCGGATTGCTTCGCGCACCTGCTCGACCTGGCGGCGGACATTCGCCCGCTCGTACCGGGCAACGAAGACGGTATCGTTCATCGCGCAGAGCCAGCGGATCAGCGGCACCGAGGCCAGCCCGTCATGCCCGACAAAAGCTGCGCCCGATGCGGCGGAAAGGGCGGGAATGTCGATCCAGCTGACGTGGTTCGCCAGCAGAAACTCGCCGCATGCGACGCGGTGTCCGGTGATGCGGATGTCGATGCCGGAAATCCGGGCGATGCCGCCGAGAAAGCGGCGCGGCCATGGGTTGCGTCCGCCGCCAACGCGCCAGAGGTAATAGAACGGCAGGCAGGCCAGCAGCAGCATGACCATTGCGGCGATCTTTGCGATTATGCGCAGCCAACCGGCAGCGGAAATTGGATTGTCGGGTGCGGCGGCGGCCCCGGGCATCAGTCCTCGGACTGGCCGGGCTTGCGGTCCAGCTTGACGCCGTACAGTTCCATGCGGTGATCGACCAGGCGGAAGCCCAGCCGCTCGGCGATCTGGCGCTGCAGGGCTTCCAGTTCGGGGTCGACGAACTCCATCACCTTGCCGGTTTCGACATCGATCATGTGATCGTGGTGCGCCTCGGGGGCTGCCTCGTAGCGAGAGCGGCCGTCGCCGAAATCGTGCCGGTCGAGAATTCCGGCCTCCTCGAACAGGCGGACTGTGCGATAGACCGTGGCGATCGAAATCCCGGGATCGAGCGCGACCGCGCGGGCATGCAACTTCTCGACATCGGGATGGTCGACGCTGTCGGACAGCACGCGGGCGATCACCCGGCGCTGCTCGGTGATCCGCAGGCCGCGTTCGGCGCAGAGCGCCTCGATGTCGATGGACTGGTGCACGTCGTTTCCAGACAAGAAATACCCCGCCGGATATTAGACCGGCGGGGCAATTATACAACCGTCGATGGCCAGCCTTTTCCGGCAGAAAAGGCGTTGGCGGAAATGGTTATGCCTTGGCCTTGGCCGGGCGGCCCCGTTTGGCGCCGGGCTTGCGGCCGAGGCCGATCTTCTTCGCCAGTTCGCGGCGGCGCTCGGCGTAGTTGGGCGCGACCATCGGGTAGTCGGCCGCGAGGCCCCAGCGCTGGCGGTATTGATCCGGCGTCAGGTTGTAATGCGTCATCAGGTGTCGCTTCAGCAACTTGAGCTTCTTGCCGTCTTCCAGGCAGACGATGTGATCCGGCTTTACCGACGAGCGGATCGATACGGCGGGTTCCGGCATCTTTTCGGGGGCGGCAGCAGCCTGGCCAAGACCGGCCAGTGCACCGTAAATATTGGTGATCAGCGACGGCACATCGTCGACCGACACACTGTTATTGCTGACATGCGCCGCGACGATGTCGGAAGTGAGTGTAATCAGGGTTTCGTTCATATCGTTCTGCGCATTTTCCATTGTTCGTTCCTCGTAGTCAGAGCGACCCCCCAACTGTAATGCGGCAGACGGTGAATCGTGTCGCAAACCCGCCTTGCATTGGACCGATTCGAGGGAGCGGACAAGTGCGAATTTGGGGGTTATTGACACGAAGGTAAGCTGTTTTACCTGAATTTTCACAATGACGCCTATTTTGTTACGTCGCTTGCTCCAGCTTCGAAGTCGCGGGCAAATGTAATCGCGTCGAGACGCTGTCCGCCGGGTGTGCGATAGTAATCGCGCCGCAAGCCGACCGGCAAAAAGCCCGAATTGCGGTACAGCCTCTCCGCCGTGTTGCCCTGTCGCATTTCGAGCAGCAGCCGGCTTGCGCCGCGGGCGAAAGCGGCGGCGGCAAATCGTTCGAGCAGCTTGCGGCCCAGCCCCTGCCGGCGATGCGCCGGATCGACCGCGAACAGCAGCAGTTCCTCTTCCCCGAAAGTGCACCGCGACAGGCTGAATCCGGCTGCCGCAGCCCCTGCAGCAGGTGCTTCGCCGTCAAGGCCGATCAGCAGGTAATGGCAATGCCCGGTGACCAGCGCATCTTCGACCTGGCGGCGGTTCCAGGCCTCGCCGAAGGCGGGATCGAAGGCATTGGCCATGATCTCCATGATCCGGTCGATGTCGTCCGCCGGCGTGCTCATGGCGCAGCCGCAGGCAGGCGCGCATCGGGAGCGCGGCCATAGAGCGGGCGGACTTCGGCGGCGAATGCGGAGACTGGCAGCAAGGTGAGCGCGCGAGCGTCCGGCATCAGCGCCAGCGCCTCGCCGTGGCCGCGCAGCGCCACCAGGGCCTCGGCCTGGCTCCCGGCGACGAGGATATCGCCGGCCTGGGCTGCGGCATCGGCCGGTTTCAGCGAGGCGAGCGGTCCGGCAGGCGATCCACCGGAGACAAAGCGCTGGACGAACCATTCGCCATGTCCGCCGGTCGTGGCGACCGCGAGCGGCTGCTCGCCGCGTTCGCTGCGGGCCATAGCGGCGATCAGTGCCAGCGTGGGGTAGCCGGTCAGCCGGGCATTCCAGGCGAAAGCCAGCGCCCGCGCGGCGGCGATCCCGACCCGCACCCCGGTGAAACTTCCCGGCCCCATCGCGACCGCTATCCGGTCCGCCTTGCCCTTGCCCGGCAGGTCGGCGATCATCGGTACGAGCTGTTCGGCATGGCCGCGCCCCAGCAGGCGGAAGTGGCCTGCTATCAGCCTGTCGTTATCGAACAGGGCGACCGAGCAGGCCTCGGTGGCACTGTCGATCGCGAGCGTCAGCATCCCCCGCCCGCAATTCTCAGGCGGCGCGGACTTCGGTCACTTCGGGGACGTAGTGCTTGAGCAGCCCCTCGATCCCCTGCTTGAGCGTCGCGCTGGATGACGGGCACCCCGAGCAGGCACCCTGCATGGTGAGATAGACCACACCTTCGCGGAAACCCCGGTAAACGATGTCGCCTCCGTCGTTGGCGACTGCGGGGCGAATGCGGGTTTCGAGCAGTTCCTTGATCTGCTCGACGACATCGGCATCGGCGGGATCGTCGTCAATCGCTTCGTCGTCGGCCGGAACCGCAATGCCGCTGGCGTCAGGTCCGGCGAACAGCGGCGCGCCCGAAACGAAATGATCGAGCAGCATCGCCACCACCTGCCCCTTGAGCTGGCTCCAGTCGACCCCGGGCGCGGCGGTCACCGAGACGAAATCGCGTCCGTAGAACACACCGGTGACATCGCCGAGGCTGAACAGCGCTTCGGCCAGCGGCGAGGCGGCGGCCTCGTCCTCATTGGTGAATTCGCGGGTGCCGGCGGCCATCAGCAGCTCGCCGGGGAGGAATTTCATGGTCGCCGGGTTGGGCGTTGTTTCTGTCTCTATATACATGGCCAAAAGCATGTAGGCTCTGGTGTCGGCGGGTCAAGTGGAACCGCCGAGTCGAAAAAATGCTGCACCAGCGAAGAAATGAGGTGATTTCGCCCAGTTTCTGAGTATGCGCCGCAGCAAATCCGATTGGGTAAGGATAGAAACAATGGCAAAGCAAGACCAGGCGGGACAGGATCAAACCGCCTCCGACGCCTCCGGCTTCTTCGGTTCCGAAGGCCCGTTCGCCACATTGATGCGCAATCTCGATCCGCGCAGCATGGTTGAACAGAGCATGGAGCTGAGCAAGATCATGTTCGACATTGCTACCGGCAACTCGCAAATCGCGCCCGATCCCAGGGATGCGCGCTTCAAGGACGAGGCGTGGTCGAAGAACCCCGCCTACAAGCGGCTGGCCCAGGCCTATCTCGCCACGGTCTCGTCAGTCGAAAAGCTGATCCCCGATGATCTTTCGCTCGAGAACAAGCAGCGGGCAGAGCTTGCAGCATCGATTGTAACGAGCGCATTCGCGCCAACCAATACGTTGCTGGGCAATCCGGCAGCGCTTGCCAAGACAATCGAAACCGGCGGCAGCAACCTGACCAAGGGGCTTGCCGCCTTTGTCGACGATATCAAGAACAATGGCGGCCTGCCGAAGCAGGTCGATGATTCGAAATTCGAGGTCGGCGGCAATCTTGCAATCACGTCGGGAAAGATTGTCCTGCGGCATGAAATGTTCGAGCTGATCCAGTACAAGCCGACCACCGACGAAGTTTATCAGACGCCGGTGCTGCTGATCCCGCCGCAGATCAACCGCTTCTATTTCACCGACCTCGCGCCCGGTCGCAGCTTCGCCGAATATACCCTCAGCCAGGGGCTGCAGTATTTCGCGATCAGCTGGCGGAATCCCCAAGCCGAGCAGCGCGACTGGGGCCTGGATAAATATGCCGCAGCCGCACTGGCTGCGGTCGATGCGATTGCCGAAATTACCGGTCAGCCGAAGATCAACCTTGTCGGTTTTTGCGCCGGCGGGATCACGGCGGCCATGGTCATGTCCTATCTGGCAGCCAAGGGCGATGACCGGGTAAACAGCCTGGCCCTGTGCGTGACGATGCTCGACTTCAAAGTCGATGCCGCGCTCGGCGCATTCCGGCTCCCGGCGATGCTTAAGGTCGCCAAGGGGAAGTCGGCGAAAAAGGGCATCCTGCCGGGTGCCGAACTCGGCAAGATTTTCACCTGGCTTCGCCCCAACGATCTCGTGTGGAACTATTGGGTCAACAACTACCTGATGGGCGAGCCGCCTGCAGCCTTCGATATACTGGCCTGGAACAACGACTGCACCAACATGGCTGCGCAGCTGCACGAGGATTTCCTGGAGCTGTTTGAAGGGAACAAGATCGTCCAGCCGGGCAAGGCAACGGTCCTGGGTGAACCAGTCGATCTGGGCAAGCTCAAGTGCGACGCTTTCGTGGTTGGCGCAGTGACCGATCACCTGACCCCGTGGAAGGCCTGCTATCTTGCCAGTACTCACCTGGGCGCAAAGAATGTCACTTTTGCGCTGAGCAATGGCGGCCATGTCGCCGCACTGGTCAATCCTCCCGGCAATCCCAAGGCTTACCATTATATGGGACCGCGCAGTGCGCCCGATGGCGATACCTGGCTTGAGCAATCGCCCAAGCTGCCGGGCAGCTGGTGGGAAAGCTGGACCAAATGGTGCGGCGAGCGCAGCGGCAAGCAGGTTCCGGCGCCCAAGAAGCTCGGCTCGAAGGCCTTTCCGCCGGGGATCGACGCCCCTGGGGAATATGTCCTCCAATAGACAAAAAGGATGTTGCAATTCTTTGTGTTGCAATGCAGCATCTATCCCGGAGTGGAACTGTTCGAAACTTCGATCGCCTATTCCTTATAGGCGAATCAGAGGTTACAGAGATGTCAGCAACAGCCTAGCGCGGCCCTCCGCCGCTCTAGGCTTTCGGGTCCACAGGGGGGTAAACGTTTGATCTACCAAGCTCATGAAGCCATGCGTCTCAGCACCCGGCCGCTCTATCACCTCCTTGAAGCCAGCCAGAATCTTGCCCGCGACCAGCGCAATCCGATGCGCAATACCGTCGCCATGCGCTCGCTGGCGACAATCTGGGAGCTTTCTGCGCGGGCGCTCAAGGACTATGGCAAGCCGCGCTATCTGGTGTGGGAAGAGATGGGCGACCTCGAAATCGGTTTGCAGGAAACCGTCATCCAGAGCCTGCCCTTCGCCGATCTGCTGAATTTTCCGGTCGATGACGGGCGCGAAAAGCCCAAGGTGCTGATCGCGGCCGCGCTCTCGGGCCACCACGCCACTCTGCTGCAAGATACCATCCGCGGCTTCGCCCGCGATTTCGATACCTACATCACCGACTGGAAGGATGCCCGCCAGGTTCCTTTGGAAGCCGGCGATTTCGGTTTTGACGACTACGTCTCCTACCTGATCCAGTTCATCGAGACGCTGGGTCCGAACACCCATCTGGTCGCGACCTGCCAGGCCGCGCCGCCGGCCATGGTGGCGGTCGCGGAAATGTCGCGGATGAAATCGAAGTTCACGCCCGCCAGCCTGACGCTGATGGGCGGACCGGTCGATACCCGGCTCAGCCCGCACAACGTGCTGAACAAGATCACCACCTCGGTTCCGTTGCCGCTGTTCAAGAAGCTGAACATCCACAAGATCCCGCCGGGCTATCCGGGCAGCGGGCGGCGGGTCTATCCGGGCTTCATCCAGCTGACGGGCTTCATCACGCTCAACCCGATGCCGCACGTCAAGCAATACAAGAACTTCGCTGTCAACTCGGTCAAGGGCGACGATGCCAGCCTTGAGAAGTTCCGCGATTTCTATGACGAATATTTTGCCGTGCTCGACATGACCGAGAGTTTCTATGTCGAGACCCTGCAGAAGGTTTTCTTCGAGCACCACATTCCCACCGGCCAGATGACCTATCGCGGCAAGCCAGTCGATTTCGGCGCAATCCGCAAAACCGCGCTGCTGACGGTCGAGGGCGAGAACGATAATTTCTGCCCGCCGAGCCAGACCGAAGCCGCGCACGACGTCTGCGTCAATGTGCCAGAAGAGCGGCGCGGCCACTATATTCAGCCCGGCGTTGGCCACTACGGCGTGTTTTCCGGATCGAAGTTCCAAGGCGAGATCTATCCGGTGATCCGCGATTTCATCCATCACTCGCTGGCCGAGACGAAAAATGGCGAAGCCACGATTGCTCCGGCCAAGTCGCTGCGGCCGGGCAAAGGGCACCACGCTTTCGAAGGCACCGAATTCGCGGATATGGCGCTGGTCTAGAAATCCACCCAACTCACGGATTTCATCGCCGATCAGAGCCAGCGGTTGGGGTAATATGCGCGTCCTTGCCGCGCCCGCTATTCACTAGCCCTTAATCTGTCTCGCAACTATACCCCGCGCCATGAAACTGACGCGCCGTATCGCCCGCTCGCTTGTCCTGCTGCTGCCGATCCTCCTGCTCGCCGCGCCGCCAGCGCCGGCGAAACCTGTATCCGCCCGTTCGGCCAGCACCACTCCGTGGCTCTATCGCGGCAGCGACGTGCCGCGCGATCCGGACTGGGTGTTCGGCGAACTGCCCAATGGCCTGCGCTATGCGGTGCGGCGCAACGGCGTGCCGCCCGATCAGGTTTCGATCCGCATCCGCATCGATGCCGGCTCGCTGAACGAACAGGACAGCGAGCGCGGCTTTGCCCATCTGCTCGAGCATCTGGTGTTCCGCCAGTCGAAGTATCTGGGCGAGGCGCAGGCGATTCCAACCTGGCAGCGGCTCGGCGCAACTTTCGGTAACGACACCAATGCCGAAACCACGCCGACCCAGACCGTCTACAAGCTCGACCTGCCCAATGCGACGCCCGCCAGCCTCGACGAGAGCTTCAAGCTGCTGTCGGGCATGATGTCCGCGCCGACCCTGTCGGAATCGGACGTTCGCACCGAAGTGCCGATCGTGCTCGCCGAAAAGCGCGAGCGCGGCGGCGCGACATCGCGGGTGATGGACGCATCGCAGGAGACCTTCTACGCAGGACAGCTGCTGGCGCGCCGCTCGCCGATCGGCACCGAGGCGACCCTGCAAGGCGCGCGTCAGGACACCGTTCGCGCCTTCCATGCGCGCTGGTACCGGCCCGAAAACACCGTGATCGTCGTTGCCGGCGATACCACCACGGCGGCGATGGAAGCCCTGATCCGCAAGTGGTTCGCCGGCTGGCAGGCTCCGGGCAGGCCAACGCCGCCGCCCGCTTTCGGCGATCCGGTTGCACCCGCCGGCGCCAGCGCGGACAATCCGGTCGGCGAGACGCGTGTGCTGATCGAGCCCGAACTGCCGCGCACAGTCAATTACGCGATCCTGCGGCCGTGGCGTCCGGTCGATGACACCGTCGCCTACAATCAGGGGCTGATGATCGATTCGCTCGCGCAGTCGCTGATCAACCGGCGGCTCGAGGCGAAGGCGCGCGCCGGGGGCAGCTATCTGCTCGCCCAGGTCAGCCAGCAAGATGTCAGCCGTTCGGCGGACGGCACCTTCGTCTCGGTCACGCCGCTGTCCGACGACTGGAAAGGCGCGCTGAAGGATGTCCGTGCGGTGATCGCCGACGCCATGGCCAGCGCGCCGACCCAGGAAGAAATCGACCGCGAGGCGGCGGAGATGGAGATCGCCTTCCAGGTTCCGGTCGAACAGCAGAAGCTGCTGGCAGGCTCCAAGGTCGCCGACGATCTGGTCACCGCGATCGACATTCGCGAAACCGTCGCGGCGCCAAACGATGTTCTCGGCATATTCCGCAGTTCCAAGCCGCTGTTCACACCCGCCGCCGTGCTCGCCCATACCCGCACGCTGTTCAAGGGGGCAGTGACCCGGGCGATGCTGGTCACGCCAAAGGCGGGCGACGGCGACGCCGCAACCGTGCGGCAGGCCATGCTGGAGCCGGTCAGTTGCCGATGGCAGCCACCGGCTTGCTGCCAAGCCGATCCGCTTCGACGAGCTGCCGCCGATCGGCGAGCCGGGCAAGGTGGTGGCGCTTTCGCCAACCGGCCTGCTGGACATCGAGCAGGTGGAATTCGCCAATGGCGTCAAGGCGATGATTTGGCCGACGCCGGAAGAGCCGGGGCGGATGACGGTGAAAGTGCGCTTCGGCGGCGGCTATCGCAGCTTTGCGCCCGGCGATGCCCCCTATATCGCGCTGGGCGACATGGCCCTGGTCGGATCGGGTCAGGGCTCGCTCGGCCAGGAAGAGCTCGACCGCATATCGACCGGCCGCAAGATGGGCTTCGACTTCAAGATCGACGACGCCTGGTTCCAGTTCTCCGCCGATACCCGCGGCGCCGATCTGGCCGACCAGCTCTACCTGTTCGCCGCCAAATTCGCGACCCCGCGCTGGGATGCGAACCCGGTGCTGCGGGCCAAGGCGGCGGCGCGGCTGCAATACGATGCCTTTGCGTCATCGCCGCAGGGCGTGCTCGAACGCGATCTCAAATACCTTCAGCGCGACCGGGATCCGCGGTTCCGTGTCCCGGCCCCTGCCGAGATCGAAAAGGCGACTCCCGAAGGCTTCCGCCAGGTGTGGAGCCGCGCGCTGGCCGCCGGACCGATCGAAGTGCAGCTGTTCGGCGATTTCGACCGCAATGCCGCGCTGGCTGCGCTGCAGCGCACATTCGGCGCGCTGCCGCCGCGCAAGCCGCTGCCCGCCGGGACATCGGCGGCTACCGCGCATTTTCCTGCGGCCAACCCGGTTCCGGTGGTGCTGACCCATCGCGGCGATGCCAACCAGGCCGCGGCGGTGGTGTCGTGGCCAACCGGCGGCGGTTCGGCGGGGATCGGCGAATCGCGCCAGCTCGAAATCCTGACGCAGCTGTTCTCCAACCGCCTGCTCGACCGGATGCGCGAAAAGCTGGGCGCCAGCTATTCGCCGCAGGTGTTCTCCAGCTGGCCGCTCGATCTCGATAACGGCGGGTCGATTTCGGCGCTCGCCCAGCTCCAGCCTTCGGCGGTGCCTGCCTTTTTCGATGCGGCGCAGACCATCGCCGCAGACCTGGTCGCCCGCCCGGTGACCGCCGACGAACTGGCCCGGGTGACCGAGCCGCTGCTGCAGCAGGTGACCAGGGCGACCACCAGCGCGACTTTCTTCATGTATCAGCTGGAAGGGGCGACCAGCGATCCGTCGCGGTTCGACGGGCTGCGGACGCTGGTCAGGGACTATACCCAGACCACACCGGAGAAGATGCAGGAACTGGCCAGACGCTATCTTTCGCCGGACAAGAGCTGGCGGCTGGCAGTGGTGCCGGAGGCGCAGGGACCCAGGGACGTCGCCGCGCGTTAACGCTCGTTAATTGGGAATTTGCATAGAGGTAACTCCTCTCCCCTTGCGGGAGAGGATACGAAAGCTTGCGAGCTTGCTCGCTAGCTGAAGTTGGAGAGGGGGGCTCTGCCTTCGCCCCCCTCTCCAAGCTTCGCTAGCCGCCTGTCGGCAGCAAGCTTCGCTTTCCTCTCCCGCAAGGGGAGAGGAGTGGTGCTTGCAAGCTTTGCATTCTTGTCCCTCTCCCGCTAAGGGCCGCGGCTTGCAAAGGAGCTTTGACGTGGCGAGCAACTGGACACCCGACGGCTGGAAGGCGCAGGAAGCGCGGCATCTGCCAGCCTATGAAAGCGCGAGCGAGCTCGCCGGAGTCGAGGAAACGCTCGCCAAGTTTCCGCCGCTGGTCTTCGCCGGCGAGGCACGGGCGCTGAAGGCGGACCTCGCCGATGTCGCCGCGGGCAAGGGCTTCCTGCTCCAGGGCGGCGATTGCGCCGAGAGCTTCGCCGAACACAGCGCCGACAATATCCGCGATACCTTCCGCGTGCTGTTGCAGATGGCGGTGGTGATGACCTTCGCCAGCAAGCAGCCGGTGGTGAAAGTCGGGCGCATGGCCGGGCAGTTCGCCAAGCCGCGCTCTGCCCCGACCGAGTCCATCGGCGGCAAGGAACTGCCGAGCTATTTCGGCGACATCATCAACGGCATCGAGTTCGAGGATGCGACCCGCCGCAACGATCCGGGCCGGATGATCCAGGCCTATGGCCAAAGCGCAGCGACGCTCAATTTGGTGCGCGCCTTTTCGCATGGCGGATATGCCAATTTGCGCCAGGTCCACAAATGGACGCTCGATCATATCGGTCGCAGCCCCTGGGCGAAGAAGTTCAGCGAAACCGCCGACCGCATCGGCGAGGCGCTCGATTTCATGGCGGCGTGCGGGGTCGATCCCGAAACCGTGCCGCAGCTTCAGGGTACCAGCTTCTACACCAGCCACGAGGCGCTGCTGCTGCCCTACGAGCAGGCGCTGACCCGCCGCGATTCGCTGACCGGCGACTGGTACGATTGCTCGGCCCACATGCTGTGGATCGGCGACCGGACCCGTTTCGAAGGCTCTGCGCATGTCGAATTCCTGCGCGGCGTCGGTAATCCGATCGGCATGAAATGCGGGCCGAGCCTGGAGCCCGACGCGTTGCTGCGGATGCTCGACACGCTCAATCCCGCGCGCGAGGCGGGCCGAATGACGCTGATCAGCCGCTTCGGGCATGACAAGGTCGAGGACGGTCTGCCCAAGCTGGTCCGCGCCGTCGCGCGCGAGGGCCATCCGGTTGTGTGGTCGTGCGATCCGATGCACGGCAACGTGATCAAGGCGGAAAGCGGTTACAAGACCCGCCCGTTCGAGCGTATCCTCGCCGAAGTGAAGGGCTTCTTCGCCGTCCACCGCGCCGAGGGAACGCACGCCGGCGGCATCCATATCGAGATGACCGGGCAGGACGTCACCGAATGCACCGGCGGCGCGGTGGCGATCACCGACGAAGCTCTGGCCGACCGCTATCACACCCACTGCGATCCCCGGCTCAATGCCGCGCAGTCGATCGAGCTTGCATTCCTGCTGGCGGACATGCTCAACCTCGAAGCCACGGAGAGGGCGAAGAAGGCGGCCTGAGTCGCGCTCGCGGCCTCTCCCCGACAAACATGGGAGAGTGAAGATGGACCTGGCCAAATACGGCCCCTGGGCGCTGATAACCGGAGGCTCGGAGGGTGTAGGCGCGGAATTCGCGCGGCAGCTGGCGGCGGACGGCTTCAAACTGGTGCTGATGGCGCGCAAGCCCGGCCCGCTGGAGGAGCTGGCGGCCGAGCTGCGGGGCAAGGGGACGGAGGTCCGCACTGTTTCCGCCGATCTCAAGAAGGCCGATGTGCTGGACCGGGTGCGCGAGGCTACCGACGATATCGATGTCGGCCTGCTGGTCTATAACGCCGGGGCCAACGATACCCGCGGGCTGTTCGTCGATCTGCCTGCCGAAGTGACCGACGGGGTGATCGCCATCAATGTGCTGGGGCAGGCCAATTTCTCGCGGCACTATGGCAAGCTGATGAAGGATCGCGGGCGCGGCGGGATCATCCTCACCGGTTCGCTCGGCGGCTATCTCGGTTCGGCGACGCTTGTCGCCTATACCTCGGCCAAGGCGTTCAGCCGGATTTTCACCGAAGCACTGTGGGCGGAAATGCAGCCGCTCGGCGTCGATGTCCTCCACCTCAACATCGGCTTCACTGCCACGCCCGCCATGGCCCGGCTCGGCATGCCGGTCGATCTGGCGGAGCCTTGCGAGAACGTCGCTCGGCAGGGGCTGGAGAATATCGCCAACGGCCCGATCTGGATCGTCAGCACTCCGGGTAATGTCGAACAGGCCCGGAGGATTTCGGTGGTGGACGACCGCGCCGCCGTGGTCCGCGCCCATGCCATCGGCCCGCGCGAGGATACCGGCAAGGCGGCTGAAGAGCAGCAGCGGCTTGTCGGGGATGCAGCGGGATGACACTGGCCTTCACCCTGCAAGGAAAAGTTGCCCTCGTCACCGGCGGCGCCAGCGGGATCGGCGCAGGCATCGCCGAAGTGCTGGCCGAAGCCGGGGCTAAAGTGGTGATCGCCGATGTCGATGAGGCGGGCGCGAAGGCCATGGCCGATGCGCTGTCGGCGGCGGGGCACCAGTCGGGCTGGGTGCAGCTCGATCTCGCCGACGAGGCGTCGGTGGTGGCCGGTTGCGCCCGGGCGATCGCGGAGCACGGCACGCCCTGGCTGCTGGTCAACAATGCCGGGCTGCAACACCGCGAAATGCTGCTCGAGGGCACGACCGAGTTCTGGGACATGACCCACGCGGTCAATTCGCGCGGGGCCTTCCTGATCACGCGCGAGGTGGCAAAGGCCATGGTTGCGGCAGGGCAGGGCGGGCGGATCGTCAATTGCGCCACCACCGGCCTCGCCGGCCAGTTCTGCCACGGCCACGCCGCATACCTGTCGTCGAAGGGCGCACTCGCGGCGCTGACCAGCGTGGCGGCGCTCGAGCTGGCGCCGCATGCGATCACGGTGAACACCGTGCTGCCAGGCGGCGTCGGCACGCCCGGATCGATGGGCGCCAAGGGACCGCCGCCGACAGGCCCCGGAATCCGCCGCCCGGCGCTCGGCTTCTGCGAGCCGCGCGATATCGGCGCGGCGGTGCTGTTTTTCGCGACGCCGGCGGCGCGCTATGTCACCAACCAGGTGCTGGCGGTCGACGCAGGGTTTTCGATCGCGTGAGTGCGAAACGGTCCATTGCCGTCGTCGCCGGCGGCGGCTCGGGGATCGGCCAGGGCTGCGCTCTCAGGTTGGCACAGGACGGCTGGCACGTCGTGCTCCTCGGCCGCGATCCGGCCAAGCTGGATGCCACCGCCGTGCAAATCGCCGCGACAGGGGGCAGCGCCGAATGCTTTTCCGGCGATGTTCGCGACTGGGATCGGATGGGCGAGCTTGGCGCGAAGTTCGCGGAAACCGGCCTCGACGTCTTGATCAATTCGGCCGGCGGGCAATTCGCCAAACCGGCAGCCGAACTCACTCGCAATGGCTGGAAGGCGGTGATCGAGACCAATCTCGATGGCAGTTTTTTCCTCGCCCGTCAGCTCCACGCGGCGCTGTCCATGCGGCGCGGGAGCATCGTCATGGTGGTCGCCAACCTGTGGCAGCGCGGCGCGGCAACCATGGCGCATTCGGGCGCGGCGCGGGCCGGGGTGGTGAACCTCGCGCGGACCCTGGCAGTGGAATGGGCGGGGGAAGGGATACGGGTCAATGCCGTCTCGCCGGGCTATATCGATACCGCCGGGCTGCTCGACAGCTACCGCGCCAACATGGAGGGCAAGGTGCCCCTTGGCCGGATCGGCACGGTCGAGGAAGTGGCCGACGCGATCCTGTTCATCGCCCGCGCGCCTTACATCACAGGCGAGGTGCTGACGATCGACGGCGGGTTGCAGCTCGTCTAGCTTTGCACTTCCCGCGTCCGAAATCCTAACCTGGCTGAGTATTTCCGGTTGCACCCCGCCCGCTGCGCTGCTTTGGGCTTTGACATGCGAGCTTTGAGAACAGGCAGTGAGGACGTCATCCGGGCAATCGCCGCGGTGCTTGTCATGCTGGCCTTGTCGCAGCTGGCCCTGCCGCAGCCGGCGCATGCCCAGCTCGTCGGCGAAAACGCCGTAAACAGCGCCGGGGACGCTTTCGGCACCAGCGTCGGTGTCGAGCAGACCGGCATCTATTCCGAAAACGACGCGCGCGGTTTCAGCCCTAAGAAGGCCGGCAATGTCCGCATCGACGGGATCTATTTCGATCAGGTCTCCTCGATTTCCGGGCGGCTGAAGCAAAGCAGCGCGATCCGCGTCGGCTTTGCCGCCGAGGATTATCCCTTCCACGCGCCGACCGGCATCGTCGATCACAAGTTCCGCCCGATGCCCGCCGAATTCGGCACCAGTTTCGGAATTCACCGCACCGCCAACTGGGGCTCAATCGGCGAATGGGACGTGCGGGTGCCGGTGGTCAAGGATCGTATCGGACTGACCGGCGGAATGGCCTATGCGGACACGCGGCAGGCGGACGGGGTCGACAGCTTCAGCTGGGGCGTTACCGTGCGGCCGATCGTCCGTTTCGGCCGCGTGGAGATCGCCCCGTTCTATCACCACGGCTGGTTTCCGCGGGGCAAGCCGATGCCGTTCATAGTGGTGAACGGCGACCAGCTGCCGCAGCTCCCGCCGGTCCGCCATTACCTGGGCGTGGGCTGGGCCAGGCCGAAGTTCAACAACGAGAGCTTCGGCGGCACGCTGAAGGCCGCGATCACCGACCGGCTGTCGCTGCGCGGCGGGATGTTCCGTTCCGGCGGGTCGCGCATCAGGGAATTTACCGAAGTCTTCCTGCTGCAACCCGACGCGGTTCAGGCGCGGCATCTGTTCATCGCCAGTCCGCCGCAGGACGTGCATTCGACCAGCGGCGAGGCGCAGCTCGCCTGGCGCTTTGCCAGCGGGCGCGTGAAGCACCGCCTGATCGCCGGCTACCGCGCGCGCGACCGCATCACCAAATCGGGCGGGACGGATGTGAAGGATTTCGGGCTCCTGCGGTTCGGCGATGTCGTGCCCGTTCCCGAACCAGGCTTCAGCTTTGGTCCCAATAACGAGGGGCGGCTCAAGCAGTCCTCCTGGTTGCTCGGTTATACCGGACGGATCGAAGGTGTGGGCCTGATCAACCTGGGCCTGCAAAAGGCGCGCTACCGGGCGGCATCCCGCGATGGCGCGACCGGGATCGTGACGCGGTCGAGAGACGATCCCTGGCTCTACAACGCCACGCTCGGCATCCAGATCACACCGTCGCTTTCGCTGTACGCAGGCACTGAAAAGGGGTTGGAAGACAGTGGCTCGGCACCGGAAAATGCCGCCAACGCCAATGAACAGCTGCCCTCTACCCGCTCTTCGCAATACGAGGGCGGGGTGCGGTGGAAATTCAACGGCGGCCAGCTGGTGGTCAGCGCCTTCCAGATTTCCAAGCCCTATTTCGCTTTCGATACGGCCATCCGCACCGCCAATGGGCAATCGCCGTATGTCCAGCTCGGCACGGTACGGCATCGCGGGATCGAGACCTCGCTGTCGGGCCATTTCGGCAAGCGCCTGAACCTGCTGGCGGGGGCGGTGCTGATGCAGCCGCGCGTCAGCGGTTCGGCACGCGACCGCGGTATCGTCGGCGAGAGGCCGGCCGGAACGCCTTCGCTCTATGCGCGGATCGACGCCAATTACCGGACCGATCTGCTGGGCGGCCTGACACCGACATTGGGTTTTATCTATTCCGGCAGCCGCGCTGCCGGCTCCAGTCCGCAGGCGTCGCTGGGCGGCAAGCAATTGATGGTGCCGGGCCATGCCACCGTCGATTTCGGGGTCCGCCAGCAGGTCAATATCGGTACGGTGCCAGCGAGTTTTCGCGCGGTGCTGCACAATGCCTTCGACGCCGGAACGTGGAAAGTCGCCGCCGCCAACACCCTGACAATGGAGGAGCGGCGGCATTTCGCGCTGTCGCTGGCGGCGGACTTTTAGGCCACATTTCGACGAAATACTGAGCTTGCTTAGCATTTTCGGTTGCACATGCGCGCAGCCCTTGCTTTGAGCTGTGCACGATGAGCGGCATGAGGGAAATTGCACGGGCGCTGGGCGCGATTGTGGCCATACTGGCTGCGCCCGGACAGGTTTATGCTCAGCGCGCCGGTGAGAACGCGGTGACCAATGCCGACGATGCCTTCGGCACCAACATCGGCATGGAATCGAGCGGCATCTACACCGAATTCGATACCCGCGGCTTCAGCCCGACCAAGGCGGGGAATATCCGGATCGACGGCATCTATTTCGATCCGGCGTTCGTCCTCGCCGGTCGGCTGCGCGAAAGCACGGCGATTCGCGTCGGTTTCTCGGCTGAGGAGTATCCCTTCCACGCGCCGACCGGGATCGTCGATCACAAGTTCCGGGGGTTCCCGGACGAACTGGGTGCCAGCGCCGCTTTTCACAGCACGGCCCATTGGGGCCACATCGTCGAGCTGGACCTGCGCGTGCCGGTGATCGCCGATCGCCTCAGCCTGACCGGGGGCTATGCCGGATCGGACTCGCGGATGGTCGATGGCTCGGGCAATCATGGCTACGGACTGACCATAAGGCCGATCCTCAGGTTCGGGGGCGTCGAGATCGCGCCCTTCGCCTCGAAAGGCGGCTTCCGCAACCAGATCGCGCGTGCGCTGACGGTGGTGAACGGCAGCGAATTGCCTGCCCTGCCAGCGGTGCGCCGCTATCTTGGCCAGACCTGGGCCAAGGGAGAAATGAAGAACCAGAACTCGGGAATCACGGTCAAGGCGGCATTGACCGGCGGCCTGTCGCTGCGGGCAGGGCTGTTTTATGCGGCCGCGCCCCGGCCGGTCAACTTCACCGAGCTATATGCGCTTTCGGGCTCCTCCGGCCTTGCCAGCCACCGGCTGATCGCCGATCCGAGGCAGGATGTCCATTCGACCAGCGGCGAAGTGCAACTGGCGCTGCGTCTGGAGCGGGGGCGCTGGCAGCACAGGTTCATCGCCGGTTTTCGCGCGCGCAAGCGCTACACCGAATCCGGCGGCTCGGCGGTCAGGAGCTATCCCGAACTGGTGCCCTACGGCGAACCCGACCCGCGCCCCGAGGAAAGTTTTGCATTCGGTCCGGTCAACCAGGGGCGGTTGACGCAATCGTCGATCATGCTGGGCTATACCGGCAAACTCGACGGCATCGGCAGGCTCAATCTCGGTATCCAGAAGGCACGCTATCGCGGCACTTCGCGCGATGGGCGGACGGGCGCAGTCACGCGCTCGGACGACGACACCTGGCTGTACAACGCCACGCTGGGCATCGACATCTCCTCGGCACTGTCGGTCTATTTCGGCACCGAGAAGGGCCTCGAGGACAGCGGCGCCGCGCCCGAGAGCGCGCTCAACCGCAACGAGCAGTTGCCCGCCACCCGCACCACGCAATACGAAGGCGGCGTGCGGTGGAAGTTCAACGGCGGCCAGCTGGTGGTCAACGCATTCCAGATTACCAAACCCTATTTCACCGGCAATCCGGGCGAGGCTTTCGTCCAGCAGGGCGCTGTCCGGCACCGCGGTATCGAGACGTCGCTGTCGGGCAAGTTCGGCAAGCGGCTTAGCCTGGTTGCGGGGGCGCTGGTGATGCAGCCGCGCGTCGCCGGGGGGCTTCGTCCGGTGGGCACGCCGTCGCTGTTCGTGCGGGCCGACGCCAATTACCGCACGGATATTTTCGGCGGCCTGACGCCAACGGTTTCGATCATTCACACCGGCGAAAGAGCAGTGAGTTCGCGGGGGCTGGCGGCGCTGGGCGGCAAGCAACTGATGCAGCCAAGCCACACCTCGATCGATCTCGGACTGCGCCAGCAGTTCAGGATCGGCAGCATTCCAGCTAGTGTCCGTGCGGTGGTGGTCGATGTGCTCGACAAGCCGAGCTGGAAGGTCGTCGCCGCCAACACGCTCTATCCCGAAGAGCGCCGCCGTCTCAACGTGTCGCTGACGGCGGATTTCTAGGGACGGGAATGACACGCAAGCACGCCGTGATCGCTACAATCGCGCTTGCCGCTGCACCGGGACTTGCCCCCGAGCGGGCTTTCGCCCAGCGCGCCGCAGAGAACGCGGTGGCCAGCGCCGACGATGCCTTCGGTTCCAGCGTAGGGCTTGAATCGACGGGCATCTATTCGGAGCAGGACACCCGCGGGTTCAGCCCGGCCAAGGCGGGCAATGCCCGGATCGACGGGCTCTATTACGATCCGGTGGGCGGCCTGTCGGCGAGGCTGCGCAGTTCCAACGTTGTGCGGGTCGGTTTCGCCGCCGAGGACTATCCGTTCCACGCGCCGACCGGGATCATCGAATACCGCTTCAAGCCCTTTCCGCAGGAATACGGAAACAGCCTCGGCTACAATTTCATGGCCTATGGCGGCTTCATCCGCGAGTGGGACATCCGGGTGCCGATGGTGCAGGACAAGCTCGCATTCCTGGGCGGCGGAGCGCAGTCCGACCTGCGGCAGAGCGATGGCGCCAGCAACGAGGCCTTCGGCTTCACCGGCAGGTTCATCGCCCGGCTCGGCGATGTCGAATTTGCACCCTTTGCCTCGATTTCCTGGTTCACCCAGGAACGTGTGCGACCGCTGACGGTGGTGACCGGCGACACCTTGCCGGAAAAGCCGGGCAAGCGGAAATACCTCGGGCAGAGCTGGGCGAGCGGGCATCACGACAACCACCAGATGGGCGGCACGATCAAGGCGGCCCTCGGCGGCGGGTTGTCGCTGCGCGCCGGCCTGTTTCACGCCATCGCCAACCGGCCTGAGAACTATTCGGAGATCTACAATACGATCCAGTCCGCCCCGGGCGTCGTGCCCGCCGAGGCCGGCCATATGGTGTTTTCCGATCCCTTGCAGAAAGTCTATTCGACCAGCGGCGAGGCGCAGCTCGCGCTTCGCCTGGGCAGCGGTGGCTGGCAGCACCGCTTGATCGCCGGCTTCCGCGCCCGTGACCGGCTGACGCAAACCGGCGGTTCGGACGTGCAGAACTATGGCACGGTTCTCTATGGGGTGCCCGATCCACACGATCAGCCGGTGCCGCTGTTCGGCCCGGTCAACGACGGGCGGGTGCGCCAGCATTCCTTCATGCTCGGCTATACCGGCAAGCTGGCGGGTGCGGGCTCGCTCAACCTCGGCATCCAGAAGGCGGTCTATCGCGGCACTTCGCGCGACGGGCGAACCGGCGCGGTCACGCGCTCCAGCGACAACCCCTGGCTCTACAACGCGACGCTGGGGATCGATTTCAGCCCGGCCTTCTCGATCTATGCCGGTACCGAGAAAGGACTGGAGGACAGCGGCACCGCGCCGGAAAGCGCGAACAACCGCAACGAGCAGCTGCCGGCCACCCGCTCGACGCAATATGAGGCCGGGGTGCGGTGGAAGTTCCACGGCGGCCAGCTGGTGGTCAACGCCTTCCAGATCGCCAAGCCCTATTTCTCGTTCGACCAGAACCGCATTTTCACCCGGGTCGGCATTGTGCGCCATCGCGGGGTCGAAGCCTCATTGAGCGGCCATTTCGGCAAGCGGCTGAACCTGCTCGCGGGTGTCGTGGCGATGCAGCCGAGAGTGCTCGACCGTTTGCCCGGGGTCGGCGAGCGGCCTGCCGGCACGCCCTCGCTCAACGCGCGGATCGACGTCAACTACCGCACGGATATTTTCGGCGGGCTGACCCCGACTGCGACGTTCAACTATACCGGCAAGCGGGCGGCAGGCTCGCGCCCGCTGGATTCGCTGGGCGGCAAGCAGCTGATGGTGCCGGGCTTTGCCGCGCTCGATCTCGGAATGCGCCAGCAGTTCAAGCTCGGCCAGGTGCCGATGAGCTTTCGCATGCTGGTGTGGAATGTGCTGGATGCAAAGAGCTGGAAGGTCGTCGGACCCAACTCGCTCTATATCGAGGAGCGGCGCCGCCTCAATCTGACCGTGGCGGCGGATTTCTGAGGCTCGTCACAACAGCCCTTTAACAAGGCCCGTCATCCTGAACTTGTTTCAGGACCCATTTCTCGGATTGCCCCTTCGGCGCAGGATTTGCACAGGTCTTGGGACTAGTCTGGCTCCGGCAAGCGCTGGTCTCGCGGCTTTATGGGTCCTGAAACAAGTTCAGGATGACGACTTTTGCTTCTACTTCGGCGGCATGCGGATCGCGCCGTCGAGGCGGATCAGCTGGCCGTTGAAATAGGTGTTGCGCGTCAGTTCCATCACCAGGCTGCCGAACTCTTCCGGCTTGCCGAGGCGCTTGGGGAAGGGGACCGAGGCCTCGAGCCCGGCGAACACCGCCGGGGCATGTTCCTTGACCCCCAGCATCGGCGGGGTGGCGAAAGTGCCTGGCAGGATCGCGTTGACCCGGATACCCAGGTCCATCAGGTCGCGCGCCATCGGCAGCACCATGGAATTCACCGCGCCCTTGCCGCCGCCATAGGCGACCTGGCCGATCTGGCCGTCCTGCGAGGCGGCGGAGGAGGTCAGAATGATGCAGCCGCGCTCGCCGTCGTCGTTGAGCGGATCCGCATTCGCCATGCCCAGCGCGGCGATCGACGCGATGCGGTAGCTTGCGACGAAAACGCCCAGCGCCGCCCTTTCGATGCTCGCTGTCGGCGCGCGCTTGAAGCCGCCGGTGGTCTTGTCGAAGCCGACGGTCTTGCCGCCGCCAGCCACGACGGCGCAATGCACGACCACGCGCTCCTGGCCGTGCGCGGCGCGGGCCTTGGCGAAGCCTGCCTCGCAGCTTTCCTCGCTCATGATATCGACATTGCAGAACACGCCGCCGACTTCGCTGGCGAGCGCTTCGCCGTCGGCTTCGTTGATGTCGAAAATGGCGACCTTGACGCCGGCAGCGGCAAGCGCCTGGACCGAGGCGCGGCCGAGGCCGGAAGCGCCGCCGGTGACGACTGCGGCAATGGTATTGTCAATTTTCATGGGGCTCTCCCTGGAATGCGAATCGGAATGGCGCTGCGCCTAGCCGGAATTAGCCGAGCTTGAAATGCTGCATCGAACCGCCCTCGCCGAAGAACGGGCCGGCATGTTCGACGAAGGTCTTGAAACCCGGGGTGGCCTTGGCGGCATTGTGCGCATCGACCGAATCCCATTCGATCATGAACAGCACGTTCCCCGGGTTCTCGACGCCAGGCAGCAGAGTCACCTTGTTGCATCCCGGGCATGACAGCAGTCCGGCCGTGCCGCCATCGGCCATCGCCTTGAGCAAACCCTGGGAATCGCCGCCCTTGGCGGACGAGGATTGCGACTTCGAGATCCATTTCAAACTCTCCCATGCGATGATTGTGCGATTGAACCTAGGGCAGCAGTGCCTATGGTGTCATCCTGAAATTCGAAAACACGGGAGAGCATATGTCACTGGCAGGAAAGACCGCCGTCGTCACCGGCGGCGGCAGCGGCATGGGGCAATCGACCTGCGTGCAGCTGGCGCGCGACGGGGCGGCTGTCGCGGTGTGGGACCTCAACGAGCAGGGCGCGCGCGAAACCGTCGCTCTGATCGAGCAGGAGGGCAACCGGGCCATCGCGGTGCAGGTGGATGTCTCATCCAGGGCCGCCGTCACCGCCGCTGCCGCGCGCACCCGGAAGGAGCTCGGGCCGGTCACTATCCTGGTCAACAATGCCGGAATCAGCGGCCCGGTGCCTTTCCTCGAAATCGACGAGGCGCTGTGGGACCGGATGTATGCAATCAACATGAAGGGTCCTTATTTTTGCACCCAGGCGATCATTCCGGACATGCTGGCGGCGGGCTGGGGCCGGATCGTCAATGTCACCTCCTCAAGCACCCAGATCGGCTCGCCGCGGATGACGCATTATGCCTCGTCCAAGGGCGCTCTCGCGGTGTTCACCAAATCGCTGGCGGCGGAATTCGCGCGTAGCGGCATCACCGCCAACAACGTCCCGCCCAATTTCATCGACACACCAATGCTGCGCGAGCACTTCGATCAGGATTTCATCGACGGACGGGCCGAAAGCTCGATGATGGGCCGCCCCGGCACCGGCGAGGATATTGCCGCAGCGATTTCCTATCTCTGCTCGGTGGCGGCGAAGCACATCAACGGCCACACGCTGGGCGTGAATGGCGGCAACTACATGAATTGAGCCCGGCACTTCGCCGAAACCAGGCTGCTCGCTGAAGGAACCACGAACAATGCAATTCGACCTGAACCAGACCGACACCCTGCTCGCCACCACGCGGGCGGTGCGCAAGCGGCTCGATCTCGAAAAGCCGGTGCCGCGCGAAGTTGTAATGGAATGCATCGCGCTGTCGATGCAGGCGCCGACCGGCAGCAATACCCAGGGCTGGCATTGGGTGATCGTCGAGGATGCAGCGAAGCGCAAGGCGCTGGCGGACCTCTACCGCGAGGCGGCGGGCGGCTATCTCACGCAATCCGCCGCCGCCAATGCCACCGATGCGCAGACCGGGCGGGTGCTGACTTCGGCAATGTGGCTGATGGAGAACTTCGAAAAAGTGCCGCTGTTCGCGATCCCCTGCATCGAAGGACGTTTCCCGGAGGGCGCGCCGCTGGCGATGATGGCCAGCCAGTACGGTTCGATCTTCCCGGCGGTGTGGAGCTTCCAGCTGGCCTTGCGCTCGCGCGGGCTGGGATCGACCCTGACCACCCTGCATCTGCTGAAAGAGCGCGAGGCGGCGAAGCTGCTCGGCTTGCCGGACAACATCCTGCAAGTGGCGATGCTGCCGGTCGCCTATACCAAGGGCACCGATTTCAAGCGCGCAGAGCGGCCCGGGCCAGAGACGATCACGCACTGGGACGGGTGGTAGGGGGGCAGGAGAGCGCCTTACGCCCCCCTTGACCTCATATTCACCTCAACTCTCACTATTCGTCATCCTGAACGTGTTTCAGGACCCATTCCTCCTCGCACCCGGAGCGTGGAAATCGGCAGCAGGCCTCACGGTTTGCGCTCATTCGGCTTGCTCCGGGCTTGCGGCACGATGGGCCCTGAAACAAGTTCAGGGTGACGAAATTGGGTAAAATCGGGAATATGCGATAGCCCTGCCATCAAGGGGGAAGCTGAGCTAGCGCCCTAGGCATCAAATCCCGGGCAGACCTTCTCCGCTTTGCGCAGCATCGCGGGCCAGAAGCGTTCCTCGGCAAAGCCATCGACCCAGCCGGGGTTCTGCACCTGCATCATCCCGTCGATCACCTGCTGCGGGGGCATCTGCAACTCGCGGCCCATCGACAGGGTGCGCACCTGCGCGGTGCAGGCCCATTCGAGGGTATAGATCCGGTAGAACGCCGAGGCGATCGAGCGCCCGCAGCTGAGCGTGCCGTGGTTGCGCAGCAGCAGCATGTGCTTGTTGCCAAGGTCCCGGCCAAGGCTCTCGCGCTCGCGCTGCCGCATCGACCACGCCCTCGAAATCGTGGTAGCCGACGTCGGCCCAGATATTCAGCGCATTCTGGCTGAGCGGCAGCAGGCCCTCCTTCAGCGCCGCGACCGCCACCCCGTCCTGGGTGTGGAAATGCATCGCCGAATTCATGTCGGGCCGCCCGATCAGCACCGCGCTGTGCACCCCGTATCCCGCAGGGTTGAGCATCAGCCCCTCGGGCATTTCCAGGACATTGCCGTCGAGGTCCATGCGCATCAGGGTGGAGGCGGTGATCTCATCGAACAGCAGCCCGAGGGGGTTCATCAGGAAGGTGCCGTCGGGCAGGCGGGCCGACATGTGGGTGGCGACGTGATCGTCCCAGCCGAAATAGGCAGCGAGGCGCAAGGCGGCGGCGAGTTCGACGCGGGCCTTCTGTTCCTCGGCGCTGCGGGTCCTGAGCTGTGTGACGGTTGCCATAGGGCCTCTCCTGGCTTGCGAACGACTCCGGTGCGGAATGTGCGGCGCCATGTTTGTGCTGTCCAGCGTCCATTGCTGCGGTAACTGCCGATCACTTCGCGCCAACTGGCGAGAAGGCTTGTGCGCCGCATGGAACAGGCCATACTTTGCCGACAGCCCGGAATGGGCCGGAGAGAGGAAGCCATGTCCGAAACCACCACTGCAACCGGCGTCAAACCCAACCTGATGTTCGACACCAGCGATGTCGACAAGTGGATCGGCAAGCAGATCGTCTTCGCCGAGTTCTGGGACGAGTGCAACGCGACGGATATCCGCCGCTGGGTCCAGGCGATGGACTATGCCAATCCGCTGCACTGGGACGAGAACTTCGCGCGCCAGTCGAAATTCGGCGGGCTGGTCGCACCGCAAAGCTTCACCGTGGCGATGGACTATGGCCATGGCTGCCATCCCAGCTGCGTCGGCAAGATACCCGGCAGCCACCTGATCTTCGCCGGCGAGGAGTGGTGGTTCTATGGCAATCCCGTGCGCCCCGGCGACAAGCTGACTCAGGAGCGCACTTTCGCCGGTTACAAGATCACCGAGACCGGTTTTGCCGGGCCGACGATGTTCGCCGACGGCGACACCATCCACCGCAATCAGCACGGCGCGATGGTGGCCAAGGAGCGCGCCACCTCGATCCGCTATCTGATCGAGGAGGCCAACAAGCGGAAGGTCTATGCCAAGGAGAGCCGAGAGCCCAAGGCCTGGACCAAGGCGGAACTGGACGAAATCGCCAAGCTGCGGCTGCAATGGATCATGTCGAACCGCGAGGGCAAGTCGCCAAGCTACGATCAGGTCAAGGTCGGCGACCAGTTGCCACGCCGTGTCATCGGCCCGCACAGCCGTGTCAGCTTTGCGCTCGAATGCCGCGCACACCGGCAGAACATCTGGGGCACCTGGCGCTGGAACGTACCCGACGGCGTCCACGATCCAGCCAAGGACGACGCCGGCTTCGAATCCGACATGACCTATGACCACGAAGCCCGCAAGATCGATCCGCGCCACGGCGACGGGCTGTTCCACGGGCCAAGCTCGGGCCACATCAATGCCGACAAGGCAGAGAAGGTCGGCATGGGCGGGGTCTATGGCTACGGCTCGTCGATGAATGCCTGGCACGTCGATACTGTCGCCTACTGGGCCGGGCATGACGGCTATATCTGGCACTCGGTGACGCAATTCCGCAGCCCCGCCTTCGAAGGCGATGTCACCTATGTGGACGGCGAGGTGATCGAGAAGATCGACAAGTCGCCTTACGGCATGCCGGTGGTCAAGGTGCAGACCCGGATGACGACGCAGACCGGAGATACGATTCTGAAGGGCACGGCGGAGGTCAGTCTGCCGGCGTAAGGGGAGAGAGATCATGGCCGACGATCGCGGCGACATCATCGAGCAGATCAACCTCTATGGCCTGGCCATGGACAGCCAGCGCTGGGACCTGTTCGATCGCATCTTCACCGCAGACTGCGACGCCGATTACGGCCCGACCTCGCACTGGACCGACCGTGCACAGCTTCAAGCGCGATTTCGGGTCATTCCACGAGCTGTTCGATGCGACCCAGCATGTGATGACAAACCACCTCGTCACGGTGGACGGCGACACCGCCAATTCGCACACCTACGGCATGTGGCGGCTGATCCGCCATGCTGCGGGCGATCCGCCCGTGTGGGACGGCACCGGCTATTACGACGACACCTGGACGCGCACGAGCGGGGGCTGGCGCATCGCCAAGCGCGTCTGCCGGGTGGTGTTCTGGACGGGCAACCCGCGCGTTCAGTCGCCGATGGAGGAAATCGAGTTCAAGCTCGATCTGGTGTCGTTGAAGACCGAGGGTGCCGAGGGGCGGCTGGATTATCTCAAGGCGATTGGCTGAGCAGCTCGTCGATTTGCGCGATCAGTTGGGGGAGGTCCTCCATGATCGTTTTCCACACGACTCCCTGGTCAACCAGTTCGTAGCCGTGGGCTATCTGGTTTCGCATCCCGGCCATGAAATTCCACGGAATTTGCGGATTGAGTTCGAAGACATCGGGATATCGCTTTGTAATTCGTTTGGCCGCTTCGCCTATAATGACGAGGTTGAGTGCACAGGCCTGATGCGTTCGAATGTCCTCAATGAAGCTTTCGCGATCCATGCCCTCAACAAAATCACATGCTTGGTGCGCGGCATCGCGAATTTGCAAAAGACTGTTGGTCAGCCGCTCTTCCATCAGATGGGGCGAGCTTCCGAGAGTACCTCGTCTCGGTAACGTAAGCTGATTTCGAGCGGTGTATGCACCTCGACTGGAATGCCCAGCAAATCCTCAAGATCGATCTGGATGCCGCTCAGATGGAACAAAGTGGTTCCGGGCAGAGCATCGACAAGAATATCAAGATCGCTGCCGTCCTTGTCGGTCCCTTTCGCCGCCGAGCCGAACAGGCGTGGGTTACGCACGGGGTAGCGCGCAATCACGGCCTTGATCGCTTCACGGTTTTGTTCGAAGGCGACGGACGGTTTCATTGGCCTGAAATAGCACTCTTCCGCCGTCTCTAGCAAGAAAGACCCCCGCAATGTCCAAATCGCGCGACAAAATCCGGATGAGCGAGGCGGAGATCGCGGCGCTCTATGCCGAATGCCGCAGCCTGCAAGTGGCGACCCTGGGCAAGGACGGCGCGCCGCATCTTACCACGCTGTGGTTCGCCGTGCACCAGGGCCAGATTGTCTTCGAGACCTATGGCAAATCGCAGAAGGTGGTGAACCTGCGCCGCGATCCGCGTATTGCCGTGCTGTGCGAGGCGGGCGAGACTTACGACCAGCTGCGCGGGGTGTCGGTGCGGGGGCGGGCGGAGATCATCGATTCAGGGCCGCAGCTGCTGGAGCTGATGACCATGCTGGTCGGCAGCTTCCATCCCGGGCTCGATGCGCAGAAGGCTGCCGCGCAGGCGGCGCAGATGGTGCAGAAGCGCGTGGTTGTCGTGGTGCACGCCGAAAAGACGATCAGCTGGGATCATCGCAAGCTCGCGAATTAGCTCACCCTCACGCTGCTTCCGCCTTGGCATCTGCAACCCGCGCGAAATGGCCGGAAGCGCTCACATAGGCCGCGACCGCTCCCAGCTGGATGCACACCACCGCGATCATCGCGTTGCGCAGCGCCCCGGTGCCGCCGCCCATCAAATCGGATAGTGCGCCGACGATCAGCGGGCCGAAACCAGCGCCGATGACATTGGCGATCACCGCATAGAGCGCGAAGGCAGTGCCCACCGCCGCGGCCGGTGCGATCTGGCTGATCGCGGCATTGGTCGGCCCGGCCTGGATCGAGGTCATCATGCCCGACAGGCACAGCATGGCAATGACCACGGCAAGGTTGCCCGAAAGCAGGAAAACCAGCATCGAGACGACTTGTACCGCCGAGCCGATCGCCACGACCATCAAGGGCCCGCGCGGGCCGAAGCGGTTGGCCCAGTCGTAAACCACCCCAGCGCCGACTTGTCCGACCAGGCCGAACACGCCCCCGCCCAGCCCCATGATCAGCCCGATCGTGGCGATATCGAGATCGAAGCCGCGCGACAGGTAAGGGATTTTCCACATGCCGGCCCCGGCGACTGCTGCCATGTAGAGCGCCGTCGCAAGATAGAGCATGCCGAGCCCCGGATAGCGCAGCAATTGCCAGGTTCCGCGCAGCATGCCGGCATCGCCTGCTTTGCGGGCAGCGATGGGCTTCTTGCGTACAGGCTCGCGGATGGTCAGCAGCATGACCACGGCCAGCAGCAGGCCGGGCGCGCCGAAAGCGATGAACACGCCGCGCCAGCCAAAATGCTGCGCGATGACCCCGCCGAGCAGCAGGCTGACGATGGCGCCGACGCTGGCGCCAGCATAGAACATCCCGTTCACCGTGCCGCGCCGATCTGGCGGGTAGAGGTCCGACAGGATCGACAGAGCGGCCGGCGATCCGCCCGATTCCGCCGCCCCGACGCCGATCCGCGCCATTGCCAGCTGGAAGAAATTGACGCTGAACCCCGAGATCACCGTCAGCCCGCTCCACACCGCAAGGATTCCGGCGAGCAGGTTGCGGCGGCTCATCCGGTCCACCGCCCAGCCCAGCGGGATGCCGGCAATCGCATAGGCTACGCCGTAAAGCGTGCCGGTGAGCATGCCGAGCTGGGTGTCGGAAAGCCTGAATTCTTCCTTGATGATCTCCTGGCTGATGTTGAGCGCGGCGCGATCGAGCATGTAGAAAAAATAGAGCAGCGCCAGCACGAAGACGACCCAGGCGCGATAGCGCGGGGAAGGCTCGCTTGCAGTCTGGTCCGTCTCCGCCGCTGCCTGATTCACTACCCGATGCCTCCCCGCGATATTCTTGCGGGGACCATACAGGCCGCGGGCGGGGCGGGAAGGGGAATTGTGTTGTGGTCCGGCTCTAGCGCCTAAGGCGCGCGCGTCCCGTTCCAGGTGAACTTCGTCCCATCGCTGGCCGTGCCCTCGCCGGTCAGGGCATTGCCATCGGGCGACAGGGTGAATGTGCCGCTTCCCGCCGCGCCGTTCTTTTGCGTGTAGCTGTAAAACAAGGTGCGCGAAGTCGGCGGGATCGTGCCCTGCAAGGTGCCATCGTAATCGTGAGCGTCCTGGAGGTTGACGAAATGGCCGACCACCCGAAGCTCGACCTCTCGCATGATGCCTCCCGGAGCGATGATGCCATCGCCCTGGGGCACGAGGACGATGTCGAAATCGGCGTTCGAGCTGGTCCTGGTCCGCCACTTGCCGCCAAACGCTGCACGCGAGGCGAGGGTGGGCCCGGCAGGCGCAGGCCTGGCCTTGCCGGTTGATTTGAGCACCCGCGGCGGCGGAGCGGCGGGTGGTGCCGCGACCGCATCGCAGATCACGCCGATCCCGTTGACATGCCGCCCCGATGAAATGACCAGCCCGGTTGTCCGCTCGCCGGGGCGGCAGTGGTAGTTGTTGGTGTATGAATCTTGTTCATAGAGGACACTGCCAATTCCCGTGCCCAAATTTATATAGTCCGTGCCGCCACACGACAGTTTCACTCCCAACGCTTGCTTTTTTCCTTCGTTGTAAAAGACTGAGATATTGCCGGGCGTGGAACCGAGCGGACAGTTCTGCTCGACCGGCATGCCGCCACCGCCGCCTTGCGCGGCGTCATGCGGGCGCGATTCGCCAATTCCGCCACCGGCTAAAAGCGGCGCGCAATGGAGGCGGATTTGGTGAATGACCGCGCGTGGGGCGTCGGGCCGCGGACCGTACTGGCCTGAAAAGCCAGAAACCACCTGCCCGGCCGGGCACTCCACCGGCACCGTCCGGTCGCCGGGCGAGGCGTCGCTGGGCATGACTGTGCGGGCGGAGGCCGCAGGCTGTCCGGCAAATACCAACATCGCAATTGAAATAATCGCCAGGACCGGTCCGCGCATGCTTCAACTCCCTGCTAATCTGCTGTTTTGGCCCTCAGTTCGCCGCACGGACTCCCGCCCACGCGGCGTCATCGACAGTGACGTGGAGTGTGCGCGGGCTTTTCGACAGGTCTAGCAGGAAGACCTGCTCGGTGCCGACTTGCTGGATGGTCTGCATCGCCCGCGTCAGCTGGATGGTGAATTCGGGCAGGCGCTCATAGTCGCTGGTGACGCGCACGGTGTTCGGCCCGGTCTTGTCGACCGAAATCATGACATCGCTGCGCGACGAGCCACGCGCGTCGGAAATGACGTCGCCGCGATAGACCCCCGCAGCCGTATCGGCGAGATCGATCCTTGGCGCAGCGCGCCTGGATTTGGCTTCGACAAACGATGCCGATGACAAAGCAACGGCTGCAAGTGCAAGACCGAAGAAGTAAGCATGTCGCATAGCGTCGTCTCCAACCACCATCGCCCCATGCGGCGAACGGCAAGGTAGAATGCAATCGACTAGGAAAAACGCCCGTTTCAATCGAGAGAGTTTACTCAAAGCCCAGGTCTGTCAACTGCAATCGGCGTTGGATTGTGGCGGGCGGACTACCGCCCTTTCCACACAGGTTTGCGCTTTTCTGCGAAGGCTTTCGGTCCCTCGGCCGTATCCTCCGCCCCGCGCCAATGCTCGAACAAGGGATGCCCCACCTGCCCCTCCAACGCCTCGGCCAGGGTCGGCTGGTCGAGCCCCCACATCGCCAGCGCCTTGGTCAGCCGCACCGCCAGCGGCGCATTGGCGATAATCTGGCGGGCGATGATCTTGCGCCGAGGCGATCAGTTCGTCCGGCTTCGCCACTTCGCTGATGAAGCCCATTGCCAGCCCCTCGGGCGCGGACACATTCCGCCCGGTCAGCAGCGGACCCATCGCTTGCTTGATGCCCACTTGCCGCACCAGCCGGTGAATGCCGCCCCCTATCGCGATGAGCCCGACCTTGGGCTCGGGCAGGCCGAACACTGCCGTTTCCGAAGCAACTATGAGGTCGCAGGACAAGGCCAGCTCGAAGCCGCCGCCGAGGCACAGGCCGTTCACCGCCGCGATCACCGGCTTGGCGAGGTCCCAGCGCTGGGCGATGCCGGCATAGCCGGTCTTCGGATAGGCGCTGTTGGCGTCGAACGCGCCAAGATCGCTGCCTGCGCAAAACGCGCGCTCGCCTGCGCCGGTGACAATGCAGACATGTAAAGCATCGTCGGCGGCGAAACGGTCGAAGGCCTCCTCCAGCGCGATGTGCATCGCGGGGGTGATCGCGTTGAGCTTTTCCGGGCGGTCGAGCGTCACGGTGAACAGGCCGTCCGCCGCCTCGGTCCGGATGAATTCGCAAGCCATGCCGCTCTCCTCGATGGTGGCACGGCTATTCCCGAAAATCCCCCACTCGACAACGGCCCTCGCATCGCGGACAAGGAGCCAAGGCCGCAAACGGCGCGAGCGAGACATCGGG
The DNA here is from genome assembly GCA_963775115.1 of uncultured Alphaproteobacteria bacterium. Lineage (GTDB taxonomy): Bacteria > Pseudomonadota > Alphaproteobacteria > Sphingomonadales > Sphingomonadaceae > Novosphingobium. The sequence continues at coordinate 496,161 of CAVZHP010000002.1, forward strand.
GAGTGGCGCATGAGTTACCTGGGCGAGTTGCGCCAGAATATCCGGCCCCTGGCGGCTGCCAGTCTCGCCACCGGCACCAGCCTGCCCCTGTTCGCCTATACCAACAGCGTCTTCGCCCCGCACCTGATCGCGGACTTCGGCTGGTCGCGCGCGCAATTCGCGCTGATCGGGATCACCATGCTGATCACCCTGCCGATCCTGCCCTTTGTCGGGCGCTTCACCGACCGGTTCGGGGTGCGCAAGGTGGCGCTGGTGGGGGTGCTGTCGATGCCGCTCGGCTTCGTCGGCTACAGCCAGATGCAGGGCGATTTCACCACCTATCTGGTGCTGTTCACCGCAGTTCTGATCGTCGGCAGCATGGCCGGGCCACTGGTGTTCACCCGGGTGATCGCGGCGAATTTCGTGCGGGCGCAGGGGCTGGCGCTGACCGTGGTCAATTGCGCCCCGGCGGTGCTGGCCTTCGCGCTGGCCCCGGCACTCAACATGTGCATCGAGGCGATCGGCTGGCGCGCGACATTCCTGGTGCTGGGCGCTTTCGTGCTGGTCTGCGGCCTGATCGCGATCCTGCTGGTCGGCAAGGAAGATGTGCCCGCCCCGGATGCACCCGCCAAGGACACGGGCGCGGTCAAGGCCGAAGCGCCAAGACCGGCGCGGGAGGACTACCCGATCATCGTCAAAAGCAATCTGTTCTGGGTGCTGGTGGTCGGCTTCTTCCTCTGCCTGTTGCAGACCCAGCTGCACAGCTCGCAGATGAACCTGATGCTGATCGAGAACGATCTGTCGATGCAGATGGCGGCCAATGTCGTCTCGATCTACGCGCTGGGCACCATCGTCGGGCGGATCGCCTGCGGGCTGGCGCTCGACATGTACAGCACGCGGACGGTCACGGTGATCTCGATGGGTTTGCCGGCTTTCGGCTTCATGCTGCTCGGATCGGACATGAACTCGCTGCCGGTAATCTCCTTCGCGATGTTCCTGGTCGGCCTGTCGGTGGGCGCCGAGAGCGATCTGATCTGCTATCTCGTCGCGCGCTATTTCAAGCTGCGGATCTACGGCACGACGCTGGGCCTGATTCACACCACCACGTTCCTGTCCTCCGCGGTCGGCGGGCTGGCGATCAGCCTGACGCTCGCCCTGTCGGACAGCTACGTGCCGTTCCTGTTCATCACTGCCGGTGCGATAGTCGCGGGCAGCCTGCTGTTCCTGCTCTTGCCCAAACAGCGGGAATTCGAGAAGATCGGATAAGACCGGATCATGCCCCCCGAACCTTACAAGTCCACGCCCGTTTTCGACGATACCTCGCTGCCTGCGGCGATCCGCAATGCCCATAACACCAAGGACGGTGTCTGGGGCCTGCTGCGGGTGATCGAGGGCGAAGTGCGGCTCGTATTTCACGATCCACCCCGGGAATTGCATGTAACCCCCGGCAACCCTGCGCCAATCCCGCCGCAGCAAGTCCACCATGTCGAAGTGCTTGGGCCGATGCGCATGCAGGTGGAATTCTATCGCGAGCCGCCGCTGCCTGAAGCCGGATGATGCTCGATTGTCCAATAGCCCATGGGCTGGATGGTCTGGTAACGCGGGCGCTTGCAAGTGCGCGAGGCTTGCGGCAACCATGGCGCGATAGCACCAAGGGGGTAGGGGAATGCCAGTGACCGGATCCACGAAACTGTGCCGGATCGCGCTCGTTCTGGCGCTGACGATCGCCTCCCCGGCCTGGGCGCGCGAGGCCGCGCCGGCCGCCGCATCGCCGGGCGCCGCGCAGGACCGTACCATCGCGATCGAGGGCGGGCGCAATTTCCGCGATGTCGGCGGCTATCGCACCGGCGATGGCCGCACGGTCAAACCCGGCGTGCTCTATCGCTCGGCCTCGCTCGCCGCGCTGACGCCGCAGGGCATGAGCGCGCTCGAAAAGCTGCGCATCGCCGCGATCATCGATCTGCGTTCGACCGACGAGCGCCGCGCCGATACCAGCAACTGGCTGGCGGCAGCGGGCATGGGCTATTGGACGCGCGATTATGCGATGGACAGCATGGGGCTGACCGGGCTGTTCGGCGACCCTGCCGGTCTCACGCCAGCCAAGGTAAATGCGGCGCTGGCCGAAGGCTATCGCGCCATGCCCAAGGCTATGGCGCCTTCCTATCGCGAGCTGTTCGCCCGGCTCACCGGCACCCCGCGCGGGGCAGTGGTGGTCAATTGCACCGCCGGCAAGGACCGCACCGGCATCGCCACCGCGCTGGTGCTGACCGCGCTGGGCGTGCCCTACGAGACAGTGCGCGAGGACTTTCTGTTGAGCAATGCCGCGGCGCGCTCGCAGTTCCACAGCGGCGTCACCATGCCGCCGGAAATGGCCGCTATTCCGCGCGAGTCGCTGGCGCTGCTGGCGGGGGTCGATGGCAGCTGGCTGGACGCCGCCTTCGATCAGATGCGCAAGGATCGCGGTTCGATCGAAGGCTGGCTCGAGGCCGAACTCGGCGTCGGCCCGCTCCAGATCGCCGCGCTGAAGCAGAACATGCTGCGCTGAATACGAGAGCGAGAACGATGGCCTACAAGATATTGCTGCTGATGAAACGCAAGCCCGGGATGAGCATGGAAGCATTCCAGGACTATTACGAGAACAATCACGTGCCGCTGGCGATGGCCAATTCCGGCGGCCAGGGCGGCGGTATCGTGCGCTACATGCGCCGCTATCTCACGCCCCTGCCGCACGCCGAGAGCGGCACCAACGAGGAACTGCCCTACGATGTCGTCAGCGAGCTGTGGTTCGACGACGAGGCGACGTTCAAAGGCACGGTCGAATACCTCTCGACGACGGTGATGAACGACGCGGTGGTGGGCGACGAAATGAACCTGTTCCACCGCCCGACCATGCGCATGGCGACAGTCATCGAATGCGAGACGCCGATGGGAGCCTAGGCCCGGGCCTGGTACTGCTTCCCTCGAAGGCCCTGCACGTGTAGCATTCCGTCAAAGGAGAGTTGCAATGAGATCCGATCGTATTTTCGCGGCCCTGGCGCTGGGCGCGGTTCTGGCTTCACCGCTAGGGCGCGATCACGCCGCGCGCGACGCTCAATGCCGCGCTGACAGGCCCCAACGAGCCAGGCGGCGGCGATACAGATGGAGCCGGGAGCTTTTCGGCGGTGATCGACGCCGATGCCGGGCAGCTGTGCTACAAGCTTTCCGCAAGCAATATCGCACCTGCTAACATGGCGCATATCCATTCGGGCGCGGTGGGCGCCAATGGTCCCCCGGTGGTCACGGTGGTATTGACCGAGAACCGCTGCGCGGCAGTCGATATCGATGTGCTGAAGGCGATTGTCGCGGCACCGGACAATTATTATGTCAATGTCCACAACGCCGAATTCCCGGCGGGCGCGATCCGGGGGCAGCTTTCGGCGCAATAGGCCCTAAAAGCTTTAGAGGGTTGGCATGGTTGAATCGATGTCGGGTTCTGGGTCAGGTTCTGGCGGGCAAGTTTCGAACCCGGCCCGCGAGCGGCGGTTCTACACGCGGATGGCGTGGTTCATTGTGGCGCTGGTATTCGTCGGCTTCGGGCCGAGCTTTTACCTCAAGCCGCTGGGTCTGTCCTTTCCCCGGCCCAATCCGCCGCTGATTCCCAACCTGATGCTGCACGGAGCGGTGTTCACCGCCTGGATGGCAGTGTTTCTCGCGCAGGTCTCGCTGGTCGCGGCAGGGCGGCGCGATCTGCACCGGGTGCTGGGCGCGGCGGGGATGGCGCTGGGCGCCCTGATGGTGCCGGTGATGTACCTCACCGCGGTGTGGCAGGTTGAGCGGGCAAGCCAGCCGCCGTTCACCGATCCGCTGACCTGGACGGTGGTGCCGCTGATAGGCATCCCGGTGTTCGCGGCCATGCTGTGGCTCGGCTGGCGCGAGAGCCGCCGCGATTTGCAGGCGCACAAACGGCTGATGCTTGGGGTCATGATCATGCTGACCCAGCCAGCGGTCGCCCGCCTGCCGGTGGCGCCGCCGACCTTGCCCGGCTTCGCGATCCAGGGCGTGCTCAGCTGGCTGCTGTTCGTGCCCCTGTTCCTGTGGGACCGGCGCACGATCGGACAATTGCACTGGGCGACAAAGCTTGGCGCGGGCCTGTTCGCGCTGGTCGTCGCCGCGCAGGTCGTGTTCATGGCGATACCCGGCGTGTGGTCGAGCTTCGCCGCGCATCTGCCGGGGGTCAGCGGATAGGCACGCCCCATCGCCCGCTGGCGAATGCGGGATAACGCCAGCGGGAAATAAATAGGGACTGTCCCTATTTATGAGTAGCGGACGGGCTGGCCGGCGCTGGGATGCCTGACCGTTACAGGCTTGGGTCCGGTGAACTTTGTTGCGAACGGCTGGCAAGCATCACGCTGTTCTTACCGGCTCGGCCCTGTCGTGCGAGGCGGTAGCGGGGCGGGCTCGCGTCCTTGCCGCTGACCTTCGGGGCATACCCCGGAATTCCGCAGCCGGAGATCGCCGGCCGCTCCTCGCATCGTTTGAACGCGGACGCTTCCGCTGGGGAGCGCCGGCCTGCGCGGGAGTGGCAAGGCGAAGCGCATTACCGCCCCCGCACCCGTCGCTGTGTCAGCAGAACTGACGGGCGAGCATATAACCTATATGGTTCATTGTATCAAGCGAGTTGTCGGAGGCACAAGTCCCCTCTCCCCGGCGGGGAGAGGATACGAAGGCTTGGCAACTTGTTGCCTAGCCGCAGTTGGAGAGGGGGTTCTGCCCTCGATCAGTCGAACGCCCTCACCCAGCTGCGCTAGCCGCTGAAGCGGCAAGCTGCGCTACCTCTCCCCACCGGGGAGAGGGGCAAGTGACTCGCATTCCAGGCTGCCTGCAACGAAAAAGCCCGGACCTTGCGGCCCGGGCTTATCCTTCAGCATCGGATCGGTTGGATCAGCCGCTGTAGTACATGTCGAATTCGACCGGCGACGGGGACATTTCCCAGCGCGCCACTTCCGGCCACTTCAGTTCGATGTAGGCATCGATCTGGTCCTGGGTGAACACGCCGCCCTTCAGCAGGAAGTCGGTATCGGCGATCAGGCTGTCCAGTGCCTCGCGCAGCGAGCCGCAGACGGTCGGCACGGTGGCCAGTTCGGCGGGCGGCAGGTCATAGAGGTTCTTGTCCATCGCCTCGCCGGGATGGATCTTGTTCTGGATGCCGTCGATACCCGCCATCAGCATGGCGGCGGTGGCGAGATAGGAGTTCGCCAGCGGATCGGGGAAGCGGAATTCGACGCGCTTGCCCTTTTCGCCCGCACCGTAAGGGATGCGGCACGAAGCGGAGCGGTTGCGCGCGGAATAGGCCAGCAGCACCGGGGCTTCATAGCCCGGCACCAGCCGCTTGTAGCTGTTGGTGGTCGGGTTGGTGAAGGCGTTGAGCGCCTTGGCATGCTTGATGACGCCGCCGATGAAATACAGGCAGGTGTCCGACAGACCGGCATAGCCATTGCCGGCGAAGGTGTTCTTGCCCTTGTTCCAGATCGACATGTGGGTGTGCATGCCCGAGCCATTGTCGGCCTTGATCGGCTTGGGCATGAAGGTCGCGGTCTTGCCATAGGCATGGGCGACCATCTTCACGACGTACTTGTAGATCTGGATGCGGTCGCAGGTTTCGACCAGTTTGCCGAAAGTCAGGCCCAGCTCATGCTGGCTGGCGGCGACTTCGTGGTGATGCTTGTCCATGGGCAGGCCCATTTCCATCATCGTCGAGACCATTTCGGCGCGGATGTCGGTGGTGACATCGACCGGGCCAACCGGGAAATAGCCGCCTTTGGCGCGCGGGCGGTGGCCCATGTTGCCGCCATCGTAGCCGGTGTTGCTGTTGGTCGGCAGCTCGGTATCGTCGAGCTTGTAGGAGCTCGAGTTATAGGTGTTGTCGAAGGTGACGTCGTCGAACATGAAGAATTCGGGTTCGGGGCCGACATACACGGTGTCGCCAAGGCCGGTCGTCGCGAGATAGGCTTCGGCGCGCTTGGCGGTCGAGCGCGGATCGCGGGCATAGAGCGAACCGTCCGAGGCTTCGACGATATCGCAGACGATAATCATCATCGGCGTGGCTGAGAACGGGTCGATATAGACCGCCTCGAGGTCCGGCTTGAGGATCATGTCGGAATCGTTGATCGCCTTCCAGCCTTCGATCGACGAACCGTCGAACATCAGGCCGTCGGTCAGCTCGTCTTCGCCGATCACGTTCGAGCACATCGTCAGATGGTGCCAGATGCCCTTGGGATCGGTGAAGCGGACATCGACCCACTCGATCTCTTCGTCCTTGATGCGCTTCAGAATGTCAGCCGGTTTATTCGCCATGTGTCATTGCCCTCTGGTTGGGATGGAAATTCAAATCGCGTCGTCGTCGCGCTCTCCGGTGCGAATGCGCAGCGCGCTTTCGATGGGGATGACGAAAATCTTGCCGTCGCCGATGCGGCCGGTCTGCGCGGCGGCGGCGATGGCCTCCACCGTGCGTTCGGCGAGGCTGTCCGGCACGACGACCTCCAGCTTCACCTTGGGCAGGAAATCGACGACATATTCGGCGCCGCGATACAGCTCGGTGTGGCCCTTCTGCCGCCCGAAGCCCTTGGCCTCGGTGACAGTGATTCCAGAGACACCGACTTCGTGAAGGGCTTCCTTCACTTCGTCGAGCTTGAACGGCTTGATGATCGCTTCGATCTTCTTCACGGCTTTTCGAACCCCCGCATTTGCAACCGGCCGCGCGGAGTGCGGGACCGGGTGTCGAAATGCCTCGTCTTCGATATCCAAGAATCGTGCCAGAGGCGAAATAATGCCGTTAGGCGATGCGAGAGGCGCGGAAAAGAGCGGAAATGCAGGATTCAGGTCAAGCGGACCCCGGAGATGCAATTTTCTTTCGCCGGGATTAGCCGGAAGTGGCCAAAATTCCAGCAGATGCTGCCTAATAGTTGGGCATCGCGCATTACAGGCGCAGGCCGCTGGCCTCGTCGAGTCCGGCCATCAGATTGAGATTCTGCACCGCCGCCCCGCTCGCGCCCTTGCCGAGGTTGTCGAGCACGGCGATCAGCCGCGCCTGGCTGCCGTCCTTCGCACCGAAAACGAACAGGTCGAGCCGGTCGGACGGGGCCATCGAGCAGCGCAGCAGCAATTCGTCGGGGGCTTCCTCGTTGACGCGCACGACCGGACTGCCGGCATAGAAATCGGCCAGGCAGTCGCGTAGCCCGTCGACCGGCGCGGCGCGTTGCATCTGCGCCAGCGCCAGCGGCACCTCGACGACCATGCCGCGATGTGCCGGGATAACCGCCGGGCAAAACAGCGGCGCATGCTTTAGTCCGGCCTGCTGCTGCATTTCCGGCACATGCTTGTGGCCCAGGCCAAGCGCATAGGCGCGGTAGGCGATATCCGGATCGCCCTCGAACCGGCCGATCATCGCCTTGCCGCCGCCCGAATAGCCGGAGACGGCGTGGCAGGCATAGGGCCAGTCGGAGGGCAGCAGACCCTTGCGGACCAGCGGTGCCAGCAGCGCGATGAAGCCGGTCGAATAGCAGCCCGGATTGCTGACCCGCGCCGCCGCCGCCACGGCCTTGCGGCCCGCCACTTCGGGAAAGCCATAGGTCCAGCCATCGGCAACCCGGTGCGCCGTCGATGCGTCGATGATCCGCACTTTCGCGTCCCCGGCCAGTGCCACCGCCTCGCGTGCGGCATCGTCGGGCAGGCACAGCACGGCGAAATCGGCGGCCTGGTAGGCATCGCGCCGGGCGCCCGCATCTTTGCGCTGGTCCTCGTCGAGCAGCAGCAGGTCGAACTCGCTGCGCGCCGCCAGCCGCTCGACTATCTCGAGCCCGGTGGTGCCCACGGCGCCGTCGATGAAAACGCGGGAAGTCATGGCAGGGCCTCCAGCTCGCCCAGCGCGACATAGCCGACCGGGCCGCTCTCGCCGCCGGCCTGGCCCCAGGCCCAGTCCCCGGCGATATCGAGCACGGCGAAGGCGGACTGTGCGACGAGGGTTTCGATCACTTCGGCGTCCTGCCGCGAGGCGGCAAGCAGCGCCGCGCCTGCCGTGCCGACCAGCCTGGGCTGCGGCACGGCATAGTGCGGCACGAAATAGCGCCCCGCGAGCCGGATGTCCGCGAGATCGCCGCGCACCGGCGTGTGCCGGGGATCGGCGATCCGCATCGGTCCGCTCATGGAAAAGCTCTTGCCGTCGAGTTCGGGAATGGCGCCCAATGTCCTGCCTGTGTTCGAAACCGGAAAACGCCGGGCCTATACCCGTCCGGCGCGGTTAGGCAAGCTGCGGGGGTGACGGCGCACCGGCGCGGGACAGGCAGAACAAGCCGCCATGGCCGGTCTTTCACTTCCTCAGCCCGGTCATTCACTTCTCCAGAAATGTCGACCATGGAAATAGAGATGGATAGCGACAGGCTGTTCGTGCAGTTTCTCCGCTTGGCCGGGCCGCGATTCATTGGTCCCGGCGCCGTTCCTTGGGATATTTGCTCCGGATGGGTCTTTTCGCGCAATTCGATATGCTCCACGCCCTGGCCGGGCTTATGGTCGGCGTGCTGGTCGGTTTGACCGGGGTCGGCGGCGGTTCGCTGATGACGCCGCTGCTGGTGCTGTTCTTCGGGGTTTCGGCGCAGACCGCCGTGGGCACCGACCTGCTCTATGCAGCGACGACCAAGATGGCCGGATCGGCGGTGCATGGCTGGCGCGAGACCATCGACTGGAAGATCGTTCGCCGCCTGGCGATCGGCAGTATTCCCGCTTCGGTGCTGACGCTGGCGGTGCTCTCGGTGGCGGGGCGCATCGACAACGGCGCCGAACGGATCATCCTGCTGGTGCTGGGCGGCATGCTGATCCTGACCGCGATCGCGGTGGCCTTGCAGAAGCAGTTGATCGCCATGGCCCTGGCGCGCGAGCCGCTCGATCCGGCCAAGTCGCTGCTGCCGACGATAACGCTCGGGGCGGTGATCGGCCTGCTGGTGTCGATCTCGTCTGTGGGGGCGGGGGCAATCGGCGTGACCGCGCTGTTGATGCTCTATCCCCGGCTGCCGATTTCGCGGATCGTCGGCACCGATATCGCCCACGCGGTGCCGCTGGCGCTGGTCAGCGGCTTCGGCCACTGGATCATCGGCGATGTTAACGGCATCCTGCTTGGCAATCTGCTGGTGGGTTCGATCCCCGGGGTGATCATCGGCAGCCTGGTCTCCTCGCGCTCGCCCGACCGGCTGCTGCGAGTGGCGCTGGCTTCGGTGATGTTTATCTCCGGGGTGCGGCTGCTGTTCTAGAGCGGCGTGCGGTATATCTGACCCACCCTGACGGAGCCGATTTTGGCCCAGTTCAAGAAGCGAGGAAGGAGCTATGCGAGCATATAGCGACTGACGAGCGACGCGGAAATGGGCCAAAATCGGCCCGCCCCGAAGGGGTTGCCTCTGGAAGTCCTCCGGACCGCGTCACGTCGCTGGCACGGGTTCCCGACCCGCACTGCGCGACGTTCCTTGCCGGCGCACTTCCAGAGGCAATCAGGGTGGATCAGATATACCGCACGCCGCTCTAGCAGCTTACGCCGCCGCGCGTTCCCTCTCCGGATCGAACGGCTCGTCGCCCAGCACTGTGGTGCGGTGGAGCAGGCGGCCGCTGTCCTCGGCATAAGGCTGGGCCTTGTGCATCGTGCCGGTGTTGTCCCACATCACCACGTCGCCGAGCTGCCATTGGTGGCGATAGACGAATTGCGGCTGCGTCGCCCAGGCCATCATCCGCTCGAGCAGCGCGGTGCCTTCGGCCTCGTCCATGCCCTCGATCCGTGCGCCCGAAGTGCTGCAGATCAGCGAGCGGCGACCGTTGCGGTGGCGCCAGACCAGGGGGTGGGTCTTGGGATCGTGATTGTGCCAGGCGGCGAGCTGTTCCGCGCTTGGATCGGGGACGAAGCGGAACGCGTCGATCACCCGGTGCACCACTTTCAGGTTTTCGACCAGCGCCTTGTCAGCCTCGGGAAGAGCTTCGTAGGCGGCATAGGTGTTGGCGAAAAAGGTATCTCCGCCCGCAGCGGGCAGCCGCTTGGCGTTGAGCATCGAGACGAACGGCGGCACGTCGCTGTCGGTGCGGTCGATGTGCCAGAAGAAGTTGCCTGGGGTATAGAGGTGCAGCATCGGGCTTTCCTCCTTGTCCCAGGTGACCTTGTAGACCTCGCCCGATTTCTCGCTGAGCAGAGGCCCCAGGGTATTGGTGAAAGCGAGCTGCTGGTCGTCGTCCAGCCGCAGGCCCCGGATCACGAGGACGCCGCGCTGCTGCACCAGCTCGCAAATCTCGGCCGATGCCGCGCCGGAGACCAGCGTTTCGGCATCGGTCTCGATCATCGTGCCGATCAACGGGGTCAGGTCGCTAGTTTTGAGTGCCATTGCGCTATCCTCAATCCTTCTTCTTCCGCCCAGCATAGCTCAAACGCCACTCGGGGGGAAACTGCGTGTCGTTATCCTTCACCGCCGTGGTCAGCCCCTTGTCGAACAGATCGGCATCGACGCCAAGCTGGCCCTCCTCCTTCACAACCGGCAGCATCGATTCGAGCCAGCCGGAGAGGATCGAGCCCATGTATTCGCCCTGGTGCTGCTTGAAGACCTCGAAGAAGGTCTTTTGCATCACCACGGTATCGGTCGGCCGGTTACGGGCGCAGGCGAGGGCGTATTTCATCGTCTCGGCTTCAAGGCGCTCGCGGGGGACGACGCTGTTGACGAAGCTGCAGGCCTTCATCTCGGCGGCGGTAAATGGCCGGCCGGTGAACACCATTTCCTGGAAATTGCGCAGGCCCATCATCAGCGCCCACTGCCACATCCGCGCCGCCCAGCCGGCGTAACGGAAGGCGGCGTGGCCGAACAGGGCTTCCTCCGAGGCGATGACGATGTCGGCGTCGCCCGCGAGGTAGAACTGCCAGCCGTAGCAATAGCCCTTGACCTCGACGATGCTGATTTTCTTGAAGTCCTGCAGATCGCGCATGCCTTCGCCGGCGCGCGCATAGAGCTGGGTGACGGCCCCGAGATGGCGGTAGGAGCCCTTGGGCGGGTATTTGACGCCCTCATCCTCGCCGATGCGGAAATCGTGCAGCCACGATACGTCCTTGTCGGAAAACAGATCCGCCATTTCGGGCAGATCGTCGCCGGTGCCGAAGTGATCGCCTGCGCCCCGGATCACCAGCACCTTGACGTCGTCGTCGATATTGGCGCGGTGGACCAGGCCGGCGAAGCGGTGGCGCGCGCCGATGGTGATGGCGTTGTGCTTGTCCGGTCGGTCGATCGTGATCGTGGCGATCTTGGTCGCGGGATCCTTGGAATAGCGGACGATTTCCTCGGGGGAGGGGCGTTGGGCTGTGTCTGACATGCGATTTCCTGTTTCCGTAACAATCCGGAGATATTAAGCATGGCTAGTATCGGCAACAGAAAGATGCAGTGCATGTCAGGCGACCGGGTTCTCAGTCTTGAAGGAGTGCACAATTTCCGCGACTACGGCGGCTATCCGGTCACCGGTGGCGGGCGGGTCAAGCGCGGTCTGCTGTGGCGCTCGGGCCAGCATTTCGGCGCGAGCGAGGCCGATCTGGCGAAGATCGGCGCGCTGTCGCTGGAGACGGTGATCGACCTGCGCGGCAACTCCGAGCGGGCGGCCAGCCCTTGCCCGCGCCCGGCGGGCTTCGCCGCCGATGTGCGCTTTTACGACGGCGAGACCGCCGGCCTCGCCCCCCATCTCGCCGCCTCCGAAGGGGTGCTGGATGCGGCAGGCGCGCACAAGGCGATGGTCTGGCTCTACCAGGACATCGCCTTCCGCCCCAGCCTGACCGAAATCGTCCGCCAGCTGTTCGCCGTAGCGCTGACCCGCGAGGGCGCGAGCCTGGTCCATTGCCACGCCGGCAAGGACCGCACCGGCATTGCCGTGGCGCTGGTCCACCATGTGCTCGGCGTCCACCGCGACGACATTTTCGCCGATTACCTGCTGACCAACACCGCAGGGAACAACGAGAAGCGCATCGCCGACGCGGTGGCGCATCAGGCGGATTCCAGCACCTTCACCCGCATGCCGGAAGCGGCGATCCGGGTGATGATGAATGTCGACGCGGAATTTCTCGATACGGCGCTAAGTGCAATCGAGGCGAAGCACGGATCGATCGACATCTATCTTGCCGAAGCGCTTGACCTGGACGCCAGGGCGCAGGATCGGCTGCGCGAGCAATTCATCGAAGGGACTGCCTGAAACCATGAACCAAGACCGCGTGTTGATCCTCGAAGGCGTTCACAATTTCCGCGATTTCGGCGGCTATCCAGTGGCCGGCGGCGGACGGCTGCGTCGCGGCGTGCTGTGGCGCTCGGGCCAGCATCACGGGGCCACCGATGCCGATCTGGAGCGCATTGCCGCGCTAGGGCTGGCCGATGTGTTCGATCTGCGCTCGTCGATGGAGCGCGAGACGCACCCGTGCCGCCGCCCGGCCGATTTCACCGCCGCGATCTATTACAGCGAAGATCCCACTGTCATTGCCGCGCCGCATATGGCCGCTGCCGCGACCACGAAGCAGCGCGATGCCGCCTCGACCCGCGAAGGCATGCGCCGCAACTACGGCGCGATTGCCTTCCGGCCCGAGCTGATCGCAATGACGCGGCGCTATCTCGAGGTGCTGGCCGAGGGCAGGGGGCCGAGCCTAGTCAACTGCATGGCGGGCAAGGACCGCACCGGCATTGCCGTCGCCATGGTGCAACTGGCGGCAGGGGTCCACCGCGACGATGTGATTGCCGATTACCTGCTGACCAATTCGGCAGGCGACGTCGAGGCGCGGATCGCGGCGGGCGCGGATACGATCAAGGCGGTGGCCCGCGAGATGGACCCGGCAATCCTGCGGGTCATCATGGGGGTGGAGCCGGAATATATGGAATCGGCCTTCGCCATGATTGCGGAGAAGCACGGTTCGATTGACGGGTATTTGCGGGATGTGCTGGGCGCGGACGATGCGCTGCGCGGGAGGCTGCGGGAGCGGTTGGTGGAAGGATAGGCAACCCATCTTCCCCCTCAATGGGTCAGGGCGCAAATTTCCAATTTTTGCCAATACCGTCACCCTGAACTCGTTTCAGGGCCCATCGTGCCGCAAGCCCGGAGTGGTCGGGACGGGCGCTAACCGCGAGGCCTGCTCGCGAATTCCACGCTCCGGATGCGCGGTAGAATGGGTCCTGAAACAAGTTCAGGATGACGATCGATGAGTGTTGAGATGCATATGCGATAGCCCCCCATCAAAGGGGAGGATGTCCGTGATCGACTCACAAAAACCCCTTCAGCTCCGCGACGAACCGCTCGAACTGATCGTGGTGCAGCCAGTGCGCCGCATTCTCGTATTCCACCACCCGCGCCGAGCGGAAATGCTTCAGCCGTCCGTCACGCTCGGGGTTGGAGGCCCAGCTGTCCTTGCCGTAGAGCAGCAGCACCGGGCAGGTAATCGCCTCCCACAGCTTCTCCTGCTCGTCGTAGCCGATATCGCCGACCGGCCAGACGTTGAGGTAGTTGTCGAACTTCCAGCTATAAGTTCCGTCCTCGTTGCGGATCGCGCCGTGCACGGTCAGATGCCGGGCCTGCTCGTTGCTGAGGTGGCCGTTCTCGTCCTTCATCCGGGCGAAGGCGGCCTCCAGCGAATCGTAGCGGCGCGGCAGGCGGCCGGCCGCCTTGCGCTTGCCCTCGATCCATTCGCGCAGGCGGAAAGCCGCGCCCTTGGCCTCGATCTCGGCGCGGATCTCGGGCGAGGGACCGAGCCCCTCGATATTGACCAGCTTGCGCACCTTGTCCGGATAGAGCCCGGTGTAGCGCGCGGTGATATTGCCGCCGAGCGAATGGGCGACCACCGTCACCTGGTCATGGCCGAGCGAGTGGACCAGCTGGGCAAAATCGTAGACGAAGGCGTCCATCGTATAGTGCCCCTCGGCCGACCAGGCGCTGTCGCCGTGGCCGCGCAGGTCCGGGGCGATCACGTGCCAGTCATGCCGCAGCTCCTGCGCCACCCAGTCCCAGCTGCGGCAATGGTCGCGTCCGCCGTGCTGGAGGATCAGCGGCGGCGCATCCGGGTTGCCCCAGTCGACGTAATGCATCCGCAGCCGCTGCGAGATGAAGCTTTGCGAGGTGGGTCCGGCGAGTGTCATGGGAGGGAGGATTGGCCTTCTGCGCGTTGCGCGTCAATCCGCTGGAAGCAGGACTTCGCATCGGGCCGGGACTTCTTTCTGGGGTCCGGGACTTCTTTCTGGCAATGCGCCGCAACCGTGCCTATCTCGCCCGCCGGAGGTTTTCATGACGACTCACACGACCCGCATGCTCATCATCGGTTCCGGTCCCGGCCGGGCTCTCCGCCGCGATCTACGGCGCGCGCGCCGGGATGGAGCCGATTGTCGTGCAGGGCCTGCAACCCGGCGGGCAGCTGACCATCACCACCGATGTCGAGAACTATCCCGGCTTTCGCGACGTGATCCAGGGCCCCTGGCTGATGCAGGAGATGCAGGCGCAGGCTGAGCATGTCGGCACGCGGATGCTGTGGGACACGATCACTTCGGTCGATCTGTCCGGCCCTCCGTTCCGCGCGATTGGCGACAGCGGCGATATCTATGAAGGCGAAACGCTGGTGATCGCCACTGGCGCGCAGGCCAAGTGGCTCGGCGTGCCGGGCGAGCAGGAGCTTGGCGGCAAGGGCGTCTCGGCCTGCGCCACCTGCGACGGCTTCTTCTTTCGCGGCAAGAAGGTCGTGGTGATCGGCGGCGGCAACACGGCGGTGGAGGAAGCGCTCTACCTGACCAACCATTCGCCCGACGTAACCCTGATCCACCGCCGCGATAGCCTGCGCGCCGAGAAGATCCTGCAGGACCGGCTGTTCGCCAATCCCAGGATCACCGTGCTGTGGAACAAGAAGGTCGATCATTTTGTCGGCGATCCGCTCGGCGGGCGGGCTGACCGGGGTGGCGCTGACCGATGCCTTGACCGGCGAGAAGAGCGAAGTGTCCACCGACGGCGGCTTCGTCGCGATAGGCCACGCGCCCTCGACCGAGCTGTTCAAGGACAAGCTGGCAATGGACGCGAACGGTTATCTGCTGGTCGAGCCCGGCACGCCCAAGACCGCGATCCCCGGCGTGTTCGCCTGCGGCGATGTGATGGACCATGTCTACCGGCAGGCCGTGACGGCGGCGGGCACCGGCTGCATGGCGGCGCTCGATGCCGAGCGGTTTCTGGCGGAGCGCGAGTTCGCGGCGAAGCAGGCGGAGGCTGTGGGGTAGGGCGAATCGAACCAGATACTTCCCCTCTGGGGTAGGGCAATCGCATATGAACTTCCCTATCAATTTCCGTCATCCTGAACTTGTTTCAGGACCCATTGTACCGCAAGCTCCTTGCTTGCCTTCGAGAAGCAAACGTCAAGGTTTGCGCCAATTCTGCACTGTCAGAACAGGCCGAGAAATGGGTCCTGAAACAAGCTCAGGATGACGAGTTGTTTATAAGCGCTTTCCCCATCTCAATCCTTAAGCCACCGCACCGCATCCGCTGCCACATGGAACACCCGCACGATCAGCAGCGCTTCCTCGCCGGCCCGGTAGAAAATCCGGTGCTGGCGGTAACGCCAGCGGCGCAGGCCGAGACAGCTGTCCTCATCGACTTGTCCGGCTTCGGGATGGGCGCAGAGGAAGTCGAAGGCTTCGGTCAGGCCATTGTAATAGGCATCGCTCGCTGCCTCGCCATGCACCGCCGTGCCATAGGCGAGGATGTCGAACAGATCGGCGTCGGCAGCGACGCTGAGTTCAAGCCGCTTCACGCGCCTTGCGGAAGTCCGCTCGAATCTGCGCGGGCGTGCGCTTGCTGACGCCTGAGGCGAGGCCCTTGGCCAACTCGCGTCTCAATAGTTCGGCATTGGCCAAGTCGTCCGCCTGCGGTTGCTTGGGCTGTTTCATGAGGGCAAGTCTACGCTTTGTGCCGGAAAAGTCAAAATGAAGAGTTCCCAAAGCTACGGATGACTACCCCCACAACACCCCCAGCACCTGCTCCGCCAGCCATTCCCGAGCATCCGCCTCGACGAAGCTGTGGGTCGCGCCCGGACACACCCGCACCCGCGCATCGCCCTTCTGCCAGGCCGCCTGGAAGGCCTGCGCGGTCCGGTCGCGTTCGGCCAGCAGGAACACCACCGGGCCGGCAAAGCCCGCGATGCCCGCCGCCATGTCCACCGCGAGGCCGGTCGGGGCTGGCGGCGGGGCGGGGGTTAGGGCGCCCTTCAGGCTCGACACCAGCTTGCCCAGCGAGACCTGCCCGGTGAGCAGCCGCTTGAGCGCCGAGGGGTCGAGCAGGCGGCGCTTGTAGTGGTCGCGCAAGGCCTCTGGCGGCGGGGGGGCGTCTTGCTGTTCGATGGTCCAGGGGTTCGACAGGATCAGGCCGTCGCAGCCCGCGCCTTGCGCCAGCATCAGCGCGCTGGCTGCGTCGCAATTGCCCATGGCGACGACGCGGGCGAGCTGCGGGCATTCCGCGCGGAATTGAGCGAGGGCGGCGGCGATGTCGGGGGCGCTGGAGCGGAAATCGCCGTTAGGCCCCTCGCTGTCGCCTACCCCGCGCCGGTCGAAGCGCAGCACCGGGAAGCCCTCGGCGGCGATCCGCGCGGCAAATTGTGCCTGACCGTTCCATGCGCCGGCGCGGGTCTCGTTGCCGCCGCTGACAATCAGCAAGCCGGTCGCCGCGCTGCCCTCGTCGAGCGTGCCAAGCAGCGCGGAGCCTTCGCAGTCGAAGGCGACATGCCGCCGGGTCATGACTTGATCCCGATGGCGATAATCGCGGCGAGGGCGTCGGCCTGGTCGCGGTCCTCGCCGGGTTCGGCCCGCAGCCACAGACCGCCGCCGCCGATCAGGTCCTGGTCGATATCCGAGACCCCTTCCGGAGGTGTCGGCACAAGTGACTGGAACTGTTTCATGAATTCCGCGCCCAGCCGGTAACCGGCAAGCTCCAGCCCGCGCTCCAGCCCCTCGGCGGTGAGCCCTTCCTGGGTCTCGCTGACGCCCGCTTCGCGCGAAGCCAGAATTCGCCCGCGCAGCATCTGGCGCAGCGCATTGGCTCCCTTGACCGGGGCATAGTGCCAGCCCGGCAGACGGTCGGGGGTCAGCAGCGCGCCGCCCCTGATCCCCAGCACGTGGCTCGCGCGGAAATGCTTTGCCGCCGCCGCCACGCCCGCGCGCCAGCTTTCGGGCGTCTGGGCGGCAAGCGGCTCAAGGCTCTCGTTGCAGCCGGGAAGGTCGGGCAGGAAGCTGTCGACCCCGGCACTATCCAGCCGCCGCATCACCTCGACGGTGAAGCGCCGCATGCGGTTGGCTTCCTCGAACAGCGCCGGCACGATCAGCAGGCGCCAGCGGCGCAGCTGGTCGAACGTCAGCGCCATTTCCTGCGCCGTGCCGTCGCCGCCGGCGAGCGGGCAGGGCCAGGCGGCCGGCTTCAATCAGCCACTCCCGTCGCGCTTGGTCTGGGCGAAGACGAGCAGCGAGCCGAAGCTCTCGAGCAGTTCACCATCGACATCGTCATCCTCGATGAGGATGCCCAGCCGGTCTTCCATTTCGGTGAGCAGTCCCGCGACGGCCATCGAATCGAGTTCGGGTAGATGGCCGAACAGTCCGGTTTCGGCGGTAAAGGCATCCGCCTGTCCTGCGCGCAGACCAAGCACGTCGGTGAGGATCTTGCGAAGCAGGAACTCGGTATCGTGGCGCATCTCAACCCCTGGCTTGCGGGCACGGTGAATCCGGCGCGCTCTAGCCACGCTTGTCCTTTCCGGCAAGCCACAGAGGACCGGATTTGACGATATGCTTCCAGCTGCGGGGATTGGCGGGGCGGAACATGTCGAGCTGGTAGCGCAGCCGCACTTCCTCCATCCAGTCGCGCTTGTAGCCATCGTCGCCGGTGCCGAAATCGATCAGTTCGACGCGGTCCTCGTCGATCGCATGGCGGAACAGGGCAGCGCTGAGCACCGATCCCGGGGAAAGGTGCTTCGCTTCCTCGAGGTGGGCGAGCTTGTGGATGAAAGCGACCTTGCCTTCCACTGTCCACATCTGCGCGGCAACCGCGCGGCCATCGGCCCGGGCCAGGCCCAGGCGCAGGCGTCCGGCCTTGCCTTCCTCCTCGGCGAATTGCCGCAGGAAATCCGGCGACCCTTCCTCGGGCTTCCAGCTCTGCCGGTAGATTGTCTCGTAGTCCGCCCAGACCGCCGCGTCGAACTGCGTAAGGACCGCGACCTCGACCCTGGCCGTCTTGCGCTTGAGCGTGGTGCGCAACTGCCCGGGGCGTGCCGCGAGATAGTCGTCGAAGCAGCGTCCGCGCACCGGCAGGATGTGGTTGGTGTCGCAGGGCCGCCGCATCACCAGCCAGCCGGCCTCGCGGAAGGCTTCCTCGATCAGCCCGGCGCTGCCATCCTCGTCGGGAACGCCGGCGAGGGCGATGTGGTGCGCGCGCCGCGCCAGGTCGCGTGCCATGGCCACGAGCATCTCGAATGTATCGGCACCGGGCGTGGTTACCGGGCGGACCCGGAAACTGTACCAGTTGGCCAATGCTTGCGGGTAACCCTGGCTCGATTGCAGGGGCAGGGCGACCATGTTCTCGCCGTCGCGCGCCACGATGAGCATCGGGGCAATGCCGCAGTGATCGGCGAGTCCCTGCCACCAGGCGAGCCGGTCGAACGGCGCCGACTGGACAGAGTCGCCGAGGAATTCGGCGAGCTGCGCATCGGATTGCACTTCCTTAAGATCGGCGTGATATTCGATGGCGATCATTCGCCCATTTCCCCTGCTGGAGCCCCGACCGAAAGTGCGCGCAGAATCCGAACCCGTTGCCCGGCCGCTCGACCACCTGATTCTCGCCGGAGCGGAAGCGGCGCCCGCGCTGGTGCTGCGCGAGGGCGTGGTTAGCTACAAGGAATTAAGATCGCGTATCGCCCGGCTGGCGGGCTGGCTGCGGCACCGGGTTCCGGACCACGGCGCACGGGTGGCGAGCTGGGTTGCCAAGGGCGAGCTTGCCTGCCTGATGCCGCTGGCGGCGGCGCGGGCCGGGCTGGTGCATGTGCCGGTCAACCCGCTGCTCAAGCGCGCGCAGGTCGCGCACATTCTCGGCGACAGCGGCGCGAGCCTGCTGATCGGCACCCAGGCGCGGCTGGACAGCCTCGAACCCGGCGATGTACCACAGGGCTGCGCCATTGCGGTCGAGGGTGAGGCATTGGCAGAGGCAGAAGCGCTGGGGGCGCAGCTAGCACCGTCACATGCCGATACCGCCGAACTGGCGGCGATCCTCTACACCAGCGGATCGACCGGGCGGCCCAAGGGCGTGATGCTGAGCCATGCCAACATGTGGCTGGGAGCAGTCAGCGTCGCTTCATACCTCGGGATCGAGCCATCGGACCGGGTGCTGGCGGTGCTGCCGCTGTCGTTCGACTATGGCCAGAACCAGCTGCTTTCCACCTGGCATGCCGGGGGCTGCGTGGTGCCGCTCGACTATCTGACCCCGCGCGACGTCATGAAGGCGGTCGGCAAGCATGGCATCACCACCCTGGCAGCAGTGCCGCCGCTGTGGGTGCAGCTGGCGGAACTCGACTGGACCGACGATGCGCGCACTGCGCTGAAGCGGCTGACCAACAGCGGCGGGGCCCTTACGCCAGATCTGGTCACGCGCCTGCGCGCGCTGTTCCCGGCGGCGCGGCTGTTCGCGATGTATGGCCTGACCGAGGCTTTCCGCTCGACTTACCTCGATCCGGCGCTGATCGACAGCCACCCGACCTCGATGGGCAAGGCGATACCGTATGCCGAGATACTGGTGGTGGACGACAAGGGCGGCATCACCGCCGATGGCGAGGAGGGCGAGCTGGTGCATTGCGGCCCGCTGGTGGCGCAGGGTTACTGGCGCGACGCGAAGCGCACCGCCGAACGCTTCCGCCCCGCGCCCGCCGCCTCGCGCTATGGCGGCACGGCGGTGTGGTCGGGCGACCGGGTGCGGCGCGAGCGCGGCGGGCTGCTCTATTTCGCCGGTCGGCGCGATGCGATGATCAAGAGCGCGGGCAATCGGATCAGTCCGCAGGAGATCGAGGAAGCGGCGCTGGCGACCGGGCTGGTCGCGGAAGCGGTGGCGCTGGGCGTGCCCGACGCGCGGCTGGGCCAAGCGGTCCATCTGGTGGTGCGGGCGGCGCCCGGAAGTTTAGGTGCTATGGAAGAATTACCACGCAAACTTTTGCAAGATTTACCGAATTTCATGCAGCCCAGACAGATTCACTGGCGCGAGGCGATGCCGATCGGGCCCAACGGCAAGATCGACCGCACCGGGCTGCAACTGGAGTCTGACCGCATGAAGCCGCTCGGCCCGATCCCGCCCTGCTTCGGCAGCCGCGATGGCGAGCTGGCTATCGATGGCCACACCGCAAGCGAACTGGTCAAACAGGCTGGCGATACCCCGCTGTTCGTCTATTCGGCCGCCACGATCCGCGCGAAGGTCGCGGGCCTGCGCAAGGCAATGCCGGAACGGCTGGCCCTGCATTATGCTATCAAAGCAAATTCATATCGACCTATACTTCAACTGATATCGGAACTCGTCGACGGCTTCGACGTTGCCTCGGGCGGAGAGCTTGGCATGGCGCGCGAGGCCGGGCTCGCGGCAGAGCGGATCAGCTTTGCCGGGCCCGGCAAGCGCGACCGGGAGCTGGCGGCGGCGATTTTCGCCGGGGCCACGATCAATGTCGAATCCGAGAGCGAGGTTACCCGCGCCCTCGCGATTGCCGGGCGCAGCGCGATGCGGGCGCGGCTGGCGATCCGGGTCAACCCCGATTTCGACCTCAAGGGTTCGGGGATGAAGATGGGCGGCGGGGCCAAACCGTTCGGTGTCGATGCCGAACGCGTGCCCGATCTGGCCCGGCGGATCATCGCCAGCGCGGCGGAATGGCGCGGATTTCACATCTTCGCCGGCAGCCAGGCGCTCGACGCCGAAGCCATCGCCGAAACCCAGGCGCAGACGCTCGATCTCGCTGCGCGGCTGGCCTTGGAGAGCGGCGCGGAGTTGCCGCATTGCAACCTCGGCGGCGGCTTCGGCATTCCCTATTTCCCGGGCGACGAGCCGGTCGACATCGCGCTGATCGGGGCGCGGCTGCGCGAGCGCTTCGCAAATCTGCCGCCGCAGCTGGCCGATACCCGGTTCTGCATCGAGCTAGGCCGCTATCTCGTCGGCGAATCAGGGGTTTACCTGACCCGGATTATCGACCGGAAAGTGAGCCACGGCGAGATATTCCTGGTCACCGACGGCGGGTTGCACCACCAGCTCGCCGCCTCGGGCAACTTCGGCACGGTGGTGCGCCGCAACTATCCCGCCGCGATCGCCTCGCGTTTCGATGCCCCGGTCGAGGAAGAGGCCTCGATAGTCGGCTGCCTGTGCACCCCGCTCGACATACTCGCCAACAAGGCCGGATTTCCGCGGGCCGAGGCCGGCGACCTGGCCGCGATCTTCTGCGCCGGAGCCTATGGCGCGAGCGCCAGTCCGGCGGCCTTCCTGGGGCAGGGTCCGGCCCGGGAGATACTGGTTTAACCAGCCAAATCAACACTGTCTCCATTTGGGACTGGCCGAAGATAATCCCCGAAAACCCGCGATAGTCAGTCAAGGCTAACGCAATGTTCACCCTTTTTGCCGATAGCGGAGGCTCAATTGCCAGCCTTCCGTCCGGGGTCGTGAGTTCCCGGCAGGCGGTGTGGCGCGTTCGAGGACTTGGCCAATGCCCAGCAATCGTTTCTCCCGACTGCTCGCCGGCTGCGCGCCCACGGTTATTGGCGCCAGCCTGGCGCTGACGGGCTGCGCCGGCGGATCGAGCGGGCCTCAGCTGCCGCCCGCCTCGTTCGTGGCGATGCAGGAAGGGCCGGGCGAGGAATATGTCATTGGCCCGCTCGACGAGCTGACGGTCTTCGTCTGGCGCAATCCGGAGCTCGGCGCGAATGTACAGGTGCGGCCCGACGGGCGCATCACCACGCCGCTGATCACCGACATGCCCGCCGTCGGCAAGACGCCCTCGATGCTGGCCGAGGACATCAAGCTGCAGCTCTCGCAATATATCCAGGATCCGCTGGTCTCGGTGATCGTCAACAAGTTCGCCGGCACATTCAGCCAGCAGGTCCGCGTCGTCGGCGCGACCGAGAAGCCCGCCTCGATCCCCTATCGTGCCAACATGACCCTGCTCGACGCGATGATCGCGGTCGGCGGCCTGTCGGAATATGCCTCGGGCAACCGGGCGCGGCTGATCCGCTTCGACAAGGAAAGCGGCCGCCAGAAGGAATTCGCGCTGCGCCTGGGCGACCTGCTCAGGAAGGGCGACAGCCAGGCCAACGTCATGCTGGTGCCCGGCGACGTGATCATCATCCCGGAGAGCATGTTCTGATGGCCCGCCCCGTCCAGACTGCCCGATTTCAGGCCGCCCCATTTCTGGCCGCGAAGAGGCGTGCAATCCGATGAATTCGATCTACGAGGAATTTCTCGCCGCGATGCACAGCGTCTGGAAACGGCGCTGGCTCGCCTTGGCTGTTGCCTGGGCGGTGGCGCTGCTGGGCTGGCTGGTCGTCGCGATGATCCCGAACAGCTATGAATCGCGCGCCAGGATTTTCGTCCAGCTCGACGATGCCCTGGCCGAGCAGATCGGCATTGGCCTCAACGACCGCAAGCGCGACATCGAGCGGGTGCAGCAGACCCTGACCAGCGCGGTCAATCTGGAAAAGGTCGTGCGTTCCACCAAACTGGGCGACGACATCGCTTCGCCCCGGGACATGGAAGCCACCGTGCTAGGCCTGGCCAAGGCGATCAAGGTCGTCAGCCAGCGCGACAACCTGTTCGAGATTACCGCTTCGGCGAATTACGGATCGCTGTCCGACGCCCAGAACGCCAAACTGGCGCAGGACATCGTCCAGAAGATGATCGATATCTTCCGCGAAGAGAACCTGGCCGGCGGCCAGGGCGAAATGACAGAAACGCTGGATTTCATGAACCAGCAGCTGCTCGACCGCCAGAAGGAACTGGAGGCCGCCGAACAGCGCCGCACCATGTTCGAATCGCAGCATCCCGAAATGGTCAACGGCGGTGTCGGTGCGATCCAGCGGCTCGAGGCGAGCCGTGCGGAACTGCGCGGCATCGACGCCGATCTTGCAGCCGCGCAGAGCGCGCTTGCGGCGATCAACGGCCAGCTCGCCGGAACTCCCCAGAACCTGGCGGGTGCCGCAGGCCCGGTCACCGGTGCGCGCGGAGCGCTTGCCCAGGCCAGCGCCGAGCTTTCGGGCATGCGCGCCCGCGGCCTGACCGAAAACCATCCCGACGTCATTGCACTCAAGAACCAGGTCGCCTCGCTACGGTCGCTGGTCCAGGGCGAAGGCACTGCTGCCGTCTCGGGTGTGCCGAATCCGGCCTATGCCTCGCTGGTGTCGATCAAGGCCGAACGGCAGGCCAATGTCCAGTCGCTGATGTCGCGCCGCGCCTCGATTCAGACCGAAGTCGCCTCGCTGACATCGAGCCGGATCGGCAATCCCGAAGTGGCCGCCGAGGCCCAGCGGATCGGCCGCGACTACGACGTGCTGAAAACGCAGTACGACAAGCTGCTGCAGGACCGCGAGCAATTGCGGCTGCGCGGTCAGGTGGAAAATCAGCGCAATTCGATCAAGTTCCAGGTGGTCGATCCGCCGACGACGCCGCGCGCGCCCAATGCCCCCAACCGGCCGATCCTGCTGTTCGGTGTCTTGCTGGTGGGCATCGGCGCGGGTGTCGGCGCGGCATTCGCCATGGGCCAGCTGCGGTCAACTTTCACGACCACGGCCAAGCTCGAGCGCGCCATGGGCAGGCCGGTGCTCGGCTCGATCTCCGAAACCGTCAGCGATGCCGGCCGCGCGCTGCGCAAGCGCCGCCAGCGCCTGTTCTATGCCGGGACCGCCGGACTCGCCGGGATTTTCGTGCTGCTGCTGGCGGTCGAATTCATTCAAGTCGGCATGATCGCGTGAGGGATGGCGATGACAGAGCATAGCAAGATCCCTCTGGTGCCAGAAGGCGAGACTGGCGATGCCGGTTCGCTGATCGAGCGCGCCGTCAAGGCATTCGACCTGCGTAATCTCGCGCCGCCGCCGGTGCCCGGGAATCTGGCCCCGGCGACGGGCAGCGCGGCTGCGCGCAAGGCCGATGGCGCGCCTGCTGCGCTGCCGGAAGGGCTGGCGTCCTCAGTCTTCGCCAAACCGGCAGAACTGCCGGTCCCGCCTGAAGTTGAGGCTCCGACTCCGGTTGAGGTTGCGGTTCAGGCCGCAGACCCGGCACCCGAAGTGCAGGCACCGCAGGTCGTTTTCCCCGCACGCGATCAGCGGCGCAAACCGGCTGCCTTCGCGGGCGTCTACCATGCCGTCGATCGCCAGCACCTGCGCGAGCAGGGCATGATCGTGCCCGAAGGCAGCGTGACCGCGCTGCTGGAGGAGTTCCGCATCGTCAAGCGCCACATCCTGTTGCAGGCGGCCGAGCTGCGGCGGCTTGAAGGTGATGCGGGCGGGACCGGCAACGCCGCCCAGCGCGTGCTGGTCTGCTCGCCGCTGCCCGGCGAGGGCAAGACCTATTGCTCGGTCAATCTGGCGCTGTCGATCGCGGCGGAAAAGGAAAGCGAAGTCCTGCTGGTCGATGCCGATTTCGCCAAGCCATCGGTGCTGAGCGTGCTGGGGCTGCCGGGCGGACCGGGGCTGATGGACGCGCTGGCCGATCCTTCGGCCGATGTCGCCGATTTCGTCATGGGCACCGACATTCCCGGGCTGTGGGTGCTCCCGGCCGGCAATGCGACCAATTCCGACAGCGAGTTTCTCAGCACCTCGCGGACCGCCGCAGTGCTCGACCGGCTGACCGAGGGTGCGCCGCACCGCATGGTGATCTTCGATTCGCCGCCCGCACTGGCGGCCTCGCCGGCGGCGGAACTGGCCAAATATGTCGGTCAGGCGCTGCTGGTCGCCCGCGCCGACCGCACCGGACAGGGCGCCTTGCAGGATGCGATTACGCTGCTCTCTGCCTGTCCGAACATCGAATTGCTGCTCAACGCAGCCAGCTTCAGCCCGAGCGGCCGCCGCTTCGGTTCCTATTACGGATACGGGGGGTGACGATGTTGTCACGACATCAAGCGATAATGGCGAAGGTCCTGACCGGGCTTGCCGCGCTTGCAGCGGGCCTCGCGCCATTGGCTGCGCAGGCGCAGTCGATCGAATATGGCAGTCTCGACGAGGGCTCTTCGGGTTCGGATACCAAGAGCGGATCGAAGGAACGCAGCGGCAGCAAGCATCGCGGCGGCCGGATGGGCAGCTATGTCACGCCCTATATCGAGGCCCAGCAGATCGTCAGTGCCGAGCTTTCGCCCGGCAACGAAGTGCTGACCTACTCCCAGATTGCCGCCGGCATCGATGCCACCGTGGCCGGTCGCAACAACGCGGCGTCGGTTTCGCTGCGTTACGAGCGCCGGTTCGGCTGGGGCAAGGCGAGCGACGGCGACACCTACAGCGGCCTTGCCCGCGCCTATGCCTCGATCGTGCCGCGCGCGGTCCGCATCGACGCCGGCGCGCTCGCCGCGCGCAGCCGCATCGAGAACAACGGGGCGGCGGTGCTGGCGCCGCTGGGCGACGACGATTCGGTCACGCACCTTTATTCGATCTATGCCGGTCCTTCGATTTCGACACATGCCGGCGATGTCAAGATCGATGGCCATTATCACATCGGCTACACCAAGGTGGATTCGCCCGATCAGGTCGCCGTGGCACCCGGGCAGCAGCCGCTCGACGTGTTCGACAAGAGTACGGTGCACAACGCCGAGCTGCGCATGGGGACGCGGCCGGGCGAGGGGCTGCCGGTCGGCATTGGCGCCGGAGCGGGCTATTACCGCGAAGAAATCTCCAATCTCGATCAGCGTGTGGAGGACTTCCACGCCAAGGCCGACATCACCGTGCCGCTGTCGCGCGACCTCGCCGCGGTCGGCGGCGTCGGCTATGAGAAGGTCAGGATTTCCAGCCGCGACGCCTTGATCGGCGCCAATGGCCTGCCGGTTGTCGCGGGCGGGCGTTTCGTCACCGACAAGAGCGGGCCCCGGCAGATCGCCTACGATGTCGAAGGGCTGATCTGGGACGCGGGCGTGATCTGGCGGCCCAGCCGCCGCACCCAGTTCGAAGCGCATGTCGGCCGCCGCTATGGCACCACCAGCTATTTCGGCTCGCTGTCCTATGCGCCCAATGACCGCAGCTCGCTCAATGTGGCGGTTTACGACAACATTGCCGGCTTTGGCGGCCAGTTGAACCGGGCGCTGGCGAACATGCCGGCCGAGTTTACCGCCAACCGCAATCCGCTGTCGGGCGACATCACCGGCTGCGTCGCCTCGCTCGAACAGGGCAGCTGCATCGCCGGCGCACTGGGATCGATCCGTTCTGCGACCTTCCGCGCGCGCGGGGTAATGGCCAATTTCAGCCTCGATCTAGGTCGCATTTCCGCCGGCATCGGCGGCGGCTACGATCGCCGCAAGTTCATTGCCGCGCCGGGAACCGTGCTTGCGGTGGCCAATGGCGTGATCGACGAGAACTACTGGCTGTCGGCCTATCTCAACGGCCGGATCGACCAGAACTCGAACTATGCGGTCAATGTCTACGCCAACTGGTTCCAAAGCGGATCGGCCTTCGTTGGCGATTCGAACGCGATCGGGGCTAGCTTCGCCTACTATCGCAACCTGACCGACCACGTTTCGGCGCATGCGGCGCTGGGGATCGACGGCATCAGCCGCCAGGATCCGCTTGAAGACCAATGGAACGCGTCGGCCCTGGTCGGCGTCCGCTACACGTTCTGAGTTTACCGCCTAAGGGGGCATGAGATGTTCGACGATTTCTATGGTCTCAAGGGGCGCCCGTTCCAGCTCACGCCGGATCCCGCCTTCTATTTCGAGAGCCTGACGCACCGCAAGGCGCTGTCCTATCTCGGCTATGGCCTGGCCCAGGGCGAAGGCTTCGTCGTCATCACCGGCGAGGTCGGCTCGGGCAAATCGACGCTGGTCGGGCATCTGATGTCGACGATCGATCCGGCGCGGCTGACCGCAGCGCAGGTCGTCACCAGCAAACTCGACGGCGAGGAGCTGGTCCATGTCGTCGCGCAGGCCTTCGGGCTGCTGATCGACGGCCACGACAAGGCGACCGCGCTGGGCGCGATCGAGGGTTTCCTGCACGAGGAAGCGCGTGCCGGGCGGCGCTGCCTGCTGATCGTCGACGAATCGCAGAACCTTGAGATCGGCGCGCTCGAAGAGCTGCGCATGCTGTCGAACTTCCAGCTCGGCTCGCACCCGCTGCTCCAGACCTTGCTGCTTGGCCAGCCCGAATTCCGCGAGACGCTGCTCGACCATCCCGAGCTTGAGCAACTGCGCCAGCGGGTGATCGCCACTCACCACCTCGAGGCGATGGAATCGACCGAAGTCCAGCCCTATATCGAACACCGGATGAAATGCGTCGGCTGGGATAGCAATCCCGCCTTCGACCAGCGCGTGTTCGCCGAGATCTACACTGCTTCGGGCGGCGTGCCGCGGCGGATCAACCAGATCGTCAACCGGCTGCTGCTGCTCGGCGCGGTCGATCAGCGCACCCGCATCGACGGGGTGATGCTCGGCCAGGTGCTGTCCGAACTGACCGAGGACGGCACCCTGTCGCTGACGCGCGCGGCGAGCAAGCAGGCCGCACGGCAAGCCGCTGCGCAATCGGCTGCTCCGGAAGCGATGGTTGCCACAGCGGTCGAACCGGTCGGCGGCGTCGCACTGGCCCAGATGGAAGGCGCGCTTGCCCGGCGCGATGCGCAGATCGCCGAACTCCAGCAGGCGGTGCTCGAACTGGCCAATGGCAGTGAAAGCGGCGCGGCCCAGGGTGCGGGCGCCAGCGAAGCCGCCATCTCCGACCTGCTCGACCGGATAGCCGTGCTGGAAGGCCGGATGATCGAGCAGGACCGCACGATCCGGCACACGCTGACCATGCTGATCGAATGGATCGAAGCCGACGAAGGCCAGCGCGCCGTCGCCTGAACTCTTCCGGAGTGACCGAACCGTGGACCTCGTCCCGCAAACCAACGGACTATCCGTAGACGTCGAGGACTGGTTCCAGGTCGGCGCGTTCGAGGATGTGATCGACAAGGGCGACTGGGACGGGCTGTCGTGCCGCGTCGAAAACAATTGCGCGGCGATCCTCGATCTGTTCGCAGAGGCCGACGTCAAGGCAACCTTCTTCACGCTCGGCTGGGTGGCGCAGCGCCATCCCGCACTGCTGCGGCGCATTGCCGCCGCCGGGCACGAGCTGGCCAGCCATGGCTGGGATCACGCCCGCGTGTTCCGCATGGACCGCGCCAGCTTCGCCGAGGACCTGGCCAGGAGCCGCAAGGCGATCGAGGACGCCACCGGCATTGCCATCACCGGCTACCGCGCGCCAAGCTTCTCGATCGATTACCGCACCCCCTGGGCCTATATGGCGCTAGCGGAACAGGGCTTCGCCTACAGTTCCAGCGTCGCCCCGGTGGCGCACGACCACTATGGCTGGGCCGAAGCCCCGCGTTTCGCCTTCAAGCCGCTGCCCTGGTCTGACCTGGTCGAAATCCCGGTGACCACCGCTATGTTCGCCGGCAAGCGGCTGGCGGCCGGCGGCGGCGGGTTTTTCCGGGTGCTGCCCTATGGCTTTTCGCGCTGGGCGATCCGCCAGGTCAACCGCCGCGACGGACGCCCGGCGATATTCTATTTCCATCCCTGGGAAATCGATCCACAGCAGCCGCGGGTGCCGGCGGCATCGCTCAAATCGAAGCTGCGCCACTATACCAATCTCGACGGCATGGCGGACAAATTGCGCCAGCTGATCTTCGATTTCCAATGGGGCCGGATGGACGTGCTGGCGGCGCGCGAGGCGGCGCGGGCCGTCGAGCTTGCCGCATGAACGCTCCCTTTCGCCCCTTGCGCGAGATCGTGCGGCTCGCCGATCTCGCCGAGCCCGATGAGCGCGCGCGGATCGAGGCTTTCGTCGCCGCGCACCCGGAAGCCACGCCCTTCCACCGCCCGGCCTGGCTCGATGCCGTCGCCCGGGGCACCGGCAACCCGGCACTGGTGCTGCTGAGCGAACGCGGCGGCGATATTGCCGCGCTGCTGCCGCTGAACGCTGTGCATTCGCCGATATTCGGCCGGGTGCTGGCTTCGAGCGGCTTTGCCGTAGGCGGCGGCGTGCTGACGGCACCGGGCGCCGATCCGTCCGCGCTGTTCGCGGCGGCCGAGGAACTGGCGCAGCGCCTGTCCAGCCCCGCCATCGAGCTGCGCGGCGGCGAGCTTCCGGCGGACCGTGCCGGCTGGTCGATCCGGACCGAATCGCATTGCGGTTTCATCGCCCCGCTGGCGGCGGACGACGAGGCGCAATTGCTCGCGATCCCGCGCAAGCAGCGCGCCGAAGTGCGCAAGGGGCTCGATCTGCCGCTCGAAGTGACGGTGGGCACTTCGGAAGCGGACCGCGCGGCCCATTACGCGGTCTATGCAGCCAGCGTGCGCAATCTCGGCACGCCGGTATTCCCGCGCGCGCTGTTCGACGCCGTGCTCGATAACTTCGGCGAGGATGCCGATATCCTGACTGTGCGCCACCAGGGCGAGCCGGTGTCCAGCGTGCTATCGCTCTACCATCGCGGCGCGGTGATGCCCTATTGGGGCGGTGGGACCTGGGAGGCGCGGCGGCTGCGCGGCAACGACCGGATGTATTACGAGCTGATGCTCCACGCCCGCCGGCGCGGTTGCAGCCATTTTGACTTTGGCCGCTCCAAGACCGGCAGCGGCGCTTACCATTTCAAGCGCAACTGGGGCTTCGAGCCCGAGCCGCTGAGCTATGCCAGCTGGACCGCACCGGGCGCGCCGCCGCGCGATGCCGATCCGACCAGCGCCAGGCATGCCTTGCAGATCGCCGTGTGGCGGCGGCTGCCGTTGGCACTGGCCAACCGGCTTGGTCCGATAATTGCGCGGGGACTTGGCTGATGAGCGAGATCCTGTTCATCGGCCACCGTATCCCGTTTCCGCCGGATCGCGGCGACAAGATCCGTTCGCACCATATCCTCAAACGCCTCGCGCGGATCGCGCCGGTGCACGTCGCGACGTTCGCCGACAACGAATTCGACATGGCCGAGGAAGTGGAACTGGCGGCGCTGACCGCCAGCTACAAACTGGTCCGGCGGGCAAAGCCGCTGGTGCTGGCGGGCGTGCAGGCGCTCATTGCGCGCAAGCCGGTGAGCCTGACCGCGTTCGACGATCGGCAGCTTGCCCACTATGTCGAACAGACCATCGCCAGCGGGCGGATTTCGACGATCTATGTGTTTTCGGGCCAGATGGGCCAATATGTACCGCGCGATTTCGGCGGCCGGGTCGTCGTCGATTTCGTCGATGTCGATTCAGCCAAGTTCGAGGCCTATGCGGCCAGGCGTGGCGGGATCGCCGGCTGGATCGAAGCGCGGGAGGCGAAAACGCTGCACAGCGAGGAAGCGCGGCTGGCGGCCATGGCCGATATTAGCCTGCTGATCTCGGACGCCGAGGCCGAAATGTTCGCGTCGCGGCTGAGCCCCCAGGAGCGCGCGCGCGCGGATATCCGGGTGCTGGGCAATGGCATCGACAGCAATTTCTTCGATCCGGCCACAGTCGAGCCCGAGCCCAAACTTGCCGGATTTGCACCGCAACGACTGATCTTCACCGGGCAAATGGACTATGCGCCCAATGTCGCGGCGGCGCTGCGCGTGGTGAACCGGATTCTGCCGCTGATCCGCAAGCAGCTGCCCGAAGCGAGTTTTCATGTAGTCGGCCGCAATCCTGCGGCCCAGCTGCTCGAAAGGCACGGCGCCGATGGCTGCCATGTCTGGGGCAGGGTCGAGGATGTCCGCCCCTGGCTCAAGGGCGCGGAGCTGGCGATGGTGCCGCTCGAAATCGCGCGCGGGGTTCAGAACAAGGTGCTCGAAGCCATGTCGATGGCGCTCCCCGTGGTGCTGACCTCGGGCGCCGCGACCGGGATCGGGGCCGAACCTGGCAGACACTATGCCGTCGCCGAAAGCGACCGGGCGCTGGCCGACGCCGCGATCGCATTGTTGGGCGATGAGGCCAGGGCCCACGACAAGGGTTTTGCCGCGCGGCGTTTCGTCATGGACAACGCGAGCTGGCAATCGGCCCTGACCAGCCTACCCGAGATCGCCGGCTGGACCGGCCGCGCCGCGCGCAATGCAGCGTGAGGGTTTGGCCGCCGCGCTGCCGCGCCTGAGCGATGGCTGGCTGCCTGCACCTGCTTGGCGCGCGCCGCTGTTGCACCTCGCCGCCGCCTGGCTGGCGCTGATCGGGCTGTTTCATGCCGACTGGTCGACCATGGCCGGTCAGTGGTGGAACATCTCGACATACAACCACATCCTGCTGATCCCGGCGATCCTTGCCTGGCTGGTGCACCAGCGGGCGGAGGGTCTGGCCCGGCTGACGCCCGCGCCCTGGTGGCCCGGCATTTTTCTGTTCGCCGGAGCGGTGCTGCTGTGGGTGCTGGGCGCCTTTGCCGGGCTGGCGATTGTCAGGCAGGCCGGTGCGGTCGCCACGCTGATCGGCACGGTGCTGGCGTTGCTGGGTCCGCGAGTGGGCGCGGGTCTGGCCTTTCCGCTGGGTTACATGGTTTTCCTGGTCCCGTTCGGCGAGGAACTGGTTCCGCCCTTGCAGATGGTGACAGCGGCGATGACCGTCGGGCTGGTCCATCTTTCCGGCATTCCGGCGCTGATCGACGGGGTGTTCATCGATACCCCGGCCGGACTGTTCGAAGTCGCCGAGGCCTGTTCGGGGGTGAAATTCCTGATTGCCATGGCCGCCTTCGGAGTGCTGGTGGCCAATGTCTGCTTCGTCAGCTGGCGGCGGCGGCTGGCCTTCCTCGCCTTTGCCCTGGCGGTTCCGGTGCTGGCCAATGGCCTGCGCGCATTCGGCACGGTGTTCGTCGCGCAATACGTCGGGGCGGAGAAGGCAGGCGGGATCGATCATATCGTCTATGGCTGGGTGTTCTTCGGACTGGTGATCGCGGTAACGCTGGCGCTGGCCTGGCGGTTCTTCGACCGGCCGCACGACGATCCGATGATCGACGCCGAAGCGATCGAAGCCTCGCCCGCGCTGGACAGGCTGGCGGAGCGGAGGATCGGCGCAGCGGCGGCGCTGGCTCTGCTGGCGCTGACCGCGGGTGCCGGCAAGGCATGGGACCGCGCCGCCGCAGGCATCGAGGCGCCGCTGCTCCGGCAGGTGTTCCTGCCCCAAGTGCCTGGCTGGCACCGCGTCGACTATGCGCCGCGCGCCTGGTGGGAGCCGCGCGCGGGCGGGGCCGACCACCGCCTGCTTGGCCGCTTCGCCGACGGCAAGGGCCGCGAAGTCGATGTCTTCCTGGCGCTCTATTCGGCGCAGCGTCCCGGCAAGAAGGCGGCGGGCTTTGGCGAGGGCGCCTTGCCGCCCGAAGGTGCCTGGTCGTGGCATTCGCCTGGGCGTGAGGTTGCGGGCGGCAAAAGCGACCGCCTGCTCGGCCCCGGACGCAACCTGCGGCTGGCCGAGACCTATTATCGCACCGGCGGCCTGCTGACCGGCAGCGCCGCACGGCTGAGCCTCGCCGCCATGCAGGACCGGCTGCTGCTCCGCGCCCGGCCGGCCACGCTGCTGATCCTCTCTGCCGAGGAGCGGCCCGGCAAGCCGGCGGACCAGTCGCTCGCCGCGTTCCGGCAATCCACCGGCCCGCTTGGCACGTGGATGGACCGCGTGGCAGCTGTCAGGTAGACGCCCCGCCAATGTGCGGTTTTGCCGGTATTTTTCACCTCTCGACACCCAAGCCGGTCGATCCGGCGCGGGTCGAGCGGATGTGCGATGCGATCGCCCATCGCGGACCCGACGGCTACGGGGTGTGGACCGCGCCCGGCGTCGGTCTCGGCCACCGCCGGCTTTCGATCATCGACATCGCCGGATCGCCGCAGCCGATGGCCTCAAGCGACGGCCGGGCGATGCTGCTGTTCAACGGCGAGATCTACAACTTCCGCGAGCTGCGCGAGGAATTGCGGGCGAGCGGGGCGCAGTTTCACACCGATGGCGACAGCGAGGTAATCCTCGCCGCCTGGCAGCGCTGGGGCCCCGATTGCGTCTCGCGGTTGCACGGCATGTTCGCATTCGCGATCTACGACCTCGGGCAGCGCAGCCTGTTCCTGGCGCGCGACCGGCTGGGGGTGAAGCCGCTGTTCCTGGCGCAGCTGAGCGACGGCAGCCTGATTTTCGGTTCGGAACTGAAAGCGCTGACCGCGCATCCCCTGCTGCGGCGCGAGGCCGACCCGCTGGCGGTGGAGGATTACCTCGCCTGGGGCTATGTCCCCGATACGCGCTCGATGCTCAAGGGCGTGCAAAAGCTTGCCGCTGGCCACTCGCTATTGCTGCGGCACGATGCGCCGATGCCTGCGCCGGTGCAGTGGTGGGACATTTCCTTCGCCCATCGGCGCAAGGGCAAGACCGCCGATCTCGAGGCC
This sequence comes from uncultured Alphaproteobacteria bacterium, assembly GCA_963775115.1. Classification (GTDB taxonomy): domain Bacteria; phylum Pseudomonadota; class Alphaproteobacteria; order Sphingomonadales; family Sphingomonadaceae; genus Novosphingobium. The sequence continues at coordinate 529,689 of CAVZHP010000002.1, forward strand.
GAACTGCTGCACCTGATGCGCCAGGCGGTTACTTCGCGAATGGTGGCGGATGTGCCGCTGGGTGCGTTCCTGTCGGGCGGGGTCGACAGTTCCAGCGTCGTCGCGCTGATGGCCGAGGCGAGCGGCAAGAGGGTCAAGACCTGTTCCATCGGTTTCGACGTCGCCGCGCTCGACGAGACCGGCTATGCGAAGCAGGTCGCCGGATTGTTCGGCACCGATCACCACAGCCGCATCGTCTCGCCAGACGATTTCGAACAGGTCGATCATCTCGCGTGGATGTTCGACGAACCCTTTGCCGATGCCTCGGCGCTGCCGACCTGGCGGGTCAGCCAGCTGGCGCGCGAGACTGTGACGGTGGCGCTCTCGGGTGACGGCGCGGACGAGGCTTTCGCGGGCTATCGCCGCCATGTCTTCCAGCGCGGCGAGGACCGCGTCCGTTCGCTGATCCCGCAATCGGTCCGCGGCGCGGTGTTCGGCCCGCTGGGCGCGGTCTATCCCAAGGCCGACTGGGCGCCGCGGCCATTGCGGGCCAAGGCGACCTTGCTCGCGCTCGCGGCGAGCAGCGAGGAGGCCTATGCCAGCGCGATCTCTGTGACCGGACCGGGCGCGCGCGATGCACTCTATACGCCCGAGTTTCAGCGGCTGCGCGGCGATTACCGGGCCGAAGACGCGGTAACGGAGCTGATGCGCCAGGCGCCGGCGCGCTCGGGGCTGGACCGGGCGCAATATGCCGATCTCAAGTTCTGGTTGCCCGGCGACATCCTCACCAAGGTCGACCGTGCCAGCATGGCGGTGAGCCTGGAGGCGCGCGAGCCCTTGCTCGACCATCGGCTGATCGAATTCGCCGCCAGTCTGCCCGAAGCGATGCGGGTGCAAGGCGGGCAGGGCAAATGGCTGTTGAAGCGCACCATGCGCCGCTATCTGCCGGACGATATCCTCTACCGGCAGAAACAGGGCTTCGTCACGCCGATCGCGCAATGGTTTCGCGGGCCGCTGGCGGGCACGGCGCGGGCGATTGGCGAAAGCGCGGCTCTGGCCCGCACCGGCTGGTTCGACAGCGCCAGACTGCGGGCAATCGCCGAATCGCATATTTCCGGCCGCTCCGATTCGGCGCGGCTGCTCTGGCAGCTGGTCATGCTCGACAAGTCATTGGCGAAGCTGGGTATTGTGTCTTAGGCCGGATTTTCACGTAACGCGCAGTTGGTTACTTGATGCCCATTGCGGAAGGCGAGCGAGCGGACCGGAGTAAGAATTTCGACAGCTGTGGCAATCCGGACACATTCGAGGGCCGCTCAATTTTCGACTGTTAGCGCCGAAGGCCGTCACCATGACTGGCTCTGGCCGATGAAGAGAGGCACGGCTATCCTACAAATAGTTGCTCCAGTTTCCGCGAATACTATATCTTGCGATCTTTTGCATCGCGCGGAACCAATCTTTGCCGCTCGAGTAATTCCCGTCCTCTCCCGGCCGGTATAGGGGGTTTTACCGCCTTTGGAGCGCTAGCTCCCCCTGCAGTCCGTTCGTTCGCCGTCGGGATTTACCCGTCCAGCCGTGCGGTTGGTCGCATTGCGGCAATTTTCCTTTTGCTTAATCATATCTTACCAGCCTAGAATCCCGGGTTGCCGTGATAAAGTGCCAGCTAAGGGCGGAGCGGTTTGGGTCGCAACTTTAGGGGTTATCAGATGGATCGGCTATCAGGCGATCTTGAACGACAGAGCAGTGACGGGCAAATGCCTGAGATATCGGCAATACCGTTGAACAATGATGGCGAAGCGCTGTTGCGGCAATCGGCACAACGGCTTGCCCTGCCCGAACGCCTGTTCGCGCTCGAAGAGCTCGATGTGCTCTACGAAGCCGGGCAGCGGGCAATCTGGACATTCATCCATCCCAAAGGGCGGCCGAGTTTCACACCGCCGATGCTTTCCGATTTCGAGCTATGGCAACAGCTTATTGCCCAGGGTTTCGGACCGGGCCGGGTGCCGCTCGACTTTCTTATTCTCGGCAGCCGCGCACCGGGCGTGTTCTGTTATGGCGGCGACTTGCAGCTGTTTGCCGATCTGATCCGTGCGGGCAACCGCGACGGGCTGATCGTTTACGGCAACCGCTGCGTCGATATCCTCCACCGCAATATCCATGCGCTCGATCTGCCGATGCTGACCATCGGCCTGGTCCAGGGCCAGGCGCTTGGCGGCGGGTTCGAGGCGCTGCTATCCTTCGATTTCATAATTGCCGAACGCGGCGCGACATTCGGACTGCCCGAAGTGGTTTTCGGCCTGTTTCCCGGAATGGGCGCTCATCCGCTGCTCTCGCGCAAGCTCGGCACGGCCATGGCCGACCGCATGATCCTGTCGGACGAGACTTACTCCGCCGAACAGCTCTACGAACTCGGACTCGTCCATCAGCTGGCGCAGCCGGGCGACGGCGCGGCTGCCGTGCGCGAATTCATGGCGAAGACCGGCCGCCGCCATGCCGGCGTGGTCGCCGCACGCCGTGCCATGCGGGTTGCCGCACCGATCGAGAAGTCCGAATTCTACCGGATCGTCGAGCTTTGGGCCGATGCCGCGTTGCAGCTGAGCGAAAGGGATCTCAAGCTGATGCTGCGGCTGGCCGGGGTGCAGGAGCGCCAGGCGAAGGCAGGCTGAGGCCGGTCAGGCCGCGTCGACCATCACCACTTCGGCATCGTCGATCGCCTCGAGCAGAATCGCGCTCTCGCCGGTGATCGCCACGCCGTCGCGCGGTCCGGCCTCTACGCCATTGATCCGCACCCGGCCGCTTGCCGCGACGAGGTAGCAATGGCGGGCTGGGTCCGTCGCGTATTCCGCAACTTGCCCGGCGCCCAGCGTTGCCGCCAGCACCCGGGCATCGGTGCGCAGCGGCAGCGCGTCGTCGCGCTCCGGATCGCCGCTGGCGACAATGACCCAGCGCCCGGCGCGATCGCCGCGCGGGAATGCGCGCTGGCCCCACGATGGGGCCTCGCCGGTGCTGCCCGGCCGGATCCAGATCTGGAACAGCGTAGTCGCTTCGTCCTCGCGGTTGTGTTCGGAATGGACGATGCCGGTGCCCGCGCTCATCACTTGGACGTCGCCCGCCTCGGTGCGGCCCTCGTTGCCCAGACTGTCGCGGTGCGTGATCGCACCGGAGCGCACGAAAGTGACGATTTCCATGTCGTTGTGCGGATGCGGGTCGAAGCCGGTGTGCGGGGCGATGGTATCGTCGTTCCACACCCGGATCGGGCCCCAGCCCATGCGGGCGGGATCGCGATAATCGGCGAAGCTGAAATGGTGGCGGGCATCGAGCCAGCCGTGATCTGCATGGCCAAGTGCGGCGAAGGGACGGATTTCGATCATATCGGGTATCCACCTCGGCGGGGTGTTGCCGCCGGAATTAGGGGGAATGTGGTGTCTGCGCCGCGCGCTTCAAGGTGGCGTGATTGTCAGAACGCCTTGCGCAATCCAAAGAAAATAGCGCGGCGCGGACCCCATTCGGGCTGGTTCGAGCCTACCCCCGAACCGTCGTGGATCAGATAGACCCGGTCGAACAGGTTGGTGACATCGACGCGCAGGGTCAAACCCTTGGCCGCGTCCGCGCCGAACGTCTGGGCCAGGCCGAAATTGACCTGGACATAGGGCTGCTGGGTGCTTGCATTGGGGATCAGCCCGGAAGGATCGCCGGCGCGCAGGCCGCTGCCGTAAATGACGTCGAAGCTGGCCTGGAGCTTGCCCAGCGGATTCGTCAGGCCCAGCGAGCCCCCGCCCGATAGCGTCCAGCTCTGCGAATGGTCGGTGAAAATATAATTGTCCGCGATATATTCCAGTTCTTCGTCTTCGAAGAAGAACTGGTTAGAAATAATCCGTTTTGCCTTCTGATCGCCGCGCGCTGCGTTGAAGTAGATTTCAAGTGGCCCGCGCTTGTAACTGGCCGAGAATTCCACGCCCCAGGTCTTCGCCCGGTCGTAGTTGAATGGCGACTGGATCAGCGATCCGCCCAATTGCTCGAGATCGAGCAGGTTGCGCTTGAGCTTGTAATAGGCGTCGATCCCCAGCGTCACATGGCCGATGACCTGCTGCACGCCGGCATCGAACAGATGCTCCCGCTCGGCCCGCACCGGATCGCCGATCAGGGTTTCCGCCGCGCCGGTGGTGCCCTCGAATGCCTCCAGCGTGCCGCCCGCGATCAGTTCGAGCGGGGGCGGCGTGAAATAGCGCGCATAGCCGGCATGCAGCGTTGTGGTCTCGGTGGGTTTCCACACCAGCCCCACGCGCGGCGACAACTGGTCTTCATTCACCGTCGCATCGATCCGGTCGTAGCGCAGACCGAGATTGAGCGTCAGGCGCTCGTCCAGCTGCCATTCGTCCTGGAGATAGGCGCTGTAAGTCTTGCCGGTCAGCGCCTGATCGACCGGGATGACGATCGGATCGTCGTCCGCCTGGTCGCCATTGGCATCGAGCGCGAACACGCGGTTGATGCTGACACTGCGGGTGCGGTCGCGCTGGAAATAGGCGCCGAAGCGCAGGGTATGCGCCTCGCCGAGTTTCAGGCTCGCATCGGCCTGAAGGCCCCAGGCGCGGCTGGTCTGCTTGAGGTCGGAATCGGCGCCGTTGAACAGCAGCAGGGCGCCATCCGGGTCGGGCGTGTAGTGCGCGCGGGCGTAGCGGAAAAAGGGCGCGACCTGCAGATCGAGGCTGTCGCCCGAAAACTGGTAGGCGAACACGCCGAAGTGCGACTGATTGCGCTGGTTCTGGTCGAGCAGCGCCGAATTGAAGCTGGCAAGCCCATCCAGTTCGAACTCCGCAACCTGGCCTGGCGTGTTAGGTATCTGGAAACGGCCGGCTGAAAGGCTGCCAAAGGCGGATATGCGGCTCGAATCGTCGAGTATATAGGAAGCATAGCCGAAGCCGCGCCATTGCCGGGTCTTGTCGTGCAGCACATGCCTGTCCGGCACCGGCGCGGCGAGGCCGAGATCGCTTTGCAGATAGCTGCCCGAGAGGAAGTAGCTGAGCCTGCCCGCCGCTCCGCTCAGCGTCGCGCTGGGCTGGATTGTCGCGTTGCCGCCGCCGTAGAAGCCGATGTCGCCATGGATGCCCGGCTCGGTCGAAATGGTCTTGATCGAGACTACGCCGTTGGTTTGCAGCCCGTATTGCGCTGGCAGGGCCCCGGCGATCAGCTCGATCGAACGGGCGATGCGGACATCGACCGGGGCGCCGAAGCCGGAGAAGCTGGCCGGCACGGCAATGCCGTTAAGCCGGTACTGCACGTTCGCGTGTTCGTTGCGGATGTGGATGTCGCCGTCGCTGTCCGAATCCTGGCTGACTCCGGGAGCTTGCAGCAGCACGCCCTTGAGGCTGCGGTCGATACCGCCAGGCTGGGCGAGCAGCGCGTCGCGGTCGAACCGGTACTCGCTCGCCCCGATCGATGGCTGGATCGAATCTCGCGCCGCATCGAGCCGCCGCGCGGTGACGACGATGTCGGCATCGCCGTCCGGTCCGGCTGGGTTGTCCGGCGAAGGCGCTCCCTGGGCATGGGCGGAAGCGGCGAAGCCAAGTGCGCCGCAAAGTAGGATGAAGCGGATCGGACGGAAGGACACTGGCTGCATAACGCTGCTCTATCGCGCATGTTACATTATATCAATACATACCAGCGCAACCAGCTCACGCCTCGCCGTGGCCCTCGGCGAGATATTCGGCGCTTTGCATTTCGTTGAGGCGGCTGACCGTGCGTTCGAATTCGAACCGACCGTCACCTTGCGCGTAGAGATCCTCTGGCTCCGCGTCGGCGGTGACGAATAGCTTGACCTTCTGTTCGTAGAGCGCGTCGATCAGGGTGACGAAACGCGCCGCCTCGTTACGGTTATCGGGACCCATGCGGGGGATGCCGACCAGGATGACGGTGTGGTAAGTATGGGCGATCGCCAGATAGTCGGCTGCCCCGCGCGCCTCGGCGCACAGCTTCTTGAAGCTGAACACCGCGACGCCCTTCAGCGTCTTGGGGACGAACAGCTTCCGACCGCCGCCGACGTCGATCTCGGACGAGGGGACGTGGTCGGCATCTTCGGGCGCATAGTCGGTCAGCCGGAAGAAGGCCTCGCGGGTCTGATCGGTGGCATGCTCGCCCAGCGGTGTGTGCCAGCTGTCCATGCCGGCCAGGCGCTGGAGCCGGTAATCGACCGGGCCGTTCAGCGGCAGCACATCGAGTTCGCGCTCGATCAGGGCGATGAATGGCAGGAAATGCTCGCGGTTGAGCCCGTCCTTGTAAAGGTCGCCGGGCGCGCGGTTGGAGGTGGTGACGACGGTTACGCCCTGGTCGCGGATCAGCGCGGTGAACAGCCGGCTCATGATCTGGGCATCGGCGGAATTGTTCACCACCATCTCGTCGAAGGCCAGGCAGCGTATGTCCTCGCCCAGCGCGGCGGCGACCGGCGGGATCGGATCGCCTGCCTCCTTCTTGCGCTCCTCGCGGAGCAGTGCGTGAACTTCGAGCATGAAGGCATGAAAATGCACGCGGCGCTTGCGGCGAATCTTCAGGCTGTCGTGGAACAGGTCCATCAGCATCGATTTGCCGCGCCCGACCCCGCCCCACAGATAGATACCGCGCGCCGCCGGCGGCTTCTTGGTGAACAGCTTGCCCAGGATGCCGCGCGGCGCCGAGGTCGCCTCGAGCTCGCGCTGCAACTGTTCAAGCCGCTCGGCGGCCTGGGCCTGATCGGGATCGAGGCGCAGTTCCCCCGAGGCGATCAGGGCCTCGTAGCGCGAAATTAGCCCGGTCATGGCGCGATCTTCATCGCTGGCTCGGCTTGCGGACCGTCGCGGTGAACGAGGCGACAATGTCCTGGTCCTGCACCACCAGCCCGCGCAGGAAAGCCAGCCGCCGTGTCTCGCGCAGCAGCTCGACCACGGAATCGAGCGGCCGCGAGGAATCGCCCGCGCCGATGAACTGGTTCTGCAGGTCGAGCGTCACCGAGCGCCCGGCATCGAGCCCGCCCAGCACATAGAGCCCGGCGAACAGCGACACGTCGATCAGCGACAGGGTGATCGCGCCGTGGACATTGTTCGCCGAATTGGTGTGTAGCGGCACTTGCGGCACGATGCGGACGCGGGCCATGTTCGGCCCCTCGGCGCGGACCAGCTGCTTGCCCAGCACCGCCTCGTTGAACCGCGTTTCATCGACTATCCGCCAGCGCAGCCAGCCGGGGTTCTCCGCATCGGGCTCGCAGGCGAAATTTGTGAGGGGCGCGGTTTCGGCCATGGCCGGGCAATGTAACCTATACGTGCCGTTCCGCCTGCATCTTCTTGATCTCGGCGATCGCCCGTGCCGGGGAAAGCCCCTTGGGGCAGACATTGGCGCAGTTCATGATGGTGTGGCAGCGATAGAGGCGGAAGGGGTCTTCCAGTTCGTCGAGCCGCTCGCCGGTCATTTCGTCGCGGCTGTCGGCCAGCCAGCGGTAGGCCTGGAGCAGGATCGCCGGACCCAGGAACTTGTCGGAATTCCACCAGTAGCTGGGGCACGAGGTCGAGCAGCAGGCGCACAGGATGCACTCGTACAGCCCGTCGAGCTTCTCGCGCTGGTCCGGCGATTGCAGCCGTTCCTTGCCCGAGGGCGTGGTGCTGACGGTCTGGAGCCAGGGGCGGATCGAGGCATATTGCGCATAGAAGTGGGTGAAATCGGGGACCAGATCCTTGATCACTTCCATATGCGGCAGCGGGGTGATGCGGATGTCGCCCTTCAGATCCTCGATCGCGGTGGTGCAGGCGAGCCCGTTGCGCCCGTTGATGTTCATCGAGCACGACCCGCAAATCCCCTCGCGGCACGAGCGGCGGAAGGTCAGGCTGGGATCGGCTTCCGATTTGATCTTGATCAGCGCGTCGAGCACCATCGGCCCGGTCTGTTCGAGGTCGAGCTCATAGCTGTCATAGCGCGGATTTTCGCCGCTATCGGGATCGTAGCGATAGACCGTGAACTTCTTCGGCTTCGCCGCGCCCTCGCTCTTGAAGTGGCGGCCCTTGCCATTGATCTTGCTGTTCGCGGGGAGGGTGAAAGTCGCCATGTTTGGTCCCTGTTTGCCGGAAGTGCGGGCGCGCGGTGTGGGGCACTCTCTAGCGATTCGTCAGGCGGGGGCAAGGGGGAGGGGGCAGCTGCGCACTAGTGGCACGGCGGATTGAAACGGGGGCCCGGGTTGCCGCAATAAGCTGGTTCGAGAGCGGGCCTTGGCCCAAGATTATAATTAGGTTACTGTTTTCGAAACAATTTGGGGAGGCGGATCATCAAGCCGTCACAGACACGCCCACTCGGCAAGACAGGCCTTGAGGTGACCATCGCGGGGTATGGCGGCGGCAGCGTCGGCAATTTTGGCCGATTTCTCGAGAATGCGCAGGCCAATGCAATTCTGAGCGCAGCATGGGAAGCAGGCATCCGGTATTTCGACACCGCGCCATTTTATGGGCGCGGGCGCAGTGAGCGCCGGGTCGGCCAATTCCTCGAGGAAAAGCCTCGCGACGAGTTCGTGCTTTCGACAAAGGTGGGCAGACTGCTGCAGCACATGCCCAAGGGCGCACATGAGGATGGGCTGTTTATCAACCCCTCGCCATTCGATCCATGCTGGGATTATTCCTATGACGGAGTGATGCGCTCGTTTGACTACAGCCTGCACCGGCTGGGTCTTGGCAGGGTCGATATCCTTTACGTTCACGACATTGGCGCGCGATTGCACGGTGATGCAGCCGACGCCCAGCTCAAGGTGCTGAAACACGGCGGAATCCGCGCGCTGGAGGAGTTGCGCGCCAGCGGCGCGATCAAGGGCTACGGACTGGGCGTGACAGAAGTTGGCGTATGCATGGATTGCCTCGATTATGGCGATCCTGCCGCATTCCTGCTGGCGGGGCGTTACAATTTGCTCGATCAGGGTGGAGCTGCCCCGCTGCTTGCCAAATGTGTCGAGCGCCAGGTTTCGCTGGTGATCGGTGCGGTCTTTGCATCGGGCATTCTGGCGACCGGTCCGGTCGATGGCGCGCTTTACGACTATGCGCCTGCGTCGCCGGAATTGAAGGAGCGGGTGCGGCGCATGCAAGCGATTTGCGCCAGCCACGGCACCGCGCTGAGTGCCGCCGCAATGCAATACCCGCTTGCCCATCCCGCAGTCGCCACGATACTGCTGGGCGCGGGTTCGATCCACAGCCTCGAACAATGTATCGGCGGCTTGCAGGTAGACATTCCCCCGGCGCTCTGGAACGAACTCCGGGACCAAGGACTTATCGAATCAGGATGAGCCAAACAGATTATTTCGCAAAATGAGGGAGGTATTGAAATGTCCAAGAGGGAAAGCAGCAGGCTGGGTGCACAATCGAGCGTGATCGCTCTCTTGCTGGCCGCCGGGCTCGTGCCGTCTCAGGCTTACGCGGCCGAGGATGGTGAAGCGGCCAACAACGAGATTGTCGTTACCGCGCAGCGCCGTTCGGAGGGGATCGAGAAAGTTCCGATTTCCGTGGCGGCTTTCAACCAGGAAATTCTTGGCAACCTGAAGATCGAGTCCACTGACGATCTGCAGTTTGCAACTCCGGGCATAACCAATACGCAAACGGCCGGCGACGGCATTGCAGCCGTGTTCATTCGCGGTGTTGGCACCGGCTATTCCGGGCCGGGCCTGGAAGGCAGCGTCGCCTTCTATCTCGACGATGTCTATTTGCAGACCCAGACCGCATCCGCGCAGAACACCATCGATATAGACAATGTGCAGGTACTCAAGGGACCGCAAGGTACGCTCTATGGCCGCAATGCGACCGGCGGCGCGGTCGTCGTCACGACCCGCGATCCAAAGCTCGGCGCAGTCGAGGGCTACGTCAAAGCCGGTTATGGCAATCTCAATTGGGCGCGCGGCGAAGGCGTGGTCAATGTGCCGATGGGCGATACCTTCGCGATCCGCGCGGCCGGCTTCTACGAGCGCCGCGATGGTTATGCCCGCAACACCGTCTTCCCGAACGAAAAGAAAAGCGGCACTGGCGCGGGCGACACTTATAGCGCGCGGATTAAGGCGCGCTGGCAGCCGAGCGATTCGTTCGATGCCGTCGCCAGTTTCTCCTACGACCGGCGCGACGGCAACGGCGCGATCCATGCGCATTTGTTCAACCCTGCCGGTGCTCCTGTCGGACTCGGATTTTACGAGACGCGCCAGTCTCAGGCCCGTGAGGGCGGCGGCGGCGACGATAGCGATGGAATGATGGCCTCGTTGCGCCTGACTTATACGACTGGTGACTGGACCATCTCCAACACCGCCGCGTATCGCCGCACTCGGGCCTATGGCTGTACCGACAATGACGGCGTGCCTGCGGAGCTGCTATATTTCTGCACTGTCTCCCAGCTTAGCCCTAACCCGGGCACGGCTGACGGCAAGAAGGACCGCACATTCACCAACGAGCTTCGCGTTGTCTCCGAGATGGATGGCCCCTTCAATATTACTGCCGGCGCCTTTTATGAACGCAACAAGGCGCGTTTTGTCGGCCGTATTGGCGGCGCCTTCTTCGCGACGCCAGCGAAGGCTTATACCCCGACCTTCGACAATCATGACGATCTGACAGCTTACTCAGCCTATCTGGAGGTTTACTATAATCTCACCGATCGACTGAAAATATCGGCAGGCGGACGTTATACGCACGAAAAGAAATACCATTCGGTTCAATTCGATCAGGATCTGCTCGATCTGTTTGCCATTCCTGCTGCATTCGATTTTTCTGAGGCCAGTAACAACTTCAACAATTTCTCGCCGCGCCTTGTTCTGTCCTATGATGCGGATGAATGGAACCTCTACGCCAGCTACAACGGTGGCTTCAAATCGGGCGGATACAACAGTCCCGGCTTTGGCATTGAATTGCTGAAACCGGAGAAGATCAATGCTTTCGAGGCTGGTGCTAAATATCGCTCACCGGACGGAAAATTGTACTTCTCGACCGCGGGGTACTACTACGACTGGAAAAATATCCAGGTCTCGTTCATTACCGGGGGCGGTTCGGGAATCTCTCAGCAGAATGCAGCCGGCGCGGAAATATACGGCGCTGAGGCGGAAGTGAACTATTCGCCGAACCAGAAGTGGAACGTCCGCGCTGGCATGGCGTGGAACCACGCCCGTTACTCCAGCTTCACCAACGCGGCAGTCTATAACCTTATCGGCGGCGTGCTGACCGCAACGGCGGAAAACCTGACCGGACGGCAAGTGCAGCACGCGCCAGACTTTACGGCAAACGGCAGTGTTACCTACAACTTCCCGATCGGAGGCTGGTCGGGCAGCGTCACGGCTGCTGCGCGGTACTCGAGCCAGTACGACTTCACCGCAGGCGCGGGCGGCCAGCTGCGAGCGGCCAGGCAGGGTGCGCATGCCCTGGTCAACGTTACGGGCAACTTCGTCACGCCCTCCGAGAATATCGAATTGGGCTGGTTCGTCGAAAATCTGACCGACAAGAAGCTGTTCTCGCTGATCTCCACCGGCGATACGGGCGTTTACTACACGCCTGACGAACCACGTACATACGGTGTCACGGTGCGGTATTCGTTCTGATCCGGTTAGATGCAGGAGACGCCAGGCCATGATTGCAAAGCCTGGCGTCTCCTGTGGTCGAGATGCGGTCGGGAAATGGCAGAAACGGCGCAAACGCGGTGATGGAAAGTAGGTGGCGGTGGAAGGCAGATATCTGCAGCTAGGTTACGTCACGAACGATTTCGGTCGGGCAATCGACCTTGTCAGGCGCACCCACGGGATGGGTCGTTTCAAGGAGATGCCGGACCTGACAATCGGCGCGCGCGACGCGCAGACCGTGACCTGCCATTTCGCCCTTGCCTTCATGGGCGGGACGCAATTCGAGATCATCCATCCTTTGGCGGGCGACCGCACCTTCTACGATGAAGCTCTCCCCGAACAGGACTTCGCCCTGTTTCTGCATCACATGGGCCATTATTATCCGGACAGGGCGGACTATGCGACGGCCAAGGCAGAGTCAGCTGCAAAATGGAGCATGCCGGTCGATCATGCGATCTTCGACGGAGGCTATTGCTATTTCGATGCGCGCAAGGATTTCGGCCATTATCTGGAGCTGTACAGCTTTCCATCGGAAACGCATTTCGAGGGCGTGCCTTGCTACTGACGTGACGGGACGAACCTGATCCTGCGCCTGCTCACCGCCCGGCCTCAGCCCCCCACCAGCCTCGCCGCATCCTCCGCCAGCAAATACCCCTCGCGCGCGCAAGTCCTCCACCGCCGCCGCAAACTTCGCCTCCCGGTCCCCCGCCGCCGGATAGCGCTCGGCCAAGCGACAACCGCTCATCCCCGCCCCGGCTCGCGGCGTCCTTGGCGAAGGGCAGGTAGGTGCCCGAGAGCAAACACAGATCCCCCTCGCCATACCCCGCCTTGCGCAGGTTCCAGCCGAGGTAGGTGCCCTGCGGCGCGGCCAGTTGTGGGAGGCGGATGCCGGGTGCGTCGTTGCCGTCGGCGTCGATCGCGGGGACGTGCATCGGCCATGCCATCTTGCCCTTTGGCGGGATCGGTCGGTTCATGACCTTGGGCCAGACCAGGTCTGCGCCGGGCACATTCGGCCCGCGCAATTGATCGATGGGCAGCAGCTCGCCTTTCGCCAGGCTCGGCCAGCGGCTTTCCGGGGGATTGCGCTTGACCAGGCTCCAGTCGACCATGGCGACAATCAGCGCGCGCACCACCGGGGAATAATTCAGCGCATTGGCGGGATAGCGGCAGGCGGGCAGCGTCATCCCCGGGGCGTGCGCCCCGCCGGCGATCATGTAGGCGCGCACTTCCGTGGGGAAATCGACATCGCGGGCGGTGCCGCCGGTTCCGACCAGCGAGGAGCCCGCCTGCCAGAATTCGCCGCTGGTATCGATGTGGAAGACCTTGGGGCAGGTGCCAGTCTCGTTGCAGGCATTGAGGATGCCGTCGCGCTTGCCGGTCACCGGGTCGGTCACTGTCGCATAGGTGTAGGGGAAGGCGAAGCCGGGGACGTCGTGGTCCTCGTGCTGGCGTGAGAAGCGGCCCGGCTCGGCGAAGCGGAAATTGGTGAAGGTCTGCCGCGCGCCGGGGATGAAGGGGATGACGCCGTCGAACACCTTGCGTCCGGCGGGGTCGCGGTTGAAGCCCTGCCACAGGAAATCGCGCAGATAGCGCCCCGATTGCGAGCCGCCGAAGGCGACGGCGGCGGAGAAATTGCCGCCTTCGGGGTTGGCGCAGACGTCGGTGACGTCGCGCTCGCAGGGGGCCGCGGCGATATCGGCCAGCGGATTGCCGGCAGCTATGGGGGCGTGGCGCAGCCATGAGACGAGATCGCGAGTGGCGGCAAAGCCCAGGCCCATCACCCAGGGATCCTTTGCGGTATATTCGAAGCGGTAGATCGCGCCCGCGTCCATGTCCGCCGGTCGGGTCAGTTCGATGTGGCGATCGTCGGTGAAGCGCCAGTCACTGGCCGGGATGGTGCGCGCCGGGCTGTCGCTCACCGCACGCACGGTCAGCCGGGCGCCGGGCTGGGTTAGCGAGGCGGCGGCATAGGGCAGGGTCATGGCTTTGCCGCTGGCGCTGTCGAAGATGGCCTCGGTCGAGACCGGGCCGGTAATCGGCCTGCCCTTGTTCGTGGCGACGGGGAAGCGCGCGCCGATCAGCTTGGGCAGAGTCACACCTGCGGGCAAGGCTGCCAGCATCGCGTTGCCCGAGCCGCCAAGATCGCCCTGCCAGCCGCTCCACACCATGGTATAGCCCTGACGCATCATCAGGCCGTCGCCGGGGTCATTGGGGTTCATCATGTTGCCACCGGTCATCATTGCGAGCAGCCGCATGCCGCGGTTGACGACATCGTAGAACAGCACGCGCCGGGCTTTCGCCGGGTCCTGGGGGCGCAGGATGACAACGTCGACATCGTATTCGACCATGCCGTCCGCCGCGCGCGGGGCGAGCTTCAGATCGACGATGCCGCGATTGGCCGGAGCGCGGGGATCGATGCGCATGCGGGCAACGGCGGTAATCTGCTCATAGGCGCCGTGCTCGCCGAAGGTCTGGCCGTTGAACGCGGGGGCACGGCTCTTTATTTCAAGGCTGACGGACGGACCGCGCTGCCTGGCCATTGCCGCCTGCGGCAGGGCGAGGGCGAGCAGGGTCAGGGCTGGCAGCAAGCGGCGGAATATCGGCATCGGACTCTCCCCGTTTTGCCGCGCAGGATTGCAGCTTTGCGGCGAATTGCAATTGCTCTTGTCCGCCCGGTTGGTAGGCGTAAACTCGGGCAGCACAGCAAGGAGAACTGCCATGGCCGGGAGAGGGCACCGCGACATTTTCGCCAAGGACATCGCATGGGCCAAAGGCACCGGCGACGGCATCGACTACGCGCGCTTCCTGATGGACGAGGACGACACCAGTTCGCCGCTGGTGATCCTGACCAATTTCGCGCCAGGCGAAGTGGTCGAGCCGCATACCCATGGGACCAACTATTTCGAATATGTCGTCTCGGGCGAGCAGACCGTCGGCAAGACCCGGTTCGGCCCCGGCGACGTCCGCTTCGCCAAGGCGGGGACTGGCTATGGGCCGATCGTCATCGGGCCGGAAGGCTGCTCGGTGGTGATCGTGTTCCAGGACGCGACCGGGGCGATGACCATCCCGCTGGGCAAGGCCAAGGCTTTGGCGGAGGCGGCGAGCTGATTAACTCCCCTCCCGCTTGCGGGAGGGGTTAGGGGTGGGGCCTACCGATCCTGGCCCAAGCTTTGACTGACCCACCCCCGACCCCTCCCGCAAGCGGGAGGGGAGTTGTCGGCCTTTACCCCGGCGGCGGCCCTGCAAACGCGTCCGCCGTGCCCAGCATGATAAAGATGTTCTCCTCCATCCGCGCGATCTTCCAGGTTCCGTCTTCCAGCACCGTCTGAAAATCGAACCGGCCGAGCGATTCCTCGAACAGGTGGCTGCGTTCGCGGTTGCCCACATGATGCGCGCGCAGATAGCATGAGGCTCTGGCCGATGTCCCGTCCGCCGCAGGATCGACAACGTAGTTCGACAGCAAGTGATGTGTCGCCGACAGTCCGTCCCAGATGCCCTTGATATTGGCGATCAGCGCGTCGCGGCCCTGAAGTTCGAACGCCCATTCCTTGGGGGCCGCGTTCTCGCCCCATTCGCGCATGGCGAAGCTGGTGTCCCGGGTGAAGAGCGACTCGAACAGCGCCCAGTCGCGCATGTCGAGCGCGTGGGCATAGGCGTTCATCAGGTCGACATTCGCCTGGTGCGGCGCCTTGAAAGGAGGGCCGCCGGTCGGCGGGAACAGGCTGGCGGGCGAGCGCCAGTCGAGCGTGATCCTGCGGTGCGAGAACAGCCAGGCATCGCCCTGCCGCACCAGTTCGTCGGAATAGACCCCGGCGTGATCGGGGCCGCCCTGGGTGACGACGACGAAATAGGTGCGCGCGCGGGCACTGTCCGGCCCGGTCAGCTCGATCTCGCTGGTGGTGAGATTGTGGCGGATGAAGCTGGTGCCGGTGAGCGAGGGGTCCTTGCCCGGCGCAGGGTTCCAGCTGGCGATGCGCGCCCGGATTTCCGCCAGTCCCGTGCAGTGGAAGCCTGGCAGCGGGCCGAATCCGGGGTATTCGAACACCGCGTCCTGTACCCATAGCGTGGCGAATTTCGCGGCATCGCGCTGGTCGCCGGCAATCGAATAGGCGTTGATGGTCTTGCGGATGGCCTCGCAGGCCAGATCCTCTTCCTCGGTCATTCAGGCTCTCCGGTTATCCGGCAAATGTGCCTGCGCAATCGGGTGCTGACAAGCGCTGCGCGTGCTGCCATCACGGCGGTAACGATCATCCGGGAGAGTAGCGTTCCATGCCGTACGACAGGAAGGGCACCACCGCAGTCATAACCGGCGGCGGGCGGGGCTTCGGCAAAGGCTTCGGCGAGGCGCTGGCGGCGAAAGGCGCGCATGTCGTGCTGGTCGATATCGACGGGTCGGTGGCGGAAGCTGCGGCGGCGGAAATCCGGGCGATGGGCCTGGCCGCGACCGGCCTGCAAGGCGACATCACCGACGAGGCGAGGATCGGCGAGGTGATGGCGCAGGCCGCCGCGATCCAGGGCGGAATCGATATCCTGATCAACAACGCCGGGCTGCACAGCGACGAATACGGACAGCCGATCACCAAGATGGGCCTCGCCAAGACCAAGCGGCTGTTCGAGGTCAATGTCATCGGCACGATCGCCTGCACACTCGCCGCCTGGCCGCATATGAAGGGGCGGAAGGCTTGCATGGTCAACATCTCCTCCTCGGCCGCACATATGCATGGTTCCGCCTACGGCGACACCAAGCTGGCGGTGGCGGGGCTGACGATCACTTTCGCCCGCGAACTGGCGCCCGACGGCATCCGGGTGAATGCGATTTCGCCCGGCCTGATGCTGACCGAGACGATCAAGGCCGAATTGCCCGCCGCGACGATGGAGAAAGTCAAGGCCATGCAGTTCCTGTCCGACGATGGTCTGCCCGAACATATCGTCGATGCGATGCTGTTCCTCACCAGCCCGCAAGCGCGGTTCATCACCGGCGAGGTCTTGCGGGTGACCGGCGGCATGGCGGCGGGGGTATAAATCATGTCCAAAGGCGATATCTCTCCCGAAGCCGGCCGCAGCGGCCAGAGCGGCTACCCGCCGCCGCATGATGCAATGCTGGCTGGCCGCAAGACCTGGGCACTGACCCGCCAATGGAAGCTTACCCAGTTCGGGGTCAACATGGTCGAGCTGCCGCCCGGCGCCTGGTCGACCAACCGCCACTGGCACCGCAACAACGATGAGCTGGTGGTGGTGATCTCGGGCGAGCTGGTGGCGGTCACCGACGAGGGCGAGGAAGTGCTGCGCGCCGGCGATTGCATCGGTTTCAAAGCCGGCGTGCCCAATGCGCACCACTTGCAGAACCGCGGCAGCGAACCGGCGGTCTATTACGATATCGGCGGGCGCGATGCCTGGGATGTCTCTACTTTCCCCGACATCGGGCTGGAGGCCTATACCCACCAGGAACTGCGCTTCCGCGACATCCGCGATACCAAATGACGCTGCAACTCTACTATTTCCCGACACTCAACGCCCACAAGGTGACGATTGCGCTCGAGGAAATGGGCCTCGCCTACGATGTCGCGATGGTCAACATCCTCAAGGACGAGCAGTTCGAGCCAGCATTCGCCGCGATCAACCCGAACAACCGCATCCCCGCGCTAGTCGATCCCGATGCAGCGGGAGGCCCGGTAACCGTATTCGAATCCGCCGCGATCCTGCAATATCTCGCCCGCAAGACCGGGCAGTTCTATCCGGCGGACGAACAGACCCGCGCGCGGATCGATAGCTGGCTGTTCTGGCAGATGGCGGGGCTGGGGCCGATGTCGGGGCAGGTCAACTATTTCACCCGCATGGCCCAGAAGCCCGAGCGCAAGCCCGAGGAAACCGCCTTTGCGCTGAGCCGCTACAGCCGCGAGACCGGACGGCTGTTCGGCGTGCTGGAGCGCGGGCTGGAGGGGCGCGACTACCTCGCGGGCGATTACTCCATCGCCGACATGTGCAACTGGACCTGGATCGACAAATATCCCGGCAACGGCGGCGGGCTGGCGGGCTTTCCCCGGCTCGAGGCCTGGCATGCCCGCATTGCCGCGCGGCCAGCGGTGCAGCGGGCCATGCAGGTCGGCATGGTCGATCCCGAAATTCGCGCCCTGTGGCTCAAGAAGGACTGAGGCAATGACCGAACATTATGTGCGCCCCGATGTCCGCGCTTTTCTCGATCAGCTCGCGGCCAATCCGCGCCCGCTGATGAACGACGAGATCATGGCGCAGATGCGCCAGATTCCGCCGGAGATGCTGGCGGCGATGATCGCCCAGCTCGACCAGCCGATCGGCGAATTGGGCGAGATCCGCGATCTGGCCATGCCCGGGCCTGCCGGCGATATCGCGCTGCGCCTGTTCGATCCCCGCAAGAGCCGCCCGCCCGGACCGGTGATGGTGTTCTACCACGGCGGCGGCTTCGTGACCGGCAGCATCGACACGCATGCCTCGATGTGCGCCGAGATCGCCCGGAGCCTGGATTTGCCGGTGGTCTCGGTCGAATACCGTCTCGCCCCCGAGCACAAGTGGCCGGCCGCGCCCGACGATGCCGAGGCGGCGGCGCGCTGGGTGGTGGAAAACGGAGCGGCGTTCGGGCGCCAGTTCACCGGGCTGATCCTGTGCGGTGACAGCGCGGGGGGCACGCTGACCATTGTCACCGCACTTGCCCTGCGCGATCGCCCGGCGGCGCTGCCGCTGCTGATGCAATGGCCGATCTATCCCCGCACCGATGCGACATGTGTGACGCAGAGCTGGCGAGACTTTTCCGATGGCTACGCGCTCGAAAGCGCCAATCTCGATTATTACGAACAGGCCTACCGTCCCGATCCGCAGAGCTGGCGCCATTCGGGCATTGTCGCCGATCAGGCAGGCCTGCCGCCGACCTTCGTCGTCACCGCCGGGCTCGATCCGCTGCGCGACGAGGGGCGCGCCTATGCGGCCAAGGCTATCGCGGGGGGCGTGCAGGTGACCTACCGCGAGGTGAGGGGCAACGTGCACGGATTCTGCTCCTATCGAGGCGCGATACCTTCCGCTCATGCCGATTTCGTAGAGTTGCTGGCGATCGCGAAAGCGATGATTCCGCAAGGTTAGAACGGTGGGCGAAGATCCGACCTACTTCATCCTCCCCGCAAAGGGCTGGGCTATCGCATATTCCCGATTTTCGCCAATTTCGTCACCCTGAACTTGTTTCAGGGCCCATCGAGCCGGAAGCCCGGAGCGAGCTGCATGAGCGCAAACCGCAAGGCATTCTCCCGAAAACCACGCTCCGGTAGTGCGGAGGAATGGGTCCTGAAACAAGTTCAGGATGACGAACAATGAGAGATGGAATCAGAAGTCCAGCGGTGTGACTTCCACCGACACCTTCATCCGTTGGCCCGATCCGCCAATGAATACCCCGTCGAGTGGCGACACATCGGCAAAGTCGCGGCCCATGGCGGTGAAGATGTGATCGTTGCCGGCCAGCATGGCATTGGTCGGGTCGAAGCCGATCCAGCCAAGGCCGGCGCCGCACCAGACATTGACCCAGGCATGGGTGGCGTCGGCCCCGACCAGCCGCGCCTTGCCCGGCGGCGGGTTGGTGCGCAGATAGCCGCTGACATAGGCGGCGGGGATGCCGTAATGGCGCAACGCGATGATCATGACGTGCGCGAAATCCTGGCACACACCGCGCCGCGCGCCAAATGCCTGGGCGGGCGGTGTGTCGGCCTTGGTCGCCTTGCTGTCATAGGTAAATTCACTGTGGATGGCATGCATCAGCGACGATGCGGCAGCGATTACGCTGTCGTCGTTGGCTAGGCTGGATGCGGCCCAATCGGCAATTTCCGGCGCCATCTCCGCGATCGGGGAGGCGAACAGATAGGTCGCCGGGTCGCGGGCGGACATTCCGCGGTCGGCGAGCGCCTGGCGCCGCACTTCCGGCAGCGCAGGCGCAGCCATTGCGGGCGGCGGCGAAGGCCGATCGACCTTGACGGAAAATTCGCTGGTTACAGTGAGATTGGCGGTCGGCTTGTCGAGAGTCAGCCTCGCGGTGTTGGCAACGAAGGGGCCCGATTCGTCGATAATCGTCTTGGGCGCCGGGCTGACGTGCAGCCGGTAGCCGGTGAGCGTCTGCCCCGGCCATTCGGCGGGCTTCAGACGGAGGTTGAACCGCGCAAGGTTGACCAGTGCATCGTATTTTACCTCGGTAACGTGCCGGACCCTGTAGTTCATGCCAGCAAGCTGTCCCGCACCGGAGGATCGGACCGCTCGTATTGCAGGAAATAACGCTGAGCGATCGCGTCGGACAGCGCCAGCAGCCGGGTCTCGATATCCTGCAACTGCGCATCGTCGACGGTCTCGCACTGCATCCCCCGCAAATTGGCGAGCATGGCGCTGAACTGGCGGTATGGAGCTTCGGGAATGCCGTCGTCGACAAGCTGGGGCAGGTTGCCAAGGTGCTCGGCAATCCGTTCGACCTGGAACACCAGACCGCGCGGGTTGCCCGGATCGAGCAGTATCAGATCGGCCACCGGCGCGCGCATCGGCCCGACGAGATAGCGGCTGCGATAGGTGATCTGGCTGTCGAACAGATCGAGCAGCAGTCCGAGATCGTCCTGGCTGCACCCTTCGCCTGCCAGCTGCCGCGCGATCCGGCAGACCATCAGGGCGCGTTCGATGCGGCGGCCAAGGTCGTAGAACCGCCACGATGGACCGCGTGCCATATTCTCTGCGGCAAGACCCGACAGCACGCTCAGGCGGTCGATTACGGTGTTCGATGCCGACAGCACCGATTGCGCCCAATTGTCGTCGAGCGCGGGAATCGGCTGGTTGGCGACCCGCCAGAAGTCCGCCGACATCCGGTCGCGCAGGCTGCGCCCGATCTCGCGGATGGAATCGACCAGGGCGGCGATGCCGCCGTGCTTTTCGCGCTCGCGGAACACCCGCGCGCACAATTGCGGTAAGGGTAGCTTCGCCGCTTCGACCGGAATCGCGCCCCAGCGCACCAGCAATTCGATCAGCCGCTGCCGGCTCTCCGCGCCCCGCCGGCTGCCGCCATCGACTTCGATCGAGCTGCCGAGCAGGTTGCGGACGATCCGCACGGTGATCTCGGCGCGCTCGCTGTAGCGGCTCAGCCAGTAGAGGTTGTCGGCGGCCTGGCTCGACAGGATGCCGCCGCCGCGCCGTACCGGCGGAACCTTGTCCGGGCCCAGCAGCGACAATTGTTCGACCGCGACATCATCGACGATGCAGACATCGGCCGAGAAATCGCCTTCGCCGATCAGCGAAGTCCTGAGATCGCCCCGGGCGGAGAGCCGGGCAAATCCTCCCGGCATCACCACCCATTCGCCATCCGCACCGCGCGCGACAAAGGCGCGCAGGGTGAAGGGGCGCGGTTCGAAATTGTTGCCGATCAGTGCCGGTGTCGTCGAAAGGTGGACGATTTCCTGGCCGACATAGTCGATCGGCCGCAATTCCATGGCTGCGAGCAAATCTGTCTTTTCGCCCGCGCTCAGGCTGGCCCCGACCCGGGTCCGTCCGCCCTCCAGCCCGGCGACCACCGTGCCGAAGGCCGAACTGACGACGAGGTCGTCGAGACGCTCGCGGACGATCTCGCGCTCCTGGGGCTGGCCGCACCACCAGGTGGCCATGTTGGGAAGGATCAGGCTTTCTCCGAGCAGGACCTTGGCGAGCCGCGGCATGAAGGCGGAAAATGCGCGGGCCTGTGCCACGCCGACGCCCGGCCAGTTGGCCACTGCCAGCTCGCCCGCCGACCAGGCATCGAACATGTCGGGCACGCCGATCTGCGAATGGGCGTGGAAGGCCAGCGGATCGAGCATTTCCGTGCCGATCCAGCGCCATACCGCGTCGATGCGCTTCAGCCCGGCGATGGTCCGAACATAGAGCCGGTCCTGGCTGACCGCGAGATCGCGCCCTTCGACCAGCGGGAAGCCGAGATAGCGGGCAAGATGCGCCTGCTCGGTATAGCTCTGGTTGAACTGGCCCGGCGTCAGCAGCGCGATGCGCGGCGCCGTGCGCGTGCAGCTGGCGGCGATGCCCTGACGCAGTTCGGCGAAGAAACCGGCAAGCCGCCGGGCATTGATGTCGGACAGCAGGGTTCCGGTCGTCCGCGAGATCGCCAGCCGGTTCTCCAGCGCATAGCCGATCCCGGTCGGCAGCCGCAGCCGGTCCGCCAGCACCCGCCATTCGCCGCCGGGTCCCCGCGCCAGATCGACCGAATAGACTTGCAAATAGCGCCCGCGCGGCGGGGCAATGCCCTGCATCTTGCGCGCGAAATAGGGGCTGCCGGCGACGACCGCGGCGGGCAGATGGCCGTCGGCGACGAGCTGCTGCGGGCCATAGATATCGGCGATGACTTTCTCAAGCAGCGATGCCCGCTGCACTAGCCCTTTGGTCAGCGCGGCCCATTCGCCGGTGCCGATAAGCAGCGGCATCGGGCTGATCGGCCAGGGCCGCTCGTCGGTGTCGCCCGACAGGCGAAAAGTGGTGCCGAGGTCGGCCGTCTCATGACGGAGGCGGTCATGGAGATCGGCGAGGTTTCCGCCGCACAGCTCGGCAAGGCCGCCGGCCATGCGTCGCCAGCTTTCCGCTACATCGGCGGGGGCTCCGGCAAACAGGTCGCCCCGGCTGTCGGGCACATCATAGCCGCGCAGCGGATCGGCAACCGTGGCCATTGAAGTTTCCCGCGCGCTCATCATTTCTGGAGCTCATCCTAGCGCGGGAGGGCGTCGCAGGTCGAGCGTCATCGGAAATTCCCCCCCCATTTCCTGCGGCGGCATCGCCACTTCGCCCGGCGTGTGGCCATGGTCCTGAAAGCGCGCCCGGCGGCGCGATTCGGCCTCGTAGCCATTGACCGGAATATCGTCGTAAGCCCGCCCGCCGGGATGCGCCACATGATAGACGCAGCCGCCCAGCGAGCGACCGTTCCAGCTATCGAGCACATCGAATGTCAGCGGCGCATGGGCTTCCAGCACGGGATGCAGGCAATTGGCCGGGAACCAGGCCTTGTAGCGCACCCCGCCGACGCCTTCGCCGGCGTTGCCGGTGGGATGCAGCGGCACCCGGCGCCCATTGCAGGCGATGATGTGCCGGCCGGGAATAAGCCCCTTGGCTATCACCTGAAGGCGCTCGGTCGAGCTATCGACATAGCGAACGGTCCCGCCGATCGCACCGGTCTCGCCCAGCACGTTCCAAGGCTCCAGCGCATGGGAAAGCTCCAGCGTCACCCCGCCGGCCTCGATCTCGCCGTGGACCGGAAAGCGGAACTGGCGCTGCGCTTCGAACCAGGCCGGATCGAAATCGTAACCGGCGCCGCGCAGTTCGGTGAGGACCTCGAGAAAATCCGCCGAGACGAAATGCGGGAGCAGGAAGCGGTCGTGCAGCGCCGTGCCCCAGCGCACCAGTCCGCCGTCGCGCGGCTCGCGCCAGAACCAGGCGGTCATCGCGCGCAGCAGCAGTTGCTGGGCGAGCGACATCCTGCCGTCGGGCGGCATCTCGAAGCCGCGGAATTCGACCAGGCCGAGCCGCCCGGTCGGCCCGTCGGGCGAGAACAGTTTGTCGATGCAGATCTCGGTGCGGTGGGTGTTGCCGGTGACGTCGGTCAGCAGGTTGCGGAACAACCGGTCGACCAGCCACGGCGAGGGCTGCTGTCCGGAGGGCGGCGGAACCTGGGCCAGCGCGATTTCGAGCTCGTAGATGCTGTCATGCCGGGCTTCGTCGATCCGGGGGGCCTGGCTGGTCGGGCCGATGAACAGGCCGGAGAACAGATAGCTGAGCGAGGGATGGCGCTGCCATTGCAGCACGAAGCTTTTCAGCAGGTCGGGGCGGCGGATGAATGGCGAATCGGTCAGGCTCGGCCCGCCCAGCACGATGTGATTGCCGCCGCCGGTGCCGATCGAGCGCCCATCGACCATGAATTTGTCCGCCGTAAGCCCGCAATTGCGCGCTTCGTCGTAAAGCTCCTCGGTGATCGACACCGCCTCGGCCCAGCTTGCGGCGGGATGGACATTGACTTCGATCACTCCGGGATCGGGCGTGATCTTGAGCACCTTCAGCCTGGGATCGGGCGGCGGCGGATAGCCTTCGATCCGCACCGGCAGTTGCAGGCGTTCGGCCACCAGTTCGATCTCGGCCACCAGTTCGAGATAGTCGTCGAGCGCCTCGACCGGGGGAATGAACACCGAGAGGTGGTCTCCGCGCGGCTCGATCGCCAGCGCGGTGCGCACCGCGCCTTCGATGATCTTCTGCTCGACCCGTTCCTGACGCTCGGCATCGGGTGCGGCGACGGCTTCGTGGCGCTGTTCGCGCCCGGTTTCCGCCTCGCGGGTCTGGCTGCCGCGCTCGACCGCCTGACTGCGGAAATCGGCCAGCGGACCGCGTGGTTCGGCGGTGTCGCGCGGGTGGATATAGGGATAGTCAGAGGGCGGCACCCAGGGCAGAGAGCCCAGCGGCAGGCGGTAGCCGAGCGCGCTGTCGCCCGGCACCGCGAACAGCGCGCCGCGCCGCACGGCCCATTTCTCGCTCTTCCAGCGCGGCACCTGCTGCGATTTGCTGTTCCAGCGCTGGATCGGCAGGACATAGCCGACTGGCTGCGACAGCCCGCGCTGGAAGGTGCGCATGATCCGGTTGCGTTCTTCGGGATTGTCCAGCTTGGGATCGTCGGGCGAGGTGTTTTCGGGAAGCTCGGCTTCCTTGACGATCCAGCTGACCGCGTCCTCGTAGACCGGGTGGATGAATTCACCCGAGAGGCCGAAACCGGCGGCGGCTTCGTCGATGAAGCGCCTGGCGCTGGCGGCGTCCACTGCGCCTTCGGGATCGATCGTGCCGTCGGTTTCGGCGCGGATGCCGCCCGCGATCAACGACGGATCGCGCCACACCGGCACCCCGTCCTTGCGCCAGTAAATCGAATAGCCCCAGCGCGGCAGGCTCTCGCCGGGATACCATTTGCCCTGACCGTGATGAAGCAGCGCGCCGGGTGCGAACTTATCGCGCAGCTTGCGGATCAGCCGGTCGGCGTAGAGCGCCTTGGTCGGCCCGACGGCATCGCTGTTCCATTCGTCCGCCTCGACATCGGTTTCGGCGACGAAGGTCGGCTCGCCGCCGGTGGTCAGCCGCACATCCTGCGCGACGAGATCGGCATCGACCCGGTCGCCGAGGTCGAGCAGGGCCTGCCAGCGCGGCTCGGTAAACGGCTTGGTGATGCGCACCGCCTCGGCGATGCGGGCGATGCTCATCTCGAAATGGAAATCGACCTCGGCTGGCTCTGCCGCGCCGCT
Organism: uncultured Alphaproteobacteria bacterium; assembly: GCA_963775115.1. Taxonomy (GTDB): domain Bacteria; phylum Pseudomonadota; class Alphaproteobacteria; order Sphingomonadales; family Sphingomonadaceae; genus Novosphingobium. Next base: position 554,538 of record CAVZHP010000002.1, read on the forward strand.
GATCGGCGCGGCGCTGCGGTAGTGCGGGGTCGCGGCGAGCGGGATATGGCCCTCGCCGGCGAACAACCCGGAAGTGGGATCGAGCCCCACCCAGCCCGCGCCGGGCAGGTAAACCTCGGTCCAGGCGTGCAGGTCGGTGAAATCGGCTTCGGGTCCCTTGGGCCCCTCGCGCGGGATCACATCGGCGACCATCTGGATCAGATAGCCCGAGACGAAGCGCGCGGCGAAGCCGAGCCGGCGCAGCAGCTGCACCTGCAGCCAGGCGCTGTCGCGGCACGATCCGGTGCCAAGGCTCAGCGTATCCTCGGGCGGCTGCACACCCGGCTCCATGCGGATGACATAGCCGATGCGCTGCTCCAGCGCGGCATTCAGCGCGACCAGGAAATCGATGCTGCGGCCGGACTGCTGCGAAAACTGTTCGACCAGCGCATCGAACAACGGTCCGTGGCTCTCGGTCTCGAAATAGGCGGCCAGATCCTCGCGCAGGGCACCATCGTAGGTGAACGGCACTTCCTCGGCATAGGGATCGACGAAGAAGTCGAACGGGTTGATGATCGCCAGTTCGGCAAGCAGATCGACCTCGATGGAGAAATGATCGACCGGATCGGGAAACACGATCCGCGCCTGCCAGTTTCCGTGCGGATCCTGCTGCCAGTTGAGGAAGTGATTCTGCGGGCTGATCTTCAGCGAGTAGTTGGGCACCAGCGTCCGGCTGTGCGGGGCCGGCCGCAGCCGGACCACTTGCGGGCCCAGCCGGATCGGCCGGCTGTACTGGTAGCGGGTCAGGTGATGCAGAGCGGCCTTGATCATGGCGCAGTTGAACCGCCATTCTTGTTGCAGCGCAACAAAATTCGATCTAGGCCTTGTCGGGACAGCTGGGGTCGCAGGCGGCGTGGCTGCGGCGCTGCCATGGAATCGCGCCCTCATGAGACTTTCGATCGCCGCCCTGCTTGACTACGACTTTGCCGCGCCGTCGGATGTGCTGCTCCAGATCGAGGCGGCGGCAATCCCCGAGCAGCTGATCGAGCAGGCACATATCCACGTCTCGGATTGTCAGCATTTCGCCCGGGTTCCCGCCCTGGACATGATTGGCGAGCGGATATGGATCCGCGTGGAAGGCCGCATTACCGTCGATTATCGCGCGACGGTCATGGTCAATCGCATCCTCGACGATTGCCTCGGGCTCGACAGGATACCGCCGCATCTGCTGCCGGGAGAGACCGTCCAGTACCTGATGGCCTCGCGCTATTGTCCATCCGATCAATTCGTGTCGTTCGTGATCGACGAGTTCGCCGGTCTTGAGGGCGGCGCGCTGGTCATCGCCATGCGCGACTGGATCCAGCATCATTTCAGCTATGTGCCGGGAGTCAGTTCCTCGGAGACGACCGCGCTCGATACTTTCGTGCGCCGCCAGGGCATCTGCCGGGATTATGCCCATGTGCTGATTACCCTGGTGCGCGCCTCCGGCATCCCCGCCCGATTCGCCAGCGTCTATGCGCTGGGCGTCGAGCCGCAGGACTTTCATGCCGTGGCGGAAGTGTTCCTCGGCGGGGAATGGCACCTCGTCGATGCCACGGGCATGGCCAGGGAAGGCGCGATGGCCAAGATCGGCATCGGCCGCGACGCTGCGGATGTCGCATTCCTCACTGCCTATGGCCCGGCACTGATGATTTCTCAGTCGGTCTCGGTGGAACCGGCCTGATCCGAACATTCGACCGATCGGCTCGCGCGGTCGATGGTCAGGCAGCAGGGCTGCCGATGATCCGCAATGACCAGGCGAAAGCTATCGGTCGCGGGGTCTTCCCAATTCTTCACCGTCATCGCGGCACCATCGAGCCTTTGCCATGTCGCGGTATCGGGAAAGACGGCATACGAGGCCGGGTTGGCGGCGCGCCGCGCGGCCAGTGCGGCGACGTGGTCCTCCAGCCCCCTGTCGCGCCGCTTCCAGTCGATCCAGCCGATGGCATTGTCCTGCGCATAGGCATTGTTGTTGCCCTGCTGGCTGCGGCCGAACTCGTCGCCGGCGGTGAGCAGGATGGTGCCGGTCGAGGCGAACAGCGTGCCCAGCAATGCGCGCAGGTCGGCGGCTCGGCTGGCCAGGACCCGGGAGTCATCGCTCGGACCCTCGACGCCGTTGTTCCATGAGAAGTTTTCGCCGTGGCCGTCGCGGTTGTCTTCGCCGTTGGCCTGGTTGTGCCGCTGAGCATAGGCAACCGAGTCGGCGAGCGTGAAGCCGTCATGGGCTGCGAGAAAATTGATGCTGCGGCAGGCCGGACCGAAAATATCGGACGATCCGGCAATCCGCGTCGCCAGCACGCCGGCAGTCCCTTCACCGCGCCAGAAACGGCGCACGTCGTCGCGGAAACGGTCGTTCCATTCGAGCCAGTTGGGCGGAAAGTTCCCAAGCTGGTAGCCGCCCGGGCCGATGTCCCACGGCTCGGCGATCATGATCCGGTCGGCCAGAACGGGGTCCGCAGCGATCTCGGCAAAGATCTGTGCCTGCGGGTCGAAAGCCGGCCCCCTCGCGAGCACCGGAGCGAGGTCGAAGCGGAAGCCGTCGATGCCGCAATGGCGCACGAAATGGCGCAAGGTGTCGAGCGCCAGTGCGCGCATCGCGGGATTGGCGAAATCCAGCGTGTTGCCGCAGCCGGTGTCGTTGATCAGGCGGCCCGACGCTCCATTGGCATCCGGCTCATGGGCATAGGCACGGTTGTCGAGACCGCGCAGCGACAGAATCGGGCCGAAAATGTCGCTCTCGCCGCTGTGATTGAGGACGATGTCGAGAATCACGCCGATGCCCTCGGCATGCAGCGCCGCGACTGTCTCGCGCAGTTCGGCGATGCCGCCGGGGCACAGGCCGGGATCGAGCGCCATCGGTGCGACCGGGTTATAGCCCCAGGCGTTGCTCAGCCCCAGCGGCGGCAGGTGGCGTTCATCGATCCAGGCGACCACCGGCATCAACTCGATTGCGCTGACATGAAGCTTCCTGAAATGCGCCAGCACCGCCGGATGGGCGAGCGCCGCGATTGTCCCGCGTTTCGCTGGCGGCACTTCAGGGTGGAGCATGGTGAAGGCCCGGACGTTGAGTTCGTAGATCAGGCCGCCGGGCGCGAAATGCGGGGGCAGGCTCGGGCATTCGGGCAGCAATGGCTGGACAATCGCCTTGGGAACCAGCGCGGCGGTGTCCTTGCCGAAGACGGACAGGCGAGGATCGTAAGCGAAGCGCCGGTCAAGCTCGACGGCACAGGGATCGACCAGCAGCTTGGCGGGATCGAACCACAGCCCGCGTTCGGGCGCCCATTCGCCGTCGGCGCGGTAGCCGTAATGCGTACCGGCCATATTGCCGGGCAGTTCGGCGATCCAGTTGTCGCCCTGCCGCTCCATGGAGATGCAGCGTTCGGTTCTGTGGTCGAACAGGCAGAGCCACAGCTCGGTCGCCTCGGGCGCGCGAACAGCGAAGCGGGTGGTCTGACCGGAAACTGTCGCGCCGAGGGGCTGGCTCATGTTACCACATCGGGAGCGGTGCGGCCGGTGTGGCGGGCGATCCCGGCCATTGCCTCGGCGGCGGCAATCAGCTCCGCGAGCATCGCCGGGGTTTCCGCATCGAGTTCTCCGCCCACCGGCTCATAGCGTTCGAGATAGACGCGCAAGGTCGCGCCTTCGGTGCCGGTTCCGGACAGGCGGAACACCACCCGCGATCCGCCTTCGAACAGGATGCGCACGCCCTGGTTGGTGCTGACCGAGCCATCGACCGGGTCGGCATAGGCGAAATTGTCTGCCGCGGCGACAGTGAGCGCGCAGAATGCTTGTCCGGGAAGCTGCGCCAGCGAGCCCTGAAGCTCCGCCATCAGCGCATCGGCGCGCCCGGTCTCGATCGCTTCGTAATCGTGCCGCGCATAATAATTGCGCCCGAAGCGCGCCCAGTGCTCGCGGGCGAGCGCATCGACACTGATGCGGCGCACGGCGAGGATATTGAGCCACAGCAGCACCGCCCACAGCCCGTCCTTTTCGCGGACGTGGTCCGATCCGGTGCCCGCGCTTTCCTCGCCGCAGATCGTCGCCATTCCGGCATCGAGCAGATTGCCGAAGAACTTCCAGCCGGTCGGGGTCTCGTAACAGGGAATGCCGAGCGCCTCGGCCACCCGGTCCGCCGCCGCGCTGGTCGGCATCGAACGGGCGATGCCCTTGAGGCCCTGACGATAGCCCGGCGCGAGATGCGCGTTCGCCGCCAGCATCGCCAGCGAATCCGACGGGGTGATGAAGCGGCCCTTGCCGATGATCAGGTTGCGGTCGCCGTCGCCGTCCGAGGCGGCGCCAATTGCGGGCGACATCTCCGGGTCCATCATCAGGTCATAAAGCACTTTTGCATGCACCAGATTGGGATCGGGGTGATGCCCGCCGAAATCCTCAAGCGGCGCTCCATTGCGCACCGTACCCGCCGCGAAGCCGAGGCGGCGCTCGAATATCTCGTGGGCGTAAGGCCCGGTGACTGCATGCATCGCATCGAACGCGAGGGTGAGCCCGTCCTTCACTGCGGCACGGATCGCGGCGAAGTCGAACAGTTCCTCCATCATGTCGGCGTAGGCGGCGACCGGGTCGATCACCTCGACCACCATGCCGCCCACCGTGACCACGCCGGGCCGGTCGAGGTCGATGTCGGGACCATCGAACGCCAGCCAGCGATCGATGGTCCCGGTGCGCGCAAAAATCGCCCCGGTGACGCTTTCGGGCGCGGGTCCGCCGTTGGCGGTGTTGTACTTGATCCCGAAATCCTCGTCAGGTCCGCCGGGATTGTGGCTGGCGGAGAGGATCAATCCGCCGGAAGCCGCGAATTTGCGGATGACATGGCTCGCCGCCGGGGTCGAGAGGATGCCGCCGCGCCCGACCAGCACCCGGCCATAGCCATTGGCTGCCGCCATGCGGATCGCCTGGCAGATCACCGTACGGTTGTGAAAGCGCCCGTCGCCGCCGATCACCAGCGCCGATCCCGGCGCGGCTCCGGCGACATCGAACACCGCCTGGATGAAGTTCTCGGCATAATTGGGCTGCTGGAAGATGCGGACCTTCTTGCGTAGCCCGGAAGTGCCAGGCTTTTGATCGGCAAATGGCCGGGTGGGGACCGTCGTGATCATGGCTGCTCCGCGACCAGCTGGGCATAGAGATCGGCATAGGCCTTGCCGCTGGCGGCCCATGAAAAATCGGCCTTCATGCCGTTGCGCTGGAGCATTCGCCAGACAGCGGGGCGGTGATAGAGCGCGATGGCGCGGGTGATAGCGGCTGACAGCCCTTCGTAGTTCACCCCGGCAAATTGCACGCCGGTGGCCACCTTGCCCGCGACTGCGGCGAGATTGGCGTCGATCACCGTATCGGCCAGCCCGCCGGTGCGGGCGACCACCGGCACGCAGCCATAGGCGAGGCCATAGAGCTGGGTCAGCCCGCAAGGCTCGAAGCGCGAGGGCACGAGGATCGCGTCGCCGCCGCCCTGCATCCGGTGCGCCAGCGCTTCGTCATAGCCGACACGCAGGCCGATCCGCCCGGGATGGCGCGCGGCGGCGGCATGGAGGCCGCTTTCCAGCGCGGCTTCGCCCGCGCCGAGTACCGCAAGCCTGCCGCCGAGCCCGGCGAGGTGGTCAAGCGCTTCGATCAGCACGTCGATGCCCTTTTGCCAGGTCAGGCGGCTTACCACGACGAACAGCGGACCATCCCCCGGCTCGAGCGCAAATTCCGCTTCCAATGCGCGCTTGTTGATCTTCCGGCGGTCCAGGAACCGGGCGCTGTATTGCGCCGGAAGTTCCGGATCGGAGCCGGGATTCCACAGCGCCGTGTCGATGCCGTTGACGATGCCACGCACCCGGTCGCCCCGGCTGAGCACCAGCCCTTCGAGCCCCAGCCCGAATTCGGGGGTGCGGATTTCCTCCGCATAGGCGGGGCTGACGGTGGTGATGGCGCTGGCCGCTTCCATACCCGCTTTCAGAAAGCCGACGCCGCCGTGATATTCGACCCCCTCGACCGACCAGGCGCTCCTTGGCAGGCCCAGGCCTGCGAAGATTTCGGGGCCGAACAAACCCTGGAAGGCCATGTTGTGGATGGTCATCACCGTCGGCACGGGCTTTGCCTTGGGCGGCGGGGCGAAGCGCAGGTAAGCGGGGCCCATCGCCGCCTGCCAGTCGTGTGCGTGGAGCAGGTCGAAGCGCTGGCGCTTGACCGCGCCCCCGGCGAGGTCCGCCGCCGCCCGGCCGAGCGCGGCGAAGCGCCGCCAGTTGTCCCCCCAGTCTTTGCCCGCGGCATCGGCATAGGGGCTGCCGTCGCGGACGAAATAGTCCGGCGCATCGAGCACGATCAGCGGGTTGCCACCGAGCTTGCCTGCCACCAGCCGCGCCGGTTCGCCGAGCAGCGCATCGTAGCTGTGCAGCGTGCGGGTCCTGCCGATAGCTTTCATCACCGCCGGATAGCCGGGCAACAGCGTCGTCACCGCGACCCCGTGCGGTGCGAGGGCATTGGGCAGCGCGCCAGCGACATCGGCCAGCCCGCCGGTCTTGACCAGCGGCACTGCCTCCGACGCGACCGAAAGAACTGCCAGTGTCATGCCGGACCCGTCATCCCAGCTTGTCGATCATCGATTTGGTGATCAGACACACGCCGCTGTCGGTGCGGCGAAAGCGCTGGGCGTCGAGCACCGGGTCTTCGCCCACGACGAAACCTTCGGGGATGCGAACACCGCTGTCGACGATCGCACGGCTGAGCCGCGCGCCCCGGCCGATGTTGCAATAGGGCAGGATCACTGCCTGATCGACGCTTGAGAAGCTGCCCATCTTCACCCCGGTGAACAGCAGGCTGCGGCGTGCCGTCGCGCCCGAAACGATGCAGTCCCCTGAAATCAGCGAGGAGATCGCATGGCCGCGCCGTCCATCGGCGTCATGGACGAATTTGGCCGGGGCGGCGACCACCGAGTCGGTCCAGATCGGCCAGTCGCGGTCGTAGATGTTGAGCTTGGGGACCACATCGGTGAGGTCGAGGTTGGCATCGAAATAGGCATCGAGCGTGCCGACATCGCGCCAGTACTCCTCGATCTCCTCCGCTGCCCGGATGCAGCTGTCGGTGAAGCGGTGGGCGACCGCTTTGCCGTGCGTGACCACATAGGGAATGATGTCGCCGCCGAAATCGCGGGTCGATCCCGGAGTGACGGCATCGCGGCGCAACTGGTCGAACAGGAACTGGGTCTCGAACACGTAGATGCCCATCGAGGCGAGCGCGAAATCGGGTTTGCCGGGAATACCGGGCGGATCGGCGGGCTTTTCGACGAATGCGGTGATCGTGTCTTTCTTGTCGACCGCCATGACGCCAAAGCCGGTCGCCTCCATGCGCGGCACCACCAGGCAGCCGATGGTGACGTCTGCGCCGGAGCTGACGTGCTGGCGCAGCATCAGTTCGTAATCCATCTTGTAGATGTGGTCGCCGGCCAGGATGACCATGTATTTCGGCGCGTGGCTGGCGATGATGTCGATATTCTGGAACACCGCATCGGCCGTGCCTTCGTACCATAGCGATTCCGAAATGCGCTGCGATGCGGGCAGGATGTCGAAGCTCTCGTTGCGCTCGGGGCGCATGAAGTTCCAGGCGCGCTGCATGTGCCGGATCAGCGAATGCGCCTTGTATTGCGTCGCGACGCCGATCCTGCGGATGCCCGAATTGATCGCGTTTGATAGCGCGAAGTCGATGATCCGGCTCATCCCGCCGAAATAGACGGCCGGCTTGGCGCGGTTGTCGGTCAGCTCCATCAGGCGGCTGCCGCGCCCTCCGGCAAGCACATAGGCCATGGCGTCGCGCGCCAGCGGCTGTCCAGTCGGTTGCCTCATCCCCTCGACTCCGTTGTTGTCATCCTTCGAATTCCAGCATGATCGTCGCGAGCGGCGGCAGCACCAGCCGCGCCGTGCCGCCCTCTGCGGTTACCTGTCCGAGATTGCCCTTGCCGCTGCCGCCATAGTCCTGCGCATCGCTGTTGAGCACCTCGCGCCAGACGCCGTCATGCGGCAGCTTCAGCGCGTAGCCGCCGTGAAGCACGGGGGTCATGTTGCTGATGACGGCAATCGGCGGCTCGCCGGGCGCCTTGCGCAGCCAGGCAAATACCGAATTGCCGGCATCGTCCGCCTGGAGCCATTCGAAGCCTTCCGGCTCGCAATCGCGGGCGTGCAGCGCCTGCTTGCCAGCATAGAGCTGGTTGAGGTCGCGGACCAGATTGCGCACGCCCCTATGCGCCGGGCTGTCGAGCAGCTCCCAGTCAAGGCTGCGCTCCTCGCTCCATTCGCGGCGCTGGGCGAATTCCTGCCCCATGAACAGCAGCTTCTTGCCCGGATAGCCCCACATCAAGCCGTAATAGGCGCGCAGGTTGGCAAACTGCTGCCAGTCGTCGCCGCTCATCTTGTTCAGCAGCGAGCCCTTGCCGTGGACCACTTCGTCATGGCTCAAGGGCAGCACGAAATTCTCGCTGAAGGCATACATCAGCCCGAAGGTGATCTCGTTGTGGTGATGGCGGCGGTGGACCGGATCGCGTGCCATGTATTGCAGCGTGTCGTGCATGAAACCCATGTTCCATTTGAACCCGAAGCCAAGACTGGTGCGCGGTCCTTCGTCGTAGGCGGGCAGGGAGACGCCGGGCCAGGCGGTCGATTCCTCGGCGATGGTCAGGAAACCGGCGTGGCTGGCGTAAACCGCGCGGTTCATCGCCCGCAGGAAATCCACTGCCTCCCAGTTTTCGCGCCCGCCCTGTTCGTTGGGAATCCACTCGCCCGCCTTGCGGCTGTAGTCGCGATAGAGCATCGAGGCGACGGCATCGACGCGCAAGCCATCGACATGATAGCGCTCGGCCCAGAACAGTGCGTTGTTGACCAGAAAGCTCGCCACTTCGCGCCGCCCGAAATTGTAGATCGCGGTGTTCCAGTCGGGATGGAAACCGAGCCGCGGGTCGTCGTGCTCGTAGAGCGCGGTGCCGTCGAAATGGGCGAGGCCGTGTTCGTCGGTGGGGAAGTGGGCCGGCACCCAGTCGATCAGCACCGAAATGCCGGCCCGGTGCGCACCGTCGACGAAGCGGGCGAAGCCCTGGGCGTCGCCGAAGCGGGCCGAGGGCGCATAGAGCCCAGTGGTCTGATAGCCCCAGCTGGGATCGTAGGGATGCTCGGAAACCGGCATGAATTCGATGTGGGTGAAGCCCATTTCGGCGACATAAGGTATCAGCCGCTTTGCCATCTCGTCCCAGCTCAGGAACCAGCCGTTCTCGTCGCGCTGCCAGGATCCGGGGTGGACTTCGTAGATCGCGATCGGCTGTCTGCGGGGATCGACCGACGCCCAGTGCGCGCGGTGAGCGGCATCGCCCCAATCGGGCTTTGCCGAATGGGCGGTGACCGATGCGGTCTTCGGCCGCAGTTCGGAGGCAAAGGCGAAAGGATCGGCTTTCAGCGGCTGCACTTTGCCGTCGGGTCCGGTGATCCGGTATTTGTAGGCGCGTCCCGGACCGATGTCGGGGATGAACACCTCCCAGACGCCGATATCCATGCGGCGGCGCATCGGGTGGCGGCGGTGGTCCCAGTCGTTGAAATCGCCGACCAGGGCGACGTGGGTGGCATTGGGCGCCCAGACCGCGAAATGCACGCCTTCCGCGCCCTCATGCGCGATGCAATGCGCGCCCAGCTTGTCGAACAGGCGGAAATGGGTGCCTTCGGCAATCAGCAGGTCGTCGATCGGGCCGAGCACCGGACCGAAACTGTAGGCATCGGTCAGCCACCATTCATGTGCCGTCCGGCGGTGCAGCGGTATTTGACCGGCTGGCGGCTCCCCTTGACCTTTCCCTCGAACAGCCCGCGTTTGTCGGCTCGCTTCAGCTTGCCAAGCTTGTTGCCCGAAAGGTCATGCGCTTCTGCGGTCGCCGCACCGGGAAGCACCGCGCGGGCGAACGCGCCTTCCGGCCCATCGTGAATGCCGAGCAGAGAGAAGGGATCGGAGTGCGTCCCGTCGAGCAGTGCGGTCAATTGCCTCTCCCGGTGGCTTCAAAGCACTCCCCAAATCTCGCGGGCATATTCCGCGATGGTGCGGTCGGACGAAAACCAGCCAACGTTGGCGATATTATGGATCGCCATCTTGCGCCATGTTCGCCTGGTCTTCCCAGACCCTATCTATGCGGCGCTGCGCTGCGGCGTAGGTGTCGAAATCGGCGGCGACCATGAACCAGTCGTGATCGTAGAGCCCGTCCATCAGCTCGCTGTAGCGCTGCTGGATCGTCGGGCGAGAATACGCCGGTGGCAATGGCATGGACCGCCTGGTTGAGCTCGCGCGAGCCTTCGATGACCTCGCGCGGAACATAGCCATTGGCGCGCTGCTGGGCTACCTCCTCGGCGGTCAGCCCGAAGATGAAGATGTTGTCGTCGCCGACATGATCCTTGATCTCGATATTGGCGCCATCCAGCGTGCCGACCGTCAGCGCGCCGTTGAGCGCGAACTTCATGTTGCCGGTGCCCGATGCCTCCATGCCCGCAGTCGAAATCTGCTCGGAGAGGTCGGCTGCGGGAATGATCCGTTCGGCCAGGCTGACGTTGTAATTGGGCACGAACACCACCTTGAGCAGCCCGCCGACCGAGGGATCGGCATTGACCCGCCGGGCGATGTCGTTGGCCAGTTTGATGATCAGCTTGGCGTTGTGATAGCTCGGCGCTGCCTTGCCGCCGAAGATTTTCACCCGCGGCACCCAGTCGCGCTCGGGATGGCTGCGGATCTGGTCGTAGAGTGCGACGGTCTCGACCAGATTGAGCAGCTGACGCTTGTATTCGTGAATGCGCTTGATGTGGACATCGAACAGCGCATCGGGATTGAGGCGGATGCCGGTAATCGTCTTGAGGTGATTGGCGAGCGCGATCTTGTTGCTGCGCTTCACTTCGGCAATGCGCTCGCCAAGCGCGGCGTCGCCGGCCAGTTTGTTCAGCGCGACCAGCTTTTCGGCATCGTCGAGAAACTCGTCGCCGATGGCGTCGCGGATCAGCGCGGTAAGTCCGGGATTGCACTGCTGCAGCCAGCGGCGCGGGGTGACACCGTTGGTCTTGTTGTTGATCTTGCCGGGATAGAGCTTGTGCAGGTCGGAGAAAACCGTGGTCTTCATCAGCTCGGTATGCAGAGCGGCGACACCGTTGACGCTGTGCGCCCCGGCGAAGGCGAGATTGGCCATCCGCACCCGCCGCTCGCCGCCTTCCTCGATCAGCGAGATCGACGAAATCGCCGCTTCGTCCAGCCCGGCCTTGCGCGCCTCGCGCAGCACCCGGCTGTTGATCGCATAGACAATCTGCATGTGGCGCGGCAGCAGCCGCTCGAACAAGGGCAGCGGCCATGATTTCCAGCGCCTCGGGCAGCAGCGTGTGGTTGGTATAGCCCACGGTCTTGCGAGTCAGTTCCCAGGCTTCGTCGTATTCGAGGCCGTGGATATCGACCAGCAGCCGCATCAGTTCCGCCACGGCGACCGCCGGATGGGTATCGTTGAGCTGGATCGCCACCTTGTCGGGCAGGGTCATGATGTCGTCATGCTGCTGGACATGGCGGCGGACGATGTCCTGGATCGATGCGGCGGAGAAGAAATACTCCTGCCGCAGCCGCAATTCCTGACCGGCAGGATTGGAATCGGCGGGATAGAGTACCCGCACCAGGCTGTCGGCGCGCACCTGATCGGAGAGTGCCCCGGCATGATCGCCGGCGTTGAACGCGTCGAGCCGGATCGGATCCAGCGCGGAGGCAGTCCAAAGCCGCAGCGTGTTGACCCGCTTGCCGCGCCAGCCGACCACCGGGGTATCGACCGCCGTCGCCTCCACCTCTTCCGCCGGATGCCAGGCGACGCCGTTGCTGGTCTCCACCACCTCGCCGCCGAAGCCGATACGGTACGCACTTTCGCGCCGCTCGAACTCCCAAGGATTGCCGTGCGCCAGCCAGGTTTCGGGCAGTTCGACTTGCCAGCCATCGTCGATCCGCTGGCGGAACATGCCGTTCACATAGCGGATGCCGTAGCCATAGGCCGGGATGCCCAGGCTGGCGAGGCTCTCCATGAAGCAGGCGGCCAGCCGCCCGAGCCCGCCATTGCCCAGCGCCGCGTCGGGTTCGAGCTCCTCGAGCTGTGCCAGATCGAGACCGTGCTCGCGCAGGGCCTTCTCCATCTCGCGGGTCAGCCCCATGTTGGACATAGCGTCGCGGAGCAGGCGTCCGATGAGAAATTCGAGGCTCAGATAATAGACCCGCTTGCCGCCGGTATCGTAGGTCTCGCGAGTCAATTCCATCCAGCGGTCGATTATCCGGTCGCGCAGTGTCAGCACGGCGGCGGTAAACCAGTCGTGCGGCTTGGCGGCGCGTTCGTCCTTTCCGACGCGGTGGCGCAGCACATCGATGATCAGCGCGTGGGTATCGGCGATCGGGATGGCGGGGGCGAGGGGCGTTCGGGGGGCGATCGGCGTTGGGTGGGCGATTGGCACAGGCGAAGCTCCATGTCGTGCAACCGCCAAGCCAGCCGCGTTAAACGGCCTGCCCCGGCAGCGGCAAGGTCTTCCTCCTCCATGCCTCCTGACGCATGGCTACGTCACCGGCAGGGGTTCGGGCAAGGGCGATTGTGCATTGCGGCATAAAAATCTGCCAGACGGGGCGACGGCGCACCGCACTCTGTGGTATCCGGACCCGTCCCTTCCTCCCTTCCTCCCTTCTGGTTTCCTGCATGACCTCACCGCGTGATACCGCAAGCCCGCCCTGGTGGCGCGGAGCAGCCATCTACCAGATCTATCCGCGCAGCTTTCAGGATAGCAACGGCGACGGAGTGGGCGACCTGCCGGGGATCACGCGGCGTCTGGACCATGTCGCCGGTCTTGGTGTCGATGCCATCTGGATTTCGCCGTTCTTCACCTCGCCGATGCGCGATTTCGGCTACGATATTGCCGATTATTGCGATGTCGATCCGGTTTTCGGCAGCCTCGCCGATTTCGACGCGCTGATCGCCCGGGCCCATGCGCTGGGGCTGAAGGTGATTATCGATCAGGTCTATGCCCACAGTTCCGACCTGCACCCGTGGTTTGCCGGGAGCCGCCAGAACCGCACCAGCCAACGCGCCGACTGGTATGTCTGGGCCGACCCCAGGCGCGACGGCACGCCGCCAAACAACTGGCAATCGGTATTCGGCGGCCCGGCCTGGACCTGGGACGCGCGGCGGGGCCAGTATTACATGCACACCTTCCTCAAGGAGCAGCCGCAGCTCAACGTCCACAATCCGGTTGTACAGGACGCGCTGCTGGATGTGGCGCGGTTCTGGCTCGACCGCGGCGTCGATGGCTTCCGGCTAGACGCGCTCAATCATGCGATGCACGATCGGCAGTTGCGCAACAACCCGGCGGCCCCCGACGTTAACGACTCTGGGGCAAAGACTCGCACCCGGCCGTTCGATTTCCAGATCAAGCGCTACAGCCAGTCGCAGCCCGAAATGCTGGGCTTCGTCGAGCGGATTCGCGCCTTATGCGACAGCTACGGGGCGATCCACACGGTCGCCGAAGTCGGCGGCGACAAGGCGGCGGCGGAGATGAAGGCCTTCACCGCAGGTACGGCGCGGCTGAACAGCGCTTATGGCTTCGACTTTCTCTACGCCCCGGAACTGACGCCGGACCTTGTCGCGCAAGCAATGGCAAGTTGGCCCGGCGCGGCGGGGGAGGGCTGGCCGAGCTGGGCCTTCGAGAACCACGACGCCCCGCGCGCCGTCTCGCGCTGGTGTGCGCCCGCCGATATGGACCGCTTCGCCCGGCTCAAGCTGGTTTTGCTGGCGGCGCTGCGGGGCAATATCATCCTCTATCAGGGCGAGGAACTGGGACTGCGGCAGGACGAAATCCCGTTCGAGCTGCTCCAGGACCCCGAAGCCATCGCCAACTGGCCGCTGACGCTCGGCCGCGATGGGGCCCGCACGCCCCTGCCGTGGCAAAGCGATTCTCCGCTGGCGGGCTTCACAAGCGGCAAGCCCTGGCTGCCTCTCAGTGCGCAGAATATCGCGCGCTCGGTCGAATCGCAGCAGGATGACGCGGACGCCCTGCTTAACCAGACCAGGCGCCTGCTCGCCTTGCGCCGCGACAATCCGGCGCTGCGTTGCGGCCGGATCGCGAATATCGTCGCGGACGGATCGCTGCTCGCCTTTGACCGGGTGGCAGCGGACCAGCGGCTGCATTGCCTGTTCAATCTCTCGCCGGAACCGCGCAATCCGGCCAGAGTGCCGCCGCATGCCAGCGTGTTGACGTCGGTAAATGGTGCGTCGCCGAATTCCTTGCCAGGCTATTCCGCGCTCTACCTGACTGTTTGACAGCGGGGTAACGGCACCCGGCTGCACCTCTTATTGCCCCACCACTTATTGCAATGCACAATTTTCCGGAGCATGATCCCGGAGGCTGCAATCCGATCGCAGAATTCCGCAGTTTACTGCGGAGCCATGCGAATCGCTTGCGAGGCCGATGCTGAATGAAGGGGGTCCATTCGCCCATGACCAGCAGCGCCGATCTTTGCGATCGCCTCGGTATTTTGCACCTGCGAACAGCGGAGTCACCGCTGTTCAACCCGGTGTTTCAGCTCAGTCTCGAATTGTCGCGCGAGCTGGAGGCAGGCAGTCTCGATCTTGCCGGGGCCACCGGCCTGGTTGCCGAGCTGGAATGCGAAAGCCTGCTGAGCCGCGCCAACCGGCTGTTTCATCTGGTTGCGCCGGTGGCACCGGAGGCAAACCGGCAGTCGTTTCAAGCCATCGCGGGAACCGCAGGCGATTTCGCGGAGTTCGAGCGGCGCTGGTCGCAGCCGCTGTTCCATATCGTGTTCACCGCCCATCCGACGTTCCTGCTCTCGCCCGCGCAGGGCGACGCCGTGGCGGCGGCTGCCAGCAGCGGCGAGGTCACCGAAGCCAGCGTCTGCATTGCCGATCCCGCCCGCCCGGCAATCACGCTCGATTTCGAGCATGGCGAGGCGATGGCGGCGCTGGGCCGGGCGCAGGATGCACGCGATGCGCTGAGCGCCGCCCTGCTGGAAGAAGCGGCCCGGCGCTGGCCAGGGCAGTGGCGCGCGCTGAGGCCGATGCCGTTCCGATTCGCCAGCTGGGTCGGCTACGACATGGACGGGCGCACCGATATCGGCTGGTCGACCAGCGTGCACTACCGGCTGCGCGAAAAGGCGCTGCGGCTGGGGCGCTACGCAGCGCGGCTCGAGAGTATCGACGACCGGCACCCTGTGCTGGCGAGGCTGCGCGCGGCCGCGGCGCACACTGCCCAGATGGAGGCGGAGTTTGCCGGCGATCTCTCCGATCCCGATGCGCTGTCGCAGGCGGCGAACCGGCTGACGGCGGATCATCCTGCCCGGCTGGTGTCGCTGGAACCGGCGATCGCGGCGCTGGAGGAATCCGCAGTCACCGCCAGTGACGATATCGCGTGCCAGCTGCTGGTGCTGGCCGCCGCGATGCGCGCCGACGGGCTCGGCATGAGCGGCATCCATTTCCGGGTGAACGCCTCGCAGCTGCACAATGCCATCCGCCGCCGGATCGATCCGGAGAACCGGCTCGACCTCGCCAGCAAGACCGCGCTGATCCGCATCCGCGCGCTGCTCGAAGGGATCAAGCCGCTCCGCACCAATTTCGCCGCGTTGGCGATCGAGAACACCACCGCCGTCCGGCAGTTCCTGGCGATGGCGCAGATCCTGCATCACATCGATGCCGATGCGCCGATCCGCATGCTGATCGCCGAGTGCGAAGATCCGCAGACAGTGCTCGCCGCGCTCTATTTCGCGCGGCTGCTGGGGATTGCCGGCAAGGTCGATGTCTCGCCGCTGTTCGAGACCGAGAGCGCGATGGAACACGGCGAGCGCTTCCTCGACGCGCTGCTCGCCGAACCGCACTACCGCGACTATGCCCGCGAGCGGGGGCGCATCTCGATCCAGACCGGCTATTCCGACGCCGGGCGCTTCATCGGCCAGCTCCCCGCTGCGCTTGCCATCGAGCGGCTGCAAGGGCGGCTGGCGCGGATCATGGCGAAGCACCGGCTGGCCGATGTCGCGGCGCTGATCTTCAACACCCACGGCGAATCGATGGGACGCGGCGGGCATCCCGCCTCCATGGCCGACCGGCTGACCTGGCCGATGAGCGCCTGGTCGCGCCAGCAGTTCGCCGATGCCGGTATCCGCACCGAGCTTGAGGCGAGCTTCCAGGGCGGGGACGGCTATCTGTTTTTCCGCACTCCCGAACTGGCGCTTGCGACGCTGACCCGGATCGCCGAAGTGGAACTGCGCGAGCCGACCGGAGAAACCGATCCGTTCTATACCCGCACCGACCTCAGCCTCGATTTCTATCGCGGCATCCGCCGGGTGCAGCGAGATTTCATGGGTTCGCGCACCTACGCCCGCTCGCTCACCGCTTTCGGCCTTGGCCTGCTGATCGAGACCGGCAGCCGCAAGAGCCGCCGGCAAACCGATCTCGCCGCCGACCGCAGCATGAGCTTGCGGCAGATCCGCGCGATTCCGCACAATGCCATCCTCCAGCAGCTGGGCTATCCGGCCAATGTCATCGCCGGGGTCGGCACTGCCGCCGTCGAGGATGTCGAGGGCATCGCCGAGCTGATCGCCGCGTCGGCGCGCGGCCGCCAGATTATCCGCATGCTGCGCGCGGCGGACCGGCTCGCCAGCATCAAGTCGGCGGGGGCTTACGGCGAGCTGTTCAACTCGGCGTTCTGGGCAAGCCGGCCTTATCGCGGCGCCGAGCGCCATCTCGAAGCTGCTTGCCTGGCGATAGCCGACCAGCTGACGACCGACGACCGCAACAGCGCCTTCCGCACCATGACCTCGCGGCTGCGGGTCGATGCGGTCAAGCTCCACCGGCTGCTCGAACTGATCCCGGATGAAGGAGGCAAGGAAGGCCGCGAGGAACTGCGCCGCTCGCTGGGTGCGCTGCAGTCGCTGCGTCTGGCGCTGATGCAATTCATCTTTCTGCGCGCAGTGCGTATTCCGGCCTTTTCCCGCTCCAACGACATCAGCCGCGAGGATGTGCTGCAGATGGTGTTCAGCCTGCGGATCGACGAGGCGCTCGCCCAGTTGCGGCGCGCCTATCCTGTCTCGGCCCCGTCGCTGGCGGATTACGCGGTCGACGAGCCGGCCGACTATCCGGACCTGTCCGGCCACGGCTACGCCGCGATCCGCCAGGATCTGATCGATCCGATCGAAGACGCCTACAAGCTGTGCCTGCGGATCGGCGTGGCGATCGCGAACTATTTCGGCGCGCACGGTTAGGAGAACTCAATGGGCTTCATTGCCGATCGCCTCTTGCTGTTCGGCGCGACGGGCGACCTGTCGCAGCGCATGCTGCTGCCCTCGCTGTTTGCACTCGATACCGACAGGCAGCTCGATCCGAAGCTGGAGATAGTCGCCACCGCCCGCTCCGATATGGACACGCTGGCGTATCGCAATCTTGCCCGCGAGTCGCTCGAGCGGTTCCTCCCCGCCAACCGCCGCGGCAGTTTCGCCACCTTCCTCAACCGGCTGAGCTACCGGATGCTCGACGCGACCGAGGTGGCCGGATTCGATGCCCTGGCGAACGAAGTAGGCACGCCCGAACAGGGCCTGGCGATCTTCCTGTCGACCGCGCCGAGCCTGTTCGAGCCGACCATTGCGGGCCTTGCAGCGAGCGGTCTTGCCGAGGGGCGGGTGCGCATCGGCCTCGAAAAGCCGCTGGGCACCGATCTGGAATCGAGCCGTCAGATCAACGACGCGGTGGCCCGCGCCTTTCCCGAGGAGGGCATTTTCCGCATCGATCATTACCTCGGCAAGGAAACCGTGCAGAACCTGCTCGCCCTGCGCTTTGCCAACATCATGTTCGAGCCGCTGTGGAACGCGGCGCACATCGATCATGTCCAGATCACCGTCGCCGAGACCGTCGGCCTTGAGGGCCGCGCCGGATTTTACGACGGCGCGGGTGCGCTGCGCGACATGGTGCAGAACCATATGCTGCAATTGCTGGCGCTGGTGGCAATGGAGCCGCCGGTCAGCTACGAAGCCACCTCGGTCCGCGACGAGAAGGTGAAAGTGCTGCGCTCGCTGCGCCTCGCCGGGCCGGAGGAGACTGTCACTGGCCAGTACCGCGAAGGCGCCATCGCCGGGGCGGCGGTCCCCGGCTATCTCGACGAACTGGGCAAGCCCTCCTCAACCGAGACCTTCGTTGCGATCAAGGCGCATATCGACAACTGGCGCTGGAAGGGCGTGCCGTTCTATCTGCGCACCGGCAAGCGGCTGCCTGGGCGCACCACCGAAATCGTCATCCAGTTCAAGCGGGTGCCGCATTCGATCTTCGCCGGGCCAAATCAAAAAGGGGGCGGCGCCAGGAGCGAACCCAACCGCCTGGTCATCGGCATCCAGCCTGCGGAGAATATCACCCTCTCGCTGATGGCCAAGGTGCCGGGGCTCGATCGCGAAGGACTGCGATTGCGGCCAGTCGCGCTCGATATCGCCATGGACGAGGCTTTCGCCGGTCCGGCCAAGCGCATCGCCTACGAGCGGCTGCTGCTCGATCTGATCGAGGGCGATCAGACCCTGTTCGTGCGGCGCGACGAGGTGGAAGCCCAGTGGGACTGGATCGACGGCATCCGCGCTGGCTGGGCGGAACACGGGGTTGCGCCCAAGCCCTATACCGCAGGCAGCTGGGGACCGAGCTCCGCTATCGCCCTGGCGGAGCGCGACGGGGTGTCGTGGCATGAGTAGTCCATAGTCCCGGATGCCGGCCCGCCGGTTGGGACCATTACAGCCCCAGCTGCTCCGCCAGGAACGCGTGGTCGGGTTCCGGCCAGCCCCACAGCCGCGAGGTGCTGACCGAGAGACAGCCGGTCTTGAAGGCGGTGAAATCCAGATACCAATCGAGATCGTCGACCGGGATGCCGGTGATCTCCTGCCACAGTCCGATCGTCTCGGCGCGGGTGCCCATGCCTTCGAGATGCGGCCGGCCCGGGAGCTCTTCATGCGCAAAGCTCGACATCTGCAGCCACCAGGCAAGGTCGTGGAGCGCACCGCCCAGCGAGGCCTGTTCCCAGTCCATCACCGCGACGACGTCGAAGTTCTCGTCGAACATGATGTTGCCGAGACGGGCGTCACCCCAGACCAGGCCTTCGGGCTGGTTGTCCGGCCAGCGGGCGCGCAGGGCATCGCGCGCGGCGTCGAGCACCGGCCAGCGGCGATCCTGGCTGACCCATTCGACGAAGCGGTCGTACTTGTCCCATTCCTGCGCCAGCCCCGAGCGCGCGCCTTCCGGCCCTGCGAGAAACTGCACTCTGTCGAGCGGTGTCGACTGAATCAGCGCAAGATTGCGCACGCCGCCTTCCCAGAATTTGCGGCGCTGTGCCGGTGTCGCCTCCGCCACCCAGCCTTCCTGGGCATAGGGCGGGAATGACACCGCGACGCGGCCTTCCAGCTTCTTCATCACGAAGAACGGCGCGCCGACGATTGCGGGGTCTTCCTCATACCACGGAACTTCGGCGACCGGTACGGTGCCCAGCTCGTGCAGCACGCGCATCACCCGGTACTGCTCCTCGAACAGGTCGTCGGGATAGACCATGTTGGCCGAGGGCTTGACGCGGATGACATAGCCTTCGCTGCGGCTCTGCCCGCCTTCGCTCCAGGCGAGGTCGAACAGCACCGTCTCGTGCGATCGTCCCGCGCCGCGCGGGTAGTCGAGGTTTGCGATCTTCAGCGAGCGGGCCTGCGGCATCTTGCCAGTCAGCCACGTGGTCAGCTGTGCGCCCAGCTCGGCAAGGTCGCGGGTGCGGGGGGCAACTATCTGGTCGGACATGGGGCTCCTTTCGTCAGCCGGCGGCCGACACGGTTTCGGCGGGCAATTTGCGGCATGCCGGGCGCGGCGGCAAGATTCTATTGTGCGGCGATGGCCTCAAGCGCTGCGGTGATGACCTGGCGGCGGTGTGGGTCGCGGGTCACTTCGAGCATGGCGCTGAGGCTGTGCCGCGCGGCATCGACATCGTGCAGCTGGAGTTGCAGCCGGGCAAGCTCCCACCAGCCGTCGGGGTGCTCGGGCGCCACCCAGGTCATCCGTTCGTAGAGCGCCAACGCGCGGACCGGATCGCCGCCCTGCTCGGCCCGCAGGCACTGGTTGCGCAGCAGCCGCACCAGCACGGAGCGGTTGTCCATCGGCGCGACATGCTCTGGCCGCAGCTCGGCATCGGGGCCCAGCGCCCCGTGCAGCAGGTCCGTCAGCTGCCGCTGGGTCACCATCCTGCCGCCGTTGAACGGGTCGATCAGCACCGCTGGCTCCTCGCCGATCCGCACCAGCACATGGCCGGGCGTGTTTAGTGCAAAGGCGATCCAGCCCATGCGGCGCGCGGCGGCGACGTAGAGGATCGACAGGCTGACAGGCAGGCCCTGCCGGCGGTCGAGCACCCGGATCAGATCGGCGTTGAGCGGCGCATCGTAGCTGGCGGCATCGCCGGTGAAGCCGAAATGGCCATGGAATACCTGCGCCAGTGCCTCCGCCTGCGCTTCGGCCGTTGCCGCATCGGCGCCCGCATTTTCAAGCCGGTCGCCAATCTCGTCGAGCAAGTCGAAATAGGGATTGAGGTCGATGCCGTCGTGATCGAGTTCGCTCAGCGCCAGCGCGGCATGATCCAGCTCGATCTCGTCGTCGTCGAGCAAGCCGAGGGTGGCGACGTCGTCGTTCATGTCGCCCCGGGGTCACCGCCGCCGCAGATCACATAGCCAGCAGTTTCGAAATGCGGTGACATGAATTGCCCTGATTTGATGGGTGCTTCAGGCGGCGTAGCGGAAAATGCCGCGATCGAGCACCAGCCGTTCGCCTTCGGCATAGGTCTGGAAAATGGCCCCGCCTTCGGTGTGCCAGATATAGGTATCGAGCCGGTCGCCGGGATGGACCGGCTGCGAGAACCGCGCGTCCATCGCGCCGAAGCGGGCACTGTCGCCGCCGCAAAGCCCTTTGAGCAAGGCGCGGCAGCCGAACCCGAATGTGCCCAGGCCGAAGAATATCGGCTTGTCGAAACCGTCGGCTTTGGCGCGCGCGGGATCGGTGCCGTGCGGATTGCGGTCGCCCAGCAGGCGGAAGATCAGCGACTGGCCTGGCGGTATGGTTTGGGTCACGGTCAGGTCGGGCGCGCGGTCCGGCTTTGGCCAGGGCTGCTCGCCCTCGGGTCCGCGCGGTCCGCCAAAGCCGCCCTGGTCACGGATGAACATCCCGGCGCGCGAAGTGCCGAGCGGCTCGCCGGTGTCCGCCAGCGTCGCCCTCGTCTCGGCGATCGCCAGCGCGCCGGAGCCCTTGTCGTAAACCCCGATCAGCACCTGGCTGAGATTGACCGTGCCGCTCGGCGGGATCGGCCGGGCCAGCGTGAAGCTCTGCTCGCCGTGGACCAGCCCGATCGGATAGCCCCATTCCATCCCTTCCCACTCGCGTGCCGGAAAACCGAGCTGGATGATCCAGTCACCCTCGGTCGACATGTGCGCCATGAAACTGGGGATCACCTGCTGGGCGATACCCTCGGTGTTCTCGGTGGTGAACTGGAGTTCCTCGTAGGGATCGGCCGACCCGGCACCAATTCCCACGGCATAGAGCATGGCCCTGTCCTCGTCCCAGCTGAAGCTGCCGCTGCCCACTTCCTTGCCGATCAAATGCTCGAATTTCGCCATTGCATGCCTTCTCCCGCGCCCCATTCAATTTCCGGTCCGGCCGAACTCGCTTGGATCTTGCTGCAGTGCGCCAGCCGGTCGAACACGCTGCCTCTCGCTATCCCGCAGCCTTCAGCTTGGCGACCTTGGTTCGCGCAGTCTTCGCCACAGCCGAGCCGAACCGCCCGAAGATAAACAGCTCGACGCGGTCCGCCAGGTCCTCGTCGCCGGGCGGTACGGCGTCCCAATTGGTGTAGGTCATGATCGGGTGGCTGCCGAGCACCAGGTCGGAATAGAGTTCTGCCGAGCGGGCATGGTCGCCCGCCGGGATCAGTCCCGCCGCCTCGAGCCGTTCGAACACCTTTTCGATATTGCGGCGGAAGCGGGCGAAGATCGAGATCGCGACCGATTTCATGAATTCGGGGAAGCGGGTGCTTTCGGCGATCATCAGCCGCATCAACCCGATCGATTTTTCGCGGTAGGTGACGTGATAGGCATAGAGTCCGGCCCGCTCCAGCGCGGTGAACAGCGTGTCGCCGGGCACCACCGATGGCCGCTCCAGCGCCGCGCCTTCGTCGCGGGCGAAGATCACCTCGCGGAAGATCGCCTCCTTGTCGCCGAAATGCTGGTAGAGCGTGCGGGTGGCGACGCCGGCTCCCCGCGCGATATCGACCAGCGAGGTGGCGGCGAAGCCGCGTTCGACGAACAGGGCGGTTGCCACGTCCATCACCAGTGCCTTGCGGCGGTCAAGCTCGGTGGCGGTGGGCCGGCCGGCCTGATTCTTGCGCCTGCGCCGGGGTTTGGCGGTGAGCTTGCGCGCGCCAAATCCGGAGCCGCGAACTTGGCCGGTGTCTTGATCCATGCACATGCCCCTTTGGAGAATGCATTGCTGCTAGGACAATTTTCCCGGGGCTGGAAGTGCATTTTCCCGATCCGCGCTGGCGGCGGAAATGGGCGCGATCAGCTGTTTGTCCTCCCGGATATCCATGCTGTAATGTCGTGCATAACAATAACCGTCCGATTCCCCGCAGGGATGAACCGGGCAGGCGGGAGAGTGGAGCTTGGACTTTACGGAACGCTATGGCCCGTGGGCCGTGGTCGCAGGCGCGTCGGAAGGGACCGGGCGGAGCTTCGCGCGCGGCATTGCCCGGCGCGGCTGGCAAAGGAGCAGTTCGGCGGGTAAAAATCCTCCCCGAGCTTGTCTCGGAGAGGATTGTGGTCACCCAACCTCCTCCAGCGCCGGTGCCGGATCGAATTCAATCGGCAGACCGCGCAATCCCCATACTCCGAAGAATGGCCGCCAGGTGGAAGGCCCGGTGCGGCGCGGGTTGTGCATGCGCTGGGCGATCTGGTGCAGACCTTCCTCGATCTGCGCGCGGGCGATGAACTGGCCGAGGCAGATATGCACCCCCTGGCCGAAGGCGATGTGCGTTCTGGCCTGTGCGCGGTCGGGATCGAAGCTGTCGGGATCGGCAATCGCCGTGGGATCGCGCCCGGCGACGTTGACCGTGAAGAACAGCAGAGTGCCTTCGGGGATCAGCACATCGCGATAGACGATGTCCTTGGTCACCGTGCGGGCGATGGTCGAGGTGGTGAGGAAGCGGAAGTTCTCCTCGATCACCTTGCGGCAATAATCGAGGCTTTCCGCGCAGCGCCGGTATAGATCGGGCTGCTTGATCAGCGCATCCATCGCCAGGGTCAGCGCGTTCTTCGAAGTGTCGTAGCCTGCGACGAACAGGAAGATCAGCACATCGTAAAGCTCGCGCTCGCTGAGCCCGCCATCGTCGAGGGTGGAGACCAGAATTTCGAGCAGATCCTCCTCGCCCTTCGGTTTCCGCGTCTTCAGCCGCTGCGCCACGAGGTCCTGTACGAAGGCATCGAGCACATCCATCGCATCGACCAGCCTCGGAAGGATTTTCGGGTCCATGCTCATCGACAGGCCGAAGCTTTCCATCGAGCTCTTGAGCGCGGGGATGACATCGGGCGAAGCGCCGATCAGGCTGCACATTACGGTGACCGGGAAATAGGAGGAGAATTCCTCGAAATCGAAGGCGCCCCTGGGCACCCATTCGTCGAGCTGTTTCGCGATCACCTGCTGCATCAGCGGGCGGTGTTTCTTGGCCTGCTGCGGGGTGAAAGCGGGAGCCAGCACGCGGCGCATGCGGGCGTGGGTCTCGCCGGTGCTGCCCAGCATGCTCTCCTGCTGAAACCGCCCCCAGCTGGTGCCGCGCGCGCCCATGATATCGACCACGTCGGTATAGGCACCGACCAGCGAGTGATCGAGATAGAGGATATCCTTGATCGCATCGAATTGGTGCACGACATACCCGAAAGAGCAGGTCGCCAGCCAAGGATGAGCCTCGCGGGCCTTGGCGAAATGGGGGATAGGGTCTTCGGCGAAGGCCGGGTCTTCCATTGCCAGAAAAGGCAGCGTGAGTTCGTCGAGCCTCTGCATGTCAGTCGTCCTCCTGCGTTCTCCCGATCCGCGCGGCGATCATCCCTGCTGTTGCGGAGAGCCTGATCTTGCCAGTCGCGGTTCGGGGCACCTCTTCGGGTGCGACAAATACTATATGCCGGGGAATTTTGAAACTGGATAGGCTCTTGCGCAAAACCTGTTGCAGGGATGCTTCGCCGGGCGATGCGCCCGGCGCGGGAACCACTGCCGCAACCACGATCTTGCCCTGGGCCGCATCGGGCAGTCCGGCGACAATGGCCAGCTCGACCCCGGGCAATGCAGCCAGTGCTGCCTCGACTTCCAGCCGCGAGACATTGGCCCCCCGCGTCTTGATCGTGTCGTCGCTGCGCCCGGCGGGGAACAGCCAGCCGTCCGCGTCGATCCGCACGATGTCGCCGGTCGGGTAGAAGCCATCGGCGGTGAAGGTTTCTCCGCGCCGCTGCTTGTAGAGGCCGGCCATCAGCGCCGGGCCGCGAATCTGCAACTCGCCTGCCTCGCCGGGAGGCAGCTCCGCGCCGGTGCCGGGATCGGCGACGCGGCGTTCGTAGCCATTCAGCGCGACGCCGAACCCTTCCTCCTTGCCCGGAGGCAGCGGCACTCCGAGCGGCCAGGCGCTGTGGGCGGAGAAACTCTCGGTCATGCCGAACATGCGGGGAAGCGGCGGCACCAATGTCCCATCGTGCGCGCGGAAGCCGCCGAAATCGGGGATGGGCGACAAGTCGATCCCCCGTTCTGCCGCGCGCTTCAGCAGCAGCGGCTG
Source organism: uncultured Alphaproteobacteria bacterium (assembly GCA_963775115.1). GTDB lineage: Bacteria > Pseudomonadota > Alphaproteobacteria > Sphingomonadales > Sphingomonadaceae > Novosphingobium. The sequence continues at coordinate 579,431 of CAVZHP010000002.1, forward strand.
CCGGTCGCCCCACGCATTGATCCGGGTGACGCCGTGCCGCCCGATCGTATCCAGCGTCTCGTCGACGTCCGGCGTTTCCGGCCAGACCAGTGTTGCGCCCAGGCTCAGCAGTTGCAGCACGGTCGACATGCCTGCGAGCCAGAAGGCAGGGAGCAGCACCATCATCCGGTCTTCGCGGGTGAGCGCGAACATCCGCGCCAGTTCGGGCGAGTGACGCGCCAGCGCCCAGTGCCGGTGGACCACCGCCTTGGGCTGGGCGGTGCTGCCCGAGGTATAGACAACCACCGCCTCGTCCGAAGCTGCGACGTCATTCTCCGCCCGTGCGAGGAGGGCCGGGGCAGGAGCGCCCGGCGCATCGGCGAGCGTCAGCAGGTCGCCGACCGGGCGGGCCCAACCCAGGCCATCGGCGTCGTCGAGCCAGACCGCGCGCAGATAGGGCGCATCGATCAGATGCAGGGCTCCTGCTTCGGCTTGCTCCAGCCCGGGCAGCGCGGCGGTCAGCGTCTCGGCGTAGTCGTGGCGCAGGAAGCGGCGGGCGGCGATGAGGAACCGGCAGTCGCTGTGCCGCAGAATGTGAGCCAGTTCCGGCGGCGTACTCAGCGTGCTGACCAGCGTCACCAGCGCGCCGATCCTGAGGGCGGCGAGGAAGGTCGTAAGCCACAGGACACCGTCGGGGGCGAGCAGGGCGATACGCGCGCCCTTGCCGGCCCCCGCCGCGAGCAAGGCGCGGGCCATGCGGGCAGTGCGGCGGTCGAGCTCGGCGTAAGTCAGGCTCTCGCGCGGGGTGACCACGGCGGGGTGGGCGCCGCGCGCGGCAACGATCTGCGCGAGGAGCGCGGGCAGGGTGGAAGGAGGTTCGCCGCCTTCCATCGATCAGCCAAACCGCCCCCGCAGCATCCGCCAGCTCGCCCGGAGGCCCAGTGCATCGCCGCCCTTCGGCCGCCCGGGCTTGGCGGCAGGCCGCCAGGCGAAGGTATCGAAATGCGCCCAGTCCAGACCCTCGGGCACGAACCGGTCGAGGAACAGCGCGGCGACCGAGGCACCGGCGAAGCCATTGGTGTGGGAGTTGTTTATATCGGCGATGTCCGACTTGAGGTATTCGCGGTAGCCGTCCCACAGCGGCAGCCGCCAGCAAGGATCGTCGGTCTCGGTTCCTGCAGCGATCAAAGCATCGGCGGTCTCGTCTCGCCGGGTGAACAGCGCGGGCAGGTCCGGCCCCAGGGCGGATCGCGCCGCGCCGGTGAGGGTGGCGAAGTCGATTGTCAGATCAGGCTTTTCCTCCCCCGCGCGGGTCAGTGCATCGCCCAGGATCAGGCGGCCCTCGGCATCGGTATTGCCGATCTCGACATTGATCCCGGCACGCGATTTCAGCACGTCGCCGGGGCGGAAGGCATTGCCCGCGATGGAATTTTCCACCGCCGGAATCAGCAGATGCAGGCGAATATTCAGCCCGCTAGCCATGATCAGCTTTGCCAAAGCCAGCGCATGCGCGGCGCCGCCCATGTCCTTTTTCATCAGCAGCATGCCCGAGCCGGTCTTGATATCGAGCCCGCCCGAATCGAAGCAAACCCCCTTGCCGATAATGGCGACGCGCGGGTGTTTGGCATTCCCCCATTCCAGCTCGATCATCCGCGGGCTCTTGTCGCGCGCGGCGGCCCGGCCGACCATGTGGACCATCGGAAATTCGCGCTCCAGCATATCGCCTTGCGTGACGCGCATTTCGGCCTTGTGTGCCTTGGCCAGGGCCTCGGCCTCGGCTTCGAGCTGGGCGGGGCCCATGTCTTCGGCGGGGGTGTTGACCAGATCGCGCACCAGCGCTGTGGCTCCGGCTTCGGCCAGCGCCGGGTCGATCGCCTTGGCCTCGCCGGTCAGCAGAATGCGCGGTCCTTCGCAGGGCGGTTCGGAGCGATAGCGGTCGAAGCGGTATTGCCCGCAGGCCCAGCCCAGCAATGCCGGTCCGGGTTCGCCGCCCGCGCGGCGGTAGGTGCCGGCCGGGAGCACCTCGGCCAGCTTTGCCATGCACCAGCTCGACAGGCTTTCCGGGTTGGCGACGCCGGAAACCACGAACCAGCCTTCCCCATCGGGCAAGATCGCATATTCGTGGCCGCCGCCTTCGAACTTCTGCGCGGCAACGGCTGTGCGCTGCTGGGCGTTGAGTCCCTTCAGCCAGCCGGGTAGGCTGTCCTTGCCCACCAGATGGATCGGGATTGCGGTCTGGCCCCTGTCGGGCTGGATCAATGCGTTCTTGTCGGCCATGTTGCGTCGAACCTAGCCGCCGGACGGCAACAAGGGCGAGAGGAAAAATGCAGATGCACCGCCTGTTGCCGATTTTGCCGTTGATCCTGGCCGTCGCCTGCAAGCAGGATGATACGACGCCGGCCGTCGGGTCCAGCGTCAATGCCGCCGTCACCACCGCCACAGCGGTCGGCCCGGCGACAAGTGCTTCGTCAAGTGCGGCCACGCCGTCAGCGCCGGCGCAGGACATTTCATTCGAAATGTCGAATAATCTTCTACTCTTACGCTTATTCCTACCCTGCGGCGGCCTCTGCCATTCCGGCACTCAGGTCGATGTTCGTCGAGGATCGCAAAAAGCAGCAGCGCGAGCTCGACGCCGCATCGGCGGAAGGGCGCGTGGAGGCCGAGAAGAACCAGTTCGAATACCGGCCCTACGATCGCTCCGTGGCGTGGCAGCAGGTGGCCGACATTCCCGGATGGCTGAGCCTCTCGGCCAGTCTCGGCAGCTACGAAGGCGGCGCCCATCCCAACCACCGGTTCGATGCGCTGGTCTGGGACAAGGCTGCGGGCCGCCGCCGCGTCGCGGCCGATCTGTTCAGCTCGAAAGCGGCGCTGTCATCCGCGATCCGCACGCAATTCTGCCGAGAGATCGACAAGCAGCGCGCGGAGAAGCGCGGAGAGCCGGTCAATCGCAAGAGCGGCAATCAGTACGACGCATGCATCGACCCGGTGGACAACACGGTGATTCTCGGCTCGTCCAACCGCCAGACTTTCGACCGTGTCGGCGTCCTCGTCGCGCCTTATCAGGCAGGTCCCTATGCCGAGGGTGACTTCGAAGTTACTCTGCCCGTGACTGCGGCGGTGCTGGCGGCGGTGAAGCCCGAATATCGCGGCAGTTTTTCGGCCGGGCAGTGAACTCTCGCAATTTCCGTGCGTGTCTCGCTACATGGTAGGGCATGACCACCTACCAGACAGTCGCCGAACACGAGACCCAGCTGCGTGACGGCACCATCAAACTGCACGGACCCGAGGCATTCGAAGGCATGCGCCGCGCCGGGCGGCTGGCGGCGGAGAACCTCGATGCGCTGGCGCCGCTGGTGCAGCCGGGAGTGACCACCCAGGCGCTCGACGACTTCGTGCGCGAATTCACCCTGGATCACGGCGCGATTCCGGCAACGCTCGGCTATCGCGGCTATGCGCACAGCTGCTGCATCTCGATCAACCATGTCGTCTGCCACGGCATTCCCTCGGACAAGACACTGAAGGACGGCGACATCGTCAATATCGACGTCACCCCGCTGCTCGACGGCTGGCATGGCGATTCGAGCCGGATGTTCCTGGTCGGCGACGTCGGGCTGAGGGCGCGGCGGCTGGTCGATGTCACGCACGAGTGCCTGATGCTGGGCATCGCGCAGGCCCGGCCCGGCGCCCGGCTCGGCGATATCGGCGCGGCGATCCAGCGTCATGCCGAGGCCAACCGTTATGGCGTGGTGCGTGAGTTTTGCGGACATGGGCTGGGGCGGCTGTTCCACGACGCGCCCGAGGTGGTCCACGCCGCGCGGCCGGGCACCGGGCCGGAACTGAGGCCGGGCATGTTCTTCACCATCGAGCCGATGATCAATCTCGGCAAGCCGCCGGTGAAGCTGCTCGACGATGGCTGGACGGCAGTGACGCGCGACCGTTCGCTATCGTCGCAGTTCGAGCATTCGATCGGGATTACCGACGATGGCTGCGAGATTTTCACGCTGAGTCCGAAGGGGCTGGACAGGCCGCCTTATTAACCCCGCGACGCCCTTACCGCCGCCCCCGCCGCAAACGGTGTAATCGCCAGCAGCACCAGACTCACCGCCGCCGTAAGGGCGATCCCGCTTGTCCCCCCGGTCGACAAGCTCCCCGCGCCGAAGATCAGCAAGGGCACCGCCAGCGGGATCACCAGCAGCCCGGCCAGTGCCGCGCCGCCGCGCAGGCCAGCAGTCAGCGCCGCGACTGTGACACCCAGCGCCGCCAGCCCCGGTGTGCCCGCCAAAAGGCCAAGCTCAACCATGCTTAAGGTTTCCTGGTCCAGCCCAAGCAAGGCCGCTGCAGGGACTGCCGCCAGCATCAGCGGCGGGCCGAAGCTCAGCCAGTGGGCGAGCGCGCGCACCAGCACGATCCATTCCTCGGAAATCCCGCGCAAGGCCCACTGGTCGAAAAAGCCGAGCTCGATGTCGGGCTCGATCAGGCGGTCCAATGGCAGGATCGCCGCGAGCAGCGCCGCCACCCAGATCACCCCTCCGCCAGTGCGGGCGAGCAGCTGCGCATCCGGGCCGACCGCGAAGGGAAACAGCATGGCGACGGCGAGGAAGAACAGCACAGGCAGCATGGTGCCACCGCGCCTGCCGCCGAGCAGGAGCTGGGCGAGGTCGCGGCGCAGGAGCAGGAGGAGCGTCCCGGTCATGCGGCGTAGTCCGCCAGCTCGATCCTGCGCATTCCCGCCAGCGTGAAAGGCTGGTGCGAGGCGATGACGCAGATGCCGCCCGCGCGGCAGTGGTCCTCCGCCAGCGCCTCGACCAGCTTCACCGCTTCCTTGTCGAGGCCATTCAAGGGTTCGTCGAGCAGCCAGACCGGCGCGGCCTGTCCGATCAGCCGGGCGAGGGCGGCGCGCTTTTTCTGGCCGGTCGAGAGATAGCGCACCGGCACATCGAGCAGGTCCGACAGGCCCAGCCGAACCGCCGCGTTGTCCTGCGGCCCGTCCAGCCGCTGCCAGAAGCCCAGCGCCTTACCCAGCGGCAGTTGCGGATCGAGCGCCGGGCGCTCGTCGATCAGGCCGATGTCGCCTTCGGCGGCGATGCTCCCCGCATAGGCTGGCAGCAACCGGGCAAGGATGCGGATCAGGCTCGATTTGCCGATACCGTTGGCCCCGGCGAGATGCAGCGCCTCACCGGCCTCCAGCGCGAACGACAGCCCCCGGAACAGCATCCGCTCGCCCCGGCGGCAGGCGAGATCGTTTGCGGCGAGGCGGCAGGCTTGCATGGGCTCGCGCGATAGGGGATGTCCGGGGCGCTGCCAAGGAGAGCGCACATGCCGATCCCCCGCTTGACCGAAACCGAGCGCGATACCGCGCTGGCTGCCCTGCCGGGCTGGACCCTGCGCGAAGACGGACTCGCCATCTCGTGCCGCTTCATGTTCAAGGATTTCAGCGAGGCTTTCGCCTTCATGACCCGCGTCGCGCTGCTGGCGGAGAAGGCGGATCATCATCCCGAATGGTCGAACGTGTGGAACCGGGTCGATGTGACGCTGACCACGCATGACGCGGGCGGGTTGAGCCAGCGGGATGTGGCGATGGCTAAGGCGATCGGGGAGTTATGACCTACTCCCTTCCGGCTCGCGCCAGACCTTGCGCCCGCTTCCTCATGTAGCCGGGCGCCCATTTCGCCGCTAGCGCCAGCTTGCGTGCGGTGGGGCCGACCAGGGTGTGGATGCGGTTGCCATGCACAGCCTCCCATGCCGCCTCGGCGACTTTTTCCACCGGGGTGAATTCCAGACCCGCCTTGATGACGATGTCGCGCTTGGGCCTGTTGCTGCCGGCGTTGACCGGCCCGGCCAGCAGGGCTGTGTCGATGAAGCTGGGCACGATCGAGCAGACCCGGATGCCGTCGTCGAGCCATTCGGTGTCGAGCGCCTCGGTCAGCCCGCGCACGGCGAACTTGGTCGCCGAATAGAGCGCCAGTCCCGCCGTGCCATAAAGCGCGGAGGCGCTGGCGGTGTTGAGCAGGCAGCTGCCGGGAGTACTTGCTTTCAGATAAGGATGCGCCGCTCGAGCGCCGTTGACCACGCCGGCGAAATTGACCTGGATCAGCCGATCGACTTCGCTCTGGTTGAGGTCCATCAGCGGCCCGCCGTGGGCGATCCCTGCATTGTTGACCACCACATCGATCCGCCCGCCAGCGGCCTCGGCGAAAGCGGCGAGGGCGGTTTTCCAGCCTTCGGGATCGCAAACATCGAGCTGGCGGGTGAAACAGCGCCCGTCAGGCAGCAGCGCGGCGGTCTCGGCCATCCCCGCCTCGTCGACGTCGCCGATCGCCACGAACCAGCCCTGCGCGGCGAAGTGCTGCGCGATTGCCCGCCCGATGCCCGAGCCGCCGCCGGAGATGAAGATTGCCTTGGATTGGTTCATCTATCTCTACCCCCTACAGCGCCGGGTTATTGTAACAATGCCAGGTGAAAATCGCCGCCGCGCCCCGGTGCGGGCGCCAGGCTTCCGCCAGTTCGCGAGTCGCCTTTTCGCTTGGCCTTTCCTCCAGCCCGAGCAATTTCTGCAATCCCGCCTGCACCGCCAAATCGCCGGCCGGCCAGATGTCCGGGCGGCCCTCGGCGAACAGCAGGTAGATTTCTGCCGACCACCTGCCGATGCCCTTGATACTTGTCAGTTGTGCGATGGCTTCCTCGTCGTCTGCTGCAAGCGCTGCGAAATCGACCGCGCCGGTGACGACCAGCTCGCACAGACTGCGCAAATAGCCCTGTTTCTGGCGCGACAACCCGCAGGCGCGCAATTCGTCGAATTCGGAAGCCAGCACCCTTTCCGGTGGCAGCTCCGGCCCGAGGAATTCTTCGAACTTGTTCCACATCGAGGAAGCCGCTGCGACGCTGACCTGCTGGCCGACAATGGTCCGCATCATCGTCGCATAGCCGGTTTCGCGGATGCGCGGCTCGGGGTAACCGGCGATCGCCAGCGCGCGGGCGATGGCCGGTTCGCGCTGGGCGACCGCATCGAGTCCGCCGCGAAGTGCATTCGCACTTAATCCCATCTCACCTTCGCCTTGCAAATCTTCCGTCCAGCCATTAGCAGCCCGGCCAAAGCGCCCGCAAGGCGCAAGAACAGAGGACCAGCACTCATGCCGAATATCACTGTCGTCAATCAGTCGGGCGAAGAATCGAGCGTCGCGGCGACCACGGGCCGCACACTCATGGAAACCATTCGCGACAATGGCTTCGACGAACTGCTGGCGCTGTGCGGCGGCTGCTGCAGCTGCGCGACCTGCCATGTCCATATCGACCCCAGCTTCATGGAAAAGATGCCGAAGCTGAGCGAGGACGAGAACGACCTGCTCGACAGCAGCGACCACCGCAACGAATATTCGCGGCTGTCCTGCCAGATCCCGATCACCGACGCGCTCGAGGGCCTGCGGGTCACGATTGCCCAAGAGGATTGATCCCTGCAGGATTGATCCTGCGGCGCGCGCGGCCTAGTCCATAGTCCCATGACCGCACCGGCCTCCCAGCGCTCCACGCTCGACCTGATCGGCAACACGCCGCTCGTCTACCTCAAGGGGCCGAGCGAGGCGGCGGGCTGCGAGATCTGGGGCAAGTGCGAATTCGCCAACCCCGGCGCCTCGGTGAAGGACCGGGCGGCGCTGTGGATCGTGCGCGATGCCGAGGCGCGTGGCACGCTGTTGCCCGGCGGGACGATCGTCGAGGGCACGGCGGGCAATACAGGCATCGGCCTGGCGCTGGTCGCCAATGCGCTGGGCTACAAGACGATCATCGTCATGCCCGAGACCCAGTCGCGCGAGAAAATGGATACACTGCGGGCATTGCGCGCAGAACTGGTGCTGGTCCCGGCCGCGCCCTTCTCCAATCCGGGGCACTTCGTCCACACCTCGCGGCGGCTGGCCGAGGAGACCGAGGGCGCGATCTGGGCCAACCAGTTCGACAATGTCGCCAACCGCAAGGCACATATCGAATCGACCGCGCCGGAACTGTGGGCGCAGATGGAAGGCCGTATCGACGGCTTCACCTGCGCGGCGGGAACCGGGGGGACGATCGCCGGGGTCGGGCTCGGGCTCAAGGCACTCGACGAGAACGTGACGATTGCCCTGGCCGATCCGCATGGCGCGGCGCTGTTCAATTATTACGCGCATGGCGAGCTCAAGGCTGAAGGCACATCGTGGGCCGAAGGGATCGGGCAGGGGCGGATTACCGCCAATCTCGAGGGCGCGCCGATCGACACGCAATTCCGCATTTCCGACGCCGAGGGGATCGCATGGGTCGCCCGGTTGCTGGCCGAGGAAGGGCTGTGCCTCGGGCTGTCTTCGGGGATCAATGTCGCCGGCGCGGTGGCTCTGGGCAAGCAGCTGGGCAAGGGATCGCGTGTTGCGACAATCCTGTGCGACACCGGCTTCCGCTACCTTTCCTCGCTCTACAATCCCCAATGGTTGCGGGAAAAAGGACTTCCGGTCTTCCCCTGGCTCGACTGATCGGCTAGACTCCGGCTCAATGGCTCAAAACGCACAGCCACTAATGGTGCACAAGGTCGCCGCACCACAGCATTACGCACCCCCCACACCGCGGGAGATGCGCGCTCAAGCCGTGCATCGTCTTCAGATTGGTCTGTTAGGTCTCGCGACGATGCTGCTGCTGGTCGTCCTGGCCAACATCATCATGAACCGCGTGCGCCTGAGTGACGGAAGCGACGGCAGCTCCATTCCAGCCGCGATGGAAAAGAACAAAGGCGAGACCGATCCGCTCGCCGACATCGGCGTTGCCCCGTCGACCAGCCCGAGTGACCCGGACAAGGCCGGAACGAAGGGCCGCTAGGCGGGCCTTCGGGCCGCGTCTGGCGTTCCTGCTTGCCTGCGCTCTGACCGGGGCAGGCTGCGCGAGGAGCGCGCCGGCGGCCGGCGAAGTGATCGGCCTGTTTACCTCCCTGCCGATCCTGTGGCGCGAAAGCGCGGACATCCGGGGCTTGCTGAACAGCGATGGGCCGCCGCACTGGGCGCTGGCGGTACTGAAGCGGCGCGGCAGTGTGCAACCGCTGGACAGTCTGGCCCTGCCTGACGGCAAACCGGCGATGGCGGGGGCAAGCCTGCTGGTCATGGCGCAGCCTCGCCCGCTTTCACCGCAGGAGAATGTCGCGCTCGACACCTGGGTGCGGCGCGGCGGGCGCGTGCTGCTGTTCGCCGATCCGATGCTGACCGTCGATTCGGCCTATGCCCTTGGCGACAAGCGGCGGCCGCAGGATATAGTCCTGCTTTCGCCGATCCTGGTGCGCTGGGGTCTGGAGCTGTCCTTCGACGAAGAGCAGCCTGCGGGCGAGCACATGGCGGACTGGGCGGGCCGGAGCATGCCGGTCGATCTGCCTGGGCAATTCGTGTTGCTGGGCAATGCCGGCAACTGCCGCTTGCTGGCCGGCGGGCTCGGCGCGCGCTGCTCGGTCGGCAAGGGCCAGGTGCTTGCGCTGGCCGACGCCGCCTTGCTCGAAGACCGCAGCGCCGATGCCGCAGAAGCAAGCGCGTCATTGCTTGAGCAATTGCTCAACGAGGCCGCTTCCGGCGGCTGACTTCGCGAACTCGCAGAAATTTACGGGAATTTGCGGGCAGGTGACTTGGACGCCCGAATTTGCCGGATTTCCGGCCTGCCATAATCAGAACATTTGTAAAACAAAGGGTCTAACCGAGGCATTCGCTTGCCAAAATCCACAACTGAAACGCAAAATCCCGTATTTTCCCCTTCCATCCCCGTCGATCCCGGGGTAACAATTCAGTCCATCGAATGAGTTGATCGTGCCGCGTCCCCTTTCCGGGGGCGAGCCGGTCGCGCGAGCGCGGCCGGGCGCGGGGGGTTTTGTCCAGGGGCCAGGGGGGCTCTTTGAGGGTAGGCGGGAAGAGGTGGAGGCGACGAGGCCAGTCATCTACAGCGGGCAGGGCTTTTCGCTTCGCGGCGAGAAGGGCCGCTTCGTGCTGCCGCCGCAGTTCCGCAAGCCGGTGTGGCAGTCGAGCGGCGAACGCAACGCGCTCTATCTGGTCAAGCACGAGAGCTGGGATTGCCTGATCGGCTTCGGCGATTCGCGGCGCTACGAAATCCTCGAAGACCTCGAAGCGCAGAAGAACATCGCCCGCGATCGCGGCGAAGCGTTCGATTACGACACCAAGGCCTCACTGGTATTCGGGTGTCTCGAAGTGCCCTTCGACGGCAGCGGTCGCTTCGTCGTCCCCGCTGGATTGATCGGTCCGGGCTGCGTCGGCGAGGAAATGTTCTTCCAGGGCGGCGGCAAGTTCTTCTCGCTGTGGAATCCCGCCGCGCTCGAAAAGATGGGCGCTGAATGGGTCACGGCAAAATCGATGTGCGCCAGCCTCGCCGATGAAGCGCGCAAGGGCAGGGGGCGCAAGGCATGAGTGCGCCCTGGCCGGCTTCTCCCCCGCATATTCCGGTGTTGCTGGAGGAAACGATCGCGGCGCTGGCTCCGGGGCCGGGCTCGCTCATCGTCGATGCGACCTTCGGGGCGGGCGGCTACACCCGCCGCCTGCTTGAGTCCGGCGCGACCGTCCACGCCTTCGACCGCGATCCCGACGCCATTGCTGCCGGTTCGGCCTGGTCCGAAATCCACGAAGACCCGCCCCGGCTGGTGCTGCATCCCCGGCGCTTTTCCGAAATGGTCGAAGGTCTGGCCGAAGCGGGAATTGCCCGGGTCGACGGCGTGGTCATGGACATCGGGGTTTCCTCGATGCAACTCGACCAGCCGGCGCGCGGCTTCGCTTTCGCCAGCGACGGCCCGCTCGACATGCGGATGAGCAGGGAAGGGCCAAGCGCCGCCGATTTCGTCAATGGCGCAGCCGAGGGCGAGATTGCCGATGTGCTGTTCCGCTATGGCGAGGAGCGCCAGTCGCGCCGGGTCGCGCGGGCGATCGTCGCCGCCCGCCCGCTCGGCACCACCGGCGAACTGGCGCAGGTCGTGCGCAAAGCAGTGGGATTCAACAAGGACTATCGAGGCTCCAATGCGCCCAAGGACCCGGCGACCCGCAGCTTCCAGGCGATCCGCATCCACGTGAACGCCGAATTGGAGGAGCTGGAGGTCGGGCTCCTTGCCGCCGAACGGCTGCTGGGTGCAGGCGGGCGGCTGGCGGTGGTCAGCTTCCACAGTCTGGAAGACCGCATCGTCAAGCAATTCCTGCGCGAGGCGAGCGGCGCTGTCGCATCGGCTTCACGGCATATGCCCCAGGCCGCGCCCCGTTCTGCTCCCACCTTTACCGGCATCGGCAAGGCGATCCGCCCGGGCGAAGCCGAACTGGCCCGCAATCCGCGCGCGCGCTCCGCCACGCTGCGCGCGGCGATCCGCACCGATGCGCCGCCCCGCATTGCACCATCCGGCGAAAGGAGGGCTGCCTGACATGAACCTGACGCGAGACCGCGCCCGTTCGATCGGCTGGGCCTTTGTCCTGACAGTCTGCTTTGCGGTGACCATGGCGCTGACTATCCGGGTCAATGCCCTGAAAAGCGAGGTCCGCCTCGCCGAACGTCAGATCGTCGCGCTGAAGCGCGAGAAGATGTTCTTCGAAACCGAGTTTCAGACCCGCGCCAGCCAGCAGCAGTTGCGCCTGCTAAATGCCGTGGACTTCGGCTATGTCGCCCCGACGGCGGGCCAGTATGTCTCCGGCGAGCGGCAGCTGGCGGCCTATGGCAAGCCGGCTGCGCCCGGCGCGCCCCCGCCGATCCGCGTCGCGAAGGCGGCATCCGCGGAAGAGTCCACCGGCTTTCCGGACATGGTCTCCCCGCTTTCGGGCAAGGCAATGGCGGCCGAGATCGACGGGCGCGACAAGCGCAAATCCGTCGATGCCGCCGGCCTGAAGGACCGCCTGTCCACGGTCGCGGCGCGGAGGACCGCGCAGCCATGAACGCCATCGGCGTCACCGCAACCATTTCATCGGGCCGCCGCCAGCTGGTCAATGTCCGCCAGCAGCTGGTGCTGACAGCCAAGTGGCGCGTCTTGTGGGTGCTGGTACTGTTCGCTGCGGTTGCCGCCTCCGCCCTGTTCCGCATCGGCCTGCTTGGTGTGCTGAAACCCGCAACGCACGGCCCGCAAGGGCTGGAGGCGCTGCTGCCGCCGCGCGGCGATATTGCCGACCGCAACGGCGTTCCCCTGGCCCGCGCCTTTCCCGCCTATTCGCTGTGGTTCAACCCCAAGGCGATGGGCGATGGCGGCACGCCGCTTGTCAAGTCGCCCGAAGAAATCGCCATGGCGCTGGTCCGCATCTTTCCCGAAGAGGATGTGCGCGAACTGACCGAAAGGCTGGCTTCGGGCCGGGCCGGTTATCTGCGGCGGCGCATACTGCCCGAAGAGGCCAACCGGGTGCATGCGCTCGGCGAACCGGCGCTCGAATTGCCGTTCGAGACCGAGCGGCTCTATCCGCAAGGCTCGATGGCTGCCCATGTCCTGGGCTTTGTCGCCGCCGACGGTCACGGCCGGGTGGGCATGGAGCAGGTGTTCGACGAGCAGCTGACCAATCCCCTGAGCCGGGGCACACCGTCGCTGCTGTCGATCGACACCCGGGTGCAGGGCGCGCTCGAGGACGAGCTCGGCAAGGGCATGCTCGAAACCAATGCCAAGGGCGCGGCGGGGATCATCCTCGATGTCGATACCGGCGAGGTGCTGGCGCTTGCGTCCTTGCCCTCGTTCAATCCCAACCTGATCGACACCAGCGGCGAAGCCAACATTTTCAACCGCATGACCAATCAGGTTTACGAACTCGGCTCGACCTTCAAGCCGATCACCATTGCCGCCGCGATCGATGCCGGCGTCGTCACAGATTTTTCGCGGCGCTATCAGTCGGCCCGCCCGCTGATCATTGGTAATGCACAAATTCGCGACAGCCACGCGCTGGGCGCATCGCTGAATGTTCCCGAGGCGCTGATCCACTCGTCGAATATCGTTACTGCCCAGATCGCCGACGAGCTTGGCGCGGCGCGGCTCAACCGGACCATGCGTTCGCTGGGGATGAACGAGCGGCCCTATATCGAACTGCCCGCCAAGGGCTTTCCGATCTGGCCGGGCGGCAACTGGTCGCGGATCACGACGATGACGGTGTCCTATGGCCACGGCATCGCGGTGACGCCGCTGCATCTGGCCTCGGCCTATGCGGCCATGGTCAACGGCGGCGTCTGGCGCCCGGCGACGCTGATGAAGCTCGATCCTTCGCATATCCCGGCCGGACGGCGCGTGTTCAAGGCCTCGACCAGCGCGCGCATGCGCCAGTTGCTGCGGATGATCGTCGTCGATGGCACTGGCAGGAAGGCCGATGCCCCCGGTTTCCGCGTCGGCGGCAAGACCGGCTCGGCCGAAAAGCCGGGTGCGGGCGGATACCGCAAGAGCTCGCTGGTGGCGACTTTCGCTGCGGCTTTCCCGATGGATCACCCGCGCTATGTGGTGATCGCCATGCTCGACGAGCCCCAGGGCACCGCCGCCACATCCGGCCAGCGCACCGCTGCCTGGAACACCGCACCGATGGTCGGGCGGGTGGTGCCGCGCATCGGACCGCTGCTAGGCATCATGCCGGACGACACCCGCGACATCGATATTTCCGACCTGTCGCCTCTGGTTGGCGGAGGCGCCAAATGAAGCTGGGGGAGCTCGCCAGTGCCGCAGGACTGACGCTGGCGGGCGGCGCGGACGAACAGGTTAGCGGCTTCGCCATCGATCACCGCAAGGTTGCGCCGGGAACCGTGTTCGGTGCGTTCCAGGGCGCGGCGGTCAACGGCGAGGACTTCATCGCCGCCGCCATTGCCGCTGGCGCGGTTGCCGTCGTTGCGCGGGGCGAAGCGCGAGTGGATGGCGCGGTGCATATCGCCGATGCCGAACCGCGCCGCACCTTCGCCCGGCTCGCCGCCCGGTTCTTCGCACCGGCGCCCGAATGCATCGCCGCGGTGACCGGCACCAACGGCAAGACATCGACGGTCGAGCTGACCCGCCAGCTGTGGCGCATGGCCGGACACCGCGCGGCCTCGATCGGCACATTGGGCGTGACGACGCCCGACGGATCGGTCTCGACCGGCCTCACCACGCCCGATATCGTCACCTTCCTTGCCAACATGGCCGGGCCTGGCCCGCGAAGGCGTGACCCATGTTGCCTACGAGGCGTCGAGCCACGGGCTCGATCAGTTCCGCAACGAAGGGTTGCGGGTGACGGCAGTGGCCTTCACCAACCTCAGCCGCGACCATCTCGATTACCACGCGACCATGGACGACTATTTCGCCGCCAAGATGCGGCTGTTCGACGAAGTCGCCGCCAGCGACGGCACCGCAGTGGTCTGGGCAGACGATGCCTGGTCGGACCGGGCAGTGGCCCACGCCCACCGGCGCGGGCTTCGGTTGATGACCGTGGGCGCGGCGGGCGAGGCTATCCGTATGGTCGCGCGGCGCCCCAGCCAGCTCGGGCAGAATCTCGAGCTTGAATTCCATGGCCAGGCGATCAAGGCCTACCTGCCGCTGATCGGGGCCTATCAGGCGGCCAATGCGCTGATGGCCGCCGCGCTGGTCATTGCGACCGGGGGCGATCCGCATACGACGTTCGAGGCGCTGGCGCGGTTGCAGCCGGTGCCGGGCCGGCTCGAGCGCGCCGCGCTCAATCGGGTGGGGGCACCGGTCTATATCGACTACGCCCACACTCCGGACGCGCTGGAAGCGGCGATTGGCGCGCTGCGTCCGCATACCAAGGGCCGGCTGATCGTGGTATTCGGCGCCGGCGGCGACCGGGATCAGGGCAAGCGGCCGGAAATGGGGCATACCGCCGCCGCCTATGCCGATGCGGTGATCGTAACCGACGACAATCCGCGCGGCGAGGATGCCGCCGCGATCCGCGCCATGGTGCTCGAAGGCGCCCGGGCGGGAGCGGCGGTCGATACGCAAGTCAGCGAGATCGGCGACCGCCGCGCGGCGATCGCCCAGGCCATTGGCGGTGCCGGACCGGACGATGTCGTCCTCATTGCCGGCAAGGGACACGAACAAGGGCAGATCGTCGGCAGGGGAGACGCGATGCGCGTGCTGCCGTTCGACGATGTTGCCGTTGCCAGGGAGTGCGCCGCGCCCTCCGGGAGGGAAGCAACATGAATGCGATAAGCCGGATTCTTCAGTGGCCCGCCGGAAGCGAGGACAGCACCGGTTTGGCGCTGTGGGACGCGGTCGATATCGCGCGGGCAGTGCGCGGCACGGCGGTGGGCGGTTTCGCGGTGTCCGGAGTCGAAATCGATTCCCGCGATGTCGTCGAGGGCGACCTGTTTTTCGCCCTCAAGGGCGAGGCAACCGATGGCCACCGGTTCATCGAGGGCGCCATGGCCAAAGGCGCCGCCGCCGTGGTGGCCGACCGCGAGGTGGCCGGGCCGCATGTCAGGGTCAGGGACACCACTGCCGCGCTGATCGCGCTGGGCCAGACGGCGCGCGAGCGGACACGGGCGAAGATTGTCGGGGTCACCGGTTCGGTCGGCAAGACCGGCGTGAAGGAAGCAATCTTTGCCGCGCTCGACCGCTCCAGCCGGGGCGGGGCGCATCGCTCGGTGAAGAGCTACAACAACCATGTCGGGGTACCGCTCAGCCTGGCGCGGATGCCGGCGCGCAGCAAGTTCGGCATTTTCGAGATGGGGATGAATCACGCCGGCGAAATCCGCGCGCTGGCGCAGCAGGTCCGCCCGCACATCGCCGTCGTCGTCACCATCGCCCCCGCGCACATCGAGATGCTCGGCAGCGAGGAGGCGATCGCCGATGCCAAGGCGGAGATTTTCGAGGGGCTGGAGCCCGGAGGTGTCGCAGTCATTCCAGCAGACAGCCCCCACTACGCCCGGTTGAAAGACAAGGCCGAACGCCATGCAGGCGCGGTCGTGTCTTTCGGCCGGGCACCCCATGCCAATGTCCGCCTGCTCGACGTGGTGGCGGCGCCTGCGATCAATGGGGTGAGCGGCGGCTCGCTGGTCACTGCCGAATTTCGCGGGATGGCGGGAGGCGACCGCCGGCTGTGCTATACCGTTGCCGAGCCGGGCGACCATTGGGTGACCAATTCGCTGGCGGTCATGGCGGTGGTCCGGGCGGCGGGCGCGGACCTTGGCGCTGCGGGTGTCGCCCTTGCCGAAATGACGGGCCTTGCCGGACGCGGCGCGCGTTTCGACATTCCGGCCGGCGACGGCACCGCGCTGGTGATCGACGAAAGCTACAACGCCAATCCCGCCTCGATGCGCGCCACCCTGGCGCAACTGGGCAAGACCCAGGCGCGGCGGCGGATCGCCGTGCTGGGGGCGATGAAGGAGCTTGGCACCCACGGCCCCGACTTCCATGCGGCGCTGGCCGGGCCGCTGATCGAGGCGGGCATCGACTATGCGATCCTGGTTGGCGACGAGATGAGCGCCCTGGCCGGTGAACTGGGGAAAGCGGACCCTGCCGCGCTTGGCAAAACCATCCCCTTCGACCATTGCCAAAGCGCGGCCGAAGCGCGCGATGTGCTGGCCCGGTTCGGTGTGGAGCGTGGCGACGCGATCCTCGTCAAGGGTTCGAATTCGGTGGGGCTGGGCGGGCTGGTCGCAGCTCTCGCTGGCAAGCAAGGATAGGTCCGCCGCCACATGCTCTATCTGATCGCCAATTATTTTCAATTCGAGGGGCTGGCAAACCTCATCCGCTACCAGAGCTTCCGTGCGGGCGCTGCGTTGATGACGGCGCTCGTCATCGGGCTGGTGATCGGCCCGCGCTTCATCAACATGCTGCGCGTGCGCCAGGGCAAGGGCCAGCCGATCCGCGAGGACGGGCCGCAGACCCACCTCGCCAAGCGCGGCACGCCGACCATGGGCGGGCTGATGATCCTCACCTCGCTGATCGTGTCGATGGTGCTGTGGATGGACCTGACCAACCCATTCGTCTGGGCCTGCATCGCGGTGACCATCGGCTTTGGCGCGATCGGCTTTCTCGACGATTACGACAAGGTGACCAAGCGCAGCCACAAGGGCGTTTCGGGCAGGGTGCGGCTGGGGATGGAATTCGCCGTCGCCGGTGTCGCCGCCTGGCTGATCGTCAGCCAGGTCAGCACCAATCTCTATGTGCCGTTCCTTTCGGATCACTACATTCCGCTCGGGCCGTTCTACTATGTCTTCGCGGCGACGTTCATTGTCGGCTTTGGCAATGCGGTGAACCTGACCGACGGGCTCGACGGGCTGGCGACCATGCCGGTGGTGGTCGCCGCCGGGGCGCTGGCGATCATCGCCTATCTGGCGGGCCGCGTCGATTATGCCGACTACCTCGGCATTCCCCATGTGCCGCGCGCGGGCGACCTGGCGATCCTGTGCGCCGGGATCATGGGCGCGTGCCTTGCCTTCCTGTGGTTCAACGCGCCGCCAGCAGCGGTGTTCATGGGCGATACCGGCAGCCTCGCACTGGGCGGAGCGCTGGGAGCGATCGCGGTTGCGGCGCATCACGAAATCGTGCTGCTGATCATCGGCGGCCTGTTCGTGCTCGAAACCGCCTCGGTCATCATTCAGGTGTTCTGGTTCAAGCGAACCGGGCGGCGCGTTTTCCGCATGGCGCCGATCCACCACCATTTCGAACAGAAGGGCTGGGCGGAATCGACCGTGGTGATCCGCTTCTGGATCGTCTCGATCATTCTGGCCGTCGTCGGCCTTTCCACGCTCAAGCTCAGATGATCGTGTCCCCCTTCTTCGCCGGCAAGCGTTACGCCGTTCTCGGCCTGGCCCGCTCGGGCTCGGCTGCGGCCGAAACGCTGCTGGCGAGCGGGGCGCATGTGATGGCATGGGACAGCCGCGAGGAACCGCGCGCAGCGCTGGCGGCGAAACATGGCGAGGCGGTCGAATTCGCCGATCCCACTGCTATCGATCTGGCGGGCTTTGCCGGAATTGTCGTTTCGCCCGGGGTGCCGCTCAACCGCCATCCGATCGCTGCGGTTGCTTACGATGCCGGCGTGCCGATCATCGGCGATATCGAGCTGTTTGCCCTGGCGCGCGCGGACCTGCCCGCACACCGGGTGGTCGCCATCACCGGCACCAACGGCAAATCGACCACCACTGCGCTGGTCCACCACCTGCTCAAGAGCGCGGCCCTGCCAACCCGCATGGGCGGCAATATCGGTCTGCCGGTTCTGGGGCAGGAACCGCTGGCGGCGGGCGGGGTCTATGTCCTCGAGCTTTCGAGCTATCAGATCGACCTGACCTACAGCCTCGAATGCGAAGTCGCGGCGCTGCTCAACATCACCCCCGATCACCTCGACCGCTATGATACATTCGAGGAATATGCCGCTTCGAAGGCGCGCCTGTTCGCCATGCAGCGTGCAGATCAGCAGGCAGTGTTCGGCATGCACGACACCAAGACTGCGGCCGTGGCCCGGCGCGAGCTGGAGCGGCGCGGCGCGGACCTTATTCACCGTGTCGATGGCGCGGATCTGCTCGAATTCCAGCCGGACTGGCCCTCGCTGCAAGGCCCGCACAATCTGCAGGACGCCGCCGTCGCCGTCGCCATTGTCGAGGCACTCGGGCTTAACCAGGCACAATGGCGCGCAGCGATGCCGACATTTCGCGGATTGCCGCACCGGATGGAACGGGTCGCCGCAGCGGACGGGGTGCTGTTCATCAACGACAGCAAGGCGACCAATCCGGCATCCGCTGCCCCCGCGATCGCCGCTTTCCCGCCCAAGCCGGGCAAGCGCATCCACTGGATTGTCGGCGGATTGCCCAAGGGCGACGATCTCGACGAGTGCAAGCCCTGGTTTGGCAATGTGGCCGCAGCCTATACCATCGGCGAGGCCGGGCCGATGTTCGCGGCGCTGCTCGAACCCTACATGCCGGTCATGCGCAGCGAGATGCTGATCGAAGCAGTCCGACAGGCGATCGAAGCGGCGAGCCCCGGCGACATCGTCATGCTATCACCCGCCTGCGCCAGCTTCGATCAGTTCCGCGACTACGAAGCGCGCGGCGATGCCTTCCGCCAGATCGTCGAAGCGCTGACCGGGCCCGAAAGTTCAGCGGGAGGTTCCGCCTGATGGCAACGCATCCCGCCATTCTCCCGCCCAGTAACGCCGCCAGCCTGCCCGGCACGGCGGGGCTGCCAACGGCGAGCCACGCCCGCTATCGCCGGAGCAATCGCGGCGAACTGGCGATCTGGTGGCGCGAGATCGACCGGGTGCTGCTGGCGCTGGTGCTGGCGCTGATGGCGATCGGCACGGTCGCGGTTGCCGCGGCCTCGCCGGCCAGCGCGCGGCGGCTGTCGACCGGCGCGGTCAGGCTCGACGATCTGCATTTCTTCGTACTGCATCTGCGCTGGCAGCTGATCGGTCTTGCCGTAATGCTCGGCGCTTCGCTGCTGCCCAAGGACGCGGCGCGGCGATCCGGGATCGTGCTCGGCTTTGCCATGGTGGCGGCGCTGGTTCTTGTGCCGGTGATCGGAACGCAAGTGAACGGCGCACGGCGCTGGCTCAATCTCGGGGTTTCGCTGCAACCGTCGGAATTCCTCAAGCCGGCCTTCGCCATCGGTCTCGCCTGGATTCTGTCGTGGCGCGCGCGCGACCCCAACCTGCCGGTGATGGCGATTAGCCTGGGGCTGATGGGGCTGATCGCAGTGCTGCTGATGGCGCAGCCCGATTTCGGCTCCACCCTGCTGTTCGGCGCGGTGTGGTTTGTTTTGATGGTGCTGTCGGGGCTCGAAATGCGGCGGATATTACTGTTGGGCGCAATCGGCCTTGCCGGTTTGATCGCAGTCTATGTGTTCTACGACAATGCGCGCATCCGGATCGATTCGTTCCTCGGCGGCGGCTCGGCCTTCGATCAGGTGGACCTGGCCCAGCGTACCTTGCTGGCGGGCGGCTGGATGGGCAGCGGACTGTGGCTCGGCACCCGCAAGCTGTCGCTGCCCGAGGCGCATACCGACTATATCTTCTCGGTGATCGGCGAGGAATTCGGACTGCTGGCCTGCGCGGCGATCGTGCTGGTCTATTTCGCTCTTATCGTCCGGGTGCTGATGCGGCTGGTGGAAGAGGAAGACCTGTTCACAGTGCTGGCGGCGGCGGGGCTGACGGCCCAGCTCGGCGGGCAGGCGTTCATCAACATTCTCGTCAATCTGCAACTGTTTCCCTCGAAGGGCATGACCTTGCCGCTGATATCCTACGGCGGTTCGTCCACTGTCGCGCTGTGCCTGGGCATGGGCCTGCTGCTGGCGATCACCCGGCGCAATCCGTTCCTGCGGCGCGAGCGGCTGTCGCTGCGCGATATCGGGGGGCTCAAATGACCGGCGTGACCCGCCACTATGTCCTGGCTGCCGGCGGCACTGGCGGGCATCTGCTCCCGGCCTTCGCGCTGGCGGCCGAACTGGAGCGGCGCGGGCACCATGTCGCGCTGATCACCGACGAGCGCGGCGCCGCCATTCCGGGCAAGCCGGCCTCGCTGACCACCCATGTCCTGCCGGCCGGCCGGCTGGAGGGGTGGAACCCGCTGGGCTGGCTGCGCGGCCTCAGGGCGATCGGCGCGGGGCGGCGCATGGCGCTGAGGCTTTACGAAAGCTTCGAGCCTTCCGCCGTGGTCGGGTTTGGCGGCTATCCGGCACTGCCCGCGTTGCTCGCCGCCAGTTCCGCCAAAATCCCCACGATCATCCATGAACAGAACGCGGTGCTGGGCCGGGTCAACCGCATGCTGGCGAACCGGGTGAACGCCATCGCCACGGCCTATCGGCAGGTCGACCGGCTGAAACCCAAGCACAAGCTCAAGGTCCACCTCACCGGCAATCCGGTGCGCGCCGAAGTGCTGGCGCTGCGCGAAGCGCCCTATCCGGCCTTCACCGAGGAGGGACTGCTGCGCATTCTCGTCACCGGCGGCAGCCAGGGCGCGCGGGTGCTGTCCGAAGTGGTGCCCGACGGTCTCGCCATGCTCCAGACCGCGCTGCGCCTGCGCCTGCAAGTGACCCAGCAATGCCGTCCTGAGGATATCGACGCGGTGCGCGCGCGCTATGCCGGTCACGACATTCCCGCCGAACTCGGCACCTATTTCGAGGACATGGCCGGGCGGCTGGCCGACGCGCACCTGTTCATCGGCCGGGCTGGCGCATCGACCATTGCCGAGCTTACCGCCGTTGGCCGCCCGGCGATGCTGGTGCCGCTGCCGATCGCCACCGACGATCACCAGGCCGCCAATGTCCGCGAAATGGTCGCGGCGGGCGGTGCGCGCTCGATCCGGCAGGAGAAGTTCACCTCGGTGGAACTGGCCAAGCAGATCCAGGCCATGGCGCAGCATCCCGAGACACTGGCGAATGCCGCCCATGCCGCGTGGAATTGCGGCTATCCCAATGCCGTCTCCGACCTTGCAGACCTGGTCGAGAGCTTCGGCGGGGCGCCGCTGATGGACGTTATCCGATTGGGCGGTGAGCCCTCAGCATCCGGGCAGGAGGCGCTTGCCAGAGGTGCCGCGCAATGAGGGGCGTCGCCACCGACATCGGCACGATCCATTTCGTCGGCATCGGCGGGATCGGCATGTCGGGCATTGCCGAAGTGATGCACAACCTGGGCTACTCGGTGCAGGGCTCTGACATCGCCGAAGGCTATGTGGTTGAGGGCCTGCGCAAGCGCGGGATCAAGGTTTCGATCGGCCATGCCGCCGAGAACCTCGGCGATGCCGCCGTGGTCGTCACCTCCACGGCCGTCAGCCGCAAGACCAATCCCGAGGTCGAGGAAGCCTACGAGCGCCGCATCCCGGTGGTGCGCCGCGCGGAAATGCTGGCCGAACTGATGCGCCTCAAGAACACCGTCGCGGTGGCCGGAACCCACGGCAAGACGACGACGACCAGCATGATCGCCGCCATGCTCGATAAGGGCGGGATCGATCCGACCGTGATCAACGGCGGCATCATCAACCAGTACGGCTCCAACGCCCGGCTCGGTTCCGGCGACTGGATGGTGGTGGAGGCCGACGAGAGCGACGGCAGTTTCCTGCGGCTCGACGGGACCATCGCGGTCGTCACCAATATCGATCCCGAACATCTCGACCACTACGGCAGTTTCGAGCTGGCCAAGGCCGCCTATGTCGAATTCATCGAGAACGTGCCGTTTTATGGCGTCGCCATCCTCTGCCTCGATCATCCCGAAGTGCAGGCGATCATCCCGCGCATCCGCGACCGGCGGCTGACGACCTATGGCTTCTCCGGCCAGGCCGATATCCGCGCCGACAATGTCACACCGGTCACGGGCGGCAACCGGTTCGATGTCACGGTCCGCGCGCGCGACGGGTCCTCGCGGTCCATTCCCGGGGTCGAGATGCCGATGCCCGGGCGGCACAATGTCCAGAACGCGCTCGCCGCGATAGCCGTCGGGCTCGAGATGGGGATGAGCGACGAGGCCGTGGCCAAGGGCTTTGCCACCTTCGGCGGGGTCAAGCGGCGCTTCACCCGGGTTGGCGAAGTGGCCATGGAAGGCGGCGGCATTACGATCATCGACGATTACGGCCACCACCCGGTCGAAATCCGCGCCGTGCTCTCCGCCGCGCGCGAAGGGGTTCCCGCGACAGGTTCGGGTGGGGGATCGGGCGGACGGGTCATCGCCGTATGCCAGCCGCACCGCTATTCGCGGCTGGGTAATCTCATGGAAGACTTCGCTTCGGCCTTCAACGACGCCGATGTGGTTTACATCGCGCCGGTCTACGCGGCGGGCGAGACGCCGGTGGAAGGCGTCAACGCCTCGGCGCTCACCGCGATGATCAAGCAGCGCGGGCATCATGCCGCGAGCGAGGTGTCCGGGGCGGACGATCTGGCGGACCGGCTCGCTGCCGAGGCGCGGAGCGGCGACATGGTGGTGTGCCTGGGCGCGGGCGACATCACCAAATGGGCGGCCGGGCTGGCCGCTGCGATCACCAAGCGGAGGAAGGCATGATGGCCGATACCCTCCCCCGCGTGACCGGCAAGCTCACCCATGGCGCCCCGCTCGCCCCGCTGGTGTGGTTCAAGAGCGGCGGCGCGGCGGAGTGGCTGTTCGAGCCGAGGGATTTGTCCGATTTGCAAGAGTTCCTGCGGGAGCTCGATCCCTCGGTGCCGGTGATGGCACTGGGGCTTGGCTCAAACCTGATCGTGCGCGACGGGGGGGTTCCGGGCGTGGTCGTGCGGCTCGGCAAGGCCTTTGCCTCGGTTGGAAAAACCGGAGAAGCCACACTCGATTGCGGCGGCGGCGCCTCGGGCATCCTCGTCTCCTCCACCGCCCGCGATCATGGCATTGCCGGCCTTGAATTCCTTCGCTCGATTCCCGGCACGGTCGGCGGCTTCGTGCGGATGAACGGCGGAGCATATGGCAGCGAGGTCAAGGACATACTGGTCGATTGCGACGTGATCCTGCGCTCGGGCGAGCTGGTGACCTTGCCAGTCGCAGACCTGCACTACACCTATCGCCATTCGGACCTGCCCGAAGGCGCCATCGTCGTCGCCGCGCGGTTCCGGGGCGTGCCGGGCGATCCCGCCGCGATCCAGACCGAGATGGACCGCATCTCCGCCAGCCGCGAAGCCTCGCAGCCGCTGCGTAGCAAGACCGGCGGTTCCACTTTCAAGAATCCGCCGGGCCAGAAGGCCTGGCAACTGGTCGATAAGGCCGGTTGCCGGGGGCTGGTGCGAGGCGGCGCACAGGTCAGCGAGAAACACACGAATTTCCTCATCAACACCGGCAATGCCACCAGCGCCGATATCGAAGGGCTGGGCGAGGATGTGCGGCGGCGGGTGAAAGCTGGTTCCGGCGTCGAGCTGGAATGGGAAATACAAAGGGTGGGTAAGCCGTGACACTGCCGAAACTTCATATCGCGGTCCTGATGGGCGGCTGGTCCAGCGAACGCCCGGTCTCGCTGATGAGCGGCGAGGGTGTCGCCAAGGCGCTCGAATCGAAGGGCCACAAGGTCACCCGCATCGACATGGCGCGCGATGTCGCGCTGAAGCTGGCCAAAGCCGCGCCCGATGTCGTGTTCAACGCGCTCCACGGCTGCCCAGGCGAGGACGGCAGCGTGCAGGGCATGATGGACCTGATGGGGCTCACCTACACCCACTCAGGCCTCGCCACATCGGTGATCGCCATCGATAAGGAGCTGACCAAGCAGGCGCTGGTGCCGCACGGCATTCCCATGCCCGGCGGACGCATCGTCGAGTCCGCCGAATTGTTCGAGCGCGATCCGCTGGCGCGGCCCTATGTGCTCAAGCCGGTCAACGAAGGCTCCTCGGTCGGTGTCGCCATCGTCACCGATGAAGGCAACTACGGCAATCCTATCGCCCGGACGGCCAAGGGCCCGTGGCAGGAGTTCGACAGCCTGTTGGCCGAGCCGTTCATTCGCGGCAAGGAACTGACCACGGCAGTGCTGGGAGACCGGGCGCTGTTGGTCACCGAACTCAAGCCCAAGTCCGGCTTTTACGATTTCGACGCCAAATATACCGACGGCATGACCGAGCATGTCTGCCCGGCGGAAATCCCCGACGAGATTACCGAGGCCTGCAAGGACCTCGCCCTGCGCGCCCACCGTATTCTCGGTTGTCGCGGTGCCACCCGGTCGGACTTTCGCTGGGACGACGAGCGCGGGCTTGCAGGGCTGTTCTTGCTTGAGGTCAACACCCAGCCCGGCATGACCCCGCTCAGCCTGGTGCCCGAACAGGCAAAGCACATCGGGATGGACTATGCCGACCTGGTCGAGGCCATCGTCGCCGATGCGCTTGAGCACGCGAAAAGCCGGAAGGGGGCGGCATGAGCAGCCGGACAGTCAAGCGACGGAGTCCGAACGCCCGCCAGGCCGCCGGTGCGCAGGCCAAGGCGCGCCGGGTCAAGGCGGCGAAGCGCAAGACCGGGACGCTGGTTGGGCGGATCATGGATTTTGTGCCGCTGTCCGACGAACAGCTGCACCGCGCCGCGCTGGCGGGCATCCTGGGCTGCGCGGCGGTGCTGGCGGTGGTGGTGGCGCGGGCCGCCGGAGTTCCAGCCGTGGCGCGCCAGCAGTTCGCCGCCGTCGCCGCCGAAACCGGTTTCGAGGTGCGCCGGGTCGAAGTGCGCGGGGTCAAGCGGCTCAACGAGCTCAAGGTCTACGAGCGCGCGCTGGCCCAGCGCAACCGAGCCATGCCGCTGGTCGATGTCGACGGTCTGCGGGGCGAATTGCTCGACCTATCGTGGGTCGAGGACGCGCGGGTTTCGCGCCAGCTGCCGGATACGCTGGTGATCGATATTGTCGAGCGCAAGCCGCATGCGGTGCTGCGGCTGCCGGGGCGGCTGGTGCTGATCGATGGCACCGGCCACCTGCTCGAGCCGGTCTCCGAAGCACGCGCGAAGGGCAAGCTGATCCTGTCGGGTCCGCAAGCCGGCAAACAGGTGGAGGCGCTGACCGCGCTGCTCGAAGCAGCCCCCGCGCTCAGGCCGCAGCTGCGAGAAGCCGAATGGATTGGCAACCGCCGCTGGAATCTGACGTTCACGACCGGCCAGGTGCTGGTGCTGCCGGAAGGCGCGAAGACATCGGCGGATGCGCTGGTGTCGTTCGCCCGGCTCGACGGTACCAACCGCTTGCTCGGCGGGCGGGTGGCGGCTTTCGACATGCGCTCGCCAGATCGCATCTACATGCGCATTCCGGGCAAATCCGAGGAGGACAACAAGCCTTCCGTCAAGCCCGCAGCCGCAAAATCCGGATCGACCGCGAAATCCGGTGCAACCGCGAAAGCCGGGCCTGCCGCAAAATCGGGCGAGGCCGCATCCAGCACTTCGGGGGGGAATAACCGATGACGCCGCCATCCCGCATCACGCGCGTTTTCGGCGCGGTCAATCTCGGTTCGTTCCGTATTTCGGCGATGGTCGCCGGCCTGTCGGAGACCGGGGAAATGATGGTGCTCGGCTCCGGCCATCGCGCCGCGCAGGGGATCAGGCGCGGCTATGTCACCGATATGGCTGCCGCCACCTATGCCGTGCGCGACGCGATCGAGCGGGCGGAGAAAATGGCCAATACCAGCGTTTCGAGCGTCTGGGTGGGGTGCTCGGGCGCCGGGCTTGGCAGCCAGATCGCGCAAGTGGAAGTCGATGTCGCCGGCCGGCGGATCGAGCAGGAAGACATCGACCAGCTGCTTTATTCGGCGCGCGATGTCATCCAGCCAGACGGGCGCATGGTGCTCCACGCCCAGCCGGCGCATTACACGCTCGACGGGGCCAACGGCGTCGCCGACCCCAAGGGGCTGCATGCGGAGCGGCTGGGGGTCGATATCCATGTGATGATGGCCGACGGTGCGCCGGTGCGCAACATCACCGAGGCGGTGCAGAACGCCCATCTCGATGTCGAGGCAGTGGTCGCCTCGCCGGTCGCGGCCGGCCATGCCTGCCTTACGCTGGAAGAGCGCGATCTCGGGGTCGCTCTGGTCGAGCTGGGCGCGGAAGTGACCAATGTCTCGGTTCACGCCTCGGGAATGCTGCTCGGACTGGCGTCGATACCATCCGGTTCGGCGGATATCACCGATGCCATCGCCTCGGCATTCGGCATCCGCCGGTTCCAGGCGGAGCGGCTCAAATGCGTCAACGGCTCGGCCATCGCCAGCCCCGCCGACCACCGCGAAATGATCCCGGTGAACGCTCCGGGCGAGGAGGCCGCCGGCCCGGTCGCCCGCCATGCCGACGACAAGAACCGCATTCCGCGCGCCGAACTGATCTCGGTCATCACCGGTCAGCTGGGCCAGCTCATGGAAGAAATATCGAAATCTTTGAAAGGCTTGGGATTTACCGGTCAGCGCGGACAGCAAGTCGTGCTGACCGGCGGCGGCGCGGAACTGGTCGGGCTTGCCGACTATGCCCAGGCCGCGCTCGGCCGCCCGGTGCGGATCGGCAGCGCGCCGCGCCTTGCGGGCCTGGCGGAAAGCCACGCCAAGCCGGGTTTCGCCACGCTGGCCGGTCTGGTGCTCTATGCTGCAGCCGATCCGGTCGACATCCGCTCCATTCAACCCGGCTACCAATCCGCCTTCCGGTACAGCGGACTGGGGCTCGTTAACCGTGTGTACCGGGCTTTGCGTGAATATTTCTAGTGAGTCGGCAGACCCCAGCGGTCTGTGGACAAAGGGTCAACCGGCTTTGCTTCGCCGAGTCGAAGCGTGCCATTATCGCGGGGAACAAGGGATTTTCCCTCGCGTGCTTGCCAGGAGTTGCGAGATGAGCATCAATATCGGCCCACCGGCCATCGAAGAACTGAAGCCCCGGATTGCGGTGATCGGCGTCGGCGGCGCGGGCGGCAACGCCATCGCCAACATGATCGCGGCGGAAATCGAGGGGGTCGATTTTCTCGTCGCGAACACCGATGCGCAGGCGCTGAACAATTCCATCGCGGAAAACCGCATCCAGCTGGGGCCGGATATTACCCAGGGGCTGGGCGCGGGATCGCGGCCGGAAGTCGGCCGGGCTGCGGCGGAGGAAACCCTGCCCGAGATTGAGCGTCTGCTCGAAGGCGTGCACATGTGCTTTATCGCCGCCGGCATGGGCGGCGGTACCGGCACCGGCGCGGCCCCTGTCATTGCCAAGGCGGCGCGCGACAAGGGCGTGCTGACAGTCGGCGTGGTCACCAAGCCGTTCCTGTTCGAAGGCACCCGCCGGATGCGCTCCGCCGAGGCGGGGATCGAGGAGCTGCAGAAGCACGTCGATACGCTGATAGTCATTCCCAACCAGAACCTGTTCCTGATCGCCAAGGCCGAGACGACCTTCAAGGAAGCCTTCCAGCTCGCCGATGAGGTGCTGCAGCAGGGCGTGCGCTCGATCACCGATCTGATGGTGATGCCGGGCCTGATCAATCTCGATTTCGCCGACGTTCGCTCGGTCATGGCCGAGATGGGCAAGGCGATGATGGGCACCGGCGAAGGCCAGGGCGAAAACCGTGCGCTCGAGGCGGCGGAAAAGGCGATCGCCAATCCGCTGCTCGACGGCGTTTCCATGCAGGGCGCCAAGGGGGTGATCATCTCGATCATCGGCGGCGAGGACATGAAGCTGCTCGAAGTCGATGAGGCCGCGAACCACATCCGCGAGCTGGTCGATCCGCAGGCCAACATCATCTGGGGTTCGGCCTTCAACCCCGATCTGCAGGGCAAAATCCGGGTCTCGGTCGTGGCCACGGGTATCGAACAGGCTGCGTCGCAATACGAAGATGCGCCGCGTTCGCTCAACCTTGGCGTGTCGCGCGGCCCGGTCCGTCCAGCAGCGGTGTCCGGCGTGCCCGAGATGCCCGCTATCCAGCCGCTGTTCGACCGGATAGAGCCGGTGGCGGAGCCAGTCCCCGAAGCTGCGGATGAAGACGTTGCTGGGCTTGCGACCGGCCAGGGCGCTCCCGAAGACGATCTTACTCTCGACGTAGAGATAGCCGCAACGGCGGACGCCGGCGACGCGCCAACGACCGACGATTGGGATGAGGAAGAAAACGCTGAGGAAGAGCAGGTCAAGAGCAGCGCCTATGCCAGCCTGACTGGCGGGGCACCCGCTGACGATGGACCGCTTGACCTCGGACTCGAGCAAGTCGATGACGGTGGAGCCGAAGGCGGCAGCAGCGACGAACTGCTCCTCGATGCGGACCGGCTCGCCGATACGGACGCTCCGGTAACGCCGCTGATTCCGGGGCGGCGCCGTGGTCTGCTTTCCGGGCAGGGCGAAGGCGGCGGCGGGGACGGAAAGGCTGGAGGCGGCGGCAGCACGCTGTTCGAACGCATGGCCAATCTTTCGCGCGGTGCCAAGTCCGGCAGCGGGGATGGTGATGACGAGGAAAGCGACAGCGAAGACGATGGCGGCTCCTCGATCAACATTCCGCGTTTTCTTGGCAGGCAGAACAACCAGTAAGCCACGGGTTCCGGGGACGGGACTGCCGGGCCCGGGCCCTCGTTAGCCTGACGTTAAGGTTCGGTTGCGCAACAGCAAGGTGGTTGCGGGCCGGGTCCGGTGCCGTCTGGCGCGGATCACGGGTTTGCAGTCCGCCTCTGCCGAGCGGTCCGCTGATGCGCGGGCTTCTGGCGCCGACGAATGGATGTGATCTCGCCGTGCCACGGGTTTACCACAGTTCGAAATCCAGACCGTCACCCCGGTTGCGCTTGCTATCTGGCCTGACGCTCGTGAGCACATTTACCCTGGCCGGCGTTACGCCAGTGGCTTTGGCGCAGGGTAATTTCAACGCTCCCGCCGGCGCTGTGGTGCAAACCGTTCCCAGCAACGATTCGATGAGTCTCAATGCCGCGCTCGCCCGGCTCGGGCGCAATCCGCGCGATGTCGATGCTTTGATCGATGCCGGCAACGCCGCACTCGTCATCGGTGACGTCGATGCCTCGATCGGATTTTTCAGCCGCGCCGACCAGGTGACGCCCGGCAACGTGCGGATCAGGGCGGGCCTGGCCAGCGCTCTGGTGCACAGCGGCAACCCGGTCGAGGCCATTCCCCTGTTCGAGGAAGTCGAGCGCAGCGGCCCGATGGACGCTGCGGCCACGCTCGATCGCGGGCTTGCCTACGATCTGGTGGGTGACAGTGCTACGGCGCAGGGCTTCTATCGCCAGGTGCTCGCCAGAGGTCCGAATGACGAAGCCTTGCGCCGTCTCGCCATCAGTCAGGCGATCGCCGGCGACAAGCGCGGCTCTGCGGGCACGCTGACACCCCTGCTTACCCGGCAGGACAAGGCAGCGTGGCGGGCGCGGGCCTTCGCCCTCGCCATCCTTGGTCAGCCAGACGATGCGATTGCCGTTGTGAACACGACGCTGCCGGCGGCCCTCGCCAGCGGCATTGCGCCATATCTGCGCTACATGCCCCGCCTGACCCCGGCACAGCAAGCGGCAGCGGCCAATTTCGGCCAGTTTCCGCGCGCCTCCGAGATCGGCCGCGACGATCCGCGCATTGCCCGCTATTCGGCAAGCCAGCCCCGCCGGCCGAGCGTCGCGGCGGTGGATACGTCGCTCATTCCCAAGGGCGAACCGCTCGGACGCAAAGGGCGGGATCGCGACCGTGACCGCGACCGTGATCGCAACAGGCGAGGGGCCGCCTCCGACGCGTCCAATCCGCAGCAAGCCAATCCGGCACTGGCGGCGGCAGACCCGCGCCAGCTCCGCGATCCCCGGCTTGCCGCACCCAATCCGCAGCCGGCCCGCGCAGCTACACCGGCACCGATGCTGACGGCACCGGGCCTGGGCACGCCGCTTCCACCCGGGCCCGCGGTCAGCCCGGTTCAGGCGCCTTTTCCCGCGCCAGTTCCAGTTCGCCAGCCGCTGGCACCTGCCCAGCCGCAAGTCGGTCTGCCGCCAGCCGCCGCACCTGCGGCAACGCCTGCGAGGCCGGCCCCTACGACGCAGCTTGCGATAACGACTGCCGCGCAAATGCCCCCGGTTGCATCGGCTGCCTCCGCTCCATCCGTTGCACCCGCAGCGGTTAGTACTCCGGTTGCCCCCACGGCCGCAGTTCCGGCTCCGGTTGCTTCACGGTCTGCGGTCGCTGCGCCCGGTTTCAGCTTGAGCGGTCCCGCGAGCACCTATTCGCTGCCACCAGCCTCCGCTTCGAGCGCGCCGCTTCTGGTCCCCGCCGTTGCTGCCCCAGCTGCGCCCCCTGCCCAGCCTGCTGCACCAACGCCACCCGTCGCGGTTCCGGCGGCAGCGCCGGGACGCGCTGCGCCGCAGGTTCCGGCACCATCGCGCAGGGCTTCGCTGGCCGAAGCCTTCAGCGACCTCGCCAAGCCGGCAATCGACGTCGCCCCGGCGGCGGGCGCGGTGGATGTACGGCGGATCAGGCCTGCGCGCACGGGGCCGGCGGTCGCCGCCGCGCCGGACAAGCCCGCACCGCCCAGTCACCCCAGCCGGATCTGGGTGCAGCTCGCCACCGGCCGCGACAAGGCCGCGCTTGGGTTCGATTGGCGGCGGATGGTCCGCCAGTCCGATGCCGTGTTCAAGGGCAAGAAAGCTTCGGTCAGCGCCTGGGGCCAGTCCAACCGGCTGCTGGCCGGTCCGTTCGAAAGCGAAGCGGCGGCCTCGGCATTCGTCACGCAGCTGCGCCGGGCGGACATCGACGGCGCTTTCGTCTGGACCAGTCCGGCGGGGCAAGTCGTCGATGCGCTGGCGGGACGATGACCCGGGAGCGGCGCAAAGGCCCCTTTTCCACACCTTGTAAACAGCCAAGTCGAGTTTTGCGCAGGCGCGGAATCCCGGCGGATTGTCTCGCCACCCCCAGCCGACGCATGGCCTGTCTAACCAGAGTGCGGCAAACACGAATATAAAAGATCGGGTCAGATGCGGACGAGTCAGGGAAATATTGAGCGGGATGAAGATGCCGCGCCGGTCGATATGCTCGCCGCCCTGTTCGAGGCGCGCGGCTGGACCTATGAGTTTGCCGGCGAGGACGAGATTTCCGTCGAGGTGCAAGGCAGCTGGGCCTGTTACGAGCTGCGCGGCATCTGGCGGCCGGAGGACCGCGTCCTCCAGCTGATCTGCCTGCCCGATATCCGGATCGCCGAGGACAAGCGCGCAGCTACCCATGAGGTGCTGGCGCTGATCAACGAGCAGCTGTGGCTGGGGCATTTCGATGTCTGGTCGAACGGCGGCGTGCTGCTTTACCGGCACGGGCTGATGCTGGGCGACGAGGGCCTGCTCAGCCCCAGCCAGGCGCAGCTCGCGGTCGAGGCCGCGATCGAGGAGTGCGACCGCTTCTATCCCGCATTCCAGTTCATCCTGTGGGGCGACAAGACCCCCGTCGAGGCGCTGGCGGCGGCGCTGGTGGATGCGGCGGGGGAAGCTTAGAGCGGACCCGCGATGCTCCTTGCAT
Organism: uncultured Alphaproteobacteria bacterium; assembly: GCA_963775115.1. Classification (GTDB taxonomy): domain Bacteria; phylum Pseudomonadota; class Alphaproteobacteria; order Sphingomonadales; family Sphingomonadaceae; genus Novosphingobium. The sequence goes on from CAVZHP010000002.1 coordinate 611,182, forward strand.
TCCCTCTCCCCTTGCGGGAGAGGATACGAAGGTTTGGCGCTGCAAGCGCCTAGCCGTAGTTGGAGAGGGGGCGTTGTAACGCTACTCCGCCCCCCTCTCCAAGCTGCGCTAGCTCCTTCGGAGCAAGCTTCGCTATCCTCTCCCGCAAGGGGAGAGGAGCTAGGGAGTGTATCCTTGAACAACCTCGACAAAATTCTCCTCGTCGGCTGCGGCAATATGGGCGGGGCGATGCTCGCCGGATGGCTGGCTTCGGGCATGGAACCGGCGCGGTTCACTGTCGCCGATCCGATGTTGCCCGCCGCGCCTGACGGAGTGGAACTGCTCCGCGCGCTGCCGGATCGCGCTTTCGACGCCGTGCTGCTGGGGGTGAAGCCGCAAATGCTGCCGGACATTGCGCCCGATGTGGCCCGGCTGGCCGGACCGGGCACGGTGATGCTTTCGATCCTCGCCGGGGTCGAGCTCGATAGCCTTGCCGCGCGGTTCCCCGATGCCGGGGGTATTGTCCGGATCATGCCGAACCTGGCTGCGGCGATCGGCAAATCGCCCATCGCCATGGCTTCGCGCGGGCTGGATGAAGCGGGCAAGGCCGGGGTGACCGCGTTGATGGCTCCGCTGGGCACGCCCGAATGGCTCGACGAAAGCCTGTTCGACGCGGTGACCGCGCTGGCCGGATCGGGTCCGGCATTTGTCTACCGCTTCATCGACGCGCTGGCCGCCGGCGCCACCGCGCTGGGTCTGACGCGGGAACAGGCGGAGCGGCTGGCGCTGGCGACGGTCGAGGGGGCAGGCGCGCTGGCTTCGGCCTCGCCGCATGGGCCAGGCGAACTTGCCCGCCGTGTTGCGAGCCCGGGCGGGACGACCGAGGCGGGGCTCAAGATTCTCGACGAGAATGAAGCGCTTGCCCGGCTGGTCCACGCCACGCTCACGGCGGCGGCGGATCGCAGCGCCGAAATGGCCTCCGCAGCGCGGAAATGACGCCGCGACAGATTGCGACAAGCCCATGTCCGGTTTTGCTTGAAATCTGGACCAAAGAAATCCGATATTAACGCGACCGCCCCACACCTGTGTGATCGCGGCAAAGGAGTTTGACTCGAAATGGCAAATTGGAACGACCCCCAGCCCACTCGGACGGGCTTTGGCACGTCTCCGAGCCTCAATGGCGAAGCTGTCGGCAAGGCCGGTTATTACGACCAGGGCCTGCGCCGCCATATGCTTTCGATCTACAACTACATGGCCTCCGGCGTGTTGCTCTCGGGCATCGTCGCGCTGCTGTTCGCCAGCTCTGGCATGGCCGCGCAGGTCATGGGCACGCCGCTGAAGTGGCTGATCATGCTGGCGCCGCTGGGCTTCGTCATGGTCATGAGCTTTGGCATGCACAAGATGCAGACGGTAACGCTGCAGGCGCTGTTCTGGGCCTTCTGCACCGTGATGGGCCTGTCGCTGTCGACGATTTTCCTGGTCTTCACCGCGGAATCGATCGCCACGACATTCTTCGCCACTGCCGGCGCTTTCGCGGGTCTCAGCCTGGTCGGTTACACGACCAAGAAGGACCTGTCGGCGATGGGCGCCTTCATGACGATGGGCGTGATCGGCATCCTGATCGCCATGGTGATCAACATCTTCCTGCAGTCGAGCGGGCTCGCCATGGCGATCTCGATCCTCGGCGTGCTGATCTTCGCGGGCCTCACCGCCTACGATACCCAGCGGCTGAAGAACGAATATGCCATGCTGGCCGGCACCGATATGGCCGGCAAGGCCGTGGTAATGGGCGCGCTGTCGCTCTACCTCGACTTCATCAACATGTTCCAGTTCCTGCTGAGCTTCCTCGGCAATCGCGAATAAAGCGGGCAGAAACCAAGCTAGTCATCGTGCCCGGCGTGCATTCCAGCGCGCCGGGCATTTCTTTTTTAACCTGCTGCGGTTACGGCCTGACGCGAAAATCGCGATATCGGGGCGCATTGGAATAGCGCCGGGTCAGCTGGAGGCACTAGGTGAAAAACATGGGGACGCGCAGGTGGGTTCGCGCAGCGATGGCAATTGCCGGGGTTGCGGTTCTGGGGACAGCAGGGCTCGAAAGTGCCCAAGCAGGCAAGCGCAAGCCGGTTCCGCCGCCGCCCGCGCCAGTGGCAGTGGTGGTCATTCCCCCGCGCCCGATGCCGCCGGGCGGCGCTTCGCCGAACTTCATGCCGCCGCCGTTCGGCGCAGACGGGCAATACCGCAGCCCGGTGCGCGGCGTCAGTCCGGCGCAGACGGTGTGGAACTTCCGTGCGGCCTACAATGTCGCGGCGCTGAATTGCAACCAGATGCAATACCCTTCGATGATCGAGGGCTACCGGGCTTTTCTGCGCGTGCATACCCGCGGCCTGACAGCGGCAAACCGGACGTCCGATGCCGAGTATCGCGCCCGCTATGGCGCCCGCTTCATCGCGCCGCGCGAAAAGTACCTGACCGAAGTCTATAACCACTTCGCCCTGCCGCCGACCGTTCCCGATTTCTGCAATGCGGTGCAACTGCTGAGCCAGGAAGCGCAGACGGTTCCGGCGGCCCAGCTCGAAGCCTTCGCCATGCGCGCCATGCCCAGGATCGAGACCGTGTTCGACAATTTCTACCGCGCCATGGAGCAATACCGGGCCGATCTGGCGGCGTGGAATGTGCGATACGTCCCTGCGGTGGCGACGCCGGCAGTGGTCACATCGGGGCCTGCCCGGGCGCAGTAGGCGCCTTTGGACAAGCGGCAAGATTGTGCTTCCAAGCGCACGGCCTGTTCGCTAAGGGGGCCGCTCGCGCGGGCCGGTGACGGCTCGCACGCAGCACTGGAACGGGGCCGTAGCTCAGATGGGAGAGCGCGTCGTTCGCAATGACGAGGTCAGGGGTTCGATCCCCCTCGGCTCCACCAGTGTATTGATAATTGCCACATCTTGGCCTGCGAATGGCAGCTTTCTGCGCTTCCGGTGCTCACGACCTTAGTGGTCGCTGCGCGCCGGTTCTCGAAAGCCACCATTCTCGGCTCAAGCTGAGGCAATTCTCGGCACACTGGACGCCAATCCAACATCCGCTCAGCCTGAGCTTGTCGAAGGACAGCGCGCGACATTCGCCGCTATAACCGGCTAACAAGTCCCCCCATGCATTTCCTCGATCAGGCCAAGATATTCATCCGTTCCGGCGCGGGCGGGCCGGGGGCGGTGAGCTTCCGGCGCGAGAAATACGTCGAATACGGCGGGCCCGACGGCGGCGACGGCGGCAAGGGCGGAGACATTATTTTCGAAGCTGTGCCCGGGCTCAACACGCTGATCGACTTCCGCTACACCCAGCATTTCAAGGCGCAGCGCGGCAAGGGCGGGGCGGGCAAGAACCGCACCGGGGCGGGCGGCGATGATCTGGTCATCAAGGTTCCGGTCGGCACCCAGGTGCTCGACGACGACCGCGAGACGGTGCTGGCGGACCTGACCGAGGCGGGGCAGCGCATCGTTTACCTCAAGGGCGGCGATGGCGGGCGCGGCAATGCCAGCTACAAGACCTCGACCAACCGCGCTCCGCGCCAGCACGGACCCGGCTGGCCGAGCGAGGAAATGTACGTCTGGCTGCGGCTGAAGCTGCTGGCGGATGTCGGGCTGGTCGGCCTGCCCAATGCGGGGAAATCCACCTTCATCAATGCTCTGGCCAACACCAAGGCCAAGGTCGGCGACTATCCTTTCACCACTCTGCGCCCGCAATTGGGCGTGGTGCGGCACAAGAACCGCGAATTCGTGCTCGCCGACATTCCCGGGCTGATCGCCGGCGCGGCCGAAGGGGCGGGGGTGGGCGACCGTTTCCTCGGCCATATCGAGCGCTGCCGGGTGCTGATCCACCTGATCGACATCCAGGGCACCGATCCCGCCGAGGCGCTGGAGATCATCGAGGAGGAGCTTGAGGCCTATGGCGCCGGGCTTGGCGACAAGCCGCGGCTGATCGCGCTCAACAAGATCGACCTGGCCGATGCCGAGCTGGTCAAAGGGTTTACCAAGGAACTGAAGGCAGCCGGGGCGGCGCGCGTGTTCCCGATTTCGGGCGCGACGGGCAAGGGGATGGACAAGCTGCTCGACGCGGTGATCGAATATCTCCCTGCCGCAACCATGACCGAGCGGCCGGTCGGAGAGCGGGAAGACGCGGACGAGGAACAGCCCTGGTCGCCGCTGTGATCTGACGGGGAAGTTTGGCTTCAATCTCTTGCCTAATTCCCCTAAGCCCCGCCGCAAATGAGCATTTCCCGCCTTCCTGACCTGGCCGATCCCGCCGCCTGCCCGCGCCTTGTCGTCAAGGTCGGCTCGTCGCTGCTGGTCGGCAACGAGGGCGTGCGGCGGGCCTGGCTCGAGACGCTCGTCTCCGAAATCGCCAGGGCCCGCAAGCACGGCCAGGAAGTCATCGTCGTCAGCTCGGGCGCGATTGCGCTGGGCGCGGCCAAGCTGGGGCTGGACAAGGGCGGACGCGGCAGTCTCGCCGATGCCCAGGCTGCGGCCGCTGTCGGCCAGATCGCGCTGTCCGGGCTGTGGGCGGAATTGCTGGGGCAGCACGGGCTCACAGCCGCGCAACTCCTGCTCACCCTGGAAGATCTCGAGGACCGCCGCCGCTACCTCAACGTCACCGCCACGCTCACCCGGCTGCTCGATGCCGGGGCGGTGCCGGTGATCAACGAGAACGATTCCGTCGCGACGCAGGAAATCCGCTTTGGCGACAACGACCGGCTGGCGGCGCGCGTCGCGCAGGCGGCGCGGGCCAGCGCGGTGCTGCTGCTGTCCGATGTCGATGGGCTGTATGATCGCAATCCCAAGGACCCGGCGGCGAAACTGCTGCCCGAAGTGCGCGGCGTGACCGCCGATGTGCACGCCATGGCCGACGGCGGCTCGGCCTCGGGCATGGGCTCTGGCGGCATGACGTCGAAGCTGCAGGCTGCCGGGATCGCCGAGCTCGCGGGGATCGCGCTCGCCATCGCCAATGGCACGCATGACGCGCCGATCGGCCGCGCACTGGGCGCCAAAGGCGGCGATGGCATCGGCACGCTGTTCCTGCCTCGCCGAAAAGCCGCCGCGCGCAAGGCTTGGCTGGGCGGGCGGCTGCGGCTCAAGGGCGCGCTCACCGTCGATGCCGGGGCAGGGCGGGCGCTGGCCAAAGGCAGCAGCCTGCTCGCCGCCGGGATTACCGCCATCGAAGGCGAGTTTCACCGCGGCGATGCCATCGCCATCCGGGGCGATGACGGCGGGGTGCTGGCGCATGGGCTCTCGGAATATGATTCCGCAGAATGCGCCGCGCTGATCGGGCGGCACTCGCGCGAGCATGCCGAAATCCTCGGCTACGCGCCGCGCTCGGCCATCGTCCACCGCGATCAGTTGGTTTTGAGATGAACGTTGATACTGCGGCTGCTTACACATGCCCCCCTCCCCGGCGGGGAGGGGCTGGGGGTGGGGGAGCGAGGCCGACAGGCCTCGCGTCTGTGCTAGGTGGGACGCTCGGCTTCGCCTCACTCCCCCACCCCAACCCCTCCCCGCCGGGGAGGGGCTTTGCATTTTGGCGGCGTCGGTGCCTGCCATGACCATCGCCGTCACCGGGGCGACCGGCTTCGTCGGGCAGACTCTGCTCGATGTCGCGGCTGCGCAGGGCGTGAAATTGCGCGCGCTCGCCCGCAAGCCGCAGCAGCCGCGCGAACATGTCGAGTGGATTGCGGGCGACCTCGCCAACACGGCCGCACTGGCCGCACTGGTGCAGGGCGCGGAGGCGGTGATCCATGTCGCGGGCGTGACCACCGCGCCCGATGCGGCAGGATTTGAGGCCGGCAACGTCACCGGAACGCTGGCACTTGGCCGAGGCCGCGCTGGCGGCGGGGGTGCCGCGCTTCGTCCATGTTTCCTCGCTATCGGCGCGCGAACCGAACCTGTCGCTTTATGGCGGATCGAAGGCCCGCAGCGAGCGGGTGGTCAAGGCGAGCGGGCTCGACTGGACCATCGTCCGCCCGCCTGCCGTCTACGGTCCGCGCGACGATGCGCTGTTCGAACTGTTCCGCATGGCGCGCTGGGGCGTGGTGCCGACGCCGAAGGTAGGCAGCGCTTCGCTGATCCACGCCGAAGACCTTGCCCGGCTGTTGCTCGCCCTGGCGCCGGGCGGCGAGGGCATTACCCAATGCATTTTCGAACCCGACGACGGCAAACGCGGCGGCTGGAGCCACTACGAGCTCGCCCGGGCCATTGGCTGGGCAGTCGGACGGCGGCCCAGAGTGCTGGGCCTGTCGCGCCGGACAATGGAATGGGCAGCCCGGGCCGACATGCGGCTGCGGGGCAAACGCGCCAAGCTGACGCTCGACCGGGTGGGCTACATGACACATCCCGATTGGGTGGTGAGCCATGGTGCGCGGGTGCCGACCGAAGTCTGGCGCCCGAAGATCGAGACGCGCGAAGGGCTGAAAGCGACGGCGGCGTGGTACCGCGGGGCAGGGTGGTTGTAGGGTACTTTACCCCACCCGCGCCAGCCACCGGGCTGGCAGCGCGCCGGTCGCCTTGCCATGGTCCTGCACGACCACGCCATTGGCAATCGTGTAGCGATAGCCGCCCGGATCGCGCGTCAGCCGGGATCCGCCGCCTGGTACATCGTCCACCAGTCGCTCGGGCCCATATGCCAGCTCGTCCAGCGCGAACACCAGCACATCTGCCGCCTTGCCCTCGGCCAGCACGCCCCGGTCGCCGAGGCCAAGCAGCTCCGCCTGCCGTCCGGTCAGTCCGTGCACCGCCGCCTCCAGGCTCATGTCGCCGCGCTCGCGGACATAGCGGGTGAGCAGCAGCGTGGCGTCGCCCGCAGCGCAGAACATCTGGAGGTGCGCGCCCGCATCACTGCCGCTGATGAAGGCGACTGGGCTGGAAAGGAGCCGCGCCACGGCCGGCTGGTCGGTGTTGGCGATGGCGAAAGTGAAGCTGTTGGCGAAGTCATTCTCGATCAGCCAGTCGGCCAGCACGTCGGAAGGATGCCCGCCGCGCTCCGCTACAAGATCGCCGAATGTCCTGCCGAACCAGCCCTGCAGCTCCGGTTTGCCGACCGAGCCGATCCGCAGAAGCTCCGGCTTGTCGAACGGGAACAGCACCGAGACGCAAGAGTCCGCATCATGCCGCGCCCGCGCGCGCCATTGCGGATCGGCGATCATCCGCTGCTGCACATCGGGCGCGGACTGGACCAGCTCGTTCCACGCGGGGACCGCCATGAAGCAGATGCTGCCCTGGAACCCGATCGACATTTCGAACATGCGCGGCGAGGCCATGCCGAAAATCCGGGTGCCCTTTGCTTGCAGCCCCTCAAGGCAGGCCACGATCCGCTGCGAGCGGGTGGGATCGCTGTCGAGGTGGACGAGGATGTTGTAGAAGCCGGTGACCTTGTGGCGGGCGAGAAAGGTTCCCAGCCACTCAAGCTGGCCGATAATCACATCGGTGGTGTCGCCGGGGACGAACTGGAAGCTCGCCCCATGGGTGCCAAGCCGGGCGATCATCGCGTCCATCTCGGCATCATCCGCCAGCGCCGAGGGCACCCGGCGGCCTTCGCGGTCCTTGTCGTAGAGCGAGTAGGACAGGCCGAGCGCACCCGCCGCCAGCGCCTTGTCGAGCTCGGCGGTCATGGCGGCGATCTCGCCCGGCGTCGCCACCCGCTCCCAGGCGGCATCGCCCATCACATAGCAGCGAATCTGCGAATGGCCGACAAAGGTAGCCAGGTTCACGCCCAGCTGCAGCTGCTTCAGCGTCGCCGCATAGTCCTCAAAGCTCTCCCAGCTCCACGGGATCGCCTGATTGAGCACATCGAGCGGCATATCCTCGATGAAGCTGTAGACATCGACCTGGGCGTGCCGATCCTGCGGCCTGACCGGCGCGAGCCCCAGCGAACAATTGCCCGCAACCACCGTAGTGACGCCATGCTGCGGCATCGGATCGCACATCGGATCCCAATAGATCGTCGCATCGAAATGGGTATGCGAATCGATGAAACCGGGCGTGACGACGGCGCCCGTCGCATCGATCGCGGTTTCGCCTTGTGAACTGAGGCCCGGAGCCACTTCGGCAATGCGTCCATTGCGGATGCGGATGTCGGCGAGGCGAGCCGGAGCGCCGGTTCCGTCGATGACCTTTCCGCCGGTAATCAGCAGGTTGCCCATCGGACTTAACTCCCATTTTCTGTTTTCTGGCTGGCTGTCCCGTCAGAATACCGGATCGTAGCCGGGTGGCAACTCGCCATCGCCGCTCTCGCCGCCGGGTACGTGGATGCCGCACTCGGTCTTGTCCCAGCCGCGCCAGCGCCCGGCGCGCGGGTCTTCGCCGTCAGACACCTTGCTGGTGCAGGGCGAGCAGCCGATCGAGGGGTAGCCTTCCGCGACCAGCGGATGCGGGGGGAGGCCGTGTTCGGCGACGTAAGCGGCGATGGTCTCGGGGCTCCAGTCGATCAGCGGATTGATCTTGAGGCGGCCCTGGGCGTCGCTGCTGTCGATCTCGAAGCGCGGCAGATTGGCGCGCAGGCTGGACTGGAAACCCTTGCGCCCGGTGATTGTCGCGTCGAAGCCGAGCACGGCTTTGGCCAGCGGCTGGACCTTGCGGATCTCGCAGCAGCCGTCGGGATCGTAGGACCAGCGCAGGCCGCTTTCGTCCTTGGCCTTCAGCGCTTCGGCATCGGGGGTGAGGTTGCGCAGGTCCTTGAGGCCGAGCCGCTCCACCAGCAGGTCGCGATAGGCCAGCGTTTCGGGGAAATGCTTGCCGGTCTCGAGGAACAGCACCGGCAGTGCCGGGTCTATCCGGCTGACCAGATGCAGCAGCACCGCGCTCTCGGCGCCAAAGCTCGAGACCACCGCGACATCGCCCGCCAGGCCATCGGTCAGCACGCTGGTGAGCATTTCGAGTGTGTCGTTGCCGTGGAACAGCCGGTTCAGGCGCACGGCATCGGCCTCGCGAAAGCGCGGTCCGGTGTCGATGCGGTCTCTGATCCGGCTTGCATCAGCCATGACGCTTTTTCCATATTGGCGCGCGGCCATCGCCGGTTGCCTGATAGACATCGGCCCAGCGGCCAAAGGCCGCATCGGCATCGGCGGGATCGAGCGGGGCATCGGGCGCGAAGCTGTCAAACCCGCAGCGGCGCAGGAGCGCCAGCTGATCGACAAACACCGCGCCCACCGCGCGCAGTTCGCCGGCATAGCCAGCCTCGCGCAGGATGCGAGCCGCCGAATAGCCGCGCCCGTCGGTGAAGGCGGGGAAATTCACTTCCACCAGCTTGAGCCTGTCAAGGAAGGGCAGCAGATCGCGCGCATCGTCGCCCGGCTCGAGACGGACGGCGGCGGCATTGGTCTGGTCGCCGAAGCTGTCGACCGTCACCGCCGGATCGGCGACCGGTTCGTCGTCGCGGAAGCGGTACTGGGCATCAACCATTTACGGGCTCCTTGGCATAAATCGCATCCTTGAACGGTTCCATGCCAATGCGGCGATAGGTATCGAGGAAGCGTTCCGCGCCCTGCTTGTTGGCAAGATAGACGTCGGTCGCCTTCTCCACGGCATCGACGATGCCATCCTCATCAAAGCCCGGCCCGGTGATTTTGCCGAGCGAGGTGTCTGCGCCTTCGCAGCCGCCGAGCAGGAGCTGGTAGTTTTCCACCCCCTTCTTGTCGACGCCGAGCACGCCGATGTGGCCGGCATGATGATGGCCGCAAGCATTGATGCAGCCCGAGATTTTCAGCTTCAGCTCGCCGATCTCCGCCTGTTTTTCCGGTGCGGCAAAACGCTCGGAAATCTTCTGGGCCAGCGGGATCGAGCGGGCATTGGCCAGGCTGCAATAGTCGAGCCCGGGGCAGGCGATGATATCGCCGATGCCGTCGAGGTTGGCAGTCGCCAGTCCCGCCGCGTCGAGCTGCTGCCACAGAGTGTTTAGATCGGCCTTGCGGACATGCGGCAGGACGATGTTCTGCGCATGGGTCACGCGCAGCTCGTCGAAGCTGTAGTCGCGGGCGAGATCGGCCATCAGGCGGATCTGGTCGGCGCTGGCATCGCCCGGGATGCCGCCTACCGGCTTCAGGCTGATCGTCGCGATCATGTAGCCCGGCTGCTTGTGGGCATGGCAGTTCCGGTCAACCCAGAGGGCGAAATCGGGGTCCGACCGGTCGAGCGTATCCGGCGCACCCGCCTCGTAGGCCGGATCGGCGAAATAGGGCACGATCCGCTCCAGTTCGGCGATCGGCGGCTCGATACCCTGGGTGAGCAGGTGGGCAAATTCCTCCTCGACCTGACGGGTATATTCTTCTTTTCCAAGCTCATGGACGAGGATCTTGATCCGCGCCTTGTACTTGTTGTCGCGGCGGCCATAGCGGTTGTAGACCCGCAGGCAGGCCTCGGAATAGGTGATGAGCTGGTCGAGCGGCACGAAGTCGCGGATCAGCGGCGCGATCATCGGGGTGCGGCCCATGCCGCCGCCGACATAGAACGCGCAGCCGATTTCACCGGCGGCATTCTTCACCATCTGGATGCCGATATCGTGCAGCCGCATCGCCGCGCGGTCGGTGTCGCTGGCGATCACGGCGATCTTGAACTTGCGCGGCAGGTGCAGGAATTCGGGGTGGAAGCTCGACCACTGGCGCAGCAGTTCGGCATAGGGGCGCGGGTCGATCAGCTCGTCGGCGGCGGCACCGGCATATTGGTCGGAGCTGATGTTGCGGATGCAATTGCCGCTGGTCTGGATGGCGTGCATCTCGACCGAAGCAAGATCGGCAAGGATATCGGGGGCTTCGTCCAGCTTTATCCAGTTGTACTGGATGTTCTGGCGCGTGGTGAAGTGGCCATAGCCGCGATCGTACTTGTCGGCGATGTCGCCCAGCATCCGCATCTGTGCCGAGCTCAGCGTGCCATAGGGCACCGCGACGCGCAGCATGTAGGCGTGGAGCTGGAGGTAGAGACCGTTCTGCAGGCGTAGCGGACGGAAGTTCTCCTCGGCCAGCGTGCCTTCGATGCGGCGGCGGGTCTGGTCGCGGAATTCCTCGACTCGGGTGTCGACCATCGCCTGGTCGTAGGAATCGTACTTGTACATGTCAGATCACCCAGTTGCCGGCTTCGGGATCGGCAGGTTTCAGCGTAAGATCGGGACGCACGGTCGGGCCAAGCGCGCGGATGCGGTCCTTGATATGTCCCGGGCGGACATGGCCCTCGGCGGTCCGCTGGCCGTCGATCACATAGGCGGAGTTGACATGGCGGGCGGCTTCCTCGCGGGCGAGGATTTCATCGGCATGTTCGCCGGCGTCCACTGCGTCATCGACATGCAGCGACCAGCCACTGCCGTCCCACCAGGTGACCGCGCCCGATTTGAGATCGTTGCCAGTCAGTATCTTCACGTCACAGCCTCCAGCGCCAATGCGCGCAATTCGGTTTCGCTTGCGGCGGTAACTTCGCCGATGATGATGACGGCGGGGCTCTTCACCCGTTGTGTTTCGATGAGGTTCGCCAGCCCGGCCAGCGGTCCGCGCAGCACACGCATCGCGTCGCGGGTGGCTTTCTCGATCACGGCGACCGGCACATCGGGGGCCAGGCCGTCGGCCATCAACTTTTCCGAGAT